>NZ_JAOQJC010000014.1 GCF_025567625.1 Paenibacillus sp. J5C2022 | reverse complement strand
GATTTTGCTGGGGATTAGCCAAGCGGTAAGGCAACGGACTTTGACTCCGTCATGCATAGGTTCGAATCCTATATCCCCAGCCATTTAATCATGAGCCATTAGCTCAGTTGGTAGAGCACCTGACTTTTAATCAGGGTGTCGAAGGTTCGAGTCCTTCATGGCTCACCAGTTTTTTGCAAGACCCAAGCGCGCGTATGGCGGAATTGGCAGACGCACTAGACTTAGGATCTAGCGGGAAACCGTGGGGGTTCAAGTCCCTCTACGCGCATACGAAAAGCCGGTAACATCGCGCTAAGCCAGCGTTAAGCCGTCCGAAACAGTTCGAAGATTACGAACCGTAAAAGACGAATCTAGACGCGGCTGACCCCCGATAAGCCGTACGGAAGGCACCTTATAACCGCGTAAAATTTGGCGGAAGAGGTGTCTTTTTTATGTGCGCAAAACGACGCAAGAATACGATTGCAGGCCACGGGTACGGTGCGAGTAAACGGCCGCCCGAGTCGGAGGACTTCGACATTGCGGTTAACACGTTCATCCGAAATTGTAAAATCCGGAACCTGTCGGAATCCACGATTAGTTATTACCGGGTCATTCTGAAGGTGCTGCGCGAACATGTAACGAAATCCGGAATTGACCGGCCGTCCGACGTAACTGCCGAGCATATCCACGAATTTAGTATCGAGCGGCGGGAATCGGGGTCGCCGGATACGACGGTGAATATGTACAATCGCGGCTGGCGGGCGTTCTTCAACTTTATGGCGGCGGAAGGGTACGTCGAGGAAAATCCGTACGACCACGTAGCGAAGATGAAGTCGGAATCGAAGATTATCCAAACGTTCAGCAAGCCGCAGATTAAAACGTTACTGTCGGCCCCGGACAAGACAAAATTTACTGGGTACCGTGACTACGTGCTTATGCTGCTACTACTCGAAACGGGGATACGGATATCCGAGGCGGAAGGCATCGTCATCCCGAATATCAACTGGCGGGAACGGCGGATTAAGGTATACGGCAAAGGTCGGAAGGAGCGGTATGTCCCGTTTCAGCAGACGCTGGACAAGCATCTCCGCCAGTATCTCGAAATCCGCGGCCTGCTCGATCATGACTTTTTATTCGTCAACATCGATAACACGCCCGCCAAGGTCCGGACGATGCAGGAGAATATCCAGGCGTACGGGGCCGCGGCTGGTCTGAAGGGAGTCCGTGTCAGCCCGCATACGTTCCGGCATACGATGGCGAAGATGTACGTCATGAACGGGGGCGACCCGCTGTCATTGCAGATTATACTCGGGCATACGTCGCTCGAAATGGTCCGGAATTACGTTAAATTATTTTCGCAGGATGTGGCGGCCAAACACGCCAAGCATTCGCCGCTCGAATCGTTGTATAGCGAATAGATAAACGAAGCCCTGTACGAGCCTTCTCCGGCCTTGTGCGGGGCTTTTTCGTCATATCTGCCGAATTGACAGGTATGATCGGACGGAAAGTTCCCGACGTCGGGAAGTATCGGTTTCCGAGCCTTGTACGGCCTTGGCGGCGATAAAACGCCTTAGCGGCTGTGTACGTTTTGTTACTTAATAGGTTTAATTCTACGGACTTGCACGTTAAGTATTACTGAAGGTGTTAGCCCGCAAACAAAAGACCGCATATCCCGTAGGACTGGCGGCCTCATACGTTAATCGATATTCTTCATTTTATAATCCTTGACGCTACCTAACGTAACCTTTGATTTCCCGGTTTCGGGATACGTCCCCGACGACGTTCTTGTTTCCGAAACTGGCTGCTGCTCGATATAATTCCGGATCGCCTCGACATGCCCGAGTATGTACGCCAGTGCAAAGAATACGATCCCCGATATCGCTCCGCTAATCCACCACGTCAGCGCGGCCGCAAGTCGGAAGCTATCGTCATAGGTGCGAAGTAGCTCCGCAAGCGGATCGTCTAGTGTTCCGTAATAGATTCCGGCCGCAAGTCCGCATATTATCGAGGCCCATCCAAGAAACTTCAAAATTCCGGTCATACAGTAATCATCTCCCATATCGTTATAGGACGATTTTACCATTAGTTAGGCGGCTTGGCTACGTCTCGTCCGGGATATATTCGATTATGTCTTCCACACGACAGTCCAAGGCTTTGCAAATAGCATTCAACGTTTCAAACTTGACTCCGTCTGTCCTCTCGTTGTACAGCTTCGTAATACCATTCCGATGAAGACCGTTCCCGGCCTCTTTTGTAAGTCGTTCTAAATCCGCTATCTTTAGGCGACGCTCGCCCATAAGCCTAGACAAGTGTACTTTAATCATCGCTATAAACTCGCCTCCATACAGCGATTATACTTCCGCATGTGAAAAACTTCAATTTCAGTGTTGACAATGCACACTAGAGAGTGTATTCTATGGTTAACAAAAACGACACTACAAGGTTTATTATTAACACTATAGTGTACGAAAATAAATTTAGGAGGTTTCATCCGAATGTCAAAAGTTAATCACGTCAAGCCGTCCGCATCGTCCGCCATCCGCTACGTCATTACGCCGGATTCACTCGCTCACGTCACGCTGCTTCCTTCTCGTACTAGGTTCGTTGTCCAAGCCGATTTCTTCCGGAAGCTGCTCGATCTGCACCCGCGGACCGTACTCGGCTCCACAACGGTCGATGCCGTCCAGCTCGCAGCATTAACCGGGGTTCCCATTAAGGAGGTGACCGCCGATGATGCTCGTACTTGCCTGCTCGTCGTCTAGCCGTTTGAATCCGCAAAGCCGCAACCTGGGCCGCCGTAGCCGCTTTATCGCTTATATCCTTGGCGCATTGTTCGCCGAGTTCGTGAAAGGGGCGTTCGGCCGATGATAACGTTCAATCTCCGCATCTTCAACAACTCGACCGGCGGCTTCGGCGGCACGGTTACGGTCGGCCCCTTGTCCGTCGGATACTACCGCAATCGTAGGGATGGGCTGTACTACGTCAATCTGCCGTATGCAAGCTACACGCAGCCCGGCGAGTCCGTTAAGGTGTCGGCGGACAAGCTGGCGGAAATACTGGGGAATCGGCCCGGCATCGCGGGGGCGGCAGTCATCGAACAGGACAAGCTCGCCGCGATCGGATTCACGCTGAAAGGGAGGCGGTATGTATGAAGCCCAAGAACTCGACTGAATACGCCAAGCAGGAAATGGCCCGGCTGTCCGAAACGTACCAAATACCGGCCGACATGCTGCCGATCATCCGGTTTGCGGTACAAAACGCTTACTATGACGGATACCAAAACGGGCAGAAGTCCGCGTATGACTTTATGAAGACGATAACGGAGCGGTAGCCGTGTCCGTGAATAAATGTTCCGGTCTTTCAGACCATAGGTCCGCCTGACGAGAGCCGGACTGCAACCGGCCGAAACAAAGGGTGTCACTTGAACTGACGTCCTTTGTCGCGGATAGCTACGATACTCAAGGGCCCGATTATCGTCGAGTGTTTCCGTGCCTGTACCAATCCGGCTGCAAACGGATTGGATCGCCATACGGGCTAGTAGTTTGCCGGGATAGCGCCAACTATTCCGGCTGATCGAGTGTTCCCGGACCACGGAAAGCCTAGCGGTAACTAGGCAGCCGTGACAACCGGTTCACATAAATGTGCGGAAGTGTATGGCGGTTCGACCGCTATCGGTTTCAACGGCAGTTACCGGTTAGGCACATACACTTTCGGTTAGTGAGGATTACCCGGCGATAGCGGCAACTATTGTCGGGCTTTCTTTCGTTCTTGTTATATTGTACGATAGGAACAAACGTTCGGTTTCAAAAAGTTGCAACGAGATTATTCGCTATCTTCTGAGTGACCTTCTTTACCGACTTGCCAAAAATCGTGATCTTCTTCGGGAACGAGGACTATCAATTCTCTAATATCAGTAATTCCCAAAGCATTTGCGATGCGTTCAATATGATCTATAGATAAGCGTTCCGGGAAGCCTCTATAAATATTGCTGATTGCATTTGGCCGCAAGCCAGTCATTCTTGCTAAATCCCGTTGTTTTAAGTTCCGCTGCTTAAGTACAAGGTGTAGCCGAAATTCAATCCGGAAAGTTGATCCATAATCTTCGTCTTCTTTGACCTCATGCGGTTGCTTTACTCTTTTGAAGATACTACTAATATTTCGCTCAGTACTCATTAATTAACCATCTCCTAAAAATATCGTTTATGCGGTATTGACATTGTATCGTATAGGCGATATTATTGCAACATAGAGTTTGTATCGTGTATGCGATATTTATTTAAGGAGGGGTTCGGATGGCAGCTAAACAACCGAGGCATATGTTTTCAGCGGATTTACCAACAGTGGAGAAAAGACTGAGAGAGTTGGAGGGGATCGAACGTCAGACGGCGTTTGAAAAGGGAATGCTGCTGAAGCATGTCCGCGACAACGACCTAACGCACGGCCAGTGGGGAACATGGCTCGGCGGATTCGGCATTGACCCAAGCACGGCAACCCGGTACATACAAGTGTACGACCAATTCGGGAACCATGCGACGTCGCACGATTTGCCGACAAGTAAGCTTTTCGAACTGGTCAAGCTTCCGGAAACCGTGGACCGAGCCGCCTTCCTTGCGCAAAATGATATCGCCAGAATGACGGTTAAGGAGCTACGGGGCGTTGTGAAGGAGGAACGCCAGGCGGCCGGGCTCTTCTCGAAGTCAACCGCGAGTGAAGCTAAGGAAGATGCTCTTAGTCAATTTGACGATATCCCATACGGCACAGTTAAGAAGATTCTCAAACTAAGCCGCGAGCAAATTGCTTGCTTTGCGGAGTTGGCCGCGCATTTATCCGGGAATCTAATTGCTGAATCGTACGTGGACATTAAGATTGAAGTGAATTGCGGAAAGCCTGTAGACGAGATCGTAAGACGCTTCAAGAAAGCACCGGAGAAGACGCCAATCCAATCGTTAGGACTCGATCCGTATGAAGTACTCGGCGTGAGCTACGGAGAGCACCTAAAATCTGTTCAATCCCGCTATAGGTCGCTTATGAAGGCGGTACACCCGGACGCAGGAGGTTCCGAGTTTCTATTCAAAGTCGTACAGGGCGCGTGGGAAGAGGTCAGAAGATAAAGGGAGGCCCGGTATTAATCGTGCTTCTCCGTAACTGCCAAGAAGGGAGGCCTAAAGCTAAATGATTGCTATCGATCGATTGTACGATTTGTATATTATCCAATCACGGCATTACATTGTTGGTACGACGGCGGGCAAGTACAGAACAGTTAGTAGAGGCCTCCCACTTCACCGTTCGCTCATGTCAGAGCATCTTAACGGAGGGAAGCCGGTCGGCACGTTCTCCGGACAGTTTTTTACGAAATTTATCTGTTTTGACGTTGATTACCGAGATCATGATATGGCGAAGTGGGCCGTGTACAAACTTAATGCGGCATTATTGGATAGCAAAATCGATAATCACGTCACTTCATTTAGCGGTGAAAAAGGCTATCACGTTGAAGTGTTTTTTGAAAAGCCGATAAGCACAGACAAGGCCCGCGCATTTTATGAGTATATCTTAAAGCAAGCGGATATTGACGATATCCCATCGGAGGCGGGCGTTGTTGAGTTCCGGCCCACGGCGAAGCAGGCGGTCAAGCTCCCGATGTGCAATCATGGCGTGACGGGTAAATATGCCGGGTTCTGTCAAATAGATGACGGGCTGAAGCCGATGGACGAGGCGGAATCTAAGGAATATTTAATGTCGATAAAAAAGACGGACCCGGCGATTGTTTACGATGCGCTACGAGAAATGACAGCGGACCCGCCATACACGATGAAAGATGCTGCTCAAATGGAGGACGTCATTGCCGGACACAAGCTACTAGAGTCGCACCGGCAAGACGAGAGCTACACGCTAGAGAGGGCTTCTCGACTTTTTTCGGAGGGGATGACCGGTCCAGGCCAACGCCATAAATCGTTCATCATATTAGCTCGGTTGTTCAACCATAACGGGGCTGATATTGCTGTCGCCGAGGCCGCTATTTTATCGTGGTTAGATCGGCAAGACAAGTCATTTTATCGGACGGAACGCGCCGCCGTCGAAAAAGACTTACAGGAGGTACTGACGTGGGTTTATGAGAATAACAAGACGCTGACCACGCAGCTAAAGGATTTAACTGTAAGCTTCGGTGAGGTTGACGCCATTATGCGACGTTGTAAAACAAAGGGCGAGAAGGCGGTTATGTATGCGATCCTCGTACACAGTAAGCGGTGGACGGAAGGCGATGGTCAGGCGTTTTATATGACTTATAAACAAATGGCGGAATCGGCGGGGGTGAGTTCTGATACAGTATGGCGCGTGATTGAGAAGCTAGAGGCGGCCGAGTTGTTGGAAATCGTGGGACGTAACAGGGCGGCGGGAGGAACTTATAAGAAATTACCAAACGTTTATAGAGTTAAACTGGAATCAGAAGGTCAAGCGTATGCGATAGAGCCGAATAGTACGCTTGAAGACATCATAGCTGATGTATATAGGGACAGTAAAGATAGGTTGCGGCGCATACTGCCTAGAAGACAGTTCGACCACTACATTAAGACCATATAAATAACCCATTATATCAGATTTTGTACATAGTCGAATCAGTTGGGGAAGAAACATACTAAGGAGGGCGATCTGTTGAAACACGCACGCAACTTATTCCAAAATACGAAACGATCCGATTACCACCGTCACGCTGAACATTCCCTGCAAGTCCGGAACGTCGTCGCAGCCGCATCACTCGATACGGAAGAGGCCTACGGGTACTTTATCGAACGGCAGGCGAAAGCCTACGGTGATTATCGTTCATACGGCGGCGTGTTCCAATACCACGAATCGCCCGGCCCGCTAATCTTGCCGACGGAAGGGCAGCGTAAATGGATCGAACGGCTGGCCGATTATGTGCTGGCGGAGGATCATGTGAAGGGCTTGACGCTTCGAACAAAAGCGCACATCAAAGCGGACGAAGACGAAGAGAATCCGCCGGTTGGAGACGGGGCGCGGCGCTACCTAGAGAACGAATATCAACGGTGGTGTTTCATGGAGACGATGCCGGGGCGCCAGGCTAAACGAGTGAAGACTTGCGAGGTCTGTCGGTGCGAGTTCATGGACGAGTCACGTAACGGTATGGCGGAGGTCTGCGGACATCAGTGCAGAAAGCGGAAGGATAAGGTCCGCAAGCGGCTTGAACGACACGACAGCCCGGAGCTGAAGCGTTACAGGGAACGGCAGGACTACGAGTATCCGTTTTATTCGCCGGTCGAACTGTTTGAACTATCGGCGCGCGGCGAATCAGTCAAGGCTGAACCGGAAAAAGCGATCGACGAAAGGAGGATACGGCAGGAGCGTGGCCGCCGGACTCCAACGAATAAAAGTATGGATTCGGACAAGCATTATTCGCCCAATAAGCATAAACGGTGGAGATCGGAAAGGGAAGCGGCGGAGCTGGCGGGGCCAGTTATCGCTTATAATTTGAACGATGCGTCGTCGGCTTAATACCTCGGACACTTATACTAATAGGTGAGGAAGGGAACATAAGTTCTCGGCCCATTATTTTTAACGTATATGTAAACATTCGATCAGATAAAGGGGGATATGGAGATGAACGGAGAGACGGTCCGAGCCATCCGCGTATATAAAGACATGACGCAGCCGGAGATGGCCGAGCTATTGAAAGTATCGACATCAACGATTTCCGCCGTTGAGAACGGTCATCGTGCGGTATCTAGGGAGCTGCGCCTACGGATTGCGCAGACGTTCGGGACCGGCGACGATATTATGGAGGCGATCGCGCGGGCAAGGGATGCGGAAAGACTGGCGTTATGATTAGCGCTTTTTATTTTTTACTGTACATTCTTAAATTTGAACAGTATATCCCAAATTAATGGTACCGCATAATTGGCGGAATGTCAACAGTCACGCCGTACAGTCGGGCGTTAAACGACAGGGCAACACGTGGGCACAAATACGAAGTCGGACGCGGACCACGGCGGCCGCAACGGGACTGAACGACATGCAAGCTATAGTTACACGGGACACGGAAGGATACACGTACATTAAATATGCGGAGGACAAGCGGCCACTAAAGATATGCCCGTACTTTGTCGACGGGATTGAGCGCGAAATCTGTCTCGGCCGGATGGTCCGGTGTATCGAAGAAGAATCGAACGGGCCGGAACACATCGCCAAGATGACGGAACCTAAGTTCTTCGCGCTGGTGGAGCGGCTGGCAACGTTGACGTGTAAGGAGTTTTCGCCCACAAAAAATTGGGGCGTGACAAAGTTCGAGGTACGGGCCATTGTGCTATTCGTGCTATATGGCGGACTGGATGCCGGACGGTGGCCGGACGCCTACCCGATGACGGATAAGACGTTTGTGCAAGACGGATTGGAGCGTGATCGCCGGTGAGTGACGTAACGGCACGTATCCAATCGATGGCACGGACGCAATGCGCAACGTTTGACACAAGCACGGCCGACCGCTGCTTAATGGATTGTCAATGTGTATACTTCCGGCAGCAAAACGGCCGATGCCGCTATTTTGAGAACGCCGTATTACCGGCCGATCCAGCGCTAGAGCAGTCGTATAAGGCCGAGCGGGGGCTGGCTGACGGTAGCAAGTACGTACCGTGCCGGAGCTGCCGGGCGGCGTTTAAGCGGAAGTCGGGGCGGCAGATTTATTGCGAAAAGTGCGGGGCGGAAGCGGCAAGGAAGGCGCGGAACAAGAGGGCGCGCGAGTACCGTAGAAAGCAGGCGACAACATAACGGTTTACCTTGATATTTACCGTGTCAGACGCTTTATAGCCGTTGAATTAGACGTCCTATAGCGGATAAAGGGTTATGCCCCTATATCGGCTTATTTGGCGTTCTAAAGCGTTACGGGAGGTAGATACGATGCTATTTGTCAGCGAAATTATTCCGATGGAGTATCACCGCAAACGGGTCATTTTAGCGGATACAGAGTCGGACAAGATCGGCGAAATGGTGTACGGCGGATACTGGTCCGACGCGTATATCCGAGAAAACGCGCCGCGGGTTTACGGTAAATCGGACGAGGTAAGGGGTATCACCAAAAAACCGAAGAAGGGGAGAAAGCGGAATGTATAACGAATCAGCGACATGGACGACATACCGAGCGGAGGACACGGAGGCGCACGTCGAGCTAATGGCGTCGATTGGGCCGAGTATTGGCACGAGTAAGCGCCAGCCGAAGCCGGAACGGAAGGGGCCGGAGTATCAGCCGGTTAGCCCTTCAAAGCACGTTGGCAAGGTACGGTTCTTTAATCCGGATAAGGGATTCGGGTTTATCGGCCTTAATGGCGGAAAGCCTGGAAAGCTATTTTTTCACGTTGCCGAAATCGTGGACGGAAACAAAGCGTACATTCGCGAAGGCGTGACGGTGGCTTACGAGGAAGGCGTCGACAGGCAGGGACGTACGAAGGCGGTCGCGGTCCAGTTGGTAAACGTATGATAACGAGCCGAAGTTTAATTAAGATCGAACCAAACGACGAGCGGCGGACGTGGATCGGAACGCCATCGCCGGTGCCAGCCCGGCCGCATCGTCAAGAAGTCACCGTAGACCGCCAGGTCATAGCCATAAACGGCACGATGGATATTATCGTACATCTTACTGCGACAGACGCAGAGGGCAATGTTGTAAAAACGAAGGAAGTACGCAAGCGAAACGCTATAACGTCGACAACGTCAGCGGCGATGCATGTCCAATTTGACTTTGTGGCGGAGTTAGAGGCGGAAGGCTACTCAATAAAAAACTAAAGGGGAAATGACAAATGACAATTCTTAAAGCTAAAGAGTTTATGCAAAAAGCACATGAAATTACAGGTGATAGCGCAGGCCAATTGCTGTCAATTAAAAAGCAGTTCGAGGAACGAAACCGCGCAATCGAAGACGATAGGCGTCTTAGTACTGAGGGGAGAGTAGAAGCCAAGGCAGCGTTAAAGAAAGAAGTAGGCATCTCGATTCTCCAAAACAGTCATACGAGGATGCAGGAGTACAAATCGCACTTATCTAAGGCCGCAAAATACGCTGACGCCATCGTCTACGCTAAGCCTCCGAAGCCTGACGCGGTTAAACTGGAACGTTTCGAGGGCGAACTACGCAGGCTGAAAACGGAATTGCAAATCGCTACACGGGCCGATGCGGCGTATAAAAAGCTAACCGAGTTCGTGGAAAAACTCGACGATCCGTATATCGCGAACATCGTAAGTGATCAATTCGGCGAGATGGCCGCTACTATTATTGGCGCACCGGGTTCCGACGGACATACGAGGCAAAATCTAAGTCAGACGTTCGGCACCTTGCAGACAAAATTTGAAACCGATGATGTACGCCAAGCACGTACGATCATGGAATCGGCACAATCGATGCTTGAGCAGCCGGAAGTCTATACAGGCCCCATTATTACTGACGCTGTAGACAATATGGCCGGCCCCGAGTATACAAGATACTTGAATCGTACGGACGAGTTCTTTGTTATCGAGGGGAATGAGGGGCATAGGCCGGAGGACTACAAAGAAGAAGAAGTAGAAGTAGGAGAGGACCCGAACTCACCGGAAGCGTTAGCACGAGAAGTGACAAGAGCGCGTTACGCATGGGACTTCGCGAATCACGCGATACTCATAGAGCAAGCAGCACAGGAAAAAGCAAAGGTTGCGTACTTGGAGGAACGGCTTCAGCGACTCCAGGAAGGCCAATAAAACCACTAGGAGGGACAAACAATGCAAATTATTTGTTATGACAGCGGACAAGTAACGATCACAAATGACGAGGCGGTAACTTCTCGTTCTACAGGTACAGTAGACGTTGAACATATCCGAGTAGATGCGGATATACTTGCACGATTATACGAGCAAGCGGGTAAAACAAAGACTATCGAAGATGCTAACATATACGTGTCATATAAAGCACGGATTCTTGCAGTTTTTAACGGTTGATCTACGAAAAGCTGGCGGACCATTATTAAAGCCCGTCGGCTTCTTTTTTACTATAAAGGGGGATACGAGAATGAACGAAGGAATCAATAAAGCGATAGCCGCCGACCTTACCCGTTATCTTACCGATATTGACGCGGTGCTTAAATCAGATGCCGCGCCCGAAGAGAAACGCGAAATCATAACGTTGGCGGCCCGGTGCATCGTCTTAAAACTCGAAGGCGAGTATGCGGAGCTGCTGCCCGATCTCGAGCCATACCGGGAGCTAATCGTCGGCATGATCGTTAAGGCGGTGATCTAATGGCAACGGAAATCGGCGCTATCAAGGCGCGACTCGAGTTAAACACGGCAAGATTCCGGCAAGGGACGGCCCAGGCAAAGCGTGACTTGATGGACGTAAAAATAGGGGCGGGCAAGACGGCGGCAAGCTTCCGCCATCTCGAATCAGCGTTAGTGGCGGTCGGGGCATCGGCGGCACTCGTCGGGCTTGTACGGACGGTGAAAACGCTGGCGGACGAAGCTAACCAACTCGCCATGTCGATTCAAGGCGTTTCCGAAGTAGCGAAGGCGCTCGGGCATGACGTCGACGCCGTAACGAAAGCGGCCGAAGAATTGGCGAGCCGTGGATTCATGACGGTTCAAGAATCGGCTAATGCGCTGAAGGCTACGTTATCGACCGGCTACGGGCTGGACGAATCAATCAAGCTTATCAACGCTATGGCGGACTCGGCGGCATATAACCGTGAAGCCCACTTGTCGTGGGGCGAGGCGATCGTCAACGCAACGCGCGGTATTAAGATGCAGAACTCGGAGCTAACCGACGCCGCCGGTATCACGACGAATCTATCCGTCATGTACGACCGTTACGCCAAGTCGATCGGCACAAGCGCGGGCAAGCTGACGGATGCTCAAAAAGCACAGGCGGCATATAACGGCATGATGTCGGAGGCTGCTATGTTTGCGGGTAACGCTGAGACTGCTATGACCGGTTACACGGGCGCGCAATCCGAGTTTAATCAGACGTTGGCAATGGCGCGGGCCGAGTTGGGCGAAGCGTACATGCCGACGATCCAAAAGATGACCGAAGAAATGACGCCGCTTATTAAGCAGTTTACCGGATGGGCGTCCGAGAATAAGGAAGTCGTATCAACCGTAACGGCCACAACGACGGCGACGCTGGCTTTTGCGACGGCAATCGGCGTACTGTCCGTAGCGATCCGGGGACTTAACATTGCGCTCGGCCCGATCGGATGGGCAATAACGGCAATCGGCGCAGTCGTAACGGGAATCTCGGCATATGTGGCGGCGGCCAACAGTGGCAGCGAGACAGCTCGCGAATTTTCCGAGAATCAAGAAGCGCTTAACGCGGCGTTAGAGAAGACGGACGGCATTCTCGGCGCGCAGCAATATAAGCAGATGCAGACGCAGGTCGATACGTTGAATGACGTCCTGGAACGGCGGAACGAACTCGAAGACGAATACAACCAACGTATGAAGGATGCCGAAGAGGGCCGCGGCACTATCGAGAATACGCATGCCATGTTCGATTTGGCCGACGCTATAAAAGAAATAAACAAAGAGCTGGCCGATATGGGATACGAAAACGTAGAAGCGGCGGAATTTGCGCTCCGGACCATGAAGAAGTCGACGGACGAAGCACTCGGCGCACTGGTCGACTTAACGCGGCAACAAATGCAATCAAATATCGCGGCGGCCGACAATGTAACTACTCTCGAAGCGCTATCCACCGAATACGACGAGCTGAATGCCCGCGAAAAGTTGTCCGAAGAGCAGAAAGCGCGGCTGGCAACCATCATTAAGCAGCTCAAGCAGGAATATCCGGACTTGAACGCCCAACTTGACGAGGAAAACCGCTGGCACATTAAAAACAAAGATGCGCTGGACGGTTATATCACCGGCGAGAAGGATCGCGTAAATGCTGCGATAACCGCGGCGAAAAAAGTAATACAGGCGGCAAAAACGGAAGCCGAAGAGCGGGTAAGACTAGCTTCCGAGGCGATGAATCAAATTAGGAAAATCGAAGGCGCGCAGCCGAAAGCGGCCGCATTCTTATCGGATGGAGTTGCGGGTTTTCTCGAGATGGGCGCAAAGGCCGCGGTGGAGAAGACGAAGAAGCGGATTAACGACGAAATCAATCAGACGCGGTTCGAGATTAACAAAGCGACTAAGTTGCTCGATGATCTTACGGTGGGCGTAGACGCATTCCGGACGACGGACGGCGGCGGCGGCGGGACTGACGAGAAAACAGGTCCGGGCCGGAGCGGAGGCGGAAGTAGCGTTAAAAAGTCTGCTGAGAAGTCCGCTGAGCAAGTAGCAGAGGAAGGGTACCAGTTTGCGCTAAAGATAATGGAGAAGAAGCGCCTACTCGGACAGCTTACGGAGCAGCAAGAACATGACCGGCTGCAATCGTTGGCGAAGCAATACGAAAAGTACGATGACATATGGATGGACGCAGAATCCCGCCGACAACGTCTTGCCGAACAAATGGCCGCAGATGCGGCACGGTCTGCGGAAGAAACGGCCGACGAACGGTTCCGACATTCCGCCGATTGGATCACGCAAGAGGAACGCCGCATGACGCTGGCCGGAGAGAGCGAAGCCGAAATAGCACGCATGAAGCTCGAAGCCTGGTCGCGTGTCCGGAGCCGCTACGAAAAGGATTCCGACTATTACAAGCAGGCTGATTCGGAGCTTTACCGGTTGCGGCTGGACATAATCCGAGAGACGGAGCAAGCCGAAGCCGACGCGGCCAAGAAAGCGGAAGCGTCCGCCGACAACGTAATTAAAGCGATCGACAAGCAGAAGAAAGCGGAGCTTGACGCGCTGGACGAGCGGCGGAAGGCGATACGGGCCTTTTACGACGAGCAGGCGGAACTAATCGACGATGGCGAACGGGCGCGCGAACGGGCCGACTTGCAGTCCGAAATTGCGAAGTACAGCGGAGCCACGTCGGAGAAGGGCCAGCGGCATCTTGCGGAACTGAAGGAAAAGCTCCGGAAGATGGACGTCGAGGACCAAAAGGACGCACTCGAGGACGAACGGGATGCACAACTCGAAGCGCTAGACCGTCAGCAAGCGGACATCGAATCGTGGTACGGCGAAATGAAGACGCTGCTTGAAGAGTTTAACGGCGACTTCGTGGCGATCTACGAGAAGACGGAAGATGCCCGCTATACGGCTTTTGCTTCGACTAATGCGGAGATATTGGCCGAGCTGGAACGGTTCAAGACGGAGTACGAGTCGATTATGACCGGCGTTGGCGATGGCGTTAAATCTTCGATCATCGCGCAGATGCAAGCTAACGCTAAAGCCTGGCACACGGCGGATGCGGAAGGGAAGGCGAGACTCAAAGCCGATAACCAACGGCTCGGGGCCGAGTTAGGCGCAACCTATGACGGAAGCATTGGTAAATGGCTCGGAGTGGACGGACTGCCGATATTCCATAACGGCGGCATTGTCGGACAACGGAACTTCTCGGCGGGGGATATGCTCATGCCGGACGAGGTGACGGCCGTACTGCGGGCGGGCGAAGTTGTTCTTACGCCGGGACAGATTCGGAGTATGCTCGAAGGAAGAAACGGCGGCGGTAATACGTACAATATCGACCGAGTAGTCGGCATGGAAGTAAACGATCCGGTACTAGAGGACGAAATAGACATGCGCGCGCTTGGCCGGACAGCCGTCGATATGGCGGCAGAACTTCGGCGCAGCGGCTACCAAAACGGAGGGGGAAGTCAATGACGCAAAAATTCCGCAGCCGACTTGAGCTGCATTCGATTATCAACGGACAGCCCGCTAAGCAAATACTAGCTAAAGCGGCCGACGTTGCGGTTACTGAAGAGCTTAACGGCGATTACTTCGTATCCTTCCTATATCCGAAGCTGCCCGACGATTCCGACCGTTACGAGGGTTTAATCGAAGACAACGAGGTTAAGTTTCCGGATGGGATCGAGCGGGGCCAGCGGTTCGTCATTAAGGACGTCAACGAGGTCCGCGAAGGCCTCCGAATATATAAGCGAGTTGTGGCGTACCACGTGGCGTTCAGACTCGGACAATATTTCCTCGACGACTTCGTGGACTTTGCCGCCAACAAGCCGCCGGAATACTTGCTCGGATTGATCGGAAACGAGACGCCCTTCACTTTTACGGTGGAGGGTTCTTTTCCGAATCAGGACGTATTCAACTTCGGGGAAGACTCGAAGCTGGCGTTATTGAATCAGACGCGCGAACTGTACGGGGCCGAGCGGAGTTTCGATAACTACGGCATAACGTTGACGACGAGGAAGGGCGGGAATCATGGCGTCGAAATCCGTTACAAGAAAAACCTGACGGGTATCATCCGGAAAAGCCATTCGATGGAACGGATAACGCGGTTATATGGCTACGGCAAGAACGGGCTTACGATCGAAGGACACGCCGGACACACAACGAAGTATATCGATAGCCAATATTTTGACGCCGCCAATCCGTACATGGGCAAAGTGGAGTTCCCGGAAATCGACGAGCAGCCCGCATTATTGGCCGCTATGGAACGGCATCTTAAAACGGTCGAGCTTCCGAAAGTGGCCTACGAAATCGACTTCGTTCAGCTCGAAAAAGTCGATATCGAGTTCAAGGCGGACGCCATTCGGGAGGTCGGCGACACTGTAACGGTGATCGATGAACCGATGGGCTACCGATTCGATGCCCGCGTCCACCGTTTCGAGCGGTACCCGTTTGAACCGAAGCGCGGCCGTGTCGTCCTAGCCAATTTCCGCGAGCTATCCAACGGCGACGTCCTGTTTCGTGCTACGGTGGCCGGGAAGCAAGCGATGGTGTATACGAGTAAGAACGCCGTCTTAAAGGGAGAAAAGTACGACGATTCCATTACGCTAGTCGACGGGCTAGGGATGCGTATATCCGACGACTTTAACCGTGAGCTTATCCGGCTAGGGCAGACGGGGCCTGGCGAGTACGGCATGGCGATGTACAATAAGTCCGGAAATAAGACGATATGGCAGGACGCGGCGACGGGGAATGCTAAGTTTTCGGGGACACTCGAAGCGGCGGCCGGGACGTTTTCGGGATCGCTACAGGCTGCTAGCGGGACTTTCGCCGGTACGTTGCAAGCCGTTGATGGCACGTTCACCGGGAACCTGTCGGCGGCAGGCGGTACTTTCACGGGAACGTTACAAGGCGTAGACGGGACGTTTAGCGGAACGGTGAGCGCGGGAACGATTATCGGAGGTACCGTAAACGGATCATTCATCAACGGCGGGACTATCGTTGCTTCCACGGTCAAGACAGCCGGAACAACGCAGCATGTCGCGTTAGAACCGGGCGGGCTACGATCGTATGATAATACCGGTACGAAGCGAATCAGCATCGACACAACGGATGCATTCGGCTATCAGGAGCTACGCTTCTTCGGACAGTCCGGAGGGCATAGCGGTACGATTTCGGGGACGAACGGGCTATTCAATATAACAGCACAACCGGGAAGTTCGTTGATCGTCGGCGGCAATACATTTGTTATAGCTACTAATTTAGTGGACTTCCAAGACACTCCGGTCATTAATTTCCCGCAATCCAACGTAGATGGCTTAACGAGTAGATTAGCAAGCATCGAATCCCGCTTATCGGCACTAGAGAGTGCAACGCCTTAATTTTCCTTTAGCTACTTTCCGATGTTATACTTATCATAAAAATATGGGAGGTTATACCATGAAGAAGGTAGCTATCGGAATTGTTATAGGCGCGGTACTTATGTTCAGCGGTCAAGCCTTGGCGGAGCAGGCGTCAATGATCGGCAAGAAAGTAGGGTCGGTGGCGGAACTCTATCTCGACGGAAAACGTATGAGTGACGTAATCGTTATCGATGGTAAGAGTTACGCGCCGGTTCGCGAGTTAAGTGAAGGTTTAGGTCGTGGCGTTTATTATAAACCGGCTGAAGGCGACAACAACGCTATTATTACGTTATCGAGAGAGTTATATCAGAAGGAAGTCCGCATCGAAATTATAAAAGGCCGCATTGTCGAAGTAGAGGAAAAACTAGAGTATGTAAACGATCCCGAGTATAAGCTGCGCTATGTATACAAAGACGGTATGAGCGACGAGGAATACGCTAAACTTGTCAAAGAAGTCAACGCCGAGAAGGCCGAGAAGATAGCGGAACTCGAAGAAGAGTTAACCGGTCTTCAGCTCGAACTCGAAGCGCTGCAATCGACGGAACGAGAACCGGAAGTGAACGAAGTAACCAAATAATCACGAAGAAGTCTCGCCAATTGGTCGGGGCTTCTTTTTTATACGAAAGGGGATACGCAATTATGTTAAAACCGGAACAGTATACGGCAATCGAATGGCTAATACAGCCGAAGCATGGCGGCAAAACGTTGGAGGAAATCGCGGCACTTTGCGGCGTATCAAGGCAGACGCTGCACGCTTGGCGGAGGACTGACGAGTTTAACACGGAACTGCGAGCGGAGGTAAAGCGCTACACGTCCGATCGATTAGGCGGAGTAATGGACGCCATGCTTCGAAGCGCTATCGATAATAAGTCGGCAGCGGCCGCAAAGCTTATCCTACAAGCTAACGCCATGCTGACGGATAAGGTCGAAGTGGAAACGAAGCAGACCGATAAGACGACGGACGTTGAAGCGTTAAGGCAGCGATTGGAAGCGTTGAAAGCACGTCAAAGCGAGCGCTAATGTAAAGTAAAGTGGTAATTGACGTAAGGCAAGCGTATCACCGTTGTAACCTTCCGGACGATTCACGAATAACGTAGCATTGACGAGTTAAACGTAGTAATTACGATTACACACGGGGTTGCGGAAGGTTACGTCGGGCTACGGAAGGTTACAAATACGGGGAATTACGTGTTTACAACGCTTTACAAATGGCGAAAACACCTGCAGCGAGGTCCTGGGACGGACGACCTCCGAAAACTCACGGGGTTTGGCCGTCCATATGTGTAATAGTGCAAATAGGATCGGACTATATCGGACGCTAAAACGGTGCTAATCGCTGAAAACGTAGACGTGACGCGGGGTTTCGGGTTTCGGAATCCGATCGGAATGTACTCGCTAGATTCGGTGTCTAGCGCGGACTGACGGCAAGCGGCGCAGGCCCCCAACGGGTGCCATCGCGGACCCCTCGGCTGCTGCATATACAATCGGCGAATCAATTTTTAACTCAATGGTAATAAATGTAAACGCAATACATGGCGGTCGCTTCTCGGGAATCGTTTCCGGGGATCGGCCGCCTTTTTTTCGTTTGTACCTCGTCAAGCCTCCGTGCTATAATTTCGTTAGGTTATAAGGTACGCTTTTGTGCGGTAAGTGCGGGGTATGCCACGTTAGATTCGTTAAGCCAACGTTAAGCCAACGTTTAAGCCATCGAAAAGAGTCTAACGCAAAGCCCGAATATCACGCGGACACAATCGCCGAGAAGCCGCATAGTAGCGCGCGTATGGCGGAATTGGCAGACGCACTAGACTTAGGATCTAGCGGGAAACCGTGGGGGTTCAAGTCCCTCTACGCGCACCACTCATGAGAAACCCTTTCGAGCAGAAGGGGTTTTTGTTTTCCTGAACGGAATCTTGGTTCATTTTGTTTCATAAAAAATTGCTTGCATTCCTAATCAAAATGCTGTATATTATATTTCTGAGCAACAAATAAGCGCGTATGGCGGAATTGGCAGACGCACCAGACTTAGGATCTGGCGGGAGACCGTGGGGGTTCAAGTCCCTCTACGCGCACCATCCCAATACATTAGAAGCCTTTAGATCGGCAACGATCTAAAGGCTTATTTGTTGTATAAAAAATTGATAAGCTCCGTGCTCCTCGCAAAGTACCCCAGTAAGCTTCGAAGCAAAGCTTCACTTTGTGGGGGCTTCCGCATATTGAGAAGTGGCCGCCACCAGACGGATTGGAAGCAGAGAGGCGGATGCAGGATCCAAGTATAAGGACCAGTCGGCATGGGATTTCAGCATGGTAGCCGGTATAAGGTTGGTCAGATCGCTTTCCAACGTTCGCTTGATGGCATTGGCCTTTACTTCGTGAGGAACGACGGAGATGATTTTACTGCAGCTCATAATACCATGAACGGTCATGGAGATGGCCTGCTTTGGTACATGGTCAAGATCTTGGAACCATCCCTCGCGCACTTGCTGCGTCTTGCAATCGTCATCCAGATCGACGATCTTGTATGCGGTACGTGCTGAGAAGTCGGCAGGCGGATCGTTAAAGGCGATATGCGCATTCTCACCTATCCCGATAAGCCCCAAGTCTAGTGGCGCTTCCGCAATTAGCTGCTCCAGTCTGATCAGACTTTGGGACACATCTGCGCTATCACCGTCGACGAAGTAAGCCTTGCCTAACGGGACGCGTGAAGCGAAGCGTTCCTTCAAATATTTCCGAAAGCTTGCGGGATGCGATTCCGATAGTCCGATATATTCGTCAAGATGGAACATCTCGACGGCGGCCCAATCGATCGGCTGCTGCACGAAGTGCTCGAAAAATGGGAATTGCGATGCGCCGGTTGAAAGCACGATTCTCGCCTTTCCCCTTTCTTGAATGCATGTATTGATCCATACTGCAGCGTTTATAGCTGCTTGCTTGCCAGTCATGTCGGCATCCTGGTAAATATGAATTTGCAACTAAGTTCACTCCTTTAGAAATATAGAAATCGATTTCTGAAATCGATTACTGAAAGGATACCATGGATATCCTTCAGACACAAGATATTATTGAAAAATTAATGTTAAGTTACCGCATGGACAGATTTTCTTTCGACGAGCTGCGGTTGAAGCATAATTTCACCGGGAGCATTATCAACATCGTTAAGAAGGTCGATCAGCAGACGGCTGGCGATTGCTCCCATCTCTTGCTTGGGCTGCTCGACGGTCGTCAGGGCGGGCGCGACGATCTCGGCGAATTCCAGATTGTCGAAGCCGGCGACGGAGATGTCTTCCGGTACACGAATGCCCTTATTGACGAGTTCGTTCATTACGCCGAAGGCGAGCATATCGTTGCTGGCCATGATGGCGGTCGGCCACGGCTTCGATTGCAGCAGACGGCGTGTCAATTGCTTGCCTTGCTGGAACTCCGTAATTGGCTTGCCAGACTCCTCGCTTGTAGAAGAGATTAGCACTCTGGCCTGGTCAATGTCGACTCCGCGAGCATGAAGCGCCTCTTTATAGCCTTGATAGATCAGTTGACGGCTGGGGCGGTCAAGCGGCGCGGACAAGAAGGCGATATCCCGGTGGCCTTGCTCCAGCAGATGAGAGGCAATGACATGCCCCCCTTTGGCATAGTCGAAATTGATTTGGCAGGTATCGGTATCAGGATGGTTCTGGTCGATTGTGACGACTTTAAAGCCATGGCTCAAATATTGCTTCAAGCCGTCATTTTTATCGATAATCGAGGAGATGATCACGCCTTTCACCTGATTTTCTTGCAAATTTTTCAGATGCTGCAGCTCCAGCTCGGGATTGTTCTGAGAATTGCACAGAAGTACCTGGTAGCCCTGCTCGCTCGCAGTCTCTTCAATGCCGGAGACGACTGCGGCGTAGAAAGGGTTCGTGATGGAGGGGATGATGACGCCGATTGTCGATGTTTTATTCGTTTTCAGCTGCCTTCCGATGCTATTGGGGGTATAATTCAGCTCCCTGGCGGCTTCCCGGATCTTCTCGGCCAGCGCCGGGCGTACGGGATACTTGCTGTTGCTCAGCACCCGGGATACGGTTGCGGGTGAAGCATTGACATGCTTGGCGATATCATAGATTGTTGCCGGTTTATTCATCGTCCGCTCAGACTCCTTCTTTCATTAATCGATCAGGCATAAGGCTTGTTTTTATTTTACCACAATAGATTCGTGGAGATGGGGAAGCATTAGTCCTTGTCTTTATTTTCCCCTTGCTTATACTTCCTGTATCGGATGATAGCAACGGGCAAATTAACGACACCCGTGATGAAGCAAAAAATAAAGGAGAGCGGCGGCTCGAAAGGATAAGGACCATTGCCGATGGGACCTACCTTCGGTTGTTTGCTGTCCCATATGCCATAAATGGTGGCGGCTATCGGCATCAGAATGCATACGATGCTAAAGAAGATATAGAGCTTATATCGAATGGTTATCATCTCCTCCCGTTAGATAATATGAGGTTTACATTAGTATACCGTACATGGAAGAGGAAAGTTGCGAAAACGCTTTTTGTAAGCGCTTATAACAAAACTATTGACAAAAGGAGGATTGGAATTTATAGTGAGGTTAAACGGTTAACTAGTTTATATGCGAAAAGGAGTAGCAGCTACTGTGTCCAAGAAAAAAGTAACGATTAAAGATGTTGCCAGTCATGCAGGGGTGTCAGTCGCCGCAGTGTCTTATGTGCTTAATGGTAAAGCGCATAAAGTATCAGAAGAAACGATCGGTACCATCTATGAATCCATCAAAGCGCTGAATTACATTCCCAGCATTTCCGCCAGGGGACTTGTCAAAAATACCTCTGAGCTGATTGGGGTCATCATCCCGCAGACCGAGGAGCACAAGCAGCTGGTGTTCCAGAACCCGTTCTATAGCGAAATGATCAGCAGCATTGAGTCGGTGGTCAGAGAATACGGCTATCACATTATTCTGGCGGGGGTGGAGAAGGGCAAGTCTTATCTGGACATCTCCATCTCGCGCAATCTGGACGGCGCCATCATTATGGGGGTCTATCCAGAGAAGCTGTACGAGGAATGCAAGGAGGCCGACATTCCTATCGTACTGATCGACAGCTATATTCATGACGATTACTTCACCAATGTCGGAATCGACGATGAGCTGGGAGGTTACCTGGCCACGAAGCATCTGATTGACAACGGGCATCGCCATATCGCGATCGTAACCGGCATGATCAGACGCGACGGCGTCGTCGAGAAGCGGTTCCTTGGCTACAAGCGGGCGCTTCAGGAGGCGGGACTGTTCTATAACCCGGATTATGTGTTCGAGCATTCCGTTACATTCGACCATGGCTTTAAAGCGGGGGGGCATATCGCTCGCAACAATCCGGACATCACGGCAGTGTTCGCGACGGCCGATCTTGTCGCGTTCGGCGTCATTCGCGGCTTGATGGAGAACGGCAATTCCGTACCGCAGGATGTGTCAGTCATCGGATTCGACGATATTGCCTGGGCGGGAATGCTCTATCCGCCTTTGACCACAGTGAAGCAAAGCATTGCGCAGAAGGGCGAGAGGGCGGCCAGATTGCTTATCGAACAGCTTAGATCTACTGACAAGAAGTCGACGGAAGGCACGCATTCCCTCTTGCCTTTGGAAATTGTAGAAAGAAGCACAGTTCGGAAGTTAAACGGTTAACAACATAAGCCGTTTAATGATATTACATCTTTTCACTTACATGAGGGGGTAATTGATCGATGGTTCATGGAAAATGGGGCAAAACGCTGTCGGGACTGCTGGCGGCAACGATGATGACGGTGTTGGTCGCAGGTTGTGCAGGGAAGGAAGATGAGGCGTCTTCGACGGGCGGGAAGGACAAAAAAACGGAGAATGTGACGGTGAAATTCGCCAACTTCTCCGGTGCGGGTGATGCGGCGCCTGCGCTGGAGAAGATGAAGGAGAAATTCGAAGAGCTGAACCCCGGCATTACAATCGATATCGAAACGATCGGCTATGAGGAGTACTTCACGCAACTGCAGACGAGAGTGGCCGCCGGAACAGCGCCTGACGCATACGAGCTGAACTTCGAGAACTTCTTCTCCTATGCGAAGAAAGGCGTATTGCACGATCTGAACGCATTCACAATTGACCGCTCCGCACTGCAAGAGCAGGCGCTGAATGCATTCCAGGACGACGGCGTTCAGTATGGCCTGCCGGCAAGCTTCTCCAACGTCGTGCTGTTCTACAACAAGGACTTGTTCGATCAGGCGAACGTAGACTATCCGACGAAGGATTGGACATGGAAAGAGATGGACGATGCCGCTGCGAAAATTCGAGCGCTTGGCGATGATATATTCGGTGTTCACCAAGGCGTTCAGTTTTTCGAATTTTTCAAAGCGGTTCGGCAAAACGGAGGCAGCCTGCTGAATGAGGACGGCACGGCCTTCACGGTCAATACGCCGGAGAATGTGGAAGCGCTTCGCCATCTGGCCGAGCGGATCAATGTGACGAATGTGATGCCTTCGGAGGCGCAGTTGAGCGGTGTCGGCGATTGGGACCTGTTCAAGACGGGACGACTCGGCATGCTGATTACCGGCATTTGGGCGTTCCCTGATTTTGTGCAAAATGTGAAGTTCAATTGGGATATTGAGGTGGAGCCGGGCGGCAAGCAGAAAGCGACGCACTTCTTCGCCAACGGGCTGGTCATCAATAAGGAGAGCAAGGTGGCGGACGCCGCATTCAAGTGGATTGCCTTCATGTCCGGCAGCAAGGAAGCCGCGCAGATCAGAGTCGATGCGAACTGGGAGCTTCCGGCGGTGACGCATCCAGAAATTCAAGAGGCTTACCTCAGCATTACTCCTCCGGATAACAGGAAAGCGGTATTCGATTCCCTGGCGTATCTGATCACGCCCCCGGTCATTGAACAGTTCAGTGAGATGAACGATATTCTGAGCAATTATCTGTCCAAGGCTGCGCAAGGTGCGGATACGCCGGAGAAAGCGCTGGCGGATGCGCAGAAGGAATTGGAAGAGAAGATTAAACTGAAGTAGCGAGGTGTCCTATGCGCGCAGAGAGAAGTGGGAAGAAGTGGCTAGTCATCGCGGGATTTCTTCTGCCGTCCTGTTTCGGCTTGGTGTTGTTCAGCGTCATTCCAATCATCTACTCGCTTGTCATTAGCTTCACCGATTGGAACGGGCTGAACCAGTGGAACCCTGCAGCCGGCACGCCGAATTTTATCGGTGCCGACAACTATGCGGAGATATTGCGTGGCGAAGAGTTCTGGCGGGTGTTCCGCAATACGGCGTATTATATCGTGTTATATCTGCCCCTTATGCTGGTCGTATCGATCGGCATTGCCATCCTGCTCAACAAGTCATATCGCGGATTAAGTGTATATCGCGTCATGTACTTTATCCCGGTGCTCACCTCATGGGTGGCGGGGGCGCTCATATGGAGATGGCTGCTGAGCGCGAATTACGGGCCGGTCAATCAGCTGCTGTCCTTCGTCGGCATTGAAGGCCCCGCGTGGCTGCAGGACCCGCATTGGGCGATGCCCGGCATCGTGCTGGCCAGCGTATGGAAGGACATGGGCTTCTTCTCCCTTATTCTCCTGGGGGGCTTGCAGGGCATTAACCCCAGCTACTATGAAGCTGCGCAGATTGACGGAGCGGGCGCTGCGCAGAGGCTGCTTAAGATTACGCTGCCGCTGCTGTCGCCGATCCTGTTCTTCGTCATCATTATTAGCATCATTAATTCCTTCCAGCTGTTCCCTCAGGTCATGATTATGACGGACGCCGGCCCGCACGGCTCGACGCAGGTGATGGTGGAACGCATCTACAAGCTGGCTTTCAAGTATCACAAGATGGGTTACGCGGCTGCGTTCTCATGGCTGTTGTTTATCATTATTTTTATCTTCACGATGATTCAGATGAGACTACAGAAGAAGTGGGTGCATTATGATGGGTAGCCGAATATATAGACCGATCGCATTCTATCTGATTGCTTCGCTGCTGGCCTTCTTCGCCCTGCTTCCGTTCATCTGGATGCTAAGCACCTCGCTCAAGACGGACGGAGCGTATCTGGAGATCCCGATTAAGTGGATACCGGACCCGTTCAGTCTGGAGGCGTATGAGAAGCTGTTCTCGCTGTTCCCCTTCGGGAAAGCGATAGCCAACAGCCTGTATGTGACGGCGATGTCGACGCTGATTACGTTAATCTCGGCGTCCATGGCCGCCTACATTTTTGCAAAGGTGAATTTTAAGGGCCGCGAGGTCGTGTTCGCGCTATTCCTGGCTACGATGATGGTGCCGACGCAAGTGACGACGATCCCAATCTTTCTCATTCTGAAAGAAATGCATCTGGTCAATACGTTCACCGGTCTCATGATGCCGTCGATCTTCAACGCGTTCGCCGTCTTCATGCTGAGGCAATATATGATGACGCTGCATGACGACTTCCTCGATGCTGCATTCATGGACGGAGCTTCTCATGTGGATGTATTCCGCAAAATCATTATCCCGCTCAGCATGCCGATCGTCATGACGCTGGCCGTTCTGACGGTGATGAACGTATGGGGAGACTACTTCTGGCCGCTAATCGTGCTGTCGGAGAAGGAGAAGATGACGCTGCCGCTCGCGCTGGGACAATTGAACGGGCAATTCGAAAGCAAGTACAACGTCCTGATGGCGGGCAGTCTGATCTCCATGCTGCCTATTATCGTGCTGTATCTGTTCGCGCAGCGCTACTTCAAATCCGGATTGCAACTGGGAGGGATAAAATGATGACGATTACAACTTATGCGCCGCGAGATCTGGCATTGGCTCATTATGCGGAGCTGAAGCAAGGGAAGACAGAGGCGGCCGGAGCTTATCTGATCGAAACGGCAAGCACACTTAGTCCTTCCCGATATACATTGCATGATTGCGCCTATTATCTATGGGTAGCGGGCGAGTACGCACATGCGACAGGCGATACGTCGGAATTGCAGCCTTATGCGTCGTTCATAGAGAAGAGCGTTGCGCTCATTGGCGCACACTGGCAGAAGCCGGCGGTCCACTGGCTTTGGGGCGAACGGAGCGGCATTTACTTCAGCGGAATGGCATTATATTACGCGGCCATGCGGTCAGCGGCCCATATTCTCCGCTTGGAGGAAGCGCATAGAATCGGCAAGGACATTAGAAGCGTCCTATTCACGGACTTCATGAACGGGACCCATCTCGTCAGCGAGCGGGGTACAGACGCGATATGGGCCGATATTGTGCTGGCGGCTGTTCCGTTCGGCTACGTCACGCCGGGAGATCTGGCGCTATTGAAATCGCTCGATCGGCTGGATGTGAAGGGGCTGCAGGGCGACCATGCGGCAATTCTGTCCTGGTACTATAGCGAATGCGGTCAGACGGCCAGCGCCAAGCGTCTGCTGGAGCAGGCCGTCCAAGGAAGAGAGGGGAAACCGTCCATATGGGTAGAGATGGCGCAGCAAGCCGCGGCCGCGCTGCCTGTACGGGCTGAAGTGGAGTTCGAGCATGAGCCGCTCGGCAGCGAAAGCCCATATATCGTTCGTGAGAATGAACGGTCGCCAAGGATGGTGACGGCTGGCGATACGGTTGTCGTCCGCACGCTGGCGAGATCCCTTGAGCCGTTGGAGGAAGTGTGGCTAAGCTATAGGGTGAATGGCGGCGAAGAGCGCCGGGTCAGGATGATCGCCATTGAGGAGGAGGATAGCGAGCTGCACTGGCGGGCGGAGATATCTGATTGCGATGCGTTCGCTTCCGTAGAATACCGGTTCATTGCGCATTCGGGAGGCAAGCCGTTCCATTCTGGCAGCTATCGCTATGAAGTTTTGAGATGGAGCGGGATAGAGGAGGTAGCCGGCTACCGGGCGGAGACGGGGCGGGTGGATGTGTATTACGCTTCCCCGACTGGCATTGCAGGCAATCCATCGTATAAGCTGGGTCTGCATATCGTCGAGGGTGGTATGAGCATGACGTTCGGGACGGCAGAAGGGAAGGAAGGGGATGAGGCATCGGGGCCCCTGCACTCGTTCGAAGAAGGAGATAGCGTGTCGATCGGCTCTCTTCAGCTGCATTATCGAGAGGGAGGCTTGTCCTGGCAGATTGTGAGAGGGGCGAGCGACCTGCTGCCGCACAGCTATGGCGGCTCGACGCCTGCTCTGGAAGTGCTGACGGACAGCAAGGGGAAGGTGCATAAGCTGCGCATGAACACCGGCTTGACGGAGGAAGAGCGGCTGTATGGCATGGGTGAGCGATTCGCCGGCATTCAATTCCGCGGCTTCGAGCTGGATCATTACGTGTTCAACCAATATAAAGATCAGGGCTTTCGCACGTATATTCCGATTCCGTTCGTCATGAGCTCGGAGGGCTATGGCCTGTTCCTGGACAGTTCACTCTATTCCTCCTTCCGATGCGGCACGAGAACCAGCGATATGATGCAGGTAGAGGCGGACGTTCATCGCGATCGTCAGACGCTGAGATGGTATGTGTGGACGGGAGAGCCTCTTGAGCTATTGAATCGATTCACTGCGCTTACAGGACGGCCCAAGCTGCCGCCCAAGTGGGCATTCGGCCCATGGATGTCCAGCAACAACTGGGACAGCGAGCAAGAGACAGACTGGCAGCTGGAGCAGACTGCAAGGCATGCGATTCCGTCCACGGTGCTGGTGCTGGAGCAATGGAGCGACGAAGCCAGCTTCTATATATTCAACGATGCCCAATACCAGGAGAAGTCAGGCGAAGCACGCTTCGTCTATGACGACTTCACCTTCCCGGCATGGGGCAGATGGCCGAATCCGAAGGCGCTTGTAGAGCGCATTCACGAGCAGAATATCCGGCTGCTCTTATGGCAAGCGCCGGTGATGAAGTATATGGAGGGCATTCCGCACGCGCAGCGGGATGCCGACGAGAGGACGATGGTGGAGCGGGGTTACGCGGTGCGCCGCGGAGACGGTACGCCGTATCGCATCCCTCATTACGAATGGTTCAGGGGGAGCCTCGTTCCAGACTTTACGAGTGAGGAAGCGGCGGAATGGTGGCTGTCGAAGCGGCAGTATCTTCTGGACGATATTGGCATTGACGGCTTCAAGACGGATGGCGGGGAGTGCATCTACGGCTCTGACGCGACATTCCATGACGGACGGGACGGCGCGGAAATGCGCAATGAGTATCCCAATGCGTATATCGGCGCCTTCCATCGATTCGCTGACCGCTTCGTGGAAGGGGGAGCGATCACCTTCAGCCGTTCCGGCTATACGGGAGCGCAGAATACTCCGTTGCACTGGGCGGGAGACGAGAAGTCGACGTTCGATGCGTATCGCTCCAGCATCGTTGCGGGCCTAAGCAGCGGCTTGTCGGGCTTGCCGTTCTGGGGATGGGATCTGGGGGGCTTCTCCGGCGATATCCCGACTGCCGAGCTGTATATCCGCTCAACCCAGATGGCGGCCTTCTGTCCTGTCATGCAGTATCATGCGGAGAGCAAAGGGCAGTTCAATCAAGATCGTACGCCATGGAACATAGCGGAGCGAACGGGGTGCGGGGGAGCACTGATGCTGTATAAGCGTTATGCCGACCTTCGCATGAATATGCTTCCCTATATATATGAACAGGCTGCGGTCAGTTCGGCTACGGGCGCTCCTCTAATGAGGGCTATGCTGCTGGATTATCCGCATGACCCCGTCTGCGCGGAGCTGGCGCAGCAGTATATGTTCGGGGCCAATCTGCTGGTAGCTCCCGTGACGGAGGAAGGGGCGACCGAGGCACGCGTCTATCTGCCGCGAGGACAGTGGCTACCGTTGCTGGAAGCGGGCGCAGGACCGTTGGCGGGAGGATTGTGGCTGACGGCTGATGCCGACCTGGCCAGGATTCCCGTCTATATGAAAGGGGACAGCGTGCTGCCGCTTAACCTGGATGCTTCGTACCGATTGGCCAGTCATGTGGGCAATGCGACGGATAAGCATGATCAACTGTGCTTCATGATATTCGTATCGGCCGAGGTGAACTACGCATTCCGTGACGAGACGGGCGCCGATGTGAAGCTTCGGGCATCAGCTTCTGTGAGCGGGCTGACTGCTGAAGTGGAGTCGGCAGGAGAAGAGCCAGTCACACTCATCTGCCGCGGTCTGCAGAGATCCTGCAGCGTACGGGTAGACGGCGTTCAGTCGCCGCTAGCCGTGACAGAAGCTGAACTGGCATGCGGACATACGCTGCTTCGCGAGGGCGAAGTGCTGATCAAGCTGGGAGCGGGAGTCTCCCGGATTGAAATTCTTCATGCTTGAATAGCGTGGAGGAGAAGCAAGCGATTGAAGAATGCAGGATGGACCAGAGCGCCGCTAAGCGCTCTGGTCTTTGGTGTGGTTGAAGTGGCTGACTGGCGGCTTAATAATGGAAAGAAACGCATTGGCGGAGTGAAAATAGACGGGTGAAAAATATTGACAGAAAACTTGAGAAGGATTATCATTAACGTGGGTGTGATAATAGTTATCATTTGAGATGAGTATAGATGCATGGGGAAGGGAGCGTGTTAGTCAGCATGATCAGATTGCAGACGTCCGGACTGGATATCGCTTATGATGACCGATTGATAGTACAGGACTTGAATGTGGCTATCCCGCAAGGGAAAATAACGGCATTGGTAGGAGCGAACGGCTCCGGCAAATCAACAATACTGAAGACGATGGCTCGCATTATGAATCCGGCCAAAGGCAGCGTGCTGCTGGATGGGAGATCGATCCATAAGCAATCGACGAAGGAAGTGGCGAAGCAGCTGGCGATCCTGCCTCAGAACCCGACCGCTCCGGACGGATTGACGGTGGCTGAGCTTGTCTCGTACGGCCGCTTCCCTTACCAGAAGGGCTTCGGCTCCATGACCAAAGAAGACCGCAAAGTGGTGCAGTGGGCGATTGAAGCGACGGGCATGACGGAGTTCGCGGACCGCGCAGTCGATCAGTTGTCGGGAGGACAAAGGCAGCGTGCCTGGATTGCCATGGCGCTGGCTCAGGAGACGGACATCTTATTCCTGGATGAGCCGACTACGTTCCTGGATATGGCCCATCAGCTGGAAGTGCTTCATCTGCTGCAGAAGCTGAATGAGATGAACAATCGTACAGTCGTGATGGTTGTCCATGATCTGAATCATGCGACACGGTATGCTCATCATATGGTGGCGATCAAGTCGGGCACTGTGAAGGCCGAAGGCTCGCCGATTGAAGTTGTCACACCGGAGACGATGCGCGAAGTGTTCAACATTGAAGCCGACATTGTGCCGGACCCTCGCACAGGTGTGCCTTTATGTCTGCCGTTCGCGCTGGCAGGGCAGCCTGTAGCCGATAAAGTGATGAGTGAACAAGCTGATGCACGTCAACGAAAGCTTGCTTAGATTGGAGAGAACGTTCTAAAACCTGCGAAATTGGCGCATACTTTAGAGGGGTTAAAAGTTTTCGAAAAAAGGACTTGCAATTTCATTCGCCAGATGATATATTATTACTTGTCGCTGCTGCACTGATGTGGTGGCCGGTAAGTAATAAAATGCGGAAGTGGCTCAGCGGTAGAGCATCGCCTTGCCAAGGCGAGGGTCGCGGGTTCGATTCCCGTCTTCCGCTCCATAAATTTGCGGCCTTAGCTCAGCTGGATAGAGCGTTTGACTACGAATCAAAAGGTCAGGAGTTCGAATCTCTTAGGCCGCGCCACTTTTTCTAATATGCTTTTCTCGGGATGTAGCTCAGCTTGGTAGAGCACCTGGTTTGGGACCAGGGGGTCGCATGTTCAAATCGTGTCATCCCGACCAGTTTATATGCGGGTGTAGTTCAATGGTAGAACTTTAGCCTTCCAAGCTAATAGCGTGGGTTCGATTCCCATCACCCGCTCCAGATTATTCAATGAGCAAAGTCTTGCGATGCAAGGCTTTTTTTGTATTTCTACCTTAAAGATTGTTGTTGATATTTGAATTGAAGTTGTAACATTAACTGGCTTGGTTTCGTTATATAGATAGCAAGAAAAATGAGAATACCTCATCGAATAAGAAAGAAATGTTAGTTAATTCGTGCCTTTATATTGTGACGGATACAAAAACCAAACTTCCGCTTTCTGCATATTCTTGTTAAGTTAAAGGGCGGTGAAAGGGGGATTGAAATGAGATTTAAAACCATTTTGTGTGGATTACTTCTATTGTTCAGTACCGTTTTAGCAGCGTGCACCTCTGACTCGTCATTAGGTCGTTCGGAGAAGGAGTTGATGGTGGATCATGTGAAGGCAGTTGAAGAGAGTGAGTTTGATCTTATTTACTTTAACAAATCGTATAAACAATATCTCAAAGTTGTAAATGAAATTGTCAGCGAAGCATACTGGGTGTCTATGAGCGATGAAATCGTATTCGGATACGATGGTGCAACATATACCAGAGATGATCTGGCGAATATGTCGCAAGGGGAGTACGACAACCATAAGGAACATATGCTTAATTTAATTCGTGGAACGGATATGGATAATGTCAGTGTAACGATTCGTATATCGGATGTGTATGAAGGGGATCAGTCCAATCAAGTAAATATATACACGATTGAAAATAAAGAGTTGATAGATCGCCCGTTAACCGCAACTGCTAAGAAGTATACATTGGAGAAGTATAGCGGGAAATGGCTTATTGCCGATGTGGAGCAAGATAAATTTACTTATGGAAGCGAGCAGACGGCAAAGAATGCGGAAGAAGGAATCAAGAGTCTAAAGTATCAAACCCATGAAGGGAAGGTTGTGGGTTATCCGACTGTCATAGTTTTATCAGGAGCTGGGAAATAATCCTGCGGGAGCGGGTGCATCGGTTGCCACAGAGCTTAATCGGCTCGCAATAGGTGAATTTGTCGAAAAGGAAGGATGCCCCACTTCACATGATAGCCCTGCCTTGTCGCATATCCTGTCCGCTGCTGAAGCGGGCTTTTTGGCATTTTCCGGATATTGCAGTGAAATTCCAGTATCCCTCTCGGGAAATGATGGAATTTACATAAAACCAGTGTATAGATTATGCCTCAGGGCTTCAACACAATGCCATTTTGTAGTATGATGGTTAGAAGCAAATAGACGAAAAACTGAGAGTAATCTTACAAAGCAAGAGTAGGTGCATGGCATACAATTGTAGATGCAAATGCTTTCATGTGAGTTTGCTGTACAGATATTGTAGGAGGAACCGTATGTCTGAACAAACTGTATCAACAACGAGCCGGACAGGAACGAACAATTTGCTAAGACGCGATGTGCGCTTTCTGGGCAATATTCTTGGCGAAGTGCTCGTCCATCAGGGCGGACGCGAGCTGTTGGATATTGTCGAAGGAATTCGCGAACAAAGCAAGGCGCTGCGTGCGGATTTCGTGCCTGAGCAGTTCCAGCAATTCAAAGACACGATAACTTCGCTAAACCCCGAGATTCGTCATCAGGTCATCCGAGCATTCGCTATATACTTTCAACTGGTCAATATTGCCGAGCAGAATCATCGCATCAGACGCAAGCGCGATTATGAGGTGATGGCAGGGGAAGAAGTGCAGCGCGGCTCTATCGAGAGCGCCATTAAGGATTTGAAGGAACGCGGGATAGCTATAGAAGCGGTCCGTGAAATATTGAAGGATATTTCTCTGGAGCTGATTATGACGGCCCATCCCACGGAAGCAACTCGGCGTGTGGTGTTGGACATCCATAAGCGTATAGCGGAGGATGTGATGGAGCTCGACAACCCGACGCTTACGTTCCGCGAGCGGGAGAAGCTGAAGGACAAGCTGCTTAACGAGGTGCTGATCTTATGGCAGACGGACGAGCTGCGCGACCGCAAGCCGACCGTTATCGACGAGGTCAGGAACGGCCTTTATTACTTTGATGAGACTTTATTCGACGTGCTGCCTAGCGTGTACGAGGAGCTTGAGCATTGTCTGAACAAATATTACCCGGACGAGAACTGGCATGTGCCGGATTACTTGCGCTTTGGCTCATGGATCGGCGGCGACCGCGACGGCAATCCGTCCGTAACGGCGAAGGTGACATGGGAGACGCTGGTGCTGCACCGTCAGCTCGCCATCCGCAAGTACGAAGAGCAATTGCATGAGCTGATGGAGCTGCTGAGCTTCAGCACGAACTTGGTCGAAGTCACGGACGAGCTGAACGAATCCATCCAGCGCGACCGCGAGCATGTGGAGCTGAAGTGCGTCGAGCTGTGGCGCAATACGAAGGAGCCGTATCGCGTGAAGCTGGGCTTCATGCTGGAGAAGCTGGCGAATATTTCGAATGAGTCATTGAAGGGCTCTCCGATGCGCTATAACCATCCCGGCGAGTTCCGCGAGGACATTCTTATCATCGACCGCAGTCTGCGCTATCATTATGCAGATTATGTATCGGAGACGTATCTGGCCAAGCTTGTCCGTCAAGTGGAGCTGTTCGGCTTCCATCTGATGACGTTGGACGTTCGTCAGCATAGCCAGGAACACGAGAACGCCATGGCGGAAATACTGGCGAAGATGCATATCGTGGAAGATTATGCGGCATTGTCCGAGGAAGAGAAGACGGGGCTGCTGGCCAAGCTGTTGATGGACCCTCGTCCGCTGACGTCCGGTCACCTGGACTACTCGGAATCGACGCGCGAATGCCTGGATGTATTCCAGACGGTCTACAGCGCGCAGCAGGAATTCGGCACTGGCTGCATTTCCAGCTATCTGATCAGCATGACCGAAGCGGCAAGCGATATGCTGGAAGTGATGGTGCTGGCCAAGGAGGTCGGCTTATTCCGTCAAGAGGTAGACGGCACGGTCAGCTGTACACTGCAGTCCGTACCGCTGTTCGAGACGGTCGACGACCTTCATGCGGCGCCTGGCATTATGAAGCAATTGTTCGAGCTGCCTGTCTATCGCAAGGCGACGGAAGCCAGAGGCAATATGCACGAGATTATGCTGGGCTACTCCGACAGCAACAAGGACGGCGGAGTGGTGACGGCGAATTGGGAACTGCGCGTCGCACTGAACGATATTACGGCAACGGGTGATGAATACGGCGTGAAGCTGAAGTTCTTCCATGGCCGCGGCGGAGCGCTGGGACGCGGCGGTATGCCGTTGAACCGCAGCATTCTGGCACAGCCGCCTCATACGATCGGCGGCGGCATCAAGATTACGGAACAAGGCGAAGTGCTGTCTTCCCGTTATTCCATGCAAGGTATTGCTTACCGCAGTCTGGAGCAGGCGACATGGGCGCTTATTACGGCAGCCCGTCTGGCGAAGACTCCGCAAGAGGAGCTGGCTGTAGATGCACAGTGGGAAGAGATCGCGAGGTCGATCTCGGAGACGGCGCTGGAGAAGTATCAGGATCTGATCTTCCGCGATCCCGACTTCCTGGTATTCTTCAAGGAGTCGACTCCGCTGCCGGAGGTGGGAGAGCTGAATATTGGCTCACGTCCTTCCAAGCGGAAGAACAGCGACCGCTTCGAAGACCTGCGCGCCATCCCATGGGTATTCGCCTGGACGCAAAGTCGCTATCTGCTTCCGGCCTGGTATGCGGCAGGCACAGCTCTGCAGCAATATGTGGGCGGCGATGCCGCGAAGTTGGAGACGCTGCGCGAGATGTATGCCGGCTTCCCGTTCTTCCGGTCGCTGATCGACAACTTGCAGATGGCTCTTGCCAAGGCTGATCTGCATATCTCGAAGGAGTATGCGGGTATGATTACGGATGGCACCATCCGCGACCGCATCTTCAGCCAGATCGAACAAGAGTACAAACTGACCTCGGGGATGATTCTGAGCATTACGGGGCAAGAAGAAATTCTGGACAACGTACCGGTTATTCAGGAGTCAATCCGACTGCGGAATCCTTATGTGGACCCGCTCAGCTACTTGCAAGTGCAGCTGCTTACAGAGCTGCGCGCATTGCGTGCGAAGGACGAAGACGATCAGGAGCTGCTGCGTGAAGTGCTGCTTACCATTAACGGCATTGCGGCAGGTCTGAGGAATACAGGCTAACTGCACGATATCAACCAGTCATGGCATTTGCTGTGGCTGGTTTTTTTGTCGTTCAAAATATCATGTTGATAAGCATGAACAAGAGTCACAACAGAATAATGTGATATATACATGTTATATAAAGTTACATATAACAAAGAATAAAGCAGAATTAATGTAATATATAATAACTTATAGTTGACACATTCGATTTTTTCGGATTATTATATAAGTGGTAAATGAAAAAATACATAGAAGACGGGAGAGAAAGTGACATGTACATCAAGAGAAAAGTGATCAGTTTAGTGACGGCCGGGACTTTGCTCGCTGCAACTGTATTCGCAGGATCAGGATCAGCAGCAGTAATTACAAGCTCGACAACTGCAATGGAATCAAGCAAATGGATCGCTAAATTTGCAGAAATAACACAGAAGAAAAAACAACTCCCCCATGTAAAGATCCTCGCTACGGGAGGGACAATCGCAGGTTCGGCTGCTTCGAATACTTCTACGACTGGCTATACAGCAGGTGCTTTGGGGGTGGATATCTTAATTGATGCTGTGCCGGAGATGAAAGATATTGCAAATGTAAGTGGAGAGCAAATCGCGAATACCGGAAGTCCCAACGTTAACAATGAAATCTTGATTACGTTGGCTAACCGCATTAATGAACTGTTATCCTCAGACGAAGTGGATGGCGTCGTCATTACTCATGGAACGGATACACTTGAAGAAACGGCTTACTTTTTAAACTTAACTGTGAAAAGCGATAAACCGGTTGTGGTCGTCGGAGCAATGAGGCCAGCGACAGCGATTAGCGCTGATGGTCCAATGAATTTGTATAATTCCGTATTGTTGGCTGGAAGCAAAGAAGCCACTGGTCGAGGGGTCATGGTTATGTTGAATGACCGGATCGGCTCTGCCCGTTATACGACAAAAACAAATACGACGGCTACGGATACATTTAAGGCGACAGAACAAGGATACATAGGCGCCATTGTCGGAGGGAAGCCTTATTTCTATTCTAAAATTACGGCAAAGCATACTTCCGAGTCTATCTTCGATGTATCCGGATTAAAGGAATTGCCTCACGTTGATATTATTTACAGCTATCAAAATGAAGGAAGGCACTTGTACGATGCGGCAGTTGAGGCAGGGGCTAAAGGTATTGTAACTGCAGGATCAGGCAACGGTTCATTGTCCAGCATCGGTTCCAAAGCACTAAAAGATGCTTCGGAAGCCGGAGTGGTCGTTGTCCGATCTTCACGCGTAGGATCCGGTATTGTTACGCCGAGAGAACAGATCACATCGATGTCATTGAATCCGCAAAAAGCTCGTATCTTGTTAATGCTGGCACTTACACAAACATCTGATCCTGAAGAGATTAAACAGTTTTTCGCTGAATATTAGAAGCTATAATAAATACGTTTGTTCTACTTAAGACGAGTCAGGCTAACAGCCTGACTTTTTTTGCATGATTAGAATTTATATGTTCCGGGGTCCTCGCAAAGTACCCCAGTAAGCTTCGAAGTAGAGCCCTACTTTGCGGGGTTATTTTAAGCAAGAACGCTTCCGCCGTTATAGATGAGATTTGTGGATGCGGCTATATTAATGTTTTTTTAAATGGGCTTAATGTTGCTTTAAGCTGCGTCCTTCATGATAGAAGTATCCCATCGACGAACACGAACATGATCGTCATCTGAGGATAAGGAGGATGCAAGCTTATGAGCAGCTACAATCATAATACGACGGATTCTAACCAAAACTATAACCAACATGACAGCAAGGATAGCAATCATTCATGGAACGAAGCGATCAAGCCGACAGGAAAACCGCTCTTCGATGCCTATTACCGTGAGCTGGGACAGCAGCGTCAGACCAGCAAAAAGAAAAAAAGCTCTTCCGTCTCTCTCTTCGCCGCCTTCCTGGCCGGGGCCATCGTATTCGGGGGCTTCGCCTATGCGTCGGACCGCGTTAATCTGTTCACTGGCAGTACTGGCGGCAGAGGGTCCAATGGGCAAGGGGGGAGCAGCGGCTACAGCGAGGATGCAGGCTTGCAGACCGCTTCCGCGCCACTGCAGGCCAAGTCGGATTTGGCCGCGGTATACGAAGAGGCTCTGCCCGGTGTGGTGAAGATCGAATCCTACAGTGCGATGAACCGTGGCGGTATGACAGAGGCCGATATGCTGCGTTACTTCTTCGGAGGCGGAACTGCAGGACGAGAGGATGCAAGGACGAGCGAAGGGGAGCTTGTCAAAAATGGGGAAGGGACAGGCTTCTTCGTGGATGAGGACGGCTACATTATGACGAACCAGCATGTGGTGGCGGATGCGCAGCAGGTGATGGTAACGGTACATGGGCAAGAGGAACCGCTGCAAGCCGATGTATTGTGGAGCAGCGAGGAGCAGGATCTGGCTCTGCTGAAGGTCAGCAGCTCGAATGGCGATAAGTTCCATGCGTTGGAGCTGGGAGATTCCGACCAAGTCAATATAGGCGACTGGGTGCTTGCGATCGGTAATCCGTACGGCTATGAGGGCACGCTCACGATTGGAGTGCTGAGTGCGAAGGAACGGCCGATTACGATTCAGGGTGAGGATGGCGTCGTTCACACACATGAGCATATGCTTCAGACGGATGCCTCCATTAATCCCGGCAATTCCGGAGGTCCGCTGCTCAATAGCGCCGGAGAAGTAGTGGGCATCAACTCTGCTGTCAATGCAGAGGCGCAAGGCATCGGCTTTGCCATTCCGACGTCAGTCGTCAAGGAATTGATGCAGCAATACAGCAGCAAGATGATGTAACCGGACAAGCTATTCCCGGACAAGCTATGCCCAAGAGCTGGACGCCATACGCGTGCAGCTCTTTCTTGGTGGCAGCCTATCATGACCATCATCTCCAGGGTGAAAGTTCCTTCTTTCACGATCGGTATTGTCATATTTCCTTGCTTTTTGAGCGCTGGTCGATTACCATTTTCTTAAAGGTTCATGGGAGCTGCGGACGAGTGCTATGTTTGGAGGAATCATTAAGTGAATGTTATAGAAAATCAGCTCGCGAGATTGGCGCTCAAGGGCGATATGCGAGCTTTCGAAGAGCTTGTGGATCTCTATCGAGACAAGCTTTTTCATATGGCGTACAGAATGCTGAACAATCGCCAGGAATCGGAGGATGTCGTACAGGACACCTTTCTTCGCGTATATAAAAATCTGGATCGATTCGACGATTCGTTGAAATTTTCGACATGGATCTATCGTATTGCGACCAATCTGTGCATTGACCGGTTGCGCAAGCGCAGACCCACCTACTCATTGGATGCGGAATCCAGCGAATATGAAGGACTGGACGGATATTCCATGATTCCTAGTGATAACCGGACACCTGAATCGGAGTTGATCTTATCTGATACACAGCGCATTATTCATGAAGCGATTGCAACGCTGCCACCCAAGTACAAGTCGGTCATGATTTTGCGGTATATCCACGATATGTCGCTGCAGGAGGTCGGCGATATACTGGGCATGCCGGTGACGACGATCAAGACGCGCGTGCATCGCGGGCGGGAATTTTTGCGCAAGAAGCTGGAATATCGATTGTAACGTGATTTCGTGAACGGAATTCTTTTCGGAAAAAAAGTGAAACATCCTTCGATCAAGCACGTATCCTATATCGAGTTTCGAACGTGTGTATACTCAGTTTTGGAAAGAAAGGAATGGCTGCTATGGAATGCAAAGTCGCCATCAGCAAGATTCATCACTATTTGGACGGTGATTTGGCTCGTGATGAGATTGCCGTCTTACAAGCCCATATGAATCAGTGCCCGGAATGCCGAGCCAGATTCTCCGAATTGGAGCAGGCGGATGCGGCTGTCATGCATGCCCTGGAAGCGGTCAGGCCCGCAAAAGTTTATGATGAACAAGCTTCTGCGGAGCTGAAGCAGAGAATCATGCAGCAGCTTCCACCCGTTAAGAACAAGAAGAGAAGCGGCTTAATCAAAATGATTTACCGTTATCCCGGTCTCACGGCCGCGGCGGTATTCCTGCTGGTCATGCTGGGCAGTGTATTCGCTTCCTGGGATCAGAGCACGCAGATGGTCGTATCGGGCGAGGATTTGCAGCATGTGGTTATAGACGGCAATAAAGTGATTGTACCCGCCGGAGTAGAAGTGACTGGCAATTTGACCGTAGAGAATGGCATAATAGAAGTGGAAGGTGCTGTGAGCGGGGACGTAACAGTTATTGACGGTTCTATGGTGCTGGCTTCTACGGGACATATCGCCGGACAAAGCCGGACCATCGATCAAGCTCTTGACTGGTTCTGGTACAAAGTGACATCAACGCTCGGCGGCGCATTGGATCATTGAACGAATGGCTTCCCTTCCGCAGGGGAAGCATTTTTTTTACCGCATAAGAATTTACTATTTTCGAGTGGCTCGAAATCCAAAATTGTTATTGGCGATAAAACCAACCTTATCCTTCCGAAGCGAGGCATTTGCAAATTTCTTTTCTAATTAAAGGATTTTAAGGAGTAAATATAGAAAACAATAAAGTTAGATGTAATTAAGAGCATTCATGTGAACAGCGGTTGGGGGTTGACCGATGAGTTACTTTACAGATACAACTTGGCATGACTGGCTGAAGGATATTATCGATGTCGGGATTGTAAGCTTTATTATATATAAGATGATCTTGCTCGTGCGGGGAACGCGCGCGGTTCAATTGCTTAAGGGCATTTTCGTGTTGGTGGCGACCTGGGGCGTTAGCACCTGGTTCAATCTGTACACCTTGAAGTGGGTTATGAATCAGATGTTCACCTTCGGCATTGTGACGATTCTGATCATCTTCCAGCCCGAGCTTAGGCGGGTGCTGGAGCAGTTGGGCAGAGGCAATCTGTTCTCCCGTTCCTCTTCGTTGGAGCGTACCGTCATAAGCGAAAGCATCGAAGAGGTCATTCGAGCCGTTCAGCATATGGCGCAGCGCAAGTGCGGCGCATTGATCGTGTTCGAACGCCAGACCGGCGTCAGTGAGTTGATCGAGTCGGGCACAAGCATGGAGTCGCGAATATCCTCGGAACTGCTCATCAACATATTCACACCGAATACGCCACTTCATGACGGAGCTGTCATTATTAGAGGCTCCCAGATTATGGCGGCAGGCTGCTATCTGCCCTTGTCAGAGAATCCGTTCATCAGCAAGGAGCTCGGCACGCGTCATCGCGCAGCTATCGGCGTGAGCGAGGTCAGTGACGCTCTGTCCATTGTCGTGTCGGAGGAGACGGGGCAAGTATCGCTCTCCTTGAACGGCATGATTGTTCGCGATATTAATGAAGAGTCGCTTATATCCAAGCTATTCGAAGAACTGACGCCGAAGACGGGGGGCAAGGAGAACGGGCTGTTGGCAGCATGGTGGAAGAGAAAGGGTGATCGTCATGGATAAGCTGCTGAATCATCCTACAGCATTGAAGATTATATCGGTCGTACTGGGTGTTCTGCTATGGGCGGTCGTTCATGTCGATCCGCAGACATCGCCGCAGCGGGTCACTTCCAATATCGATACGAAAATTATTGAAGCGATCGCGATTCAGGCCGAAGGATTGGATACCGATAAATATGTACTGTCGGCGATGGAGCCGACGGTTGCCCGGCTCGTTGTGGAAGGGCGTATATCGTCGCTGTTCGCCGCCGGCAATGAAGATTATGTCGTTAGTGTAGATCTCACGGATGCAAAGCCGGGGATAGACGCATACCCGCTGAGCGTGACTTTGCCGAAGGGGATAAAAGAAATTGAGCTTTCTCCACGTACGGTGACGGTCCGAATCGAGGAGATTGTAACGAACTCCTTTGATGTCGGAGTCATTACGGAAGGGAATCCGGCGGCAGGCTATGTGATGGGCGAGCCTGAAATTATGACTGAAGGCGGGGGCGCAGTCGAAATAACGCTGCCGAGAGACGATATGAGCAGAGTCGGTACGGCAGCCGTTACGATGAACGTGGAGGGTGCAGACAAGACCGTATCCAACAAACGCGCCAAAATCATCGTCTACGACAAGGACGGCAACGAAATGCCGGAGGCGATCGTAAAGCCGGAATCGCTGCATGTGGAGGTGAAGGTGACGCTTCCGTTCAAGCAGGTTCCGCTCCAGGTCCGATATACCGGCACCTTGCCGGAAAATTTGAGCCTGGTATCGGTAAAGCCGGAGCTTGATCAAGTGACGGTGTTCGCCCAGCGGGAGGAACTGGATCGCATCCAGGTGTATGACGGCGCTGTTCTGGACCTGTCGAAGGTGAAGGAATCCGGTGTAATCGAGGTGAAAGCTCCGCCGCTGGATGGTATTCAAGCAGTAGCTCCGGGTGAGGTCGCGCTTCAGGTCGTCGTGGAGCGGGCGATTAACCGTACATTAAGCGGTATTGACGTCGACTTGAACGGTGTGGCGGAAGGATTCCGCGCAGAGATCCGCCTGCCTGTAGGGGGCAGGATGGATCTCGTCGTGAGCGGCGCGGCATCCGTCCTCCAGGATTTGAACGCATCGGAGGTAAGAATCGCGGCCAATGTGGACGGGCTTGATGCCGGCATACATAAAGTGCCGCTGGAGATCGACCTTCCGCCTTATGTTCAGCCCGTGCTTGACGGGGGACAGCCGCTTACCGCAACTATCGAGATCATAGATGAGTCGCTGGAGACGAGCGAGGGGACGGAAGACGTCGAAGTCGGGGCGAATCCGACCGATTCGCCGGATAGGTCTGAGGACGACGGAGGTCAGCCGCAAGCCGGAGAGGATGCGGAAGGCGATCAGCCGCGTACGACGGCTGCCGATAGTTCCGGCAGTACGGCAGATGCCGGTTCCAAGGATGCATTGCCATCCGACAACGGCGATGACGATGAAGGAAGAAGCAAGAGTGATAGCAATAGCAGCAGCGGTGGGAACAAGGAGAAATTCGGAGGAAGCGTTCAGAACAACCGAACGACTGTAACCGTATAATTGGATAAAGCGTGAAGTGGGAATGAACAATGAACATTAAAGGGGTTAAGAGCTATGGGGAAATATTTCGGAACGGATGGCGTTCGCGGCATCGCCAATAAAGAGCTGACGCCTGAGCTGGCATACAAGATCGGGCGCTGCGGAGGATATGTACTGACAAGAACGGCTAGCAAGCCGAAAGTGGTGATCGGGCAGGATACGCGCATCTCCGGTCCCATGCTGGAGGCGGCTTTAGTTGCAGGGTTGTTGTCCATTGGTGCAAGCGTTGTCCGTCTCGGTGTTGTATCTACGCCGGCAGTAGCGTACTTGACGAAGGAACTGGAGGCGGATGCGGGTGTTATGATCTCCGCTTCCCATAACCCGGTAGAGGATAACGGCATTAAGTTCTTCGCAGGAGACGGCTTCAAACTGTCCGATGAGACGGAGCTGGAGATCGAGAGCCTGATCGATGCGGAGCAGGATGAGCTGCCTCGCCCGGCTGGTGGTGACATCGGTACGGTCGTGACGGATCTGGATGCGAAGCGGAAGTACATGGATTACTTGAAAACAACGGTGGCGAGCCGCTTCGACGGGATGAAGATCGTGCTGGACTGTGCGAATGGATCAGCCTACGAGATGGCACCCGTCCTGTTCGGGGAGCTAGGTGCGACAGTCATCTCCGTAGGCGCAGAGCCGGACGGCCGCAACATTAATGCGGGAGTCGGCTCAACGCATCCGGAATATGTGAAGGAGCAGGTGCTGCAGCATGGCGCGGACCTGGGGCTTAGCTTCGACGGTGACGCAGACCGCTTAATCGCCATAGACGAACGGGGCGAGGAAGTGGATGGCGATTATGTGCTGTGCATTATCGGCGACCGCTTGAAGCGCGAGGGCAAGCTGAAGCATGATACGGTCGTCACGACCGTCATGGCCAACATCGGCTTCTTCAAGGGTGCGGAGAGTATTGGCCTCAGGACGGCCCAGACGGCTGTCGGCGACCGTTACGTAATGGAGGAGATGCGCCGCGGCGGCTATAATCTGGGTGGGGAGCAGTCGGGTCATGTGATCTTCCTGGAATACATTACGACAGGCGATGGCATCCTGACGGCTCTGCAACTGGTGGATACCGTCGCTTCCTCGGGCAGGAAGCTGGGTGCGCTGAAGGGGCTTATGCGCAAGTACCCGCAGAAGCTGGTCAACGTTCGCGTAGCGGACAAGAGCTTGTACAAGGGGAATGCCGCGATTCAGGAGGCTGTACAGCAGGTGGAGGCGGAGCTCGGCGACAACGGGCGCGTGCTGGTGCGTCCCTCCGGTACGGAGTCGCTCATTCGCGTGATGGCGGAAGGACCGGATAAGGAGCAGGTAGAGGCTTATGTCGATCGAATCGCTAATGTTGTAAAGCGTGAACTGGGTTAATCATTAACAGGACTTATTATATATGTAGTGTAAGAAGAGGCATGACTGCTGCAATGAATTGCGGCGGGCATGCCCTTTTTCATGATATCGAGTTCATAAATTTCGAGTTGAATATCTGATGCTCATGAATAGACTCGTGTGAGCCGAACAAGTATAGGAATCCTACACTGGAGCGCCGAAAAGGGGCGTGCGAGCCGGACTAGTGTAGGAATCCTACACTGGAGCGCCGAAAAGGAGCGTGCGAGCCGGACTAGTGTAGGAATCCTACACTGGAGCGCCGAAGAGGGGCATGCGAGCCGGACTAGTGTAGGAATCCTACACTGGAGCACCAAAAAGGGGCATGTGAGCCAGAATAGTGTAGGAATCCTACACTGGAGCGCCGAAGAGGGGCGTGCGAGCCGGATTAGTGTAGGAATCCCACACTGGAGCGCCGAAAAGGGGCATGTGAGCCAGAATAGTGTAGGAATCCTACACTGGAGCGCCGAAAAGGGGCGTGCGAGCTAGTGTAGGAATCCTACACTGGAGCGCTGAAAAGGGGCGTGCGAGCCGGACTAGTGTAGGAATCCTACACTGGAGCGCCGAAAAGGGGCGTGCGAGCCGGACTAGTGTAGGAATCCTACACTAGAGCGCCGAAAAGGGGCATACGAGCCAGGATAGTGTATGAATCCTACACTGGAGCGCCGAAAAGGGGCATGTGAGCCAGAATAGTGTAGGAATCCTACACTGTCACAATCGGGGGTCAGAAAAAAGCTTGGTGTGAGTTCACGCTTCTTGAAAGAGAAAAACACATTAAATATTATTGTATAAATATAATATAAATTGTATTATTATTCATAAAGCAGATTGGCAAGGGGTGGAGAATTTGAGCTATAACATATTTGTGGATGGACAAGAAGAGACAACGGGGTTAAAAATCCATGAATACTTATCCATGATTCCCAACGTTGAAGTCATCAAAATTGAGTCGGATCGGCGAAAAGACTATGAAACGCGCAAGGCACTAATAAACGAAGCTGATGTCGTATTTCTTTGTCTTCCAGATTCCGCTTCAAGAGAATCCGTATCCATGATCAGCAATAGTAAAACAAAAGTAATTGATGCAAGTACGGCGTTTAGAACGAATCCCGAGTGGACTTACGGATTGCCAGAACTGAATGAAGATCAGAGAGATAAAATCCGAAATTCGGCAAGGGTATCTGTCCCGGGATGTCATGCGACAGGGTTTATTTTACCTATTCAACCTCTGGTAGGCGAGGGCGTAATACCGAAGGATTATCCTATGACGTGTTATTCACTGACAGGATATAGCGGAGGAGGCAAAGGGCTGATAGCGGAATATCAGAACTCAAACAGAAAACAGCTTTATGCGCCAAGACAATATGCACTTCATCTTGAACATAAGCATCTTCCGGAAATGCAACACTATTCAGGGCTAAACTCGGCGCCACTATTCACGCCAATAGTCGGAAATTATTATCAGGGAGATGCAGTAACTATTCCACTCTTCCCAAAAATGTTCACAAGAAAGCTGAACGCTAGAGATATTCAAGAACTGCTTGCCTCGTATTATAGAGACGAGCGATTTATCCGAGTTATCCCATTCGATTCTGAGGCGTACCTTGAAGACGGGTTCTTTAATCTCATGCGATGCAATAACACCAATAATTTGGATATTTTTGTTTTTGGTCATCAGGATGAAGTGTTGCTTGTTTCCAGATTCGATAATTTGGGAAAAGGAGCGTCTGGGGCGGCTATTCAGATCATGAACATTATGCTTGGACTTGACGAAGGTACGGGATTGGAGTAGGGGAATAAAGAAGCCAGCCGGGCTTCTGCAGAAGCAGAGCCCCTAGCTGGCGTTCATTTCCCTGTATTTGCCCGGCGTGATGCCTTCCTGCTTCTTGAAGACGCGGATAAAGCCGATGTCCGTCGCATAGCCTACCTGCTGAGCGACCTGCAGCACGGTACAGCCGCTCTCCGCCAGCAGCCGCTTCGCTTCCGTCAGACGGATATCGACGATGTAATCCGTCAGATTGCGATTGTTGTGCTTCTTGAAGTAGCCGGATATATATTGCGGCGTCATGTTGAAGTGGTCAGCCAGCATCGTTAGACTAAGGCTGTTGTCCTTGTAATGCTTCGCAATGAAGGCGAGCAGCTCGTTGTTCAAGCGGTCGCCTTGTGCCGAGCGCGCTTCCTGTACGCTGCTGCAAATGCCGTGGCATAGCTCCTTCAGCCTGTTCTGCATATCGCTGGCCGACGTGCTGTTCAGGAACTCCTTGGCGGGATCGAAGGAACCGGAGCCGTCATCGGGACCGGTGTCCAGCTTCAGCGCATTCATCACCTTCAGCACGGTGCTCAGCAGATCGAAGAATAGGCACTTGCCCATCTCCGGTGTCATGGTGCCAGACGTAATGTTCTGCGTATATAATTCGTTCAGCAGCTTCTCGGTTCCCGCATAATCCCCTGCCTTCAGCATATTCATCAGCTGGGTCTCGACATCCATCGGATAGTGGTAATATTGACGCTCCAGCCCTTTAATGTCCTCGTAGTTGATCATCTTCCCGATGCCATGCACGATTCGGTAATCCAGCGCGCTTAACGCTTCGCTATAACATCGTCCTACTTCTTCCATTCCTTCGCGTATCGAGCTGTAAGCGATGGTGATGTCCATATTGAAGCGGGACTCAATCAAGTCCTTCAGCTCTGCAATTATGTTGTCCCGTTCCGCTCTGGAGGCGCTAGATGCGTCCGGCGACTGCAGCAGCAGCGCCAGCTGATTATGCTCCGTCTCGATGACATGTCCCTTCTCCTTGATCAGCTCCTGGCTCAGGTTGGCCAGAATGAAGCGTACGAGCGCCCATTCTTCCTCATTGTTGTTCCTGACGAAGCGGCTGCAGTCGTCTACTTCGATGAGCGCGACGCTCAAGTAGTCGGTGTGAAACTTCACATCGATGAAGTCGAGGGAATCCTGCTTGAACGTACTCGTCGTTACCTGCCCCTTCAGCAGACGGGACAGATAATGGGCCCGGACAACGGGCGTATGCCCTTCAAGCGCCTGACGCAATTTCTTCCCTTCTTCCAGATTGTGCTTAATGGAAGACTTGATGAACTCGTATTCGTTCATCCGCTTGGCTGCAGAAGCGGGCGCTGCATCCCCATTGCCGTTCATCAGCGACAACACCATGTCCCGAATCGGGCTGTAGCTGCGATAGGCCATTCCGTAAGCAATCGCGGTACCGATTAGAACGGCCAGAATAAGCAGCATGATCGCTTGCTTCTGCAGCTCCGTTACCCGGCTGAGTACGACCTTCTCCGGCGCCAGCGAGACATAGGTCCAGCCGCTGTTTCCCCTCGTATGGGACAGAAGCATTTTCTCGCCGTTATAGGCCGTTGTCTCGTAATTGTTGGCACCCTGTATGCGGGACAACATGCCCTGACCAAGCTCCATCCCGTGCTCGGAATAGGACAGGATCGTCTCGCCGGTCGCATCCACGATGTACATGGAAGCGGAGTTTGCCCATTTGATTTGATTCAGCAGGTTGAAGATATGCTGTTCATCGATATACATGACCAGTGTGGCCCGTACATTCTGGCCTTCCCCCAACGGAAAGGTGACAGCCGAGGTAATCATGTTCTTCTCTTTCGATTGATCGTATACCGTCATGGACGGCCAGAAGGAATTGAAGTGGTAGCCCGTGAGCAGCAGCTCCTTCACTTCCTCGGTCGTTTTATCTTTATAAGGCAGAATATCGCTGAAATAGGTATTTGTATCCGTTTTCATGTTTTGCGAAAGGATAACGTCCTGATCGTGCAAATAGAGGAAGAAGTTATGAATGAACTTGCTGCCCAGCTGCATGTTGTTCATCACTTTCATGGCTTCCCAGTATTCGATATAGCGCTCTCCATCTTTCATGTTCCATAATGTCTGAAGCTTGGGGTGATTGGCGACTTGCATGGATAGCTGATCCAGATCCGTCAGATGATTCTCCACAACTTCTCTTACCTGCTCAAGCATCGCCATATTGGAACGGTTCGCATTGTCTACCAAGGCGTCCTTCATATTATGGTACAGGTAAGCGGATACCGCGACCGGAATGGCCAGAATAAGCAAGTAGGACAGCCATAAGGTTAGAAACACCGTCTTGCGTTGATTCACCGTTCACACCCCCTAAAAGCTGTAACGTACTTTTTTAGTGTTATAATCGTAGCACAATCCATTCTGTCGTTCAATTGAAGCTATATGCCAAACGGCGTAATTATTGCCCAAAAGAGGGGGGAAATGAAGAAATATTAGCGGATATGAAGATCGGTTAGTGCCCGAAATGAAATCTGGTAAGGGGATTGCAAGGGTAGATTATAGGCGATAATAGGAGAACCCATCTATACTTAACACATGGCCTAGCGCCGCGATACACATTATAAAATTGGGAGGGTTCAAATCTATGCATAATAAAAAGAAGACGCTTTCAACTGTGTTGACGACATTAACGATCAGTGCCATGGTAGTAACCGGCTGCAGCAGCAACAGCGGCAACGAGAACGTAAAATCTAATAATGATGGTAATAAAGGGACGGGGTCGGAAGCGACGTCTACGCCGAAGGAAGTCGGCTATCCGGAGAAGGTATCCTACTGGGTTGGTCTGAACGGCAACGCGGGAGCGACAATGAAGGACTACAACGGCATTGCCGCTTATAAAGAGCTGGAGAAAATAACAGGTACTAAAGTAGAGTTCCAGCATCCGCCGACAGGACAGGAGAAAGACCAGTTCAACCTGATGATCGCTTCCGGCAAAATGCCCGATGTTATTGAATATACATGGAGCGCGGCTCCCAAGGGCGCAGACAGCCTCATTAAAGAGAAGCGCATTATCCGCCTGAACGAGCTGATCGAGGAGAATGCGCCGAACTTGACGAAGGTGCTGAACGATAATCCGGAATTCAGAAAGATGATCACGACGGACGAGGGCAATATCTACGTCATGCCATTCTTGCTTGGCGACCCCATGCTCTCCGTCTTCTATGGTCCCGTGCTTCGCGGCGACTGGCTGGAAAATCTGAATCTGGAAGTGCCGAAAACAGTCAGCGAATGGGAGACGGTGCTGACGGCGTTCCGCGACCAGGACCCGAACAAGAACGGCGAGAAGGATGAGATTCCTTACCTGTTCGAAATCGGCGCCCTGGATACAGGCCAATTGTTCCTGGGAGCTTGGGGCATCATGTCCGATTTCTATCAAGTGGACGGGAAAGTCAACTACGGTCCGATTCAGCCGGAGTTCAAGGAATTCCTGGCGACGATGGCAAGATGGTATAAGGATGGGCTGATCGACAAGGAGTATCCGACGACTATTGATGCGAAGCTGAAGGACGCGAAAGTAACCGGCAACCGTCTGGGCTCATTGTCCACCTACCCAGGTAGCGGCATCGGCCGTTACACGGACTTGATGAAGGGCGACATTCCGGAAGTATCGTTCATTGGCGCCCCGTATCCGACTCTGGACGGCGGTGACAATGCGATCGGTTTCTACTCGCATCCGTTCCGCACCATCGGCGCGGCGATCTCCACTAGCGCGAAGAATCCGGAAGAAATCGTGAAATGGCTCGACTATAAGTACGGCGAGGAAGGCCATATGCTGTTCAACTTCGGTATCGAGGGCGACAGTTACGAGATGGTCGACGGCTATCCGAAATATACGGACAAGATTCTGAAAAATCCGGACGGCCTGCCTGTTACGCAAGCGATGGCGCAAAACTTCGTTGCAAGCTGGAGCGGTCCGATCGTACAGGATAAGCGTTACCTGGAGCAGTACCTGCAGCTGGATACGCAGAAGGAAGCACAAAAAACATGGGCGCAGGCAGACCATTCCAAGCTGATGCCGCCTGTTACGCTGACTGCAGATGAGAGTTCCAAAGTGTCCTCCATTATGAATGACGTGAAGACGTATCGCGACGAGATGATTAACCGCTTCATTATGGGCGAAGAGCCGATCGACAACTTCGACAAGTTCGTGGATACAATCAACAAGATGAACATCGACGACGCAATTGCCGCTCAGCAAGCCGCGCTTGACCGTTACAAAAACCGGTAAGACCGGAATGACGTACTAACCGACAGGAGGACTCGATATGTCAATGATGCTGAATAAGAAGCCGGGTCTCCCGCAAGCAAGAGTCGATAAGAACGCCTTCCGCTACCGTGCGTTCCGTGACCTGATGATGAACAAATATGTCTATCTCATGCTTGTGCCCGTAGTTGCTTATTATATTATTTTTCTTTACTTGCCAATCTATGGGCTGCAGATCGCCTTCAAGGATTATTCCGTCGGGCTCGGCATGTGGGCTAGCGAGTGGGTAGGATTCCAGCACTTCGCGGATTTCTTCAACAGCTATTACTTCTGGCGGCTGCTGCGCAACACGCTGCTGCTCAGCTCCTATGAGCTGTTGTTCGGATTCCCGGCATCGATCTTACTCGCCTTGCTGCTGAACGAGCTGCGCAGCGTAATGATCAGACGAACTGTACAGACGATAACATATATGCCGCATTTTATTTCCATTGTGGTCATCTCGGGGATCATGGTCGACTTTCTGTCGCAAGATGGGCTCATCAACAACATTATCGTATGGTTCGGCGGGGAGCCCATCATATTCCTGATGGAGGCGGAATGGTTCCGTACGGTGTTCGTCTCCTCGAATATTTGGCAGAATATAGGTTGGGGTTCCATCATTTACTTGTCTGCAATGTCAGGCATCGATCCTGCGCTCTATGAAGCGTCCAAGGTGGATGGCGCCAGCCGCTTCAAGCAGGTGTTCCATATTACGCTGCCGGGCATTATGCCAACGATCGTGATCTTGCTTATCTTGCAGATCGGCAACTTCATGATGGTGGGCATGGAGAAGATCTTGCTTCTGTACAACAGCACGACGTATGAGACAGCGGACGTCATTGGCACATTCGTGTACCGGAAAGGTATTCTGGAGGCGAACTTCAGCTACAGTGCGGCTGTCGGTCTGTTCAATTCAATCATTAACTTTACGCTGCTTGTCGTGGCGAATGCGATCAGCAGAAAAACAAGCGACAATAAACTTTGGTAATAAGGAGGCGAAAGGCTTATGTTGTCACATCGCAGTATTGGCGAGCGGATATTCGACGGCGCTAATGTATTCTTCCTGTTGTTGTTGTCGGTCGTCACCTTGTATCCGTTCCTCTACGTCCTGTTCGCCTCCCTCAGTGATCCTGCCTGGCTTGTGAAGGTCAGGGGGATCATCTGGTACCCGGAAGGCGTTACACTGGAAGCCTATAAGCTGGTGTTCCAGAACCCGAGCATTCTATCAGGCTACTTGAATACCCTTATCTATGTAGTGGCTGGTACTTCACTGAACATCCTGATGACTTCACTCGGTGCGTATGCTCTGTCCCGACAAAATGTCATGTGGAAAAACCCTATTATGTTCATGATCGTATTCACGATGTTCTTCAACGGCGGTATTATTACAACTTACTTGCTGGTGGAGAGTATGGGACTTGTCGACAGCAGATGGGCGCTAATTCTTCCTACGGCGATGAGCGCGTACAACCTGATCATTATGCGTACATCTTTCCAAGCGATTCCGGTCAGCCTGGAGGAGTCCGCGAAGCTGGACGGCGCCAACGACTTCACCGTCTTGTTCCGGATCATTATGCCGCTGTCGATGCCCGTCATCGCGGTTATGATTCTCTTCTACGGGGTCCAGCATTGGAACTCCTGGTTCCAGGCGCTCATCTATATCCGGACGAGAGATCTGTATCCGCTGCAGCTTATTTTGCGGGAGATTCTGATCTCGAACTCGACGGATTCCATGCTGACGGGTGTTGGCGGCGGCGACAAGATGCCGGTCGGCGAGACAATCAAATATGCGACGATCATTGTGGCAACCGTTCCGATTCTGTGCTTGTATCCGTTCTTGCAGAAGTATTTCGTCAAAGGGGTCATGATCGGCGCCATTAAAGGATAGGATATCCCCCGTCAGGGGAAAGGAGTGTTAGCGAAGTGTGGCAAGCGGCAATGGAAGATGCGATGAAGAAGACGAAGCGAAATGGTGAGAAGCATGGCCTGCAATTCCCGCACATCCGGCGTCATGCGGAAGGCAAATGCTATGAGTGGAGGGAGAGCACAGATTGGATCGAAGGCTTCTATACCGGCATGATGTGGCTGTCCTATGAATACAGCGGCGATAAGGCGTTCCGCGAAATGGCGCAAGCGCAAGTGAAGGATTATCGCCGCCGGCTGGATGAAGACGTCGCGCTGGACCATCACGATATCGGCTTCCTCTACAGTCCGTCTGCCATGGCGGCCTGGATGATCGAAGGTGATGAGTCGGCGAAGCGGCTTGCGCTGGATGCGGCCGACAAGCTGATGAAGCGGTGGCGGCCGGAAGGGGAATATATTCAGGCGTGGGGACCGAAGGGCGACGCAAAGAACGGCGGACGCATCATTATCGACTGCCTGATGAACATTCCGCTGCTGTATTGGGCTTCGGAGCAGACAGGCGATCCCAAGTACCGCGAAGTGGCGGTGAAGCATGCGGACAAGAGCAGACGTTACCTTGTACGGGGCGACGACTCCTCGTATCATACGTTCTACTTCGAGCCTTCGACCGGCATTCCGATCGGCGGCGGGACGCATCAAGGCTATCACGACGGTTCTACCTGGACGAGAGGGCAGGCATGGGGCATCTACGGGTTCGCCTTGTCCTATCGCTATACGGGGGATAAGCAATATTTGGAGACGTCGCGAAGGCTCGCCCGTTACTTCGTGGACCGCTTCCCTGAGGACGATGTCGTCTACTGGGACTTCAATGTAGAAGTGAATGCGGATACGCTTCGCGATTCCTCGGCTTCCGCCATTGCCGCCTGCGGCATGCTGGAGCTGCTGGAGCATCTGGCGGAGGACGACGAGGACCGCGCTTACTTCCAGGACGCGGTGGAGCGCTCTATGCGCTCGCTCGTGACGAACTACTCCACGATGGGAGAGCCGGATGCGGAAGGGCTGATCGATCATGGCTCCTATCATATCAGGGGCGATCTCGGCCCGGACGATTACATGATCTGGGGCGATTATTACTACATGGAAGCGCTCATGCGCTTGGAGAAGGGCGTTCCAGGCTACTGGTACGAGCGGAAGGAAGCCAAGACAGGCGTAAAGTAACGATTAAAAGGCATCATAAAGCAACGATTATTTGAATCCGCAAGCTGCACTTCTTTATGGAGTGCGGCTTGCGGTTTTTTATGCTTCCACCAAGCGCAAGTCTGTAAGGAATGGTGACGATATGAAAAAGTGTTAATGGATAAAGGGATGGCGGCTGTATTAAGGTGAGACTATGTCTGACGCTGTTTCGCAAGTGTATTCACCTCTGAACAGATGCCTAATCACGTCTTGCAGCGTCATTGTCGAAATATTTGGCATCATGATCAAATAATCGTTCATGGAGTGAGAGGGCAAGCGTTGATAGCATATAAATGAAGCTATCCATGTCTAATTTTGATGAAAGGGGGTGATGAATGAGATAGAATGAAAGCGTTTTAATGTCGATTCATGTCCTATTAATCGTTGAAAGGAGAGGTTCTTGGTGAAGATAAACGGAGTGAAACGAAAAATAGCGATGATGCTCAGTATAGCCTTGCTGTTCAGCCTGGCAGCATCGATTGGCGGTGGAAAAGCTTCCATCGTTGTACAAGCAGCTGATCATGAGGGATCGTTGCTGCTAAATGGCGATTACGAGCTGGCAAGTGGGGGGATTCCGGCAGGATGGAACGACTGGGTATCCAGTGGAACACCTTCTTTTTCCATTTCTGAAAGCGTGTACAAAAGTGGGGTAAGAGCATTCCAGCTTACTTCCGAATTCGAGGGGCGAGGAGCGCTTGTGCAGCACATTCCGCTGCAGCCGTCCCAGAGGGGGAAGACGTATAAGCTAAGCCAATGGATCAAAACGGATGCCGTAACGGGCGAAGGAGCATTCAACCGGCTGTACCTGGTGAACAGCAAAGGGGCTCGGATCGGCGACATCCATTCGCTGCGCAAGCTGACGGGAACCCAGGATTGGACACTTGTAGAGGGCATGGTATTTATTCCGGAAGATGAGAGAATCGCCGGCATAACGATCGAGAATCTGCTGGAGAGAGGTACGGGGACGGCCTGGTTCGACGATGCTTCCCTGCTGCCATGGAATGAAGGCGCGAATGATGTGACGAACGGCGGATATGAAGACAAGATGACGGACGGCAAGCCAACTGGATGGCGGACTTGGGCGCCGACAGGCTCGCCGGTGATCGGAATGGACAGCAATGTATATCATGGAGGGACAAGCTCGCTTCATGTGAATATGGCGGAGACGGGCAGACTGTTCATTGTACAGAATGTGCCGGTCACTTCTGCCAATCTGGGGCAGGAGCTTCGTATCGGAGCTTGGCTGCGGACACAGGATGTTAGCAATCAGGCGCTGCTGCGCATTCAATTCATGACCAAGGACAATACCCGGATCGGCAACATCGTGACGATCGGCTCCTTAAGCAGAACCCAGGATTGGACCAGACTGGAGCAGACAGTCCAGGTTCCGGATACGGTCGACATGGACAATATCCGGATTGAGCAAGTGGTGGAGACGGGAACGGGACAAGCATGGTTCGACGATGTGGAGGTGTCTCCGGTGTCCACGGCGCTGCCCGATCAGTGGATTCGCAATGGCAGCTTTGAGGAAGGCATGGCAGCCGGCAAGCCTGCCGATTGGCGGACGTGGATTCCGCTAGGTTCTCCTTCTCTGGAATTGGATAGCAGTCAATATACCGAAGGCCTTGTTTCTTTGAAGGTGACTTCGCAAGAGCAGGGAAGAGCGGGCATTATTCAGATTATTCCGGTAACCTCCAGCGATCACGGCAAGACGTTCAAGGCGCAAAGCTGGCTGAAGGCCGACAATGTTATCGGCAGCGGCGCGCTGACCAGGCTGCAGTTCACGGACAGCGCATCGCAGCGGATTGGCGATCTGATTACCCTTGGAGCTGTGAACGGCACGAAGGATTGGACGAAGACGGAGAAGCTGGTGACTTTCCCTGATGATCCTTCCATAGCTTTTGTCAGAGTGGAGCATTTCTTCGAGCAAGGGACAGGAACGGCCTGGTTCGATGATGTCCGGCTGCTGCCATGGACCCCGGTCCAATCGATTGAACTGGATCAAGACAGGCTTACGATGGATATTGGTGGGACCGTCGCCTTGTCTGTCTATACGGCTCCTGCTGACGCAAGCGATTCTTCGGTCATATGGAGCAGCAGTCATCCCGAGATTGCGTCAGTGAATAACGGGACGGTTACGGCGCACACGGAAGGCGTCGCGGTGATAACGGCGGCAGCCGCCGATGGCGGTCTTGCTGCGGATGCAGCAGTGATTATCGGACAGACGGATACGATTGGGGCGGAAGACGATACGGTAACGGTGGAAGAGAACGGAGCTGTACACGGCCAAGTCGTCGCTTATTCCTCCACGGGAGCGCAGCTTGGCTACCAACTGCTGACACAGCCGGGCAATGGGCTTGCGAATGTGTCCGGCAGCGGAGCATGGTCGTATTATCCCAATGACGATTATTCGGGCGGGGACGCCTTCATGATCGCAGTCAATGACGGACAGGGAGGCTTCGCCATCGCGCGCATCGCGATCACTGTGAATGAAGGGAACGCTGTGCCGGAGGCGTCAGTGGGCATATTCCCGACAGATAAGAATACGCCTGTCGGCGGCAAGGTAACGGCATCCGATGCGGACGGAGATACACTTCTTTATTCGATCGCCGCACAGCCGCTGCACGGTCAAGCGACCATGCAAGCGAACGGTAACTGGAGCTATGTGCCGGACACGGACTATACGGGCGCCGATCAGTTCACGGTGCGAGTGGATGACGGCCGCGGCGGCGTTGTCGAGACCCTTATTCGCTTATACACAGCGCCTACTGCAGCCGACCTTATAAGCGAGCTGACGGCGGCCAATCCGGCTTATCAGCATCCTCGCCTGTTGGCGGCGGAGAGTGATTTCCAGCGGATGGTCGGTCTGTACGGGAGCGATACCCGATTCAGTGAATGGGTGGACCATGCGAAGGAACGCGCCGACTTCTTGCTGACGGCGCCGGTGCAGGATTATGCCAAGCCGGACGGTCTCCGGCTGAATACGGAGGCTTCGCGGAGCATCGTGACGTTGGCATTCGTCTACAGGCTGACCGGCGATGAGCGTTATGCGGAACGGGCATGGCAGGAGCTGGAGCATGTGTCGGGAACGGCTTATCCGGATTGGAGTCCGGGGCACTTCCTGGATACGGCGACGATGTCTTATGGCGTCGGAATCGGCTATGACTGGCTTTATTCCTATCTGAGCGAGGGGCAGAGAGCAGTCATCGTTCAAGCCATTGCAGACAAAGGGCTTACGCCGGCTCTTCAGATGTACCAGAGTAAAAGCTGGTGGGTATACAACCGGGACAATTGGAATTTCGTCTGCAATTCCGGTATGGCGATCGCGGCGATGGCCGCTGCGGATGAGCTGGAACAGCTGGCCGGACAAGTGTTGCAGGAAGCGTTCAAGTCGATTCAATACGGACTGACGCAATATGCGCCGGACGGCTCCGCCATTGAGGGGCCGGGGTATTGGGAATACGGGACGGTCTATCTCATTCAATATGTATCTGCACTGGACACGGCATTCGGCCATGACTTCGGCTTTTCCGACCGCGACGGTCTTGCCGAGACGCCGTTGTACCCGATGCATATCGCAGGGCCGCAAGGCTCCTTCAACTATTCTGATAATACGGAAAGCCTCATTCCGGGCAAGGCGCTGCTATGGTTCGCAGATCATGACAATAAGCCGGAATATACCTGGTACCATCAATTCGCAAGCGAGCGCGGAATGCAGCCGTCCTTATACGATGCGCTATGGTATAGACCGGAGCTGTACGGAGGAGTTGGCCCCGCGGAGCTGGATCGGGCTTTCGGGATTCCGCATGCCGTCACGATGAGAAGCGACTGGGATGACCCTGGCGCCTTGTTCGTCGGCTTCAAGGGCGGGGTGAACGGTGCTCCTCACGGAGATCTGGACACGGGCTCATTCGTACTGGACGCATACGGCGTACGCTGGGCGCTGGATCTGGGCAAGGAGGATTACAACTTGCCGGGCTACTGGAACAGGGATGAGAACGGAGCGCGCTGGACGTATTATCGGAAGCGGGCGGAAGGGCACAACACGCTGCATATCTCTCCGTCTCCCGGCGCGGATCAGAAGGTAGACAGCATATCGGAAATAACGGCCACAGCTTTCAATGCAAGCGGCGGAGCGTATGCGATCTCCGATCTCACTTCGGCATATGACAAGGCCGCTTCCATTATGCGCGGCGTGAAGCTGCTGGATGAGCGGCGGCAGTTCCTCGTGCAGGACGAGATACAGATGAAAGTGCCTTCGGATGTGCTTTGGTTCATGCATACCCGCGCTGCCATAGCTATTAGTGCGGATGGAACGAGCGCACTGCTCAGTCAGGATGGACGGCAGCTGTGGGTGAAGCTGCTGACACCTGCGGATGCCAGCTTCTCGGTAATGGATGCGGCGCCGCTGGCGACATCTCCGAATCCGGCCGATCAGACGGGCAATTATGGTGTGAAGAAGTTGACCGTGAAGCGGGAAGGGGTACTGAACGAGACGATCAGCATCTGGATGGTGCCGCTTATGCCGGGCGAATCGCCGCCGGACACTATGCTTCAAGTTCAGCCGCTTTCGGCATGGCAGATAGAGAGTCAAGAGCTGGCGGCGCTTGCGGGGCTGACGGTGAACGGACAGCCGCTTGCGGAATTCAAGCCGAATCGATACGTATATGAAGTGACAGTTCCTGCCGACGAACAAGCGGCGGTCGTTGGAGCGGCCGCGGCATCCGGTAATGATGAAGTCGTGATCCAACAAGCTGGAAGTGTGCCGGGGATGGCACGCATTGCAGTGACGGACCCGACCGGAATCGCAGGCAGTACGGTATATTTTGTGGAGATGAAGCATCCGGTCGTCTACGGCATTCCGGACAATCGTCCCGTCTGGCAGCCGGTGCTGGTGACGGCGAGCGAAGATGATGGCAATGTTCCGGAGAATACTGTCGATGACGATCTGGAAAGCCGCTGGTCTGCGGCGGGAGAGCAGTGGATTCAATATGACCTGGGCGAGAACAGGGACATTGAAGCGGTAAGCATCGCATATTTCAACGGTCATCTGCGCTCCGGCTATTTCAAGGTCGAGGTGTCAGGTGACGGTGAAGTGTGGCAGCCCGTGTACGCAGGAGAGAGCTCGGGCGAGACGCTGAACCATGAGGTGTATGCATTCCCTGTCAGCAATGCCCGTTATGTACGCATTACGGGCTACGGCAACACCCAGAACCACTGGAACAGCATCACGGAAGTGAAAATATACGGCCCTCAAATTCAACCCAAGCTGAGTGAGGTCTTGCTGCAGTGTGACTGCGGTGCGATTAAACAGAAGGATTCGGTGCCTCTGCACGTTACGCTGCTGCTGGATAACGGCGCGATGATCGATTCTGAGAGGGCGGAGCTTCGTTACTACAGCTCGGATGAGAAAGTCGCAAATATTATTGACGGGATCATCTATACCCAGGAGAGGGGTGAAGTTCAAATATGGGTAGAAGCCGACTATGAGGGAGAGACGGTTGCTTCCGCTCTATATCCGGTAAATGTGATCAAGAAAAATGGGTATGATGAAGATGAAGATGAAGATGAAGACGACCGAAGATGATGAGAGTGACAATGATGAGAATGAGGACGAAGAGTATGGCGATGATCATGATGTGGAAGAGAATGATTGAATGTTGAACCGATGAAGCGAAGCTGAACAAGCCAATGTCAACGAAATATATAATCAAATGAACAACCAGTAGCCATTCCATCCAATGCATCGCTGACGAGAGGGTTATTGGAAGTGGAATTGTAAGTGGGCTTAAAGGTTCGCGCTGTGAAGGAACAGGTGATGGCAGAGATGCCGTCACCTGTTTTTACCTTTGGGGTGTTTCCTCTATCTGGTACAGGAAGAGGGGGACACAGGAAGCGGGTGCCTATCCGGTCAGAACGAAAAGATAGTTGCATCTTATGCCAATTATGAATATGATAGGTAGTATGATTCAAGAAGGAGAGCGAGGATAGAGGTTGTACGGGATTCATAAGCGCCAGAGCTTGCGTGATGAATGCCGCAGTGCCGTCCTGAGGGAAGGCTTGCTGCCGGCGATTCATACGGGAAGCTGACGAGGTGAAGGTGTTCGAAGTATTCGGCGGGGACCTTCCGGTTATAGGCTGGCCGACCGAAAGCCGCTACGCAAAACGATTGGGCGACCGATCGCACAAACGTACGGCGGGCTGCCGTTAATGAAGCAAGTGATACTCCCAATTGTCCACGATGCCGCTTGCGGGGCGGGCACCAGGTACGGGAGAAGAGTTGCACGACTACGCACTTATACAGGTTGTTCAATTAGAACCGATTCATTCGGTGTCTTCAATATGAACATGATCCTTAACTTATCGAAACAGTGACAACTTCATATGGCCTGAGCCGCGCATTCGCTGGCATCCGTCGGACGGGAGAAAATTTACCGTTAACGGAGGTCTATTAAATTATGTGTGGTATTGTTGGATATATTGGAAAACGCGACTCTCAGGCTATTTTGCTGGAAGGACTGAAGAAATTAGAGTACCGGGGATACGATTCTGCGGGCATCGCCGTGTTCACGGGAGACGGGCTGCAGCTGAAGAAGTCCAAGGGAAGGCTTGCTGTGCTGGAGGACATTCTTCGCGGCGAGCCGCTTGCCGGCTCGGTCGGCATCGGACATACGCGCTGGGCGACTCATGGCAAGCCGTCCGATGTGAACTCTCATCCGCATACGGACAACTCGGCTCAATTCTCAGTCGTGCATAACGGGATTGTCGAAAATTATTTGGAGCTGAAAGACGAGCTGATCGAAAAGGGCCACGTATTCGTGTCGGAGACGGATACGGAGGTCATCTCGCATCTCATTGCGGAACAATATACAGGCAATATTGTCGAAGCGGTGCAGCGCGCGGTGAAGTGTATGCGCGGGGCATTCGCGCTAGGCGTATTGTGTTCCTATGAGCCCGAGAAGCTTGTGGCGGTGCGGTTCGCCAGCCCTCTCGTCATTGGAGTGGGGGATGGGGAGAACTTCATCGGCTCCGATATACCGGCCATTCTGGAGCACACGCGTAACGTATTTATACTGAATGATGGGGAAATGGCGGTTCTTACACGCGAAGGTGTCGAACTGATGACGACGGACGGCGACAATATTTCCAAGGAAATAACCCGTGTCGAATGGGATCTGGTGACAGCGGAGAAGGCGGGCTTCGACCACTTCATGCTCAAGGAAATATACGAGCAGCCGAAGGCTTATCGCGATACGATGCGGGGCAGAATCGGGGAGGATGGCAAGTCCGTTCTGCTGAAGGAATTGCAGATGACCGATGAGTACGTGAAGTCGATTCGCAAAGTTCAGATCGTCGCTTGCGGCACCGCTTATCATGCCGGATTGGTCGGCAAGACCGTGATCGAGTCGCTCGTGCGTATTCCGGTGGAGACCGATGTCGCATCGGAGTATCGCTACCGATCGCCGATTATTACGCCGGATACTCTTGTCATCGTCGTCAGTCAATCCGGCGAGACGGCGGATACGCTCGCAGCGCTGCGGGAAGCCCAGCGCAATGGCGCGCGCGTACTCGCGATTACGAATGTAGTGGGCAGCTCTGTCGCTCGCGAAGCGGATGATGTGCTGGTGACATGGGCCGGACCAGAGATTGCCGTCGCGTCCACGAAAGCATATACATCGCAGCTCATTGCCTTCTATTTGCTGGGGCTGCATATGACTCGCGTACTTGGCACGCAGGAGCCATCGCAGGCAGAAGAGCTGATCACTGCACTGCAGCGGCTTCCGGAGCAAGTGGAAGAGATTTTGCAGCAGGCGGCTATCTTGAAGCAGGTGGCGGAATCGATCGCCCATCATCGGAGTCTGTTCTTCATCGGCCGCGGCGTGGATTACGGCGTCGCGCAGGAAGGCTCGCTGAAATTAAAGGAAATTTCTTACATTCATTCGGAGGCGTATGCAGCGGGCGAGCTGAAGCATGGCACGCTGGCGCTTATTGAGGATGACGTGCCGGTCATCGCATTGGTGACACAGGAAGCGCTGTATGAGAAGACGCTTAGCAACATTAAGGAAGTGAAGGCGCGCGGAGCGCATGTCCTGAGCATCGTGAACAGCGGCTTCGAGTTGGAAGCGGCGAAGTCGGTCGACGAAGTATTCGCCATTCCGAAGACGCTGCCTCTCCTTACGCCGGCTCTCGCGGTAGTCCCATTGCAGCTGCTATCCTACTACGCCTCATTGGCTCTGGGCCATGACGTGGATAAGCCGCGAAACTTGGCGAAGAGCGTGACGGTGGAGTAGGAGATGGGTGTCTGAAGAAAACTTTTGTCAACTGATAAAGATGTCTTGAACCAGTAAAAGATGTCTTGAACCAGTAAACAAGGTTGTGAACCAGTAAAAGATGTCGTGAACCGAAATGCAGGATGATTTGATTAAACATCTAGAAGGGAGCCTGGGTATGATGCAGGACTCCCTTTTTAATCTACATAAATTTAAAAATGAAATGAATGGTGATGAAATAATTGAGCGAAGCGGAAACATTAATTAATATCCATTCGAGCACCAAACAACGTGAACTTAAATTAATTATTAATCGAAGGCGAGTACGAACCAAGGCTAATTGAGGTTTTTAGAATTCTTGATAATTTTAATAAGAACGAAAGGTGGATGATGAAATGACAACATTAGGGGAGAGAATTAAGCGAATAAGAAAGACCAACCAATTAAACCAAATTGATTTTGCCAATATAATCGGTGTGTCACAAGGAACGCTTAGTGAACTGGAACAGGACAAGTACAAGCCGTCTATGGATACACTTATTGCTATCTATAATAATTTTAAGGTTGATCTACAATGGTTAATTATCGGTTCAGCCCAACATACATATAGCATCATTCTTAGTGAGAAAGAAGATAAATTGAATTCTGTTTTTAGAAAACTTAATACCGATGATCAAGATGAAATTATAGAGATTATTGAGATTAAACAAAAACGGTATAAATAGTAACTCTTCGTATCAATCGAATAAACCTATGTTAATCTAGCGTAATCAGGTCCCGACGATGCTCGGGATTTTTTATTTCATATAGAAGATGTTAAAGCACTATCTCAGCCAAATAGGAGGAAAATGATTCACCATAGAGGGAGGATAGCTAAATACATCCACGAATACTCTATATAAGGTGTTATTTACAAAGATCGTAAATATGATGTTATATGAAATCTTATGCAAAGACAATAAACCAAAAGGAGCCATCTAATGAACCTGGCAAATAAGATCACTGTTTTTAGAATATTCCTTATTCCATTTCTAATCGTTCTGTTACAACCATATCCTCAATGGATGGAGAACAAATACCCCATTTTTTCATTTTTAAATCAATGGGGTATTTATTGTGCTGTGGTCCTATTTTTATTTACTGCAGCAACTGACAAATTAGACGGATATATTGCAAGGAAATACAATATGGTAACTAACTTAGGTAAATTATTAGATCCTCTGGCTGATAAATTACTAATATCAGTAGCTCTTATAATGCTCGTATTATTACAGTTAGTTCCTGCATGGATGGCATTGATTATTATTGGAAGAGAGATAATAATTACTGCAATTAGAGTTGCAGCAACGTCTAAGAAAATAGTGTTAGCAGCTGATAAACATGGAAAGATAAAAATGGTTTTTCAGGTTGTCGCTATAACAGCAGTAATGCTCAACAACTATCCATTTTCTTTTATAACGAATTTACCAATTGATATGATATTGATGGTTATTGCTGTAGCCTTGACCATCTTTTCAGGGTTTAATTATATAAAAATGAACTATAAAAAACTAGATTTAAGATTTTGATTGTAATTCAAAGATGGCATAAGACTTCATATAACACCGTATTCACGCTGCGTCGCTATCGCTCCTTGGTCCGGCCGAAGTAGGAAGAAGTGGTTTCGAAGATGTGGATTCAGTAGCAGAGAAGCCTATTCAGCCGGACAACCTTGCACTGCCTAACCGCGTCGCGGCCACTCCCTCCGGTCGTTTAAGGCAGTGAAGGTTCGTGAATACAAGAACGTTATGTGAAAGCTTTTTGATTTAATAAACCATATAGAATAGAGGGATAAAATGGATATATTTTTGTCGTATAGTTTTAAAGACAAGGAAATAGTAGAGCATGTAAGTACGCTGATAAAAGAAAAAAATGTAGGAAGTATAAATAATTATGAATTATATGCAAAAGAAGACCATATTTTAGATGAATTAAGATATAACATACGTAAGAGTGACTATGTCATTTTCTTTATAACTAATAACTTTTTAAGTTCTAATTACTCAATGCTAGAATTGTCAGAAGCTCTTAACGAATTAAGAATACGAAAGATTAATATTATACCTATTCTAATAGAAAATTGTTCAATCCCCAGTGAACTTTTAGAATTTGGTATTATTGATTTTTCAAAATCTTTCGAAAAAGGTATGGAAAAGTTGTTAACCAAATTAACAATTAAAAAGAAAATTGATCTCGAAGTAATTAGTCCATTTCTATACGAAAAAATAGTGGAAATTTTTCTTAAAGAGTATGGGTTTAAAATTCTTCAAGGTAAAAGTGATCGTGACATGGGTGTGGATTATATTTGCGAATATTATGCTAAAGATCCATTTGGTCAAAAAGTAAAAGAGGTTTGGTTTATAGAAGTGAAATTTTATAAGAATGAACGTTTTAGTATTAACGAAATTAAAAAGCTTTATCATTATATGAAAACTTCATCTCCAAAGGGTGCTAATTTGCTTATGATAACCAATAGTATTTTAAATTCTGCGGCAATGGAGTATTTGAATGATCTAAGAGAGAGTGGGACAACACAAGTCAGAGTAATTGATGGCCCGGCCTTTGAAAGATTGATCTATAAGAGAACAAGATTAGTGAATCGTATAGTAGAGGTGTTATATGATTCAAATCAATGAGTTAATAAGGGAAATTGATGATTGTCCTGTGGGTCGAGAAGGATGGTCACAATTTGAAGAGATTTGTACGCGAGTTCTTGAGTTTCTTTTTGTACCTCCTTTAACCAGGCCTAATAGACAATCACGTACATATTCTGGTGTGAATAGACGAGACGCAATTTTTCCAAATAGAAATATTACTAATACTGGTATTGAAAATTGCCTCAATTGGCATCATCTTTATGTTGAATTAAATGCAAGATTTATATTATTTGAATTTAAGAACTATAATTCAACATTACTTAGCCATGAAGAAGTAAACCAAACTCGAAATTATCTTGTATCTACAATTGGAAAGTTAGGGATAATAATATCTACTAAAGATCCAGAAGATTCGGCTATGCGCCAAAGAAACATTGCTTATACTCAAGAAGGAAAAGTTATTATATTCCTTAAAAAGGAACACCTGAAGGAAATGTTAGCAATGAAAGAAAGAAATGAAGACCCCTCCGACTTAATAATGGATATGATAGAACTGTTTTATATTCAACATGAATAAAAACAAAAGCCTTCACATAACAAAATATTAACACTGCAGGCATACGCCCTTGGCCCGGCGTTCGCCGGACACCCGACATGCGTCGGGTCGTGAATACAGGAACGTTATTGGAAATCACAGTAAAGGATGAAAGTACATGAAAGAAAAAATTATTACGTGCCTTCATTGTGGCAATAAAACTTCTATGAAAGTTGTAGCTAGTCATGACGTGGCAGAGCATGATGAAATTTGGCAGAGTTCATATAAGTACGATAATCCCGACTATGTAGTGTCGAATTATAAACATTGGGACATGTACTTGTGCCCAGTTTGTACTGAGATAACTATTCAAAGAATTACCTCATTTAGTGAAGAGACTGAACCAAATGGAAAACCTATTGAGTATTTAGATACTATATTTCCTCCAGGTTCAACTGATAATAAACATCTCCCTCCACCTGTCAGAGATGCCTTTGAGGCTGCATTAAAAGTAAGGAATCTAGATGGGGCAGTTTGTATTATGGCTTTGAGAAGAACATTAGAAATGATGTGTAAACAAAAAAATGCTAAAGGTAAAGACTTATTTTCAAAATTAAAAAACCTGCAATCAGAAAATGTTTTACCTCCGATAATGGAAGGTATTTCGTACATTTTAAGAAAAGAAGGAAATTCAGCTGCTCACGCAGATGATAAAGATTTTTCAAATGAAACTGTCAAATTGATGATTGAGTTCACTGAAGTAATACTAGACTATGTTTATTCTCTACCGGCAAAAATAGAGCAAGCTCAATTAAGGCTAAATAATGAAACAATTGCAGAAGGACATAATAGTTAATTCATAGAAGCCTGTGACTTCAGATAACACCTAATTCACACATAGGGGCATTCGCCCCTCGGTCTGGACAGATGCAATTGGCAGGGGAGCCGAATCAGCCGGACACACTCGGCTTCATCGAGCGTCGTGAATATACTCAAAGTTATCGGAAATGTATTGGGGGAAAACCATGGGACAGTATTGCAAGGATATATCGAGAAATTATTTGTTTGGCTTGATGGTAAGCAGAATCAAATGGTGATTAGTGAGGACTCTTGAAAGTCTGAACGTTAGGTGTAAAGATTGATAATTTTCACTTAGGATTAGTATAAAGGGGATAATCTAATGCGTTCCAAGTGGAAGGATACCGAGAAAATTATAGCAGCAATTGAAAAAAGGATTTCGGAAGAATCCCAAATATTGCATAATGTAATATTACCCGATTTATCTGGGGATAGTGATGGACGGCAGTGCGATATAATAATAAAATCAGGAAAATATCCAAGGGAATCACTAACGATTGTTGAAGTTCAAGATAGAAAAAGTCAACTTGACATATCAACATTTGATGGATTTGTTACTAAAATGAAGAGTGTAGGAGCTCAACATTTAATAGTAGTATCAAAGCAAGAATTTCCTCTTTCAGTAAAGAAGAGAGCTCAACGGTTGGGACCAACTGTTAGACTAATTAAATTCAATGAGTTGATGAAAGATGGTTTCATTATCAATTTTCTTAATGATTATATAACAGTACTTAACCATGATCTTGAAAGTTTCGTTGTAAGGATTAAAAAAATTGAAGACGAGAGTGAAAATCTAGAAAAGGTAATGAGTATTCTTGAAGAAGGTAGAATCGAATTTGTTAGAGACAGATATCAGTATTCTCCAGAAGAACTAATATTTAAGTGTTTGAAGAACATGAACATTAGTCTTAGTGAGGGAGAGAACAAAATTAGAATTGAGATTCCACTTAATCAGAGATTAATGTTATTCTCCGAGCCCTGTATAGGTGTTGCAGTTGAATTTGATGTTGTAGTAATAACTAGTGCTTCGAAGTTAAAGTTGAAATATTTTGAATATAAACAACAAGATATTGATAATCCACTTGTCTGGTACGCTGAAGGAATAGGAGAGAATAATGGGAAGATTGCTCGGATTGGAGTGTCATTTATATATGATGAAATCAACACTCGTTATAATTATAACTTAGAAACAAAAGAGGGAGATTTTAATGATGTAGTGTTAGATATAAGACGTATTACTTAAGGAATTTGACAACGGGTTATTCGCAAGATTCGTTACGCTATCTGGAGATGTTAGCTTATTAAGACGGCGAGAATAAAGGATTATTTTTCCTCGCCCTTGGCTGTCGCTGTTTCAAGAAACAAAGTCATTCAGTCTAATACATTATTTTCTGCTGACGTAACGTCATTGATTACTAAACATTTTTGTTGGATCAAGTCCACGTGGGAAAGTTTCTTCAAAGATATTCTTCTTTTCGTGTATGGGACTGGGATCCTAGCTGTACCTGCCTCTATGAAGGTTCCGATGGGTAGGTGTCCGACATAATGCCTTTTTCCTTTAGTTCATTATAAAGATTTGTAGCATATTGCGAAGGCCGGACATGACGATTCCGACGTTCCCTATTGATAGCAATGCCATACATTGCGGATAAGCCTGTTGTAAAAAGAATCGCTCCCGCTCTATTCTTTATCATTTATAGGAAAGGGTCATTCCCGAATCGGCATTATCATCCAAAAAAATGGATTTCATGCCTTCCATAATGAGAATTAACGGATTCCTTAAAGCGAATGCGGGATTTCAGCTTCTATTTGATACTAGTTTCATCAGGATACCAACTAACAAAAGAGTTGCTGTTAATAGAAGAAAGAACATCTGCATTGCTTGTGATGAAAGATATTATGGTCGTCGGCGTTTTGCGTGCCGCACTGGAGTGTGGTGTATCCATTCCAAAGGAATTGTTCATCATCGCTTCGATAACCGAGAGTTTAGCGAGTACTTAAGCCCGCGGATTACGATGATGGATCTTCCTTTGCACGAAATGGGATATAAAGCTATTGATGCATTATTACGAGTCATTCGCGGCGAAGAAATTAACTTAAGTCAATCTCCTCTCTGCACGTTAATCGAAAGGGATTCGGTTGCATCGTTTGATGCTAGGTATGTGGCGACAGGTGGTAAATAGATAGTTATTGCTAAGTTTTAAATGAAAATATGATTTGAGAATGACTCCAATAACCCACATAACGTTACTCCAATGCGTTTATCACAAAGTACATACATCGAGGTTAAAGCCGAGATTTTAGATCTCGGCTTTAATTAATAACCTTTGGAAGCAAGAACTCTATTTGATATAAAATGTGTTGGACCGGTTATTGCTAACTGGTTCATTTTTTTTGTTTTAATTATCCGAAAATTAATATTTATAACGTTTTAAATATCGTTTAACGGATATAATGAGGGTTAAGAAGACCATATAAGTTGAATTGGAGGAAGTCTAATGTCAGACAATCCGATAAATGTAACTGGAATGGCCACGATAACACCCAAGGGAATTCGTTTTCGGAACTTATATTATTCATGTCCGAGGGCTATTTCCGAGCGTTGGTTTGAAATTGCTAAAATTTCAGGTGGCTGGAATATAAAAATTTTGTACAATCCGGTCAATTTTAAATTGATTTTCTTAGAAACAAAAAATGAAGATGAGATGGAAAGGTGTGATCTCATTGAACATCATATGTATCAAAATTCTAAATTGGAAAAATACTTCCTGTCCATTCAAAAGCTAAAAAGAAAAAGGAGACAATATCAGAAATCCGAAAAAGATAATTGTGGTTGCCGCAAAATTAACGGAAACATTTCTAAGGATTTTGAGAGTCAATAATAAATAAGAATGCAGTAAGCTGCTGCATTCTCCGTTAAAATAGAGATTCTTGACCGTCCATCGGACCATTAGTAATACCTTTTAGTTGATTAAGTTGATCTTCTAGTTCTTTAATGCGATCCTCATATTCTTGTTTAAGTGGATCTAAGAGTTCGTAAAGTCTATTAATATTATCCACAATAATATCTTTGTCATGGGGGGTCAAGAAGCGGTCATTAATTTTAAACCTGTAGTCTGACTGAATAACGTCTATTAAATCATAGGATTTTTGGAATACCCAATCCCAATGTTTTCCCCTTTTGGACTTTTCTCCACCTTGGGCATGCATATAGGCAGTACGTTCTTCGAGGCCTAATAAGTAGTCTGTTTTGATTCTAAATACTTCTGCCAGGGCGATAAGATGTTTAAGCTCCGGTTTTGCAATATCCCGTTCCCAGTTTGAAATCACTTGTTTGGTAGCCTCAATTCTAGTGGCTAAGTCTTCCTGGGTCCACTCACATTCCTTCCGTAGCTTTCTTATTTTTTTACCCATACTATCCATTTTAATTTCCCTCCCTATATCTTCTATTTAAATATAGCATAAAAACCGAAAAAAAGTAAAAGTGAATTTTACCTAATGTGGTGTTGAATATAAAAATTATATATGTTATAAAGTTTAATAAAATTTAGTTTTTACTCATTGAACTGATGTTGGTAAAACATAAATGCGAATTTGAATGGGGTGTTGGTGTAATGGCTAAGCGCAGAAGAGCAACTACAGCAAGAACGATAGAAAGGAGAATTAAAGAAGGCAGGGGCAAAGGTCATTTAGAAAATTACAAGCCGTGGCTGACTATTCATGATGTCCCTTCTCAAGGGATTGTAACAAGAGTGCGAGGGTGGAAGAGTAGGCGATTACACCATTATTTGTCCGAGCACTTTGAATTAGCTCATCATTATCAGATGGAGTGGGCTCTGGACGTTTTTGATATTAGGGAGCAATATCCATTGTTACCTTTAGAAAAAACACTTTTCATCGCAAAAAAGCTAGGCATCAGACATCCAATTGATCCAAGAACCAAGCATCCCATCGTAATGACTTCAGATATGTTATTGACCGTAAGATCAAATGGAGAACTTAAGTCTATAGCGCACTCTATAAAGCCTTCGGAAAAATTAAATCGAAGGGTATTAGACAAACTTCAAATAGAAAAGTATTACTTTAAAGATCTCGATATTGAATGGAGGCTGATTACTGAAAATCAAATCAATTACGATCTTGTTGAGAATGTGAAATGGCTGCATTCGGCAAAAGTTTTGGATGAATTGGCGTATTTAAACAATGAACTCATTTGTGAAATGGAGCCTGTACTGTATGAATGGATTATTAATAAAGACAAGCCCTTGGCAAAACTCACCTTAGATCTTGACGAAAAGATGGAATTACCAATGGGGACCAGCATGAATGCTGTTCGATATCTGATCGCTAATCGTCTATGGAAAGTGGATATGAGTCAACGAATTCTTCCTACACAAAAACGATTGGAAATACAAGCAAATCATTTTCAAAACTGGAGGGCTAACCATGAAGATAATCGTATTAGCATCCCAAGAAAATAACGATTCAATACTAAAATCTGTTTTTGAAACCCAATTACTAAAAGAAAGCCAAACCGTTCAAGCGATCAAAATAGATCAACAATTATTGATATCTGCGTAATGAATTCGTCCAACCTTAATGTAATTACAAGACCTATCCCAACGATAATCGAAATTGGAGGGGAATAAGATGGAACTATTTATCAATACATTGCTTGAAAGAAGAGACTCAGAATCAAAGCTTGTTGATTGCGTGAGAGTCCTGTGGCTGAACCAGTCAGAAGATTGCGTCATTACCATTTCCATTATAAAAAAAACCGGTGTTCCTGAATTTATGCGGATCTCCTCTATTGAACAGGAACTTACTGAAGGGACGATGATTAAGCGCGAACTTGACCCATATGCTAGATTTATGATTTCGGATGAACTTCTAAGCCCAAAAGAAATTCGTCTTAGAGATGAAGCCTGGGAGAAGATCAAAGATATTGTTGAGCTAGAGCCTGAAATTTACAGTCCAAAAGATCGGTATGAAATCATTAAAAGAGAAATGAAGAGAACAGGCATGGGGAAAAACCAATATTATAAATATTTGCGCTATTACTGGACTGGAGGGAAGATGGTGAATGCTATATTGCCCAGATTCAGAAAATGCGGAGGAAAGGGCAGTAAGAAGAATCCAACTCAAAAAATGGGCAGACCCAGAGAAACAAGTATCTCTGTAGATCCCAAGTTAAAAGGAGTCTTATTAAGTGAGGGCCATCGAAAAATATTCGATGCGATCATCAGAGAGGTTTACTTAAAAGTAAATCGAAGAGACTCCGTCAAATTCACATATATAGAGATGCTAAAGAAATATTACCAGATAGGTACTGCTAAGAAGGGCCAATATGAGACCCCGGTAATACCACCAGGACATGAGGTACCAAGTATTGCTCAATTGAGATATCACATCAGAACGTATTATACCAAACGCAAGCTACTAATTGCCCGAGAAGGAGAGGTTACCTTCAATCGTGATTTCAGACCTTTATTAGGGTCTGAAACAAGGAAAGCAAACGGACCAGGACAGATCTTCGAGATTGATGCTACGGTTGCAGATGTGTATTTGGTAAGTTCAATTGATCCCAATATTATTGTCGGTCGGCCCGTCGTATACATTGTTGTTGATGTATACAGTCATATGGTTGTTGGGTTGTATGTTGGGTTTGAAGGCCCATCTTGGCTTGGAATTATGATGGCAATTGAAAATACTGTGGAGAATAAGGTTGAGTTTTGCAAGCAGTATGATGTAGACATTACAGAGGGAGAGTGGCCGTGTCACCATATGCCAGACAGTTTTATGGCTGACCGGGGTGAGATGGAGAGTAAAAATGCCGACTCGCTTGCGAAAGCGTTAGGAATCAAAATAATGAACGCGCCTCCGTATCGGGCTGACCTAAAAGGCATTGTTGAGCAGCAATTCCGAACATTAAATGTGACGTTGCAACCATGGACTCCTGGTGCTGTTAAGAAAGAGTATATAAAGCGAGGAGGACCGGAATACGTATTAGATGCAAAGCTCACACTTAAAGACTTTACACAAATGATGATCGAATTGATCCTTCAAAGAAATAACTATCATTACATGGAATACTACCCTCTAGATAAGGATCAAGCATTGGACAAAGTGCGGCCCATTGCAAGGGATTTATGGAATTGGGGTGTAAATCACAATCACTATTTGAAGAATATTCATCCAGATATCGTTCGATTGAATGTATTACCCGAGGCAAAAGTTACTGTGAATCGGGAGGGGATATACTTCGAAGGCATGTATTACGGTTGTGAGGAGTTAACGCGTCAAGGGTGGTTTGTTAAAGGGAAATCACAGAAGGTTCCGATTGCTTATGACAGAAGATCTATGAATCATGTCTATGTGAAGACGGATAATGGCAGGGGTTTTATAAAATGCGACTTATCGGATAAGTCTTCCCGATTCATAAATATGAGTCTTGAGGAGGTTAAGTCTACTATGTACGAAGAGAAACTGTCAAGAAGCCTGTACTATGATGAAACGGAACTCCAGGAGGAAGTAACATTAAGCGCTAAGCTAGAAGCCATTAGAAATGCAGCGCTGGAGCGGAGTGCTGATAATCAAGACCATTCCATAACAAAGTCTGAACGTAAGTCCAATATTAAAGCAAATAAAACCGATGAGAGAGACAAACTGCGAAAAGAACAAGCTTATGCGTTGGGTAGCTCTCCAAATGAGAAAACGAACGATCCAACAGCTTTTGAAGATCATGTAGTTCCTCTTGAAACATATAAACCCAAATCAAAGCTCGAGCTTCTCGCCAAATTAAAGCAATCGGAGGAAAAGAAGCATGGTTAAGCAAGCACAAAAGCAGGTTGAATATTATCAGTACTCTCCGAGCCTTATAGGCAGGCAAGAGGAGGCAAGCTATTTCAATCAGGATATTCCTGACTATAGGGATAACCCTTTTATAGAAGCTTTACCGGCAATATTTGAAGATGAAGATGTTGCGTCACAGATAAGGAAATATCCTGATTACGATGAAAGGCAACGTAAATTAGGACGGCAGACAAGGCTGCATCTTGTTCAGCAGATATCGGATTATGTCGAGCCATTGCCTTCACATTTTCTGGTGGAACAAAGGCTTTCAAGATTAATACGCCATGGTTATAAAGCCAGAAATCCATTCTCCCCTGCAGTCATGAGGCAGTTTCATGTCGGGTTTAAAGAAGTGCTTGAAGGAGGAGTTGATTCAACAGGGAGGAACATTTCTGGGGTGAGATCTACCGCTGGCGGATTTGCTATCCTTGGAGTAAGTGGACAGGGGAAAACAACGGCAATTGAGAGCTCCTTACTTTTATATCCCCAGGTTATCCACCACTCGGCTTATAAAGGGCAACATTTTATCCGTAAACAAATAGTCTGGTTAAAATTGAATTGTCCATTTGATGGGTCTTTAAAGGGATTATGTTTTAACTTTTTGCAGTCCATAGATTCGATTCTAGGTACAAATTATTATCGGAAATTTGCCACCAAGGGCACATCCGTGGATATGTTAATACCAATAATGGCTCATATCGCTACCTTACATGGGTTGGGAGTGCTAGTCATAGATGAAATCCAATTTCTCAGTTTTCTTAAGAGTGGTGGCGCTGAGAAGATGCTTAATTACTTCACTCAACTGATTAACACGATTGGTGTTCCCGTGGTATTAGTAGGGACATTTAAAGCAATGAAACTTCTCTCAGGTTCCTTCAGTCAAGCAAGAAGAAGCACGGGACAAGGAGATCTGATCATGGATAGATTAAGTGAAGGCGAGGAATGGGATTTCTTCTTAGATGCTTTGTGGAAATATCAGTGGACTGCTGCTGTAACGCTCCTAAAGCCTCAATTGAATAAGAAAATGTATGAGCTTTCGCAAGGAATTGTAGATATTGCAGTTAAGTTGTACATGTTAGCCCAGTGGCAAGCCATCGAGGATGGAAATGAAAATGAAAAAATAACAGGGGCTCTACTTGAGACAGTTGCCAAACAACACATGCAACTAGTTCAGCCTATGTTAAAGGCATTGAGAAGTAAAGATCCCCATGTATTAGAGGTAATAGATGATCTTTATCCTAAGTGGAATGTGTTGGATCAATACTTACAAACGGCCGCTGAGAAAGTTAATGTTCAAGGTGAGATTAGAACAAAGGTACTGCGCAATGAAAAAATTGAACAGGACGAAGATAAGTTAATTGAACTTGTAAAAACAGCAATAGATTTCGGAGCTTCATACGAAAGGGCTTATGAAGCAGCAAATAAGGTTCTTCAGTCTAATGAGGCTGAGAAGGATATGGTTCATTTACGAAAACAACTTATTAAGGAAATTACGTTCAATTCGATGACGGATGAAGAAGAAAAGCCTGGTAACGAGGGGGAAAAGGCTCAGGGAGCGAAGGGGAAGAGTACAAAGAAGAAAAAGCAGCAGCCAATTCTAGACGAAGATGACCTAAGAAATGCTGTATCAAACAATACAAAGAATTCAGAGGCAATCTATGAAAAACTGGTGGATATCGGAAGTATTCCGACGGAAGACGAGCTGTCGAAGCTCATAATTTAAAGGTAAGTCGAGTACTAGGAACATCTGAAATAGGGAAAACTAGCAATAGGACTTATCTGAGAGGATGATTCTATTGCTAGCTTATTTTCCGACACTTTATGAGGATGAATTGCTGTACAGCGGGATAGCTAGGTACCATGTAGTTTCAGGAAATAAGACACAAAAACAAACCATTGAGGACCTTTTTGGAAGTCGAATGGGATGTGCGACTGCAGACCTGCCCAGTAACCTAACAAGTCTTGCCGGTATTCTTAAAGGACAATATACGACCGATCAAATTATTAGTGACCACACCTTACTTCCTTATTACGCTCATTATGTGAATCAAAAAAAATTTCATCATGTACTTTCCTTAATGGGGAATGGGAGTAAACAAGGTGAAGTACATGCCTCCTTGGGCTTACTTGCTTCATCTATAAAGTTGCCGGAGAAGCTAAGATTTTGTACTGAATGCTATAAAGCAGATAGTGAGATATTCGAGCCATACTGGCATCGTTGCCATCAGTTGCCCGGTGTATCTATATGTCCATTGCATAAGAGCATATTAAAAATCAGTGAGGTGGAATACTCCACTCTACATCACAAATTTTCATATCTACCCTTGGCAGTACACAGTAAATTAATCTTTACCGAGCCCCTTATCGATGCTAGCTGGTTGGAGCATCTAGAGTATATTGCTGTTCAATCAAATATACTTCTACAGTCCCAGTTAAAATCTAGAGAGGAGACTACATGTTACAAAAGGGGATTATCTATTGAGAAATATCAATCAGTAGGTGGACGTATACGTTTTAATCGTCTGATACAGGACTTTCGGAATTTCTACACGGATGAACTACTTAATTACCTTGACTGTAGTATCGATTCTAACAGCTCGGATACGTGGCTGCATAAAATTATCAGGAACCAGGAAGAAATTACGCATCCACTAAGGCATCTATTGCTACTCGGGTTTTTTGAAAAATTTTTCGGTGGTTATTCGATCTCCTCCAACAACCAACCATTTGGAAGCGGACCTTGGCCTTGTCTAAATCATGCGGCTGATCACTGCAATCTTAGTGTTGTTGAAAAATGTGTAGTTTCTCGTTGCTCAACAACCTCAAAGCCGGTCGGAACCTTCCAATGCAGTTGCGGATTTGTATATTCGAGACGAGGTCCAGATACGTGTGATGAGGATCGTTATCGGAGAGGCAGAATTAGAACTTTTGGGCCGGTTTGGTATAACAAACTAAAACATCTGAATGAAACCAATTCTTCTCTTCGTCAAAAAGCTAGAATTCTCGGTGTCGATCCGGGAACTGTAAAAAATCAAACGGAGTATCTTGATTGTAATAAAGCATCTTTGCATCAGATAGAAAAACAAAGTCAACCTGTCACGTCGAGAAGAAAGAGAAGTAGAGTACGAAATTCATCAGGAGTAAAAATCAAACCAAGAGTGGATTGGAGTCAGCGAGACGAGATTTTGTATGATGCAATTGTAAAGTCTGTCGAACAGATGAAACAGTTGCCTCATCCCCAAAGAATAACGTTGGCCTCTATTGCAAGGTATACGGACTCAGTTAACCTGTCACATAAGCTCTTGCATAATCTTAACAAGCTTCCTAGAACAAAAGAATTCATTAAGAAACAAATTGATTCCACAGAGACCTTTCAAGTTCGCAGGTTAATATGGGCAGCAAGCAAGCTTAAAGAGACGGAAGGTAGGGTAGTAGACTGGAGACTATTGAAGCTTGCCGGCTTGAATCAGCCGCTAAAGAAAATGACTGAGGACAAATTTTTGGAACTCCTAGAGGGTCCGTAATGAAAGAGGGACGAAGTTTATGTTGTCGTATTTTCCGACCTTTTATCCAGATGAAGATAGCAGATCCATCATATTTAGGTACCATGTGCATTCGGGTAACAGCGACTTATCAGCTACAAACTCCGATTTGTTTGGAAGAAAGGCCTATCGTTTAACCGTATTTCCACGCAATATGAATTTTTTGTTTAATCAGCTGCCAAGTGGATTTTTGTCACTGGATGATTTTTTGTTTAACCATACCTATTTTCACTGGGTTAAACCATTCATACCTAGTGACCGATTAGCTATGGTCGTTAGAGAGATCACAGAAAATGTAGGCGAAACCAACATTGCTGCATTACTGGGTAGAGGTCAAGATTGGCTCATTTCAGAGGACTTACGTTATTGCCCTAAGTGCATGATTAATGACAGAGAACAATATGGTGAAGTCTATTTGCATAAGGCTCATCAATTAGCCTTTTTAAAATGCTGTCCAGACCATCGCAGTAAATTAATTATGGCTTGTCCTAGCTGTAGTAAGAAATTGGCTAGTGCGAAAGATGGAAAACTATTGTCTTCCATAGAATGTGATTGTGGTTGTGATCTCTCACATTATCAAGAGGAAGCAGCAGCCCCTAACTTTGATATAGAACAGCGGATCTTTAAGAACTTTTATCAGGCGGTTAGTTACTCTCAGCAGGTATCACGGGAAGAGATATTTATTACAATGAAAAATGCATTGGGATTGAAAGGGTACCTGAAGTACTCTGGTGGCGTTGATAGAAAACAACTTTTTCAGCACTTTGAGGATTTTCTAAAAGACAATGGCTTAAAGGAGTACTTGAGTACTGACATAAAAAACCAGGTTAATTCAGACAGTTTCTTTCTTTCAAGCAAGGCGGTTAAAAACATCCTATTCTATATCTTATTTATGATGTTTTTATCTGGATCGGTTGAAAGTTTTATATCGGAGAAAGCAGCCTTTTCTATACCTATACCGTTTGGGAATGGGCCATGGATTTGCAATAACCCAGTTTGTGAGGGATATGGATTAGGCGTTATAAAAAAATGTGTTCGTGTAGACCATGATGGAAAATATATCTCAGGATTATTTGGTTGTCCGATATGTGGATTTAGTTTCTCAAGAAGATGGAAAATAGGCGAACATGGTAAAGAGAAGCCCTATTCGGTATTGACTATGGGTCCATTGTGGCATTCAACTGTATTTGATCTTCATTCAAGTGGCTTAAGTAAAAGTGCTATTGCCAAAAGGTTAAAGACGAGCCCAACCCAAATAAAACTTGCATTGAACAGGCTTAAAGAGCCGCCATCAGACACGAGAATAGCGCAGTCGCTTGAAATGTTGTGGGGATCATCTATAGATAGTAATAGCGAAGTTTCTGCAGCATCAGAATGCAGCCCGTTTTTAACAAAGAATCGCGAAAAGATGCTTGCAGTATTGAAAGAAAATAGTGGCTTATCCAGAACAGAGTTGGCTAAAAAGTATAATCATCTGTTTCATAAAATGTTAAAGAACGACCGGGACTGGATGGAGGAACACTTGCCTCCTAGTAAGAAAAATCGGATTCGAAAGAATTGGGCAAAGTTAGATATTGACTACAGCAAGATATTAGCTGAAGCAGCAGATGATCTATACAGATCAAATCCCGCCGAGCAGATAAAAAAGTACACAATACTGGCTCAATCCCCCAAGATTATTACCGAACATTTAGAGAATGCGCCTGAAAAATTCCCAAGAACTACAGAATTGCTAAAATGCAAAGTGGAGTCATTCGAAAATTATCTGGTACGTCATCTTCCTGTAATTATTGAACAAATGAAAAAATACAACAAGAGAGTCATCACCCTTGACAGTATTAAAACGTTCAGTCCGATGTATAGGAAGAGTACAGAAGAGGTGGACGAAAGAATCATTAGTCAGTTAGAGGTATTGTCATTTTGATTGTAAAAAGAACCAAGCGATTTATGTGCTTGGTTCTTTTTACAAGACTTAACAATTGAAATATGGGATAATAAATTAGGTAATTAGTATTAATGGGGCTGAAGATACAACATACAAAATGAACTAGATACCATTATGATGATTCTATTCATTCTAGGCAAATTAATAAATGTAGTCATGCATTTGACCGGGAATTCGGTAATAGGACGATATAACGTGGGAGGAGGCTATTCGGTGTCATATCAGTTTGAAGCCGTTGGGACATTGAAGTATGCGACAGAGAAAAAAGCTCCAATTTACCGCTCCATCATGCGTTTTTTATTGGAACAACACGAGAATTTAAAGCATTACTCGCAAATAGGAGAAATATTTGCTTTTCTAAAGAATAACCGAGTGATTCCTGGCAACTATCATGAGGAAGATTTATATGCGGACATGAAGCAATTGGAAGAGTGGGAGGCTGTTCTGTCTCGGCAGGATCGCCAAAGCGGCTTCACGATCGAAGAATTCAAAAAAAAGCGTTTGCGGTTTCAAATTACGCCTCTTGCCATTGAAATTGAAATGACGCTTCGTAGAGCAGATGAGTTGGAAGAGGCGCTGGTTGGATCGCTCGAAAGTAAAGATTTCGAGAGAATATTAAAGACTTTGGTTGATTTCGAAGCCGTCAGTGCGCGGGAGACGACTAACGAGGTCATCCAAGAGATATGGATTAGCTTGATGAATCTTCATGACAAGTTGAAAAGAAATGCATCAAGCTATCTAGCACATCTACGCAGTGAAAAAGCAGAGGAGCTTTTCAAGACTGAGGAGTTCCTGGTTTACAAAGAAAAATTTGTTGATTACTTACATAAGTTTATCCGTGCGATGAATTTATCACGATACCGCATTGCGGCCAAGATTAGAATGATCGATGATGGGTTTGTTTCGGCATACATTGATCGATTGGTCGAATACCACGCATCTATTCCAATGATTGATGGGACCAAGTTTAACGCTGATAAAAATCGTAAACGTCTGTGGGATAACTGGAGGGCTTTCTGCTCTTGGTTCAACACAACAAACGGAGACGAGAGTGATGTCAGCAATTTGCTCGTCGAAACGGAAAAAAGTATTCAACTGCTTAGTCGCTACGCCCTGCAGTTATCCGAAATGCGAAGACGTACCCGTAGTCGAAAAGAAGACTTTCGGGCGCTGGCTCGCTGGTTTCAGGCATGCGAGAGCCTTGATGAAGCCCATGTTCTATATGCGAGCGCCTTTGGAGCTGCGCAGACGCGTCACATAGTAGGTCGTAAGAAGCTGAGCGATTCAACGGAAGAGGAAATCTGGGAGCAGGATGAAATAATATTCGAGACATCACCGCACAACCGGATCTACAAGCGGCGTAAAACAAAATCGTTCGTCTCTGCATCACGGGAAGAGGAAATGAAACGCGCAGAGACTATTCTGGAAGAAAGACGACGTGAAGCGGCGATTATGGAATCTTACATCGTATCAGACGTGCTGGCAGTGAAGGAGATGGGAGTCATTGATCCCTTTGTGCGCAAGACGCTGCTGGAATGGGTAGGGAAAGCGATGGCCAATAAACAGCGGCGTGGTCAAACAGATCAGGGGAAGCGGTACACCCTGCATCAGCAAAGTCAGGAAAAAATTGAACTTGTTTGCACAGACGGTATCCTCAGGTTGCCCGATCTGGTGCTGAAGTTTGAGGAGCGATAGTGTGGAGATCACAGAAGAAATTCGCGTAGCCATTTCGGCATTGATGGAGAATTTCTGGATCGTGAAAACAAAACAGCCTGATGAATATCACGCCATTAAACGCAACAAAACATATGTCCAGCAGTATTTTCACAACCGTTTCGGTTATCGGCTGGTCGATGCGCCCAATCTATTCAAGTTAGAAAAAATTCCGTATGTCGCGATGTCATGGATGGGGATCAAGTTTTTTAAAAATAAAAACACCTATAGCCTATTTACTGCATTTCTAGCGTTTTTAGAAGAACGGTCGCCGGAAGACCTCTTCTTGATTGCTACGGCAGCGGACTACATCAAGTCATTTTTTCTTGCCGATGATTCTGAGTCATTCACCCTGAAGTGGGAAAGCCATCAGCACCGTTCCGATTTCGTGGACGCGCTGCAATACGCGGAGCGGGTAGGGTTGATTTCGCGGCTGGATGGGAACCTAGATCGCTATCGTGACGATGAAGCAGTGGAAGTATTGTACCAGCCGACTTTGCTCGCTAAGCATTACCTTAGATTTTTTACCAAGCCGCTTGCGGAGTTCAGCAAAGCCGAAGAGTTACTTCTTGACGGGTGGAAGGAGCAGAAGGAAGCAGGACCGCGTGAGAACTTGCACACAATAAATCGAAAGCTCTTTTTTTCTCCTGTCGTTTATCGTGATGAACTGACGGGTGAAGAGAAGCGTTATTTCAGTAATCAGTGGCGTACGTTTGCCGAGAATATAGAAGTACACACAGACTATCAGCTTGAAATCTACCGTGGAGAACTCTTACTAATCGCAGAGCAACGTGGAACATCCGGCGAAGAATATCCTGATCAGAAAGCCGTATCGGAGATTGCTCTTCATTTTGGCAGTCTGGTACGTGGCAAAGTACTGAATATGACCGAGCGGCCAGACTTCTCTATTTTTATTACAATACACGAATTCAATGAATGGGTTACTGAACTTCAGGATGAGTTTCGTCATGGGTGGCACAAAAATTGGCGACTTCGAGAAACCGAGCAACTCGCGGTGGAGTTGCTTGCATTTTTGGAAGATTGGAAGCTGGCCCGCTATGATGAGGTGAGCTACTCTGTCGAACTTTATCCGACTATCGTTCGGGTAGCAGGTGAATATCCGAGGGAGTTTACAGTTAAAATGCAGGGCCTGGAGGTCGATGACGATGACAATCAATAAGTATGAACTCTCCCGAGCGGGCATGCTCAATTATTGGTACTATGATGATCGCGAATTTGATTTTCGCGGTGGTAAGCTGTTATTGCGGGGTTCAAACGGCTCAGGGAAATCGGTTACTATGCAAAGCTTATTGCCGTTACTTCTTGACGGCAATAAAGAGCCATCCAGGCTTGACCCGTTTGGCTCCAGGTCACGCAAAATGATTGATTATCTGCTGGGAGAGAACGGCGAGAGACGAGATCGCATCGGTTACCTGTACCTGGAGTACAAGCGAAGGAACACTGAAGAGTATGTCACGACAGGGCTTGGGCTTAAGGTGACCTCGTCAAGTGATAAAGTGGAGTCATGGGGATTTGTGATTAAGAACAGGCGCATGGGGCATGATTTTTTTCTTTATAATGAAGGATTTAATGAGAAGGGTGAACCGATCCTGATTCCACTCACACGGCAGGATCTGATTGCGCGTGTCGAAGAAGAGGGCTGTGGCCAAGTCGTCCTAACAAACGCAGAGTACGCCGAACTCGTCAACCAATCGATCTTTAAGTTTAAAACCATGAAAGGCTTTTATGATTTAGTAAAGCTCATTGTTACGATACGCACTCCGAAATTGTCGAATGATTTAAAACCAGAGCGTATTTATGAGATTTTGGAGGACTCTCAGGCGGAGATTGCGCTCGATGATTTGACAGCGCTCGCGGAAACGATTCAAAACATTGACAAGCATAAAGAGCGTCTCGAAACGACGAAACAGGAGTTGGCTCATGCTACGGCAATTGCAAAGGCGTATGACGATTATAATGAGGCCATGTTGGCCAAAAAGGCGGAAGAGCTTCTTGAAGCCCGCGGAAAATGGCAAGAAGCCGAGCGCTCGATCAATAAAACCTTAAATGAGCTCAAGCGGGCAGAGGCGCGGCACGCCGAGCTCATTTTGCATGTACAAGAGCTACACAAGGAAGAACAGCAACTGAAAGAAAAGCTGGAACGTATGCGAGATTCCGACGCGTTCAAAACAAAGCGGGACCTGCAGCAGAAAGCGCGGGAGCTAGATGAGAGTGAGAGAACGGTAGTTAGCCGTAAAGACGCAAAAAGTACTAAAGATGCCCGTGAGCGCGAAGCGCGCACAAAGCTCCGCGATCTAACGGATGAGGTAGCACGAATCAAGAAGGACACAATGAGTAGGCTCGATGAACTTGCCAGTGTCGCAGAAGAGATCGATTTTACCGAACATGAACAGTTACAAATGCAGGCTTCCACACTGCTTGAGAATGAAACGGTTCTTATGGCGGTAGACCAGTGGCGGGATCGACTCAAAAACCATACGGATGTATCGCGCACGATTCTTCAAGTATTACAGCAGGAAGTGGACCAGCAGGTGCAAGTTGATGGCGCAAAAGATGCTCTCGAAAAGGTAAAGGTAACGAAGAAAACCGAGGAAGAGGCAAAACGGCAAAACGAGGAGGCCTTGGAGGAAAGCATTGAAACATTGGACGCATGCATCCATGCATGGTCGCATCAGAACGAAGAATACGTGCTGAATGGGGATGAAACCGAGCGAATCATGAATGCGACAGGGCTGCTCTTCGAAGGAACCCTGCCGACCGATGTGAGCCAAATAATTCAGGACGGATACGAACAGCGCAAACAGGAACTGACGATCCAACAGCTTGAGGCAAAAAACGGTCTTAAACGAATCCAAGAGGAGATCAATCGAAAAGAACAGGAGAAAAAAGCAATCACCGACAAGCGTGACCCTGAGCCAGAAACGCGGAGACCAGAGACGGTCCACGTCAGAGAGAAGTTGCAGATGGCGGGCGTGCCCTTTGTGCCTTTTTACGAGGCAGTTGATTTTGTTGAAGGCGTTGACGGAGAAGAACGGGAACGCATAGAAGCATCACTCGCTGAAATGGGGGTGCTCGACAGTCTGATCGTTTCAACTTCTTATACGCATGTGATCACCGAGAACGATACCGTTTTGCAGCCAAGTGCGCCGCTTACGAACGTCGAAACGTTACGAAAATATCTGAGGCCCGTCTCTGTTGAAGGTGTAGATATTGCAGCATCTGAAATCGAGGCAGTATTGGCGGGAATTGCCGTTATACCGCAGATGCAGGAGCCTTATGTTACAACTACGGGAGCCTATCGGCATGGCATTGTCACAGGTGCCGCTGTTCCAACGAGCGCTTCCAGGTTTATAGGGAAAGAGTCACGTCGCTTGTACCGCCTTTTTCTTCTCGAACAGCTTACAAAGGAACTCGAAGAGCTAGAGGAACAGAAACATCAGCTTTTGGGACAAAGTGAGCAACTCAGCCGTCGTGTCTCGACATTAACACAAGAAAACAGATCGTTCCCATCCATGAACGACATCGTGGAACTCCACGACAAAGACAAGAGACTGCACGATCGTATACAGTTTTTGCAGGAACAAGAAAATGAGCAACTTGCTTTGTTGCAGCAGCAGATTGAGCGTCTTCGTGCGCTTCAGGTGAAACGTGAAGAGCTCTCTCGCGGACGAAAAATAGCGCTTCGAGTGAGCGCATACCAGAACCTCATGGAAGCGATCGATCACTATAGCGTGACGTTAAATCAACTGCGTGACCTCTGTAAAGACCTGATCAATAGGCGAACAACAGCAGAGCAGCAATTTATGGCGGTCGAACAGGCGGAGGCGGATGCTCAGGAGGCTCATGAAGAGGTGCTTCGCGCCAAAAAACAGCGAGACTTGCTCGCCGCGCAAGTCAAGGGAATGAAAGAAGCGCTGATCGCGCTAGATGGTGATCAAATCGATGATCAGATTGCGCTGGTCGATGACCGGCTTACAAAGATTCCTAAAGAAAATGTCGCATTGGTTGAAGAACGGACGAGAGCAGAAGGAGAAACTGGGCAGTTAAAGGAGAACGTTAGTCGCTTTAAACGCCACCAGGACTTTTATGCCTCATTGTACGATGCTCGCGAGCGTTTATTCGAGATGGAGATGCAGATTGTAGGACAGCCTTTCGATTACAATCAACTGATCGGGGCGGCGCAGGATATCATCTACACCGATTCCTCCAATAACCGAGCTCATGTCATGGGGAAAAGAGACAAGCTTTCTGATGCATACCATGCTATGACACGCGGTCTCATGAACTACTCACCACTGTGGTCTGAGCGGACTGCCGAAGTACAAATGCCAAATGCGGTAGGCGAATCACTTCAATTTGAAATTGATAAGCTGGAAGCTTCTACTACCCGAGTGTACCTGTCTTTGAACTTGGAGGGACGAGCTGTCACGCCGCAAGAGCTTAAGCTGTACGTTGAGAAGGAAGTCATGGCGATAGAGGAAATGATCACTGAGCAGAATGAAAACGTGTTTAAGGAGATCATTTACAATAACGTCGGCGAACGGATTCGGGAATTAATGCTACAGACCAGCTTATGGAAGGACGAAATCAATCAACTCATGGCGGAACGCGTGGTATCGAGCGGATTGAAGCTACGGTTGGAATGGAATCCACGCAAATCCAAGAACCCAGATGAATTGCCATCTAGGGAGCTTGTTTCATTACTCCAGAAAGATCCTGAGACATTGCGTGAGACCGATTACCGAAAGTTGACGAATCACTTCAATGCCAAGATCGCTGAGGTCAAAGCGATTATGGACAGTTCGGAAGCGCATAAAGATAAAAGCATGGAAGATGTCATGCAGGAAGTGCTGGATTACCGTAAATGGTTCGAGTTCAAGTTGTTCATAAAGAAGGGTGAGGATAAAGAAAAAGAGTTGACGAAGGACGCTTATTTGGCACTTAGCGGCGGCGAACGGGCATTAGCTATGTATATCCCTCTTTTTGCGGCGATATTTTCCCGTTATAGTGAAGCCAGCCCTGAAGCGCCGTATATTATTTCAATGGATGAGGCCTTTGCTGGAGTCGATAGTGAGAACATTGCCGACATGTTTGGGCTGATTGAAAAGCTTGATTTTAATTTCATTATCAACTCTCAAGTGCTGTGGGGTGATTATGAGACTATCTCTGCTCTCGGCATATCGGAGATCATTCGCCCGAATAACGCGAAGCATGTCACCGTACTTAATTATGAGTGGGATGGTCGTAGAAAAACTGAACTACCACCGCGGCAGGTTGCGCCGCTCTCCAAGGCGGAGAGCTTGGTAATGAGTCAGCTGGAGCAGTTGGAGCTATGGGAGGATCCGAATGAGTCCACTTGAAGAGGCCATAGAATACTTTAAGGAAAAAGGTGGGTTTACCCACCTGTTGCGTCTTTTTGGCGACAAAGTAAAGAGCTTGGGTTCCGTTGGCGGCTCAGTAACGATACACGAGCCAAGTGAAGAGGAGAAACGCGACATCGGCCGCTGGATGGGGAAAAGATACACGAATTCGATTCATGTTGATTTAAAGCGGTTTGAGGCACGATTTGAAGGTACACGCTTTGAGGGTGTTACACTACTCGATGTCCTGCGTTCTGTCTTGCAGGATGAGCTCGTAGCAAACCGAGTTGTACGTAATCGGCAACAGGAAGAGCTACGAAATTACTTTAAGGACCTTCTAATCAAATACGATAATATCTTTACTTCTTTTGTGACGAGTGAAATTCTTGCGGGTCGTAATGCAACTACATTTATATTGGCCTATAATCGCGGCGAATTCGAATCAATTGAACAGGTTTATCGTGCGTTGGTACAGCTTTTTGCGCAGAAAAAAGTCAGGCTATCTGTCTTCGCCAATAAGATCACAGGAAACCCTCATGCTTTTGATCATGATCCGCGGTTTATAGCTGCGCTGCAAATGATCCACTCCTATTTAGAAGATGAGCCATATCGCTCTGTAAGCACGGCAGAAGAAGTAAATGAATTGCTATTTGACTTTGGTATTTTGAAAGATGATATAGCTAACTATACAACCTGTACTGGGCTTGTCGCAGAAAGGGACGGTGAACCCTTAAAATCCTGGTTATATGCATGCCATGAAAGTAGTGTTCAAAATGTACCACTTCGGGAACTTAATACAATAGGTCATGTTTACCCTATGAAGGGGAAACAAGTGTTTGTTGTTGAGAATTCAGGTGTTTTTTCTTCGCTTAAAGATTTGCTTGACGAGGACAAACGATCGGTGGCACTTCTTTGCACACATGGTCAGTTTAAACTTGCCGGCCTAGTTCTCATCAATAAGCTTGTGCAGAGCGGTTGTATTATTTACTATTCTGGTGATTATGACCCAGAAGGGATCCAGATGGCTGCACGACTTATTAGACGGTATCCTGATCATGTTAAAGCGTGGCGTTATTCCTTAGAGGATTATATGAAAAGTGAGCCGAGCATGGACATTGCCGCCACGCGCTTAGCCAAGCTTAAGAGTGTCCCTCCTGTATTTGCAGAATTGGCAGATATGTTGAGAAAACTAGGAAAGGCTGGATTTCAAGAGAAACGCATATCCGATTTGTATAGCGATCTTACTTCCATGTAAGAGTTAAAGCGTCAAATGATTTTTACATTAGACAGGGAGGGATAAAATGATTGAGAAAGTAACAGTCAAAAACGTAGCCACTTATGATCATGTAGGAGTGACTTTCCAAGGCCTAAAAAAAATTAATGTAGTGTATGGAAATAATGGTTCTGGTAAGACCACTTTATCGGAGGTTCTGCGAAAAAATGATGACTCTCCTCAATGTACAATTGAGTGGAAGAATAGGAAAATGGATACTTATGTATACAATAGAAATTTTGTTAAGGAGAACTTTTTACAAGGACCAATTAAGGGGATATTTACGCTAGGTAAAGATTCAGTTGAAACACAATTGAAGATAATTAAGTTGAAAGAGAAAATCACTGCACATGACCAAGAAATAGATAATTTGAAAGGAAAGAGCAAAGAAAAAACAGAAGAACTAGAGGATTTAGTCAAGAATTTCACTCAAGCTTGTTGGAAAATAAAAAATGATATTGATTCGGAATTCAAAGAACTAATTAAAGGAGTTAGAAATTCCCAGGATAGATTCATGCAGAAATGTTTGGAGGAAGCTCAAAATAATCGCCTTCCTCTGCTACCACTTGATGAAATTATATCAAGAAAGGAAAGTCTTTTTAATCGAGCCACCGAAGAAATGCAGAAGAAACCTATTTTGAATATTGAAAAACAATTAGAGAACGACCCAATATTTGAAATGAAAATTATCGGAAGAGAAGACGTTGACATTGCATCATTGATAAAAAAATTACAGATCAGCGATTGGGTCAACCAAGGTAAATTAATTTTAAAACATGACGGACGGGTGTGCCCATTTTGTCAGCAGGATTTACCGTCACATTTTGAAGACAAACTAAGCATGTATTTTGACCAAACTTATGAGACACAAATGGAATATCTTACAGATTTTTCGAGACGCTTCATTGAGCATAACGAAAAAATGATTTCTGATGTTAATCGGATACTAAATAACGGGATTAATTCCTTTATCAATAAGGAAAAATTGAATGATATTCTAAACATACTAACGGCAAAGTTTGAAGAAAACAAACTCCTTATTGAACAAAAATTACGCGAACCTAGCAGATCCGTAAAGCTGGCAAGTAGTAGTGAATTAGTATCTACCATGAATGAAGAAATTGAGGCATCGAACAAAAAAGTTGACGAATATAACTTGCTTATCGCAAACTCTAAAACTGAAAAAGAAAAACTAGTAAAGGCTGCTTGGAGATATATAGTAGAACTAAATACGGAGAATTTAAAGAGCTACCTGCAGACTAAGGGCGGGTTGGATCGCACGCTGGCTTCGCTAACAGAAGGTATCCGCAAGAAAGTAAAATACAAGGACGATTTTAAAAGAGAGTTAGTACAATTTCAAGCAGAAGTCACTAGCATTCAATATTCGGTAGAAGAGATTAATAGAATTCTTACTTCGTTTGGATTCAAAAACTTCAAATTAGAAGCAGCATCCGAGAAGGGGAATTACAAGATTGTTAGGGATAATGGAGAGGACGCTAATGAAACTCTAAGTGAAGGTGAAAAGACATTTATAACTTTCTTGTATTTCTATCAGTTGTTGAAAGGAAGTAACAATTCGGAGGAGTTTTCAACAGAGAAGGTTGTAGTTATAGATGATCCAATATCAAGCTTAGATACGAGTGTTCTATTTATGGTCAGTAGTTTGGTAAGGCAGCTAATGTTTGATCTGAAGAATAACAAATCTGATATCAAGCAGATTATTCTATTAACGCATAATATATATTTTCATAAGGAAGTTACATATAATCAGGGCAAAAAAAGTTTTGGTGAAGGTGCATTTTGGATACTGCGAAAGAAAGAGAACATATCCTCTGCTGAGTATTACCCAGAAAATCCAATTAAAACTTCTTACGAATTACTTTGGAAGGAATTAAAAAATGTGCAAGACCAAAGCTTAATCACTATTCAAAATACTATGAGAAGAATAATAGAGAATTATTACAAGTTTTTTGGGAATATGGATCTAGATAAGTTAGAGGATCATTTTGAGTTTGAGGAAAAAATGATCTGCCGCTCGTTGCTTTCCTGGTTAAATGACGGTTCACACTCAATAAATGAAGACTTATACGTAGAAAGTAATATTGATTTAATTGATCGGTATAAAGAAGTGTTTAGAGCAATCTTTAATAAAACAAATCACGGTGCTCATTATGCAATGATGATGAACGAGGTAATACCTAATGAAAGTCTTCGTCGTATAGGAGAGGAGTTATCTAAAGGAATAAAAGAAGCGGCTGGGGGTAGCGCCTAGAGGTAGGTTATGGAATAACGGTGAAGTTCTACACCTTCGAGTAGCTGTGATTCGACTGGTGGAGGCTTCTGATGAGTATTTCCACCGCTAAACCTACTTTTATGTGCTAGGAGAAATGAAGGAGACCGAGACAATCAGGAAGGTAATGAGAAAAGTTTGAGGATAATATCAAATGTCTCAGGCGGATCTAGGTAACAAAAGGTATATATTGTCAAGGAGGGTTTATGGACAAGACTGAGATGCTTCAGGATTTAATTAGTAAGGGGTTTTTCCCAAGAGAGTTAGTACCTGCATTTACTACGCAGAGCTTAGCCAGTATTGCAGTCACAGATATTATTCCCTCTATTGTTCAATTTAATCGCTTATGCAAAACTAGTGTTTATGGTAGGCATTCCATTGCACGAGTGGGTCATTCCAGAAGAATACTTGCGATTCCAAATCCAATTCACCAATTAAAGTTATTCCAGACTATTGTCGAAAACTGGGAAGTTATTGAGAATCATATCAATTTGAGCGATTTATCGTTGTCCAAGCCAATTTACAATAAGGATAGTAAGAGAGCTTTTTCACGGGCCAGGGAGTTGGCAGATATTTCGGTTGAGCGTGTTCTTCGCTCTATTCATTCACACTATCTCCTTAAAATTGATATTTCCAAATTCTATGCATCGATATACACACATAGCATTCCATGGGCATTGCATTCAAAGCTAGAAGCAAAGCGTAATCGAAATGATCGCCAGTTATTAGGTAACATACTAGACTCTGATGTCAGAGTAATGCAGGATGGCCAGACTGTAGGAATACCGACAGGACCGGATAGTTCTCTTATTATTAGTGAGATCATTGGATCTGCGATAGATGTGGAAATCAATGTGAAAGTGAAAGGTATTCGAGATGGGTTTCGATATATGGATGATTATTTCCTGTTCTTTGGAAGTAAGGCCGAAGCAGAAACAGCCTTATCTGAGGTGCGATTAATTCTTGGAGGCTATGAGCTCGAAATGAACGCTGATAAATCTAAGATCATTTCGCTGCCAGAAATACTGGAACCGCAGTGGGTATCGGATCTACGCTTACATCAGATCAGTAGTAATTCTGTAGAAGAAGAGTGTAAACATATTATCAGTTACTTCAGTAAAGCATTCGAATACCATAAACGGTTTCCAGACGAATATGTTCTTGTTTATGCACTTAACAAAAACAAGAAGCTACTAGTGGAACCAGATAATTGGCCGTTGTTTGAATCTATAATCCTTAATATAATCTTGAATTGTCCAACAGCAATTAAAGTAGCAGTCAGTATCTTTGAGAACTATAGGTGGTATGGATATGCGAACGATGTAAGCAGAGTCAGTTTGACTATCAATGAAATTATTCTTCATCATAGTAGACTCAATCACGGTAGAGAAGTCTGTTGGGCTTTGTGGCTGGCTATGGTTATGAATGTGTCTATACACGATTCCACTGTTGATGAAATTGTGAACCAGGATGATCCAGCTATTGCCTTAGTATTTCTTGACTTACACAGCAAAGGGTTAGCGAAAGCTGATACTAATTTCGACTATTGGTTTTCATTAATGAATGAGAGTAGTTTAACTAATGAGTTCTGGCTTCTCGCATATGAGGCGAATATTAAGGGCTGGTTATCGACACCGAATGATTATATATCCGGAAACAACTTTTTCTCACTACTAAGAGAAAAAGGTATATCGTTCTATGACACGAATAAATTATTTACCTTAAGTGATATTGATGATGAGAAAGAATTTGATCGCATACAAGCAGAAAGTGATGATGAGGATTTGACCTCAGGTATTTCTCCAGCACACTAGATGTAACACAGTTGCTCTCTAGCGTATTTATTATGTGACTAAATTATTGCTTATAGTATAGATGTACATAAAGAAGGAGTGTATTTCGGAAATGGATTATTATAGCCGACTTAAAAGTGGTGGTTCGAATTTAGCTGGGGGGATTGCCTATCAGGATATGGTAGGCTTACTATATCTGTTTATACATATTAAAATATCAGAATTCAAAGAAATTACGTTTGAATCACATGATGATTTTACAATGATAATGAGCGACCATGAGGTGTATGTGCAAGTCAAAAATACACAATTAGGCATATCGCAAATAAGAGAAATTTTGGAGTCAAAGTCGTTTAATACGAAAAGCAAATCAGTAAAGCATGTTGTCATTGCATCTAAATATGATGGCAAAGCAAAAAGTTTACTCGAAGATTTTAAAAGGATGAAGAATGCATGTGAAACTTTAAGAAGCGAAGAAGATATTATAAATGTTCGAAATGAATTCAATCAGCTACTACATAAAAATGGACTGAATCCCGACATTTTTCATGAAACTGTCTTTGAAGAGTTCCCGTCTGCTCAAATTTCAGAAGTAGTAAAATTTCATATGTATGATTGGTCAAGTAAGCAAAATTTGGCAGTTGAGATTGATGATTGGTTTGATAAACTTATTTCATATCTTTCATTAGACTTACGTGTTCACCGTGGTTCTCTCAAAAAGAAAGAGATTGAAGAACTGGCAATTAAATACCCTAAAAGAGAAGTAAGTAATCATATAGCGCCCAAATCCATTATGCATTACGATCATTCGAAAAATTCAATTTTACTGGCGTTGACAAAAGACATAGCTGAGAATAAACATTTTGCGGAAAAACTTACTTTTATTAAATTATATACAGAAATGGATCGATGGGATGAAGCGCAGCAAAAAGCTGAAGAATTAATTAACTATGGTGATACGTTTAAATATTATTATCTTTGGTTTCTTTATCAGTCTGGGAAGTATAACCGTTTGATGGATCAATGCAATCAATTTAACAAACAAGAACTCTGTCCATATTATTCGAATTATTATAAAGGCTTGGTTTTTTTGGAGAGATTTGATTATTCCAAAGCGATTGACTGTTTGCAGAAAGCTCTTTTGAATGACAACACTTTTGACGTCAATTTGCGGCTTGCTCAACTTTATAATTTATCACAGAATAAAATTGAGAGCTTAAAATATTATCGTCTTTGTCTTTCGAAACAACCTTTAAATGCTGAATTGTTAGTTGAAATAAGCCCTCTTTTGCTTAATCATGAAGCGATTACGTTTCTGGACAAAGCGCTAGAGATTAACCCAGAAATACATCAAGCATATTTTGAAAAAGGGAAGATTTTAAGGTACTATGGCATGAATAAAGACGCTAATGAGTATTTTCAAAAATATCTTTCTCTTCGAGATATTCTTAATAAAGAATCAGACGAGGTACTGAAGGAAATTTCATTATGCCTTCTAAGCCTTGGAGATGAAAAAGCGTATATTTATATGAATGATTGGCTGATAAATTTATTATATAACAAGTCTAAAAACAAAAAAGTTAATGATGAAATTATCGTCATCATGGATAATTCTTGGCTTAATACACAACTTATAGTTTGTAAAAAGTCTGGTGAGGATTATATCGTCAGCACTCCAATAAGTGAATATATACTAACAAAAAGGGAAGAAAGTTTTATTGGGATTGGCTGTATGTCTGACTCTTTTTTGAGGATGTCAGCGAACTTATTCCGAAAAAACAATGTAGGAATTCCAAATGATTATGAATATATACCTGCGATAGTAAAAGCATATCGTTCCAAAAATGAATTTAATAAAGTGATCAAATCTATGCGTCTAGATCATTCTGCGAATTTGAACAAAGATTACCTCACAAACACTGTAAATGGAAGTGGCCAGTGGCATTTTAAGGAGTATATCAGTGAATATGACTCAACATCTGTATTAATTGATGAATTGCAAAATGCAATGCATGTTCAGATAGAAGTCGGAAATTTTAGAATCACAGGATGGTTTAATAAGGGTGGAGAGAATTATTTCATGTTTAATAGTAAGGTTGAAAACTCTAGTGCTAATGATGAAGCCGTATTGATTCTTGAGTGTGAAGAATCAAAAGAGATTATACATATCAAATTCAACGTGGGTGTTATAAAGATCGTAAAAAGTGCAAACTTTCCTAGAAAATATGTTAGAGATGTTGTGTTGCCAGTTTAACCTTAAACATAATAACAATAGAATCCCACTTATAGCTCTATTCTGGTCAAACATTTACGCTAAAATCTACTATTAAAATAGTAATTCAACTTAGAGTGTGAAAGCTATGATTCTTAATGCCGTTAGAAGGAGAAATTGTATGGGAAAGAAAAATGGAGAGCCTAAGCTAATTATTGAAGCAATTCAAGTTGGTCATGGTGATTGCACGTTGATTAGTTGGAACAATGGGAATATGAAATCAGCATGGAATTGTATTATCGATGGTGGTGATGGTGATTCATCAAACAATCAAGCGATTTTAGATACCCTTGATAAGTACGGAATAAATTCAATCGATCTAGCTATTGTCTCCCATTTTGATACTGATCATATAGGCGGCTTTAGTAATCTTTGCGAAAAGGTCAAAATAAAGACCTACTGGTCACCGTACACGCCTGCCTTTGTAAAATACTCATGGTTATTTGGGAGCAGGGGACAAAAAGCTGTTAACAGAGCATTAAATCTTGAAAAGAAGCTTGAAAAGTTAAAAGTGGAGATGCAATCTCCACTAGATGGTTACATAGCCACACCTGTTGAGGATTTAAGAATTAGTGTGTATTCACCTCCTTCTAAGTTGTATGAGCGATTACTATCTGGAAGAAATGTGGAGGAACTGTTTAGTTCCTATCCAACACCTATTGGAACAGTATTTTACGATTTTTTAGATTATTCTAGAGAAGAGCTGAACAACCCTCTAGTTCGGGGATTCCAAGAACGTAAGTTGGGAAATACAGTTACAAGGAACCTGGTCAATGAACAAAATGAGCTAGCAAGCACTCGGAACAATATTGAAATTGAAGACGCTGATAAAGTTGCAGTATGTGCACAACAAGGTTTGGGTCCCGAGTTTTTTGGAAACCACTTACTGAACGATACAAGCCTTGTTATTAAATTAGAGTTCTGGTTGGGAAGTCAATGGTTTAGTTTGCTATTCCCTGGCGACCTGGAAAACTGGGTTTATGTAATTAAACGTCATCAACCTAATTTATATTCTGATTATTTTAAGGTTTCACATCATGGAGGACGTATCTTTATTGGAGAGTCTAACGGTTTAGACCAGGTGTTTCAAGCGATTCGTCCTACCTTCTCTAGTATCAGTGCAAGTGGAAAACATGGCCTTCCTCATGCTGCTACACGAGAAGCACTTGTGCGATGGTCATCATCAGTATTTTGTTCACTTAATAAGGGATGTGAACGGTTTAAATTGGATGGAAATTTACCAATTCAGGATAGTCGTAGTTGTAGAGACACATTTTCTTGTCAGAGAAGAGAAGATGGAAATACCTTTACTATTAATTCGAAAAGTATAGAAATTAATAAACAAGCTTGCCAGAGAACTTATACCCCTAATAGTTTGCCCGTTATACAATTTGAACAACACTTTATTCCGGATAGCAAAATACTTACTAACCTTAGTGAAAGAGAAATTGATAAACGTACAGGGTACATTAAAAAGTATCTTAATGAGATTTATAAAGAGAGAATCAATGGTGGTAATATATTTGTATCTAAACCTGTATCTATAGAGGAAATCCATACTAAGTTATTGCAGGATAATAGATACCTAACTCAAGGACAAATTGAACAAATTTTTAAACATGGTTATCTAAAAGGTGAATTCTGGTCTAGAAGTAATGGAAACTTAAGGTATGATTCCTGGAGGGAGGCATACAAACTGCCTACAAATGATATTATTAAAAAAATGTGGGCTTTACTTGAAAAGAAAGAGCTACTTATTACGATACTTCCTCAGATTACTGGTGGGGCTAGCACTATATTAAATGAAGTGTCAAGGGATAACTTTGCTGTAATCTTAGAGAAAAGAACAGCGTATCCACAACAATTGATTGATCAGTATGTATGGCCAGTGTTAATTCCAAATGCATTAAAATATTTCAATTTAGTATATGTTGTATCGCATTCAGATTATCGCAAAAGTTTCTTGTTGTTGTTTCGGAAGAGTATAAAATCATTTCAAATTATTATTGAGAAAGAATTGAAGCATGCGCCATTTAAATTATATTCTGATTATGAAAGTGATTCATATTATCATGAGCTTTATGATAAGTATGCAGAAGGAAACGCAAATATTTTTATGTTGAATTCGTTTATAACAACAAAGGGTGGAAATAGGATTAAATTTGTTGACGATTTATTTGTTGCATTTAATCATATCAATGAAGGTTCTACAAATCGGTATGATATTATTTCGCCCTATTAAGAATTATGGAAAACTTAAGTAGCAGGATAAATATTTGATTTGATCAAATAACAGTAAGTCAAACTGGTTCGCAACATTCTTTACTTGGTAATTTCTAGTGGTTCACGACATTCTTTTTTTCGTCATTATCACATGCCTTTGTAAACCCAGTAAAATCAACAAAATCAGTTCACGACTTTTATATCACAAGACAACTTTGTCCAGTGACATTAATGTTGGTGCCTAGACATTAATGTTGGTGTACGGACATTATAGTTGGTGTTCCATAGCTGATCTGAAAACAATAAAATATTACCAAGACGTGGTCCCGATGATTAAAATCATTCGGGACCTTTTCTACAAAGGCATCCGCCTCTCCACTTTCCTGCAAAAGCGAAAGAATAGAAAAGGTTGGACGGAAAATATGACGATTTCCGTCCAACCTTTTTATTTTGGGGACTTATTGAACAGCCCCTTTTTTTAATTCGAAAGGAGAGGGAAACCCTGCAAGCAAACTTAGGAGATAGCATTACTTGTTTGTTTTGTGCAGCAAATGCTCATTCAAGAGGTCAAGAGCTGCGATACGATCACGATTTTGCAGTAGTTCCACAAGCTGACGGTGCCCTTCAAGCGTTTTTTTCTTGACCTCTTCAGATACGGTCTCGTTCTTCTCGGATGTATCCAATAGGGTGAAATAATTATCAATAACCTCTGTTAAATTTAATAAATAATGATTGGAAGAAAGGCTTACAATCATTCGGTGAAATTGTAGATCGAGCTGGGTGAACTCCTTGTAGGCTTCCTCTTTCTCTGCTTGATCAATAATAGCAGTTAATGCTTCGAGTTCTGATCTGGTAATCTTCTCCATAGCTTGAAGGACAGCAGCTTGCTCAAGCACGGTGCGAAACTCAAGTAACTGTGTGAACTTTACTTGATCCCCTCTTGTAATAAACATCATTTCTTGAAATAAGCGTGACATATTTTGTTCTTTAATGAAAAGCCCTTTGCCTTGTTTCTTATCAATCAGCCCCAAGGTTTCCAAATGACTAAGTGCTTCGCGTATGACAGGTCTGCTTACAGCTAAAGTTTCAGCTAGATTTCTTTCAGTTGGTAGGCGATCACCTGGCTCTAACTTATGGGTCACAATATATTCTTTAATTCTATCACTCACAATGCGAGAGAGAGAGGTAACGTCTTCCTTATTCAAATGCTCCACTGTGGCTTTGCTTCCTCCTCAATAAACGTTTTCAGTCTATTGTAGCAAAATTATGCTGTACTGCACATCTATTCATTCAAAAGCTGCTCCAGATCATGAAGTGGCTGATCCATGAAAGGAGCAACCATGTTATGCTGTCGATCTACATCTTTGTACCCAGCTCCGCTAACGATACAAACGATTTTGTCATGCGGGTTTAATTTGCCTGCTTTCATGGCTTGAACCACACTAGCAAGAGCGATAGCGCCAGCAGGCTCAGCATAAATGCCTTCCTTGGCAGCGAGCTCTTCCTGCCACTTCCAGGTTAATGTATCTTCAATTACCTCACCAAAGCCATTACTTTCACGGAGAGCCTCAAATGCAATACTTGCATCTGGTGGACTCGGTACTTGAATGCCGGAGATGAGCGAGGTTGAGGATCCTGAAGCAGGTCGACCCAATCCTTCATTATAGCCACGAACTAAATTTGAGCAACCAGCTGATTGACAAGCGACCATACGTGGAAGCTTGTCGGTGGAATGACGAAGAAGCAAGTCTCGAAATCCATAGTATATGCCGCTGAATAGACCACCACCGCCAACAGGTGAGAATACAGCATCGGGTGTGAAGCCAAGCTCCTTTTGAATATCCCAAGCAATGGTTTTAACGGCCTCCATAGCTTTAGGCGCATAAGCGAAGGCGGTAATAGCAGGCTCCCAATTGTTACGCTCTGCTTTTTCTCTTACCATCTCAAATACCTTTGTTCCGATCTCCGGGCTATATCCCATGCCCTTTACCTTAAATACTTTGGCCTGGTGAACGACAATTTGCTCCAGCTTTGCAGGAATGATATTTTCTTGCACATAAACATAATAAGGAAGTCTGGCTCTTGCTGCATAAGCGGCAAGGGATGCACCTGCGTTACCTGAGGTAGTACCGATGCAAGCCGTTTTACCTGCCTGCTTGGCAAGCGATAGAGCGAGAGCAGAAATTCGATCTTTATAGGAGCCAGTCGGATTTAGTGATTCTAGCTTAAAATATAAGTTAGTCAATCCCAACTCTTTTCCAATGGATACACTTGGAATAAGAGGAGTATGCCCCTCCCCCAACGTTACTCTGTTCTCCTCAGCAACGCTGGGCAAGTATTGCGCATATTTCCAAATGCCTTGTGATCCCATGTTAGACATTATAATTTCTTCCTTTCGTAGAGTAATGATTATCATCATGAAAATATGAGCGTGAATAAGAGACAATGGTAATTGGTATTACCAATTTCAATGTACTTGATCTCTTATCCTGCAGTCAATCCTTTTTTTTAAAGATAAGTATATTGACCAAGACCTGAGTAAAATGCTATATTCGATTTGGTAATACCATTTTGGTAATACCAATATTGCGTACCAATTAAGCATTAAGATTTCATGTAGGTAGGTGATAAGGTGATGCAGGCCAACGATCAAACGGTGGGAGAGGCTAGACAAGTGATACGTCTAGGCATAATCGGGTTAGGTAGATTCTCGAGATATCACCTCATATGCTTAAGTCAGCAAACAGATGTAAAGCTAGTAGCGGTTGCTGATCTAAACAAGGATCAAGTGAATGAAGTAGTTGAACAATGGAATTGCAAAGGGTACTTGGATTGGAATGTTATGCTTGACAATGAAAGCATGGATGCGGTTATTGTATTAACGCCAGAAATGTATCATGTTGAGCCCGTTTTGAAAGCGTTATCTAAGGGTTGTCATGTTTTTGTCGAGAAGCCATTGGCATTGGAGCTTGAAGAAGCAGCAAAGCTGGTGCAGACTGCTGTACAAGCCAATAGATTGTTAATGGTTGGGCATGTAGGAAGATTTGATACTCGTTTATTAAAGATTAAGAGAGCGGTCACGGAAGGACGACTAGGCCCACTGCGCTCTATTTATGCAAGACGAAATAATCCTAAAAAGTATTTTCCGATTTATCGCCGTTCTAGTCCTATCTATATATTAGGTATTCATGACATTGATCTGATGCACTGGATTACAGGATCACGTGTAGTGGAAGTGTTCGCTCGCTCTTCCTCTTCCTCTGACTCCGAACATGATCTAATATGGTCAATGCTCAAGTATGAGAATGGAACTATAGGTGTCATTGAAAATAATTGGCTTATGCCAGACAACACACCGGCAGAGATGGATATTCGTATGGAGATTGTTGGAGATAGCGGAACCATTCATTTCCAAGAGCCAGATCGATCCTTAGAGTTTTGGGTCGATGATGCTGTTACAGCTCCAGCCTCTTATTCCTGGAATGAAGTGTACGGTCAATATTATGGCGATTTACATAATGAAATGAATCATTTTTATGAATGCATTCGTCAAAACAAACCATCCTCTATTTTAAATCCTTATGATGCGCTTGAAGCAGTAAAGGTTGCGCAAGCGATAGTTCAATCCAGCAAAACGGGACTTCCTATTCAGCTGAGCTGACGGAACAAGGATAGATTAATTAGAGAGAAAAAGGGTGAAATAAATATGCGGCTAACGGAGCAGGTATATTTGGTAGGAAGTGGCGCCCTTGGATGCAATGAGACGGATGCTTACGATTGCAATATTTACTTCATAGATGGCGGAAGTAAACGGATGCTTATCGATTGCGGCTCGGGCATGGGCGTTGAAGCTATCCTTTCCAATTTGAATAGGCTTGGCTATCAAGCAACTGACATCAATTGGATCGTTGTTACTCACAATCATGCCGATCACTCTGGTGGTGCCCACGAGCTAAGATTGCGCACCGGAGCAAAGATTATCTGTTCACAGCGTACTGCATCAATTGTTCAAATCGGTGAGAGTGCCATGGGCTTAAAGGCAGCAAAAGAGCAAGGAATTTATCCTAAAGATTATCAATTTATACCGATTACACCTGATTTGATCGTTCGTGATGGTGAGCAAATCAGGCTAGGTGAGCTGTCGATTCAGTTTTTGGAGACGCCGGGACATAGCTTTGATCAAATAAGTGTGTATTGTCCTGAGCTTGAAGCATTATTTTGCAGTGATGTTATATTTGCAGGGGGGAAAATAGCAGTACAGCAAGCAGCTGACTTTTCCTTAGTTGAATTAGAGCAATCGATACGTAAGATGTCTAAATTACAAATAACAGATCTGTATCCTGGTCATTGGGAACCGCTTCCAGAAGATAGAGGCGCTACTTTACATCAATCCATTAAACTGTTTGATGCTGGAATCATACCAGAGAGCATCGTTTAAATCACTTATCATGCAAATTAAACTTCTAAAGGAGAGAAAAAAATGAGAGAAGGATTTTATCCCGCACTTGGAACACCGCTAGACGAAATGGGCAATGTGATTGAATCAAGCTTGACCCTTCACGTGGAGGATCAAATTCGTGGTAAAGTATCAGGTCTTCTAGTTATGGGTTCGATGGGAATTGAAGCTCAAGTGAGGCAATCGCAATATGTCAAGGTTGCCTCAATCGCAATTAAGGCTGCGAAGGATACATTGCCGGTTATGGTTGGTGTAATGGATAATTCGATTGGCAGGGTGCTTGACCGTATTGAAAGTCTTAACGGCTTGAATGTTAGCGGTGTGGTGGCAACTACTCCTTTCTACTTTGGAATGAATCAAGCAGAAGTGAAAACCTTTTTTGAACAAATTGCTGATAAGTCTCCATATCCTGTCTATTTGTATGATTTGCCAGGTGTAACCAAAACGAAAATTACAGTAGATACTGCCATGCAGTTAATGGCTCATCGCAACATTGCAGGTATCAAAACAGGCGATTTGCCAACAGCTAGAATGCTAGAGCGTCAGAAGGGCGAGGTTGATCCGCCATTCTCCATCTTATTCAGCGGACTTGATGTGTTCGATACCGCCTATGGTTTTGGACTGAATAGACAGCTAGACGGTATGTTTTCTTGTACAACTCCATTAAATATAAAGCTGTATGATAGTCTGGCAAATCATGATATGGCAGCAGCGTCTAAAGCATTGGATGATATTGTGAGCCTTCGTGATCTATTTGTCAGTGTAGGTGTTTTTGGTGGCTTTACACATGCCATGAACCTACTGGGATTTGAAGGCAACTTTGCTCCGGATTATACGATTGCATTAAACGCAGAGCAGCAAGAAAAAGTGAAAGCGTTCATGCAGCAATTGAAGCTAATTTAGTGGAGGACTAAGATGACAAATACCATTTCGGTTACGGATTTTAATCTAGACCAGATCGTTCTGGGGGCGTGCAGCAACTGGCAGCTAACCTTTGAAACTGCTGAGGATGTAGAAGGAACGATTCCATTACGAGTAGTAAAGGGAGCTTCAGCAGGCCCTACACTGCTTATACTAGCTGCCGTACATGGTGATGAATATGATGGGGTTCAAACTGTCGTTGAATTATGCAATGAGCTGACTCCAGAAAAAATAAATGGAACCGTACTGATGGTGCCTATTACGAATAAGCTATCGTACGAAGGAATATCCAGAGAAACACCTTTAGATGGACGTAATTTGGCAAGAGAATTTCCTGGAAACCCAGAGGGAACCTATACACAACGACTTGCATGGCATCTGGATCAAACGCTGCTGGCTAAGGCAGATTTCCTGCTTGACTTTCATAGTGGCGGCATGATTGCATCCGTGCCGACCTTGGTTGGTTATTATCACAATGACAAACATGAGCATGGAAGACGCTCGAGAGCAGCTGCAGAAGCATTCGGAGTGGATACGATATGGGCACACTCAACTGTAGGACCTGGTCGAACTGTATCGAGTGCTACAGATAGAGGAATTCCATGGCTGTATACGGAGACAGAAGGTGGCCGCCGAGTATGTATAGAAGGACAACAGCAATATCGGAAAGGTACCTATCGACTGCTTCATCATCTTGATATGCTGCGGGAGCCGGAGGCTTGGTTGTCGGAGGAAGCTTGTCCAGCGATAAAGTATAGGCTATATGGTGATGGGAATTTTGATTTATCTTTAACGAGTAAGGAAGAAGGCTTTTTTATCCCGTCGGTTAAGCTTCTTGACGAGGTAAAGGCTGGAGATTTGATAGGTATCATCTATGGTTTATTTGGTGAGATCAAGGAGAAAGTGATTTCACCTCAAGATGGAATCATGATTGGAATTACCGTAATGCCTAAAGTCGATAAGGGTGGCGTAATTTGCGCCATTACACAAGATTATGACAACGTAGTTTCGAGTGAGGGAAAAGATTTATGGAAAGCGATAGATTTGCGTAATGGATAAACATAATATATGCCTTCATCATGGGGATGATTACGATCGCTTTCACGGGGCGATCGTACCTCCTATATTCCAAAACACTCTGTTCACGAACAAAACAAAGGATCATGGCTATATATACACACGTTCATCCAATCCAACTATTGAAATTGCTGAACAAAAAATCGCAGCTTTAGAGAAAGGCGAAGCGGCGATTTGTTTATCATCCGGTATGGCTGCTATAAGTGCTGCTATTTTGCATGCATTGTCTAAGGATGATCATGTCATTTGTGTAAGCAGCGTGTATCCGCGAACAAGAGCATTATTGAATGAATACATGAATCGATTTGGCATTAGTGTCACCTACATCAGTAAAGGAACTGTAGAACAGTTTGAAGCAGCTATTCAATTCAATACAAAGCTTATTTATTTGGAAAGTCCATCCTCGCTTATATTTTCTATGCAGGACTTGACTGAAATTGCAAAGCTTGCACAGCAGCATGGCATCATAACAGCGATAGATAATACTTGGTCGACACCTTTGTTTCAAAATCCATTAAAGCATGGAATCGATTTAGTTATCCATTCGGCAACAAAATATTTAGGCGGTCATAGTGACATATTAGGCGGCATTATTGTGGGTAAGAAATCTAGAATAGATCTTATTCGTGTTAGGGAACGAGAGATGCTCGGGGCCATTATGGATCCGCATCAGGCTTGGCTGCTTATACGAAGCTTGCGAACACTTCCAGTACGGATGAAGCAGCATCAAGAAAATGCTTTAATTATGGCTAATTTCCTGGAAGGGCATCCGAAGGTGACACGTGTGCTGTACCCCGGCTTGAAAAGCCATCCTGATTATGAGCTTGGCAAGAAGCAGCTCTCTGGTTATTCAGGAGTCATGAGCTTTATCGTTGACCGGACCTATGATCAGATCAGTACGATGCTTCGAGGTCTTCAATTATATGAAATCGGACCTAGCTGGGGCGGATTTGAAAGCTTGATCAGCGGTATACCTATACAAGAGCTGTTCTCTGAAGCAACAGGCTTGCCATTAGGCACTGGACTTATACGGATGTCTGTAGGGTTAGAGGATATCCAAACATTAATGGATGACTTAGATGACGGGCTTAGACGAATTTAAGGAGGTAGGATAAATGATATTTGGAGATCTTAAGGATTTCGAGCGAGAGCAGCATTTGTATCCGCCAGTCATTCGCAAAGCATTAGCATTCATACAGTCAACGGATTGGTCTGCTATGCCTAATGGTAGGGTGGAGCTGGATGGTGAATTATTTTATGTCAATATCGGAGAAGTACAAACAACGGATGCATCTGAGCGAAAGGCTGAGAGGCACTTCCGCTACACAGATATTCATTATATCATCGAGGGTGAAGAGATCATCGGATTCACTCGCAACGCGAAGGAATTAGTGATTACACAGGATTTATCTGACCAAGACGCATTGCTTTATAATGAGCTGAACAATGAGACGCATCTCAAATTGCGTGCAGGTGAGTTTATTGTGACCTTGCCCCATGATGTTCATCGCCCAGGCTGTGCTAATGAACAACCGGGCTACGCTAGAAAGGCTATTTTTAAGATTGATACCAACTATATGCTGAATCGGAGTTAAACTCTACGAACTTAATGGATGATTCCTGTATGGTACAGGAGTCATTTTTTGTCCCCGTTACAAGGTTTGACGTTGATGAAATAGAAATGATATATTGTGGTTTACTATAATATTGTTAAATAAGGGGATATGACTAAATAAGAATGATATTGAAGAGTATTAAAATGGAAATTTATAGGAGGATGAATGTTATGTTCCGTAAGCGCTTACTTTCTAAAGCCAAGCAGCGCGTAATGCTAATCAGGCTAATTTCATTTTTTCTTGTTATTTCCTTACTGCCGCTGCTTATCATCGGGACGATCCTAGATCGCAATATTCGTTCTTCCATGAAGGAAGAGCTTCTCGCTGCCAATTCGCAGCATATCCAGCAGACTGCCAATACAATGGAATTTATGATTGGACAAATCAGCAATCAGTTTCGACAACTATCCATTGATACTGCATTAAAAGAATTTGAAAATTATCCTAGAGGAAATTACTATGAGTCCTTGTCGGGAGAGTACCGCTCATTGGATTTACCTGGACTTTATTTTTACATCCAAACAAAGGAACGGTTAATTCAGACGATAAGCAAGCTTAAAGGATATAACGAATATATTGATTCCGTGTATATGTATGACAGTGATAAAGAAATGATACTTACCTCGGATAAGATGCAATTTCAAAAAAATCTCTTCTACGATCTCGATTGGGACAAGGATATTCAATCTATACAATATTTTCCGACGATAATGGAGCCAAGACTTGCTAAGGCAAAAGATCATAGCTTTAAAACGGTTATTCCAATGGTGTTTGTTTCCAACACACTTATGTTGGATAAAAGCAACAATTATGTTGTTGTGAATCTGGATGTTGAAGCATTATCGAATGCATTCGTCAGCAAGCTTGAACGTAAACCTGGCAATACCTTTTTTGTACTTTCATCCAGTGGGAAGATGCTTCTGCAAGATAATGATCAGGATCAAACACGTCATGAGGTTGTGGATGAAGCTATGCTGACACAAATTCATAAAATGGGGAATGTGGGTTCCATTGAGTATGTGCATCGTGGCGAAACTGTATTGATCAACGTACAATCATCTAATAGCTTGGGCTGGAAGTTTGTTACGATCACATCACTTGATGAGGTCTACGCTGCCGTATCCAGGATCGGGGATATGATTCTAATAACCTGCTCCATTCTTGTCGTGGCCATCGGATTGTTGATCTTCGCGGCAACTAGAAATATATACAATCCAATTCGCCATTTGCTTGATTTTATTCATCATAATTTCGAGTCTGGCGGCAAGAAAGCAGATTCGCATTGGTCTGAACTTCGTTTGATTCGAGGTAGTCTTGAAGAAATTATGGAGGACCGTAAAAGCCTGCAACAGAAATTGAGAGAAAGCCTGCCAGCAAATCAGGAAAAATTTGTATACACCTTACTGCATGATCATAGCTTGAGCAGGGATGAAATGAATGAGAAAATGGCTTTTTTTGAGCTTGAGCTTAAATTTAGTGGAATTCACGTATGGTTAATATTAATTGAGGGTTTCCATGATCTTAACGCTGATGAAGAAGAAAAAAGCTTGAATAAGCTGCGCATGATTAATTACGTGGAGCAAAGCTTGCCTTCGGATCGTCCTAATATCGTAATGGAAATTGTTGAAAATCAAATCATTGTACTCTTTAATGGTGAAAAGAGTGAACTGCAGGAAGGCTTCAAGCTAGCAGAGCTTATTATTAATACGGTGGAATCGAAATTCGGCATCATTTGTACGGTTGGTATTGCACAATTTTGCGAGGACATTATGCAATTGCCGCACAGCTATGAGCAGGCGAAGGAAGCACTCTGGTATCGGAGAATGGCGGGCTCATGCGAGGTTGTCTATATCGAGGATGTTCGCATGACCGGGACACCTGTTTTTAATTACCCTAAAGACAAAGAGGAAATATTGATTCAAGCCCTCATTAACGGTGATCTAACTCAGTCGAGGAAAATCTTGAATCAAATGATTCATGATATCAAATCACATGAGGGGCAAGTTTACTATCACCAAATGAAGCATGCGTTAGTTCAATTACTGAACAGACTAGTCAAGATGGCCAATGATATACGGATTGATCTGAATGATCTGTTGGAGGAAGAAGGGAACCTGTTCAATTCGCTCCATCAAAAGAACAACTGGTTTGAAATTACAAGCTGGTTTGATGAGCTCATAACGAAGCTGTCTAATTATTTGGTTCATGCTGTCCGAGACAAGAAAAATCGACATATTGAACAGGTGTTGCGTATGATAGACGACAACTGTGGTGAAATGATGACTCTCCAGAATGTGGCTGAGCAATTAGGATTGAATCCTTCTTACTTGAGCCGTATCTTCAAAGATGAGCAGGGAGTAACCTTCCTGGAGTTTCTAACAGAAGTTCGAATTGCTCGGAGCAAACAGCTTATTTCTCAAACGAATCTCAAGATTAAGGAGATTGGGGAGCAGGTGGGTTATTGCAAAACAAATTATTTTATTAAGCTGTTCAAGGAGCATACGGGATTGACTCCTGGGGACTACCGCAAGCTTACGAATCGGTTTGCAAATGAGTTAGAGGACAATGAAGTGGGATAATCTTTTACAGCTTACTTCGATCAACGATGAGCGATTATGAGCGATTATACTATGAAGGGGAGATTTCCATCCGGAAATCTCCCCTTATATTTTTAAGAATGGCCATAAAGCGCGTAATAACGCTAAAAAGTCATAATTTTTATATGTTTGTAAAGATTGAGGCATATCCAATAGAAGCGTTTAAAGCCTATAATTTGAATCAAGCAATCTTACCCTGAGCCCAATATGTAAGCGCTTAACAATCCTTGCTTCAGCGCCCAGGAGGGATGTGTCATACACTATCTAGGAGGGTTAATATGTCAAAAAAAATCGGATTGCTATTACTCACATTATGCATGCTTGGCTCATTGTTAGCGGCTTGTTCCTCTAATAATAATGAACCGAAGCCTACAGCAAGCACTGGCAGCACAAACACAGGCAGTGATAGCGACGCAGTTAATGGTGTGAAGGATTACGGCAAAGTGTATGTGTATGCAAACTATGGCCATCTTGGTAATGTTGTTGATCTAAGCAAGAAAGAAGCTCTTGAAGAAGTACGCCAATATATTAAAGAGAAATCTGGCGTTGAGGTTATTGAAATTGTCCCACCTAAGGGATCGGAAGCAGATCGTCTGAACTTGCTTCTTGCTGGTAACGAGCCGCTTGATATTTTCACAGGTTCTATGGATCTTCATCAAGCAAATGGTGCGGCATACCCTCTTAATGAATTGCTGGAGAAATACGGGGCGAACGTTACTGGCGTATGGCCTGAAAGCTGGTCTAAGGCTTCGTGGGAAGCGCTGCAGAAAGACGGAGAGCAATGGGCGACGCCTGTATCTCCGCCAATGGCAGGGAATGCAATAACAATTCGTAAGGACTGGCTCGAAGAAGTAGGCCTTGGTGTACCGACGAATCTCGAAGAGTTGGAAGCAGTCATGAAAGCATTCAAGGAGAAGGATCCGGTAGGCAACGGGGAGACAATCCCGATGATTACCTCCTTCAATGAAATGAATGCGGTGCTGTCTGGGCTATTCATGGAGAATGGTTACGGAAACTGGATAGATGAAGAAGGCAATGTGAGACCTACTGTCCAGCACCCAGGTTACCTGGAGTTCCTCACTCTTATGGCTGATTGGTATAAGAAGGGCTATATTTATCGTGAATCCTTTGCAACTGATGGGACGAAGGTGATCGAGCTTGTAAGGTCCAATCGTGTAGGCGTGGCTGCTACATGGCACTCTCGTACTTTGGCAAATACAACAATGATTAGGGAAATTGATCCGGATGCAGAATATGTTACCGCTGATATTCAAGGACCTAAGGGTTATGGGCGGTTAGTCGGAACAGTTGGCAAAAGCGGTACAATGATTAGTAAGAATTCTCAAAATCCGGAAGGCGCTATGCGTTATTTGGATTGGCTGTTATCCGATGTTGAAAACTACTTGACTGCATTCTGGGGAATTCCAGGAAAGCATTGGGAGTGGACAGACAAAGAAAAAGGTGTCTATCGCAGAATCAATCAGGATTATCAAGGCGAATTTATGACAGGCTTCTCTTTTGCAATGACGGTACAATTCCGCGAAGAGGATCCGAAAAGTAATGACCAATGGGTTAGACCTTTCTTTGCACAGTACTTGACTGAAACTGAAAAGGTAAAATATGAAGGAACCTTCGATGTTAGCTATTTGTTTGACAAAGCGAAAATTGGTGAACAAGTACCTACGTTGAGTGATATCGAAAGAATGATTGAACAAGAGGTTACGAAGTTTGTTATGGGCGCAAGACCGCTGAGCGAATATCCCAATTTCTTGAGCCAGCTCGAAAATGCTGGAATTAACAAATGGATTGAAGTGTATACGAAAGAATATAACGCGTTGAAGAATCAATAGAACAAACTTTAATTTACCGCAATGTCGCCTCTTTCCACATGCATACAGAGGCGGCATTGTAGTTAGTAAGAACATATGCAAGAGAAGCTTAATGGAAGTGAGTTGATTCGCATTTGAATAGCTCTATATGGGGTCGCATCAAAAGACATAAACTCTACTTTTTATTGATACTCCCAGGAATGCTTTATTTTATCATTTTTCAGTATGGACCGATGTATGGAATTATTATTGCATTTAAAGATATATCTCCGTTTGATGGCTTGAGTGGTATTTTTTCCGCCGACTGGGTAGGCTTGAAGCATTTTGAAGCATTTATTCAATCATATTACTTCTGGAATATTATAGGAAACACACTGACGATTAGCGCATATAAGCTGCTATTTGGTTTTCCGGCACCGATAATTTTAGCATTGTTAATAAATGAAATTAAAAACAAATACTTTAAAAATACAATACAGACGATTTCCTATTTGCCTCATTTTATTTCTATGGTTGTATTGGCAGGGCTGGTGACCGTCTTGCTGACGACGGATGGAGGCTTTATCAATGGTTTAATGCAACGACTAGGCATGGAACCGATTATGTTCCTAGGAGATACAAGATTTTTCCGCACCGTACTGGTGGCATCTGGTATATGGAAAGAGGTGGGCTGGAGCAGTATCATATACATCGCTGCAATTGCTGGCGTAGACCCACAGCTTTACGAGGCCGCGAAAGTAGACGGCGCAGGACGTTTTAGGCAGATGTGGAACATTACGCTTCCTAGTATCAGCTTTATTGTTGTTATTTTATTTATCTTACAGATAGGTCATATTTTAGATGCAGGCTTTGAACAAATTTTTCTGCTTTATTCTCCGCCAGTTTATGAAGTGGCCGATATTATTGATACTTATGTATATCGTAAAGGATTGCTTGATCTCCAATACTCATTCGCTGCGGCAGTTGGGGTATTTAAAGCAGTTATTGCTCTGATTTTAGTCATTGGGGCTAACAGACTAGCTAAAAAGCTAGGACATGAAGGAATATGGTAGGTGATGCAGGTTGAAGGAATCGGCAGGAGGAAGGATTTTTAATTATTTTAACTACAGCTTGATGGTTTTATTTGCTCTGTTGTTTATCATTCCCTTTTTTGTTATTTTATCCACCTCGTTAGTCGGTGAACAAGAGTTGATTAGACGGGGCAGCTATATTCTCATTCCAGAGAAGATAGATTTTACGGCCTATGAGACACTATTGAGTCAAGGGTCTACCTTATATAAAGCTTATGGAATTACGATTATGCGAGTCATAATCGGTACAGCTCTTAACCTTCTATTTACTGCAATGCTGGCATTTGGCATTTCCCGAAGGACACTTCCGGGCCGCAGTGTTTTCATTACGCTCATATTTATTACGATGTTATTCAGCGGTGGACTTGTGCCAACGTATTTATTAATGAAATTCCTTCATTTAACGAATACGTTCTGGGTCATGATTATTCCATCATTAATTAGTGCTTGGTACTTTCTCATCATGAAGAGCTTCTTTCAGGAAATCCCTGAAAGCTTGGAGGAGTCCGCAACGATTGACGGTGCTTCTCCATTCAGAGTGCTCGTCAGTATAATTGTGCCGCTCAGTATGCCTATGCTTGTGACCATCGGACTTTTCTACGGCGTTAATCACTGGAACGCTTGGTTCGATGCAACCATCTATATTACAAATTCAGATTTGATGCCGGTTCAAGTTCTGCTGAGAAGAATTGTACTAACGATGACAAATCAGGATTTAGACACCTCCCTCTTGGTCAACATGGAGGAAAGAGCGACTCCGCAAGCATTGAGAGGTGCCATTATTATGATTACGACACTTCCGATTATTTGCGTATATCCGTTTTTGCAGAAGCATTTCATTAAAGGGGTAATGGTTGGTTCTGTCAAAGGTTAATAAGGGTTAAGACCATTAGCGAATGCTGTTCCAAACTAAGGAAGAGGGGTATTGATATGTTGGTCGATATGAAGAAGAAAGGTTATCCTGTACTCGATTATAGACCAGGGGTGAACAATCCGCGGAATAGCGAGGGCGCTTTTCTTGATTTAAAAGACGGACGAATCATGTTCGTGTACAGCCGCTTTATGGGAGAATCCCATAGTGACGATGCCAAGGCCTGTATCGTCGCAGTATTTTCTACTGATTGCGGCGAAACCTGGCAGGATGAAAGGGTGATCGATCATCCCGATCGTCATGGGGCTTTAAATATTATGAGCGTCTCCTTGCTGCGCATGCAAAACGGAGATATCGGCTTGTTTTATGTCATTAGGCGTGGATGGCATGACGCTAGACTGCATTTGTTCCGTTCCAGCGATGAGGGGCTTACCTGGAGCGAACCTGTGTGCTGCGTGCCTGGACTTGGATATTACGTTGTGAACAACGATCGAGTCGTTCGATTGTCATCTGGTCGGCTACTTGTGCCTTCCTCACTTCATAAAATGCGTACAACGGATACAATCAAGTGGGATTCCTTTGATTCTCGAGGAACGGTATATGTCATGATCTCCGACGATGATGGGGTGACATGGCGTGAAGCGACTAACAGTTGCTCGCTCAATGTCCCTCACACCCGCAGCGGTCTGCAGGAGCCTGGCATCATTGAGTTGAAGAACGGGGCACTGTGGATGTACCATAGAACCGATCTTGGCAGACAATATGAGAGCTTCTCAGGCGATGGGGGAGAAACATGGTCTGAGGCTGTTCCATCACAATTCACATCCCCGGTATCGCCCTTGAGTGTCAAGCGTAATCCATCAAATGGACATCTGCTTGCGGTATGGAACCCGATTCCGAACTATCAGCTGCGGAAAATCGGAAAGCATTCTTGGGGAAGAGCGCCCCTCGTAGGTGCGATCAGCCAGGATGAAGGTAAAACATGGACAAATCATTTCGCCATACAGACGGAAGAGGATAATGGCGGTTATTGTTATACGGCCATACACTTCACTTCTGATGCTGTACTCCTTGCTTATTGCGCCGGAGAGCCAGAGGATGGCATTTGCTTAGCTCGTTTGAAAATGACAAAAGTGTTGCTTAGTGACATATATACGGAGTAATGAAATAACGATACATTGCGTGAAGGAGATGTAACTGAGATGCCAGCACAATCGCCAACACCGATCAACTTTTCAGGAAAGTTAGGAACTTTCGTAACTCTACCGGATCAAACGGTATTATCCATTTATACGGTCGGCAAGAAGCCGAATGAATGGAAGGATACATCGATCCCTCAGCGACTTTATGTACGCAGATCAACAGATCATGGACTTACTTGGGGCGATCCTGAGCTGGCGTTTGAATTTGCAGCAGAGCCCGGAGCGGTAAAAATGATCGACTTGGATCATGCACCTCTAGTGACAACAGATGGTACCGTACATCTCTATGGATTTATTCTGAAGGATTGGGATAATGATATTCCGTATCGGGAAAGAAAGATCGACATGTACCATCTTTATTCCCGAGACAACGGTCATACTTGGGAAGGACCGGACATGATCGACTATGGCCACAGTTACACAGGCTCGTTGAATGCGATTACACAATTGTCTAGTGGCCGGATTGTAATGCCCTTTTCGTACTTGTCGAATCGAACATCTGCGTGCTTTGTCAGTGAGGTAATCCTGTCCGATGATCAGGGCTTTACGTGGCGCAATGCACATGCGGATCTTGTTATTGATAACGGTGGAGGGGCATTGGAATCGGGTTCAGTCGAGCCTGTAACGGTGGAGCTGCCGGATGGCCGCGTTTGGATGATTATTCGTACGCAGACCGGTCGACTCTATGAATCCTATTCCACAGATCAGGGTGAAACGTGGTCCGTTCCCGAGCCGACGCCGTTTTTTGCTTCTAATGCTCCGGCAGGCATTATCCGTCTGAAGGATGATCGGTTGCTGATGTGCTGGAATCACAGCAAGTGTGAGCCGATTAGTCATGGTGTCAGCTACTCTCGTCAATCACTCGTAGCGGCGATCTGCGATCATGATGGCAAATGGAGCGGTTATCGGGAAATTGTTCATTTGAGTCAGGAAGAGCATGAGAATCATAGCGTATGTTATCCTTGGCTGTCTGAGCTAGGGGATGGAAATGTGCTGGTAGGTTACTTGTCCGTTCATTTGCGTGATTGGATGGGAACCGTAGATTTCAAGCTTGTGAAGATCGCCCCGGAGTGGGTTGGCGAGAAGGAGCAGCTTGAGAACTGGGAAGATGACCTCACGGGCTCTTCTGTAACAAACGATGGTGTCATGGTTGAGCAGACTGACCATGATAAGATTGTTAGGCTGAAGAAAGAGGCAGCGGAGACGAACGTTGGCTTGACACGCAATTTCCCGTATTCCGAGCAAGGTGCCGTGACTTTCAAGCTTTTACTGGAGGAGCAGTTTGGCGGTTGTTATCTCTCTGTATCTGAATCGTTCCTGAAGCCAAGTGATCGGCAGGGAGGACATTTCCGACTTCAGATTACTTCTGACGGCAGTATACATGTCCAATACATGAATGAAGGACCTTATTACCCACTGAAAACAACTAAGAAGCTCGAAAGCAATCAATGGGCAGAGCTGACAATAAAGTGGGATTGCCGCCAAGAGCATGCCAATGTACTCCTAAATGGAGAGAGTGTCGGCGTTCTTCCTCAGCTAGAGCAAGGCCGCGGTATTTCCTACGCACGTTTGCATATGGCCGAAGCAGGCGGGGGATTGCAAATAAAGTCTATTAAAAGCAGTGCGGTTCAGCATGAAGGATAGAACCTATGTTGCACTAGGCGACTCTATTACTGCTTATCGAAATAAGGTCAAGGTTTATATGGAATGGCTGTTTGAGGAGCGGGAGACGCTTGGCTTCCGCAGAATGATCAACAACGGCATAGGCGGTTGGAACACGCTTCACCTGCTGGATAAGCTGGAAGAAAGATGCCTACAGCACCAGCCGCATTTTATTTCGATTATGCTGGGAACGAATGACCATGCCATCTATAAGGGGAAGGAAGAGCCAGCTGTTTCATTAGACCAGTTCAAATCCAACTTGCGTGAAATCGTTCGTCAAATTAGAGTCTCTGCTCACGAAAGAGGAAATGCGGCACCGAATATATTGCTGATGAGTCCTCCTTTTATTGTAACAGAGACGAACTCTGCGGGTACACAGGCAAGTCAGACTAGACTGCTGAACTATGTGAGAGCCGTTCATGAGATGAGTGTCGAGCTAGATACAGGTTACTTAGATGTGAATGCCATTACTGCAGAGGCCACTCTGCACGATGGACAGCTGTATCGTGATAACTATACAGATCAAAATGACGGAGTGCATTTGAATTCAGCAGGTCAGAAATGGCTAGTGCCCTTTATTAGACAAATTTGCATCGAGCAGCGGGCTTAGAAGTCAAATCATTCTGTCAACTATACCGTCGCTTGCGACGCGTGGAAGGCGATTAGCCGTCGTCGCCCTTGCGAATCCATCCGAGCGACGGTATTTTTGTGAATGAATCCTAGGTGCACAAGATATATATGGTTGTTAATCAAGTTGAAGGAGCGATTCGATATGCCGATAACGATGGAGAAGCTCGCCAATGGCGAACATGCTCTAATAGTGTGCATTGGCGATTCTATTACTGAACAGAATTATCACCTGCATGGCAAGCTGAACTATGTTGGACAACTAACCGAGAGATTGATGGAGCAGTATGGTCGGCGTTCGATGGTTGTAAATGCGGGGAAGAGTGGACATACAACAGTGGAGCTTCTGGGGCGGCTGGAGCGGGATGCACTGCGGTTTAAACCGGATCTTGTTATGGTAATGATCGGAATGAATGATTCAGCAAGAGTAACCATTGATGATTTTAGACAAAATCTACAAATGATTATTCATCACATCGAATCGTCAGGAAGCGAAGTGTTGCTGCTTACACAGAATATGCTGGATTACAATGTAGTTGAAGGTGCAGTCGCATTGAGGAAAGATTATCCGGAATACACGGCTGTTATTCGTGAGGTGGCTGCGGATACTGGAACCCCCCTTTGTGATTTATGTGCAGAATGGGCAGCTCACGTAAATGGAAATACGAACACTCATCTGATGCTAATGAATGATAGCATTCATCCTAACGAACATGGACATAAGTTAATGGCCTCTGCATTATACAAATATCTGGGCATTGCCGCTGAATAGGTGGATTTAATCGATGTTATTGAATACATTCAAGACATTTATACCGTTGACGTTTAATGAGAAGCCCTACTCGATTTCCGTGAATCGGTAAGTCCATACAAAACTGTACACGTCTGTTATGCTTATACAAGTTGGCTATGCATCCACAATTAGGGCAAACAGAAGGTGGAGATATTGTCTCCACCTGAAGGTCATGTTCATTCTCCAAAATACCAAGAATCTTAAAATGTGATAGTTTAAGTATATCCATTAGTAACCTTCTGTTCGTTATAACGATTTACTCAACAGAAAGAACTACTTTCCCGCGGTTATGTCCGATTTCGACTTCTCGATGGGCATCTGCTGCATGGGGCAGCGTGAAAGTTTTTCTAATGTGAACGTTTAGTTTCCCTTGGGCATACAGATCGTAGAGTTCGGCGAGCCGGGCCGCGGACCGCTGGCTACGGATAGAACGAACCCCTAGCTGCTCCACAATGTCAAAGGAAACGATCGTGCCGATACGATACTTGTTTTCAACAATATGTACCGAGGCGCGCAAGGCATCGCCATAGCTGACTGGAATCGCCCCGAGCGAACGAAGATAGTCGTGATTTCGCTCGCTGGCTGTACCGATGACCGTCGCCCCCCAAGCCAAGGCTAACTGGACTGCGATAGTACCAACCCCACCAGCGGCGGCATGAATCAATACAGTGTCGCCTTTTCCCCATCTGTATATGAGAGTGGGGCTATTCTTTTCCGTTCTTGGCTCTACTACCCGATTGTAGAGTTTGAAACCAAGTTTTATGCTTAATTAGTATAGGGTACCTATACATGGTTTCACCATATAATCCGATTTTATATCATAATAACGCGCTTAAACATTCCACCACATAATCCGAATACCCTTTTTAAATACGAAAAGCGCGTCAAATAACCAACTCCAGTCTAATACTTTATTACACTTCCCCGCCTCCTCAATCTCAGGAATGCCGCATCACGCCAGTGTTCTCGGACTTTTCCTCCTGCATTAAAGCTCTTCTCAGGTGTTTCCTCGACTCATTTTCTCGATCGATCTCTATCTAAGCCCAGCTAAAAAAAATCCAGATTTCCACTTGAACGTAACGTAACGTAATGATTTATAGTGAACTTGAAGGCAAGACGAAACGCCGGCCAAAGGCCAAAACAATCGGCAAAATAAATTCTGAATCGGAGGAGAAACGAATATGAGGAAACTTGTATTGTTCATGCATGTGTCACTGGATGGGTATGCGTCGGATTCGAACGGCGGACTGGATTGGATTCCGTACAACGAGGAAATCGAGAAATACGCCGAGGAGGTCGTAGCCGAAGTCGGCTCTCCTATTTACGGACGCACGACGTATCGAATGATGGAGGGCTATTGGCCCACGGTACTGGATAATCCGAATGCGTCGAAGCACAGTATGGAGCATGCCAGATGGGTGCAGGATGTTAAGAAGATCGTCATTTCCGGCTCGATGGACAAGGCTGAATGGAATAATACGATGCTGATCAAGGACAATATCGCAGAGGAAATCAAGGCGCTCAAGGAGCAGTCTGGCAAAAATCTCGTGATCTTCGGCAGCCCGGGGGCGGCGAAGACGCTGCTTGAGCTTGGCTTGATCGACGAATTCCTGTTGACGATTTGTCCGGTCTTTCTGGGCGGCGGAAAATCGGTATTCCACGGCTGCAGTGAGAAAACCAAGCTCAAGCTGCTGTCCAGCCGAACGTTCAAGTCAGGCATTATCGCGACCCGCTATGAGTTGGAGAAATAGCCACGCCGTACAAGGTTCCACTAACGAGCACTTAGTTCAACAAAGCAGCGGCAGTCAAAGACTTTATTTTCTAGTGCAGCGCTACCACCAGTGAAAATATGGGGGTCACTCTAAAACTTATTTCCCAATACCTGAACTTTTTCAAACTCTGAAACCGCGTAAAATAAACAAATTATTCCAATATGTGTTATTATAAAAATGGATATTTCTTTGTTTAATTTTGCTCAATACAAATCGTTCATCACTATCTGAATTGGCAGAACAAGCGGCCTTGGTCTAGCTGGAAACTGAAAATTGGAGGGGTTATTGATATGGCTTAACTGATCTACGCTGCAAACATATCTTTGGACGGGTACATTGAGGACGAGCGCGGCAACATCGAGTGGACGATCTCCGATGATGAGACATATGCGTTCTGGACTGACTTCCAGCGGTCGATTGGCACCTACCTTTACGGGCGTCGAATGCACGAGTCGATGGTGTACTGGGAGACGGCTAGCACCAGCGACGATCAACCGGAGGTAAGGCGGGAATTTGCGCAGATCTGGCGAGCGGCTGAGAAGATCGTGTATTCCCGGACGCTTCAGGCGGAGTCAAGCGCCAGGACTAGGATAGAGCGCGAATTCGATCATAATGCGATCCGGAGGCTGAAGGAGTCTTCAGGAGCTGACATTACGATTGGCGGCCCTGAGCTTGCCGGGCAGGCAATGAGCGCGGGACTGGTCGACGAGTGTCATCTGCTTCTTAATCCGATCGTCTTGGGTGGAGGTAAGCGAGCATTCTCGGACAACCTCCGCATGCGGCTCGAGCTGCTCGGTGAGCGCCGCTTACGAAGCGGCGTTGTTCATCTTCACTACCGCGTGATCGTCTGACTTTAAGAAGGCGACACTCGACTCCTTTTTAAAGAACTGGAACGGTATGCAGCTCTAGCTGTACTTGTTACTCTGCTATTATCCGTTTCATCCGCGTATTAACAGCCGTTCTTGAATCAGCTAGATGAATAATAATTTGCTTGATGCTCAATTGCTCGGATGATCAAGTCATAGCCTTTTGAATAATCAACAATAAGCTTTCTCATGACAATCCTCTATAGTAAATGACTTTTGTTGTTAATTTAAGTTCGCTCACTTAGGTTTTCCTGCGGGCTCATAGCGCAATAGAACCGTGCCGCTGGAGAACGTTCTGGATTCAAGCAATTGCAAGGCTGTCGGTATCGTTCCATCGCCGAAGAACCGCTTTCCCTTCCCGAGTAATACAGGAAATTGCCAGATGTTCATTCGGTCAATCAGATCGTGACGCAGCAATGTTTGGACCAGATCGGCGCTGCCGGCCACATGCACCTCCGCGTACCGCTCTTTCAACAAGGGCACACTTGTGGTCACATCCATGTCGAGCAGCTTTGTATTGTTCCAATCGACGCTGGTCAATGTCCGGGATGCGACATATTTCGGTTTCTCGTTCATCAGCTTGGTGAACGGGTTTGTATCTGGTGCCTGCGGCCAAGACGACGCGAAGATTTCGTATGTCTTGCGACCTAACAGCAGAGCGTCGAGACTTGAGTAATCCGCCGCTATCAATTGTCCGGACTCCGCATTGCGATACGTTGCCTGCCACCCGCCATAGCTGAAACCGTCTTCGCAATCTTCATCGGGCCCTCCGGGAGCTTGAACAACACCATCCAAGGTCATTAACATATGCACAACAAGTTTTCCCATTTTGTTTTTCATCCCTTCAAATTAATTTAGTGTACGTTAGCACGTAGTGAAACTTCTCTTGAAATCCCTCAGTGTCATCACTTTTTGTTGAGCCTTCTCATTTATTTAGACGAAATTTGATTGTAAAATTCATCGGTCCAAGTGTTCAGGAAACCCGAATCTTGAAAATAATTTTGCAAACCCAGAAGTTTGCTGACATCTATGACGGAGTTTATCGGTTAAAAGGTGGTGAATGCATGTACGAATATGGCGGAGGCCGGACTGTGCACATTAGCAATCCATGAGAAACCTGGCCTGCATTTGGATGATAAAATGTAGACATAAGGAGGCTTCATATGGGACGTGTAATCCTGATGATGAATGTGACACTTGACGGTTGCTGTGACCACACGCAGGTGATTGCGGATGAGGAGCTCCACCAGTATACGGTGGAACTGATGGACCAGTCCGATGGTCTGCTTTTTGGACGTAAAATCTACCAGCTGATGGAAAGTGCTTGGCCGGCCATTGCCAGCAGCGGCGACGGACCTCAATTCATGGTCGACTTCGCACGCAAGCTCGAGCGGAAACCCAAGTACGTTTTCTCGCGGACGCTGGATCAAGTGTCGTGGCAGAACTCTTTCTTGTTGAAGGGCCATGTTTCCGAGGAGGTGCCACAGCTTACAGCAGAAGGGAAGAACCTGGTCGTTAACGGCGGTCCCGGCCTTGGTTCCACCCTGGCACAACTGGGCTTGGTGGACGATTATCACTTCCTGGTGCAGCCAATCGTTGTCGGACGTGGTCCCCAATTATTGGGGGGAATTCGTGATCGACTGAATCTGAAGCTGAGCGGGACCAAAACCTTCGGCTCCGGCGTCGTGGTGCTTCGCTACACGCCCGTTCGTTAACTGGCTGCCGCCGTTTGAATTACTGGGGTCAGTCTAATCGGCCTAAGAACGCTCCAACGTTCTTAGGCCGTTGCTGTTCACGAGGCATGCATCCCCGCAGTGATTATACGCGTTGTCCCTCAAGCACAACCCCAAGACGGTCCAGGTTCTGCTCGTTGCAGTCCGGGCAATATGATTTCACTTGCTCGAATGTCTTCTCGTCTTTGAACTGCTGACGGAAAGTAACGCGCGTCCGACCGCCATGCTCGGTAAATGTCGCCGTCAACCGGAACTCAGGAGCACCTTGATGCTCCAGTACGATACGCTCTCCCGGCTCGATCTCGATGAACTTGTTCTCGTTCGGATAATCCTTGCCGTCCGGTCCATGAAAGGTAAAACGCCAGAAGCCGCCTTCGCGGAAGTCGAATTCGCGGAACGTACTCGTGAAGCCGTTAGGCCCCCACCACTGCGTCAGCAGCTCCGGCTGCGCCCACGCCCGGTAAACGGCTTCCTTCGGGGAGTCGTACCAACGCGCATGGGCAAATTCCAATTCGTCGGGAGCTAGGTCGGCTTCGTCCTCCTCCGCAACGGCTTCTCCGCTCCGAGTAAGCGATTTGCCCAGCAGCTCCAGCAGTTCCCTCGACCCGTGTTCCCGATTCTCCACCGCATCGAGCCCATCGAAGAAGGCGCCTTGCTCCGTAAAGGTCAGCCTCGTGCCGCCATCCGCATCTGCAAGCTCGATCGTCGTAATGGATACAGAGAACCGCACACCGTTAAGGTCCAACACGTACGTATAAACAATCCGCTCGAGCGGCACAATCTCCTGATACATCGCGTCGAACGTGAACAATCCGCCGTCCGGCGCTTCGCCGCTGCTGAATTCCCGTCCGCCTACCCGGAATTCGAACACTTCCGGCTTCGTGAACCAACGTGCTTTGGCTTCAGCGTCAGCCATTGCTTCGTACACCTGCTCCCTGGATGCCGGATATGTTTTTTCAATTACGAATGTACCGTGGTTTACAAATTTTTCTTTCATGATCTTAATCCTCCTTGTTTTCCTCATTTTTATGTTTTGTTTTGTCATCTCCGTCCGCTAAGAACATCCCCAGCAGGCCAAAACGATGTTCCCAGCTTTGTCGACGATTCAGGATTGGCTTCTCATAGTCGTTCTTCATCGTTTGCAGCAGCGTGGTGAAATCGTCGACCGTCACCTGCTCCTTTCCTTTCATCAGCTTATACACATGCCTCAGTTGATCAAGCAGCTTCTGCTGCCGCCGGATCTGCTCCTGCACCCGCTCCATCTGCAGGTCGACGACCTCGAGCGGGTCGATTCCGCGGCCCGTCAGCGCCGCCTTCACTTCTTCGAGCGACAGGCCCAACTCCTTCAGCGATACAATTCGATAGAGCCGTGACAAATCCTCGTCGTCGTAGAGCCGATGTCCCGATTCCGTGGCAGCCGACGGCGAGAGCAGTCCGATCTGGTCGTAGAAGCGCAGCGTGCGCACCGTTAACCCCGTCAGCTTGGCCAGTTCCCCGACCTTCCAATATCGTTTCACTGATCATCTCCGTTCTTTGTCGCTAGCTCGATCACCGGTAGCCTTATTATAAAACCTTACGTTACGTAACGTGCAAGCGTTTTTTAATTCTCGTTCTGATTCCGCTGTTTTTAAGACCCATTGCCCGATTGTTCCCTGTATTGCGAGGGGCTCTCGCCGGACAATTTTTTAAATACGCGGCTGAAGTAAAGGGCATCCTGATAACCAACCTCTTCTCCTATCCCTTGTATGCTTAAGCTTGTATTTATGAGCAGATATTTCGCCTTTTGAATGCGAAGCTGCTGAACATAAGAGGAAATGGAAATGCCGGAATTCTTTTTGAAGACTTGGCAGAGATATTCGTATTTACGTCCAGTTTCTCGTTCAATCCAGTTTCTATCGATTGATTTAGCGAAGTTCTCGTTCAGCATAGAGATCAAATTCCTATATGTAAAAAAGGAAGCGGAGACTGTCCGATAATGACGATCTTCCTCAAGCAAGTCATCTGCAATCGTTTCAAACAGATTTCCCAGCAACAGACTTAGTCGAAATCGGAAATAACCCGTGGGGTGGGCAAATTGATGAATGATGTTCTCGAACTGAGAGAGTATCAAATGTCGACGTTGCGGGCGAAAGCGTCGCGGCAAAAGAACTTTATCGATATTTTCGTCGAAATGAGTTCGCAAATCACTTTGAGCATCATGGATAAAATGAATAGCTCCAATTGCTTTTGTCCATTCTTTGAATTCCTCCAACTTCGGATCGCACTGGAATTGTATCCAGAAGAAACAACTCTCCTCCGAAGTTTCCCTCCATCCGCTATGTGCCTCCCAGGGCCGCAGTAAGAACAACTCGCCAGATTTGAGTACCAGCCTTTCGTTGCCGACCTGCATGTAAATGGGGCCTTCAATCACGATGAGAATCTCATAGTAGGGGTTGGAGTGCGTCGACCGATAGAAATCGGAATTGCCCTTGTGAATATTCGCCCATTTCACATCGAGTCTGGATAAATGCGCCATCGTCAAGAATTCCATGGATTCCTCCGCATTTTTATAAATTTATGGACGTTATTATCGTCCATATAATGGCTGAAATGCTTGTGCTACAATCATAGCACGAAAGTGATTCCTCGCAAGCTTGCGGGAATTATCATGAAATCAGGAGGCGGAGCAGAATGAATATTCTAAATGAACAAGATTATTATCGAATCGTCTATGGCGGCTGGTTGGGGAAAAATATCGGGGGCACCCTTGGCGCGCCGGTAGAAGGTGTGAAAGAACTGCTTACTTTAACATTTTATCCGGAGTTGCCAGACGGCCCGCTCGAGAATGACGACCTTGATCTTCAACTCGTATGGCTGCATGCTTTGGAACAGTATGGTCCCGGATTAACTGCTCGAGAGCTTGGGCAGGAATGGCTGGATCATATTTTTTTTCCATTCGATGAATATGGTTACGCATTGACCAACCTGCGAAGAGGGTTGATTCCGCCTGTTGCCGGTTCGTTCAATAATCCGTTCACTCATTGCATGGGATCGCCAATTCGATCTGAGATATGGGCGATGGTCGCTCCAGGTCTGCCGGAAAAAGCTGCGTCTTATGCGTACCAGGATGCGATCGTCGATCATGCAGGAGGTGAAGGGGTATTCGGGGAAATGTTCTTCGCTGCCATCGAAAGCGCAATTTTCTTCGAGAAGGACCGCGACCGTCTGATTGATATCGGCATGAAATTTATACCAACGCATAGCCGCACCTATAAAGCACTGCAAGACTTGATTCGTTGGCACCAAGAAGGAAAAGACTGGACGGTGGCCCGATCGTTAATCCTCGAGCATCATGGCAGCGACAACTTCACAGATGCTCCTCAAAATATTGCGTTTACAATCCTTGGCTGGCTATACGGCAATGATTTCGAGGATGCGCTCTTGAAGGCGGTTAACTGCGGATATGACACGGATTGCACAGCGGCAACGCTTGGAGCAATATTGGGCATGCTGCTGGGACCGGAAGGACTCCCGGGCAAATGGGTAAAGCCGGTTGGCGACCGCGTCGTCGTCAGCCCTCCGATCAATGGATTCCCAGCGCCTAAAAATTTGGATGAATTGACCCTTCGGACTATTCGTATAGGCAAGCAGGTTCTGGCAGCATCCGAAGTTGATATTAGAGTACACCCCAACGAGCCGAGTTGCTGGGACCGACAGGTGTTTTCGCTTCAAGGAGTAAAGGAGCTTTGGGAAAGGTCAGCGACATCCAATCATTACTTGCTGCCGCGGGGGACTTCACAGAACCCTACTCTCGAGTTGATCATTGATTATGGGGCTGAAGGGCCGGCGATCGGCCCGAACCAAACGAAGACCATACAAGTCACATTGCTTAATCGCGCGCCGTCCGCAATAACAGGGAAGCTTTCACTTGATCTGCCTGAGGGATGGGTGGGGCCGGACGCGCTTGCAGTTATCGTACAGTCGAACGAGACTGTGGAATGGACCGTAGACATCACTGCTTCTGCGTCAGCAGAAGCTTACCATGAATTGGCCCTACTATGGACAAGGATTCACGATCATTCGGTGTGGGCAATGGAGAGGGTGACGTTTACACTCATTGGCTCCTCCCGTTGGACGGTATGGGGACCTGAGAGCAGCGAAGGAATCAAAGTGATGTTTCCGGGGAACCGCCTCGACTGGGAAAAGATTATGGATACGGATGTGGACGGTTGTTACAGAGCAGTAACGTCGCTCTACAATCCATCAGACAGGCAAGTCAGACTCATTGCTGCTGCGAACGCTCCTATTCTGCTAAAGCTTAACGGGAAGATTATTATTGACTGCAAGCAAGCCCCCGAGTTTATGCCTGCCTATCACCGTGCGCCTAACGATCAGTGGATTGAGTTAACGCTTGCAGCAGGAAGTTATGAATTGGATGTGTCCGCATGGAAGAATGGCGTCCCTCTTCAAGTGTATATCTTGCCTGTAGCGATCATGAAAACAACAGATCCTGGCCCTTGTTACTATTATACTGACATGCTGTTCGGAGGAATCGAATGAAAATAGAACTGTGGCCAGAAGGCGCTCCTTACGCGCTTGGGAATCATCAGGGGGATCGTCCTGCCATCACTGCATATTTCGCAGAGAAGAAAGGAAGCAAGCAACCGGCAGTAGTTGTTCTTCCAGGAGGAGCCTACCACGCACATGCCCCCCATGAAGGAGAACCTATCGCGAGATGGCTGAATACACTTGGAATCACTGCATTTGTACTGGAATATCGGGTGGCTCCTTATAGGCATCCTGTGCCGTTGATGGACGCGAAGCGGGCACTTCGCTTGATAAGGTCTCGGGCGGAGGCCTGGGACCTTGACCCGACCAGGCTGGGGGTGCTTGGATTCTCTGCGGGGGGGCATTTGGCATCTACCGTTGGCATTCAATATGACAATGGCGATATGAATGCTATTGACGAAGTGGATAGATTCAGTTGCCGCGCCGACTTTATGATCCTATGTTACCCCGTCATAACTATGGGGGAATTCGGACATGACGGCTCTCGGCTTCATCTGCTAGGCGAAAACCCAACGAATGAATGCATCCAGTTATTGTCCAGTGAACGGCAAGTCGCAGAGGATACACCGCCAACTTTTTTGTGGCACACTTCCGATGATTCGGCAGTCCCTGTCGAAAATGCGCTGCTGCTTGCCGGAGCTCTTAGCCGCTGCAAAGTTCCGTTTGAGTTGCATTCCTACCAAACAGGCAGCCATGGTTTGGGATTAGCGGAAAGTCATCCGGAGGCCCGGACTTGGCCGGATCTATGCTCCCGCTGGCTGAAGCGTATAGGTGTCACAGTTTAAACATCGACAGGAGCGTGAGGGAATGAAAGCTATGAGCGAGAACTGCGAGCCGGGGCAATGCCGGATCCAGATGTTTGATCTGAACGGCAAGGATACCGGAGCTACGGGCGTTCCAGGTATGAATCCGGCGGATGGTTTTCTGATACGAGTGGCTGACAATCACCGTACATGGCATATTTTGCTTGATGCAGGGAAGAAAGGGCAAGGAACTGCTGTTATCGTCCCATGGCTGCGTAAGATGGGCATAACACGATTGGATGCCATCATTCTGTCCCATTTTCATTATGACCATTTCGGAGGAATGATCGACTTGCTCGTCGATTCCGAGTTGGAGGTGGAAGAGATTATTTATGCGCCGATTGGTGAAGAGCTTATTGAACGCGGCGATGCTGGAGAGCTGAATAGTTCGCTGTGGCAGGAATGCCGGCTGGCCATGGAAGGGTCAGGATGCCGACTGACCGCGCTTGATGGACGTCATCTCGGTCACAGATTTGCTTTTGGGGATAAGCTGGGCTTAACGGTGCTGGCGGTTCCTGACGCTTTAGCCTGGGCGGACGAACCTGTGGTGAACCTGAACAATTTGAATGTAATTCTCTTGCTGGATTATGGCCGTTTCACGGCGCTCTTCCCCGGTGATTGCGGGGCGGCTCAAACCGCTGCATTACTTGAGCCCGGTTGCAGGGAGAGGATAGCGAATATTTGTCTGCTGAAAGCGGCCCATCATGGAGGGGACGAGTCAACGACTCCGGAGCTCATCGAGCTGTGCAATCCGCGTCTGGTATGGATTCCCTGCAATGAGACCGTAGTCGAGCATCGACCGTCGTTTGTGGAAAATTTGCATCGATTTACGAGTAGGGGCGCACGCGTCGTTCGAGGAGATTGGGACTATGACGCAGAGCTGACTACGGATGGAGTCATGGTCGTGTGCAATACGCATGGATACGGCAATATGAAGTCAACCTATTCATTTAAGATAACGGGGGATCATGAATGAGCAAGTGGGAGTGGTTCCTCCAGATGGAAGCGGCGCTGTTTGATCTTGACGGTTGCCTTTATTACGGAGAGCGGCTTGCGGAAGGAGCCGTGGAATTACTTTGTCTGTTGAATGAGAAAGGACTCCGCGCATCCCGGTATGGGGGGACGCCCGGTGCCCGAGACCGGAGCGCTGGCGGCAGCCATTATCGCGGCAGTCGGGGATATGCAAGTGGAGTATGCGGGTAAGCCGGGCGACCTCATGTTCCGGATGGCCATGGAGCGTTGTGGCTCTGCATCAGCAACGACCGTAATGATCGGGGACAATCCGTCTACCGATATTGCCGGCGCGAGGAACGTCGGTATGAAGACGGTTTGGATCAGCAATGGGAGAGCCGGGGACGACTCTCCTTCTGCGTGTAGCACGGGCGTAGAGGACGGTGGCTGCACAGTCACCAATATTGGAGAATTGCTGCAGCTAGTTGCGCGTTGAACGCAATACGCTGCGGTATTGCTTTTTGATAGCGGTTACTGTAGAATCGGGGCACTTAGACGGAAGTTCCGGCTGACGATCTGTCGACTCCGGGAGGATGATATCACCATGTATAGCCTTCTTATTGTAGATGATGAAATTTATGCGGTTAACGGGCTCAAGGACGGACTCGACTGGTCTGTCATGGGTTTTACCGCCGTGTATGAAGCCTACGACAGCACGATGGCTCGTGATCGGATCGAATCCACGCCGATCGACGTTATGATTTGCGATATCGAGATGCCCGGAAGCAGTGGTCTGGAATTGCTTGAGTGGGTAAACGATCAAGGTTATTCGATGGAGACAATCTTTCTCACCTGCCATTCCAAGTTTGCTTATGCGCAGAAAGCGCTGCAGCTTGGAAGCCTGAACTATTTGGTCAAGCCGGTCAACTTTATTGAATTGGAAAGCATTATTATGAGAGCGCTTCGTAACCGAGTGCAGGAGCAGGAAGCGAGCTTTGTTCAGAAAGAATACCACAAGTATCTTCAATTATGGGAAGCCAGGAAACCGCTGATGCTGGAACGATTCTGGCAGGACTTGCTTGATTATCGTAATGAGCCTTCAGAAGGCTGGATCGACCGTGAATTAGCCGGCTATGAAACGAATTTGTCGAAGGAGTCGCGTGTTTTTCCCGTCCTGGTCAGCATTGAACGGTGGCATAAGGAGATTGATACCCGAGACGAAGCCATTATGGAATATGCTCTTCGCTGCGCAGCGAAGGAAATTATGCTGAAAGACGGGGCGGGCATCGTCTTCGAAGATAGGGAAGGCATGATGGTTATATTAGCCTATGGTGGCGGGAAGCGGACCATTCAAGAATGGAAGACTATTTGCGGAGCATTCGTGGAGGCATGCCAACTGTATTTTTACAGCACGGTTATCTGTTATTTGGGTAAGGAAACGGACATTCGGCATTTGCGATCCATGTATAGGGCGCTTCAGTACGAGGTGCAAAATAATGTAAGGCGGGCTTCCCAAATTGTTTGTCATATCGAGGACTCATCCGCCCGGACGGAGACATCCGTTGCGCTGCCCGATTTCTACGAATGGGCCGAATGGTTGGAGACCGAAGACCCTGGACTTTTAATTGGACGAATGTACGACTATTTTGAACAGCTTGAGAAGGAAGCGGGCGTCAAGGCGGAATCCTTGCAACGCTTTTATGATGGACTGCTGCAAATGCTGCACTATCTCCTCCACAAAAATCGTGCGGCAGCCCCTCAGCTTCAGGGCGGCAGGCTGCCGGACAAGGATGCCGCCACCCTGTCGATCAGCGCCTTGCGAGTATGGGCAGAGATGGCAGTGAGCATTTACGCGGAGGCGATACAATTCGAATTGGAGGCTGAATCGCCGATCGACAAGGCCAAGCGTTATATCAATGAACGGCTGAAGGAGGAGATAAGCCGGGAGCAGATTGCCGACTATGTCTATTTGAACCCTGGTTATTTGTCCCGACTGTTCAAGAAGGAGACGGGAGAATCGCTGTCGGATTACATCTTGCGGAAACGGATGGCGCTGGCGAAGCGTGAATTGACGCACAGTGATGAGCCGATTAGCAAGGTCGCGCGGTCGCTAGGCTATAATAGTCTGTCGTATTTCGGTAAATCGTTTAAGCGGTTTTACGGCATGAATCCGCAGGATTTCCGTAATGGCGCCGCTGAGCAGGGCAGGCTCGAGTCATGAAGCACAGACGATCGCTTGGTTTCAAGTTATCGGTAGTGTTTGCGGCTGCAGCCGTGCCGTTATTGCTCTTCCTTATCTACATCAACCGGTATGCAATGGATGTTGTAAGGACGCAGGTGGCAGAGTCGCAGCAGAGCTTGCTCAGCATGCACGCGAACGACATGGATGCGAAGCTAACCCAGGTCAATCATTATTTGCTGGGATCGGCATTCCAGCATGCGGGTATTACCTCGCTCATGCTCAATGAGCAAGGCAGCGATGAATATACGTTGACGAAAATTCAAGTGCTGAATCAAATGAACAAGGACATGGCCAATTATAAAAATGTGGCGATGCTCTTTGTATATGCAACGCAGAACGAGGACCTGATGACGACGGAGCCTGGGATCAACGTATCCAAGACGATCAGGGAAGAACTTGCGGAAGTTATGCGATCGAGTGAAAATCGGGCTGTGTTCCTGCAAAGCTGGCAAGTTGTCGAGTTGAGAGATTCGCTGTGGCTGATGCGGCTTGAACAGAATGATTTCAATGTCTATACGGGCGCGCTGATCAGCGCTTCCTCATTGATGGAGCCGATACAAAACGTCATGGCCGAAGGTGAAGGGATGGGGCAAGTGCTTCTATTGAACGAGACAGGCCAATTGCTGCATTCCGTTCCGCCCGCTTCGCAAGAAGCAGCCAAAGGATTACACTTAGCGAAAGTATCCGGCAAATTGTACGATACGATACTCGTAGAAGGCGATAAGACGCTTGTCGTAGAAAAAGGCTCCATCCAGTCGGATATGCGGCTTGTTGCGTTGCTTCCGGAGTCTCGGCTGCTGCAGCGGCTGGTGACGTTTCAGACGGTCATCAACCTGATGCCGTTTGCCGCCGCTATCTTGCTCTTGCTGCTGCTGGTTATTCTCAGGAGAGTTGTGTTAAAACCGATTGTTCAACTGGTACGGGGAATGAGGAAAATCAAGGACGGCGATCTTGCCTATCGTCTGGAGCATTCCGCGACCATGGAATTTGAATGGATTACAGGGAACTTTAATGAGATGGTTTCGGAAATTAAAGATTTGAAAATTAATGTGTACGAGGAGCAGCTTAGATTGAGCAAGGCGGAGATCAGGCAGCTTCAATTGCAAATTCACCCGCATTTTCTGCTGAATTCACTGAACGTCGTCTTTCATCTTATACAATCCGGCGAAATCAAGCTTGCCCAGCGTATGATCCGCTATATAATGGATTATTTCCGCTTTGTCACACGCTCCGCTGTTGCGATTGTCCGCTTGGAGGATGAAATTCAACATATTGTGACGTACCTGGAAATTCAGAAGATGAGATTTCCTCAGTTTCTTGATTTCGAAGTTGTAGTGGATGACAAGCTGAAGGAAGCCTCGCTGCCGGCTGTATTGTTTCAGCCCTTTGTCGAGAACGCGATCATTCACGGGTTTCGTATTCGCCGCCAGCGCTTCATCATCCAAATTTCCGTAGAATCCGATCCCGATCAGCCGGATGGAGGTCTGATGATTCGTATAATGGACAATGGCACGGGATTTGAGGGAGATCAGTTGAGGGCGTTCGCCAATGCTTCCTTTAAGCATGATCAGGAGCATCTTGGCATCGGCAATGTTTATGAAAGACTGCGTATGCACTATGGAGCGCGCGCTACGCTTCTTTTCGGCAACAAGCCGGAGGGAGGCGCCGAAGTTACAATGCGGATACCGCTTCAGTTCCATATCGACTAAATAATATCAAGATGGCGCTCACGTCGGGCTTTGCCCCCGATTGCGGGGCGTTTTTTTGCGCAGGGACTGATAGGTGTGTAGGAGTAACAATAGTGCTATCGGAGGTGACATTTGTGCTAACACTTTTCGCTTATGATGAATGCAGAGAGAAAAGGAGTGAGCCGCAAATGCCAAAGACGTTAAGCAAGCACAGGTCCTTATGGATCATGGTGTTGCCAGGATTGATTTATTTGTTCATCAATAACTATCTTCCGATGTTCGGCAGCGTGATTGCGTTTAAGGACTTTAATTATACTGACGGCCTTTGGGGAAGCGCTTGGGCGGGATTCGAGAACTTCAGATTTCTGTTCGGGACCAAAGATGCTTACGTCATTACGAGAAATACACTGTTGTACAATGCGGTATTTATCGTTTTCAATCTGATCTTCGCCTTGGCCGTTGCGTTGCTGCTTAACGAGATCAGAAAGCGGGTTATGCAGAGCTTCTACCAAAGCGTGCTGTTGCTTCCCTACCTCATTTCATTCAGTATCGTCGGCTACCTTGTATACAGCTTTCTAAGCATGGAATACGGATTCATCAATTCGGCTGTGCTTTCGAAGCTGGGCCTGCCCCCGGTTGCCTGGTACATGGAGTCCAAGTACTGGCCGTACATTCTTGTTCTTGTCAACGCATGGAAGTATATCGGCTACTCTAGCGTCATTTATTTCGCGGCGATGACGGGAATTAGTCAGGAATATTACGAGGCGGCCCGACTTGATGGAGCGAATCGCTGGAAACAAATGACCCAAATCACGCTGCCGCTCATCAAGCCGGTCATTATCGTGCTGACGCTGCTTAACATCGGACGCATTTTCTACGCCGATTTTGGACTGTTCTATCAGGTAACGCTGAATACCGGTATATTACTGCCAACGACGAACGTGATCGATACGTATGTGTACAGGGCGCTTATTCAAAGCGGAGATATCGGCATGTCATCCGCCGCAGGATTGTTCCAGTCGGCTGTAGGTTTTCTGTTGGTCTTTACCGCCAATTTGCTCATAAGGAAATTTGATAGAGAGAGAGCGTTGTTTTGACGCGTTTCGAGGAGGACATCTCATGAAAGCAAAACGACATTCTCCGTCAGGCACAACAACGCCGTCCGATCCAACTGCGGGAGCGCAGGGGAAAATACACGAGCACTCCATGTTGGCTCAGATTGCGATTCATTTCTTTTTTGTTGCGGCTTGCACGGTTTGTCTGATCCCGATTGTTCTTGTCGTCATCGTTTCGTTTACGAACGAACAGGCCATTATGGCAAACGGATATTCCTTCTTTCCGGAGTCGTTTAGTCTAGATGCCTACCATTATTTGCTGGCGGATTACGATCGTCTGCTGCGCTCTTACGGAATCAGCGTTTTCGTTACTGTCATCGGGACGACAACGAGCCTGCTTATTTCATCTCTGCTCGCATATCCGTTGTCCCGCAGAGATTTTCCACAGCGCAATTCGCTCGCCTTTATCGTGTTCTTCACGATTTTATTTAATGGTGGTCTGGTTCCCTGGTATTTGGTATACACGAATTTGTTTCATATCAAAGATACGATTTTAGCTCTGATTGTGCCGAACTTACTGATGAACGGCTTCTACATTCTTATTATGAGGACGTTTTTCAGTCATTCGATCCCTGGTTCGCTTATTGAATCCGCACAGATTGACGGCTCAGGGGAGTGGCGGACGTTTTTCCGAATTGTTATGCCGCTATCACTCCCCGTGCTTGCCACGATTGGATTGTTTACGACGCTTGGATTCTGGAACGACTGGTTTAACAGCTTGGTGTTCATTTATGACAACGAGTTGGTTTCCGTACAATACTTGATGACGAAGACGCTGCTTAGCATTCAATTCCTGCAGAGCAACACGCAAAACTCGAATATCGGCAAATTGCTATCGGAGATGCCGACAGAAACGGTGCGCATGGCAATGGCGATCATAGGTATCGGTCCCATTGTACTCGCATATCCGTTTTTTCAAAAATATTTGGTTAAAGGCTTGACTGTCGGGGCTGTAAAAGGCTAAGTTCATGTACAAATCAAATGGAGGGGTCACGATGCGGGTTGTAAGAAAGAAAGTACTAATGATGGCGGTTATTGTATGCAGTATCGGTCTTATATTGGCGGGTTGCGCCAACAGCAAGTCGGAGTCGTCTTCAAGTCATGCAGGCGAGAGTTCTTCACCGAACAATTCTGCGGCAAATGACGGGAAGGGTGAAGGCTCGGGAGATCTGAAGCCATACAAGATTACACTTGTATACCCGGGAGACGCACCTAAGGATTTGCAGTTGGTCCAGGATGCTATGAGCGACTATTTGACGGAAAAAATCAATGCGACGATAGAGCTGAAGCCAATCGATTGGGGCTCCTGGATGGAAAAAACGAATCTGATGTTTGCATCCAAGGAGAAATTTGATATCGTCGTGTCCGCGTCGACGCTCGGTTACTACAGCAATGTCGCCAAGGGTGCGTATCAGCCGCTAGATGAACTGATCAACCAGTACGGGCAGGACATTAAGGAAGTGCTTGGCGACGAAATCCTGTCCGGAATGAAGGTGAACGGCCAAATTTACGGGACACCGACCAACAAGGAGTTTGCCGCGTCGAACGGGTTTCTATTTAACAAGGCGCTGGTAGAGAAATACGATATCGATCTGGACCAAATCCAGACGCTGGAGGATCTGGAGCCGGTATTGCGCTTAATCAAGGATAAGGAGCCTGGCGTTACGCCGCTATTTGAAGGCAATAATCGATTTCTCGGAACCTTTGTCATCAATGGACAATACGACAATCTGGGTGACGGCTACGGTGTGCTGGACCGGAGCAGCAATGAGTTGAAGGTAATCGACAAAGTCGGTTCGTCAATTTATATGGAAACGGCCAAATTAGCACATCGGTGGTATAAAGACGGACTGATCAATAAAGATGCGGCGACTGTGAAGGATTGGGGATTAATGCAAGCCGGCAAAGCTTTTGCCGTCGTTCAGGAGCTGAAGCCCGGCAAAGATGCCGAGATGTCGATGGCATGGGGCTTCCCTGTCGTGCAGAAGCAACTGGACGTACCATATACGACAACGGGAACGGTGGCGGGCATTATGCTGGCGGTTTCCAAAACGTCCGAGGACCCGGAGAGAGCAATGATGTTTCTAAATATGCTGTACCACGACAAAACATTGATCAATATGCTTGACTTTGGTCTTGAAGACAAACACTTTGTGAAAGTGTCGGATGCGGTAATCGATTATCCAGAAGGCATGGATGCGCAAAGTGTCGGATACCGTAATGAACCTTGGATGTTCGGTAATCAAATGAACACGTATCTGTTCCCGAGTGAAGACCCGAACAAGTGGAACGCCTTCCGCGAATTTAATCAAGAAGCGGAAAAGTCAATCGCTCTTGGTTTCGCGTGGGATTCGGAACCGGTCAAAAATGAGATCGCGGCTTTGATCAACGTGACTCAGCAATATCAAGATGCGATTATCTCGGGTTCCGTTGACCCCGAAGTGTACATTCCGAAGTACATTGAAGCGATGAAGGCGGCCGGATTGGACAAGGTAATCGCGGAGAAGCAAAGGCAACTTGACGAGTGGGCGCAAGTTAAGTAAGAGTGGCGAGTAAGACGCTGCTATTGGCTCGAGAATGGATTACGGGGGCATGGTTAAACATGCCTCCTGTTCGTGAATCGGATGAGGGGATGGGATAGCGATGAGTTGGTTCAAGATTTTGATTTCTTCGCTTTGCTTGGCCGCAGGTCTGACAATAGGCGGCTCGTATAATGATCGGGTTTCGGCTGCGAGCAATGAGTTGTCGATTTGGGAGCCGCCCGCAGGAACGGCCGCCAACGCTACATTTGAGGTTCAGGTTCGCGCTGCGGGGGAAACGGCCTGGAATGATCTGTTCGTTTACAATGTCAAGGTTGGTCATCAGGACGGATCGCAGGCGCCGTCCTCGATGGTGAGTTTCGACTTTAATGGCACGGTCGACGTGAAGGTGACCTATGCTGGCGGCGCACTTGCCGCTTATGACCTTCGGCCGACTTCGTACGGCATCACAGCTGTCCAATCAGGCAATACGCTGCTATTCTCCATGACCCAGAACGAGGCTTCGCCGCGCAAGCTGGTCTTGCGAATCAACGACGACTGGGAAGAAGAAGTGCTGCATCTGGTGACCAATCCGATCGAGACGAATGCCGTTCAGGAAATAGCTTCCAATGTCTATGTCATTGAGCCGAACGATGAAATTCCGTTGCGACTGCCGGATGGCAAGGACACCTACTATTTCAAGCCCGGCGTGCATCAACTCCCAAGAGGAATGTGGGTTGAGCTGGATTTAGGTTCCGTTTATTCGTTGAACAGGCTTGTCCTGCATCCGGGAAAGGGAGCAGGAGCGACATCGACGGTATATCCGCCTTCATTTGTTCTTGAGACAAAGGAGCATGAGGGGGATAATTATGAAACCGCTTACGATGGCAGGGGGAATATGGAGGCAGGAACGGTTGATCAGACGTTTGCAGCGACAAACGCGCGTTATGTGCGACTGATGTTGACAGGCAATAACGGTTCCGGTCGCGATTTTCTGAGCGCGTTTGTCAATGAGCTGGAACTGTACACGAGCGGCGGCACCATGAACCTGGCTTTGAACAACGCGATCGCCGGAGCGTTGCCCGGCTACGAACGGATTGTGGACGGCAATCTCAATACGACATGGAGATCGAGCTCGGAATATGGGAACTGGCATGCGGGCGAATCCTTCTTCCTGTCTGAGGACAATTACAAGGTGTATCTCGAAGCTGGCTCTGTTGTGAAAGGTTCGTTTATGGCTGACGGCCTCAGCAACATCTCTATAACCGGACGAGGCATAGTAGATGCCGCCGAGTTGACGCATTATCCGGCCACGCTGGCGGAAAGCCGCGCAGGGGCGATCTGGATCGTCAGCGGAACAGACAATAAGGTTGAGGGCATTACGGTGATGAATGCTCCGATGTGGACGATCGTGATGAATTTTTCAACCAGACCGGTCGTCCGGAACGTTAATATTTTCGGCAATATGATCAATGCGGACGGCATTCATTTTAGCGGCAGCAGTTATGGTCTGGTGGAAGGTGTCTTCATTCGGTCAAACGACGATAATTTGGTCATGTACCATTACGCTGCCGGTTCGCATAATATTTTCCGCAACAGCGTCTTGTGGGGCGATGACGCGCATATCGTGCTTATCGGACTCGGAACCGCCGCCAATGCGGATATTACGAACATTACAGTCAATAATCTCGATGTACTCGCTCAGCAGGGCGTCTACGATTTGAACAAGTTCAACGGCGTTCTCAAGCTGTGGCCAAACGGCGGGAACGAGATCAGACATATCCATTTCGAGGATATCCGTATAGAACAGTTCAGGGACCCTGCCCATTCAATGATCTTCCAGTTTAGGATCGACGAACGCTTTCCTGGTGAAGGCGATGGGGCGGGCATACAGGATGTCGCTTTGGAGAATGTCGATTATTACGGATCGGGGGAAATGCAGTCCTTGATCAAGGGAACTACAAGCGCGTCTGTCAACGATATCAGATTTAACGATTATAAGAGAGCCGGGGCGTTCGTGACCAATGCCTTGTCGGGCAATATGCGCTTCGAGGGTAGTGTGTCTGGAATCGAATTTTCTCCGTCCGATGCGATTTTGGATGATCGCTTCGACGAGCAGATGGCAGAGACGGCGCCGATAGGTTGGACCAGCAGTCCAGGGTTCACAGTTAAGAATATGCCTAGCGTGTTCAACAAAAGCGTTCGAGTGAGTAAGACCGGAAGCGGTGATATTGTCGCATCCCGGGCGATACAAGCATCACGCGGCATTGTTACGGTGGAAGCCAGCATGAATATCGCGGATAAAACGAACTGGAAATCGATGATTGTAAGCGATTCAGCTGGAGCGGAACTGCTTCAGGTAGGGTTTGACAGCGGGGGGCACATTTTCGCGAACGACGGTTCGAGCTGGTCGCCCTTGATGAGTTACAACGTTAATCAATGGTATGACGTACGCGTTGTCATGAATACCGTATCGGGTCGTTATGATCTATACGTCGACGGCGTTCGCATTGCGAATAACTGGCGGCTAGAGACGCCGGGTGACGATATCGGCTTCATCCGATTTGGCTCAGGCGAAACACCGACTGGAACGTATTACTTTGACAATGTGAAGGTAACAGTTGTGCCGCCGCTTCTTGTCGAAACATTCGATGATCAAAGCGCAGGCGCGGCACCTCTCGGCTGGACCGGCAGCCCCGGTATTACAGTTGAGAATATGCCAAGCTTAACCAATAAGAGCGTTAAGGTAAACAAGACGGGAAGCGGAGCCATTGTCAGCTCGCGCGCCTTCATACCGGTGGGCGGCATCGTTACCGTCAGGGCGAAGATAAATATAACGGATAAGACGAACTGGAAGTCATTGATTGTCAACAATGGGGACGGCGTCGAGCTTCTGCAAGTCGGTTTTAATGTTGGTGGAGGTATTTATGCGAATAACGGTACGGCATGGGGACAGCTTATGAGCTATAATGTCAATCAATGGTACGATTTGTTGCTTCTTATCGATACAGTGACAGATAAATATGATCTGTATATCGACGGTATTCTTAAAGCGGACGATTTAGCGTTGGAAATAGGGACGTCCAATGTGGGAGCCATTCTGTTCGCCTCGGGTGAAACGCCGATCGGCGCCTACTACTTTGACGATGTTATGGTTGTGAACAGTCCATAATTTGAATCCTTTCATTGATCTAAGGGTGCGGCAATCAGGATTGTTCTTACCAGCGTCGCCGTCAATGAGGCCACTGAAAAAGTTAATTTGATCTAAAAAGAGGTACAGCCCTTAACATTATTGAGAAGGCTGTACCTCTATTTCTGATGCTCAGTTCGCTTGCTTCCACTTTAAACATCTACTGTATTAACGAGTGACATTCAAATTTTCAATCAACCAGTGCTTTATCGATGATAGTACCGTTACAGGCTGCATTGCTTTGGTGTGTTCCATATCATTTCCCTTTATGATCTCTATATCCCATCCAAGGTGTTCTAGCTCTTGTTTATTTTTTTGAAGTATACCGATAATATCTACTGTCACACTGCCAAAGTTTTCTCCATAAACAATAGTGTCTTTTTCCCCAGCAAACGCCAATCTTGGAATAACTAATTTATGCTGAATTTCTCGATCATCAAATCCCATCAAAGATTTGTACATGGTAACAAATTGTTTAGTTTGATTCGTGTCGATCTTTACCTGTATGTTATCCCAATCAACCTTTTCTGGATGAATATGATCATGCTCGTTAATTACAGGAGAATTTTGATTATACAAGGATTGTTCGTATGTTTTATTTGTTACCACCATCATTTCTTTATACGGACCATCTATTGGCGGAAAACCACCCATGATTAAGCATTCTAATCTATCTGTCCGAAGGGCTAATTGTAATCCAACTAAAGCTAACCAAGAGTATCCATAATAGCTAAACTTCTTAACGTTCATTTCATCAGCAATTGTTAACAAATCTTTTACTATATTTTCAGGTGTGAGATTCTCGGGGTCTGGATTTTGCATACGGTGTCCTTCGTAGTCGAAATATAGAATCTGAAACTTGTCTACGAGTCCCTCAATAAAATGTTTTCCTAATTCGGGGTCTACTCCCCACATTTTTAAGTTTTCAGCTTCTTGTCCATATACAGATTCTTTAGCAACTGGAAGCATGATTGTTGGAGAGTCGGGATTCCCAACTAAACCAACCTTTAATTCGGATTCATCCGTAAGCTCTATGTTCTTCTCCATATTTATCCCTCCTAGATTGCTTCTGCTATTATCATATAACATTCATGCAATATTTCGCTTTTCCGTCATTCTTCCTTTATATACTGGGATTTTATTTGAAATATGTTATTGAAGCACTTGAAGGTTTTACTTTAAAGAAGGAGTCAACAAACGGTGAGAATGATTCAAAATTCAAGGTTTGAAGAAGTCCTATGGCTAGTGAATGAACAGCAATCAAAGTAGAATTGCATGAAATGTATTAAACATGTTAAGATACAAATTGCTTAAATGTAATATGTGAGGGAGATTTTAACTATGTAATCAATTACCAAAGTTTGATTTGCAGCGATCAGCACTGTTTTGATATCGCAAAGCATGGATATGTTAACCTGCTATCCCGAGGCGGCGGCAGTAGTAAATATGATAAAAAAATCTTCCAGTCCAGAAGATTAATCAACAATGCTGGCTTATATAATCCCTTGCATGTCGCGGTAAGTCAAATGATATGGAATCAACAAGCAAGCAATGAATGTATAAGCATACTGGATGCAGGCTGTGGAGAAGGGTACCACTTAAATAACATACAGTTAGAAATAAATCAGAAGAAACACAACACATTGGCTGTAGGCATAGATATTTCGAAAGAGGGAATTAGTATTGCTGCAGCTGGATATTCTAATGCAATCTGGTGTGTAGCGGATATTGCAAACTGTCCATTCGCTGGCCAGCAATTCCAATTCATCTTAAGCATTCTTTCACCGGCCAATTATTCGGAATTCCAGAGGTTGATTAGTGACAATGGTTTGGTGATAAAAGTCGTCCCTGATCAGGATTATTTAAAAGAACTAAGAGAAATCTTTTACGAGGGGTCACATAAACAGGTCTATTCAAACTTCCATACAACTAGCCACTTCAACGAACATTTCAAGTTATTAGAGGTTGAAAGCATTCGATATCAAGTAAACCTGCATAAAACCTTAGTTGAACCATTGCTTGGTATGACGCCATTATCCTGGGGAGCTTCCAAGGAGCGGATAGAAAAAGTTTTACAGATGAATCTGAAACAAGTCACTATGGCTTTTAAAGTTTTGATTGGCAAGAAATCAACGACATGATTTGATCGTTAACGTGAACGTGAAGTCAAGTCAATGTAACACACAGCGACAGTCCAGGACTTAATTTTCTCGTCCTAAGCTGTCGCTGTTCCAGAAATACTCAACCTTGCACTTGCATTTACGAATGAAATGACTATAATTATGTTTAAATGATTAAACTAACGAACGGAAAGGGCGGGTCGTATGAGCCAGCAAGACGAGCATGTTCTGCAACAATTTAAAGAATGCATCCCCCTATTGGAAGTGTTGACCGATGAAAACCGTCAGGCGATTATTATGCTGCTGGCGCAGAACAAATCGGGACTTAATGTTAATGCGATTTCGGGCCATATCAATTTGTCTAGACCGGCCGTCTCCCATCATTTGAAGGTGTTGAAACAGTCCGGATATATTAAATCCGACAAAAAAGGCGTAGAAAACATATATGTATTGACTGTTCGCAAACCGCTTGAGCAACTCAAATCTTTCATTACTGTTATTGAAGACAAATGCAATGGGCCTCAGTGACTACCGGTCGAATAAATGGGAATCATGTAGAGAAACTTATTTATGTCTATTTGGTTCATTAGTTTAAACGAATAACTATATATGAGGTGATTTTAGATGAAGGCTATGATCATTGAGAAATACGGGGAAAAGGTTCCATTAATCATGACAGAACAACCAATGCCTGATATCGGAGAGCATGATGTGCTAGTAAAAATTTATGCAGCCAGCTTAAATCCTATAGACTTTAAAATTAAGGAAGGAAAAATGAAATTCCTCTTGCATTACAGGTTTCCTCTAATCTTGGGAAATGATTTCTCCGGAGTTGTAGTCAAGGTTGGCGATCAGGTGAAAACATTTAAACCCGGAGATGAAGTATACGGGAGACCCCGCAAAGACCGAATCGGAACATTAGCCGAATTTATTGCTGTTCATGAGGAAGATATTTGGCTGAAACCGCAGAATCTGACTTTTGAGGAGGCCGCATCGATACCGCTGGTGGGGCTTACGACTTACCAAGCTTTTGTCGATATATTAAACCTTCAAAAAGGTCAAAAAATATTGATTCACGCAGGTTCGGGTGGCGTAGGAACCTTTGCCATCCAGATGGCCAAGCTGATGGGCGCTTTTGTTGCTACAACAGCAAGCGATAAAGGCTATGAATTGGTCAAATCGTTGGGGGCTGATCTAATGATTAATTATAAAAAAGAGAATTTTGAAGAAATGCTTACCGGATATGATGCTGTGTTTGATACATTAGGCGGAGAAGCCTTGGAAAAGTCATTTCGCGTACTAAAACCAGGCGGGCAAATCGTATCCATCTCCGGCTTGCCAAACGCCAGTTTTGGAAAGGAAGCAAAATTGGGCTGGATGAAAACAACCATTTTGTCCATCGTGAGCCGTAAAATCAAAGCTCTAGAGAAGAAAAGCCAAACGAGATATCACTTCCTATTTATGAAACCGAGCGGAGCGCAATTGAAGGTTATACAGGAATGGATAGAAGAGGGTCGCATTAAGCCCGTTATAGATAGTGTGTATCATTTGAAAGATGCTGAACAAGCATTTCATTACCTGGAAAGCGGAAGGGCCAAAGGAAAGGTAGTCATTCGGATAAAGTAGTTTTGGACTCTGATTATGCTCGATTTTTGCACGGGATGAGGTAGAAGCTAATTTTTTGAAGGAAAAGCCAAAAAAATTGAAAGTGCCGGACGACACAGCACGTTACAATATTAGGCAGACGAGATCCATTCGGGAAGGTGAGCCTATGAGTGCAAGTGACAGTCCATTCGTCCGAACAGTACTGACCGGAATCGAAATCGGTGAGCATGAAGCAAGCTGTGAGCAATATATCGCATTGTTGGAGAGGTATTTCCATGAGGGCCACATCGATTTTATTGTTATTTTCCTTAATAAGAGAACGGTACCCCGCCATGTTTGGACGGAGTGGGTGCAGTATTTTGCCAAGCATAACATCAGTTTTGCCTTTCTATACAGTCAGGACAAAATGGGGGCGGGGAAGGAAAGTCAGCTAACCTCCGATATTGTGAATGAGTTGAAAGCGATTGCGGGCTCCTTATTCCTTGGCGATATGGTTGGTGAATGGGGGGGAATAGCCGCTTGGCAGGAAGGGAATTTTACTTCTCCCGGCCTGCTTGCTCCCGAACAAGTCGCTGACATGAGGTCGGCGAGTCGGGGATTGGTTCGCCATGTGGGCCGGCAAGTTGCCTTGAACGAACGGAACGGTGTTCCCGCAACCTGGGCTGTCGATGCAACGGTGCTGTATCGCTACCTCTTCGAAGGAGGTGTGAATTTCGGCATTGCGGAAGCGATGGCATCCGATCCGGAATTATTGTTTGCCGCGTTGCGGGGAGCTTCCCGGGCATATAGGAAAAGCGGATGGGGAAGCCATATTGCCCACGAATGGTACGGAGGATATAAGAATGATGATCCCTTGAAATACAAACGTCTCAAGCTGGCCTATTACCAGTCGTTTTTGGCCGGCGCCAGCCTGATCTATCCCGAAAGTGGCCATTTCGGCATTTATTCCTATGGTGAACATTACGAGCCGGAAAGCTGGCAGGCACAAGCGTATAGAGCATCTTGGAACCAATTTTCCAGCTTTACACGCTATCATGCTCGTCCGGAAGGGAATCCAATAACGACGATCGGCTTTGTACAGGGAGCCGATGACGGGTGGACGGGATGGTGGGGAGGCGCTACCGTATGGAACCAGTTCTCCGCCGGAGAGGATTGGCATTACGGTGCAGCCGAGCGAAGCTGGGAGCTGATCGGGCACATGAGACGCCGGAGGGAATGGCAAGATCCCACCGTATTTACTACGGATGCGACCACGAGTGCGTCATACGGGCAATACGATCTCGTTCCGATTGAAGCGCCGCTTTCCATTATGAAAGAATACCAGGTATTGATCTTCCTGGGATGGAATACGATGGACGAGGACATGTACGACAAGCTCAAGAGATATGTATACGAGGGGGGCAAGCTGTTCATGGCAGTCCCACATCTCAATACGAATTCGGCACGGGGAGATGCCCCCGCTTTATTTAGAGATGGCGACGTGTCCGATTTATTCGGTTGCCGTGTACACGGCGCCGACCGTAAACGCAACTGGGGCATTAAATTTGTGCGGGAAAGCCATCACAAGGGGTATGCCTATCCCGTTATCGGCAATGGGATTGGTGATCCGCTCGGTGCAGAAGGTCCGGTGGAATGCGCATCAGTCGAACTAATGGGAGCAGATGTCATAGCCCGTCTATCCGACCGATTCAGGGGGTGGCCTGAAGACAGCCCTCCTCTGTTATTGGAGCATCGTTATGGCGACGGACTGGCCGCTTTGATTACATCCTGGGATTTCCCCGGCGCTCCAACCGTGCGGAAGCTGACTGAAATCATTCTGCGTGCAGTTGTCGCCGATGAAGTTCGGCATGCGCGAATTCAAGTGACGGCAAGCGACAGTGTCCGTTATGCGGTTTATCCTGTAAAGACCGACCAGCACGTCGTCTATGTGCTGAACACGGATTATGCGGTGGCTCATCAAGCGATCGTTGCCAACACGACGATGGAGACGCTAATTGCTGTGGAAAGCTGCGGAATGCGAATCGTTTACTCCGCACCCGAGCTGCTTATTGTGCCGGAAAGCAATGAGATAACGATTGCCGCCATTCGCATGGCGGACGACCGAATGCAATTCGAAGCCGCTGTTCACAGGCCGACCCGTGTGACGATTAATTCTTGCAAGAAAATAGTAGAAGCCCGAACGGAAGAGGGACCCATTGCGATCTGTCGTGACGGGGAGCATGCAAATGCGACGATTGAGCTTATGAACTCGGGATGCGTGACGCTGCTGACCGAAAGGTTCGAATAAAAAAATGTTCCGGCTGCATAGACATCACAACAAGGAAGAGACCGTCGCCGTGAAAGCTGATGGTCTCTTGCGCATGCGAACGTGCATTATTGGAGAACGAACTGAATGGCATCGGATCTGACATATCCGTCTCCGGTATTGGTCAGCTGCACATAGGGATCTTCCGAAGGATCGAATGTGTAGCTGCCTAGATTGACCCAACCCGCATTGCCGGATACTTGATCTACGGTTATGGAGGAAGTACCGCCGGAATGGGATACGGTTACTTGCGCATTCGGGTCGTTATAGGCATGAACCACGTTGTAGAACAAGACGGTGTATGTGCCGGCTAAGGGGAGATCGGGCGACCAGCGCGCGTAAGAAGCGGAAGAACCGGAATAGCGCGTCGAAGAGTCGTTGTACCCCTTCAGGCCGCTGGCTGACCACGTTCCGCTCTCTGCATAGTCGGCATCGTCGTTATCGACGGTGACGGTCAGAGGCCCCTTGAACAGGAAGCGAAGTGCATCGGACCGCAAGTAACCTGTCGTCAGAGCATTGTCCAGCTTCACGTGTCCGTCTGTGCCGGAAGCGAAGTCGTAGGTGCCGATGGGCACCCATTGATTGCCGCCTGTTGTCTGATCTTTGATGACGGTGTCTGTCTTGCCATTATGCGTAATCGTATATCGCGCTTGCGTCGTTGAATTGCTGTGGTTAGGAATCCAGGCATATATATCGTAGACGCCCTCCGTTAGCTCCGGTTGCCATTGTGCAGAAGCGCCCGGCGTATTCGTAAATCGTGAGCCTGTGCCGTCCCAGCCCATCACGTTGGAAGAAGATGTCCACACGCCGGCAGGCTCCGTATAACGCCAATCTCCGAAGTCAATTTCGAGCGGGACGAATTTGACGGCATTGGCCCGAAGATATCCGCTTGCCGCAGCGTTCTCCAGCCTCACCTTATCTGTGGCAGTTCCCGTGAACGTATATTGGCCAAGCGATACCCAGCGGGATTCCGTTCCTTGCTGGCTTATGGTCAGCGTACGAGGGGTTGCTTCTGCGGAATAAACGGTGTAGCTCGCGGAAGCTGTGCCTGTCGTATGGTACGGTACATAGGCGAACACTTCATACGTACGATCGGACAATGACGGATGCCATTCAAACCAGGAACCGGTTGTATTGGAAGCCGCAGTCCTGGCGCTGAACGGAGTTACCGACGATCGGTTCCATACGCCTCCGCCATAGGCAATATCTCGGAACTGCAGCGAACCGTATTCAACGATCGTTTGCTCGACCGGTCTTGCTTCCGCCGACATCTCGCTAAGCGATGTTTCATTGCCCGAACGATCAACACCCGATACCGTAAAGAGATAGGAGGTTCCATTCGTCAAGCCGCTAGCGGTATAGGAACCGGATCGTGGCGTGGGATTCAGCTTTATTCCGTTGGCATAGTAGTAGTAACCGGCAAAGTCGAGCTCTTTGTTCGCGGTAGAAGGCGTCACCTTCAAAAATATGGATTCGCTGGCGCCGGGAACCGCCGTAAGCGTACCGACAGGAATAGCGGGCGCAGTGCTGTCCGTCAGGGTGGAAGCGGCGACGGTAGTGACTTCCGATTCATTGCCGGAGTTGTCAATGGCCGATACGCCTATCGTGTAGGCTGTTCCGGCAAGCAGCTGCTCAAGGCGGTATTGCGTCGACTTTAGAACATTGCTATTGATTCGTGTGCCGCTAATATAAAAGTTGTAGCCTGCCACGTCGGTCTCGGTATTCGGGTTCCATGTTACGGAAAGCTTGTGGTTGCCTGCCGATTCATCCGACGACGGGGTCACGGTGATTCCGGACGGTGCTGAAGGAGGTGTCGAGTCGACAGCTGCGGCCGGAATCAGCTTAATCGCATCGGCGGCCAAATTGCCTGTCCCTGAGGAATTCTCCACAGTAATGAAGTCGGTGGAGCCGGATGCGAAGAAATACGTTCCAAGCTTTGTCCACCGGCTGGTGCCTTGCGATTGGTCCCGGTATACAGAATCGATTACGCCATTATGCGAGATTGTATACTCTGCTGCCGTTGTGTTGCCCGAATCGATCGGAAGCCACACGTACAGATCATGCGGTCCGCTGGCTGCCGGATCGGGCTTCCATGTTGCGGCGGCTCCGGGGGAGGCGGAGCGACTGCTTGCGGAATCGTTCCAGCCCGACGGTGTATAGGTTTCGTTCCAGACGCCGCTCTCTTCGGTGAACCTCACTGGATCTTCGTCGTCGACAAGCGAAGTTACAGGGACGAACATTACGCTGTCGACTCTTAACACACCGCTGCCGGAACCGGGTTTGGACGCCTGAACATAATGACCGGTACCGGCCAAGAAGTCGAATGTGCCCAGATGCACCCAGTTCTGCCCGGCAGTAGACTGATCTACTGTGATCAGATCGGTTGTCCCATTGTGAGAGACGGTAATTTGCGCTTCAGGGAGTGGCTCTTCATAGTAGCTGGGGTTCCAGAAGTAGACGTCATACTGGCCGGTGGCCGGCAGATCGGGCGTCCATCTTGCCCATGCATCCGTATTGGCGGTGTAACGGATGCTCCGATCTTCATAGCCGAATGCCACATTGTCCAGACTGCTCCAGTCGTCCGCTGATTCGGTGTAGCCTGTCGAACCGTTATTGAGGATGATCGATTGTAACGGAGCTTGCAGGACAGGCGAATCGGATGTCTGATAATAGCGGAAGTAGTCTACCAGCATACTCCCCGGAAGGACGCTGTCGTCAACCTCGTTGGGGTCTCCCGAGGACTGCTGCGCCGTTAGCCACAAATTTTGCATGCCGAGTGGACCGGCATAGGCCGCCGTGCGGACGGCAACCCCGTCGACATACCAAATGACTTTATCCGGCAGCCATTCGAAGCCGTAAATGTGGTAGGAGTCGGACGGGTCGCTCACGGTGACGCTCTGACCATGGCCGGGAGGATCGTACAACGCGGGTGCATAGTAATGTAAATTCGTCGCCAGTCTCGTCGGATCGTGAGAATCGATCTCGAACATATCAATTTCATTGACAGAGTTTCTGATCGGCAGCGAGGCGCTGTAGTTCGTCCCATAATTCCAGAAGGACATGTGCAGACCGGGACCGTCCGCCCATAGCTTGGCGCGGATTTCGTAATAGCCGAAGCCGAGCAGCGCTTTGCTGTAGATGCCTCCGCTGGAGTAAGGATATCCATCGTTGGAAGCGGGATCTTCCTTTTTGAACTGAATGCTTAGCAAGCGGTTAGCCGGTTGCTCGGGATCTTCGACGGTCGTTACGTTTTCGCTTCGATTGGTGGAGAAGTATCTGTTGCCCAACCGGTAATTCCATTTGGCCATGTCAACGCTGGAATCGTTGAACTCGTCGCCCACCTCCGGTACAAGCATGTAATCGCCGGACGGAGGCGATGCAAGCGCTTTCGTAGAACAAATTAAAAAAAAGACGACCACGGCAAGTATTCCGACGGATAGATGCAGCCAAAACCTGTGAGTACAAACGCGTATTGCGGCAAACCGGTTGCCCAAAACCATTTTCATTCCGCCTTCCTCATTGAAATTGAATTTCCTGTCTAGGATATCATGCAACAATGAGGCGAAATAATAATATATTTGGAGGTTACTATAAAATTTTTGGAACTTGTCATCGTCAGTTCTCGTGCAACAGCAGGCTGCTCAAACTGCGATAGATAAAGTCATGCCCTTCCTGCTTGAAATGAAAGGCGTCAAAAAACCAGCCCGACAGGTCGCTCCCATCTTCCCACAGCTTCTCGATGCCAGCAGCCGCGTCGGCTAGGGGCAAATCGAATTGGGCGGCCAAGCTGTGCAAGACCGCATTGAATTCCTCGAAACGATGGGGAAACGCGTGATCTTCTACAGGCTGGTCCCAGCCATACGTTCGACCTGTGCAAGTAGAGAGCGGACCGCTCGTCCACAAGACAACTCCGCAATCTGCAGCTAGTGCCTGCTTGATCATACGTTCCATCGCAGCTGTATAATCGGCAATGGACACATCTCCCTTCCAATCGTTGATGCCGAAGTTCAACACGATGTAAGCTGGCTTGCATCGATCCATCATGTCGGCAAAGGCATCATGCCCCTTCAGCGCAGTCCGGCCGCGAACCCCTTCATTGAAAAAAGAGAGGTTAGCGTTGTTCTGCAACAGCTCCTCTCCTAATTGAGACGCCCAGGAACCATGAATCAAGGTCGCGTCCAATCTTGCTCTCGCTTCATGCCAGCCCTCCGCCACACTTCCGAATGTCCAGCTATCCCCATAAGCAACAATAGAGACTGTATTCCCCTCGCGCAAATCCTGGCGCAAGCGCTGAATCCATTTCAATCCGTACATGCCAGTTAACACCCCTCTTAATGAATTTCTATCTAGGATATCATGCTGCTATGAGGCAGAATGGCGCAATTATTTGGGGGTTACTACACTTTTTTTTGATCTTGTTCAACACCGATTTACATCCAAACGATTTGAAGGAATCGCAAAAGAGATTGGAGCTTTCGACATAAACTCTCATGCTAGAATGGCCATGTCGGCGGATTGAACGCAACAATGGGGAAGGCGTTATCCATGATGTTCATACTAAAAAAGGAAAGGAGGATTCTAAACGAATTGGTTAGCACAGGACGCAACTTGTTAAAGAAAATGTATTACTATCGGGCGATGTACTTGCTGCTGCTACCGGGACTGGCTTACATTACGCTGTTCAAATACGTGCCGATGGCAGGCATCATGCTTGCCTTCAAGGAGTACAACGTCGTGACCGGCATCTGGGACAGTCCCTGGAACGGCTTCGCCAATTTCGAGCGTTTCTTTCAAGGGAGCTATTTTTGGCCCATTATGCGTAATACGATTCTCATATCTCTCTACAAATTGCTGTTCGGCTTCCCTGCACCGATTATTCTGGCTTTATTGTTGAACGAGGTGCGCGTCAACTGGTTCAAAAGGATTGTCCAGACATTAACGTACTTGCCGCATTTTTTATCCTGGGTTATTGTATATGGCATATTGATGGCATTCCTTGCCCCGAATGAAGGCTTGCTTAATGTATTGCTGAAGCTGTTCGGCTTCGAAGCCGTTCCTTTTCTAACCGCGCCGGAATGGATTCGGACCTTGCTTGTATCGACTGATATATGGAAAGATGCAGGCTGGGGAGCGATTCTATACTTGGCCGCACTGGCCAACATCGATCCAAGCTTATATGAGGCGGCAATTATCGACGGAGCGGGCAGAAGACGCCAGTTGTGGCATGTAACGCTGCCCGGTATCCGCAGTGTTGTCATTCTGATGCTGATCCTGAAGCTCAGCCACATCCTGGATGTCGGATTCGATCAAGTGTTTATGATGTCGAATATATTCAACCAGGAGAAATCGGACATTATCGATACCTGGGTGTACCGTGTCGGTCTTCAGGAAATGCGGTTCGGAGTGGCTACAGCCGTTGGCATGTTCAAAGCGGTAATCGGATTCATCCTGGTGCTGACTGCCAACAAGGTGGCCAAAAAATGGGACGGACAAATATGGTGACGGAGGTCGAGAAATAGGAAATGAGAAAACGGGCAATCGTGGAGAACATCGTTCAAACCATTATCTATACCGCTTTGGCGGTCTTGGCCCTCTGCTGCTTGTTCCCGTTCGTTTACGTGTTCTGCATGTCAATTGCGACAGCGGATGAGATCGCCCAGACGAGCATTATTCTCATTCCGGAGAAGGTCACATTCAAGGCATACCAGGATATATGGAGCAGTGGCACGATCACGCAAGCGTACCGGATTACATTGTTCGTGACGATCGTCGGAACGGCGTTTAACTTGCTGTTTACAACTGTAACGGCCTACCCGCTGGCCAAAAAAATGCTGCCCGGCCGCAACCTGATATTGCTGTACGTCCTGTTTACAATGCTGTTCAGCGGCGGCATGATCCCGCTGTATATACTTGTGAAAGAGCTGGGCTTGCTCAACTCGGTATGGTCGTTAATGGTGCCAGGCTTGATCAGCGTTTTTCTGCTTGTCATTATGAAAGGCTTTTTCGAGCAGCTGCCGGATGGCATCGAAGAGTCGGCGCGAATCGACGGAGCGGGAGAGCTGACGCTATTGGTCCGCATCGTGCTGCCGCTCTCCAAGCCTATCATTGCTACGCTGGGACTGTTTTACGCGGTCTCGCACTGGAACAGTTATTTCGATGCGATCCTGTATATTGGCAATCCGGCGAATTACCCGCTGCAGGTGGTGTTGCGCAACATCCTGATCGGGACCAGAGCGATAACGGAATATTCGCCCGAGCTGCTTGAGCAGATGAACGCTTTCTCTGTCCAGATGGCGGCGGTCATCGTTGCCACACTGCCGATTCTGATCGTCTATCCATTCGTTCAGAAGCATTTCACGAAAGGCGTATTGCTTGGCTCTATCAAAGGATAATTTGATAAGATAAACGAAGGGGGCAATTGTATGAAATCACTTCAACGTCCATTAAGCGGCTTGTTAAGCGCCCTGTTGCTTGGCGGGCTTGTCATGGCGGGCTGTTCCAATTCCGAGAAGCCGTCTGCCGAAGGGGTAGAAAACGGGAACGACACGACTGAACAGACGATTACGATCAAGATGTTCAATCAGGCAAGCTTTAATCCGACCTCGCCAATTCCGCCGAAGCAAGATGATCCGATTCGCCAGCTGATCGAGAAGAAGATGAACATCAACCTGGAGATGACGGTAGCGCCAGACCAGCCCCTGCAAAAATTAAATACAATGATTGCTTCAGGGGACGTTCCGGATCTTATTTTTTTCAGCGACCGCAAAGATATGATCAAGTATTACCAAGACGGTCTGCTGGCTGATCTGGATGCTTATCTCGATAAGGCGCCGGATCTTATGAATCGCTTCCCGCAGACAAGCTGGGATCAAATGAAATACGGCGGAAAAACGGTCGGCATTCCCGGTTACGATCTCATCTCCGGTCCGAACGGCATATGGATACAGGACAACTGGCTGAAAAAGTTGCAGCTTGATGTACCGACGACGCCGGAGCAATTAATGGATGTAATGAAAGCGTTCACATTCCGCGATCCGGACGGCAACGGGAAGGACGATACGTACGGCTTCATAGGGGGCGTTACCAAAGACGGGATGCTGAACGATTTCGGACTGGATACACTCCTCTGGATGTTCGGGGTGACGCCGCACGGCTTTGACGTGGTCGATAATAAGGTCGTCTACTACAATACGGACCCGCGCATGAAGGAAGGCATTGCCTATCTGAACCAAATGGTAAGCGAGAAGGTGATCGATCCCGATTGGAAGACGGTTACTGAAAATAAACTGCTTAAGGATAAAATGAACCGGACGAAGGAAGGGATTGTCGTATACAACTGGAGGGCGATGGACAATCCGACAAATGCGATGGCGGACGAGAACGGCGTCATCCCGGATTGGATCATCATTCCTCCGATGAAGGGACCGCACGGAGATCAAATATTGACTTACCGCGCATTTCAGGGTAACTCCTGGGCGATTTCCAAGAAGTCGGCGGACGATCCGGAGAAGGCGCAGCGTATCGTCAATCTGCTTCAGTACCTGTTTACGGATGAGGAAGACTACAAAACTTTCGCTTACGGCATTCAGGACATCAACTGGCGAATAGTGGACGGAAAAGCGGAAAAAGTGAGGCTTGATCCCGATACGGCGAAAAAATACAGCTTCCTGGATCATTATAAATTTCCGCGGCGTGGAGACGATGCTGTCTACTTCTCTTACAAAAATCCGAAGACGGCCGAATATCTGGAATTGAACAACAAGTATTTAAAGGATAACAATGTGACGCCGTACCTCGTTCCTGATCCGGGTGATACGCTGTATGCGGACCGCATCAAATACGTCAATGAAATGCTGCTGAAATTTATTACTGGCAAGGAGCCGCTGGACAAGTGGGACGACTATGTGAAGACTCTGGAGACGAAGTTTAACTTGAAGGGTTATCTCGACATCGTTACGGAACAGTTGAAAGAGCAAGGCGTGATAGGGTAACCGTACCGTCCGGCAGGAGAAACGGCTGACACCGTGGAAGAAAGGACGAGTCAATGGGAAACAGGGAGGGACGCGCATGTGGAGGAGAATATCTGCCAAGCTGTTTCTGCTTTGTCTCGTCTTCCTGACCGGCAGTGTCGCCTTGATAGGCGCATTGTCCTATCAATGGACGCAGCGTCAGATGGAAGAGCGGGAAATCGCGCATGCCCAGCAGCTGCTGGGCAAGATCGAGCAAAATCTGGATTTGTATTTTCTGTTGATGCAAAATGTGCTGCACGGTATTTATTACTCCGCAGAAACTTGGAACGGGGACTTCGATGTAGCCCGCCGGGAGCTCTCCAATTTGTATTCTGTGAATGGGAGTTATACTCACGATATTTATTTGATCAAGCCTGATTTGTCTATCGTTGGGAGTACGGTGTTGTCAAGGGTGTTCGACGACCCGCTGCTAGATCGAAAAATTTGGTACGACCGCGCGCTTGCAAGCAGATGGACGCCTATCGTAAGCGAGCCGTACTTGTCGCAATATTCCGGCTGGACCGTGACGATGCTGCAGCAAATTCCGTGGCCGGACGGACCGATCGTCGCAGCGCTCGATATGAATTTGCGGGAAGTGGAGGAGCGTTTATTCCAGGTGAGCAGGCAAGATGCCCTCCATGTATCCATCGTTGATGCGCGCGGTGAAATTGTGGCAGGCGCCAACGCGGAAGCGGACTTCGAACGGATGGGCGAGCGGACGTTCCGCATCGGGAACGTGACAAGTCAAGAGGTTGCATCCAGCCAGCTTCAAGCGATACCCGCGACCATGTCGGACGGTACTTCCTCGCTCATTATTCTGAAGCGAATGGAGAAATTCAATTGGGTCGTCAATACGGTTGTAAGCGAGAAGTGGCTGCAGCAGTCATTTTATAAGTTGCGCGGCTACTACTTGGCGCTTATCGGATTCGGGCTGATCCTCAGTCTGATCGTTTCTCTGCTTATCTCCCGATATATCCGTAATCCTGTGTATTATTTGATCCGTAAAATGAATCTCGTTCAGCAAGGCGACCTGAATGTGCAGATCGCCAATAATCGCCGCGACGAATTCGGGGAACTGGCCAGCAACTTCGATTCAATGCTGGAACAAGTCCGCCATCTGATTACCGATCTGAACAAGAGCGAAGCGATGAAGAGGATGTTGGAAATCCAGGTGCTGCAGTCGCAGATCAACCCGCATTTTCTATACAATACGCTAGGATCGATCAGCATTGCGGTCAAGCTCGACAAGTCTGAAAAGGTCGACCTGATCATTGCGGCGCTCATTTCCATTTTCGAATACGGCATCTCGGATATTTCGGACAAGGTGCTATTGCGCGATGAAATTCGCAATGTAAAGGAATATTTGTTTATTACCGGTATTCGCTATAATCGGGTATTCGAGCTTCAGGAGCAGATTCCGGAGGAACTCTCGGACGCTCCGGTTTTGCGTATGATTTTACAGCCTGTCGTTGAAAATGCCCTGTTCCATGGTTATGCCGGCGGGAAAATTGAGGGGGAGATCCGGATTGTCGCTTCGATCAGAGGCGGAAAGCTTGTTATCGAAGTGGCGGACACCGGGGTAGGCATACCTCCGAACAAACTGGAGAAGCTGCTTGACCATGCCGAAGAGTCCACTACCGGATACCGCAAGAGAATTGGCTTATTCAATATCGATCAGCGCATCAAGCTCACATGCGGTGCAGAGTATGGCGTTGAGTTGGACAGTGCGCCCGACAAGGGTACGATCGTACGGCTGTCCCTTCCTTATCATCCGAAGAACGCTTAACGAACTGGAGGTGCACCATGCGAGAATACGTTTGTATGGTTGTAGATGACGAGCCGCCTGTTATCGAGATGCTAAAAAAGTTTTTTGACGAGCAGATGCACTCGCCATTCCGGCTCGCAGGCTCCGCCTGTTTATCGGAGGAAGCTATCGGACTGGCTGTACGAATCAAGCCTGACATCATCATCACGGATATTGTCATGCCGGGCAAGAACGGTCTCGAGATGATTGCCGAACTGCGCGAGCAGTTGCCGGACACGATGTTCATCGTGTTGAGCGCGTATCAGGACTTTCGATTCGCACAGCAAGCGATTGCTGCGAATGTCCTGGACTACGTCGTCAAGGTGCCGTTGAACGAGGCGGCGCTCTTGGGCGCGCTGCAAAAAGCGGCACAAGAGCTGAAGCAGGCGGAGGTTCAGGCAGTTACACTGCAGAAGCTTAGCCGCACCGTTCAGGGGAACTTGTTCGCCTTGCGGCAGCGGGCGATCGCCGATATGGTGCTCGGCGACTTGCAGCCGGAGCGGCTGGCCGAACGATGCGAGGAACTGCAGCTGAGCTTCAATCCGCAGCGATACTGCTGCATGACCATTCGCCTTGACGAGTACGATCGGCTAATGCAAGCACACAGTACGTTCGATCGGCGCAATCTGCAGTTTGCCGTGCTGAACATTGTGGAGGAATCGATAGCTGAGACCGGCAGTGGATCTGCAAGCTGGCTCAAGGACGGTATTCTGATCGGGTTTGTTTCATTTCGGTGCACAGCATCCCTTTCCGATGCATATGAGCAGCTTGGCCGCCGGATTCAGAGCAATCTGCTAACGTATTTGAAGCAGGCGACCACAATCGGCTTTAGCGCGCAGGTCAGCGGTTGGCTGGCGTTGGCGCGAGCCGGCCGGGAAGCGAACAGCCGCATCGAAGATTCGTATTACTATGGCGCAGGAAGCGTTGTCATGCCTACACAGCGTCTCTCCTACGAAGGAGTCCTGGAAGCGGATCTGCAATTGGCGCTGCGGGGCGCTGCGGACAAGCTTTCCCCGTTCGCTGTTCCGGACGATTGGGAGCCTTGCTTAAGCAAGCTGAGATGGCTGCTTGCGCAGCGAAGCATACGGCCTTCCATCGTAAAGGAACAGGCAGAGGAATTCAATCAAATGCTTCAGATCAAGGCAGCGCAATGGGGCGTACCGGTTCCGGCAGCATTGGCGAATGCTCCAATGATGAACACCGCTCAGCGGTTTCTGGAATGGGTTGGAGTCTGCTGCGAGCAGCTTGCGGCTTCCCGAAGCTCGCAAGAACGAAGCGAGATATACAAAGCGAGAGTGTATATCGCCCGCCACTTGGCTGAGGCGCTGAGCCTGAACGAAATCGCCGGACATGTCAACATGAATGCGTCGTATTTCAGCTTGCTGTTCAAAAAAGAAATGAAGGAAGGCTTGAACGAATACATCAATCGCACTCGCATTGATAAGGCGATCGAGCTGTTGCAGACCGGAGCATACGACAATGTACAGCTTGGAGAGGCGGTTGGCATTGCGAATGAACGCTATTTCGGCACGTTATTCAAAAAATATACGGGGCTTCCTCCTCAGAAATACCGGAAACGGATGCGTGAAGGAGGGAAGGCTTGAATCAAGGAGAGATAAGGAACTTGAACAAGGTGAATGTGACAGTCGCACGATTGGGAAAAGCGGTTGTGGAGCAATGGGAGCGGCCTGCACCCGGTGAGCATCAAATACTCATTCGTACGGAATATGCTGTGATTAGTACCGGAACGGAAACGAAGTCATTGCGAAGCAAATCGAATGGGATCAGACTGGGCTACAATGCAGTCGGCATCATTGTGGAGAAAGGAGCCGGCGTGGAGCATCTGGAGATTGGCCAGCGTGTCGCTTGCTATGGAGAAGGTTCGCATGCCGACTATAGCCTGGTTTCCAAATTTCTGGCCGCTCCCGTACCTGACGGCGTCGACCCTGAAGAGGCGGCTTTCGCTGGACTGGGCGCTATCGCCATTCACGCGTTGCACCAAGCAGAGATGCAGTTCGGGGAGACGGCCGTTCTCGTCGGTCTGGGCATTCTTGGCCAGATCGCCGCACGAATAGCGAATGCGGCCGCTTATCGTGTAATCGGCTTCGACATTCAGCCCATGCGATGCAATATGCTGGAGCCGTTAGCGCCGAATGCGATCGCTTGCAACCGTGTGGAGGAAGTGACAAGCGCAGTGCGTAACACAGAGTGCGCCGGAGCGGATAGCGTAATGCTGTTCGGAGGAGGTAAAGACGACGGTCTGATCGATCAGGGAATAGAATGGCTGCGCGACAGGGGCAAGATCGTTATCGTCGGTATACCCGACACGACCTTTGCACGCAATGCGTTGTTCGTCAAGGAAGCCCAGATCAGGATTTGCCGGGCAGGCGGACCTGGCCGTTATGATGCGAAATATGAGCAGGCAGGCTTCGATTACCCGGACGGATATGTCAGATGGACAGAGGGAAGGAATGTGGGCAAGTTCATTCGGCTTCTGTCCGAAAAACGGATGTCTTTGAAGCCGCTAATCCGCCATCGCTTCGATTTCGCTGAAATTGATCGGGCTTATCAGCTGTGCCTTGATGCTCCCGCGGAGACGATGGGAGTTCTAATTCGTTACTAGGCACAGCGAGAGTTTATAGAATGAAGAGGAGTCAACGGATGATGAGGAAGACTGATCCCGAAATGTTGGTTACGGACGTATTGATCGCCGGCGGCGGCATGACAGGAGTAGCGGCTGCAATAGCTGCAGCGCGCAACGGAGCAAGGGTCATTCTATGCCAGGACCGTTCCGTTCTCGGCGGAAATGCCTCGTCGGAGATCCGCATGAATATATCCGGCGCATCCGCAATCGGCAAGGAGCTGGAGACGGAGCGCAGGGAAAGCGGCATCATAGAAGAGATCGTGCTGGAATGTTCGGTCAGAAATCCGCAACGGAGCGCAAGCATGCTGGACTTGATCTTATATGAGAAATGCCGAGCTGAGCCGAACTTGACGCTGCTGCTGAACACGACGGTCGTCGCAGCCGATGTCGAGAATTCTCGAATCCGCTCCGTTTATGCGGTAAGAGAAAGCACGGAGGAGAGCTTTGCGATCCGGGCTGGAATTTTCGCGGATTGTACGGGTGACGGCAGGCTTGGATTTGAAGCGGGTGCCGATTATACGAACGGCCGCGAAGCGGCTGCGGACTATAACGAATCCGGCGCCAATCTGAACAGAGATGCCTATCGTCTTGGCTCATCCTTGCTGTTCACCTCGAAGGATATGGGACACCCGATGCCGTTTGCTGCGCCGGCATGGGCCCGCAAGTTTACGGAAGAGGATCTGAAGTTCAGAAGCCACGACGCCTGGGAGTTCGGCTACTGGTGGGTGGAATTCGGCGGCACGATGGACACGATCAGGGATAACGAGCATATCCGAGATGAGCTGCTGGCGATCATGCTCGGGGTATGGGATCATATCAAGAACAGCGGCAATCACCCCGATTCTGCCAATTGGGCGCTGGATTGGTTCGGTTTTGTGCCGGGCAAAAGAGAGTCCAGAAGATTTATCGGCCAGCACGTCCTGAGCCAAAACGATATTCAACAGGCCATCGATTTCGACGATGTAATCGCCTACGGCGGCTGGTCGATGGATACCCATCCGCCCCAAGGCATCGATGCGAAAGACGAGGAGCCGTGCAATCAGCCGTATACGCCTTATCTGTATGGCATTCCGCTGCGCTCGATGATTAGCCGAAACATTTCGAATCTGATGTTCGCCGGCCGCAATCTATCTGCTACTCATATCGCTTTCTCCAGCACCCGGGTCATGGCGACATGCGCGCTAATGGGAGAGGGGCTTGGCACGTTCGCGGCTACGGCGGTGAAGCACAAGCTTCCGATGGAGCGGGCGTGGCGCGAACGCGGCGTTGTAAAGCAGGCTCAGCGGCAGTTGCTGCGGCAGGGCGCTTTTTTGCCCGGACTTTTGCTGGAGGGAAATCTCGCAAGACTGGCCCGAATATCGGCATCGTCCGAGCAAAAACAAGGGAAATGCGGGAATGTTGCGGATGGACATACTCGCGCTGTTTATGGGGAGAAGGGAGTGCGTCCCGACTTGACCACGGCCGGCACGCATCGCTGGATGTCGGAGCCAGGAGACGCCAGTCCTTGGCTGGAGCTGCAATGGGAAGAGCCGGTAACGGTTAGCCGGATTACAGTCGTACTGGATACCGGGCTTCACCGCCTGCTCATGCTGTGCCACTTGGACGCGATTCAACAACAAATGCAGTGGGGGCGACCGCAAGCCGAAACGCTGAAGGAGTTCAAACTGGTTGTACATGACGAACAAGGGAAAAGAGAGATCGCTCATATCAAGGACAATTATCAACGGATGGTGCATTTGCCGATCACGCTAAAAAACCTGAACATACTCCGTCTGGAGGTCACTGCTACGAACGGACTGGACCATGCGCGAGTGGTTGAAATCATTTGCGAGTAACCATGTCATTCTGTAATCCTGTCCGAAGCTGAAGCCGGAAGCCCGATAAGAAACGGGTTTTCCGGTTTTTCGTTGTTTAGGAAATTACGCACTAGTAGGAGAATTCGGCCAAGGGTCGAAGTTTTATATACAATATTAGAGAAAGGCATAACAAATTCAGAAAGGGGACGATTCGGATGTCAAAGGAATTCAGTGCTCTTGTTGTGAATAAGGCGGGGGAAGAGTTTTCAATAAATATTGAATCGTTATCTTTGGACGACCTGTCAGATGGAGATGTGACGATAAGAGTTCATTACTCAAGCGTAAATTATAAAGATGGATTAGCCAGTATCCCAAACGGGAATATTGTTCACAACTACCCTTTTGTCCCGGGAATTGACCTTGCAGGAATAGTAACGACATCGAATGATTCTCGCTATAAGGCGGGGGATAAAGTAATTGTGACAAGCTATGAATTAGGCGTTTCTCATTATGGCGGATACAGTGAATACGCAAGAGTTCCAGGGGACTGGATAATCCCTTTGCCAGACCATTTGACTTTAAAAGAGGCGATGATCTTGGGGACTGCGGGCTTAACAGCAGCGCTTTCCATTCACCAATTAGAAAAAAACGGGCTTACTCCGGATAAAGGCCCTGTGCTAGTGACGGGAGCAACTGGCGGCGTAGGGAGTATGGCCGTATCGATGCTTGCCGAACGAAATTATCATGTAACAGCAAGTACAGGCAAAGCATCTGAATATGACTACTTAAAGAAATTGGGGGCAAATGAAGTCCTATCGCGCGAAGAAGTTGCACCAGAAAACATTCGTCCCATTGGAAAGAAACGCTGGTCAGGCGCTATAGACCCGGTTGGCGGCAAGACATTAGCTGCTGTGTTAAGCAACATGAAATATGGAGGTTCTGTTGCTGTAAGTGGATTAACCGGAGGTGTAGAAGTACCTACAACTGTATTTCCCTTTATTCTTAGAGGCGTCAATTTATTGGGAATAGATTCGGCTTATTGTCCTAGAGATTTAAGAATAACACTTTGGAAGCGGATGGCGACCGATTTGAAGCCTGAAGGATTAGAGGCAATAAAAAATGAAATATCGTTAAATGAGCTGCCTAAAGCGTTATCTGACATCTTGCAAGGAAAAGCAAAAGGAAGAACTGTTGTGGATCTGCTAGGTTGAACAAATCGGTTTGAAAAGGAGAAAACGACATGAAGGCTTTTGCAGAATATTTGGCTAAGATTGCTCATCCCCATCATCGGGAGCGTATGGAAGAGGTTCTGGATTGGGTAGCCGGGAAATTTCCGAATCTGGAGCCGAAAGTGGCTTGGAATCAGCCTATGTTTACCGATCACGGCACATATATCATTGGCTTTAGGAAAAGCGGACGTGAATCCTCCCCATTTCAATGGGGCAGATGAAAGTCCGCTTTGCCCGAAATCCCCCTTGCGGGGATACAAGGGCAAAAATAA
>NZ_JAOQJC010000138.1 GCF_025567625.1 Paenibacillus sp. J5C2022 | reverse complement strand
TCAAGGACCGACTGGGCCAACTGGGGCCGAAGGGGCTACTGGACCCCAGGGAGCGACTGGGCCGACAGGCGTGGACGGCGCTACAGGACCTCAAGGGCCGACGGGATCTACCGGCACGGATGGCGCTACCGGACCTCAAGGAGCGACCGGATCAACTGGCGCGGATGGCGCCAACGGACCCCAAGGGCCGACTGGAACAACGGGCGCTGACGGCCCTACAGGACCTCAAGGGCCGACTGGAACAACGGGCGCTGATGGCGCCACTGGACCCCAAGGGCCGACTGGAACAACGGGCACTGACGGCCCTACAGGACCTCAAGGGCCGACTGGAACAACGGGCGCTGATGGCGCCACTGGACCCCAAGGGCCGACTGGAACAACGGGCGCCGATGGCGCCACTGGACCGACAGGGCCAACCGGCATTGATGGTGCAACTGGAGCAACTGGCATCGATGGCGCCACTGGACCTCAAGGGCCAACTGGACCGACGGGCACCGATGGCGCT
>NZ_JAOQJC010000137.1 GCF_025567625.1 Paenibacillus sp. J5C2022 | reverse complement strand
ACCTCATATTTTCTTGCCAAGACGGCAACCTTGATTCCTGCTAGTGCTTCTTTCACGACTTGTAACCGCATCTCCTCATACATTCTGCTTCTTCTCAACTGTATCGTCTCCCCTCAAAAATAGTATATTTTTTTCTGTGGAAAGACTCCAGTTTCATTAGGGGGCTGTGGAGCCAACGCCGGAGTTTGTATGAAAAAACATACAAAGTAGCCCACATGAGGCCACCAACGCCGGAGTTTGTATGAAAAAACATACAAAGTAGCCCACATGAGGCCACCAACGCCGGATTTTGTACGAAAAAACATACAAAGTAGCCCACATGAGACCACCAACGCCGGGGTTTGTACGAAAAAACATACAAAGTAGCCCACATGAGGCCACCAACGCCGGATTTTGTACGAAAAAACATACAAAGTAGCCCACATGAGGCCACCAACGTCGGAGTTTGTACGAAAAAACATACAAAGTAGCCCACATGAGGCCACCAACGCCGGGGTTTGTACGAAAAAA
>NZ_JAOQJC010000136.1 GCF_025567625.1 Paenibacillus sp. J5C2022 | reverse complement strand
AACGTTATGTGAAACCTCGGCCTCAAGACTTTGTGGGTAATTCAATCGCCCCGTCCTGGGGCTAGAAGCTAAGATATATTTGAAAGAATATAAAACCAAGATCGAGTTAAGGTCAAAAGATAATGTAAGAAATAAAGTGATATTAAAACCGAGAATTGTATAAGTTCAAGGGACATATAAGACATTTTAAAGATCAAGTCATCAAAACCAAGAATGTATTTAAGGTCAAGTGACATTGAAGGACATTGTTAAGATCAAGAGAAAGTACATAAAAAATGTGTTTAAGTTCAAGGGAATTAAAGAATGGTGGAAGTTCCAAACAATTAAGTACAAGAAATTTGAAGGACTGCTTATAAGGTACCGGAATGCTCGACGTCCTGTCTCACCGGTATTGGGCCGAGGCATCACATAACATCATGTTCACGCATCGGGGCATTCGCCCCTCGGTCCGGCAGAAGAATTTGGCAGGGAAGTTGAATCAGCCGGACACACTCGACTTCGTCGAGCGTCGTGAACACACAAACGTTATCTGAAACTCC
>NZ_JAOQJC010000135.1 GCF_025567625.1 Paenibacillus sp. J5C2022 | reverse complement strand
CGCCGCGAAGCGACATGCAATATTGAGCAAGCTCCTGCTTATCCATACACCGTATCCCTCCATACAGAAAAAGAGCAAAAGCCGTTAAAGCTTCCACTCTTCTTCCAATTGATTGTCCATCTTCTCTATGCCGCTTGCTACTAGGGCGTGTCTGAAAACCCGCTCAGTGGCACCTTTCACCGCCTTTCCGCCCCCTGCTTCGTTCCGTTTGCTTGACGTACCCCCCGGGTACGCCTTCACAAATGCGCCTTGCATGGAACGAAAATTCGGTAAAATTTGCTGTCCTCAGAGTTCTCAGACGCGCCCTAGTCGCGATTAGCCAGCTTGGACAGCAGGCGCAGCATCTCGACGTACAGCCAGACAAGCGTCACGAGAAGGCCGAATGCCCCGAACCACTCCATATACTTCGGCGCGCCTTGGTGCGCACCTTGCTCGATGAAGTCGAAGTCCAGCACCAGATTCAGCGCCGCAATGCCGACAACGACGAGCGAGATGCCGATGCTGAGCATGCTGCTGTCGTGCAGGAACGACATCTGAACGCCGAACAATGAAA
>NZ_JAOQJC010000134.1 GCF_025567625.1 Paenibacillus sp. J5C2022 | reverse complement strand
TTAATTTAATTATACCAAACATACGTTCTTGTTTCAAGTGATTAGATAGATTAAGATACTCGGTTACAAGCGAGAGGTCGCCACTCTCATCCCGTCATTGAAATAACGGGCGTTCCCTTGGCGCATTCGTAAAGACGGTTTACTCACAAGATATAGGATAAGTAGGGGAGCGGAAAGTTTTTTGGGTAGGCTATGTTAAATTCTAAGGTTTATTAAGCTGTCGTTTCCTTTAGTTGAAGTATTATTCGGTTACTAATGTCCATCTATGTAGACATCCTTATACCATACTCCTAAAAAGAATACAATTGCGAACAAGTTTAATTAGAAAGTCAGAATCCCTTTATATTTTCGATTTCAAAATTCATTTTCCCATCCCTATACTTCGCATAGGGGTCATCTTTTTCGCCGATTAACAATTTCCCCTCATAAATATCGGCAACTTCATTCCATTCGAATTTATGACCATTCTGCTCTATTTCAAGTTTGATGTGATGCCAAAATGAGTGCCCATCTTCATACTCAACTTCTATACATGACTTATGCACTTCAATCCAAAACC
>NZ_JAOQJC010000133.1 GCF_025567625.1 Paenibacillus sp. J5C2022 | reverse complement strand
TGGTGATGAACGTACCGCACAACAGCCTGTATGCGGCAGTCGAACCCACCGGCAAAAGCTTCGCGGACCTAACGGGTCATTGGGCGAAGGGAGATGTGGAGCTGCTGGCAACGAAACGGATTGTCGAGGGCGCAGGCCCGAATCGGTTCGCCCCGAATGCCGCGATTACGCGAGCTGAATTTACAGCCTTGCTCGTACGCGCACTGGGATTGTCTGCGGCTCCAAGCGATGAAACCGACAGCGGGTTCGCCGATGTGGCCCCCGATGCCTGGTATGCGCCTGTCGTAACGGCGGCCGTGAATGCGGGATTGAGTCAAGGCTATGCCGGCAACACGTTCAGGCCCCATCAGCCGATACGCCGGGAGGAGCTGGCGGCGCTGATTGACCGGGCAAGACAATTTGCAGCGAACAAGCAAGTGGCACAAGCGGATGTCGCCAAAACTCTGGATGCGTTCATGGATCAAGCGACCATTTCGGACTGGGCGAGGCAAGCTGTGGCGAATCTCGTCCAAGACGGAATCGTCCAAGGAAGAAACGAGAATCTCTTTGAGCCGAAGGCTCACACGACCCGCGCCGAGGCGGTTGT
>NZ_JAOQJC010000132.1 GCF_025567625.1 Paenibacillus sp. J5C2022 | reverse complement strand
GCCGGCACCTACAATTAGCGTGCAGCCGGTTGGCGACACTGTGCATGAGCATGATGTGGTCACGCTTGAAGTGACGGCAAGCGCAAGTGGAAGCGGCACGCTGAGCTACCAGTGGATTCGCAACACAGCCAATTCCTACAGTGGCGGATATGCGATTAATGGAGCGACGTCCAGCACATTCGTTGTGCCGACGTCCTACGCGCATAATGACTATTACTATGTCATGGTTACGAATACGGACAATAGCGTTCCGGGTACCAAGACGGCCAGTACGAGGAGCGATTTCGCGCACGTAATTGTTCTGGATGTGACTCCGCCTTCAGTATCTATCTCTTCGGCGCAATCCAGCCCGACGAACGATTCGCCGATCAATGTGACATTCACATTCAGCGAAGCGGTAACGGGCTTTACGTCAGCGGACATCTCTGTGACGAATGGAACCGCGGACAATCTGTCGACACTGGATAACCGTATCTATACCGCAGACATTACGCCGTCGGGAGACGGAGAAGTGAAGGTCGGCGTAGCGGCTGACGTAGCGTTCGACGGAGCGGCGAACGGCAATACGGCGGCTACGGAGCTCAGTATCGACTACGATACGACGGCTCCGACGGTAGGCATCAACTCGGTACAAG
>NZ_JAOQJC010000131.1 GCF_025567625.1 Paenibacillus sp. J5C2022 | reverse complement strand
AACGTTAACTGAAATCGCCAAACACAACATAATTTAAAGATTAGGAGCAAAACGATGAAATTAGAATTATCAGAAGCTCAATATAGAGCACTTACAAAGTTGGTTTTTTTGGGGAATTGGATCGCAAACTCTACAAAACTTAAAGATGAACAAAATCTTGAAATGGAGGAACTGGAGCAATTAATTTACAGTTACTCTTATGAATTTGAAATGAATGATTTAATTGAATTCGATGAGAAATTTAATGAATATTTCCCGACAAGAAAATTTGAAGAACAGCTTGAAAACTTCATTGATGATTATGATAATTTTAATTTTTGGCAGGAATTATCTAGTCGATTAGCTCGCAGAGACTTGATTAATGAAATCGGCCCAGTGAGTAAACTTACTGACAGGCATAAAGAAAGAGAATTTGAAATTGAAGAAACGTATGAAAATGAATTTGAGAAAAACGGATTAAAGAACCTGGTATTAAAGGAACCAGATAAGAGAGGGAAGTTGAAATAATAGGAATGAAAGTAATTCAAGGAAGAGGCGACATCAGTTAACACCATATTCACGCATCGGGCATACGCCCTCGGTCCCAGAAGCGGCTTCGGAGAAGTAGTTGCTGTGGACACACCCGGCATTCGCCGGGCGTCGTGAATATACGAAACGTTAT
>NZ_JAOQJC010000130.1 GCF_025567625.1 Paenibacillus sp. J5C2022 | reverse complement strand
CACTACTATACAGTAGATCGAATGCTTTATTGTTACTTTCGTTATCCAGTTTTCAAGGAACAATTGTTTTTCGCTGATTAACTTCCTGAAGAACTTCAGAAGACAATACCGCGAAGTTTTTTTTGGTGGAGCCAAGCGGGATCGAACCGCTGACCTCCTGCTTGCAAGGCAGGCGCTCTCCCAGCTGAGCTATGGCCCCATGTATACCTCACAAGTTGACTTTACTCTTCGACAATCGATGAGTTGATTCCAACTTAATGCGGTAGTTATAATGGTGGGCCTTAGTGGACTCGAACCACCGACCTCACCCTTATCAGGGGTGCGCTCTAACCAGCTGAGCTAAAGGCCCTCATTGCTATGAGATTTAAAAATTCGTTGATTAAGTCCATTCCGCAACGAATGAACCAACTACCCGAATCGCTTCGAGGTCGGCACCGCATGCTTCCTGTATAATCGTTGGCACTGCATGAGTTATCTTCGATGAAGCATCCGATACTCTATAACGAGTAGGGCACTGCATCTTAGATATACCCGCTTGGCGACGCCCATTCCGCACCTGATGATCCCGCTTCTCGAATGACTCCAAGGTCGGCATCGGATGCTTCCTGTATATTCGCTGCGGCTACTTTGAGTTATCTTCGATGAGGCATCCGATACTCTATAAT
>NZ_JAOQJC010000013.1 GCF_025567625.1 Paenibacillus sp. J5C2022 | reverse complement strand
AGCTATACGAAAACGAACTCCTTTGCGGAGTGTCATAAGCATTGCCAGGAGATGATGTCTGTACAGGCATCATCTCTATTGATGTGCGCCACGCATGGCGTGTAGCTAGGCGGTGAGAGTCCGCTATGGGGGCTTGCAGTTGCCAACCATTCGCCAAGAGCAAGGGTGTCCATCGCGAGGTGGAATCTGAAGGAAGCTGGAGGCAAAGTACCGACCCGAGGAACACGAATCGTATCAGGCATCCAAAGTGGGATAAGTCTGCACAACAAGACGAAATCCAATAAACTGCACGGACACGAGGATATAAATGCGGCGGGTACATGGGACGAAAGTTACGCGTCTTACCGTGGGAAGTCTCACGGACGCATGAAGCGCATTTGCAACATGCGGTTGAAGTTCTTATCCAATGAGATAAGAAGAAGAGCGGCTTCCATTAAGGATGTGCTGGAGACGCCATGCGAGGTTATGCTATGATCTTCATATATCATAGATAAGGGTTGTGCAATGAAATGGACTTATTCAGCTATGACGAAGAAGAGCGGCCGCGCGCCAGATTGCTGGCGGACCGGATGAGGCCGCAGACGCTTGACGAATATATCGGACAGGAGCACATTGTCGGGCCGGGCAAGCTATTGCGGAGGGCGATTGAAGGGGATCAGGTGTCATCGATTCTGCTCTACGGCCCTCCCGGCTGCGGGAAGACGACGCTCGCACATATTATATCGCTTCGTACGGAAGGAGACTTCGTCAAGCTTAACGCCGTCGATGCGTCCGTGAAGGATGTCCGGGAAGTAATTGAGCAAGCGCGCACGAAGAAATCGCTGTACGGCAAGAAGACGATACTGTTCCTGGACGAGGTGCACCGCTTCAACACGTCCCGCCAGGACGCGCTCCTTCCTGCCGTGGAGCAAGGCATTATCGTCTTCATCGGGGCAACGACGGAGAATCCGTTCCATCATGTGAACGGGGCCTTGCTGTCGCGTTCCACGCTATTCCAACTGGAGGCGCTGGACAAGCGCCATGCGATGGAAGCCATGCGGCGGGCCATCGTCGACACGGGGAGAGGCCTCGGCTTCATGAAGCTGCATGTGGAGGAAGCGGCTCTGGAGCATATGGCGGAGATGGCGGGAGGCGATATCCGCCGCGCCCTGAATGCGCTTGAGCTGGCGGCCGTCACGACGCCGTCGGAGCCGGACGGCTCTGTCCGGATTACGCTGGAGGTAGCCCAGGAATCCGTGCAGAAGCCGACGATTCGGGCCGACCAGTCGACACAATACGATGTGCTGTCCGCCTTCCACAAGAGCGTTAGAGGCTCCAGCGATGCGGCGCTGTTCTGGTTCCTGTATGCCGTGGAGAAGCTGGGAATGGACCCTATGACGTTCCTTCGCAGGCTGATTGTGGCATGCAGCGAGGACATCGGGCTGGCGAATCCCCAGGCGATGGTGCAAGCCGTGACAGCGATGGACGCTTACCATAAGATCGGCTGGCCGGAAGCGAAGTATAATATTGCCCAAGCGATCTTGTTCGCGGTGGAAAGTCCAAAGTCCAATGCGACGGCGATCGCAATCGGCAATGTGATGGCGGCTATGGAACGGACAGGCAACGCGGAGGTGCCGCTGCATCTGCGCGATACGCATTACAGCGGCGCCAGCAAGCTGGGACATACCGGCTACAAATATCCGCACGATTACCCGCATCACTATGTGAAGCAGCAGTATTTGCCTGATCCGCTCGCAACCAAGAGCTTCTATCAAGCGACAGAGCAGGGGATGGAGGATCGCATCAGGCAAAATCAACAGCGACGCGAGAAGTAGCTGGTTAGGCAACTGCAGGCGATGAATCCTCGGCTAGAGCGTGAAAAGAGGCAGGTTAGACAATTGCAGGCCATCCCGCATAGTCCGCAACAGCCGAATACGGCTGTCAGCAGGCTGGGAGCCAATGCGATGTACGGACGGTCGATTCGATAGACCGCCCGTATTCCGCATGCCATCAAGCCGGCAGCGATAAGCAGCAGGATGATCTCCATGCTCCGTAATCCCTTATCGGAAGGCGAGTTTTATCGGCCAGAACAAGAATGGTGAGTCACAAGTAGAAACTTTATAGTCGATAAGGAAAATAGAGTTGCTTTATAGTGAGATCAGGCACAATCTTCATTTTTGGTGTCATCCTAATGTGAGATCGGGAGGGAAATCATGAGAAGCAACAAATTGCGATTCATGCTTCTTGCAAGCGTTGCGCTGCTGCTGTCAGGCATCATTATTTTTGAAAGCGCAGACAAAGTATCGGCTAACTCGACGGTAGACATCGCGTTAAAAAACAACACAAAAGCTTTTGAAGGCACGACGCTTGGCATGGGAGGAACGGTTATGCCCTTCGGCTATCATTCTTCCTGGAAGGTTAAAGATTTCAACGATGACGACTTGGCGGTGTTAATGACGCAATTTAAAAAAACAGGCTCTACAGTCGCCCGATTATGGTTAGATGGAGCTTGGTGGGAGCCGACGAATGACAATGCGGACCCCGATGTCATGCTGGATTCCGGATTTACATGGAACAGCATCGAAATGAACTCGCTGTATAAATACCTTCAAGCTTTTAAAGATATGAACGTGGACGTGTTTGTAGACGTTATGGTTGACGATCCCAGAGTCATGTATCCTTGGCTCACTGCCGAGTACGCGTCGAACACCGGACCTAATACAGGCATGGTCCCCGAGTATGCGGAGCATATCGCTGCTATGGTGAAACACCTTGTAGTGACCAAAGGGTTTACGAATGTCAAATACGTTTCCTTCTCCGGGGAGCCCAACAACTTCTTCCTGACTCCGCCAGGCGTCAGCAAGCTGAAGAGCTACAAAGAATCCATGACTGCGGTGCGGAGCAGACTGCAAAGCGAAAATCTGCTGCAATACGTAAAGCTGATTGGTCCCGAGATCGGTTACAGCGACCATGATACAGCCGACTGGCTGGACGATCTGTCAACGAATATCTCCGCCAGTCTCGACGCGTATACCATCCATTCCGGACAGACCAAAGCGGAGGCGACGGATGGAACCTATGTCAGCTTGATCAAAAGCTACATCGATATCATTAAAGCCAATGACCCCAATGGGGCTGACAAACCGATTATGATAACCGATTATACCCCAACTGGCACGATTCGCAGAGCGGAGGATGGACTCAATTCCGTCGCATTGATTGCCAACGGATTAAGGGCAGGTGTCAGCGAGTTCGGCCGATGGTCGTTCGCGGACGATATCTGGACATGGCCTTCCGGCTCCAATCAAACGTCTACCAGCTTTGGAGATTACGGCTTCGGCATCATTGGCAGCAAGCAGGAGAACTTTACGCCAAGACCCAACTACAAGGCGACGGCACTGGCGTATAAGCTTATACCAAAAGGATCGACAGCGTATCAAGCGACCACTACGAATGAAGCGATTATACCCGCCATCATTCAAACAGCAGAAGGCAAACACACCATTATCGTGGTGAACTGGTCGAATAATGACGCAGATGTAAACTTTACGCTTGAGGACTCCATTCATACGACGTTCAGGAAATATAAGTTCGAGTCAGCTTCTATTGATTTAGTCGATAAGTTTGGCGAAATTCCGGCGAGCTTCGGAACCAAGTCCATAAGCGGAACCTCGTTTACAGATACGATTCCGGCTAATACAATTTACTATTACTCGGACATTCCTGATCAGACGGCTCCTGCGCAAGTAACGGGTTTGAATGCAGCAGCACCGGATTTTCACCAGGCGAGCATAACGTGGACCGCAGGCGGGGAAGCGGACTTGTCCTACTATAGAATCTATCGGAGTGATACGAGCGCATTCACACCTGCACCGGGAAACAAGGTGGGTGAAATATGGATAAAGCCGGGAGGAGCGCCTTCCTTCCACGATCGCACAGTGGAACAAGGCAAAACGTATTATTATAAAGTTTCGGCTGTGGACGGATCGGAAAACGAAGGCCCCGCTTCGGCGTATGCCTCCGTACAGGTTGGGGATGAAGCATATTCCGATACGCTAAGCGTCATCAACTCGACGGATTATGATTATTATGAGATTGACTCCGACTTTGCGAACGGTTACAAGGTCAGAGTATATAAGAAAGCGGGAGTTATTGGATTTTTGCAGGATAAACAAGGCTACAGCAGACAAAATTTAGGTTTGGATTTTTATTCGACGCCAATGGTGCTTAAATATAATAACAGTGCTTTTACCGATAAGGTGCAAAATGGCGGCGCGGAAGACGGAACGACCGCACCGGATAATTGGTATTCATGGAATAACGCCAACGGCTCGTTCACATGGGATGCGAGCGTGAGGCATAGCGGAAGCCGCTCCCTCAAAATAACGAACGCCAATCAATCCGCAAATTCAACCTGGTACCAGCAGACAACCGACTTTATTCCAGGCAAGCATTATGAGGTTTCGTATTGGATCAAAACGGATCAAGTAGACGGGCCGAACGGAGCCGGTCGGGGTGCCTATCTGAACATTCAGTTTTTCGATGCGAACGGCGTTTCCCTCGGGGCGAGGGGCGGAGCGGACGCCTACTCCAATGTGGGCACGCAGGATTGGACGTATTTTGTATCCGATGTAACCGTTCCTTACGGAACGGCCACAGTTCAAATTGGCGGTTACCTCTATGAAAATAGCGGTACGGTATGGTTTGACGACATTCGATTCGTGGAGAAGCCGGATGTGTCCATCGTAGGACAGAGCGGAATGTCCTATGAGGCGGATTCCGTAACCTTCTCGGATATTAGCTCTACGCACAAACGGATAGTGACGGTTCTGGGTGATGAAACCTTGTATTATGACTTCTATACAGACAGAATTGAGATAAAAGTGCAAGGCCCGAACGCCGGAGGCTATTTCATTGAGGACGGAGGAATCGTTCCGCGCAACGTCACATCGGCTTATTGGTCGGACGGCAGTGAAGATGTGATGAGCGATACGTTTCCGGGCGAGTTCGTAACGAAGAATGCAACCAGCTTAAGCTTGTATCAGCCTCCGGCTTCACAGATGATCAGATATGAATTCGGTTCCGCCAAATCGATGACGCTCCAAAACGGGGGCAGGTTCAGAGGTTATTATCCAAGGTTCCAGATCGACAGCAATGAAGTGTTTACGATGAAATTCCCTAGAAAGTCGGATAATCCAAATGGCGGGGCGGAGAACGGAACGACGTCGCCAGACGATTGGACGACATGGAATCAATCATCAAGCGGAACGTTCGCATGGGATTCCAGCACGCGTCACTGGGGAAACAAATCGTTGAAGATTACGAACGCAACAACGGATCATTCCGCATGGATCGCTCAGATGAACGCTCCAGTGAGCCTGACAAAGACGCTGCAATTGTCGGCGTGGATCAAGACGTTGTCCGTTGCCGGAACGCAGGGCGCCTTTATCTCGGTAGAGGCCAAGGATTCGGCGCACAATGTGCTTGCAACCTATCGCATTCCATTCGTAAGCGGCACGAATGACTGGAAGAAATATACGCTCAGCTTTAATCCGCCCGCGGGAACAGCGTACCTCTATATTGTTGGCAATTTGTATTCGGCTTCCGGTACCGTATGGTTTGACGACTTTGAATTGTTTGCGGCGGATACGGGCATTTCCAATGCGGGGATGGAAATAGGGACTGGCGGTCCAACGGGCTGGTCCAGCTGGACTTCGTCCGGCATGCCGTTCGCATGGGATGATTCAACCTATTATCAAGGGAAGAAGTCGCTCAAAATTACGAATAACGCTAATCAATACTCGGCCTGGCATACATCCAGAAGTAACCTGCAGGTGAGCAAGGAATTCGAATTTGGAGGTTGGATCAAAACATCAGGCGTTGCCACCGGCGCAATGGGAGCACAGCTGCAAGCGATTGCAATGGACTCCAACGGCCAATGGCTGCAAGCCAATGTTAGCACGACTGTACTGCATGGAACGAACGATTGGACATACGTAAGAGGCAAGATCACGCTGCCTCCTCTTGCGGCCAGTGTTCAGTTGCAAGCGCAGCTGTGGGGGGTTAACGGCACGGCATGGTTTGATGATCTATTTCTTAGACTAGTCGACAAATCCTGATATTCGTTATAATCAAAGGCAGAGATATGCAATCTTTGCCTTTGTTTTAACTCCATGCGATATAGGGGGGATGGTCCTATCCATTGGTTTCAGCACGCCAGACAACTTACTATTTTCCCGAAAATAGTCCTTACTTTTATCGTTGTGGTCTGTCCTCTGTATGTAATGAGCTTGATGATCAATCAATCAGCGGCGCGGAATATGCGCAGTGAGATTATGGACGCAATGGAGTCCAATATTGACTTCTATCTCCGCTCGTTCGAGTCCGAGATGAATCGAATCGAAACGCTTAAACGCGAATATTTGTTTGATGATGATTTTCAGAAAATAAGCAATATGTCCCACCTCATGCCGGTTCATGACCGAACCACAGCTATTCTTCGTATTGAAAAAAAGCTGGAGCTGCTGAAAAACTCTAACCTGTATGTGAGAGAAGCAAGCGTGAACATTCCGCTTATCGGCAAAATCTTATATTCGAATCGATACGACGAGCATGTCATGCCGCCGGAGACGGTTCGAGCGCTGTCGCATAACAAGCAGTCTCCCTTCATTTATTGGGACGAGCGTCTTTTTATCAGCGGCGCTTATCCGGAAAGCAACTATGGAGATCGTCTTCCCGTGTTTCTTATTGCAGTAGAGCTGTCAAAGGAACAAATCCGGGATTCTCTGAGCGGAATAACGGGAGTCGAGGGGGGCGGAGCCCTTCTGCTCGGGCACGACAATTCATGGATGCTGAATGGGGAATCGCAGCCGGAATTGATGGAGGCGATTTCCATGGAGTCGCCTTCCTTTGTATATGACAGTCAAGGTCGCGGACAAGACCGTGTGAATGTCGGCGGCACTTCTTATTTGCTTACGTATGAGAAATCGTCGGAGCTTGATGTGTCGCTGCTGCTTTATTATCCCGAGAGTCAGCTTCTGAAGCCTCTGACCCAATATACCGTCTGGATGTGGCTGTTATCGTTATTTTCGATTACGGTCATTATCGGATTCTCCTATTGGATTTTTCGCAATATCCATCGTCCTCTTCGGCATTTGGTCCGAGCTTTGCGCAAGGTCGAAAAAGGGGATCTCAGCGTTCAGGTGCGCCATCCCAACGGCGATGAATTTTATTATGTGTATGGGCAATTTAACGCGATGGTAGATCGGCTTAATGTTCTGATCCATGAAGTATATGAAAGTCAAATCCGCAATCAACGAGCTGAATTAAAGCAGCTGCAGTCTCAAATCAACCCCCATTTTCTATACAACAGCTTTTATGTCTTATATCGACTGGCCAAGGTGGAGGATATGGACAAAGTTGTGAAAATGACTCAGCACTTAAGCAAGTACTATCATTTTCTGACTCGAACCGGAATGGATGAAGTGCCTCTGGAAGTAGAAATGATGCATGCGAAATCCTATGTCGAAATTCAAATGGTTCGCTTTGGTGATTTGGTCGAAGTAAGTTGGAGCGAGATCCCTAGTGCGTGCAGAGACATCCTCGTTCCCAGAATGATTCTTCAGCCGCTTATTGAAAACGCATTTCAATACGGATTGGAGGAACGGAGAAGCGACGCTCGACTGAAAATCGATTTTGCCCGGCATGCCGATTATTTATCCATTACAATCGAGGATAATGGCGACGAATTATCGGACCGGAAGCTTCAGGAGCTAACCGATATAATGATGGCCAAGCAGGTGACAGAGACGACGGGAGTGATCAATGTGCATAGTCGGCTGCGGCTTAAGTTCGGCTCAAAGGCGGGTCTTCACGTATCAAGAAGCGATATGGGCGGCATGAAGGTTGAGCTTATTATTCCGTTGCAGAAGGGAGGGTGAGACATGTATCGGCTGCTAATCGTAGACAATGAGCGCCATGTGGTGGATGGATTATTTGAGCTATTTACGAATGAAACCCGTTTGAATGTGGAGGTATACCGGGCTTATCACCCCGAAGAGGCGTTGAATTGGCTGGAGCGTACCAAAATGGATATTGTACTGTCTGATATACGCATGCCAGGAATGGACGGCTTGCAGCTGCAGAAGCTTATCGTCAAACAATGGCCGTTATGTAAAGTTATTTTTTTGACCGGATATAGCGACTTTGATTATATACAGGATGCGATGAGGCATGGCGCATGCCAATATTTGCTTAAGACGGAAGGCGATGAAGTACTGCTGGAGGTCGTTGAGCAGACCATCGCCGCTATCGAGAAGGAACTTCAGATGGACAGTATGGTGAACAAGGCGAAGCAACAATTAAAGCAGGCTTTGCCTATGCTGCAAAGGGACTATTTATTGGATATTCTCGAAGGAAACTCAGCGGTGACATCGGCGCTGCCGGAGCAATTCCGAAATCTGGAGATGCCGCTGGACAGCTGTAATCGCGTTCTTGTGCTGATTGGACGAGTGGATGAATGGGATCAGCACTACAGCAGCTACGACCGGGCCCCCTTGTTGTTCGCGATTCAAAATATAGTGGAGGAATGTCTGTCTCCTTCTTGTTGCGTTGTGACTTTGGTGTATGAAAGAGCCAAGTTTATTTGGCTGGTTCAGCCTTCTGCCGCGCTGCAAAATACGGTAAAGCCCGTATCGGAGGAGGAGTGGAAGCATGCCTCTCGCTTCGTGCATGGAACGCTGGAGTTTGTACAGCGAACATGCAAAAGCTTGCTGAAATTATCCATTTCCATAACCGTTGCCAATAAAGCGGTAGAGTGGTCACAAGCAGGCCATAAGCTCGAGCAATTAAAGCTTCTCTCCAGTCATGGACTCGGAATGGGAACGGAACTGTTATTGTTCGAGCCCGAGCAGAAGCACCAGGCTTCGCATCAAAGTGATCCATGGGAGTACCAAAGCAGGATGAGGGCCAAACGAATAGAGCTGCTTGCCGAATATTTAGAGAATGGGCAAAGGTACCAGTTTTTTCTGGAGTATCCCAAAATGATGAATGTCGCGCAACTTCACCCGAAAGCGCCGGAATCACTCAAACAGGAGATCAAATATTCCTTTTCGTTAATGTTTATTCGTTATTTGAACAAATGGAACCTGTGGAATGATCTGGGACAGCGGGTTGACCTTAATCGTTTGACCCACATGGGTCATCATGAAGCCTGGAATGAAACATCCGATTATTATGTTGAGCTTGCGGAACAGATTTTCAACCAGAAGCGGGCGGGGCATGAACGGCAGGAGAAGGATGTCGTAAAGCAAATCCAGCGATATGTTCAGGCTAATATTGCGGGAGATCTGTCCTTGACCAGAATCGGCGAAGTGGTGGGGCACAGCTCCGCTTACGTTTCGCGATTATACAAAAATAATACCGGTATGAATATATCCGATTATATTAACGAGCTCAAAATCAATAAAGCAAAGGAGATGCTGGTGGAATCGTCATTCAGAATTCAGGACATCTCGAAATTGCTTGGATTTGATAATGATCGGTATTTTTACCGTTATTTCAAGAAAGCGACGAACATGACGCCGCAAGAATACAGAGACCGGGAGTCGGCGTCCTTACGACAATGAAAGTGAGTGGAAAGTAGAATCTTTAGAGTCGATGGGAGACTCTATTTTTTTTATGATGAATACAGGAAGGAAACTTCTGAAATTAATCTATTGGGGGTTACACACATGAAGGCTCGTAATATCACTGTAGTCATTATGATGGTTGTACTAACGTTCTCAATGTTGTTGGCGGCTTGCAGCACCAACAAAGCGACCAGTCCTGGCGCAAGTCAAACACCAGAATCTTCTCCTGCAACAGAGCCGACTGAGAGCGATGATTCCGGGAAGCCGGCCGATCCGCTTGGCAAATATGAAACGCCTATCGAGCTCACAGCGGTCCGCAATTACAATCAGGGCACAAAGTTTATAGACGGAGACAACGAAAACGACAATACTTGGACAAGAGCTTACGCGGAAGAGCTTGGCATCAACCTCAAATATGATTGGGTTACGACTGGCACCTCGGATCAGTATTATCAGAAGCTTAATCTATCCATCTCTTCCGGCGATTTGCCGGATACGTTCTCTGTAGACGCCAAGACGCTAAAGCAATTGGTAGAAGCAGATCAGCTTGAAGACTTGACGGAGGCGTTCAACAAATATGCTTCTCCGCTTCTAAAAGAAGCGATCGCTGAATACGGCGACAGCGGTCTCGGCTCCTCTACGGTGAACGGCAAGCTAATGGCGCTGCCTGTAACGGGCAGTGGAGACTACTCGGGCAGCGAGGTGCTATGGGTTCGCAAGGACTGGCTTGACAAGTTAAACCTGCCTGAACCGAAAACATGGGATGATGTGTTGGCAATAGCCACTGCCTTCACAGAGCAGGATCCTGACGGCAATCAAAAGAAAGACACATACGGAATTCCGATAAGCAAGGATATTAATGGCTATCCCGATCTGCAAGGCTTCTTCAATGCTTATCAAGGAAATCCGTCCAATGTAGCTTGGAAGCAGTATATGTGGATCAAAGATCCGGCTGGCGACGGCTTGGCTTACGGCAGTATTCAGCCGGAAGTGAAGACGGCTTTGACCAAGCTGCAGGAGCTGTACAAAGCCGGTATTATCGATCCGGAGTTCGGCGTTAAGGATACTGCGAAAGCGCTGGAAGGCATAACGGGCGGCAAAGCGGGTCTATACTTCGGATACGGCTGGGCAATGAACTGGCCGCTTGGTGAAGCTGTGCAGAAGGACCCGACCGCCAATTGGGTAGCCTATCCGATTCCAACGGTCAATGGAGAGCCGCTGAAGCTGTCGTATTATTTCCCGCTTAGCCAATGGTTTGTCGTCAAGAAAGGTTATGCCAATCCGGAAGCAGTTATTAAGATGGCTAATCTGTACTTGGAGAAGCTGGCTCCTCAGAAGGTGACGATCGAAAGCAACTACAAATACGGCAAATCGCAGGATGGAATTGAAATCATTAATACCGCTTTGATCAATTCCTCTTTCGTTACGGCAAATATGAACTACGCCTCCGAGATTCGAACGGCTGTGCTGGCAAAGGATCCTTCCCAATTAAAACCGGAGCAGAAAGTGACCTACGATGAGATTCTGAAATACATGGAGACGCAAGATCCGAAGTACTGGGTGCAATACTCCTTTATGAAAACGATGGAAGTGGTAGATGGATATATTGCAGGCGATCATTATCGCGATTCCCTGTATGGAGGTCCTCCAACTCAAACAATGGTAGAGAAGCAGGCTATTTTAGACAAACTGGAGCTGGAAACGTTCACAAAAATTATTATGGGAGCCGTATCCCCCGACGAGTTCGACAAGTTTGTTTCACAGTGGAAGCAGCTTGGCGGCGACCAGATTACAGCTGAAGTCAACGCGTGGTACAAATCTGCGAAATAGAAGAGATTTGACAGGAGAGATATCATGTTTTCCGGAAAGCTATACAGGGAACTCCCATTATATCTCATGCTCATTCCAGGCTTGATTATCCTATTCATTTATAGCTATTTGCCCATGATCGGGATCGGGATCGCCTTTCAGCGCTTTATCCCTGCTAAAGGCTTTTTCGATTCCGAATGGATTGGCATGAGTAACTTTGCGTATATTGTTCAATTGCCGGACACGTTTCCGGTATTATGGAATACCGTCATAATCGCTGTTCTGAAGATGATAGCGGGGTTAATCGTTCCGCTTGTCGTATCGCTGCTATTGAACGAAGTGAGCAAAAGCGCATTTAAGCGAAGTGTGCAAACGCTCATCTATTTGCCCCACTTTCTCTCATGGGTTATTCTGGGAGGCATTCTCGTGGATTTGTTATCCCCGTCGGAAGGATTGGTGAACCAAGTCATTCAGGCGTTGGGCGGAGAGGCGGTTTTTTTCCTGGCCGACAATCGCTGGTTTCGTTTCATCATCATCCTATCCGATGTTTGGAAGGAATTTGGATTTAGCACGATCGTTTATTTCGCAGCGTTGACGAGCATTAATCCCACCTTGTATGAAGCGGCAGCGATTGACGGCGCCTCACGCTGGAGGCAGACATGGAATGTGACGCTCCCAGGCATTTCGCCGATCATTATTTTGCTGGCGACGTTAAGCTTGGGCAATGTGCTGAATGCGGGTTTTGATCAAATTTTTAATTTATACAGTCCCATTGTGTATGAAACCGGAGATGTATTAGATACGATGATTTACCGGATGGGCTTAGTGGATGCCCAATATGGTTTAGCTACGGCTATGGGGTTGTTCAAGTCGGTGGTTTCCTTCATTTTGATTACAATCTCCTATTGGCTCGCCTATCGGTTCGCCAATTACCGGATCTTTTGACGAGAGGGGGAGAGAGGATGAAGGTTCAGCGTACGTTTGGTCGCACACTATTTGTCTTATCGAATTATTGCTTCTTGGGATTGCTGTCGTTGTTATGCGTTCTTCCCTTGGTTCATGTATTGGCCGTTTCATTCAGCTCCAGCGCTGCGGCGACGGCCGGACAGGTCAACCTATGGCCTGTGGATTTCACTCTTAAGTCGTATCAGTTCGTCGCTCAGAATCCCGCGTTTTTAGAAGCTTTTGTTGTTACGCTGAAGCGGGTTGGATTGGGAGCTTCCATACAACTGCTAATGGTTCTGTTGACAGCCTACCCGTTATCCAAGGAAACCAAATCGTTCCGGGGAAGGACATGGATGGTCTGGATATTTGTATTCACCATGCTGTTCAACGGCGGACTCATTCCGACTTATATGGTGATCAATTATACGAATTTGCTGGATACAATCTGGTCTCTTGTTATTCCAGGAGCTGTGCCCGTCTTCAGCGTCATTCTTATGATTAACTTTTTTCGGGGGCTGCCGAAAGAGCTGGAGGAAGCTTCATTCATAGACGGGGCCAGTCATTGGACGGCATTATGGCGCATTTATGCTCCGTTGTCACTGCCGGGACTGGCGACGATTACGCTGCTTTCAATTGTCGGCCATTGGAATTCCTGGTTTGACGGCTTGATCTATATGAACAGCCGAGATCAATATCCGCTTTCCAGCTATTTGCAAACCATAATCATTCAACGGGATTTAAGCAGCGTGACGCTGCAAGAGATGCAGGAGCTTAGCGAGGTGTCCGACAGAACGATGAAAGCGGCGCAAATTTTTCTGGGAGCTCTTCCTATCTTGATTTTGTACCCGTTTCTGCAGAAGTATTTTGTGAAGGGCATTGTGCTTGGAAGCGTAAAGGAATAACAATAACCGAATATGGTGGAAAGGAGGATATGACGATGGCTGAAAACGGGGTTTTCCAATTGGAATATCCGCATTCATACAGTGTGCATCAAAGGGATAATAGAGGATATGCGGACATTCCCGTCAAGCTTCAGATTTCACAAGGGGAAAAGCGGCAGTTGTCCATGCAATGCCACTTGCGTCCTCTAGGAGAAAAAGAGGCGGTTGGCGAATACACTATTTCTTTGCAAGTGGATGGAAATAGTTGCGAGGGCGTCTTTCAAGGGGTATTAGCGGGGGATTACAGTTTGGAAGTGGTGGCTTACAGCAACGGCGGGGAAGCTGTATATCGAGATCGGAGGAATGGTATCGGTGTCGGCGATGTGTATCTTCTTGCGGGACAATCCAATATGGAAGGCGTGGGCAAGCTTATAGGGACGGAACGCCCCTCGCCATGGGTCAGATGCTTCTATCTGAACGATCAATGGGGAATAGCGAACGATCCATTGTGCTGGTTTAACGAAGCGTCGGACCCCGTTCATTGGAAAGTTCCAGAGGGACAGAAGGAAGATGCGGCGAGGCAAGAGAGATTTTTTAGAGAGTTTGGTGCGGGTCTTGGAATAAGCTTCGGCAAGGCGATGAAAGAGTACTCTAAGGTTCCGATCGGACTGCTGATGTGCGCTCATGGAGGAACGGATATGGAGCAGTGGGACCCCGCCGGGCTGTCAGATGGCGGTCAATCGTTCTACGGCTCCATGTTTAGAAGAGTGTCCGCTGTTGGAGGGAAGGTCAGAGCCTGTTTATGGTACCAAGGCGAATCGGATGCTGCGGATTGGAAGAAGGCGGCGGAGTACAAGCAACGATTTATTTCATTTATAGAAGCGTTAAGGCGTGATTCGGGGCAACCGGAGCTGCCTATCTTTTATGCTCAATTGAACACTTGGTTGGGGGAAGGGGATGTATTCCCGGTATGGAACGGCATTCAGCTGGATCAAATCCATATGGAAAGCGAACTGTCACATGTCGCGCTCGTATCGACGATCGATCTTTCCTTGTCCGACGCCATTCATCTGAGCACGCCCGCGTTAAAGAAGCTTGGCAATCGCTTTGCGCTGCTAGCTAGAAGGCTATGCTTCCAGGATGCCGCATATGAAAGAGGCCCTCGCGTGCGGTGCTGCTCTTTTGCGGATAGGGAAAGAACGACGCTTCGTATCGAGTTTGAGCATGTCAACGGGGGGCTGCGGCCGGGCAAGGATATACGCGGGTTTCGAATTGAGCATGAAGGGGCGGCTCTTCCTGTAATGGATTGCCGCTTGGACCGTGCAAATTCCAATACCGTTATCGTAAAGCTGAGGGAGAGCGCGCCTGACAGAGTGGAGCTATGGTACGGCAAAGGCTTTAATCCTGTATGCAATCTTCGAGACGGAGCGGATCTAGCTGTTCCCGTATTTCGTTATTCCATTTCATTATGAATCTGTGCGCAAGAAGGAGAAGATGTTGTTGAAAAAATTAAAGCTGGGTGTTGTGGGAGCGGGCAATATATTTAAATACGCTCACCTGCCGGCGTGGAATGCTCATCCGGAGGTTGAAATCGTTGCTTTCTGCGACGTAAATGAAAACGCTGCGGCGGCGATGGCCCATGAACATGGGAGCGCCGGCATTTACACCGACTATCGTGAAATGCTTGCCGATAAAGAGATCGATATGGTGGATATAACGACTCCAAATCTGTTTCATTCCGAAGTTTCCGTCGCCGCGCTTCATGCGGGCAAACATGTTTATTGCGAGAAGCCGGACGCCATCAATCCGGAGGAAGCGCAGAGAATGGCGGATGAAGCCAAGAAGAGCGGAAACATTCTGATGGTTACCCGCAATAACCGGTTTCGCGCGGAATCGCAGTTTCTGAAGAAATATATAGAAAAAGGCCATATGGGAGACATTTACACAGGCCGATGCGGCTGGCAAAGGCGCTGGGGCATTCCCGGCAGCGGCTGGTTTACGAATAAAGCGTTATCCGGCGGCGGTCCTTTAATTGATTTGGGCATTCATTTTATCGATTTAAGCGTATGGCTGATGGGCAGTCCAAAACCTGTATCCGTTGTTGGAGCTGCTTACAGCAAGTTTGGCGACAAGCATCTTCGGCTGTCGCAATCGGTGCAGTCGCCGCACACGCAAGCCGCATATAGAAACGACGTTGAGGACTTGGCTTCGGGTTTCATTCGTTTTGATAATGGCGCTACGTTGCAAATCGAGTTTAGCTGGGCCTCTCATGTGGAGGAAGAGATGGCTTATCTGGAGCTGCGCGGCACGCAAGCCGGGGCGAAGCTTACTGATCGGGATTGCAAGCTGTTCACCGATATTGAGGGGATTCATTGCGACATTATACCTAAATTCCCCGCCGACATACATCCTCACACGGAAAATATCAACCACTTTGTAGATTGTGTGCAGAGGCGAGCCGAACCTATTATTCTGCCTCAATTCGGAGTGGATATGGTTAAGATTTTAAGCGCCATTTATAAGTCTGCGGAAACGGGTTCCGAAGTTAAACTATAGACAGGAAACGGGAGGGAGGCAAAAGCTTATGATAAGAGTGACGGTATGGAATGAATATTATCATGAAAAGGTGGATCCCCGCGTTAGCCGCATCTATCCGGAGGGTATGCACCATGCCATCGCAAAGGGGATAGCGGGCGAAAGCATCGTTGCCAGAACGGCGACCCAGGATCAGGACGAGCATGGATTAACGGATGACGTATTGGCCGAAACGGATGTGTTGATCTGGTGGGGCCATATGTTGCAGGAGACTGTAGAAGACGCCATCGTAGATCGCGTGCATAAGAGAGTGCTGGAAGGAATGGGGTTGATCGTCCTGCATTCCGGTCATGTCTCCAAGCTGTTCCGCAAGCTGATGGGAACGGGATGCGGCTTATCATGGCGCATCGCAGACGAGAAGGAGCGGCTTTGGGTGGTCGATCCTTCTCATCCAATAGCAGAAGGATTAGGGAAATATATTGAGCTGGAGCGTGAGGAAATGTATGGCGAACACTTTGATATTCCAGCGCCGGATGAATTAATATTTGTCAGCTGGTTCGAAGGAGGAGAAGTGTTCCGGAGCGGCTGCACTTATCGCAGAAACAAAGGGAAAATTTTTTATTTCAGGCCTGGGCACGAAACTTATCCAACCTATCATAACAAGGACATCTTGCAGGTGATTTCCAACGCGGTCAAGTGGGCCGCCCCGACGGCCGGAGCAGACACCGAGTATGGGGAGCGTCTCGTATCATTGGAAGATATAAAAGGCAAGGGAGGCTAGCTGAATGCTGCCTATTAGCGGGTCATTGTAACTAGGTCAGCTTCAAGAAGCTTATCGGGCGAATAGAGAGGATGTAATCCGAATGACACTTGCGTTAACGGATTTTGGAGAAGCGCAATGGATCAGCTTTGACCATGCCATGTTATTCAATCAGGATGCGGCATCTTATGTTTGCTTTCGCCATGAATTTCAATCGGAGCCGGTGAACGAAGCCTTGCTGCATATTACAGCGGATTACCGTTACACGGTTTGGTTGAACGGACATTTTATCGGACAAGGCCCTGTTCGCGGCTGGACGCAGGAATGGTTCTACGACACGTATGAGGTGGAAGCGTGGCTGCAGCCAGGGATCAATGTCATTGCCGTTCTGGTTCATGTGCTGAATACGTCCACATTTCAATATATAGCTGGATCACCGGGCTTGCTGGCGCGATTATCGGGTCATTCCTTGTCCGGCAAGATGCTGGATGTAGTAAGCAGCCATGATTGGAAGTGGCGGCGTCATTGCTCCTTCGGCAGTCCTACGCCTCGTATTTCTTCGCAGCAAGCTTATGCGGAGCATTATGACGCGGGACTGGAGCTTGTTGGATGGAAGCAAGCGGGTTTTGTTGACAATGAGGAGTGGAGGGAGGCGCTGCTCCTTGGAGCTGCTGGGTGCGAGCCTTGGATAAAGCTAATTCCAAGAGACATCCCGCTGTTAACGGAGGACGAGATGTATCCTGCGAGCATCAAGTCCTGCGAGATGGTTGCGCTCCCTGAGCCCGCATGGAGTATGGATTTGAGGCAATGGCTGCTGCCCGGAGTTGTCAATGCCAGTCCGAATACGGTATGCGGCATGGTTGCAACGACGGTTAAGCCGGACAGTCCTCTTCATGTGAGATTTTGTTTCCAGGACCGTACCTCAGGGATGAATGTGAAGCTCTATGTGGATGGACAGGCCGCTACTTCGAGAGATGTATCCGGCAGTCATTGGAGCGGTTTATATGACTATGAGGTTTATATGGACAAGGGAGAACATCTGCTTTCTTTTTTAATAGATGGGACGGCTCACGATTATCATTTTCAAGTTTCCTTTCAAGAGGTGGAGAGCGGGCGTTCCATTGGGCTGGAGCCGCGGCTCACCGGTATATCGGGGGGCAGATTTGTTTTCTTCGGCGCGCCTCTGTTGGAGGATTCGATGGAGCCTCAATCACTTGCCTCAGTGGGCTCATGGAAGTCACTATCTGCGCTTGAAGGGATGCGGGTTATTCCTCATGGGCAGGAACACGTGTCCAATGTATTCCAGCAATTTACGGATGCCGTTGTTCTCTCCGGGAGCTTGGCGAGGGATCAAATCCAGGGGCTGTACAGCAGCTGCGGCGGAAATGGGGACTATACCCTTCTGCGGGATCCCGGTGCCGGGAAAGCGGTCAGGATTATTTATGAATTCGAACGGATGACGGCGGGCTGGATCGAGTTCGAGATCTGTGCGGAGGAAGGCGCTATTATCGACGGCTATGGATTCGAAGCCTACCGGGGCGGGAATATCGTGCATATGCATTCCATGCATAATACACTGCGCTACGTAGCGCGCAAAGGCTGGCAGCGCTATCGCTCCTTCATCCAGAGAGGGTTCAGATATTGGGGGATTCAAGCGTCCGACTTAAATGGAGATTTGAAGATCCGTTTTGTGCGCTGTATCCAGCGAACCTATCCCTCTCCCAAAATTGGCGGGTTCCGTTGCGGCGATGAAAGGCTTAATCAAATCTTTGAGATGAGCCGCCGAACAGCACAATTATGCAGTGATGATGCGTTTGTTGATTGTCCCACCTATGAGCAGGCGTTCTGGGTAGGTGACGCATACGTCATGTCCGGGGTGCAGTCCACATTAGCCGGCGCTGCCCCGCTGGTTCGCAGAAGCTTAAGGCTTGCGGCTTCGTCGATGAATCGCTCCCCCATCGTGGAATCACAAGTGCCAAGTGGATGGGTCAATGTACTCTCTACCTGGAGCTTGCTCTGGTCGATTGCTTGCGAGGAATATTACGGCTACTGGGGAGACGCCGCGTTCGCGGAGGAAATGTACCCGTGGCTTGTGAAGCAAATCCATTACTTCCGCGATGAATGTGTCGATGAAGGTACGGGGTTGATCCGTTCACCTTTCTGGAATTTACTGGATTGGGCGGATATGGACTGTCCGGACGGAGCGATTGTAACCCATGTGAACGCTTGGTTGGCGGAGAGCTGCCGCAGGACAGCGCAATTAGCGGATAATTTCGGCTGTAAGCAGGACGCTATGGAGCTTCGAGCTTTTCGGGCATCCATCATTGATGGAATGAATGCACATTTATGGAGTGGGCAGCGGCAAGCATATGCGGATTGTATCCATGAGGATGGACGTCTGAGTTCGGTATTTAGCGAGCAGACGAATTTGCTTTGTTATCTTCATGATGTCGCTCTGCCAGAGCGGCAATCGGCGCTCTTGTCTCGCTTGGTCGAGCCTCCTGCCGACTTTGTTCGTTGCGCAACCCCATTTATGCGGTATTTCAAATTGCAGGCGCTTGAGAAGGCGGGCATGCTGCCCCCCCTTGTTCAGGAAATTCAGGAAACTTGGGGATATATGCTGGAGCAAGGAAGCACGACTTGCTGGGAGGATATGCCCGGTCGATGGTCTTCCGATTATCCGACGAGGAGCTATTGTCACGGCTGGAGTGTAGCACCCGCCCATTTCCTTCCGCGGATTATTCTCGGCATTGCGCCTATGGAGGCGGGATTCAAAAAAGTGAGAATTGCGCCACAGCCAATAGGGTTGCATTGGGCGGAAGGAAAACTGAATACCCCTGAAGGTATTGTGGGAGTTAGCTGGACAAGTAGAGAAAGTGAGTTTAAAGTGGATGTTCGTCTTCCGCGCGGCGTTCTCGGCGAAGTCATTCTGCCGTTGGAACCGTCGGAGGCCGATCGTATCATCGTATCGGGATCGGGATCTGGGGTTGCGACCCCTTATGTAGCGGCCGGCAAATGGACAATTTCCGTTCAGGATGAAGCATCCATTACGATTGTTGCCCAGTAAAGGCAACAGAGCGTACAATGTGTGCGGGTATTATGCAGCAGGGCATGGTCATGAAAAAAAATGAGACATCGCCGGAAAGGCAGTGTCTCAAGACATGGCGAACATGAGTCCGAAATAGCCGAATACGGCTGTCAGCAGGCCGGAGGCCAATGCGATGTACGGTCGGTCGATTCGATAGGCCGACCGTATGCCGTATGCCATCAGGCCGGCAGCGATAAGCATCAGGATGCTCTCCATGCTCCATTGCAGCTTCACTCCCATATCCGGGCTGAATGGGCCCTTGAAGAGCGAGGTGAACAGTGGAGAAGGCGGCACGCTTCCCAGCGTCACCTTCACGTCATGAGGAGGCGCTTGCTGCCCCATGTAGCCGGTTGCAGCCAATACAAGCGCGGCAACGACGGCTTCTGCGCGAAGCCATCTGCCGGGCATGAACGAGGGATTGCGCTTCAGCATCGACTTGTAGCGGAATCCGTTCGTGTAGGCAAGCAGAAGCAGCGGTACGATCAGCAGGTGCTTGATTAGCATCGCTTGACCGTAAGGCAGCATCCATCCGTTCAAATATTGCGGCGTCGTGAACGTCATCAGTGTGAAGCCGGCTGCCAGCGCCAGCAGCGAGCAGCCGACCGCGAGAGGGGAGAACCAGCGCAGCCAGGACTCCCAGTTCCGGCCGTCCACTGCGAACATACCGACGACGAACAGCGTTCCAAGCCACAGGGTGACAGGGAGAAAGTGAAGCGTATGTACGATCAGCCCTTTCATGCTGCTTAGAGATGAAGCATGGCTGGCATAGCCGAGCCATATGACAAGCAAGAGCACGATGAACAGAGCGACCTTCGGCATGTGACGGTCGTTGCGGAACGAGCGTGCGCTAAGCAGGAATAGAAGCCCCAGCGAGCTAAGCAGCGTCCACGTCCATGCCGTCCCCGCCTTCACATCCAGCAGCAAGCTCTTCAGCATCTCCCAATAGCTGAGCTCGAAGGATGCCGCGTATGATACGTTCAACTGATGGATAGGAATGAAGGACAGGACGGGAATGGCGACCGCGCAGGCGATAAGCAGCCAGTGGGGAACAGTCAGCGTCGGCTTGAGCTGCTCCGGCACAAGCCGAAGCAGCATGGCACCCGCCAAAATAGCGAAGCTTACGTAGAGCAGGCTTTCGCTGATGTATGCCATTACTTGCGCCTCCGCAGCACGATGACTAGAGCGGCTGCAATCAGCACGATGCCGATAATAATGAACAGCGTGTAATCCGTCTCTGGCTTAACCGGATCATCGCCATCGGCTGGGCGGTCCGCATTGCCCGCATTGCTCCCGGCATCAGGCGATGGCGTCGGTTCAGGTGAAGGCACTGCGGACGGCTCCGGAGTTGCTTCTCCGGATGTCGGCTCCTTCGACGGCTGTTCCGCAACAGGTGCATCCAGTGTGAAGCTGTAATCCCCCTCTACCGCATGGCCATCAGCGCCGATAATCGTCCATTTCACGGTGTACTTGCCATTGTCCAGCGGGGATGGAACGTTCCCGCTAAGCTTGTCGCCGCTTGCCGCTATTCCTTCCACCTCCATTTGCTCGCCAGCCTCATTATAGAGCTTGAACGTGCTAAGCTTCTCAATCTTTGTATTGAAGCCGAGTTCAATCGCAGCAGGGGATTGTTCGATAACGGCATCGACAGCCGGCACGGCTTCCGTCAGCTTGGAATGCGCCATCGCAGCCTGAGGAACGACGAACAACATGACCATTATGAGTAAAAATATTCGTTTCATTGCAGAATGCCTCCTGAACATCTATTCATGCTTCCGCATTTGCGACAGCTTCTTGCATTATATCAAATTGTTCGTGACTGCTGCATGCGGCTGCGTGAGCAATTCGTTGCAGAGATTTGAACATTTCTTGAATGGCCGTCGACATATTGCATAAGCATTGCCGAATAAAATAGAAGAGATGGGAGTTCAATATAAGGGAGGTGCACCTGCAGACGTCATTGCAAGCATGAGTGTACGATGCGATGTGTGCAGCCGGATGCAGGGAGGCAGTGGGCGATCCTTTACCGCCAGGCATGTCAATTGGAAGCGTTATTTTTCTTGTTGTGCTGCATGTTGTTTTTGCAGCGGTTCATTTTTTTATTGCGTATGGCCGCAGGTACAGGAAGCCTGGCGCCCATTCGGAAGAGGACTTGCGCTCCTTGATGAAAGAGAGCTATCAAAGCGGATTGATTGACGGCACCGAGCTGATGCTGGTCGATAATATCTTTCAATTCTCGGACACAACCGCAAGAGAGATCATGATTCCCCGCACGGACATGATCTGTCTGAATGCGGCGATGACGCTGCAGCAGAGCAAGGAAGTTGCCATTACACATATGCGCACCCGCTATCCCGTGTATGAATGGGACAAAGACAATGTTATCGGCTTTATTCACATGAAGGATTTGATTCGAGAGCATCCCGCAAGCGAGACGGATATCAGGGTGTTGATAAGGACCGTTACCACCGTGCCGGAGACGATGCCGATCAGTACGCTGCTGAAGCTGATGCAGAGGCAGAAATCGGCACTTGCGATTCTCATCGATGAATACGGCGGAACATCCGGATTAGTGACGCTGGAAGATATTATGGAAGAGATTGTCGGGGATATTCAGGATGAGTTCGATCCCGACGGCTCCCGGCTGGAGAAGCGGGAAGACGGCTGCTACAGTATGAGCGGCATGACGCTGATCGAAGAAGTGAACAGCTTCTTCGGTCTTCGCATCAGCAGCGACGATTACGATACGATAGGAGGGTGGATCTATTCCCGCAACGCCTTTCCGCCTGTACCTGGACAGGTGGTGGATTACGGTGAAGGAGGACGGACATACTCCTTTATGATCGAGGAAGTGAATCGGATGCGCATTACGCGCATCGGCTTAAAGCTGTCGCACCCGGATGGCCTCCGCAATCCGGCAGCACCGAACGGACACAATGAAGAAGAGCTCAAGTGACAGGCCATTCATTCGACCTGACGCTTGAGCTCTTTCCCGGTACGCCGCTATTGCAGCTTGTTCACGATGTCGATACTGCCGCCGCCGAGGCATACTTCACCGTCGTACAGGACGACGGCCTGTCCCGGCGTAATGGCCTTCTGAGGCTCCTTGAACAAGATATGCGCCGTGCCGTCCTTGCCCGGCGTTACCGTTACTTCCTGATCCGGCTGGCGGTAGCGGAACTTGGCCGTGCAATGGATCGTTCCGCTCTCATCCGCAAGCGGCACGATCCAGTTCATGCCGATCGCAATGAGGCTCTCCGAGTACAAGCTGGAATGCTTCTCCCCTTGCACGACGTACAGCACATTGTTGTCCAGATCCTTATCGGCGACGAACCATGGCTCGCCGGAGCCGGAGCCGCCGATGCCAAGCCCTTGCCGCTGTCCCAGCGTATAATACATAAGTCCGTCGTGGCGGCCCTTGCGTTCGCCTGTCCGAATATCGATCATATCGCCGGGCTGGGCGGGCAGGTATCCGCTCAGGAATTCCTTGAAGTTGCGTTCCCCGATAAAGCATACACCGGTGCTGTCCTTCTTCTTGGCGGTATGCAGTCCTGCGGCTTCCGCGATTCGGCGCACCTCCGGCTTCGGCAGATGGCCGATCGGGAACATGGCCTTCTCCAGCTGGCGCTGGCTCAACGCGCTGAGGAAGTACGTCTGGTCTTTGCCGCTATCCACGCCCCGCAGCAGCTTCGTCAGTCCATCGCTTGTGCGCTCGACCCTGGCATAATGGCCGGTGGCGAGATAATCCGCATTCAATTCCATCGCTTTATTCAGGAAATCGCCGAATTTGATTTCGCGATTGCACATGACATCGGGATTGGGCGTACGTCCCTTTTTATATTCATCCAGGAAATAAGTAAACACTTTATCGAAATACTGCTTTTCGAAGTTGACGGTATAATAAGGGATGCCGATCTCATCGCAGACGCGTCTTACATCCTCGGCGTCCTCCTCAGCCGTACAGTGTCCGAACTCATCGGTATCGTCCCAGTTTTTCATGAATATGCCGACGACATCATAACCTTGCTGCTTCAGCAGCAGGGCCGCCACAGAGGAATCCACCCCTCCGGACATGCCGATCACGACACGGGTTTCCGCATTTGTTTTTGTCATTTCCGCTTCACCACCTTGTTGATTAGAGCAACATTCATTGTACCATAATCCTGCAATAAATTCATGAAGACGACAACCTTACTTTACAAGATAGGCATTGGATATGTTACCATATAGGAATGATGGGAAAACAGTGAGAATTAAGGGGTGTTACCTTGAAAATATCAACGAAGGGCCGTTACGGCCTCACGATTATGATGGAGCTGGCAGCGAATTACGGAGAAGGGCCGATCTCGCTCAAGAGCATTGCGGAGCGGAACGGGCTGTCCGAGCATTATTTGGAGCAGCTGGTGGCGCCGCTGCGCAATGCCGGGCTGGTCAAGAGCATCCGCGGCGCATACGGAGGCTATGTGCTGTCCAAGGAGCCGGCGGAGATCACGTCAGGCGATATTATCCGCATTCTGGAAGGGCCAATCTCTCCGGTCGACTTCACGGAAGAGGACGATCCCGCGAAGCGCCAGTTGTGGCTGCGCATTCGCGACAGTATTGCGGAAGTGCTGGACTCCACGACGCTGGAGAATCTGATCTCCTACAAGGATGAAGAAAATCAGAACAATTACATGTTCTATATTTAACAGGTGAAACCGATGAATAGCTATTACTTCGACCATGCTGCTACGACCCCGATGCATCCTGAAGTCATGGAGCGGATGCTGGAGCTGATGAAAGGGCCGGGCGGCAATGCCTCCAGCATTCACGCGTACGGAAGAGCGGCCAGAAGCCGGCTCACCCGTGCGCGTGATCTTGTTTCCAGTAGTGTCGGCTGCCGCCCGCCGGAGCTTCTGTTCACATCCGGCGGGACCGAGAGCGATAACGCCGCGTTGATCGGAGCCGCGAGGGCGCAGAAGCGGCTGGGACGCAATCATATTATTACCTCCGCGGTGGAGCATCACGCCGTGCTTCATACGTGCGAGTGGCTGCACCGGGAGGAAGGATTCACGCTGACGGTCGTTCCCGTCGACGGGACGGGATTGATCGACCCGCAGCATGTGAAGGACGCCATGACGCCGGAGACTGCGCTCGTCAGCGTTATGCACGGCAACAACGAGGTAGGAACGCTGCAGCCGATCGAAGCGATCGGCGATATTGCCCATGCCGGCGGCGCGCTGTTCCATGTGGATGCCGTGCAGTCGCTAGGCTGGATGCAATACCGGCTCCAGGAATTGCCGGTTGACTTCATGAGCTTCTCTGCGCATAAAATTAATGGTCCGCAAGGAGTAGGCGCGTTATACGTCCGCACGGGCGTCCCGTTCGAGGCGCTTCAGCACGGGGGCTCGCAAGAGCGCAAGCGAAGAGCCGGCACGGAGAATGTCGTCGGAATTGCCGGCTTCGCCGCAGCCCTTGACATTTGTGTGAACGAACGGCCGAGCAAGCAACTATTTACGGAGAAATTACGTAAGAGATGGATAGAGCTGCTTAAAGAGGAACTGCATCATGATGTGGAAGTTGTCGTCAACGGTCACGCGACCCGCCGTCTGCCCCATATTGCCAATCTAAGCTTTATCGGCGTCGATACGGAGTCCATGCTGATGAATTTGGACATGTCCGGCATTGCGGCGTCAAGCGGTTCCGCCTGTACTTCCGGATCATTGGAACGCTCCCATGTGCTCGAGGCGATGAAGCTGCCGCCCGAACGTCTGCAATCCGCGGTAAGATTCAGCTTCGGATTGGGGAATACTATGGAGGAAATTCAGAATGCCGCTCCTCTCGTAGCGAGAATTGCGAGCCGCATTCGTACCAGCAAGTAGGAGGGCTCCGAGTCGAATTGATCAGACTTCAGCAATTAATCGGGCTTCCAGTCTACGTGAACGATACCGGGAAGCTTGTCGGCAAGGTGAAGGACGCCTGGTTCGATGAGCATTGGCAGCTGCAGGGCCTGGTGCTGGAGTTCGCCAAGTGGTTCGCCGCAAGCGTGCGCGTGGTCAAGTGGAGCGAGGTTCTGAACTGCGGCAGCGATGCCATCATGATCGGCAATGAACAAGCGGTGTTAACGATGAAGCAGGGGCTCGTGCAGCGCGCGTTCCTCTCGGGAATCGTGAAGCTGAAGGACTTGCCTGTCGTGACGAGCGCGGGCGTGCAGCTTGGAAGACTATCGGATGTTTATTTTTACCCGTTTCAGGGTACACAAATAGTAGGCTACGAGCTTACTGACGGTTTTGTTTCGGATCTGATGGAAGGGCGCAAGTGGCTTAAGGCACCGGGTGATCCGGATGAGGTGTTGCTCGGAGAAGACGCGATTATCGTTCCTGCCGTCAGTGAATCGGAATTGGAGCCAGTCGCAGCTTCCAATTTCAGTGAATAGGGAGAAGTGTTATGATGATGAGATGTCCGAATTGCAATAGCAAAGATATCGGAAAAATCGGTTCCCACCAATTTTATTGCTGGGGCTGCTTTATTGAACTGACGGTGAACGGCGACAAAATGTCGGTCTATCAGGTCGAGGAAGACGGTACGCTGAGCTCGCTTGACGATCTGTTTTTTGAAGACGAAGCGGCAACTGAAGTGCATGTGAATTAAGTGAACGTGAAGACGGTCCCTGGGACCGTCTTCTTTTTTCATAAATAGAATTATAGTTCCGGTGTTATTTTTGGATGATTCCCCGGGCATGTACATATAATGAAGTAAGCCTTGGGTTGTCGATGCCTGAGTGGACTTATTGTGCAGGAACTGGGGGGTGAGCGGGATGGAGCGCTTTACGGGCAACCGTTTATTTGTCTGGCTCGTCTATTTCATATTGTGTCTTATTGCGGTTTATTTCCTTTATATGCTTAAGCCGCTGATCGTGTCCGTTTATGATTTTCTGAAGGCGGTGCTCGGTCCATTCATTATCGCCATGATTATCTCTTATGTGCTGAATCCAGTCGTGACGCTTCTCCATGAGCGGAAAGTGCCGCGGACGATTGCGGTGCTGCTCATCTATGCTGTGTTCTGCGCGGTCGTGACTGTACTGCTCGTCAATATCATTCCGATGTTCATCGATCAGGTGCAGCAGTTGAACCGTCACCTGCCCGAGCTGAGCATGCGAGCCGAGAACTTCGTAACCGACATGAACAATACGTCGTTCCTGCCGGACAGCTTCCGGGACGGTGTGAACAGGTCGCTGACAGCGATCGAGAAGCGGATATCGGAGACGCTGTTCCAATTCGTCAACAATATCGGCAATGTGCTTGGCGCCGTATTCATCGCCTTCATTATCCCGTTCCTGGCCTTCTATATCCTGAAAGATTTCGAAGTGTTCGAGCGGGCGATCATTACGTACTTGCCGAAGTCGCACCGGCAGAATACCGTTCGCTTGATGAAGGACATCGACCATGCGCTAGGCAGCTATATTCGAGGGCAATTTCTCGTCTGTCTCATTGTAGGCATACTGGCGTATATCGGCTATTTGCTGATCGGGATGCCTTATGCGCTGCTGCTGGCGGGCATTGTAGCCGTTACGAACGTCATTCCTTATCTGGGTCCTTTCTTCGGGGCCGCTCCGGCGTTGCTGATGGCGTCCACCGTATCGTTGAAGATGATGGTGCTGGTGGCGATCGTCAACACGACTTGTCAAATTCTCGAAGGCAATGTCATCTCACCACAAGTAGTAGGCCGAACGCTGCATTTGCACCCTCTGCTTATCATCTTCGCATTGCTCGTGGGAGGGGAAATCGCCGGTATTGTAGGCATGATCTTGGCTGTGCCGATATTCGCCGCTTGCAAAGTCATTGTTCAGCATATGTTCGCCTATTATGTGCGCAGGAAGATCATACGGTAGAAGAAAGGAAAGAGATTTGACACGTTGCCGACAGCAGCGATATAATCTGTACATATATGTTAAAGCGTTGATGAAAACAAGTAGGCCAAAGCCCGTCAGCCAGAGAGAGAGCTTCTTCGCAGGACGCGCATGTCCGTTCAGGAATGATGCGCCCGGCGTCGGTTGAGAGAGCTCTCATGTCGAAGGTTGGCCGAAAGCTCTTTTCGGAGTGTGAACGAACCTCACCGGCTGGACCCGTTATCGTCCTACAAGGAGATTGTGCCCGTCAGGGACCAATAACCAGGGTGGTACCGCGAACATTCATTCGTCCCTGTCATTGACAGGGCTTTTTTTATTCGTAGAATTTATGAGTTCCGGGGTCCCCACAAAGTACCTGAGTTAGCTTCGAAGCGGCGCTCCACATGTGGGGTAATTTCATGTTGTTTTGTTTGCTTAATTTGAAGGAGGAAGACGTTAATGAAAGCAAGTGATATTCGTGCGAAATGGCTGGCGTTTTTTGAGAGCAAAGGACACAATATTGAACCGAGCGCATCGCTTGTGCCGCACAACGATCCGTCCTTGTTATGGATAAATGCGGGAATGGCGCCGCTCAAGCCTTATTTTGACGGCAGGGTGAAGCCGGACAATCCGCGCATCGCCAATTCCCAGAAGTGCATACGCACGAACGATATCGAGAATGTGGGCAAGACGAAGCGTCATCACACCTTCTTCGAAATGCTGGGCAACTTCTCCATCGGCGATTACTTCAAGGAAGAGACGATCAAGTGGGCCTGGGAATTCCTGACCGACAAGAAGTGGATCGGCTTCGATCCCGACAGATTGTCGGTAACGGTCTATCCGGAGGACGAGGAAGCGTTCAAGCTGTGGAACGAAGTAATCGGTCTGCCGGAAGAGCGCATCTATAAGCTGGAGGAGAACTTCTGGGACATCGGAGAGGGACCTTGCGGCCCTTGTACGGAGATCTTCTACGACCGCGGCGAGAAGTACGGCGATCTAACCGATCCCGAGTGCTGGCCGGGCGGGGAGAACGAGCGCTTCCTGGAAGTGTGGAATCTCGTATTCTCCCAATTCAATCATAACAAGGATGGCAGCTATACGCCGCTGCCAAACAAGAACATCGATACGGGGGCGGGGCTGGAGCGGTTCGCATCCATTCTGCAGGACGTGGATTCCAACTTCGATACGGACTTGTTCCTCCCTATCATTAACCGGACATGCCAGCTTGCAGGCGTCGCCTACGGAGCGAATGCGGAGCATGATATCGCTCTGAAGGTTATTGCCGACCATATCCGCACAGTCGTCTTCTCCGTAGGCGACGGAGTAATGCCTTCGAACGAAGGGCGCGGTTACATCATTAGAAGGCTTCTGCGCCGCGCGGTACGTTACGGCAAGACGCTTGGCATAGACCGTCCGTTCCTGCACGAGCTTACTCCTGTCGTGGGAGAAGTGATGGGCGTCTACTATCCGGAAGTGGTGGAGAAGAAGGAATTCATTGAACGCGTTATCCGCACGGAAGAGGAGCGGTTCCACGAGACGCTGTCAGACGGCTTGGTGCTGCTGTCGCAGCTGGCGGAGCAAGCGAAGCAATCGGGCTCGGCCGTTATCGGCGGCGACGACGCCTTCAAGCTGTACGACACATACGGCTTCCCGTTCGACTTGACGGAGGATTATGCGGCGGAGCATGGCATGACCGTAGACAGGGACGGCTTCGACGCCGCCATGGAGGCGCAGCGCGAACGCGCCCGCGCTGCCCGTCAGGATACGGGAAGCATGAATGTGCAGGGAGGCCCGCTCTCCGATATAACGGATAAAAGCGAATTTGTTGGCTATAATGAGTTGGTAACAGACTGTGAAATAAAGGCGATTGTGCTAGAGGATGCTATTGTCGGTCAAGCGGATGATGGAAGCCGCATTGCGCTCATACTGGATCGCACACCGTTCTACGCAGAAAGCGGCGGTCAGATCGGCGACAAAGGCACGATTGAAGGAGAAGGCTTCACGATTAAGGTGGAGGACGTGACCAAGGCGCCGCATGGGCAGAATCTGCATCATGCTGTCGTCGTCAGCGGAACCGTATCAACGGGGGCCGCGGCGAAGGCTGTCGTCGATCGTGCAGTGCGTGAAGATATTATTAAAAATCATACCGCTACGCATCTGCTGCACAAAGCGCTCAAGGAAGTGCTCGGCGATCATGTCAATCAGGCCGGCTCGCTAGTGGAAGCGGAGCGACTGCGCTTCGACTTCTCGCACTTCGGCTCCATTACGGACGAGGAGCTGGCGGCGATCGAGCGCAAGGTGAACGAGCAGATCTGGCTTGGCACCGATGTGGACATTAGCCTGCGGTCGCTGGATGAGGCCAAGGCGATGGGAGCGATGGCGCTGTTCGGTGAGAAGTACGGTGACATCGTGCGGGTTGTGAAGGTCGGCGATTACAGCCTGGAGCTGTGCGGCGGCTGCCACGTAGGCAACACTTCGCAGATCGGACAATTCAAGCTGCTCTCCGAGAGCGGCATCGGCTCCGGCGTCAGACGGATCGAGGCGGTGAGCGGGAAGCAGGCTTACAGCTACTACGAAGAACAGCTGGAGCTGCTGAAGCAAGCGGCGTCCTTGCTCAAGTCTAATATTGCCGACGTTCCGAAGCGTCTGGAATCGCTGCTTGGGCAAGTGAAGGAGCTGTCGCGCGACAATGAATCGCTGCAGGCGAAGCTGAGCCGCATCGAAGCGGGCTCGCTGCTGTCAGCCGCAGTGAAGGCGGGAGACATTACAGTGTTGTGCGCCAAGGTGAACGCACCTTCCATGGATGCGCTGCGCGGCATTGTCGATGAGCTGAAGCCTCAGCTGGGCTCAAGCGTTATCGTGCTGGGCGCCGTACAGGGAGACAAAGTGAACCTGGCCGCGGCCGTCTCGCAGGACTTGGTGAAGAAGGGCTATCATGCCGGCAAAATCATCAAGGAAGCGGCTCAGCATTGCGGAGGCAATGGCGGAGGACGTCCGGATATGGCGCAAGCGGGAGGGAAAGACGCCTCCAAGCTCGATGAAGCATTGAAACTTGCTCAAGAACTGGTGACGGGCGGAGCAAGTGTGATATAGTAGAGATGTGTAACAATAGTTAGTATGCGTTGTGGAAAGCGAGGTGCTGCCTGATGAGTTCAATGGACCAAACGATGAAGTTTAATGTGAAGGCAGATGCGGAAGAGACATCTTCGGAGGACATTCTGCTGAAGGTGCATGAAGCGCTGCTGGAGAAGGAGTATCATCCCATTAATCAGATTGTCGGTTATTTATTGTCCGGTGACCCTGCGTATATTCCGCGGCACAACAACGCCAGAAGCTTGATCCGCAAGAAGGAACGGGACGAGCTGATTGAAGAACTGGTCCGTTTCTATCTGCAGCACAAGAATCAATGACGCAAGGGGCCGCACTGGGATGAGAATCATGGGATTGGATTACGGTGACCGCAATATTGGTGTTGCGATCAGCGATGCGCTGCGATGGACGGCACAAGGCGTTGCCGTCGTCGAGCGGAGACGGGACGGCAGTGAGCTGGACCGATTGGCGGAGATGATTCGGGAGCATGAAGTATCGGAGATTGTGGTGGGCTTGCCGAAGAATATGAACGGCACGATCGGCCCGCGCGGCGAATTGACGATGACCTTCGCCGAGCAGCTTGGCCAGCAACTGGATTTACCTGTTCACCTTTGGGATGAAAGGCTGACGACGGTAGCCGCGGAGCGGACACTGCTTGAAGCCGATGTAAGCCGCAAGAAGCGAAAGCGGGTTGTGGACAAAATGGCGGCAACGCTTATTTTGCAAAATTATCTCGATTCTATAACGAAAAGGTGAGGGTAAACATGACAAACGAAGAGATGAAGTACGAAGAGCCGGAAATTATCTACATTCCGGACGATGAAGGCAATGAGGAAGAATTCGAGGTCATCATGAAATTCGAGATGGATGATTCCGATAAGAAATATATGATGGTCGTCCCTCTCATTAGCGACAATGAAGAAGAGGACGAGGTATACGCGTTCCGCTATGAGGAAGACGGCGATGACTTGAAGCTGTACACCATCGAAGATGAAGAAGAGTGGAACATCGTGGAAGAAACGTTCAACACGTTGCTTGGAGAGATGGAGGATCAGGATTAATGGTCCGTGAAGGACAAGGGGCATTATTTCCGGCGGGAAGCGTCCTGAAGGATGCATTCGGCAACGAAGTGGAGCTGCACGGCGAAGACGGCTTGGCGCTTGTATTCCGCATTAAAGCGGAATGGCTGCTGGGAGATATCCGCTATGCCGCTCTGCAGTCCGAAGATATGCGGGACGATGATGAAGTGGAGTTTTTTCGAGTCGATCTCTCCGGCTCGGAGCCTGCTTTGGAGAGCATTGGGGACGATGATGAGTGGGAAGCGGTCTCGGAGGCGTACGACGATTTGTTTTTTGCAGACGATGCAAGACCTTGATCGGTCACAATTGTATACGCAAATGACAAGAGGGCGGCTGACAACCGCTCTTTTTGTCGAAATGCATCCTTCCTCCGGGAATCATGCTCATTGTTCCGGTGTGGCGAAACTTGAAGAAGAGGTGTAGAAGGTTGGATAATGTGGAAGAGAAGGAGACTTCGAAAAAGAAAAAAAGGCGCAAGGCGAAAAAAGGTCCCAGAGCCTGGGTCGTATCCTTCTGGGTCGCTCTGAGTCTGCTTGGCATTATGGCGATAGCCGCATGCGCAGTACTCTTCTATTTGTGGAGCAATCTGCAGCCGCTGCCGAAAGGCGAGCCGAAGAAGGTGACGATATCGCGAGGGATGTCGGCCAATGGCGTAGCGGATACTTTGGAGAAAAACGGAATTATAAAAAACGGATTTTTATTCGGCTATTATTTGCAAATGAAAGATGAAGGCGCAAAGTTCCAGGCAGGGGTATACGAATTTCACCCCGGCATGGATAACGCCACGATTATCAACATGCTGAACACTGGCGATGTCGTGGAGGCGGAGACGGTGCAATTCACCATTCCTGAAGGCTACACCGTGGAGCAGATTGCACAGAAGCTGGGCAAGGAAGGGCTGGTTGATCCCGCCAAGTTCCTGCAGCTGGCGGGCGAAGACCGCACGTGGAGCGACGCTGAAGCGGTATTGTCCGTTCCGAAGGAGCAGACAGGAATCAAGCAGCGTCTGGAGGGTTATCTGTTCCCTGAGACGTATGCAGTGAAGAGGGACAGCTCGGAAGAAGTCATCATCCAGCGCATGCTGCAGGAGACGGACCGCAAGCTGGACACCTTGCCAGAGGATTGGCAGGAGGTGCTGGGAGAGTCGGGGCGTTCGCTTCATGAGATTATGACTGTCGCATCGCTGGTGGAACGCGAGGTTGTCGTCGATGAAGAGAGGCCGCTTGTCGCCAGCGTCATCTACAACCGTCTGAAGCAGCCGATGCGGCTGCAGATCGACGCCACCGTGCAATATGCGTTAGGGGAGCAGAAGGAGCGTCTGCTGCATAAGGATCTGGAGATCGACAGTCCTTATAACACGTACAAAATTGACGGATTGCCGCCGGGACCGATCGCAAGTCCCAGCATTGCATCCATCGAAGCGGCCCTGTATCCTGCGGATACGGACTACTTGTTCTATGTCACGAAGAAAGACGGCACGCAGTCGCATCTGTTCGCCAAAACCTATAAAGAGCATCAGCGCAATATCGCCGCCAGCGAGAAGACGGCGGAGTAACATCAAGTGAAAGGAGGACACACGCATATGTCCTACAAACCGGAATTGCTCGCTACAGCTTCCTCGCTGGAGGAGCTGAAGCGGTTAATGGCCGCCGGGGCCGACGCCTTCGTCATTGGCGAGTCGAAATATGCTACCAGGCCCGCGGGTGAATTCACGCAAGAGATGATCAAGTCTGCAGTCGAACTGGCGAAGCCGAACGGCGTTCGCATCTACGTGTCTATGAACCATCTGATCGATAATGCATCGCTGGCGGAAATGCCTGCTTACATCGCCTTCCTGCAAGAGATTGGCGTGGATGCCATCGTATTCGGCGATCCCGCCGTCCTGATGGCGGCCAGAACCCATGCTCCCGGCATGGGACTCCATTGGAATGCGGAGATGACCTCGACGAATTATATGACGGCGGAGTACTGGGGCCGCCGGGGAGCGACACGCTTCGTGCTGGCCCGGGAGTTGAATATGGAGCAGGTTGTGGAGACGAAGGAGAAGACCAGCCTGGAAGTACAAGTGCAGGTGCACGGAATGACCAATATTTATCATTCCAAGCGTTCGCTGCTCCACAGCTATATGGATCATCAGACGGAAGGCGACAGGCTGGAAGGCTATGAGAAGGAGCTGGGCCTTTACTTGAAGGAAGCGGAGCGGCCGGATGAGCAGTATCCCATCTATGAGGATGCCAGCGGAACCCATATTATGAGCTCTGACGATATCTGCATGCTGGAGAATTTGCACGAGCTGCTGGAAGCCAAGGTGGACAGCCTGAAGATCGAAGGCATCATGAAGTCCGTCGACTATAACGAAGTGGTCGTTCGGACATATCGCCGCATCATCGATACGTATATGGCCGACCCCGACAATTACGAGTTTCAGGACGAATGGCTGGAGCCTGTCACTGCCGTGCAAGACCCGGACAGGGAGCTCAGCTTCGGATTTTTCTATAAAGAGCAAGTGTATTAATTGATAGCACGTTAAGGAGGTGCAGCAAGATGAGCAATATGACGAAGACGACTCCTCGCTACAAGGGCAAGCGGCATCGGCTGGAACGGCCGGAGCTGCTTGCGCCCGCAGGCAATCTGGAGAAGCTGAAGTTCGCCATCCATTACGGCGCGGATGCCGTCTATATCGGCGGACAGAAATACGGCCTTCGCTCCAATGCGGACAATTTCAGCTTCGAAGAGATGAGGGAAGGCGTAGAGTTCGCGAATAGGTACGGTGCGAAAGTGTTCGTCGCCACGAACATTTATGCGCACAACGAAGACATCGGAGACGAGCTGGAGCATTATCTGCGCAAGCTGGAAGAGGTGGGCATCGCGGCGATTATAGCAGCGGACCCCATCATTATTGAGACTGCACAGCGCGTAGCGCCCAAGCTGGAGGTTCACCTCAGCACGCAGCAGTCGACGATGAACTGGCAGACGGTTCAATTCTGGAAGGAAGAAGGATTGCCGCGCGTCGTGTTGGCCCGTGAGACGAGCTTCCAGGAGATCGCCGAGATTAAGGAGCATGTCGATATCGAGATTGAGGCGTTCATTCACGGCGCCATGTGCTCCTCGTATTCCGGCCGTTGCGTGCTGTCCAATCACTTCACGGACCGCGATTCCAATCGGGGAGGCTGTTGCCAGTCCTGCCGCTGGAAGTACGATCTGTTCCTCGACGACGCTCCCATGTATGAAGAGGAAGCGGACCAATTTACGATGGGCTCCAAGGATCTGTGCATGATTCAATATTTGCCGGAGCTGATCGAGGTGGGCGTGGACAGCTTCAAGATTGAAGGGCGGATGAAGAGCATCCATTACGTCGCCACCGTCGTGAATGCCTATCGTCAGGCGATCGACGCATATTTCGCGGACCCGGATAATTTCGAGCTGAAGCAGGAGTGGATCGACGAGGTTCATAAAGCGGCCAACCGACCGCTCAATACGGGATTTTTCCTGGACACGCCGGGAGCGGAAGATCACATCTACGGTCCCGAAGACAAGGCGGCGCCTTACGATTTTGCGGCAGTTGTACTGGATTATGACGATGCGAGCGGCTTTGCTACCATTCAGCAGCGCAATCATTTCAGACCGGGTCAAGAGGTTGAATTCGTCGGTCCCGGGGGCAGGTTTTTCAAGCAGACGGTAACAGAACTGCAGGATACGGACGGCAACGCGCTGGATGCGGCAAGGCATCCCATGCAGCATTTGCGTATTCGTACGTTAAAGCCGGTGAAGCCGATGGATATGATGCGCAAAAAAATTAAATAATATCGTTCAAAGGTCCTTGAAAAGACTAGCCTCTATGCCGATAATACGGAGAGGATAGTCTTTTTTTCTCATTCCTGTCATTGACAACAGGAGCTATATCCCAAATAATAGACGATAACGATCCTGCAATTCGTCATTATTCGTTGGCATTAGCCAATTTTCCACTCATTTTCATTCCAGCTGAAGGCGGTGTATGTCATGAAGTCTGTCAACAATCCGGTTGTAAGCGCAACCATATCCATTAATCCATTCAAGTCGGTCGGGATCAAGCTATTTCTGATTATATTCGGGAGCATTCTGGCATGCGTCATTACGATTGGCATGCTGGCTTATTCCAAGACGAAGGATATCGTGGAGACGAAAGTTTCGGACGCCAGCTTTCAGACGATTAATCAAGTTGCGGACAATCTGGATATCGTATTCAAAACCTATGAGGATATTTCCATGCAGTTCCTGGTAGACAAGGACTTTCATGACACATCGAGCGCATTGCTCAATGCGGAAGACGAATATTCCAAATTCGAAGCGACGAAGAAAATAACGGATATGCTGCAATACATATCGCTCAGCAACGATTCCATCAAAGGCATTCTGCTCCTGCCACTTCAAGAGAAATTGAAGCCGATTGCTGTAGGCAATGCGGATACGTCGAGAGCGGCTGAACTGATGGAAACGGATTGGTTCAAAAAAATTATGGATTTAAACGGCGGCACATATTGGGTCGAGCCGCAATCCACCGGGCTGGCGACAGCAAGCCAGCTGCCTTCCATCGCGCTGGGCCGGCAATTGAACAATAGTGTGACAAGCAGGGCCAATTATGTTCTTCTTATGGAGATTCCTGTGGAATCCATAAGCGAGCACTACAGCGATGTCGTACTGGGCGATGGCAGCGAGCTATCCATTCTGGATATGGAAGGGAATTATATCGCATCGAACGACAGTGCGCTTATCGGCACGCAAGCTCCCATTACCTTGCCTGTCGATCCCGAGGTCAATGGAGCGGATACGCTGGCGAAGCGCGACGGGAACGAAGTGCTTGCCGCTTACCGTTCCTTCCATGCAATGGATTGGCGTCTGGTAGGAACTATTCCGGTTCAGGAGCTTGTGAAGGCGGCGCATGTCATCCGGGATGTTACCTTGGTAACGGCGCTTCTGGCGGCGCTCATCGCGATTGCCATCGGATATCTGGTCATCTTGACGATCGCACGCCCGATTGTGAAGCTGTCGGAGCTGATGGAGGAAGGGGCAAGCGGCAACCTGACAGTCCGCTCTACGCTGAAGAAGCGGCGGGATGAAATATTCAGGCTGAGCGAGAGCTTCAATCGGATGATGGTTCAAATCTCGGAGCTGGCGAATCAGACGACGCAATCGGCCGAGCAAGTGCTGGCGACTGCCGGCGAGCTTACGGAATCATCCCGTCGTACAGCGTTGTCGGCAAGGGAAATATCGGTTGCTACGGAAGAGATCGCGAAAGGGGCAACCAGTCTGGCGATGGAATCGGAGCGAGGCTCGGATCTGTCGTTCCATATCCAGAGCCAGATGAAGGAAGTGATGACAGCCAATGAAGAGATGGTTCGTTCGGCCGGCGAGGTCGAGCTGGCAAGCAAGAGCGGTACCGACCATATGGGAGCGCTGATGCAGAAGACGGAGCGAACGGAGAATATGACGCGGGCGATGGTGGAGAAGGTGGACGCCCTGAAGGACAGCACCACCTCAATCGTGAAAATATTGGATGTGCTCAATAACTTGACGAAGCAGACGAACATTCTGTCGCTGAATGCGACGATTGAAGCTGCGCGTGCCGGGGCAGCCGGCAAAGGCTTCATGGTTGTAGCGGATGAGATCCGCCAGCTGGCGGATCAGTCCAAGCAATCGATCGACATTGTCGCGGGCATTACGGAGCGAATCAGCGGTGAAATCGAAGAGACGGTAAATGTGTTGTCCGAGGCGTACCCGTTGTTCCGTGAGCAAGTCGAATCGGTGAAAGAAGCGAACGGCATCTTCTTGTCCGTACAAGGCCAGATGGGCGGCTTCCAGCAACGGCTTGACGATGTAACGAGCTCCGTAGCGGAGCTGGAGAAATCGCAAAATGTGCTGGCCGAAGCGATGACCAATGTGAGCGCGGTAGCGGAGGAATCGTCGGCGACTTCGGAAGAGGTGGCATCGCTCAGCAGCGAGCAATTGAATGTAAGCGAAGGATTGGTCAAGCTGTCCGAGCAGTTGGATGCTGTATCCCGAGGGTTGAAGGAGACATTGACGAAATTCAAATTGTAGCGGGAATGATCGTTATCAATAAGAAGCCGATTTATCCATCCGGATAAGTCGGCTTCTTATGGTCAGTTTGCAATTGTATTACACTTTTTTGTATATGAGCTATAATCAATCGGTCGTAATCAGTCGATAACATAATAGTAAGTTTGTATGATTTTCTCTGTCAGTCGCCGCATATTTCTAATCGTTGCGGACTACATACTTATTACATACTATAAAGGCGGTGCCAGAAGCATGCTAGGTCGAAAGAATCAGGATGAACAAAATGGGCAAGCAGATGGAAAGAAATCAGGGACTTTGGAAGCGGGAGACAAGACGCGCGCTCCGAAAAACGATTGGTTCGCGCTGATCAAGCAAGCTGTCATCTCCAATCCTCTCAAGTCTGTCGGCAAGAAGCTATTCTTGATTATTCTTATCAGTATCGTGGCATGCGTCTACTTCGTCAGCGCCATGTCTTACTTGCAGGCGAAGCGTCTCATCGTAGACAATGTATCGCAAGCCAGCTTCCAGACGGTCCAGCAGGTGGCCAATAACCTGGACGTCCGGTTCCGCACCTATGTCGACTTGACGCTGCAGATCGTCATAGACAAAGTCATGAGCGAGAATCTCGAAGTGCTTGCGGAGACCAAGGATGCCTTCCAGAGCTTAAGTGCGAACCGGGAGCTATCCGAGAAGCTGAATAACTATATAATGAGCAATGACAGCATAGCTGGCGCGGCCCTTATTCCGATGAAAAAAGACGGAGGCATGATTCTCGCCGGAGCGTCCAGAACGGTAGACAAAGAAGTGCTCTTCGAAAGCGAATGGTTCAAAAAAACGGTAGAGCTGGACGGTAGAACGAACTGGATCGAGCCGCAGGAAAGCGGCATAATTGTATCGGGGCATCGCGATTCCATCGCTGTCGCAAGACTGATTAAAAATATTCAAAACTCGCAAAACTCATACATGCTGGTCATTGAGCTGCCGCTCGGCAAAATTGCGGATAATTACAGCGAGGTCAATCTGGGCGAGGGCAGCATGCTGACAATCGAGAGCATATCCGGTCATTATGTGCAGCATTCCGATAAAGCGCTGATCGGACAGCCATCCGCCGTTGCGCTGCCTTCGGAAGGAAACGAGGCGTTAGAGGGAAGCCTGGAACTGAAAACTTCCGATGGTGATGACGTGCTGGCAGTGTACAAGCAGTTCAGTGTGGCCCCGGATTGGCGGCTTGTCGGCACGATACCGGTCGGCATGCTGGCCGAGCAGGCGGGCGTCATTCAAGAATCGATGGTCGATGCTGTACTCATCGCAGCGGTATTGGCTATTGCGATCGGTATCTTCGTCATTCTGACGATCGCCAGGCCGCTAACGCAATTGCGCAATCTGATGGTGGAAGGAGCCGGCGGCAACCTGACGATCCAATCGCAAGTGAAAGGCCGCAAGGACGAGATCGGGCAGCTGGCGGACAGCTTCAATGAGATGATGAGTCAGATTAAGACGCTGGCTGTGCATACGACCCAATCCGCCGCAGAGGTTATTGCAACGGCAAGCGAACTGACGGACGCATCCAAGAAGACGTCCATAGCGGCGAAGGAGATCTCTATTGCAACGGATGAGATTGCCGGCGGGGCGACGAGCCTGGCGGTGGAAGCGGAGAAAGGCAGCGACTTGACGGGCAATATCAATACGCAGATGAAGGAAGTCATGTCTGCGAATGTGCAGATGACGGAATCCGCAGCAGATGTGGAATCGGCCAGCGAACAAGGAACGGCCCATATGAACCTGTTGATCGAGCGGACGGGCATGACGGAAGAGATGACAAGGTCGATGGTGGAGAAGGTCGAAGCGCTCAAGGAAAGCACCAGCTCCATCGTGAAAATACTGGATGTGCTCAACAATCTGACCAAGCAAACGAATATTCTGTCGCTCAATGCTACGATTGAGGCGGCACGCGCGGGAGCGGCAGGGAAAGGCTTCATGGTCGTAGCGGACGAAATCCGGCAATTGGCGGATCAGTCTAAGCAGTCCATTGAAGTCGTCGGTCAAATTACGGCCAGCATCCAATCAGAAATTGAGGAAACTGTGAACGTACTGTCCAAGGCATATCCAATGTTCCAGGAACAGATCAGCTCGGTGAAGGAAGCGAGCAGCATCTTCTTGTCGGTTCAAGGTCAGATGGGACAGTTCAAGGATAAGCTGGGACTTGTTACGGTGTCCATTCAAGAGCTGGATCATACCCAGTCCGTGCTGTCGGAGGCGATGACGAATGTGAGTGCTGTGGCACAGCAATCGTCGGCCACTTCGGAGGAGGTTGCATCCTTAAGCTCCGAGCAGCTTAGCATCAGTGAGAATCTGGTCAGCTTGTCCAATAAGCTGGATTCTGTATCCAAGGCGCTGCAAGAATCGCTCGCCAAGTTCAAAATGGAATAAATTTCAGATCGGCTAACGGGCTGCTCAAGCAAAGGAACGGAAAACCGTTTCAATCGCTTGAGCAGTTTTTGCGTTTATCGCATGGAAAGGGAGGAACACTAAGGAGGTAAGGAATACCCGCTTGGCGATAGAGGAGGGGCGTAGACATGGATACAGGGAAGCGCATGAATCGCATGCTGGCGATAGCCGTCATGTTCAGTCTGCTTCTACTGGGCTGTCTGGGACGGATTGCATGGCTGCAGCTGGCCCCTGGCGGCAATATGGCAAGACCTGTCAACGTTCCGGCCAAGGACGGGTGGAAGCGGTACGCGGTCACGCAGCGGCAACGACAGCTTGTGTTGGATACGGGCAGAGGCGATTTCCTCGACCGCTACGGCAATCCCATCACGGGGGAGACGTATGACGCGCTTGCTTTGTTTCCTGTTGTGCCTTCGATTCGGGGCAATGGGACAGCTTTAAGGGAGCTCGGGGAGGTGCTGCACGCGGAGCCGGAAGCCATAGCCCGGTTCTGGGACGGACTGCGCGAGCCGAAGTTTTGGCCCGAGACGGGTAGTGACAAGCCTATGCAACTGCAGCGGGAGCAAGTACAGGCCATCAAGCGGCTTCAGCTCGAGGGCGCAAGAGTGCTGGCTTACCGCAACAGGTATATCAGCGCATTCGCCGCCAAGCATTTCATCGGCTTTACAAGTCAGCATCCGGAATGGGTGACGGCCCGATTCAGCAAGGAGCTGGTAAGCGGCAAGCATCATCTGGCCGAGCAAGTGGGCGGCACGGGGCTGGAGAAGTCGCTTGACTCCTATCTGCACGGAATCGGACCGGTATCCGTATCTTATTTCATTGACGGTTGCAATAAGCCGTTGAACGGTCTCGATCTGCGGTTGATCGCTCCTCGCAATCCCTACTATCCGCTGCAGGTTGTGACTACAATCGATCTGGAGCTGCAGAATAAATTAGAAGCGTATGCCATGCACAGCGGACTGAAGGAAGGGGCTATCGTCGTATTGGATGCTGCAAGCGGCGATGTAGCAGCGATGGTATCGATCCCGGAATTGCACCCGGACCGATTCGCTACGTCCGATGGATCGGAGTGGAGCAATTATGCGTTGAAGGCCGTTGAACCAGGCTCAATCTTCAAGTTGGTTACCGCTGCAGCCGCTCTGGAGGCGGGAGTGGCGAAGAGCGGGGAACACTTCCACTGCAGCGGGGAGTACGGCAAGTATCGGCTGTCATGCTGGAAGAAGGAAGGGCACGGCGATATTACGTTGGCGGAAGGTCTCGCTCACTCCTGCAATATCGTGTTCGCCACCTTGGCGGAACGGCTGCAGCCGGCACAGTTGGAGCGGATGGCCGAGAAGCTTGGCATGGAGGGCAGAATCGGCTGGCATAGCGACAAGCGCAGCGGGAAGGGTGTCAGGCAGCTTCGGCTTCTGGAGGAGGAAGAGCCAGGCCGTGTCTTCCCGTCGTCAGCCTCCGGGATGGTTCGGGACGGGGGAGTGATGGCGCAGACGGGCATCGGGCAGCGGGATGTCCGCATCAGTCCTCTGCAGGCGGCCAATCTGATTGTAACGCTGTTGCATGGAGGCGAAGTGATGGAGCCGCGGCTAGTGAGCGAGATTCGTTATGCGAACGGTCAGAGTATGGTCCGCTTCCCCCGTCACGCGGTGAAGGGCAATGGGAGGATAGGCAGAGAGACCGCATCGTGGCTGATTCGGCGAATGGAAGAGGTAGTCGATCGGGGGACGGGCATGGCGATTCGCAGCGGGCGCTGGAAGCTGGCCGGCAAGTCGGGAACGGCGGAAACGACGAAGGCCGGAGCCGCGCGCAACCATCAGTGGTTCGCGGGCTTCGGCCCAGTGGAATCGCCTCGCTATGCAGTTGCGGTACTGGCAGCCTACCGGGCGCCGGGCAGCTCCCATCTGGCAACGCGAATATTCCGTGAGGTGATGGACATCGCCGCAAGCCACGAGGAAGCTTCCCGCTCACTTATGTCTGAACGGTCTATCCGCCGTTAATCGGCTGCCCGCCGGCCGGATTGTCGGGGTCGTCGGGCGTATCATACTCGTCGATAGGCTTGCGGATCCAGCGCTGCAGGTATCCCTGCGCATAGAGCGATTTGATCAGGATGACCAGAATTGGCGATAGAATGACTCCGGCGATGCCGAACAGCGACAAGGAGATAATCATGGCCGACAGCATGGTGAAGGCCGATACGCCGAGGGAATCCCCGGTAATTTTCGGCTCCAGAATCTGTCTCGTCAGCGTGACTACCAGCCATAATACCGTCAGCCATATCGCCAGCGAAGTTTTGCCCACGATGAACAGATAGATAATCCACGGTATGAACAATGTGCTGACGCCCAGTATCGGCAAAATGTCGAATATCGCAGCCACCAGTGCAATGATAAATGAATTGCTTACGTTCAGCGCGATCAGAGAAATAAAGATGACGATAAACGTAATGCTGATCATTTTGGCCTGGGCTTTAATATAAGTGGCAATTCCTTTGAATACATTGTCTCTAAGGAACAAAAAGGCGGTTTTGAACGTTTTCGGCGTTTTCTCCGAGGCCACTTTCCGCCATGAAATAATTTCGATGCTAAGGAAATAAGCCAATATGATGCCGATCGAAAAATTGAAAATAAACGAGGATACGAACGAAACATATCCAACCAATCCGCCCAGGAAAGCCATTGCAAGGTTTTTTAAATTTTCTGAACTGCCTTTAATAAACTCCTGCATACGCTCTGCCAGATCGAAGTCGGGAGGCAGCTTGTCCAGTTGAAGCTCAAGCTCTTTCGTGATGAAGCCGATCTGCTTCGTCAGCGATTCCTGATACTTCGGAAAATCGTTAATAAGCTGCGTGCCTTGCTTCGTAATCAGAAATGCCGCTCCCGAGAAAGCGCCGAGGATGAGGAGCGTGAACAAGACGACCGATATGCCGGCAGCTATCGATTTTTTGATGCCCCATTTGTTCAGCCGTTTCGCGAGTGGTTCTATGAAAATAAATATAATCAAGGCGAATATGATGGGAGTTGCGATTTTATAAATGTAACTAAAGGCAAACATGATGAGAAATACGGTCAGTACGATCAGTCCGATGTCAAATGCGGTACGCCAGTATTTCTTGTAAAATGGGAGCACGGTCATCTTTCCTTCCATTAATTGTTGATGATAGCTTTATAATATTTCCAATAAGATTGTACTATAGTTTATACGGAATGTACCTATTTTTTATTCAAGTATGATACAATTAAATGAAAAAAATCATTTACGGTGGGGAAGACAAACATGGAGAATTTTCTGCTGTGGGTATTTTATGTGATGACATTTTATGCGTTTCTTCCAGGTGTCATAAGCCGTACTTTTGGTTTCCGGGTGTTCAAGCGAGGGAAAGCGGAGAAGGAGATCGCGCTTACCTTCGATGACGGTCCGGATTCAAATTATACGCCACAGCTGCTCGACTTGTTGAAGCGGTACAATGCGAAAGCCACGTTCTTCGTTGTCGGCTCCCATGCGGAGAAGGAGCTCGATCTGCTTCGCAGAATGAAGGATGAAGGGCATGACATCGGTATTCATAACTACGTGCACAAGTCGAACTGGCTCATGCGGCCCAGGACGGTAAAGCGTCAGATTGAGAAGACCAACGCTATTATCGAGACGGCTACCGGAGAACGCTCCAACTACTATCGCCCCCCCTGGGGCATTGTAAACTTATTCGATTATTCCAATCTGGGGTATTTGCAAATTATTCTGTGGTCGTCTCTGTTCGGAGACTGGCGCATTCGGGTCGGCGCGGAGCGGCTGCAGCGAAGAATGATGAAGAAGCTGCGTCCGGGCGAAGTGCTGCTGCTGCACGACTGCGGGAAGACGTTCGGCGCGGATAAGGCTGCCCCGCGCAATATGCTCATTGCGCTGGAGGCCTATCTGGAGCAAGGGACGCAACAGGGCTATTCCTTCGTCAACATCACGCAGATGATCAAGTTGTCTGATGCGAGCCGGAAGCCTTCTCTGATCAAGCGGACGCTCATCTCGCTTTGGCTGCTCTGGGAGAAGGCCTTCCACGCAGCGTTCCGCTTGAAGCAGGTGGGGGAAAGCGATCAGCCATCCTTCCACTATAGGGTGACCACCTATAGCGGCCAGACTGTGGAATTTGCCGAAGGAGGCACGATCGGCAAGGGAGACGCTGTCGCTGAGCTTCACTTCGACAATGGGATGCTGTCGAGAATCGCCGCCCGATACAAGTCGCCACTTGCAGCGGGACTGAGGGTCATTCGTGAAGTAGAGCATGCGCTGCCGCAGCTGGCGATGCAGCTGGCGGAAGATCCCGATGCATCGGACATCAAGGCGGTGTATGGCGTAACGATGATACATCGCGGAGCGGATCGGCTTGGCTTCGAGGTGTTCCGGCTGCCTGACGGCTTGTTCGCTCGTTCCACCAATGTGTACTTGCGGCTGCTTACGAAGGTGCTGACCCCGTCCGATTCCGGCAAGCGTCAGAAGGAGCGCAGCAAGCGGCTTAAGGATGCGTCGTCGCCGCGCATGCTGCTGATGCCGATGCAACGGGTACGGCAATATGCGGCGGCGGGCTTGAGCAATCTGCAGGAGGGGACCGCTGACCTGCTGCGCTCGCCAGTGGATCGAGCGATAGCGGGAGCCGCGGATGAGTCATCGGCTATAGGCTCCAAGACGACGGCATTATAGGTTTATATATAACAGGATCATGGAATGTAAGAGAGGCAGACCGATACGCATCTGATGGCAGGTGCGCGGGCTGCCTCTCTGTGTGCTCTTGTGCAAAAATGAAAGCGTGATCATACCCGTATAGACACAAAGCCCCCGGAATCGCTAGGAGGCAATCCCGAGGGCTCAAGAACTTCATGCTCTACATCTTCATTACGCCGCCAGTGCTGGCGGAGGTGACCAGATGTGCGTAACGCGCCAGGTAGCCGCGCTTGATCTTCAGCTCGAAGCCCGGCCATTCCGCACGGCGCTTCTCGAACTCCTCGTCGCTGATCAGCACATCCATCGTACGGTTGTTCATGTCGATCTCGACAATATCGCCGTCACGCACGAATGCGATTGGTCCGCCCTCGGCCGCTTCAGGCGAAGCATGGCCGATGCTGATGCCGCGGGATGCGCCGGAGAAGCGTCCGTCGGTAATGAGCGCCACCTTGGCGCCAAGTCCCATTCCGACGATCTGCGATGTCGGAGCAAGCATCTCAGGCATGCCCGGACCGCCGCGAGGGCCTTCGTAACGGATGATGACGACGTCGCCTTCCTTAATCTTGCCGTTCGCGATGCCCGCGAGCGCTTCGTCCTGCGAGTCGAAGCAGATGGCAGGACCTTTATGATAGCCGCCGACTGACTTGTCGACAGCTCCTGTCTTGATGATCGCTCCGTTCGGAGCCAGGTTGCCGAACAGCACTGCCAGTCCGCCGCGCTCCGTATGCGGATTGTCGATCGTGCGAACAACGTCGGTGTTCTGAATCTCGCAGCCTTCGACGTTCTCGCGGAGCGTCTTGCCGGTGACGGTAATGCAGTCGCCGTGCAGCGCGCCTTCCTTCTTGAACAGCTCGTGCAGAACGGCGCTTACGCCGCCGGCCTCATGCACGTCTTCGATATGGTAGTCGGATGCCGGCGCGATCTTGGCCAGATGCGGCACGCGCTCCGCTACTTCGTTAATGCGCTCGATGGGATAATCGATGCCCGCTTCATGCGCAATGGCCAGCGTATGAAGCACGGTATTCGTGGAACCGCCCATCGCCATATCCAGAGCGAAGGCGTTGTCGATCGCTTCTTCCGTGACGATGTCGCGTGGCTTGATGCCCAACTCGATAATCTTCATCAGTTGACGTGCTGCTTCCTTGACGAATTCCTTCCGTTCCGGGGATACTGCCAGTATGGTGCCGTTGCCCGGCAACGCAAGCCCCAGACCTTCCGCCAGACAGTTCATGGAGTTGGCCGTGAACATGCCGGAGCAGGAGCCGCAGGTCGGACATCCGAATTGCTCCAGCTCCATCAGCTGATTGTCATCGATCTTGCCGGACTGATAAGCGCCGACGCCTTCGAATACGCTGGAGAGCGAGATGGAGCGTCCGTCGGACGTCTTGCCCGCCTTCATCGGTCCGCCGCTGACCAGCATCGTCGGAATGTTGACGCGCAGGGCACCCAGAATCATGCCGGGAGTAATCTTGTCGCAGTTCGGGATGCACACCATGCCGTCGAACCAGTGAGCGTTAACGACAGTCTCTACGGAGTCTGCAATAATCTCGCGGCTGGCGAGGGAGTAGCGCATGCCGATATGTCCCATCGCGATGCCGTCGTCTACGCCGATCGTGTTGAACTCGAACGGCACGCCGCCGGCTTCGCGAATCGCTTCCTTCACCAGCTTGCCGAATTCCTGGAGATGCACGTGTCCGGGAATGATATCAATGTAAGAGTTGCACACCGCGATGAACGGTTTGTCGAAGTCCTCTTCTTTCACACCGGCTGCACGCAGCAGGCTGCGATGAGGCGCGCGGTCGAAGCCTTTCTTGATCATGTCTGAACGCATTTTCTTAGCCGCCATAAACCTTGTACCTCCTTGAATATAGGAAGCGCTGTCGCGCTCCGGATGCTTTAGCACAGTAATCAAACATATCTATGATTCTATCATACTCGACATAGGTTGGCTATAAAGCAATGCGCATCAGCAGCCGCCATCGGCGTTAGCAGTTGTTGACAAGCCAGGATTGGCCCAATGTTTAAGGAAAGCTTAAAATTGGCTTAAACATTATGAAGTTGGCGGCGGTCCGGTACCATTCCGGTCTTCCGTCATGTATATTTAGCAACATAGGCAATAGAAGTGCAGAGAGGAGTATTCAATATATGGAACGACGAATATTAATTGTGGACGACGAGCGCGAAATCGCCGATCTGATCGGTATCTATTTGAAGAATGAAGGTTACTTCACGGAAATCGCCTCGGACGGCGAAGAAGCGCTTGCCGCTTATGAGCGCCAGCCGGCCGATCTGGTCATTCTGGACATTATGATGCCGAAGCTCGATGGACTGGAGGTATGCCGGCGGCTGAGGCGCGACCAGCATGTTCCGATTCTCATGCTGAGCGCCAAGACGCAGGATATGGACAAGATCATGGGGCTTATGACGGGGGCGGACGATTACATGGCCAAGCCGTTCAATCCACTTGAGCTGCTGGCCCGCGTTCGCTCCTTGCTTCGCAGGTCTTATCAGTATAACAGCGGTCCGTCAGATGGCGGGGAGGAGAAGGAGGGCAAGGAGCGCAAGGAGTTGCAGCTAGGCGCGCTCCGCATCGACAAGCTGAGCCATTCCGCCGACGTGGACGGCAAGCAGCTTCACTTGACCTCAACGGAATTCGGCATTCTGTACCTGCTCGCCTCCCAGCCGGGGAGGGTGTACAGCGCGGAAGAGATTTTCCAGCAAGTATGGAAGGAGAAGTATTTCGAATCCAATAATACGGTCATGGTGCATATCAGCAAGCTGAGAGACAAGCTGGAGCGGGAGCTTGGAGAGAAGCTCATCGTCACGGTATGGGGGGTCGGCTATAAAATTGAAGGATAATATCGTTTCCAGGCTGGTGGTTCGCTCTGCGGTGAATATTGTGCTGAGCGCCATATTGTCCCTTGTCGTCCTCTGGCTAGGCTACTTCATTCTGGATACCTTGTCGAAAACGATGGGCTACTACGGCTACCGAAATATGTTTTCCGATATCATGAGCACGAATTTGGGGCTGATGCTGGCGTTCATCCTGTATTTGGCGGTGGCTCTGCTTCTGTTCTGCTTCCTGCAATGGATGGCGTTCCGTTACTTCGGTGCGATCAACGAGTCCGTACGCCGCGTTGCGGACGGACAGCTGGGCCTGGAATATCAGATCGCAGTGCGGAAGAGAAGTCCATTCGGCTTGCTTGCCGCCAATGTGAACAGACTGTCGCAGCGCCTGTCGCTGGCGCTGGAGGAAGAGCGCCGCGCAGAACAGACGAAGAATGAGCTGATTACGAATGTGTCGCATGACCTGCGAACGCCGCTCACATCGGTGCTGGGTTATCTGGCTCTGATCGAGCAGGACCGATACCGCGACGAGGTGGAGCTGAGGCACTATACGGCGATCGCTTACGAGAAGTCGCAGCGGCTCCATGTCCTCATTAACGATTTGTTCGAATATACGCGCATGAGGCATGACAGTGTGGCCATCAAGATGGAAGTCATTAATTTGGTGGAGTTTCTTGGACAGCTATTGGTACAATACCATCTGCCGCTGCAGGAAGCGGGGCTGGAGGCGAAGCTGGACAGCAGGGAGACGGCCGTTGCGGTCCAGGCGGATACAAGCTTGCTTCTCAGAGTGTTCGAGAATTTGCTGTCGAATGCTATGGTGTACGGCAAAGACGGGAAATTCATTCAACTGGCCGTAAGACGAGAGCAGGGGAACGGGATGGCAGTCGTAGAAGTGATCAACTATGGAGATCCCATTCCTGCGCTGGACCTGCCCCATATTTTCGACCGTTTCTATCGGGGGGACAAGTCGAGGACACAGTGGTCCGGCGGATCGGGACTCGGCCTTGCCATATCGAAGAATATCGTGGAGAAGCACGGCGGTACGATTGAAGCGTTCAGCAATGCGATTGAGACGAAGTTTGTCGTCGCACTTCCCCTCGCAAGAGAAATTTAAGGTTTTTATAAGGATTCGTTAGAGTCTCCTTAAACTCATGTCGCTATACTTGCTTATAGCATCACGAGTTGAAAGGGGATTTTAATGTGACGAGGTACGAGCGAGAGAACAACGGACGATGGAACGCGGTGCAGGCAGGCATGTTCCTGCTGGTTATCTTCTTATTATATACCGGTCTTACATCTATAAGGGCGGAGTCGGGCGAGGCGGTCGTATCCGTGGACGCAAGAGCGGCCGTACTGCTGGACGCCGATACGGGAGAAGTACTGTTCCAGCAAAATGCGGACAAGGCGCTGCCTCCGGCAAGCATGTCGAAGATGATGACGGAGCTGATTGTACTGGATGAAGTGGAGAGTGAATCGATCCGCTGGAGCGACAAAGTGCGGGTAAGTGCATATGCCGCTGCCGTGCCGGGCGCGAGAATGGGACTTCTGCTCGGGGACGAGCTGACGGTAAGGGAGCTGTTCGATGCGATGACCGTTCATTCCGCGAATGACGCCGCAGTCGCGCTCGCCGAGCATATCGCCGGCAGCGAGTCGGCATTCGTGCGGCGCATGAATGAACGGGCTCGCGAGATCGGCTTGTCCGACGATACGCTGTTCGGCAATGCTTCCGGTCTCGGCTCGGAGCATATCACCCATCTTGCGGGCGCATCGGCGGAACGCGATACTGTCATGACGGCAATGGATACAGCTTTGCTCGGCGGCTTCCTGATTGGCAAGTATCCGGAAGTTCTCGTCATCTCCAGCATGCCAAGCGTGAAGGTGTCGACACAATCGCATCCGCTCGCTGCGACCAATCTGATGCTGGCGAACAAGCCGTTCTCCTATCCCGGCAACAACGGTTTGAAGACAGGTTACACGCCAAGCGCAGGCTACTGCTTCACCGGCACAGTCAGCCGCGACGGAAGAAGGGTCATATCCGTTGTGATGGGAGCGGCGTCGGCGGAGAAGCGTTTTGTAGAGACAAAGAAATTATATGAATTGGTTTTTTGAGGAGAATAGATTATACTAATCTGGTCGGATTTCATGATGGAGGGGGCAATGGCGTTGGAAGAAAGCCGCAAGGATAACCGGGCTTTGATGCAGCAGCTGGATGAGACGTTCCGGGAAGTGCGCAAGCTGATCTTATCCGAGTGGAATAAGCAGAATCCGTACGGTCTTGGATTCTCGCACGGCAGGCTGCTGATCATTCTCCACGAGCAAGGGCCGCAGAAGCCGTCCGTGCTGGCGGATTGCCTGACGATGTCAGGCGGCGGGGTTACGGGCATTGCGGATCGGTTAATTGAACTGGGATTCGTCAGCCGCGAGCGGAGCGAGCGGGACAGGCGAATGGTTCTCCTGCAGCTTACAGCTGAAGGAGAAGCGATCGTAGAGCAGATTCATGCGACGAGAGGAGCATTAATGCTCAAGATGTTCAGGGGCATGACACCGTTGGAGATGGAGAAGGCGCTGAAGCTGTTTGTGCTGATGAAGCGCAATCTGGAAAGCACGGATGAGTAGTCGGTGAATTGCTCAATCGTTCGGAATAAAACCGGATCTGATAGAAGTCGAGTGAATAATGTTCGGAAATCGGGGTCTTTTTTTCCATATAATGGACATATTTTGTTACAAAATCGTGAAGTTTATTTTTATTTAATTGATTCATATTTGATTTGTTGTAAAATGAAGTGAAAATATGTCGTATAACAGCATAAGGAGAGATCAGATTGAAAAAGCGGTTTGCCTTACTACTTACTCTTGTATTAATGGTCGGCGTTATTGCGGCATGCGGTTCCAATGCGAACAAAAACAGCGGTTCGAACAATTCGGCCGGAAATGCGGCGGAAAGCAACAATGCAAGCAAAGACTCGGGGGAGTCAGAAAAGAAAAAAATTGCGCTCGTATTGCCTGAGCAAATCGGCGTGAATCCGTTCTATTCGCAAATGGATGAAGGCTTGAAGAAAGCTGGCGAAGAATTCGGACTCGAAGTAAAAACGATAGAATCGACAGATATTGCGGCATTCGAGCAAAACCTTCGCACTACTGTAGCTGAGGATTACGATCTCATTATGACGGCTACCTTCAATGCAGTGGACGCGCTTGGCACGGTTGCTGCGGAAAATCCGGACAAGTCGTTCGCCATTATCGACGATGAGGTCGATCAGCCGAACGTGCGCAGCGTCGTATTCCGCGAATATGAAGCTGCATTCCTGATGGGAGCGGCGGCGGGCCTCTCTACGAAAACCAATAAGGTTGGCGCAGTAGCGGCAATTGACGCGCCGATCATTCACAAGTTCACGAAGTCATTCGGAGCGGGCCTCGCCCATACGAATCCGAATGCGGAATATGAAGTGAATTATGTGAACAGCTTCGTCGATACGGCGAAAGCGAAGGAAATTGCGATCCAGCAGCATGCTTGGGGCGCCGACTTCATCGCCGGAATGGCGGCTGTATCCGATCTGGGCGTGTTCGAAGCGGCGAAGGAGAAAGGCTTCTACACGTCCGGCCAGGATATCGACCGTACAGTGGAAGATCCGGAGCACATCGTGCTGTCCCAGCTGAAATTCACGGATACGGCTGCATACGAGACGGCGAAGGCATTCGCAGCCGGCAGCTTCGAATTCGGCAAGGTGGATTACGGCTTGCTGGAGGAAGGCGTAGGCGTGACGTTCGTCACGCATGAGAGCACTTCTCCGCTTAGCCCGTTCATCGGACAAGACGTGATCGATCAAGTGAAGGCGATCGCGGAAGACATCAAGAGCGGCAAGCTTGAAGTGAAGAATCCGCTTGCCCAGTAGTCTCACATAAAGCGCTGACCGGCTGCTAATTCCTGCAGCCGGTTTGCTTGTTGAAAGGAGCAACGATATGCTGCTGCAAATGGAAAGCATGACGAAATCGTACGGCAGTGTGACTGCCAACCGCAATGTCGACTTCAATCTGCGCAGGGGGGAAATTCATGCGCTCGTCGGCGAGAACGGAGCGGGCAAAACAACGCTGATGCGGATGCTGTACGGGATGGAGACGCCAACGAGCGGCCGCATTGTCGTGAATGGGAAGGCCGTAGCATTCCATAATCCCACAGATGCGATGAAGTGCGGGATCGGCATGGTGCATCAGCACTTCATGCTGTTCCCTTCCTTCACCATCGCGGAGAACATCGTCATCGGCAGAGAACGGGTGAAGGGAATCGCCTTCGACCGCAAAGCCGCCGCCGAGGAGACGGAGAAGCTGTCCAGGCAATACGGCATGCCTGTCGACCCGGGGATGAAGGTCGGGGAATGCTCGCTAGGCATGCAGCAGCGCGTTGAGATATTGAAGGTTCTCCATCAAGGGGCGGAGATTATCATATTGGACGAGCCGACCGGCGTACTGACGCCGCTTGAGGTGAAGGAGCTGCTGATCTCCATCAAGCGCTTGGCTGCGCAGGGCAAGAGCTTCATTCTGATCACCCATAAGCTGGGTGAGATTATGGAGGTGGCCGATCGGATAACCGTGCTGCGCGACGGCGAGGTGACGGGTGTGCTGAACGCCGAGGAGACGGACGAGGAGCAGCTGTCGCGGTTAATGGTCGGACGAGAACTGGTTCAGCTGTCAAGAGGTGCCGCTAATCGCGGCAATCCGGTACTGGAAGTGTCTTCGCTATCGGTTCGCGGCAGCAAGACGAAGCCTCTCCTGGATAACGTCAGCTTCGAAGTGCACGAAGGTGAGATTGTCGGCATTGCCGGCATATCGGGCAACGGGCAGTCGGAGCTGCTGCAGGCGATATCCGGTCTGCTGAAGCCGGATGCAGGAACGGTTCGGCTGCTCGAGCGGGATGTGACGGGAGCGCCCGTCTCCATCGTGCGGGAGGGCGGCCTTGCCCATATTCCGGAGGATCGCTATCTGTGGGGCGTATCGAAGGAAGCGAGTGTGCTGGACAACGGGTTAATGGGACACACGGGCAAGCATCAGAAGCTGGGCGTGCTGCAGGGAGGCCGCATCCGCAAGCTGGTGGCAGGCTGGGTCGACAAGTTCCGGATCAAGACGGGCTCCGTTCATACGAAGGCCCAATACTTGTCCGGCGGCAATCTGCAGAAGCTGATTGTAGCGAGAGAGCTTGCACAGGAGACGCCGTTCCTGATTGCGGCGGAGCCGACCAGGGGCGTCGATGTCGGCGCGATGGAGATTATTCACGGCGAGCTGCTGGCGAGAAGGGACAAGCGAGGAGCGATCCTGCTCGTATCGTCGGAATTGACGGAGGTACTGAAGCTGTCGGACCGTATACTCGTCATGTATGAAGGACGGATTGTGGGCGAGATGATGGCTGGTACAGCTACGGAGGAGAGGATTAGTTTGTTAATGGCGGGAGGAAAAGCGGTTGGATAAGCTGTCGGAAATATTGAAGTCGCTGCTGCAGCCCCTTGTTGCCATCCTCATCGGCCTCGCGGTAGGCGCCATTGCCATCCTTATCGTAGGCGGCTCTGTGACGGAGACTTATGCGGAGATGTGGAAGGGCGCATTCGGCAATTTTTACTTCTTCACCAATACGCTTGCCAGGGCGACCCCGATCATATTGATCGGACTTGGCGTAGCGCTTGCATTCCGGGCAGGATTCTTCAATCTCGGCTCGGAGGGTCAGATGGTCATGGGCGCACTGTCCGCGGCACTGACTGCGATCTACCTGCCGGGACCGGGCTGGATGAAGCTGGTTGCGGCATTGCTGGCGGGTATGATCGCCGCCGGCCTGTGGTCCGCATTCGCCGGCTGGCTGGATGCCCGGTTCGGTATGAACCTGATTATGACGACGCTATTGCTTAATTATATCGCAATCTTGTTCGCGGGTTATCTGGTAGCCTTCCCGCTGAAGGACCGCTCCGGCTCCGCCGCGATGTCCCAGACGGTGAAGATCGACAGCGCCGCATGGCTGCCGAAGCTGTTCCAGGGCATGACGCTGCATGCCGGATTCCTTATTGCGCTGTGCGCAACAATTCTGCTGGCGCTGTTCATCCGTTATACCGTGAAGGGATATGAGATCCGGATGATGGGCGGCAATCCGCTGTTCGCATCGTACGGCGGCGTCGATCGCGGACGTCTGATGATGATCAGCATGTTCGCCAGCGGAGCATTGGCCGGTCTCGCTGGGGCCGTGGAAGTGCTGGGCACGCAGTACCGTTATCTGGACGGTGCGTTGACCACCCCGGGCTATGCATGGTCCGGCATTATGGCGACGCTGCTGGCCAGCTCCAATCCGATCGGTACCGCCCTGGCGGCCATTCTGCTTGCGGCTCTTCAGACAGGCGGAATGGGGATGGAGCGCAACACAGATGTGCCGCTGGAGGTGTCAAGCATCATTCAAGCGGTGCTGATCTTGTTCGTATCGGCGAAAATCACGTATTCCTTTATCACATTCAAACGAAAGAAAGCGGGGGCGAAGAATGGATCAGCTGCTTGACGTTTCGTTATTCGCTTCGGCGCTTCGCATGATAACGCCGATATTGCTGGCTGCGCTGGGAGGCGCGCTGTGCGCCCGGGTCGGCTTGTTCAATGTCGGTCTGGAAGGAATGATGCTGGTCGGCGCATTCTCCGGCATCGTGGGCAATCATATGACTGGAAATATATGGGCAGCAGTGCTCTTTGCCGTAATGTGCACGATGATGTACGCTCTCTTATTCGGCTATATGAGCATCCACTTGAAGGCTAATGTCATCGTGGTCGGCATATCGCTGAACTTTCTGGCGCTGGGTCTGACGACCTTCGCACTGCGCGCCATATTCGATGTGAAGGGCGCCTATACGAACAGTCAGATGACAGGTCTGCCCAAGCTCCAGATTCCGCTGCTGAAGGATATTCCGTGGCTTGGTGACGTGTTGTCCGGCCACACTGCACTTGTCTATCTGTCGATCTTCATTGTAATCGGCCTGCAATATTATCTGTTCAGAACGGTAGGCGGCTTCCGCTTGCTGGCAGCGGGCGAGAATCCTACTGCGGCCAGAAGTCTGGGCATCGGCGTCGCAGCGATTCAATACAAGGCGGTGCTGCTGTGCGGCGCGCTGTGCGGCTTGGCGGGAGCTCAGCTGTCGCTGGGCAACGTCACGATGTTCTCGGAAGGAATGACGGCGGGCCGCGGCTTCATCGCGCTGGTCGCTACGATGCTGGGACAATCCAATCCGATCGGCGTCGCCGCTTCCAGCGTTCTGTTCGGATTCATGGACGCGCTGAGCATTCGTCTGCAGGGGTTGGCATTGCCGACACATTTCACATCCATGCTGCCATATGTCGTCACGCTAGTGGCGTTGTTCTTCTTCAAGGACAAAGGCTACATGCAGGAGGCGCGCAAGTCGAGCGGAAGCTCGCGTTAGGCGCAGACTGACGGAACGTAAAGGGAGCTAGCCCGGTAGTCGAATATTTCAGCGTATAACATAAAAGGAGCGGATCATACATGTATTTGCCAATATTACAGGTGCAATCGGAGGAGCTTCCGGCCTGTGCGATCGTCTGCGGCGACCCCAGGCGCGCAGCCGCGATCGCGGAGAAGCTGATGGACGCCAAGGAGTTGGCGTTCGCCAGGGAATATCGGACCTTCGTCGGGGAGTACGACGGGGTGAAGCTTGCCGTCGTCAGCCATGGCGTAGGCTCGCCGGGTGCGGCCGTATGCTTCGAGGAGCTGATCAAGGGCGGCGTGAAGACGCTGATCCGCGTCGGTACGGCAGGCTCCTATTCCGCGGAGCATCCTGCGGGCAGCCTGATTGTGAGCACGGCGGCCGTAAGGGCGGAAGGCCTTACCTCCCAGCTTGTGCCAAGCGGATTCCCCGCAGTGGCGGACAGCGATGTGACGTCGGCGCTGTATGAATCGGCACTGGCTGGCGGAGGTGTCGTACAGAAGGGCATTACTGTAACGCTCGATGCATTCTTCAGCGGAGTGGTAGACATTCCGCATAAGCAGTATAAAGCGGCTGGCGCGCTTGCGGTTGAGATGGAGATTGCGGCGCTCTATATCGTGGCGACGATCAGAGGGGCGCGGGCAGGTGCGATCGTGGCGATTGACGGATTCGCGGACGCCGACCTTGCGGCGGAGTATGATCCACATACCGACGCCGTCTCCAACGCGGTGGAGCGCGAGATCGATGCGGCGCTCGGCGCGATGGCGAAGCTGGCGCGCGCTTAGCGGTTCAGGAACAGGATGGAAGCCGGGAATGGCGGTGCAAGGGGGATTATCCCAGCAGCGCCATTCCTGTTTTTTTGCATTATTATTTATAAGTTCCGGGGTCCCCGCAATGTACCCCTGTAAGCTTCGAAGTAGAGCCCCACTTTGTGGGGTTATTTTCTCCCCTTAAGAATATCTTAAGAGATCCCTCGCGGCGGAAGTGCTATAGTTAGTGAGATTTTCACAGACTATTGAAAGGGGTGGTTCGCATGAGAAATCTCACAGACTACGGCATATTGTTGGGCAATATAATCCTGCTGGTCCTGGGCCAAACCTTCTTCAAGCTGGGACTTCAAAAAGCAGGAGGGCTTGTTTGGGATAAATGAGCGACCTCGAATTACATTTATGGAGGATTGGCGCTGTACGGTACGGCGACGGTGTTATGGTTTGTCGTTCTGTCAAGATTACCCTTAAGCATAGCTTATCCGCTTCAAAGTGTAGCCTATGTCCTCGCCATGCTTGTGGACGGGCCGGTCTTCGGAGAGACCGTTACGCTTACGCTGGGCAGGGATCGCCATTATTCTGATTGGCGTCTATGACATTTCCAGATCATGAGGAGGGTCAGTACGCAATGGGAAAGCCGTTCGGGCAGCCGCAGGCAGCTGCAGCCGGGAGGTTAGAGTAACTATAGTGTATGTGGCATACGCTCGAGGGCGAGAAAGGCTGGTTTGAGCAGCTGTAGTGTATGTGGCATACGCACGAAGGCGGGAAAGGCTGGTTTGAGCAGCTGTAGTGTATGTGGCATACGCTCGAGGGCGAGAAGGTTAGTTTGAGCAGCTGTAGTGTATGTGGCATACGCACGAAGGCGGGAAAGGCTGGTTTGAGCAGCTGTAGTGTATGTGGCATACGCTCGAGGGCGAGAAAGGCTGGTTTGAGCAGCTGTAGTGTATGTGGCATACGCTCGAGGGCGAGAAAGGCTGGTTTGAGCAGCTGTAGTGTATGTGGCATACGCTCGAGGACGGGAAAGGTTAGTTTGAGCAGCTGTAGTGTATGTGGCATACGCACGAAGGCGGGGAATGAATCATTCACTGCATCGCCGAAAAGAGGGGCTAGCCGGAGGAGAGTAGTAAAAGGACGCCGTCAGGCGTTTTTCGTGCCTATTGTCTCCCCGCAATAAAAATGTATTGACAGACAATTCGATAATCTTGTACTATATGAGTGAGAAAACGTTTGCTCGATTGAAGTGGAGTAACTTGTTCAGACATGTTGTGTTTTTTGTTTATTTGGGAATGAAAGCGCAGTAATTGATTGGAAAATGTAAAAAAGTCGCGATTTATATTGTGTAACACACTCCGTAATGACGGTTTTTTTTATCACATGTGAGAGAACGTTTGCGCAAAAAGGAAGGGATTCTATTGTCAGTTCAGTTAAAGGATATTGCCAAGCATCTTAACATTTCGATTTCCACCGTATCCAGAGTCATTAATGGTACAGGAAGGGTGAGTGCGGAGACGAGGGAGCGCATACTGAAGGCGATTAAGGAATTCGGCTATCAGCCCAATGAAATTGCCCGAAGCCTGAAGCGGAAAAGCGCGCATACGCTGGGCGTAATCGTTCCTGATCTGTCCAACAGCTTCTATGGAAATGTGATGAAAGGGGTGGAGAAGGTTGCGAGCGAGAATGAGCATACCGTTATCGTGTGCAATAGCGGTGAAGATATCGGCAAGGAAGAGGAGTATGTGCAGCTGCTGCTTCAGAAACAAGTAACGGGACTGGTGATCGCCACCGTCGGCGCCAATATGGAGTTGTTCGATCAGTACAAAAATTCCGGTATTCCGATCGTGTTCATTGACAATATGCCGCAGATGAAGGAAAACTTCGATGTTGTGACGATTGACAATGCGAAGGCCAGCTATGATCTTACGGAACATCTGATAAGGCAAGGCCATGAGAAACTGGCCATTATTACAGGACCGCAGAATCAATCAACGGCGGAAGAACGGTTGCAAGGATTCCGCAGCTGCATGGAACAGAATGGCCGGCTCGTACGCGAGCATTGGATTGGCGTAGGAGAGTTCAAGCGGGAAAGCGGCTATAGCATTATGAAGAGCTGGCTGGAGCAGGATGAAATTCCTACCGCCGTGTTTGCCGCCAATGACTTCCTCTTGTACGGAGCGATCAAGGCAATCATAGAGAAGGGCCTCAAGATTCCGCAAGATATTGCCTGTGTATGTTTCGACGCCAACGATGAGACCGGGCTGCTCCGGCCGCAAATTACTTCCATCATTCAGCCAGCGGAAAAAATAGGTTCTATAGCAGCGGACATCATCATGCGGCGCGAGAAAAACAAGGATTTGAAAATGTTCCAGAAAGTCGTGCTGGAACCGACGTTGATCATTAATGAGTCAAGCCTGATCCGGAAAGGGGATCGTAATCGCGATGAATGAACATAACGGCAAGCTGCAGTGGGTATTTCCGGACTGTGAGTTGCCCCCGCCGGGCGACTCCTTGTTGAAGGGACATGAATCGATTATTGTCCTGAATATGAATAACGCCCCCGCATCCATAGAGATGAAGTTGTATTTTGCGGACAGGGAGCCCGTTAGCTTGCTGCCGGCCATCGTAGAGGCGGAAAGAGTGCGTTGCTTCCGTCTCGATCATGCTCAGGACATGGGAGGATATGTTATTCCGAAGGAGACGCAGTATGCCGTTAAGCTGACCAGCAGCGTTCCCGTCGTTGTGCAATATGGAAGACTGGATACACGGCAGCAGGATATGGCATTCTACACCACCATGGGTTTAAGTGTTTAACAACAATGAGAGCATAGGGGGAAATGAAATGAAGAAGGGTTGGGTTAAGTTATTCACTGCAGCATTGCTCGTATCTACGGTGTTGGCAGGCTGTTCCGCAGGCGGTAATGCGAATGAAGCGAACGGCTCACTACAAAATGAAAGCGTAACCAAGGACGGCGACGAAATGGTAATAGGCGGAGCCATCATGAATCTGGGCTGGCCATGGTATCAAGGCACGATTGACGGAATGAAAAATTATGTCGAGAAATCCGGCAAAAACATTAAGCTTCAGTTCGAGGATGGCAAGTTCGATATCAATACCCAAATTACACAGCTTGAGAATATGGTTCAGCTCGGGGCGAAAGGCGTTGTCGTATTTCCGGTCGACGGGAAAGCCATCATTCCTACTATGGTCAAGCTGAAGGAACAGGGCGTAAAAGTCGTGGTTGGCGATTATCCGCAATCGCCGGACAATCCGGAAGATGCCGTCTGGGAAACGTTTGTCGGTCACGATTTTAAAGAAATGGGAATCGCGGCCGGCGAGATTGCGGTGAACTACTTGAAAACCTTGAATAAAAGTAATCCGACCGTGGCGTACTTGTCCGTACCCGCGTCAGGTCAGGCGTCCGTTGATCGATTCGAAGGCTTCTCAAGCACGGTTAAAGCTGCATTCCCCAATGCGGAAGTCATAGAAGAAGGAGATCCTAAGGGAGACCGCAACTCTGCACAGACGTTATTCGAAAATGTGATGCAGCGGAACAAAAACATTGATGTCGTCAGCGGTCATAACGATGCACTGGTGTTAGGCGCCTACAACGGCGCTGTCGGAGCGAACCGGGACAAGGAAATCAAGTTTATCGGAATGGCAGGCGATAAGGAAGTATTGCAATTCATTCAAGACGGGAATGCTTCTTGGCTTGGCGAAGTGCTTCAAGACCCTGTCATCCTGGGCGAGGTAGCGTTAGAAGCATTGATGGCGGCGCTGGAGGGCGAGCAATTGGAGGATGTTACGCCGTTGCCGAAGCCTGAGGTTATTACTCCCGAGAATATTGACGACTACGATTGGCAGAATTGGTCTTGGCTGGGCAATTAGTCGGGAAGCGTCAAAGAACAGCGTGAGGGGGCCATTACACGGCCCTTCTCCAAGAAATCGACAAGGAGGCACAACGATGCACGCATTACTCCCTGAACCAAAGCGCTATGAAATAGGTCAAAATCTGTCCATTCCGTTCGAAGGAATCAGCCTTATGACAACCGGCTTAGACGGAATAAGCTTCGATCCGCTGGAACTCGCCAAAATGAAGCTGTGGGACTATCCCAATATAACTGTACAAATGAATGTCACAGCCCCCGGCTTGCTCCCTCTCATCCTGACCGACAGATTGCCGGAGGATGCGGAGACGGACAATACGGAGCTGTTCGTGAAGCAGGGATATACGCTGCGGACGGAATCATCCGAAGTAAAGTTGGCTTTCGCCCATCGTGACGGCTATGTCAACGCATTGTCTACCTTCAAGCAATTGCTGCAGAGACAGGAAGAGGGGCGTTATGCCGTTCCCGCTGCAAGCATTGTTGACTGGCCTTCCATTGAGAAGCGTTCTGTATCGAACACATTCGCCTGGTATGCAGGCTACGGACGGATAGGTTTCGATATGCAGCTATGGGGCTATGACGAATGGATTCAATATTTGAACATATGCTCCGACCAGAAGATTAATCAATTCAATATGTGCATGTACGGATACTGGCCATTCCGGTTCGATGAGTATCCGGAGACGATGCTGCACAATTACAAGATGAACGTGTGGAATGAAGAGAGCGGCAACTGGATTGAGATTGCATATACCCACCCCAATATTGCCAACGAATTTCTGTCAAGGTTATTCGATTACGGACATAAGCTGGGCATCGATTTCTTCGCCTACATCGGCCTGAATAGCTACAATGGCGGCTATCCAAGCCTGTATAAGGACAGGAGGATGGTTCTGCCGGAGGATGGCGGGTTCGTGAACGACTTCGATACGTTATGCCTGAGCAATCCGGACAATCTCGCTTACCTGAAAGCGGCGGTTCGCCGGGTTGTGAAGCTTGGCTTTGACGGCATCGACTTCGAAGAAAGCGAGGAGTCCTACTGGTTCTGCAACTGCAAGGCTTGCAAGGAGAACTTCATGCTGAACCGCACGCCTGCGGAAGCGAAGCATAAGGCCAACTTCTGGCTGCTGAATACGCTTTATGATGAAATTAAGGCTGAGAATCCGGATTGCGTCGTCGGCATCCGCGCCTGGAGAGAGCCGCCGCTGGAGAAGGATCTGGCTTACTTGCAGGACTGCGTGAACAGCATTCCGAAGGACGTTGTGCTTTTCTGGGCGCCGGGCTTATATGTATCCGATGATGAATTTCCGAAGTGGATTGAAGTGTTCGGCAAGGATCGCATATGGGCTCGGGATACGGAAGCCAATGCCGTCGCTTCGACGATGGGAAGACTGATGCGTATATTCAAAACCAATGTGATTCGCGCGGATGAGGAGACGAACCACCAATATATCGAAAAGGATATCGATATGCATATCGATTCTGCGGAGCGCGGCGTGAAGGGCATCAACGGCTACATGTTCGAATGGTACGGCTATTTCCTCAATTTGAATGCCCACGCCTATTATGGCTGGGGCGGCGACAAGCCGCACGAGCAATTCTACCGCTATGCCGTGGAAGCCGTATTCGGATCAGAACTGGCGGATGATATTCTGGACGTGCTGCAAAATATGCTGACGATACACGAGAGCCAGTTGAACATCTTCCCGACAGAGTTCCCGTTCCTGCGCAATAAAGTGAATGAGGGGGACATCCCGGTTATTGAGGCGGCGATCGCAAGCTGGCCGGCATTAGGGGAGAAGATTGATAGAGTGAGAAGTGCAATCCGGGACGATGAACAGCTTTGCGTCTATATGAAGCATTTCGACAAAATCAAAAATGCGCATGAGCGCAACAGAATGATCTATGACCTGGCGTTGGCGTCCATCGCTTATGACCAAGCCGTCGATCCCGATCAGAAGAGAGCGCTGCTCTTGCGGATGGACGCGCTGAATGAACAGGATTTCGCTTTGGTGAAGCGGGTCTACTTCGATGTGAATCCCGTCTCGGAGACGGGAACGCCGTCCTGTATGTATCCTTACCATGAGTTGAAGCGGGTTATTCATAATGAGCTGGACCCTGACAATCGCGATGACAGGCAGATCTTCCTGGGCGTGGAAGCGCTCGGTTGGCTGTGGCTGTAAGAAGGAGAGGATTGCTATGCGTGACAATATTCATGTGATATTTGGCTTCGATATGGAGACGGATGTCGGGAGCTTCACCCCTTATTACGACGGGGTGAGGAACGGCACGCCTCCTCTCATCGAGTTGTTCGACAAGAAGGGGATTAAGGGGACGTTCTATTATACCGGCGACGCGGCGCGCAGAAATCCGGAGAGCGTCGAGCTTGTGAAGGAAAGCGGCAATGAGGTCGGCTGCCACTCCCTGTTCCACGAGACGGTAGGGGATGAGCTATTCCCCATTCCCGGCGTCGTGCCGCTGCTGCCTGAGGAAGTACCTTTCCGCATCGGGAAGGCGACGGAATGGGTCGAACAGGTGCTGGGGCATCAGCCTGTATCGTTCCGTGCTCCCCGTCTGTGGGGATCGACTGCGCTCCTGAACGCACTGGAAGGATTGAACTATGTATCGGATGCCTCTTATCCTATGTACTTCTATAGAGAGCGTTACGCACCCTATAACCCCAGCAGCGATAACTGGACGAAGGAAGGGGATATGAAGATCGTTGAAATTCCCAACTTCGCCGATATGGCAATGGTCAGCAAAGACCCCGGCCTGGAACGCGATCGGGATCAGTGGCCGTTATTTCGGACGCAAGGAGCCGATGCGCTGATGAAGCATATTGACGGATTCCTCCGATTCCTGAAGGAAAGGCAGCTTCCCATGGTGCTTTGCTTCTACTTCCACCCTTGGGAGTTCGTTCCTATTCAGGAAAGCTACCATTACGGGGAAGCAACGGTAATACCCGATCGCTTCCTGACGCTTGGCTGCGGAGACAAGGCGATGCGCGAATTCTCGATCCTGATTGACCGGCTGAAGGACAGGGGTTCGACGTTCCATCGCGCGGATGAATTCGCAGCTTCCTGGAATAAGGGGACTATCCGATGAATGCGGGAGTGACACCGATCATCGAGCTGCGGGACGTGTCCAAATCATTCCCCGGCGTCAAGGCGTTGGACCATGTGTCCTTCAGCCTGAAGCCGGGAGAGTGCAGGGCGCTGGTCGGCGAGAATGGAGCCGGCAAGTCGACGCTGGCCAAAATCATTATCGGGCACTATACGCCTTCCGAAGGCGCGTTGTATGTGGATGGCGCGAATGTCAGCGAGAAGGGAGGGTATCATGTTCGCAGCTCGCAGCAGATGGGCATTGCCGTCGTACATCAGGAGCTGCAGCTGATTCCGGAGATGAATGGGCTTGAAAACTTGTTTATCGGCAATTACGAGAAGAAGTTTGGTCTCGTCAGCCGGAAGGCAATGCTTCGCAAAGGAGAGGAGCTTCTTTCCTTTCTGGGAGCGGAGGTGGATCTGACGGTGCCGGTCAAGGAGCTTCGAATGGCGGAAAAGCAGATTATTCAGCTGGCTAAAGCAGTCTCCATGCAGGCGAAGATGATTATTATGGATGAGCTGACAGCTGTATTGCAGGAGAAGGAAATTGAGAACATTTACCGCATTATTCGCATTTTGAAACAACGCGGCATAGGCATTATTTATATCTCCCACCGGCTGGATGAAATTTTCGAGGTATGCGATACGTATACGGTGCTCTGCGATGGGCGGCTGATCCATTCCGGCGAAGTCGGAGATGTGAACAAGGACGAGCTGATTGCCATGATTATCGGCAGGGAAATGACGCAAATATTCCCTCCGCTTAACGAACGGATCGGCGATCCCATATTGGAGTTGAAAGGGCTTACGTCAGAGAAGGCGTTCCGCAATATCGATATGACGGTGAGAACCGGAGAAGTGGTAGGCATTGCCGGTCTGGTCGGAGCAGGCAAGACGGAGCTGCTGAACGCCATATTCGGCAATTACAAGATTACGGATGGAGAGATCATCTGGAAAGGGGAGAAGGTGTCGTTCAAGTCGCCGTCGGCAGCGATCCGCAAGGGCATAGGTCTCGTCCCTGATGAGCGGAAGCAGCTTGGTCTGGTTATGAATTTCAATGTTGTCCATAATATTACGCTTCCATCCCTGAAGCGCTTCGAGAAAGTGACGATGCAGCACGGCCGAGAGCGTGAAGAAGCGAATGGGGTGGCGAAGCGGATGCGCGTGAAGGCAACGCCTCAGCAATCCGTAGTGAAGCTGAGCGGCGGCAATCAGCAGAAGATTGTCATCTCCAAGTGGGTGCTTGCCGATTCGGAGCTGTTCCTCTTCGATGAGCCGACCCGCGGCATCGATGTCGGCGCCAAGGCGGAAATTTACAAGCTTATTCACGATCTGACGGCCAAGGGGAAATCTGTCGTCATTGTTTCTCCCGAGCTGGAGGAGCTGCTTGGATTGTGCCACAGCATTTACGTGATGTTCGAAGGTGAGTTCCAGACTTGTGTATCGGGTGAAGACAAAACGCAAAGCAACATTATCAGCAAGTTGTTGGGGGTATGACAATGGAAGCAATGGGAGCTACGGAGAAGCGAGGCAGGAGTCTTGCGCCGAATGAATCCGTTACCTTGTTTATGAAGGAGTGGGCCATCCTATTCATTTTCATCGGTTTGTTTGCGGCTTGCTCCATCTTCGTTGACGGATTTTTCGACAGCAACAATATTATCAACATTGTGAGGCAGATCTCTTTTCTCGCCATCATAGCGCTGGGGCAGTTCTTCGTTGTCCTGATTGGCGGCATTGATATGTCGGCAGGCTCTTCTATCGGATTTACAAGCGTGCTGCTGGCGGGACTGGTGCATTGGAATGACGTGCCCATCGTACTTGCCGTTGTGATCGTATTGGGCGCTTCGATCGCAGTGGGCTTCGTTAACGGCTTGCTGGCCGTCTACGGGAAGATTCCGGCATTTATCGCGACACTGGTGACGATGATCGTGCTGAAAGGCGTCAATTATTTGTACAGCAACAGCATTCCGATCTCCGGCTTGCCGTCGGGCTTCAAGGTGCTCGGCGCGGGTTACGTCGGTCCAATCCCTGTGCCGGTTATTATTCTGATCGTTATCGCGGCGGTTCTGTATGTGTTCACGATGCATACGGCAACGGGCAGAAGTATTTATGCCGTCGGAGGCAATGAGGAAGCCAGCCGGCTGTCTGGCATCAATACGAATAGAATCAAGATGATCTCCTTTCTATTGGGAAGCTTCCTGACGGCGATCGGCGCCATTCTTATTACATCCAGAACGATGGCGGGCCAACCGACGATTGGGGAAAATATGTTGTTCGACGTCATTACCGTCGTCGTGCTGGGCGGTACTTCCCTCTCAGGCGGCAGGGGAAAAGTGATCGGCGTCGTTATCGCGGCACTTATTCTCGGCATTATCGATAACGCCATGGTGCTGCTCGGCATCGGTTCATACTGGCAATGGATTATTAAAGGGCTTATTCTGGCAATTGTCGTTCTGATCGACGCAAAAACGAAAAAAGAGTAGGGAGAGATAAAAATGGCAGGAAGAGTGTATATACCGGATCATGAATATAAGGAAAGAATTCAGCGCGCGGCAAAGATTGTACAGCAGAAAGGATTGGACGCATTGGTCGTAAACTCCAACGAAGCGGATTATGCCAATGCGCGATACTTCAGCGGGTTCTGGCCATTGTTCGAGCGAGCGGGCGTGGTCATTACGGCTTCCGGCGAGGCCGCATTGCTTGTGGGACCGGAAAGCACGATATATGCGTCCGACTTCGGCAAAATCGACAAAATCTTCACACTGATGGAATATCGCGAGTCGGCTAATCCAAGCTATCCCGAGTTGAAGCCGAACACGTATAAGGATGTGTTCAGGGCGCTGGGCATAACCGGCTCCAAGCTGAAAATCGGCGTGGCCAGCCTGCTGGATACGACGGTCGTCATGATGGAAGGGCTGAAGAGCAACTTCCCTGAAGCGGAAATCACCGGTGCTGACGATATTATGGTGTCGCTGCGGAAGATCAAGTCAGCCAATGAGCTTGCTTGCTTGCGCGAAGGCTACCGCATCGCCGAGCTGGCTACGGAAGAGGTCATTCGCACGATTCGTCCGGGCGTGACAGAGACGCAAATGGTAGGTGTTGCCCAGCGTGTCATCTATGAGAACGGTGCCGAATACGAAGGGCTTCCGATGTATATTTTCAGCGAGAAATCGACTAGCCACGCCATATCTCGTTCCTCTCACCGGGTGATCAATAAGGGAGATATTGTGCAGCTGAACTTGTCGGCTAAGGTGGACGGTTATTCCGCTGCGGTCGGCTTGCCGATCAGCCTCGGGAAGCTGACTTCGGATCGCAGAGCGGTCATCGAGTTCGGGTTGAAGGCGCATGAGTGGACGCAGGCGAATTTGAAGGCAGGGGTTAACGCCAGCGATGTGGCCAAGGGCTTTATACAATATTATCAAGACAACGGCTATGAGGAAAATTACTTGTATGGACCTTGCCATGGCACCGGCATGATCGAAGTGGAAGCGCCATGGATGGAGACGTCGTCCAATTACCTGCTGGAGCCGAACATGACGTTTCAGATCGACACCTTCGTGACAACGCCATCCTTCGGCATCCGCTGGGAGAAGGGCGTGGTCATTACGCCGGAAGGCTGCGAGCTGATGTGCCAGCCGGTTGGGACGATTCACGAATTGGAGTTCTAGCAGCTAGGTCATTGCCGACATGAGGGTGATCATGCAGAGAGAGCAGACTCAGTAGTCAACAATAAACCGTCAGAGCATCGCGCTCTGACGGTTTATTTCGTATGTTAACCTGCTCCACCCCGTCAACCCATTCGAACTTTTGGAGTGACGCCCTGCTAGCGTGACGGATTCCTCGAATTACCGTGCGTACTTCAGCTGAATCGGCTCCAGTTCGGCGTGAGGCGGGCTCCAGCGCGGAGGTCCGTACTTGCTCAAGTAACCCAATTTGTTCAGATGCTGCTGCACAGGCGCTTCTTCATCGAGCTTGCGGAACAGCTCCCAGCAGGCGATGACGTCGTTCAACGCTCGATGTCCGCCAATTAACGGAATCTGGTAGCGGTCGCACATATCTTTCAGCGTATGGGGATAGGTATGCCGTTCCCTGCTAATCGTGAGCGTGTCAATGAAGGAATTAAGGAATGATCTGCCGGCCAGCCGCATGAGGGTATAATGCAGAAAGCCTAAGTCGAATCCGGCATTGTGCGCAATTAATATATGGTCGCCGATCATTCGGTTCAAAATGCGGAAAGCTGTGCCTTCATCCATTCCCCCGGCGGTCATTTCGTCTGTAATTCCGGTAAGCTCTGTAATTTTGGGAGACAGCTTGCCGTCAAATTGTACGAGCGTGCTGAATTCGCTCGCAATTTCCCCGTTGACGCAGCGAATGGCGGCTACTTCGATGACACGATCCTTCATGGGATCAAGTCCGCTCGTTTCGAAATCAATGACGGTATAGTTATTGGAGTAAAGTGTGCTCATTTTTTTCAACACCACATTTCATTATGTATTCGTCTCGTCGTTTCCGTGAGTTAAGTTTGTTATACGATAGATACTTATTCTACAAAAAGTGCCATATTCCTTGTTCCGGGCATACGAAAACACCCCGCCTGCCGGTTCTTAGCCGGTGACGGGGTGTTTTTTAAATGCCGACCGTATCAGTGGTTGTTGCCGGAGCCGTTGCTTTTTTTGTCGGATGATTTCGTTTGCGTATTTTTGACGGCATGTCCTTGTTGTTTGGCCATATTGCCATTCCCTCCTTCCCGGTAAACTGATTCATTAGTTTGAAGCAACGCCCCGCTTGATATACACTGAACACAGAAGATGGTGGATAAAGGAGTGTCGAAGATGTGGTCGGAATCATCCATTTGCAAGCTGCTGGGCATTCAATATCCGCTCATTCAAGCAGGCATGGCAGGCGGCGCGACGACGCCGGAGCTGGTGGCGGCAGTCTCCGAGGCGGGAGGCCTCGGTACGCTGGGAGCGGCATATATGAAGCCGGAGGCGATAAGAAGCGCTGTAAGGCGCATATCGGAATTGACGAAGCGGCCGTTCGCAGTTAACTTGTTCTCGGTGTCCATGCAGGACGATTGGAGGCGTCAGCGGGAAGCGGAGCGCGCACTGAACGCGGTAAGGGAACGAATTGGACTGAAGCCTGGATCAGAGGCGGATGGAGAGCTCAGGACGCTTCATACGCCGGACTGGTTCCGGGAACAGCTTACAGTCGTATTGGAAGAAAGCGTTCCGGTATTAAGCACAGCATTCGGCTTGTTGAACGAGGCAGACAGGGAGGCGCTGCAGCGAAGGGGCGTTCGATTCATCGCTATGGCGACAACGGTGAGGGAGGCTCTGGAAGCGGAGCGGAGAGGCGCTGACGTTATCGTGGCGCAGGGCAGCGATGCCGGAGGTCATCGGGGCACATTCCATCTGACCGATCATCCCGATGGCGCGCAAGTAGGGACGTTCTCGCTTGTCCCGCAAGTGGCGGATGCCGTACAGGTGCCTGTCGTCGCCGCAGGGGGCATCATGGACGGGCGCGGGCTAGCGGCGGCGATCATGCTGGGTGCGCAAGGCGTGCAGATGGGCACGGCGTTCCTCACCTGCCGGGAGTCGGGGGCGCATCCCGCTTATCAGCAAGCGATAACTGCCAGTAACGAGGAGAGTACAGTTATTACGAAAGTTTTCTCCGGAAGACCTGCTAGAGGGATCAGGAATACCTTCATCGATATGATGGACGAATCCGGGCACAAGCCGCTTCCATTCCCTAGCCAGAACACCTTAACCGGAGAAATTCGGCGTCATGCGGCAGAAATGAACGAGCCGGAATATATGTCTCTATGGGCGGGACAAGCAACCCGATTGTCCCGATCGGACAGGACCGCAGGGGAGCTTGTGCATTCGGTTATGAAGGAAGCGGAGCGATTGTTGAAGAGTCGAAAGCAAGATGCCTGAACTTGGTTAGATTGGTCCGCATCAAAGAACGAAAGCTGGTTTTGCGCGATCACTGCGCGGGTCGGCTTTATTTTTTTGCAAAAAAATAGCGGATAGATGCAATGAAAATGAAATATTGGAGATAGTAACAGGGAAGCAACAAGATTAGAAAGGGAAGGTGTGTAAACAAAATGATGGAGTCACATAAGTATGGTGAAAAAAGAAGTCGGAGACAATCCAAGCCTGGAATGCGAACAATGAAGCTGTTGGGACTCGCGGCAATGATGACAGCATTAATATTCAGCTTTCCAATGAAATCGCTGGCTGACGGAAATGATGCCCAGGGATCGGAAGCGTTCGTGAAAGCGACTGTAGGAAAAGAAGCGGGAGCAGCTGCGGGCGACGGTGTCGGAGGTAAAGGCGGTGGTACAGGTGGCGGAGCCGGAGATGGTGTAGGCGGTAAGGGAGCCGGGAAAGGCCAAGGCATTGGCGGAGAAGGCATGAAGGAAAAAGGGCGCATGGAACAAAAAGGCGGCCAAGGCGGCAATATGGGCAAGTCCGGCACAGGCAGCGAAGGCGGCAACATGGGCAAGTCCGGCACAGGCAATCAGGGCGGCAACATGGGAAAGTCCGGAGTAGGCAATGAAGGCGGCAACATGGGCAAGTCCGGAGTAGGCAATGAAGGCGGCAACATGGGCAAGTCCGGAGTAGGCAATGAAGGCGGCAACATGGGCAAGTCCGGCGTAGGCAATGAAGGCGGCAACATGGGCAAGTCCGGCACAGGCAATCAGGGCGGAAACATGGGCAAGTCCGGCACAGGCAATCAGGGCGGAAACATGGGCAAGTCGGGCGTAGGCAATGAAGGCGGCAACATGGGCAAGTCCGGAGTAGGCAATGAAGGTGGCAACATGGGCAAGTCGGGCGCGGGCAAACAGGGCGGTAAAATGGGCAAGTCCGGCGCAGGCAATGAAGGTGGCAACATGGGCAAGTCCGGCGCAGGCAAACAGGGCGGTAAAATGGGCAAGTCCGGCAGCAAAGGCGGTAAAATGAAACCGCACGGAAAAGGCAGCCGCTGATCTTCAAATTTATTAAATGCACAAGGATGCACAAGGAAACAGACCAGGCAAACGATCGCCTGGTCTGTTTTTTTGCATACCGGCTTGAACGCTCAAATGTGGCGCTCGAAATGATCACATAGACTCGGAATAGTAGAGTAAAGTGTGCGCAATCGCTCACTTTGGTCACATAGCCCCGCCAAGCGTGCCTTGTACCGAGTAGTAACGAAAAATCGTACAAAGTGGGGCCAGGGAGTAGCTGAAGGGGCGAGGTTGTACGAAAAATCGTACAAAGTAGCGCAAACAAGCACCCAAATGTGGGAGATTGTACGAAAAATCGTACAAACGCACCAGCTTGAGCACCCAAATGTGGGAGATTGTACGAAAAATCGTACAAAGCAGTACAAACATGGCCCCAAACGCTGAGGGTTGTACGAAAAATCGTACAAACGCACCAGTTTGAGCACCCAAATTGTGGCAGGTTGTACGAAAAATCGTACAAAGTGGGCCAGGGAGTAGCTGAAGGGGCGAGGTTGTACGAAAAATCGTACAAAGTAGCGCAAACAAGCACCCAAATGTGGCAGATTGTACGAAAAATCGTACAAAGTGGGGCCAGGGAGTAGCTGAAGGGGCGAGGTTGTACAAAAAATCGTACAAACGCACCGACGCAAGGCCGCAAAAAGTGGATGGGTGCGAGGAAAAAGGTTACACTATCACTATGCCACTCTAGCAACGAATGGAGAATGCAGATGAAGAAGCAAAAGATACGGGCGGGAGCGAACATTACGCTGATATTGTCAGCGGCAGGCATATTGGCGGCCTTTCCGTTCCAGCATACGTTCGCGGGCGGGCTGCTGTTTGCCGCTTTTAGCGCCGCGACGATCGGGGGGCTTGCAGATACCTTTGCGATTAACGCATTGTTCGGAGATCCTTTGAAAGTAAGATGGCCAAAATGGATGGGCACTCATATTATTGCTAGAAATCGTGAGCGGTTAATAGATGAGCTGGTTGATATGGTGGAGAACGAGCTTCTGACCGTTGACGCTATAAAAGAACATTTGCAATCGCACAATTTGGCGGAGGTTGTCGCACAGTATTTGCTTCGACATGGCGGCTCGGTCAACGTCAAGGAAATTGCAGAGAAGCTGCTTGGGGAACTGCTTGAGCGTACGGACGCAGCCAAGCTGGCAAGAAGCATAGAGCGCTTCCTCTCCCAGCACGGCGATGCGCTGCAGCTGTCCGATATGCTGGCGGATATCGGAGATTGGTCTATTCGCAATGGATACGATGACAAGACGTTGTCATTCCTGTTCAGGCAGCTCGCCAAGATTGCCGCCACGCCCCAATTGAAAGACATAATCGGGCAATTCGTCCATTCCGCCATTAAAGCATACGAAGGCGACAAGTTCAGACGGAGACTGGTGGATTTCACAGCCGGATTGAATGCGGATGCCATTAGCGAAAAAGCGCAAATCTGGATTGTCACTTTGCTGGAAGGGATGGCTGACGAGAATCACCCGCAGCGAATCAAGCTGAAGGAGCGATTTATCGAAACCGTAAAACGACTAAAAGAAGATGAAGAGCTGCGATTGCGTGTGAAAGGGACGAAGCGGAGGCTGATGGATGCAGTCTGGCCGCATATCTCGCTGCAGCCCTACCTGTCACGTACGTTCGACCGTTTCCGAGAAGCGCTTGCGCATGAAGACGAAGCGGATGAGGGAGCCTTCAGCGTAAAGGTATGGCTGCGCCGACAATTGGATGCGGCGATGGATCAGTTGAAGGATACGGAACGGTTGGAGCGGCTGGATGCGGGACTGAAGTCGGCCGTCGTGACATTGCTGGAGCAATCCCATGCCGCAATCGGGCGAACCGTCAGAAGCAAGCTGAATACATACACCAATGAAGATCTCATCGAGCTGGTGAAGGAGAAGGCGGGTCACGACCTTCAATTTATCCGGTTGAACGGTATTGTAGTCGGCGCACTAGTCGGTTCCTTCCTGTATATGCTTACGTTCTGGATCGGAGGGGTGTAGAATGTCCATGCGACGAAAAGCGAACTTGAGTCTGGCCGTACTGGCTGCCGCATTCGCAGCCGCGGCCATCTGCCTCTATTATTATCCTGGTCAGTGGTGGTCCCGGATGCTGCTGTATACGGCGGAAGCGGGGCTCGTTGGCGCATTGGCGGATTTGTTCGCCGTGACAGTGCTATTCCGACATCCATTGGGATGGAAATGGGTGCCGCATACCGCAATTGTTCCGAAAAATCGGGATAAGCTGGTTGACGGCGTCGTTCATATGGTGGAAGAACAGTTGCTCAGCAAAGGGATGCTAAGGGATAAACTGAGTCGCATCCGCATCGTGGAGACGGCAATCACGCTCATTGACCGTACAGCGGGAAAAAGAGCGGTTGCCGAGCTTGGCTGGAAGCTGATCATTACGTGGCTTAAGGGAACGGATACGGACAAGCTGTCCGTCAAACTGGACGCTTATGCCCGTAAAGGACTGCAATGGCTTCATCTCGCACCTTATGCCGGAGCGGCGTTGAAATGGGTGCTTGACAAAGGTTATATGCAAAAGTGGCTGGATGGCATCGTGGATTATGCGGCTGCCCGGACAGAAGGAGACGATGTCAAGCATGCCATCGTCACTATGCTTCGCAAGGAAAAGGACAAATTCGTCAATGAGGGGGGCTCCATTGCCCGCTGGTTCAAGCAGAAGCTGTTCGATCTGGCTGAAGCTTCCGACGCAGTCAATCTGGAGGAGGCGGCCGATACGTTGCACCGGGATTTGCGCTCCTTCATCGAAGATATGCGCATGCAGGACCATGAGCTTCGCATCTATCTCCAGCATAAGCTGTATGAGCTGGCCGATACGCTGGAATCCAATGCGGACGTCTCCATCGCGGTCGATCATTGGAAGCGGAGCCTGCTGGAAGAGATCTCCTTCCAGCCGTCCATCGCTGCGCTTATGCAGTCGATTGTCCAAATGTTGACGACTGACAGCGGCGTAAAGTACATCGTGCACGATAGCAGTCAAGAGCGCTTAAGCCATGAGGCTGTGAAGATCTGGGTTACCCGGCTGCTTACCGCCTATTGGAATTGGTTCAAGCAGGATGAAGCGACAAAATCGCTGCTGGAGCGGCATTTGCAGCATTTTCTGTCTCGTATCATCGAAAGCGAGCATGCGGTAATCGGCGAGATCGTCAGGCATACGCTTGACCAGTTCACCGAAGAGCGCCTCGTCCAATTTATTGAAGGGAAAGTGGAGACCGATTTGCAGCGTATCCGCTTGAACGGCGCATTGATCGGCGCATTGGTCGGCGCTCTGCTGTTTGCCTTTCTGCACGGCGTATACGCGCCGCTTCTGGCGCTGCTGTAATCGGAATGAGATATCGTCATTGTCAATCCCGGCCTGTACATCAGGCCGGGATTGGTGCGTGAAAGGACATGTATGGAGGCTCTTCCGAACCCTATTTTATTCATGAATTTGGAAATCGGGCTGCCGCTAGGAAGGAACAAATGCAACAAATGTCGAATGATGTAGAACATACGATTTAAACGAAGATGTAGAACATGCAATTCAAACGGACATGAACGGCAAAGCTTCGACGCGATCTTGAATGGAAAATAAAGGAGCCGGGACAATTCTGGCGACATAGAAGGACGGATTTCATTAGTTCGGAGTAGAGTGGAGTGAGAGTCATGGACCAAGGTCATATGCACATACATGGGACTTACGATTCATTATTGGTCCTCTTCTCGTATGTCGTAGCAGTCGTCGCTTCCTATACCGTATTGGATATGGTGGGCAAAATTAGCGAGACGAAAGGGCGGAACCGACTGCTCTGGCTGCTGTTCGGCGCATCGGCGATGGGGATGGGCATATGGTCGATGCACTTCGTGGGCATGCTGGCGTTCAAGCTGCCTGTTCCGGTGGCGTATGACTTCATGTACATCCTGCTCTCCGTAATTGCCGCGCTTGTCGCTTCCTTCATTGCTCTGCGAATTGTAAGCGGAAGCACGCTGACGATTCGCAGCCTCCTGCTTGCAGGGGTGCTGCTGGCATGCGGCATATCCGCCATGCATTACATCGGCATGGCTGCCATGCAGATTCACATTACCTACGATCGATTCTGGTTCACGGCATCAATCGTGATCGCCTTGGCGGCATCTATTGCCGCGCTGTGGCTAGCGCTCTATTTCCGCAAGGGAGGAGCGGGAGGCGGACGGTGGAAGAAACTGGGGAGCGGTCTTGTGATGGGATTCGCGATCGTCGGCATGCATTATACAGGCATGTGGGCGGCGAATTTTCACTTGGGGGACTATAACGTGTCCTCTTCCAGCATCATGCTGGAGAGGGAATTGCTCGCATACCTGATTGCGGGTGGAACGCTGCTCACTCTCGGCTTGTCCTTGCTGAGCATCGTCATAACGCGCAGAATGTCGTATAAGGATTCCGAGATCGAGGAGAAGACCGCCCAGATCTACGCGCAGAATGAGCAGCTGAGCAAGCTGAATGAACATCTGGAGGAGCTGGTTATCGAGCGGACCGCCCAGCTGGAAAGCGCAAGGGATGAAGCTGTCCGGGCCAATCAATTCAAGAGTCAGTTCCTGGCCAATATGAGTCACGAGCTCCGCACTCCGCTCAATGCGATTATCGGATACAGTGAGATGCTGATGGAAGAGGCGGAGGAGATGAAGGTGTCCGAATACGTGGAAGACTTGGCGAAGATCAGATATTCGGGCAAGCATCTGCTCGCATTAATCAACGACATTCTGGATATATCCAAAATCGAAGCGGGCAAAATGGAGCTCTACATCGAAGCTTGCAGTCTGAAGGATATCGTGGAGGATGTATTGACGACAATCAAGCCGCTAGCGGAGAGCAGCGGCAATGAGCTGCGGTGGAATGTCGCGGAAGATGGAAAACTGACGACCGATTGTATGAAGCTTAAGCAGATTCTTGTCAATCTGCTAAGCAATGCGAATAAATTTACCGAAAGGGGCACCATTGAGCTGCACATACGCAGCGAATCACGAGGCAATCGCAGCGGTTATTGCTTCCAAGTGAAGGACACCGGAATAGGAATGACGGCCAGGCAGCTGGAGAAGCTGTTCCAGCCGTTCACGCAAGCAGACGCTTCGACGACTCGCAAATACGGGGGGACCGGTCTCGGTCTTGCTATTAGCCACAGCTTCAGCGGTATGCTGGGGGGAGAGCTGGACGTGGATAGCGAGATTGGAAACGGCACGACGTTTACATGCTGGATTCCGAATGCATAAAGTCTATCAAGTCATTATGTTAGCCTGCTTCATCAGGCTGGATAGGAGATTAAGATGTTAACTGAGCTTAAAGATATGAAATATGCATTATCCGCACTGGAAGCATCCTCGATTATTTCCATAACGGATGATCGCGGCAATATCCTTTATGTAAACGAACTGTTCTGTGAAATCTCGCAATACGACAAGACGGAGCTGATCGGCCAACCCCATTCCATCGTAAGCGCGGCATTTCATCCGCATGAGCTCTTCCAGCAGATGTGGCGAACGATCGGCGAAGGACGGGTATGGAAGGGCGAGCTTAAAAACAAGGCGAAGGACGGCAGTGTGTATTGGGTGAATGTGACCATTGTCCCGTTCGTCAACGATGCCGGCATCATCTATCAGCACGTTGCCTTCGGCACGGATATTACAGCCAGGAAAGAGAATGAATCAAAGCTCCACCATACGATGGAAAACTTGAACGATATCGAAAATGCGCTTGACGAATCTTCCATTGTAGCCATTACCGATGACAAGGGAGTCATTACGTACGTCAACGATAAATTTTGTGAAATATCCAAATACGGACGCGAGGAACTGCTCGGGAAGACGCATCGCGTCATAAATTCCGGCTATCATCCCAAAACATTCTTCAAAACGATGTGGGACACTATTCGATCGGGGAACGTGTGGCGCGGGGAAGTGAAAAATCGGGCGAAGGACGGCAGTGAATATTGGATGAATACGACGATTGTGCCCTTCCTTGACGAAAAAGGCAAGCCGCATCACTTCATCTCCATCCGTACGGATATTACGGATCGGGTGCGGGCGGAAGCGGCGCTCGCGGAACGGACGAAGCAGCTTGGCCGCGCGAGGGACGAAGCGATAAAGGCGAACATGATCAAGAGCCAGTTCCTTGCGAACATGAGTCATGAGCTGCGTACGCCGCTCAATGCGATTATCGGATACAGCGAGATGCTGATGGAGGATGCCGCGGAGCTGAGCGATCCCGCCTTCGCTGAGGATTTGGCCAAGATCGGACATGCCGGCAGACATTTGCTCGCCTTGATTAATGACATTCTTGATATTTCCAAGATTGAAGCGGGCAAGATGGAGGTATTCTACGAGCCCTGCAGCCTGCACAGTCTGGTGGAAGATGTGGAGGCGACGATCGCGCCGCTTGCGTTGCAGAACGGGAATAAGCTGATACTTCATCCGATAGATGGCGAGATATGGACCGATATTACGAAGATGCGGCAAATTCTGCTTAACCTGCTCAGCAACGCCAACAAGTTCACAAAAGGCGGAGAGGTGGAGCTGAAGATCGAACCCGAGGACAGAACAGGCCAGGACGGGTATAGCTTCAAGGTAAAGGATTCTGGAATCGGCATGACGAGCGAGCAATTGAGCAAGCTGTTCCGGCCGTTCTTCCAAGGGGATTCCAGCACAACCCGGCAATTCGGCGGCACCGGACTCGGCCTTGCTATCAGCCGCAGCTTCTGCGAGCTTCTGGGCGGCGACATCGCGGTGGAGAGCGAGCCTGAAGCGGGGAGCTTGTTCACGTGTTGGCTGCCTGCCAAACCCCGGCAAAATATGAAAGAGCGGATATGGGAACACGGCGATATCGATATTGCCGTTCAGGGCGATGAATCCGTCCGCATATTGCTTATAGACGACGAACCGTCGAATGAGCAGCTGTTGCGTCATTACTTGAGCAGCGAAGGCTGGCAGCTGTCCTTCGCCGATAGCGGCGAGGAGGGGCTTCGATTGTCCCGAGAGCTGCAGCCGCATGTCATTCTGCTGGACATTCTCATGCCTGCGATGGACGGGTGGAGCGTGCTGTCCAGGCTGAAGACTGATCCGGTGTTAAGCGGCATCCCGGTTATTATCGTATCGATGACCGATGACAAGAAGCAGGGCTTCTCGCTCGGCGCCTCCGAGTTCATCACGAAGCCCGTGGACAGGGCGCAACTGGTCGCCACGATCGACCGCTATATCCCGAACCGCAATGCGCAGCGGGTGCTGGTCATAGAAGACGATGCGACGACGAATGAAATGATGGCCAAGCTGTTGCAGAAGGAAGGCTATCAGGTCAGTCAATCTTATAACGGCAGGAATGCGATTGCGTATATGCAGACGGAAGTGCCGGGATTGATCTTGCTGGACCTGATGATGCCCGAGATGGACGGATTTCAATTCCTGGCGGAGCTGCGCAAGCGGGACGCCTGGCGAACCATACCTGTTATTGTCATCACAGCCAAGACGATCACGGTACAGGAGAGATTGAGATTGAACGGTTATGTGAAGGGAGTCATGCAGAAGGGGTCGTTCGATCATAAATCCCTGCTGGCCGAAATACATCAATTGATTGGAGAATAAGCGATGTGTGCGACGATATTGTTGGTGGAAGATCACGAGATGAATCGGGATATGCTGAAGAGGCGGCTATGCCGAAGGGGATTTAACGTCTTGACTGCGGTTGACGGACAGGAAGGCATCGAAACAGCTGAGCTTAAGCGGCCGGATATTATTCTAATGGATATGAGTCTGCCCGTCATGGACGGATGGGAGGCGACCAAGCGGCTGAAGAGCAAGGAGGAGACGAAGCGGATTCCCGTTATCGCCCTTACCGCTCATGCGATGGCCGAGGATGCGGCTAAGGCTTATGACGCAGGCTGTGATGATTTCGATACGAAGCCCGTCGATTTCGAGCGGTTGCTCGGGAAGATACAGAAGGCGCAGGAAGCGTTGAGGAATGCGTGTCTGGAATAGATATTCATCGTAATAAGGAGTGTAGTATTGCTATGGGGAAGGAAACGGACGGCATGGAGCTTGCCGCCCCTCTAACGGATGCCAGAATATTAATGATCGACGATCAAGAATACAATATCAGTCTGCTGGAGAGGATGCTGAGGCGAGCTTCCTTCCATCGGCTGAGCAGCACGACCGATTCGTTGCAGGCCGAACGTCTGCTTCTGGAGTTCGATCCGGATATCGTCCTGTTGGATATGCATATGCCGGGAATGGACGGGATGGGAGTACTGGAGAAGATCCGTCACATGACGGGAGACAAGCATTATCTCCCTGTGCTGATGCTGACTGCGGACGTTACGGCAGCCACGAAGCAGGCCGCGTTGCAGGCTGGAGCGAACGATTTTCTGACGAAGCCGCTTGACCGGACCGAAGTTATTCTCCGTATGAGCAATTTGCTCAAAACGAGATTTCTGCACAAGCAGCTGCAGCATTATAGTGAAACGCTTGAAGCGAAGGTGGCGGAGCGGACGAAGGAACTGGAGCGGGCGAAGCTGGAAATACTGGATTTGCTGGGCCGCACATCGGAGTATCGCGACGATATGACAGGTCAGCATACGCAGCGGGTAGGGCGGTTGTCGGAGCTGATCGCGCTTGAGCTGGGGTTGCCGCAAGAGCATGCGGCAATGATTGCGAAGGCTGCGCCGTTGCACGACATCGGCAAGATCGGCATATCGGACCAGCTGCTGCTTAAGCCGGGACGCTATGAGCCCCATGAATTCGAAGCGATGAGGAAGCACACGATTATCGGAGCGGATATATTGGAAGGCAGCAGCTTCGATGTGTTGAAGATGGCCAGCATAATCGCCCGATGGCATCATGAGAAGTGGGACGGAAGCGGTTATCCCGATGGACTTGCCGGCGAGCGTATTCCGATAGAAGCGAGGATAGTGGCGCTTGCCGATTTCTATGACGCGCTCACTCACGACCGTCCTTACAAACGCGCTTGGACTGCTGAAGAAGCGCTTGGCGAAGTTAAGCGTCAAAGCGGCAAACATTTTGACCCTGACATAGCGGAAGTGTTCGTCACATTAATTGAACGGGATTTGTAGCAGATCCCGTTCAATCTCTGTTCAAATGTTCTTTATAGAGAATATCTTGTGTGTTATAGTGAAAGGAAGTGTAGTCGGTGTACAAGCGTAAATAGAGAGTGGAAGGATGATGGAAACCGTGATGAAGGTGCTGATTAATCTGTTATGGATGATGCAGTTGGCCATGTGGCCGCAGATGCTTGCATCCGGCAAGGAGATGAGCGTGAAACCGCTAAGTTTTACAGCGGCCATTCAGCAAGGGCTGGCGGCGCTAGGCGCAAGCGAGCCGCATGGCATCGGCGAGCCGAGAGGGGCGGCGAATGCAAGGTGGCAAGGCACGCCTCAACAGATCGATATCGGGAAATGGGGGATCAAGAACGACGGGACCTCTCCGAAGGAGACGACAAGCGGTTTGAACAAGGCTTTGCAATGGGCTCATTCGACCGGAATTGCTGCAGTCACACTGCCTCCGGGGAACTACTTAATCGATAAGGACAGTCATATTGAAATGGTATCCGATATCGTATTCCAGCTGCCGGACGATGCCGTGCTGCTGAAGGAGACGAACGGCAAGGAAAATTATGAGATCATGGTTGTCGGCTTCGGGGTGAGCAATGTCACTATTCGCGGAGGCGTCTATCGCGGTGACAAGGACACGCACGATTATTCCGGCAAGGATCATCCTCATTCCGCAGGAACGCATGAGGGCGGACACGGCATAGCGCTTAGAGGAGCCAACGCCGTTACGATCGAAGGCGTGAAGGCGGAGCAATTTACGGGAGATGGATTATTTATTACCGGCACCGGCACACTGACGAAGGATTTGTACGAGAACCATTTCATCACCGGCGGAATAGACGGCAACGGGAAGCCGGTCGAAGCCGCCGGCAAAATAAGAACAAAAGAGCCTGTCAGCCTGGAGCATGACATATTCAAGCAGCAAGGCGTGTTCGAGCTGTCCAATGCGCAGCAGTTGAACCGATCCTATGACATCTATTTCTACAACGGGGCCGGCAAGCTGCTGGAGAAGCTGACGGACAAGAAGGTAAGGGATATTATGACGATCCCCGACGGAGCGAGCTCCTTCCATCTCGTATTCAACCAACCGGGTTACAAGAAGGCTTATATCGAGGTATGGAACCGGGTCGTCAGCAGCGATGTGGTTGTGAAGGATTCCGAGTTCGCCTATAACCGAAGACAGGGCATATCCGTCGTAGGCGGGGACGGGATATTGATCGTGAACAACGAACTGCATCATATGAAAGGAACGATGCCGCAATCCGGCATAGATCTGGAAGGCGGCTTCGGAGAGAACGGCCATCGCAACAGCAATATTATGATCAGAAGCAACCAATTTCACAACAATGCTTCCTACGATCTGATTCTGTACGACGGCAGAGACGCTCTGGTGGAGAATAATTATATGGGCTCCAAGGGTGCGATCGGACTTGCAGTGTCCGAGCCGTTCACCGGCGCGCTTATACGGAACAATCATTTCGATGGAACGCGCATTATCGCCTACCACGATGTTGTGTTCAAGGACAACCGGCTGAATGACGGCTATACGACCTTGACGGGGCCCAACATTGTCATTGACGGCATGTCATTGACGAATGCGACCTTGTCTATCGGCGCCTCCGAGCCGTTCGGCGTGCGGGCGTCTGATGTGAACATCCGCATCACGAACCCGGAGGTGGAAGCCGGGCTGTCGCTGTGGGGCAAGCGTATTCGACTCGACCGCGTCACGATAGAAGGGGTGCCCAAGCTGCGCTCCGTGCAAGGCGGCATTGAACCCGGCAGCATCATCAACGATCTGCGGGTCGTCGGCTATAATCCCAAATACGGGTTGGCCTTGCCGCCAGCGACCTACAATCGCTGCTATTTCGAAGGTGCGGAAGGAGACAGCTTCGGCTCGGCCGGCATCAGCGGCGAAGGCAAATACCTGTTCAGCGATTGCACATTCGTCTCGAACAAGACTGCAGGCGCCAATGTGGCGGCCGGCCATGCGAATCTGGACTTGACGATTAAAAATTCCACGTTCCGGCTGAACGGCAATACCAGTGCCATAACGATAGATGCGGCCAAGCAGCTGTCGTTGTTGAACAACTCCATCATTGCCGAGTCGCTTACTTCCGACAAAGTAGAGCTGATCAGGCTGAACAATTATTGGCACCGCGAGGAGCCGCACGACATTCTGCAGGCTACGATAACCGGCAATATACTGGAGACGAATATCGACGCAGTCGGCATCTCGACCATGTACGCGGGCAAGGATGCGCCTCCTTATATCGTGAAGGACAACGAGCTTGGAATCGCCAAGCTGCAGGTCAAGGACAACGATTTGACGGAATGAATCCTCGCGTCAAGAGAAGAGAAGCTGAATCCCTTTCTCACTTGGCAGAAGCGGAAGTCCTCACAGTGCAATCCGGCACGGTCCGTCCTGTCTCCTAATTTCGTCTGTCCCCGCATACATATGTTGATGAAGGGGAGGCGAAGCGATATGAAGGAGCAGATCAGCCGGTATTATCAATTGAAGAACAAGCAGAAGGAAATCGAAGACGAAATGTCGGCTTTGAAGGAGCAAATCATGTCTTATTGCGCGGAGCAAGACGTGCGGGAGGCGTCCTTAGGCAGCTATAAGGTCAGGCTTGTGCTGCAGGAACGCAGGGAGTATGACGACGCCAAGCTGTACGATGCTCTTCCGGATAAGGAGATATGGCGCTTGCTGTCGCGGGCGGATTCCGCCAAGATCGCAAGCTTGCTTAAGCTGAACGTGTTATCGGAGCAGCAGTTGGAGCATACTTACGACACGAAAGAAGTGACGAGACTGCTCGTGGACAGAAAGTAAATGGCGCTGCAGGCATGTCTATCCTGAATTTTGCACATACTAATCCAGTTACTTTGTGCTGGGGAGTTGATGAAAGATGGGATGGAAGCTGCTGTTGTCGCTTCTGCTGCTTGCGCAAGGGATGCCGGCGCGGCAAGCGGAGCCGCTCGACATACGGCATGAGGGCAGTACGCTGCTTAAGGTGAACGAAGAGGAAATGGTGTACCCGATGAGCGGCGTCCCGATTATGCTGGAGGAGCGGATGGAGAAGCTGATGAATGAGGTCGCACATAAGGTAGAGATTCCTCCCGTCAATGCGGCGTTGAACAGCGCCGGAGGGATCATACCGGAACGGACGGGCATCATGCTGGATAAGAGAACTTTTCAAGAGTTGATATACGGCTATGTCTATGAAGGCGATCTAACCGCGATCGATGTGCCGACCAGAGTGGTCTATCCCAGAGTGGACAGCGAGGTGCTGTCCGCTATAAAAGTACGGCGAATTGGACATTACTCCACTTACTTCAACAGCCGTAATCAGAATCGCTCTCATAATATTGATCTGGCAGCGAGTGCTGTCAATAATGTCGTCGTATTTCCAGGCGAACGATTCTCCTTCAATGCCGTTGTCGGGAAGCGAACGAAGGAGAAGGGTTATCGGAAGGCGCCGGTCATCGTGCGCGGCGAATTGTACGAGGATATCGGCGGAGGGATATGTCAGGTGTCGTCAACACTGTTCAACGCGGCCGATCGGGCCGGCTTGACGATTGTCGAGCGGTACTCCCATAGCCGGAGAGTACCTTATGTCCCGGCCGGACGAGACGCGACCGTGAGCTGGTACGGGCCTGACTTCGTCTTCGAGAATCCGTACAATCAACCGATTCTGATTCGAACGTTCTACGGGCACGGACAGGTCAGTATTGCGATATGTTCGTCCGAGCTGGTTGAGCTTCAGCCAAGACAAGTGCCCAGTGCCTCCAGACGGCTGCCGGAGGAAGTCAAAGTGGATGAAGCGAACGCCCGCAACATCCAATAGTGAAGCGTTCCTGTCTCGGCAGGGACGCTTTCTTGTTGGAGTTGTCCCCATTCCTTCGGGGATTCGACACGCGATAGCGCAAGTTGTGTTATAATGAGGGACGGTTATAGGAAGACAGATATGTACGGTGTGAAAGGGGAACGCAATCAGGATGTTGGCATTACACGAAGAGAAGGCTCATGCGTGGCTTGAGGAACAAGCGGCATTGGCGAGCAAGCTGAAGGAGATGAGGGGGGATAGTGAGGACAGCAAGCGATGGCGCGCCATCGAAGCGACGTTAGCCTTGCAGGAAGGCTTATCCAGACTTACAAAGGATGAACTGACCGTCATCCGCACGTACTACAAGATTGAGAATACGAGCAGGCTCAATAAGCCCGCTCTGGTAGATATAATTGCCCAGACGATCGTCGAGAGGCTCTCGGAAGTTCTTCACACACTGACACAGGAGCAGTATCAGCTGCTGCAAGCGTTGGTCCGGAACGGGGGGCATGCGGAGCTGGAGTTGGATTGGGAGGGCGAGCTTGATCTTCTATTGCTTCGCGGGCTGCTATTTACAGGGAAGCGGAACGGAACAAAGTCCGTCGTGGCGCCTCAGGAGGTGCTGGAGGCGTTCAATAAGCTCGATGAAGCGGCATATGAAGCGGTCATTCACCGCAACTCGGAATGGATCAGGCTGGCCAGAGGCATGCTGCACTACTACGGGACTTTGGAAGTTTCCACGCTGTACGAGCTATTGAGCCGATTGGAGGGGCAGCATCTGGCATTGGAACAGTTTACTGCTGTGCTGGCGGATGAGATAGCGTCGTTTGACGGGATTAAGCTGAATGAAGCCGGCCTGTCCAATGAGCGGGTATTCGACTCAAGAAGAGTACTGAATGAGCATAAGCTGAGAGAATCCGTTCCCTTCCATTCCTTCACTAGGGAAGAGTTGCTGGAAGCGGGGGAACCGGGCTTCGTAGATCGGAACGCCAGCTACCGCGCGTTCGTCAGCCAACTGGTCCGGCAATACGGACTAAGTGCCGAGGAAGCTGACGAATTGGCGGAAGAATGCGTTTATGCGACCCGTATCGGGGAGCCCATGCCGAACATTGCCCATTATCTGGGCTATCAGTTCGATATGGAGTCCGGCGATCCGGTGCCGCTGATCGAGAAGCTGGTGGCGCTAATGAACGGTACGAGGCAATGGTTCTTGAAGGGATATGCTTCCGATCAATTGACGGATAGCGGCAGCCGTTACAACGGTCCGCTGCTTGTGAACGGCGGCGGCAAGCAACAGTTGGCTTCCGCCAAGAAAGTAGGTCGGAATGAGCCGTGTCCGTGCGGCAGCGGCAAGAAATACAAGAAGTGCTGCGCCAAATAACAGCAAGGGGTGTCGCTAACGAGGTTTTCCTCATTAGCGACACCCCTTTGCGCTTCTATGCGCCGTTAATCAATGGGAAGCACCCCCGGCTCAAGGAGCTACAGATCGGATGGCAGATCGATATCTACTTCCTTGTTGATGGCGGATGAGCGAAGAATGCCGTCAATAATGGCTTGATTGTACAGAATTTCTTCTGCAGGAATCGGCGCAGGCGCATCTTCCCGGATCGCCCGCACGAAATCTTTCACTTTCTCTTCGAATACGTTCAGACTGTGTTGTATACGCGGTATTGGGGTATGCGTATTCTGCCCCATCATATCATGGAACAGCGTCATGCTGCCGACCTGACCGTCCCACACGCCCGACCACGGTCCTTCGCCGTAAGGCGTCACCTTCAAGCCGGCGTCGGTGCCAAGGAACATCGATGCGCCGAGTGTATCCATATGCATCGCCCACGAGATTTTGAACTGCAGGACGATGCCCCCTTCCAGACGGATGAAGGCCGAGCCGAAGTCCTCGACATCGAAGCGGGACGCTTCCGAATGGTAGGCCGGATTGCTTCCGAAGTAATTGGACGTCGTCGCGGATACGGTAAGCGGCTTGGGATATCCCAGCGCATGCAGCGCAAAGTCAAGCGAGTAGCAGCCGATGTCCGCCATGGCGCCCGCACCGGCCAGCTCCTTGCGAATGAAGGTGCCTCCCGGCATGCCGCGGCGTCTGCCGCCTCCCACTTCTACATAGTACACTTTCCCCAGCTTGCCGCCTTGCACAACCTCGCGAATCAGCTTCGTATTGGGGTCGTAGCGTGGCTGGAAGCCGATCGACAGCATAAGCCCCGTATCCTTCGACACTTGCACCATATGCACAGCTTCTTCTAATGTGACGGACATCGGCTTCTCCAGGAGTACTTTCTTGCCGGCCTGAAGCGCATCGATCGTCGTTCCGTAATGAGAGACGTTAGGCGTACAGATGCTTACGCCATCCAGCTCCAATTCCAGCAGCTTGCGGTGATCCTCGAACGCCGCAGCTTCATGCAGACCGGCTTCGTCCAGGAACTGACGCGCCTTCCCGGGCACGATGTCCGCAGCTGCGACGATTTCAACATTTTCCATCGCTTGATAGGCTCTCAGGTGACCGGCTGCGATACCTCCGCTTCCGATGATGCCTACTCGAATTTTTTTCATATGTGGTCAACTCCTACTATCAGGCTATTGTTTCCCTTCATTCTAACATTCCGCTATTGGGCATCATAGTGCATCATTGCGACACGATTAGCCGGCTTCTCGTGCCAGATGTCGTTAATACGTACAGGACGGGGCGGCTTACAGGCGGTACAAGCTCCTGTACGTGGATGGATTCTTGCCGATCTCCCTGGTGAACAGCCTGCTCAAATAAAAGCCGTTCTCGTAGCCGCATGCCGAAGCGATCGCATCGATCGTCCAATCTGTCTCCGTCAGCAACCGGCACGCATGCTTCAAGCGGAGCTCCGTTATGTAAGCAAGCGGCTTCATCTGGAAGGCGCGATGAAACCGGCGGCTGCATTGAACGGGCGACAGATGGAAGCGATCTGCAATGTCCTTCAGCATTAACGGCTTCAGTGCATGCTCCGTTAAATACTCCCTTACTTCGGCTATGACGGGATCGTCGACGATAGCGATCGGAGAAGCTGCTTGGGGCAGTGCCGCTCGCTCCCGTCTTATTAGAAGCCATAAGTCCGCCAGCAAGTGCGAGCGTATCTGCAGGCCAAGTGCGGAGGTGTCCCGCGCAGCTTCACGGAGCTGTGCCAGGTTGTCCCATAACCGGCGCCGTTCCTTCTGCAGGCGCACTCTTCCCGCAGGCAGCGGCTCTTGCCCGACGTATTGGAAAGCGAGGAAATGAAACGTGACGGCAGCAGTCACTTCGCGGTGGAAGGTGGAATGGGGCGGACACAGAATCAGGTCGCCTGCTTCGGCAATTCCTTCGTGAATGTCTATCCGATAACGAAATGCTCCGCTCTCTACGGCGAACATGACCCAATTGTCATAGCGGTCGGCGGCGAGCTGGAACTGCTCCTTGTATGGCCAGAAGTAGGAATAGTCCAGCTTCGGCATATGCTCCATACTCTCGCCTCCCATCGAAAAAATAGATATACAGCTTATTATACATGATTACAATAATTGAAATATAGGTTATTTCCACTAATGGAGTTGGATAGTGCAATGAAATTTTGGATATAGATTCGTCTATTTTAGATATTCTCCCACACGCCCGCAGCTTGCTATGATTGGGGTAAATTCATGACAGGATGTGAATGCTCATGCGTTACGAGACAGTAGAATCGGATATTACCGTTATCGGAGGAGGGCTTGCCGGTGTATGCGCAGCCGTTGCCGCCGCCCGGCTTGGGAGCAAGGTCGCACTCATTCAAAACCGTCCAGTGTTGGGCGGGAATTCCAGCAGCGAAGTTCGGGTATGGGTATGCGGCGCAACGGCGCACGGCGTCCATCGCAATGCCAGAGAGACGGGGATTATGGGAGAACTGTTCGTCGAGAATCAGTACCGCAACCCGGAAGGCAATCCCTACTATTGGGACTTGGTCGTATTGGAGAAGGTGAAAGCGGAGCCCAATATCCGGCTGTTCCTGAATACGGATGTGCATGAAGTGGAGGCGGAGGGAGACGAGGACAATCGCCGTATCCGCTCCGTGACGGGATGGATGATGGCATCCGAGCGGAAAATAACTTTCCGCAGCGAGCAATATATCGACTGTACGGGGGATGGGCTGGTAGGCTTCCTGGCGGGAGCCAAGTACCGGATCGGACGGGAGGCGCGCCATGAATACAATGAAGCCTGGGCTCCCGAGGTCGGGGACGATATTACACTCGGCAGCACGATCCTGTTCTATAGCCGGGATGAAGGCAGACCGGTGAAATATGTGCCTCCCAGCTTCGCGAAGGATATCGCGCAGACGTCCATACCGATCCGGAGAGTCATTCGAAGCGGCGATTCCGGCTGCCATTACTGGTGGATCGAATGGGGCGGGGAACACGATACCGTGCACGACAATGAGAAAATAAGGGATGAGCTGTGGTCCGTCATATACGGCATCTGGGATTATATTAAAAATTCGGGGCAGTTCGATGCCGGCAATATGACGCTGGAGTGGGTCGGCGCGGTGCCCGGGAAGCGGGAATATCGCCGCTTTACAGGCGACTACGTGTTGAATCAGAATGATATTCTGGCACAGCGCGAATTCCATGACCGGGTTGCCTTCGGAGGCTGGTCGATCGATCTTCATCCTCCGGGAGGCATGTATGCGGAAGAGAGCGGATCGAAGCACCTTCATACGAACGGCATCTATCATATCCCGTTCCGCTCGCTCTATTCCGTCAATGTGTCCAATATGCTGATGGCGGGGCGCAATATAAGCGCATCCCATGTCGCCTTCGGAACGACGCGCGTCATGGCGACATGCGCCGTAATCGGTGAAGCGGCAGGGACGGGGGCGGCGCTGTGTGTCAAGCGCGGGGTATCGCCGCGCGTGATCGCCGAGCGGCATATGGAAGAGCTGCAGCAGACGCTGCTTCGCCAGGACGCCGCAGTTGTAGGCATTGCCGGCAACGACAGCAACGACATGGCGCGTAACGCGAAGCTGGAGGCATCCAGCTGGACGCGGGGGATTGCGGTGGAGAAGTCAGACGAGCGGCAGCTGCTGGAGCATGACTTCGGCATTGTCTTTCCCGTGAACCATATGACTGAAGTGGAGCTGCTCCTGGATATCGCCAAGCCGACAACTGTCGAAGTGGAGCTATGGTCGACCGAACGCGGTGAGAATTACGTCCCGCATATACGGCTTGCACATGCCTCTGAAGCCGTGGAGCCGGGGAAGAAGCAGTGGGTGTCGTTCCAGCTTGGGCTTGATGCCGAGAGCGTTCGCAACGCATTCCTTATTGTGAAGAGCAATCCGCACGTCGCGCTGCACTTGTCGCACAAGCCGATGACCGGCGTGCTCAGTTTCTTCCATACAGGCGCTGCTCGTGCGGCAGCCGCCCTGGAGGAGCATGATTTCAATCAGTTGACAGTGCAATGGAACGCAAGGAAGCATATTCGCAAGCCGGCATGCTTGCGCGTGCACGGCGAATGCAACGCGTATGCGCCTGGCATTATTATAGACGGCTATAAGCGTCCGTTCGGCGGCCCGCATATGTGGGTATCCGAAGAGAGCGGAGGGGAAGAGTGGTTAATGCTGAGCTGGGAGCAGACGAAGACGGTGTCGGAGATTGCCATCACCTTCAACGACGATGTAGACGAGGACCTGATCAACCTGCATCATCACCGCACTCCGTTCGACACCATACCAGAGCTTGTCAAGGACTATCGTTTGGAAGCGCTGGTCGACGGCCAGTGGAGTCTCTTGCTGCGTGTAACGGATAACCGGTTCAGACATCGTGTTCATCGGCTGCAGCAAGAGACGAAGACTAGCGCGATCAGGCTGGTCATGGAGAGCACGAACGGCTGTCCGCGCTATGAGGTCGTCGAGGTGCGGGTATATGAATAGAGTGCTTTAAGAGGCGGCCGTCACGATAATCGGCTGATCTCTCGTAATGATGATCGTATGCTCGAATTGGGCAGCCAAGCTGTCGGATGGCAGACGAAGAGTCCAGCCGTCCGGCTGTTCGATGACGTAATCCGCACCGGTGGAGAAGAACGGCTCGATCGCAATGACCATGCCTTCCTTCAGCTTGCGCTTGTCATGCTTGTTGTAGGTGGGCGGAATATTAGGGTATTCATGGATCGCTCTGCCTACGCCATGGCTGCACAAGTTCTCAATTACGTTGTAGCCGTTCTTAGCGGCCGATGCTTCCATCATACGACCGATCTCGCTTATTTTCACGCCATGCTTAAGCGTGCCGATAATGGCCATCAACGCATGCCGCGTATGGCTGCATAGGCGGGATACTTCCGGGCTGAAAGGCGGAAGCTGGAACGATTGGCCGGAATCGGCGATATAGCCGTCTTTCTCCGCGCATACGTCAACGTTGATCAAATCGCCGGGCTGAAGCTTATAGTTCCCGGGAATGCCGTGTGCGATGTCTCGATTGACGCTGATGCAGGCATGGCCGGGGAAGCGAAAGGATTTCCTGGGCGCCGATTTAGCACCGTATTTCTCCAGATAACGAGCGCCAATGTCGTCGAGCTCCAGCGTCGTCATGCCGGCTTTGGCGCTCTTTTTCATTTCCTCTATCGCCATCGCCACAATGTTGCCAATCTCCATCAAACCTAATAGATCCGCTTGCGATTGTATCGTCATGGTTTCTCTCCTTCTTGCAGATTAATACTGTATGCTTATAGTTTAACATATTCGCCGGATCGGATTCCCTATGACATGTGATATAAATCTCACTTCTTCCGTTATGAATCGGTTATAATGAACAAACATAAACAATCATAAACGGAAGAAAGTAGAGGTATAAAACCATGAAAACAGAAATACTGCCCCCCGCTGACCAGTTGCTGCTGTATATGAACCGTATTTATGAATACGGCATGACGACGACTTCCGGAGGCAATATCTCCATCCTTGACGACAATGGGGACATCTGGATTACCCCTGCAGGCGTGGACAAAGGAACGTTGTCGAGCAGGGATATGGTATGCGTCAAAGCGAATGGAGACGTGCAAGGGGTACATCGGCCATCCAGCGAATTGCCCTTCCATCGTCTCATCTATGCGGCTCGCCCGGATCTGAAAGCGATTGTTCACGCTCATCCGCCGGCTCTGGTGGCCTTCAGCATCGTACGCCAAGTGCCGGATACGCGATTGCTTCCTTACGAGCGTCAAATATGCGGACCTATCGGCATGGCGCCGTATGCGCTGCCAGGCAGTGAGGAATTGGGCAAAAATATTGCGGATGTGTTCAGGCAAGGCATTCAGTCGGTCATGCTGGAAAATCACGGCGTTGTGGTCGGTGCCGAGGATTTGTTCCAGGCGTTCCAACGTTTCGAAACACTGGACTTCTGCGCAAGACTGGAGATCGAGGCAAGACGGATCGGTAAGCCGAAGCTGTTGACAGACGGGGATTATGAGACGATGCGCAATAAAACGGGCGATTGCATTGAGACGTTCCGGCGCGAGGGTATGACCACCTACGAGAAGGAATGCCGCCGTGAGCTATGCAGACTCGTTCATCGGGCGTACAAGCAAAAGCTGTTCACCAGCACACAAGGCACGTTCTCCTGCAGAGTGGAGGGGAACGACTTCCTGATCACCCCGTACGGTGCGGATCGGAAGTATGTGCAGCCCGAAGATATGGTGCTGGTCAGGGACGGGAAGGCGGAGGAGGGCAAAATGCCAAGCAAGTCCTTGCCGCTTCATCGATTCATCTATGAGAAGCAGCCTCATGTGAATGCTGTCCTGATCGCCCATCCTCCCCATATTATGGCTTTTGCCGTAACGGATACGCTGTTCGACTCGCGTACGATTCCGGAAAGCTATATTTTGCTGAGGAGTACACCTAAGCTGGACTTTGATGCCGTCTATCAGGACCCCGCTCGGACTTCGGAGACATTCACGCCTTCCACGCCGATCGCGATCGTGAACAATAATTGTGTCATCGTGGCGGGAAGGAGTCTGCTGGAAGCCTTCGACCGGCTGGAGGTGGCCGAATACAGCGCCAAATCCGTACTTGCGGCAACAGCGCTTGGCGATATCGTTCACATCGACGGGGAAAGAATTAAAGAGCTGGAGGTAGCGTTCAAGCTGGATAGCCAATAACGGCATATGCCGCAGCCCATTTCCAGGGATGATGGAGATGGGCTATTTTCAATGCGAGCATCGGGTATGATAGAATAGTAGAGATGGAAGAATTAGCTAGGAGGGAAGTCGTTGCATTCAGCGGAAGCCATACTTGGAATGACGATGCCGGGCGAGCTGTTCAACTGTAATGAAACGGAGATGAAGGAGGAATATCGTGAATTGTCCAAGCGGTGGCACCCCGACTTGAATAAGCAAGATCCTCTTGCCGCCGCCGTGATGAGTCGAGTTATCTCGTTATATGAGGAAGGTCTGAAGCACTTGAGCGAAGGGAAGTGGATGGGGCAAGGCTTTATTCAATTCCGGGCCATAGACGGGAAATGGATCAGATTAAAGCCGATGACCAGCTATTCGTTCGAGCTGGGCGATGTCTACGTATGCAAGAACAGTGTAGCGTATGTAATAGGCAAGCAGCATGAAGCATTCATCGACAATTACGTGCAGACCGTCGCAGGAATCCGCTATCACGATGCCGCGATGCAGAAGGCATTCGAGCCTGTCGTACCCAGGCTGAAGGGAAGGTTCGAGACGCTCAGGCAATACATGCTTATCGTGAACAAGCCGGAAGGCTACTTGCCGCTGCGAGACGTGCTGAGCTATTACGGCGGCGTCATGCCGGACCGTCATATGGCATGGGTGCTCAGCACCTTGTATAATATTGGCTGCTTCTTGTCTTACAACGGGATTTCCCATAACGGCATACATCCCGATCATTATTATATTTCGCCTTCGCGTCATGACGGCCTGCTGCTCGGCGGCTGGTTCTACAGCGTCCCCTATGGGGAAAGGATGCTTGGCGCGCCCGCAGATGTATTCCAGATCATGTCTCACCGGACGAAGCATCTAAAGCAGGGCACATACGAGACCGATATGGATAGTATACGACTGGTAGGCCGCATGCTGAGCGGAGACGGATCGGGCCACTGCCTGCAGGGGAAAAGCACGATGCCAAAGCCGGTATTGGATTGGCTGCTTGGCGGAGCTGCCGGCCATCCCGTAGAGGAGTATGAAGCCTGGGACCGCACATTGCTGCAGGGCTACGGCAGGAAGTCCTTCGTCCGCATGGACATATCGGCATCTGACTTGTATCCGCAGGCAACAACAAATTAGTCAACATATGAGGGAGGAAATGAAGAGATGGGTGGAGGACGTTGGTCGGCACAAGATTGGAAGAGCTACTCGGCGCGCAATATACTGAATAAATCGGCGGCAACGGGAGCGGGCGGCATCTACAGCGCCCGTACCATGGCCCAGCATCTGGACCCGAATGGCGTAATCAGGGAATCGCGGGATTCTGCGGACAATCCCAATTCGACACCGATCATGGTGGGGCTTGATGTGACCGGCTCCATGTCGCGTGTGCTGGAGGCGATGGCCCGCAACGGCTTGCCTACGCTGGCGACGGAAATTTACGAACGGCAGCCGGTTAGCGACCCGCATATCTTGTTCATGGGCATCGGCGATGCGCACTGCGACAGCTTCCCGCTGCAAGCGACGCAGTTCGAGGCGGATATCCGTATCGCGGAGCAATTGACGGCTCTGTATCTGGAGCAGGGCGGCGGAGGCAACGGCGAAGAAGGCTATGCGCTGGCATGGTACTTCGCCGATCGGCATACGTCGATTGACAGCATGGAGAAGCGGGGCAAGAAGGGCTATCTGTTCACCGTCGGCGATGACGGACCGACAAGCGTCATTACGAAGGAGCAAGCGGACAGGGTATTCGGCGATACGATTGCGGAAGACCTGGATTGCGAGCAGCTGCTGAAGCAGGTGTCCCGCAAGTATGAAGTGTTCCATCTCTGTCTGGAGGAGGGGGGCAGTTCCTCGCCTCAGGTAACCAGCTCGTGGAAGGAGCTGCTGGGCGAACGCGCTATTCCGCTAATGGACCACACGAAGATGGGAGAAGTGATCGTATCCTTGCTGCAAGTGCTGGGCGGAGCGGACAAGCGCAAGGTTGCCGCCAGTTGGGACGCTTCCACCAGCCTTGTCGTCTCGAAGGCGATCAGCGATATTACGGTTGCCGGCGGCGGCTCCGATTCGGATTCCGGCTCGGGCGGACTGATAACGTTCTAGCCAACGGTTCAATGAAGTCATCGACGCGGCTCCCGCGACTCCGAAGTCACGGGAGCTTTTGTCATGCGTCCGAAGGGGAGGGATGGGAATGAAGACAGCAAAGGTCGTCATCGGAGCCAATTACGGCGACGAAGGCAAAGGGCTGATGACGGATTATTTCGCCAGCCAGAGCGAGAGCGGCATCGTCATCAGATTTAATGGCGGAGCGCAAGCAGGGCACTGTCAGACAGGAGATACGCTTGTGCTGACACCTTACGGCATCCGGTATCTAAGTGAGATGGCCTCCCTCCGTGAGAGATATCGCATCGTCTATAATCGGGACCTTGACGGCGAAGCCGTCTCTTCGTCGCTTCGCGAAGAGAACAAGCTGGCACACCGAATCATGCTCTCGAACGGCGTGCAGTTCAAATGTACGGATGCGCACCCCTACTATGTATGGGACCGTCAGCTGGGCCAGGCTTGTTGGGTTCAGAGTGGCGACCTGAATAAGGACAGACATTTGTTCCTGTTCCCGAAAGCTTACAACGGCTACAGAGGCGCCAACATCGTCGTCGGAGATCAGATGGAGCTGATAGCCGAGCAGGAAGGGGAGATAATCGGCGAAGAAGGCAGGCTGGATGAAGCCGCTGCCGCCGACGCCTCAACGCCGGTTTATATTATGGAGGGTTGCTTGTCCATTATCGCTTCTTATCTGAAAGGACTGTTCCAATCCGCAGCTATACTCGTTACTTCAGCGACAGATAGGGGCAGCAGCTGCTTGCTGGTGCTGCGGCATCCGTCGCTGAAGCTGCTTCGCGAGGTGCAGCAAATGCTGTTCCTGCTGGGTGTTCCAGGTAATCTGCGCTGCAGGGGAGGCAGCTACGGCGTGGGGAACAGCAATGGAGAGCGTGAGTGCCTGTACTTGTATGGTACGGGAAGCGATCAATTGCGCGAGATGCTGGGGCTGAAGCTGAAGACTGCAGACAAGCGGTACGGTAAAATCGGGAGACGATTGCGGAGTCGACAGACCGTCAAGGCGGCTGAGAAAGCGGAAGGTGCGGATGGAGCTGCCATCATTGCGGGAAGGCAGCACGGATGGGCGCTGCCTGATGATACGGTGGAGCAATATCATACGGCTTCCATCAGGCGAGTGGAACGGAATTGGAGCTATGAGACGGTGTACGATCTGACCCTTCCGCTGTCGCACAGTTACATTGCCAATGGCGCCATCTCGCATAACACCGTTGTGACGCCGGGAGGCAAAGAGCATGTGTTCAGCCATTTCGGAAGCGGTGCGCTGCTTGGCTTGCCTACCTATTTAAGCTCGTTCTTCCTCATGAACCCGATCTTGTTCGCCGAAGAGTACGACCAACTGCATGCCAAGCTGCATGCTACGGTGCCGAAGGTGTTCGCAGACGGGGAAGCGATGGTCACCACACCTTACGATATGCTGATCAACCAGATTGTGGAGACGGTCAGGGGAGAGGGCCGGCATGGCAGCTGCGGTCTTGGCATTAGCGAGACGGTCGTACGCTGCGAAGAAGCTCGTTACCGTACCGTATTGTCGCAGTGCGCGTCGTTGCATCAGAAAGGGCAATTCATCGATTTGCTGCGCTCAATAAGGGACGAGTATGTGCCTGCAAGGCTGGCTGAGCTGGGGGTGTCCTTGCAAGAGGTTCCGGACATATTTCGGTTGCCCCTTTTTGATGAGGGGGTATTGGCGGCTTATTTGCAAGACTTCGATCTCCTGCTGGGACGGACGACGCTCTCGGACGCGAATCTGTTGGCTGCGTACGACAACCTCGTATTCGAGGGGGCGCAAGGCTTGCTTCTCGACCAGCATCTGGAGCAATTCTCACCGCATATTACCCATTCCACGACCGGGATTGGCAACGTGCTTCACATACTTGACGCCATTACAGACTCCTCCTTCCTTCAGCAGGGCTATCAGCTTGAGGTATGTTATGTGACCCGAGCTTACTTGACCCGTCATGGCGCCGGCCCGCTGCCGAAGGAATTGGATGAGCTGCCTTATCCGCAAGTATACGATCCTACCAACAGTCCCAACGAGTGGCAGGGAGCGCTGCGCTACGGTTATTTGGATCTTGATAGCATGCTTGCATTCATTGGCGAAGATGCGGTGAAGGTGTTAGAAGCTGGCAAGCAGACCAGCGTCAGCATAGCCGTCACTTGCCTGGATCAGACGGACGGCAAGGTCATTTATTATGATGCAGGCGAATTGAAAAGTGTGGCTGCGGAGCGATTTCCCTCCCGGTTGTCGCACAGACTCTCTCAACATATGACGGAGAGGGGAACGCCACTTGCGGTGGTCGCCTACGGCTCTTGGGGAAGAACGAGGGAGGCGGTGCGCAGGCTGAAGGGGGAGTGAGCTTCCCAGCGAATTTCCTGGTTTCGGCAGTTCTTTGCGGCAGGTTGTAGAGAGGGTGCTCACTTTGTACAATCAGAATGAAGATATTCGAAGAATAAGCTGGTAGTGTAATTTATTTTATGACAAAGGAAGATGAAGATGATGGCATACACTTGCAAAATTGAGCTGTTAGGTACGAAGCCGTCCGTATGGCGGACATTTCAATTTCACCCCGACATCACATTCCATCAGCTGCATGAAACGATCCAGGAAGTAATGGGCTGGTACAATTGCCACCTCTACGAGTTCGATGTGAACGGCACGTCGATTGGACTCCTCGACCCGGATGACGTATGGAGCAGCGTCGATAAGGATGCCAATAAAACAAAAGTAAGCCAATTGGTGAGCAGGAAAGGCGCCGTCTCCGCTTACACGTATGACTTCGGCGACGGCTGGGAGCATCGCATCAAGCTGCTGGACAATAAGGCCGAAGGGACTGAGACGGGAGCGCCGCTCTGTCTGGACGGAGCGATGAATTGCCCTCCGGAAGATGTCGGCGGTGTATACGGATATGAGCATTTGCTGGAGGTGCTCGCCGGTCCCGACGATGACGAGAAAGAAGAGATGCTGGATTGGCTCGGAGAGGAATTCGATCCTGCGTACTTCTCCGTTGCCGATGTGAACGAGAAGTTACAAGTGGAAGGGAAGAAGCTCCTTCCTAAGGGATTGAGTGCAGGCGGAAAGAAGCCGGTCAAGCTGACAAAGTCGAAGTTGAACAACTATTTGAAGGGATTGGAAGCGGACGAGCTTACGGAGCTGATCAAGTTGTGCTATGATTCCAGCGAAGAGGTGAAAAAGCTGCTTGCCGAACGGATATTGGGCGGAGCGGCGGGACGGTGAAAGTAGCTCGTTAAAATAGGATTAACGCGAAAAAGAGTCGGAATGAACGCATTTTCACAAAACCCATTGTAGCTTTAGCGAGGTGACAATGGGTTTATTTATGTGCTTGAGAAATACCGTACATGCACATCTGGGCCGCTGCCTACATACAATGTACAACTGATCATATTGCGTGCTGAGGCTTGTTGTCTGACGGCCTCTCGCCATATTTGCATGGGGGTGTACAGTGTATGGGGATATTTGCGGCCATTGCGTTGTTCATTAAACAGCTTGCCCTGCTCGTCTCGTATGTGAAAAACAATGCGTTTCCGCAGCCGCTGAAGGAAGATGAGGAAACGAAGCATCTGGCGCTCATGGCGGAAGGAAATGCGCAATCACGCAATATTCTGATTGAACATAATTTGCGTCTCGTTGCCCACATCGTCAAAAAATTCGATAATACCGGTGAAGACCTCGAGGACTTGATCAGCATCGGCACAATCGGACTCATCAAGGCAATTGAAAGCTTTCAGACGGGCAAAGGTACAAAGCTTGCGACCTTCGCGGCTCGTTGTATCGAGAACGAAATACTTATGCATCTTCGCAGCTTGAAGAAAACACGCAAGGACGTGTCCTTGCACGATCCCATCGGGACGGACAAGGAAGGCAACGAAATTACCCTGATCGATATATTGGGGACGGACTCCGACGAAGTGCCGGATAAGGTGCAGCTGAAGATTGAGAAGAGCAAAATATACCGCAACCTGGACATACTGGACGACCGCGAGAAGGAGGTTGTCGTCGGGCGGTTCGGCCTCGTGCATGGCGGGGAGGAGCGGACCCAGCGGGAAATAGCGAAGGAGCTGGGAATCAGCCGGAGTTATGTGAGCCGGATCGAGAAGCGGGCGCTCATGAAGCTTTATCATGAGTTTTATAAGGGGAAGAAATGAAATTGTATGTTGATGGGAAGCCGGCAGCGCCGGCTTTTTCGATCTGCATGTATAATCACTACTGTGATATACTTCTTGTATATGCTTTATATGCTTTATATGCTTTATATGCTTTAAATTGGAGTGTGAAGTCGGAATGAATCGTACACAAGACCTAGGTAAGCTCATTAAGCTCACAGGGGATCGAGCCAAATTAGATGCAAAAGCAAATGATACCTACATCATCTACAAAACGAAAGAGGGTGCGTTTGTAAAAGAGTTTAGCAATGGTGAAGTCGTTCGAATGAACGAACAGGACCTACATCATGATTGATCCCATGGCTGCAATGTTTGTTTTTGCGGGGAATAACGGCAGTGGAAAAAGCACCATCCGTAATCTAATTGTGGATAGGCTTGGTGTGAGCGTTAATATTGATCCTGATGCTTTAGCTAGAGGCATTGATCGAGAAAAACCAGAGAGTCGGAAAGTTTCAGCTGGAAAAGAAGCGATCAAGCTTGACCCAGAGGGAAATAGCGAAGGAGCTGGGAGTCAGCCGGAGTTATGTGAGCCGGATCGAGAAGCGGGCGCTCATGAAGCTTTATCATGAGTTTTATAAGGGGAAGCGTTGACTGAGGAACGCCACCTGGTGAAGGTGGCGTTTTTCGTTCTCAGACCAGTTGGGACACGAATAATCTTGAGTAAAAAAAATACTAAATTCATTTGATCATTATCCCGAAATCCCCGGAGAATCTCTGTAAAATCATTTGGGACGCGGTTTTCTGTATTATAAGATATTCTGATTATTTATATGGGAAAATTCACTTCTTGGAAGGCTAAATCGACCAGTGGGAAAACGTGGGGGTTGTATAAACCGGCAACCGCTTCGAGCGTTTATTCCTATAGGCCTTGGAGGGGAGAGAAGGCCGTTGAGACGGGATCGATAATGATGCGAACAGACGCTGGAGCCCCGAACGGGCAAAGGGTAGGTTGAGCAAATCCTCTCCTGTTGTTTTTCAATGCCAACAAAGATGAAGAAGTGAACGCGAAATGCGGTACAAAGCTAAGAAAAGAGTGGTGTTGCTAATGCTAGTTGCATTGTTTGTATCATTATTCCCTTTGAGTGCTATGGCATATGATGGCGAGTCTGAAGCTGCTGTCTCTGAACCCACACTTCGCGTCCTATCCTATAACATCCATCACGGCGCAGGTACAGACGGCAAGCTGAACTTAGGGCGCATCGCCGATGTGATCAAAAGCGCGAACCCTGATGTCGTTGCGGTTCAGGAAGTGGACGTTAAGGTGCCGCGAAGCGGGAAAGTCGATCAAGCGGCGGAACTCGGCAGGCTGACAGGCATGCATGTCGTCTTCGGCAAGGCCATTGAATTATCTGGCGGTGCATATGGGTTGGCGGTGCTTTCGAATTATCCGATCAAATCTACGGGGAAGATTATGCTGCCTAATATAAGAGGCGGAGAACAGCGCATTCTATTTTCTGCCAAGATCGAGCCGGATAACGGTCTCCCCGAATTTACGATTGTGAATACGCATTTCGAGTATATTCAGGAAAGCATTCAGATCGCTCAGGCGAATACGTTCATCGAACAGTATGGGAATACGACTCCGATCATTCTGGCAGGCGACTTGAACGCAACTCCGGAATCGCAAACGCTAGACGTATTGAAACAAAAGCTGGCTGATTCAACCTCCGGCATAACGGAAGGGACCATTTTGGAGCATGGGAAGATTGACTACGTCTTGCATGGCAGCAACGATTCTTGGCGCGTGATAGACGCACAAGTCATCATGAACGACATCGCTTCCGATCATCGTCCTGTCTTAACCATATTGGGATGGGAGGAACAGAAGCTCCGTCCACGACGTTAAGCGGTACGGATGCCGCTTTGGCGGGCTCAGACATTAAGGTGAAGCTCGGATATAAGTGCATTGCGAACATAGTATCGCAAGGTGGTGAAGATGCTGATGTAGCGGTTGCCACAGAGCTTATTCGGCTCAACAGGGGTGGATTTGCAGGCTAACGGTCGCGATGGAGCTTATAGAGCCCGGAAAGTGCGATATCGGGTGTCATTGCGTGAAATAGGCTCCGTGGCGACCGTAACAGAAGTAACATTGGGCTTTGAGACGCAATAAGCCTGTTGGCGACCGTAAGAGCCTGGAACGAAACGTCCGAAGAACGTCCGAAGAACGTCCGAAGAACGTCCGAAGAATGTCCGGCGAAGCAAGTCAAAAGTCCGGGTGATTTATTCCTCGCCCAGCGCATCTCCTTTACGCATTCTTGCCAAAGGTGACCCCGCCATCGATATACAGCGGAGAACCCATCATAAATTTCGATTCATCGCTTGCCAGGAACAGAGCGGCGTTGGCGACATCGTCCGGTCGACCTAATTCTCCGCTGAGCTGGCGTTTCTTGATGGCTTCGATAGCCGCATCAGGGTTGTCATATGAGGTGCTGAGATAGTTCTCGACGAATGGAGTGAATATGGTACCTGGCAATAGGGCATTGATGCGAATGTTGTAGACGGCATAGTCGACCTGCATCAATTTGGTCAAGGCCAGGACTGCTCCTTTGGTCGCGGAATAGGAAGCTCTTCGCGCGAGGCGGATCTCAGCGATACAAGAGGACATGTTAATCATTTGCCCCGTCGGCGTTCCATCATATGAGGCAACACGTATTTTCAGGCACGGTTACGTCAGCTTGAATAACGACAGCTTCTCTACCTTGCGAGCGTACCAGCTCAACCGTCTCTGACCCCTTATCCAGATCATAGTCAGCGACAACAACGATAGCTCCCTCTTTAGCGAATAGTATTGCAGAACTTCGGTCAATACCTGACCCAGCGCCAGTAATGATAGCAACTTTATCCTTTAAGCACATTTTCTCACCTCATTCAGTTTTAGGTATGTAGCTCAATCGACCATGATGTGATAAGCTCTTCGCCCGGCTTCATGAACCGGATGGAATGATTGGCAACCGCGCCCGCTATTCCGTCATGGCCATTGACCGTACATGGAATCAGGGAGGTCACATATGGCGTTCCAGTCTCGTCGTGATCATGCCACACCCATACATAGTTCATAAATTCCTTGTCGAAACGAATTTGAATGCTTCTTGGAAGCCCAGGATTTCGCACTTCGATCATTCCTTCATCCTCTACACGGTAGAACTCCAGTTTTCTCATCGTCTGTTGACGAGCGGGAAGCACGTCCACCGTTTCTCCTCCTACTATGCATCTCGTATTTTCATCCAATAAAGGAGAAGAGTGATAGGGGTGAATGCCGTAAATATAAGGGATGGCGCCGGATTCCTGACGGTTGCTATCATAATAGAGCCGATCGGTGAACGTAAGCCGAGTCCCCTCCTTCTCCAGATGAACGGTCCGTTCAATGCCGAGCGGCACATGCCTGGAGCCAGCCTTTAACTTGAGCGTACAGCCGTCGATTGCATAGTCCCAGGCAGCCTTGCGCAGATCGCCGTGATAGTCGTAATAACCGTTCTCATAAGTCTGATCGATGCCGGCGTTCGGGAACATCGTATAGCAGCCGCCGAAGAAATAATCGCCTAGCAGAGAGGGGACACCTTGTTCCGCATCTTGCAAGTAGCGTTCGATCTCTTCCTGATACACATGCAAATAATCAATCGCTGTTCGTTTGTCGCGGTACCGAAAGATTTCGCTCCCTTTATCCGGCAGTATGATGACCTCGATCTCTTCATTTTCCAGAATAACCGCTTTCATGGTTCCCCAAATGTCCAATTCGCGAATCATAAGGATGCCTCCTGCATTTTTCATCGACATTACCATTACATTTCTTGCAGCGTCAATCCTCTATTATCGGCTTTATGGCTGAATCTAAAAATATTAATACAAGACCATTAAATATTAAAAATATCGAGGCATCGTGGCACTTATGATAAGCAGTATCTTCAGAAATTTGTCGGAGGGAGCTGTTGCTTCAATGCTGCTGAAGAGAGTCGAGGTGCGGCCATGATCATTAAACGTATCGAAGTGTACATTGTCAAAATTCCGCCGGAACAACCGGTTGACGCAAGCAACAGACGCTTTATCACGAAGGATTATTTCGTTAATGAAGGCGTACGCTCCTGTGTATATTCCACTCATTCGGAAACGGTATTCGTCAAGCTTACAACGGATAATGGCCTGATCGGATGGGGGGAGATATTGGCACCTACTCATCCGGAAGTGGCAGCAACGATTATCAAATCGCTGCTTGCGCCGCTAGTGCTTGGCAAGAATCCGCTGCAGAACCAATATTTGTGGGACAAAATGCTGGATACATGCCGCGAAAGGGGCTATAACGGAGGCTACTTGGTTGATGCGATGGCCGGGCTTGATATTGCGTTCTGGGATTTGAAAGGGAAGGCACTCATGCAGCCGGTATATATGCTGTTAGGCGGTAAATATCGGGATAAGCTGCGCTGCTATTGCTCCAGTGTGCCGGGAAAAAATGTGCAAGAGCGAATGGAAAGCGTAGCCCGCATAAAAGAAGCGGGATTTGACGCTGTCAAAATTCATACGCTCGGCGGCAAAGGGAGCAGCAAAGAGCTGAAGCTGCTTGAAGCGATTAGGGCGGCTTATGACGCTGATCAATTGGATGTGATGTGCGACGCGCACGGGAAGCTGACTCATCAGGAAGCGTACATGCTGGGCAGAAGGTTAGGCGAGATGGATGCACTGTTCTTCGAAGCGCCTCTTATGTTCGAGGATATCAACGGTCACCGGAAGCTTGCGGAAGCGATTGATACGCCGATTGCTTTAGGCGAGCCGCTTCGCACGATGTATACCTTCAAAGAATGGATAGCTCGCGGCGCGGCAGAGGTGGTTCAACCCGATGTCGGGAGGAACGGCATTACGGAAATGATGAGAATCGCTCACTTGGCTGAAGCTTCCCATGTGTCGCTGGCTCCGCATTTGAGCACGCATCAGGCTGTCGGACACGCGGCTTCGATACATGTTTCCGCGGCGCTTTCGAATTTTTTAATCTATGAATACCAACCTGTAGCGCTTGACGCAAGCGCAGCGTACTCGCACGTATCTTTCAAGTTGGAGAAAGGGCGTTTGCATGTACCGAATGAGCCGGGGCTGGGCGTACAGATCGAAGAGCAGGCGCTGCACAAGCATGTGACCGAATATTTCGCAGTCGAGGGAGAGGCGTAATGGATGACAAGACTGGTACAAGGAGTTCAGCAACCATGAGAATTGACACGCATATCCATCTGTATGATCCTTCAGCAGGGAATTTCGAGTGGCCGACTCCGGATACGCCGCTATACCGCAAAGTAACGCCTGCCGATTTTGTACGGACAGCAGCTTCAGCTGGCATTACGCAGGCGGTTGTCGTTGCCTGCACGACCCAGCCGGAGCAGACGGAGCTAATACTGCAGACGATGCATGACGATCCGGCCGTTGCCGCGATTATTGGGTTCATTGATGCCGATTCAGCGGATTTCAAGGCGTACTATGATGAATTCTGCCGTTATTCCAAGTTTCGCGGATTTCGCTTTTTATGCGATAAGGAGCCGACAGCACAGACGAAGAGCAATGCGGCGTATGTTGCCGGGAAGCCTGCCAATGTGCTGGAATTTCTCGGAGAGTTCACCGGGATAGCCAAGTATCGGGGACTTGTCGAGGACAATCCGGAAGTGACATTCATCATCGAGCATTTCGCCCGAATGCAGACGGATGCTCGGACTTTAACGCGCGAGTACCGGCAATTTGTCGATGATATGGCGGCTTGCGGTAATGTATATATGAAGCTGTCGGCGTTGATCCCTCTAGCGGGAGCAGCGAAGGCGCCAACGGATGCGGAATGCTACGAGACGTTGCTGGAGACGGTGTTCCATGCGTTCGGCGAAGACCGCTGCCTGTTCGGCTCGGATTGGCCGCTTCTGGAGTTGAAAGGAAACTACGGCGATGCGGTTGAAATCACCGAGACGTTCCTGAGGGCCCAATCTCATGCCGCGCTTGAGAAGGTCATGCATCTCAATGCCCTGGATGTCTATCGTGTGCAGAGGAGGGGAGCAAATGAATAAAGTTTCGATGAAGCCCTATGTGCTGCCGGGGACGGAGTTGACGGTATCCGGCATTTCCCTTGGGGCTTCTTCCTTCGGCAGCGAGGTGGATGCGGAGGGCTCATTCAGGCAACTGGACGAATACGTGGCGCATGGCGGCAATTTTCTGGACACGGCGCGAACCTATGGTCAAGGACATATATCGGAGAGAACGCTGGGCGACTGGATGGCTGAACGGGGCAACCGGAATGAGATCGTGTTGGCTACCAAGGGCGGTCAGGAGCTGGGGCCGCCTTATGTCCGAACGCTGCGCTATAAGCAATTGTCCCGGCAGATCGACGAGAGCTTGAACCACTTGCGAACCGATTATATCGATTTATATTACCTGCATGTGGATGATCGCAGCGTGCCGGTCGAGGAAATCATAGACTTGCTGAACGACAAGGTGCAAGAGGGGAAGATCCGGTATGCGGGCTGCTCCAATTGGGGAGCGGACCGAACGGATGAAGCGAATGCCTATGCTGCCCGTACAGGACAAGCGGGATTCGTCGTCAGCGAGATTGAATATAGTCTAGCCGCAGTCAATCATCCCAATGATCCCGGCACGAACAACATTTGGATGGACGGAGCCATGCGCGAGTTTCATCGCCGCACCGGGCTTTCCGTCTGTGCATATTCGCCGCAAGCGCGGGGGTTCTTCACCAAGCTTGTCGAGCTCGGTGAAGCGGGAATCGGTGATTCCATGCACAAGCAGTATTATTCGCCGCGCAATCTGGACATGCTGGAACGGCTTAGGAAGCTCTCTGCTGAATCGGGGTATTCTGTCCCTATGCTCGCCATTGCTTATATCTGCCATCAGCAACGCGATTTCGTCACGATTCCGGTCATAAGCTGCTTGAATACGGAGCAACTGCGGGAATGCTTGATGGCCGACTCCGTTGAACTGGATGCCGGTATGCTTGCTTACTTGGAGGAGGGGCGATATGAATAAATCCGATCGCGCCGATATGCCGAAGATCCGCATCATGGAACCGGCAGCGACTATGCCGGAGTGGGCGTTATTGCAGCGCAGCCTGATGACTTTAATGAACGATTCTGTGCACCTATTGCTGGACAATTACTTGACGCCGGAAGGCGAATACTTCTGGCCCGATATCGAGGACTTTCAGACGTATGCTTACAGCAATGTGGACAACGCATTCGAGAGCTTCCACAGCTGGCCGCTATTCTACTTGCTTGGCGGCAGCAGCCGGTTTCTGAGCCTGGCGCACAGACAGCATGATGTGCTCCTGAGGCAGTTCTCCAGATTGAAGAAGAAGGATTTGGGCATCGATGAGGCATACGCCGCCCTTACCGGGCGAGATACGCTGATCGTCAACGAATATTTGCCCGACATTGACTGGATGCATCAAGGCGAAGCGGCTCAGCTCTTCTATCTCCTCAACCTTGCCGATCCGGATCACGAATCGAATCGGGTCCGTTCTCTGAAGTTCGCGGCATTCTGCACGAATGAGGACGACAGCCTGCCGGAACCGAACTATGATCCCGTTAATCGCGTGTTTCGATCCAGTCTGATCGGCAGCAATGGCCCCGCTTTTTGCAAATTTGACAGACCTTACGGTTACAGCAGCTGGATGGAGCCATACGGGCTTGCGTTTCATGACGTGCCCGGCGTACGGACGCCGCACGATTTGAAAGACCCGGACAAAGCCGATCGATACGGAGAGGTGTACGGCCGACGCATGCGGAACGCGGATACGGTAACCAATCTGATGGCCACTTCCATGGTGTTGAACGCATACTTGCATACGGGAGAGGAGAAATATCGGCGCTGGGTGCTGGACTATATTGAAGGCTGGCGCGAGCGATACGCCGTCTCGGGAGAGATTATGCCGGACAATGCGGGCCCTTCTGGCATTGTAGGAGAGACGATGGACGGCAAATGGTATGGCGGGCATTACGGCTGGACGTTCCCGCACGGCTTTCCGTTTATCGGTGACGCTCTGACCATTGCCGGAGAGAACGAGCGGATGTTGACAGGGACCGAGGGGCGGCTCAATTGGGTGCGCGAACAGCTCGACATGCTGATCAGCCACGCTGTTAAGGATGCGGAGGGCCGCTTGTTGCTGCCGCAAAAGCACGGAGACTGCGGCTGGTTCGAGTTCAGAACGCAAAATCCGTCTCATGCCGCGCGCGTGTATATGGACACGTTCTCTGACGAGGACAAGGAGCTGCTCTTCAAGCTGAGAGACGTCACAAACAACACATGGGAACGGATATCCGCGCAATTTGTCAACGGGAAGACGATGGGAGGGCAATATCATGCCTATATCCATTATTTGAATGGAGGTTATCCCGACTATCCCGCGTCTGCATTGCGCCACAGCATCAATCAGGTGTACAGCCAGCTGCGGAAGCTTCGCGAAGAGCTGCAAGGCGATGAACGTGAATGGGGATACCCTCCGGACAATGAGGAGCAGTATGAGGAGCTTCGGGAAGTAACGCGGCAAATTAACCGGAAGTATAACAAGCGATTCAGCGAATCGACCGTTCACTCCTACTTCCAGACGTTCCTGCTGTATCGCAGTACGGTCACGACCGAAGCGCTCGTCCATCTGACGATGGGAGGTCTGCCGCCGGTGTATAACGGCGGTCTGCTTCAAGTGTCAGTACGTTATTATGATGCGGATCGCGGACGTCCCGGCCTTCCCGACAGCGTATCTGCGCTGGTCAGTTCCGTACAGCGGGAGGAGATAACGCTGACGTTGTGCAATCTCCATCCTTATGAATCACGCCGCCTGATCGCTCAGGCGGGCGCATTCGGCGAGCATCAATTCAAGAGCGTTCAATGGTTGCCAGAAGAGGAAGAACAACCAATGACGATAAACGGCCGCTGGTTCGAGGTGGAGCTTGGACCGGGCTGCACGGGCGAATTGCGTATCATGATGAACAGATGGACGAACCAGCCTTCCTACGCAACGCCTTTCCAATAAAACAACACATTTATAAAAATATTGAAAAATATTCGATAAAACAAAAAAATCAAAACGATGCCTTTCCGCTATGATGAAGGTAATCAACAAGAGAGGAGGGGAGCGGGTGGCACCGACTGCTGACAGGAAAGTAACATCAATAATCAAGCCGGGATTAGCGGCAAGGCTCATTCGAAACGTGCGTCGCTATAAGGTTTTGTATGTATTGCTGATGCCAGGGTTGCTATACTTTACTATTTTCAAGTATGTCCCCATGTTCGGATTGATTCTGGCATTCAAAAAGTATAATGTCGCACTTGGTTTTTGGGATAGCCCGTGGACCGGCTTCAATAACTTCAAACATTTTGTCCAAGGCGTTTACTTCTGGGATATAATGGAAAATACAGTTCTGATTTCATTATACAAGCTGTTGTTTGGATTTTCTGCTCCCATTGTGTTGGCGCTGATGCTGAACGAAGTTGCGACGCAGTGGTTCAAGCGCACCATTCAGACGATTACGTATTTGCCTCACTTTTTATCCTGGGTAATCGTGTACGGCTTGATGACGGCTTTGCTGTCGCCGGGAGAAGGTCTAGTCAATGTCATGATCAAGCAATTGGGATTCGATAGCATTTCATTTCTATCATCGCCCGAATGGGCGAGATTCCTGGTCGTGGCATCGGACATATGGAAGGGAGTCGGCTGGGGGGCTATCTTATATTTGGCGGCATTGTCGGGGATTGACCCCAGCTTGTACGAAGCGGCCAGAATGGACGGCGCCTCGAAGTGGAGGCAAATATGGCATGTGACCCTGCCGGGAATTCGCATTGTTATCATCGTCTTGCTGATCATTAATCTGAGTCACATTCTGGATGCGGGGTTCGACCAAATTTTCATGATGGCCAATGTGTTTAACGCGGAGAAAATCGACATAATCGATACATGGGTATATCGCGAAGGCTTGCAGCGTTTGCAGATGGGAATCGCGACGGCAGTCGGTTTTTTCAAATCGGTTATCGGACTTGTCCTTGTACTGGGTGCCAATCGATTGGCTAAGAGATTCGACAGTCAAATCTGGTAAGTACACAAAGCCGCATCAAGCATCCATAGACTTGGACGATGGATCAGGAGGTAGGGATGGAACATCTTACAGCAGGAGAAAGGGTGGCCAAGCACGTCAACATTTTTTGTCTGATTGTCATTGCTTTATTGTGCTTGTTTCCATTTTATTATGTGGTTGTCATTTCGATATCTCCCGAATCGGAGGTTATTCGCAAAGGCATTATCTGGTTCCCCGAGAAGGTGGCATGGTCGGCTTACGCGGAAATGATCAACGGCAAGCACGGGTTATTGCAGGCCTATCAGATTACGATTTTTCGAACCGTCATCGGCACGCTGCTTAATTTGCTGCTGACCTTTATGACGGCGTACCCGCTGTCCAAAAAAACGTTGCCCGGCCGTTCGGGCTTCATTCTCTTTATCGTATTTACGATGCTCTTTAACGGAGGTTTGATTCCGACTTATCTCGTCGTGCAAAGCATGGGGCTGCTCGACACGGTTTGGGCGTTAATTATCCCTGGCTTAATCGGGACATTCTATGTCATTATTATGAAAAGCTTCTTCGAACAGCTTCCGACTGAGATAGGAGAATCCGCGATGATCGACGGCGCGGGAGAATGGCAGACGATGCTCCGCATTGTTTTCCCGTTAACGATGCCGGTTATGGCGACTGTCGGCCTGTTCTATGCCGTGTATCACTGGAACAGCTATTTCGATGCTGTCATGTACTTGAATGACGTCAGCCTTCATCCGCTTCAGGTAGTGTTGCGAAATATTTTGCTCAACGTACAAATGCAGAACACGGAAATATCGCAATTCAGCGATGGTAACAAAGTGAGCATGCACTCCGTGAAGATGGCAGCCGTCGTGTTGACGACCGTACCTATTCTGGTCGTGTATCCGTTTATCCAAAAGTATTTCACGAAGGGCGTCATGCTGGGATCGGTCAAAGGTTAAAGATGACATGGAAAAAGGAGCGGTCAAATATGAAAAAAACGAAGCTGAATATACCTATGCTCATGGTGCTTATAAGTGTACTATTATTGCTTAGCGCATGCAGCGGCAACAACGTCAACCAATCGGACAGCAACAAAGAGACGCAATCGCCGGGAGCATCGGCTAACACAGGCTCCGACAAGCCGTCTGCGAGCGCAGACACAGACCCGTTCGCGGAGAAAATGACGCTTAACGTGTACCATGCCGGCAGTTGGGCGCCGGGAACGGCATTTCCTCCCAAGGAGGACGATGTCCAAAGGCAATTGCTTGAGAAGGCTGTCAACATCGATTTGCAGATGACGGTGCCGCAGCAAGGTGAAGACATGACGAAGCTGAATTCGCTGCTTGCGGCGGGCAATATACCCGATCTCATCTTCTTCAACGATCGTACGCAAGCTGTGAAGTATTATCAGGACGGCGTCATTGCAGAGCTGGATGGCTATATAGAGAAATTCGGGGCGTTGAAAAGCAGGTTCACCGAGGACCAATGGAATGCGCTAACCTTCCAAGGCAAGCTTATCGGCACTCCGGGCTATGAAGCGGTGAGCGGCATTGTAGGCTGGTGGATACGGAAGGATTGGCTGGAAACGCTGGGCCTCGACATTCCGACAACGACAGAAGAACTATTCGACGTCATGAAAGCCTTTACATTCGACGATCCGGACCGCAACGGCAAGAATGATACTTACGGCATGGTTGTCGGTGTCCCCAAGGACGGCAACATATCGAGCCCGGCCGGCGCCGGTCTCGGCCTTAATGCACTGATGTGGCTGTTCGGCGTAAATCCGCATAAAGTAGATATTTCGGACGGCCATATTGTGAACCACAACACCGATCCAAGAATGAAGGAAGCCATCACTTATATTAATCGAATGGTAACGGAGAAGGTAATTGATCCGGACTGGGTTACGATTTCCGAAGGAGCCAAAATCGTCGAAAAAATTCAAAAGGGCAAGCAGGGTATCGCTTTTGCCGATTGGAGAATGATGGACAACCCGACGCAGCTATATGAGCTGAGCGGAGAAGAGGTGGAGTGGGTATCCATACCGCCGGTGAAGGGACCGGACGGCAAGCAAATTTTGGGCGAGAGCGCCTTCCAGGGCAATTTATGGGCGATTTCGGCCCGTGCCGCTGCCGACCCGGAGAAGGTAAAGCGGATTCTGGCATTGCTTGAATACTGGTATGCCGATGAAGAGGCGTATCCATACTTCAGTTACGGTGACAAGGATGTGTTCTGGAAGCTGGAGGGAGATACAGTCGTTCGGCTTATGCCTGAGCAGGCAACTGCCGATGCCTACCGTTACAATAACCATTACAAAATGCCAAGACGCGCAGACGATACGAAGTATTATAATTTTAAAAGTCCGGAGGTGACGGGCGCGGCGCATCAAACGAACATTTCCCACAGTATTTCGCCGAAGCCGAGCGTATATCTGGTTCCGGATGAATCCGATTCACTTTATCAGGATCGCATCAAATATGTGAACGAAATGCTGTTGCGATTCATCTACGGGCGCGAGCCGATCGAGAATTGGGATGTTTATATTCAAACATTGGAAGACACCTATAAGCTTGAAAGCTATGAAGAAAATATCGTGCAACAATTCAAAGAACAAGGTTTGATGCAATAAAGCAGGCCGGCGGCAAGAATCCCTTCTTGCCGTCTTTTTCGCCGTTTGTTACGATTGCGTTAAAGTTGTCCATACCGTTGAACAGGGGAGTCGTCCTATGAAGAGACGCGCCGGCAGCATGACGTTCAAGTTGTTCGTAACCTGCCTGGTTTTCGTACTTGTATGCGTTGCCATTATCAGCCACTTGTCATCTCAATTCGTGCGGAACCATGTCGAGGAGCGGGATCAGGAATTCATCAATCAGATTTTGTTGAAGGTGAATGAATATTTGGCCTTGAATTTTGTATCGATGCAATCGTTAATCTTTTCAGTAGATTCCTATTTGGATACAACGGATTTCGACGAAGTAAAGCTGGGACAGTACCTCGATCAGCTCTATGGCGTGAATATTCAATACATTTCAAATATTTATGTCATCAAGGAGGATTACAGCATCATTGGCGGCCGCACGATTACCCGGGTAGTGAACGAGCCGCTTGCAGAGCTGGAGCCAGTCTATCGGATAGCCAGGCAGAGCGCCTTCAGGAGCACAATCAGCATGCCGTACGATAATCGCTTCACGGGGCGAACCGTGACCTTGGCGCGGAAATCCAAATATAATGACTCGCTAGTTGTCGCGGTAGACATTAATATTCGCGAATTGGAGACAAAGCTGCTGCAAATTCATGAAGAGGAGCAAATCCAACTCTATATTGCCGATTACGGCGGCAATATCGTGGCGAGTTCCAAGGATGACAGCGTTGCTGCCGGCATGGATCGAATTGGCGGCATGTCTATCGCGCAGCTCATAGAAGCCGACAATACGGTCATGCGGTCCGATAGCGGCAGTCGTACCGAGAGCCTGTTCGTAAAGCTTCATTCGCCTGTGTACAATTGGCTGCTCGTTGCCGTAAGCGACGGTTCCAGACTGTCTCGTATTCTGGACGACATCAATGGACATTTCATCAGGCTCATTCTGTTCGGGCTGTTATTGAGCTTGATAACGGCTATGACGATTACCCGTTATATCCGCAAGCCGGTATACGATCTGGTTCATAAGATGAAGCAGGTGGAGCGGGGGAAGCTAGAAGTTAGTTCAGGAAAAGCAAGAAACGACGAATTCGGTTATTTGTCCCGGACATTCGATCGAATGCTGCGTCAAATCAATGATCTGTTTCAGAATGCGAAAGAACAAAAGGAGCTTCAGGCAAAGCTGGAAATGCAGGTGCTGCAAGCCCAGATCAATCCCCATTTTCTCTATAACACGTTAGGCGCGATCAGTCATGTGGTGCGATTAGGCAAATTGGACAAAGTGGATCCCGTCATTGCCTCCTTAATTTCCATACTGGAATACGGCATTAAAGATCCCTCCTACAAGATTTCATTGCAGGAAGAATTGAACAATGTAAGAGACTATATCACGATTCAGAATATCCGATATGATCGCGACTTTAAGTTGATCGAAGCCATCGATCCCGAGCTTCAGGAGTTCAAGGTGTTTCGGATGTTTCTGCAGCCTATCGTAGAAAACAGTATTTTTCATGGCTACAGGGGCGGACGGGAAGAGGGGGCCATTCACATTGAGGTTTATAGAGGGGACAATAGGGTCGTTGTCGATGTGATCGATCACGGCATCGGCATTGACGAGGAGAAAATAGATCATTTGTTGAAGCCTGGGCTGGAGGAGCGGGAGCGTGATTCGGAAGGAAGAGAGAGGATCGGTCTTGCGAATATACATGGCCGAATTAAGCTTCATTACGGCATGAATTACGGACTTCGCATATTGCGTGCGCCAGGGAAGGGGACCTGCGTCAGGGCAGAGTTTCCCATTCCCGATGAGGAGGGCGATAAAGGTGACGAAAATCAGATGTCTGATTGTGGATGATGAAGCGGTCATGATACAGCGTTTGACCTTTTTTTTTGATAGCATAAGCGGTAACGAATGCCGCTTCGAGCTGGTAGGCAGCGCTTATTCGGGCGATGAAGGGCTCCAGGCGGCAGCGAGACTGCGACCGGATATCGTCATAACGGATATCAAAATGCCGGGCATGGACGGCATCACAATGATTGAGCGCATGAAGGAAAGCATGCCCGATACCGAATTTATTATTTTAACAGCCTATCAGGATTTCAATTATGCCAAGCGGGCGATTCATATTCACGTTGCTGATTTTATTGTGAAGGTTCCATTAAATGAGGAAGTATTGCTGCAGGCGATGAATCATGCGGCCGAGCGAATAATGGCGTCCAAACGCGAGAAAGAGCGCTTGTTCAAGCTGAATATGTCAGTTATGAACAACCGGCATCGCGTGTTTAAACAGTTTTTTCTTGAACTGCTTCGTGGAGAAATTAAGGCAGAACAAGCGGCGGAAATCTCTCTCAGCTATGATTTGCAATTATTTCAGAACCATTATTGCTGTATGGTCATCGAACTGAACGGGTATTTCAGCTTTGTGAATCAATATCCGATATCGGATCAAAAAATATTGAAATACGGCATTTTGAATGTTATTGAAGAAACACTCCTGTCTTATGGCCCCGGCTTCGCTTGCGAAATGGAGCAAAACCGGTTTATCGCATTTGCCAGTTGGCCGCATTCACCAAGCAAGAAGGATAGCGAAGAGAAAAGCATGGAGCTTGCCCGGGCAGTCATTCATCATATTCGAACGTATATGAAGCAGTCGGCATCCCTCGGCATTAGCGGTCCGTTCAAGGGCTGGGAAGGGATTATGACTGCTTACAAGCAAGCTCTGGATGCTTGTGCCGAACATTATTACAACGGAATGGAGACGATCGTTACGCCAATGAGAAGATTGCCGGCAGCGGGAGGCGATCCGCATGCTGTCCGTCAGCACCTGCAGGAAAGCTTGCAGATGCTGTATCGAAATATGGAGAGCGCGGACGAAATCAAAGCATCCTTGCTGCAGTTGAAGAAGATCGCCGAAAGGGAAATGCTGCAGCGGGAGGCGATGACGAGTCTGCTGAAGGAGTTCATGCTGGCTGCAAGACACCGGATCTCCCAATGGAAGATTCAGCAGACGGAGGAGGTCGCGGAGGGGGAGCTGCTTGGCTACATGACATTAGCCGAACAGCTTGATTACGTCATCTGTTATATCGAGCAGCATCTCATATTGAGAGACAGCCCGGGAAGTCCGGCCATTTCGAAGGCATTGGAATATATCGATCGCAACTTAACGGAACGATTGACGCTTCAGATGATTGCCGCGCAGGCGAATCTGGCTCCGGCTTATTTCAGCAGCCTGTTCAAAAAAGAGATGAAAGAAAGTCTTGTGGATTATATTAACCGCAAAAAAATGGAGAAAGCGGTCGAGCTGCTGAAATGCGAAAACTATTCGAATTATGAGCTCTGCGAAGCGGTAGGCATTATGAACGAGTCCTATTTCTGCACGCTGTTCAAGCAAAAAACAGGCAGCACTCCCGGGAAATTTCGCAAACAAACGACATAACCTATGCGACAATGTTGCAATATTAGAAACAATACGAAAAATATTGAAAGAAATGACGAAATTTCCTCTTTATAATTAGCCGTGAAAGCGAATTCATGGGAGGGGATTTCATGGACAAGAAAATGAGGACAAGCATCTCGATCGTACTCGCAATTCTGCTAATCGCGCAGACGGCCTTCTCGCTGAAAGCCCATGCGGAGCAAGGCGTTGCGAAAGCGGGGACGATTATTATCGATTACGTAGACACGGAATATTCCGAAACAGGCAATTGGGCAGATTCGGGATTGCCTGGCTATGACGGGGTAGCGATCATTATCGATAACGGCGATCCCGGGTACACGGAATTCGGCACATGGTCCGACAGCTCTCTGCTCGGCTATAACAACTCCGGCACGAGATATTCCGGAAGCCCGGACGCCTACGCGCAGTGGACACCGACACTTGCGAATGCCGGAACGTACCAGGTAAGCATCTTCAAGCCGGTTCACGCGAATAGCGACCCTGCGGCGAAAGTTGATGTGGTGGACGCATTCGGTACGACGACGTTCAACCTTGACTATACAAGCGAGCCTTCAGGTTGGGTTTCCCTTGGCGAACATTTTTTTGCCAGCGGCAGCTCGGGATATGTGCGCAATACATTGGCAAGTGCGGGAACGGCGGTGCGAGCGGACGCAGTCAAGTTCGAGCGGGTGGAAGCAGCGCCAACCGCGATGCTTGATGATTCGGTCGATCCGAATGAAGCGGCTGTGAATGGTCCCCTTACAGTGAGCTTCTCTACTTATATGGACACAAGTACGTTAACCGCTCAGCATTTCGAGCTGAAGCGAGTTGACGACGAGAGCGCGGTCGAGCTTGCAGCCGAAGTGAAAGACTCGGGAAGGAAGGTTATGCTGCACCCTTACACTACCTTGTCTTATGATACAGCCTACACGCTGACCATCGGTCCGGGAGTGAAGGATCTGGCAGGGACAGGCTTGACAGGCGTTACGGAATGGATGCTTCATACCGAGCAGCAGGATATAACGCCGCCGTCAGTCTCGATCTCTGTTCCGTTAATGAATGTACTGGAGACAGTCAGCTCGCCGTTGATTGTGTCGTTCAACGAACCGATGAATGTGGAGACATTGACTAGCGGCAACATGATGCTGCAGGAGACATCTACCGGCAATGCCGTTCCTTATGAAGGATCGGTCGGCAGCGACCATATGTCGTATCGGCTTCAACCTTCAGCTCATCTGAATTATAATTCCGCATACAAGCTGACCATGAAGGCAGGCTTGACGGATAGAGCCGGCAATCCGCTGCCGGAGGTCATCTTCCATTTCACCACTGCTCCGGCAAGCAATACCGTGAATGAGCTGCACGTCTCGCCGAGCGGTGATGATGCGAATCCGGGCACATTAGCGGCTCCATTCGCCACGATCGACCGCGCCCGGCAAGAAGTGCGGAATTTGAACGGGAATATGCAGGGCGATGTGACCGTGTATATAGCGGACGGGACTTATCCCATCAGTGAGACATTGCACTTTGGAACGCCCGACTCGGGATCGAATGGATTCGATGTGACGTATAGGGCGGAAGCAGGAGCGGCACCTGTCATTTCCGGCGGCGTGCAATTGACAGGATGGCAGCAGGCGGGCGCCGGACCGCTATGGAAGGCGGATGCGGGCGACATGTCATTCCGGCAGCTCTATGTGAACGGCGAACGGGCCCAGCGCGCCGCATCTGCGGAGGCCTATGACGCGATTCGCATGAATGACGAGGGGAACGGATTCATAATAGACGATTCTGTTATCGGGCAGTGGGGGAACGCGGATTCCATTGAGTTTGTCTGGAACAAATCCTGGCGGCATCATCGCTTGATCGTGGATACGATTTCCGCTGGATCACAGCAAGGCGAATGGAATGTGATTTTCAAACAGCCTTACTTTGATTGGGCCAGAACTTCCGGTTTTCTTACATTCAGTCCTGACGAATCGAATTTCTACATCGAGAATGCATACGAGCTTCTGGATACGCCGGGCGAATGGTATCTGGATGAGTCCAGCGGAGAAGTGTATTATTATCCTCTGCCGGATGAAGATATGTCAGCCGCGGAGGCGATAGCGCCGCAGCTCGAAACGTTGCTGGAATTTCGCGGGACGCTTGATCAGCCTGTTCATCACCTTGCCTTCTACGGATTGACATTCCGGCATGGCAGTTGGATGCGACCGAGCGAACAAGGACTTTCAACGATCCAGGCAGATATTATTGCCAGTGGAGTCAATCAGACCGGCGGCAGCCACCAGGGAGAAAAAGTGATCGGCAATGTTGTTGTTCACGCTGGGGAGAACATTACATTTGAACGCAATCGGTGGGAGCATATGGGGGCCGCAGGGCTTGTGCTCGAGAATGGCGCTAGCGACATTCAGATTATCGGCAACATTTTCACGGATATCTCTGCTTCAGGAATCATTATAGGCGATATGAAAGATGCATATCCAGAAGATCCAAGACAAGTGAATAGTGGGAATAAAGTAGAAAATAACGTCATTTACGATATTGGTACGGAATATTGGAATAGTGTCGGCGTCTTCGCCCTTTACGTTGATCATACCGGAATTCTCCACAATGAGATGTACGACTTTCCTTACAGCGGAATCTCTCTTGGTTGGGGTTGGGGGGCTCATCAGGAGTCTGGAATATTAAAAAACAACAGAGTTGAAGGGAACCATATCCATCATGGCATGTACGGGTTGAACGACGGAGGTGCGGTGTATCTACTCGGCAAACAGCCTGGAACGACCATCGCCCGCAATCTCGTTCACGATAATCACAACCTCTACGGCGGAATCTATTTGGATACCGGATCCGAACAATTGACGGTAACCGAAAATACGACCTACAGCGTGCCGCTTGGCATCATTAGCCCGTATCTGCTTCATCAAGGCAGCGATCCCAATTTGGATCCTAACAATGCCTTTTCGAACAATTATTTTGGCGTGAGACCCGATGAAGCCGAGTATCCTGCGGAGATTGCTTCCGAGGCGGGGCTTGAGCCGGCATATCAGGACTTGCTGGTTGGATTGCCAGAACCTGAAGTGCCGTCTGTCACGGTTCCAGACGATAATGAAATGTCGGTTATTGTGGCGATTGGCCAGTCCGGCTACACGGAGGAAGGCGAATGGGCAACGAGCGGTCTTCTAGGCTATGACGAGCAAAGCTTGACGCGTTACTCGGTTTCATTGGACGCGAGTGTTACGTTCCGCCCGGAATTGCAGTCGGGAGTTTACCGTGTCTACTTGTATAAGCTGGTGCATCCAAGCAGCGATCCCAATGCGAAGATTGAAGTTGTGAGCGCTGGCGGTACAACCGAATCGGCAGTCGATCAGACGACCGGAGAGGCAGGCTGGGTAGATCTCGGAGAGTATACCTTCAACGCAGGCACAGCGGGATATGTCAAGTTATCCCGGATGACTTCGCCTGAGGATAACAGCTTCGGATATTTGAGAGCGAGTGCGGTGAAGTTTGAGAAAATATCGGATATCACCACTCCGACGGAGCCAGAGCAGCCGACGGAGCCAGAGCAGCCGACAAATCCGGAACAGCCAACGGAGCCGGAACAACCGGAGACATCGGAGACGTCTGAAGAGGACACCGATAACGAATTAGGGTCCGACACCGATACCGAATCCGAGAGTTCTCGCGATAATCATGCCATATGCGCCAGCCAATCGGATGCTTGCGGCGGCTGGGCGGACCAGCATATTGTCAAGCTGATTAAAGCCGGCTGGATGAAGGGGTTTCCCGACGGGACCGTCAAACCGGAGAAGCGGATGACGAGAGCTGAAATGGCAACCTTACTCGTAAGAGCGCTCAACCTAACGCCGGTGAAGGAGAGCCGATTTGCCGATGTGAATCATCATTGGGCGAAGGAGAGTATTGAAACTGCAGCCGCGCATGACATCATTCATGGCGTTGCCGAGGACCAATTTCATCCGGATGAGATGCTGACCCGCGAGCAACTGGCTGTACTAGTCGTGCGCGCGTTCAAGTTGGAGAAGTACGCCGATGTCTCCGACATGGCGCCGGTCAGCTTCAAGGATAGCGACAGCGTGTCCCCATGGGCTGACGATGCCATTGCTTTGCTGTACAGGCTCGACATTGTGTCCGGTTATCCCGACGGCACCTTCAAGCCGAAGCAAGGAGCGTCGCGCGCAGAGGTTGCCTATCTATTGTCGAAGATCATGGAGCTGATACCTGACGAGGAGAAGAGGACGTAAGGATGGAGGACTTTCGATTTGGCGTTCATACAAGAGATCGACTGAAAGCATTCGCGCAAGATGGTTATGCGGTCGTTGTTCCATTGGCGGCTACCGAACAACACGGCCCGCATCTTCCCGTTCGAACGGATACGTTGATTTGCGAACGTATATGTGCAGAAGCAATCCGAATCGTCGGCAACCGCGCAAAGCTGTTGCTGGCGCCGGTCATCGGCATCGGATGCTCGGAGCATCATTTGGAGTTCGGAGGCACCATTTCCTTCTCGGCGGCAGTCTATTTGCAGATGCTCCTGGATATTGGACGAAGCTTGCACGAGAGCGGATTTCAACGGATTATATTCCTTAACGGCCATGGCGGCAATGAATGGCAGATGCAGCAAGCGACAGCCGATATCGCGTTGCAATATCCGGTGTGGACGGCCGCCGCCTCCTACTGGAACATCGCTCGGCAGGCTCTCCTACGAGCTGGTGCGGAGGAGTGCGGTCCTGTGCCCGGCCATGCCGGCGTCTTCGAGACGTCGATGATTATGGCAATAGCGCCGGATGAAGTGAAAGAAGAGAAACGGATTGCGGGCCACAAAACGTTAACATCCCCATCGCAAGGCATGGCTAACGTCTCTATTGGACGAAGAGGGCTGCTGACAGGTTATGACGGCGTTACGGATGCATCCATAATGGCTGCGAGAGAGAGCGGTGAGCAGTATGTCCGCGTGATCTCCGAAGCTGTTGCGCAGTGGTTGATTGCGATGGCAACACATATGGATTCGAAGGAGGAATCGTTCAATGACGAATAAAACAAGTCTGCCATTCTCCTTGTCCTCCCGGCTCGGCTCCGCCGTATACGTTTCCGGGCAAGTCGGATTGGATCCGGTGTCGGGAGCTGTCGTCGGACCCACGCTTGAAGAACAGACTGTCCAGACGATGCGCAATATCCAATCGATTTTAAAGGGAGAGGGTCTGGATTTCAGTGATGTGAAGAAAGTGAGTGTATATTTGACAAAACGGGAGTTTTTCGAAACGTTCAATGAAATATATATCCGCTTTTTCAAGGAGCCGTATCCGGCACGAACAACGATATACTGCGATCTCAACTATGATTTGCTCGTGGAGATTGATGTTGTGGCGGAATTGAGAGAGAATGCGTAGTACAGGCGTCGAATGTAGCGGTTGCCACAGAGCTTAATCGGCTCATAATGGTCGGATTTGCAGGCTAACGGTCGCGATGGAGCTTATGGAGCCTGGAAAGTGCGATATCGGGTGTCATTGCGTGAAATAGGCTACGTAGCGACCGTAACAGCAGTAAACGGGGGATTTGAGCCGCAATAAGCTCCAGGGCACCCCTAAGAGCGATAGAAGATCGAACGATGCAGCCTATCACTAGTCAGAGTGATAGGCTGCATCGCCTTTTACATCACTTTTACCGTGCATTGATGATGATCGTACGTGGAGCAAATGAACAGCGCAGTGGAAAAATAGCTGCAACGTACAGAATGGACATTCCCTCTTCCTTCCAAATGCAGGTTATGGTATTCTTTATAAAGAACAGTTTGACTTTATTTGCCGATTTTTAGTTTTGGCCGTGATCTGTCCAACTCTTCCTGTATAGAGGAGTGATCCCTTGACCCCGCTAATTGTTGCCTTCGCAGCTTCCATCTTGTTCACCCCGTTAGCTATTCCTCTTGCAATGAAGCTCCAGATGGTCGACCGTCCCAATCGCGGTTTGAAAACGCATCGCAAGCCGATTCCTTATTTAGGCGGCGTTGCCGTATTTATTTCGTTATGTCTGCCCTTACTGATTCTGCATGGCGAATTGCTTATGGTACGAGAGCATGCATCGCTTATGCTTGGCGCTGCTATTGTGTTGCTTGGCGGCGTTATAGACGACCGATACGAGCTGAGACCGCTTGGCAAGCTGTTGTTCCAATGCGCAGCGGTTGTTCCCATATGGACAAGCGGCATGCGGGCGGGACTATTGGATTCAGCTCTATGGGACGGTTTGTTGTCATGTCTGTGGATGATTGCGATCATTAACGCCTTTAATCTGATTGACATTATGGATGGCCTCTCCGCCACTGTGGCTGCAATCGCTGCGCTATTTCTAAGCATCCTGTTCGATGTGCAGGGGGATGCATGGTTCGGCGCCATCATGCTTTCGTTATTGGGAGCGTGCGGGGGCTTTCTCCTCTATAACTTTCATCCGGCGCGGATCTTCCTTGGCGATGCCGGCAGCCAACTGATTGGATATTTGCTTGCTGCCGCTGCACTGAACTGGGCAAGCCATGAGCCGATAAGCCTTGGCGGACATCACATATTCGTTCCGGCACTTATATTTGCCATACCTCTAGGAGAGACACTATTCATTTCTATTCTCCGATTGAAGGCGAAGCGTTCACCGTTCCAAGGAAGCAAGGATCACTTCGCGCAGCGAATGGTCAAGCAAGGCTTCTCCATTCCTATGACGGTTGCCCTTACTGCACTATTTGCGGCGACGTTGGATGTTCTTGCTATGATCGCATTATATTACACTGCTGCCGCTCCTTATTGCATCGGGTTGGCATTACTCCTATTGATGACCACGGCGTATAAGCTGGGACGGATTGATATGAAGACGGAATGAAGGTGTAAAGGAGTGACGGGAGTTGGCCAAAGTTATGCTGCTTGTCCCATATGCCAGCTATTTCAAAAATTTTCAAGGCGATTTGCTGCATAGGTTAACGGAACTGGGCCATGAGGTGATAGCGGTTGCGCCGGACGACAAGTGCGGTGAGCGCATATACGGTGTCAACTATATGATGACGCCAATCGCCAATACAGGCACGAACCCATTCTACGACATCCATTGTATGTACAAGCTTGCGAGATTGCTGAAAAGAGAGAAGCCGGACATTTTATGCTGTTATTCCTTAAAGCCGAATTTATACGGTTCGATAGCTGCCAAGCTGACAGGCGTGTCCGAAACTTACTTGTTTATAACGGGGCTTGGCTATTTATACTCTGTGCGCACGATAAAGCAAAGGCTGCTTTATCCCATCATCAGCAAGTTGTACGGCGTCGCCGTGAAGCAGTGCACCGGCATTTTTTTCGAAAACAGGGATGATGCCGCTCTGTTCGCAAAACGATACGTTCCGTCCAAGCAAAAATCGCGTCTAGTGAATGGGGTAGGCGTCAATGTGACGCAATTCCAGCCGCCGGCTGCGAGAAGGCAGGAACAGATGAAATTCCTCCTCGTTGCCCGGATGCTGAAGGAGAAAGGCGTTCAGGAATATGCGGATGCGGCCAGGCTGCTTAAACGGAAGTACCCATGGGCGGCTTTTCAATTGCTGGGCCCCTTCGACCGGAATCCTTCCGCCATCAGGGAGGGGCAAATTCAGAGTTGGACGAAAGAAGGGGTCATCGATTACTTGGGCGTCGCGTCCGATGTTCGGCCGTATCTCCATCAAGCTACTGTGTTCGTGCTGCCATCCTATTATCGGGAGGGGATTCCCAAGTCGATCCTGGAGGCGATGGCTTGCGGACTGCCCATTGTTACAACGAATATGCCAGGCTGCAGAGAGACTGTGCGGGAGGGGAAGAACGGGATACTCGTTCCTCCAAGAGATGCTGAAGCGCTGGCTCACGCCATGGAGCTGTTCTTGCTGGACAGTAAGCTGGCCGGCATGATGGGTTCGGCGAGCCGTCAGCTCGCTGTGAAGGAATTTCACGTCGACCGCGTCAATGCGGCAATCGTCAACGGAATAGGGCTTGGAGGAGGTGGATAGGATGCGCACACATGTGATTGGGGCAGGAGTGACTGGCCTCGCATTTGCGAAGGCTCATGGAGATGCAATCGTCATGGAGGCGTCGTCCGTTATCGGCGGGAAAGCAGGTTCCTATGCCGTTAATTCGAGCAACGGATCGTTCATATTTGATACTGGGGGCCATTGGTTTCATCTTGAGAGCAGTCCGGAGATCATGCATCTGCTGCACGGCTTGCCGCTCATCAGACATGAACGACAAGCGCATGTCCTGCTGAACGGGCGGCTCTATGACTTTCCGATTCAAGCAAGCTTTGACGAATCGCCCGATCCGGCTTTTGTGAAGGCTGTGGCTCAGGAGCTTCAACAGTCCACCGCTGCGGGAAGCAAGCCGTCGAACTATGAGGAATTTCTGATGGCCTCCTACGGCAACACCTTATATCAGTCTTTCTTTCGCGATTATAATCGGAAGATGTATGGTGAGATGGATTTATCCCGAATTGAGATCGGGTACTTTGATACAGTGAGGAATGTGCGGCTGAATCGTTCATCGGGCTATAATCGGGAATTTTATTATCCGGCATTCGATGCGGGTGCCGCAGGTATTCCCAGGCATTTGTCCAAGGGGCTTCCCGTCGCGATGAATACTCCTGTAACCGCTATTGATGCCGGCGGCAAGACGTTAATCGCCAACGGGAAGTTCGTGCATTGGGACAAGCTAGTCTCCACGATGCCTTTGCCCCAGTTGGTGCAACGCATTGTCGATGTCGATCCAGGGATACTCGCGTTATCGCGCGAACTTCGCTCCAGCCAAGGTTTTATTTTGAATTTGGGCATAAAGGAAAACGGGATGACGCCATATCAAAATACGGATTGGGTATATGTCCCTGATATAACCAAGCGATTTTATCGCGTCGGCTTCTACAGTCACGTTCAGCGGCAATTGGCACCGGAGGGCTGCGCATCGATGTACGTGGAATGCTCTCCGCTTCATTTCACTTGCGAGAAGGAAGCGCTCGAGCTGATTCCGACCATTGTGGATGAATTGATCGAGCTGGGCTTCATTCGGTGCCGGTCCGATATTCTCGTAATGATGCCGATCTATTTGGAACACAATTATTGCCTGCCTAACGTAAATGCGACATCGAAGATATGCGATTATTTGCGGCAGCATGACATATACAGCATTGGCCGCTACGGAAGCTGGCATTGGTCCAGTCAGCATGAAGACATGCGACAGGCGCTTGATCTGGCGGGTCAGCTAAGCCCGAGCGTGACAACGGCTTGAGGCTGATATATCGATCAACTACCTACCATCCCTCAGAGGCTTCTGGCATTCTGAGGGATGTTTTTTGTACCTTTATTCGGCTTGTCTCATCGATTGCTTGCGATATTCGCTTGGCGTGCAGCCTGTGAATTTCTTGAACATGCGGTGAAAGCTGTTCATATTGTGATAGCCCGCCTCCTTCGCGATGTCCTGAATCTTCATAACACTGCCTGAGAGCACCTCCTTCGCCTTGTCGATGCGAACCTCGTGGACATAGTCGATGAAGTTCTTGCCCGTCTTGTCCTTGAAGTAAGTAGACAGATAACCGCCCGATATGTGCAGCTTCTCCGCTACATGCTCCAGCGTAATATCCTCCGCATAATGTTCTCTGACATATTCCAGCACAAAATCGGCGATATGATCCCGCTTGTCCTGTCCCTCCCGAATGATCGAAACAGCTTGGGAGAGCCAGTCCGCAAGGAAGGATTCCAGCTCCCTAACGCTATAGCATTGACGAATGTCCGCCATGGGATGGCCCAGCGTTGCAATGTCCAGCCGGAGTCCGTACAGCGTATGGACGACCCGGTTGACCAGCATTTCTGCGAACGTATATATCCTTCCCACGGAGTCCTTGCGTCTGTACATGCCGTGAAGAACGCGTGACACTTGCTGCTCCAGTTCCTTCAGGTTGCCCGCCTTCAAATGAACGTCGAATTCGCTCTCCTGCAGCGGCCATACGGGGTAAGGATCATCTTTGCCGATGGAACGGGGCAGGATAATCTGTGTCTCATCCAGCAGCAGCCTTCGCTGGTTCAATTGAAGCGCCTCTTCATATGCGGCATGCAGCTCCAGGGCGTCGTGATAGATCGAGCTGACGGAGATGGCAAGGAAGCCATGCTCCTTGTCGATATCGAATATGGGCCGCATCTCCTCCAGTACGGCTAGTGCATGCTCAAGTTCGGCAGGCTCAGCAGAGAGGATGGTCAGTACTTGATTATGCTCCATCTGCAGCGTCATGGAATCCTTGTAATGCTGCGACATGGCATGATGAATGAATTCCTTGACGGACAACGCCCAGCGCTGCTCCGCTTCCGGGTGGTCGTAGGCCGGCGTTTTCATCGTCAGCTCGAACAGAATGAAGCGGTACGATTTTTTGGCGAGCACCAGCTCCTTAATGTCCGGCAGCCGATTTTTTATTTTCTTCAATCGGGTCATATAGGCGTAATCCTGCAGCATCGCGTTCTTCTTGGCCAGATCCTCGCGGATCGTCGCATGCAGCTGCAGCATGCGCTTGATAGGATGATTCAGCCGGAGGCTGAGCAGGATCGAGACGGCCACGCTGATGATAACCGATACGATGAGTAGCGTGACAAGTGTCAGATTAAGCCGCTTGTTCGCAGCAATGCTCTCATCAGGTACGACGTTGACATAGGTGTATCCCGTTGCGGCCCCCTTCTTATGAAAGTAGTAGCTGCCGTTGTATGGCGTAACGGATTCTCCGGACTCCAGTACAGGGAGATCGGCTGGACTTCCGTCACCAGAGTAGAAGATGACTTCTCCATCAGGGTTCAATATGTAGAAGTGATCGTTAATGGAGTTGTGAAATTGATTGAAAAGCTCCTTTCCATCGATTAAGGCGATCATATAAAAGCTGTTCTGGAAATGAATTTTGATCAGCAGCGGCATATATTGGCCAACGAGCGACCGATTGCCGTATAAATCCTGCTCGGTGAATGCGTCCTCGGGCAGCAGCTTGTAGCTGAAGGGTTCTTGGAACTGGTCGCTCCAGAAGGTGACGGGGTAGCGCTTGCTTCCATAAAGCTTAGAAAAATATGAATCTGCTTTCATGCTTGTGTTTTTGTCCAGGACAAATCCGTCAAGCTGGAAATGCAGAATAAGATTGTCCACATAAAGAAGCGGGTTGGACAGAAGCGTGCCGATGTCGCGGTATGTCTTGTACACAGTGGTGTAATTTCGATCTGCTTGATTGTTGGCTAGCGTGCGCACATTGTCGCTGAAATAGAACCGGACCAGCAAGCTCTTGATCAGCTCGAAATGCTTCTCGTAGTTGTCGGTCGTATGGTTCAGATTCGTCATGTTATACTGCATCACATCTTCTTTGGCGCTCTGTCTGGAGAAGGCGATGGAGAAGAAGTTGAACGACACCAGCATGATAATGATGGCCAGGAAGCTGAACGTTAATCGAAGCAAAATGGAGTTCGTTTTACCGCGCGCAAGCTGCAACGCTTTCTTTAGCATGCCGATCCATCCTTCCCTCGTGATGTCTTACGCCCTATCGTGCATTAGCGGCTCATTTTAGATTAATGAAACGATCGTTCTTTGTAAAGTATGGAAGCTAGTGGGTGCTGTGTCACTTTTTCATATCTATCATCATATTACGGGAAATGCCGTTATAACGGGATAAAAATGAAATACCGACAATGGATTTCGGCGTTCGGTCCCTCTACAATGAGGGCATCGCCAGCCAATAACAAACGTAAGGAGCTTTGCTCATGTCAACATCCGAAGCAATTCCGCAATCGCGTGCAAGCGGCATGAAAGCAGGAAGGAGTGGCCGTACGCTCAGTTTTGCAAGGAGCAAGTATTTATTGATCATGTTTTTGCCGTGTCTACTTTATTACGTGATCTTTAAATACTTGCCCATGTTCGGGATCGTCATCTCCTTTAAGGATTACAGTCTGTTCAAGGGGATATGGGCTAGCGATTGGGCGGGTTTCAAGTATTACCTGCTATTTTTTAACAGCCCTGATTTTCTCGTCCTATTGCGCAACACGTTCCTGCTAGGGTTCTACAATCTTGTTTTTGGATTTCCGGCACCCATCCTATTGGCGCTGCTGCTTAATGAAGTGACCAGCGGCATATGGAAGCGGTTCGTGCAGACCGTCAGCTACTTGCCTCATTTTCTGTCCAACGTTGTTGCGGCGGGAATGGTCGTCATGTTTCTGTCCCCTTCGTCGGGAATTGTGAACAAAGCGATACAGTCGTTAGGTTTTGAACCGATCAATTTTTTGATGGACCCCGGCTATTTCCGCGGCATCTACGTCGTATCCGACATTTGGCAGCATGTGGGGTGGGAGACGATCATCTACTTGGCAGCGCTTACGGCGATTGATCCCCAGCTGTATGAAGCGGCTCGAATCGACGGAGCCAGCCGATGGAAGCAGACATTATACGTGACGCTGCCCGGCATCGCTCCGACCATCGTCATTTTGCTGATTTTGAACATCGGGCGAGTGCTGGAGATCGGATTTGAGAAGGTGTTCCTGCTATACAATCCCGCCACCTATGAGACAGCGGATGTCATTGGCACTTATGTATATCGAACGGGCATCATCAGCGGCAATTACAGCTATGCGACCGCAATCGACCTGTTCACGGGATTGATCAGCCTCGTTCTGATCTATGGCGCCAACTGGGGAAGCCGCAGAATCGGCGGCACGAGCTTATGGTAGGGGGGATCAACAATGAATAATCGCATAACCTGGTTCATGGCAGTCAATACGATCGTCCTGTTGCTGCTCGTCATCGTCACCTTGTATCCGTTCCTCTATATGCTGGCGGTATCGGTTAGCAAAGACATCTATGTGATGAAGGGCGAGGTATGGCTGTGGCCGAAGGGCTTCAATCTGGAGATGTACAGGATGGTGCTGAACGATCCGCGCATCTCTACCGCTTACGTCAATACGATCCTGTATACAGTCGTGGGCACTTGCGTCGCGCTGGCTGTCACCTCGCTCGGAGGCTATGCCATCTCCAAGCGGGAGATGTGGGGGAGCAAAGCCTTTATGATGCTGATCGTATTTACCATGTTTTTCAGCGGCGGAATGATTCCTACTTTTCTCGTTGTGAAGGGCGTCGGCCTGATGGACAGCTTTTGGGCGATGGTGCTTCCCGGAGCGGTCAGCACTTGGAATCTGATCATTATGCGCACGTTTTTTCAGGCTTTCCCTACAGAGCTGGAGGAATCCGGCCGTATCGACGGTCTGTCGGAATTCGGCATCTTCCTGCGGATTGTATTGCCGCTGTCGAAAGCCGTTCTGGCGACGATCGGACTGTTCTATGCGGTCGGCATCTGGAACAATTTCTATCAGGCGCTGCTGTACTTGAGAGATTCCGATCTGTACCCGCTGCAGGTGGTGCTGCGCAATATTGTGCTTGCCGGCCAGATCAATAACGGTGATGTAACCAGTGTGGGAGGTGATCAGCTCATTGTTGAAGAATCATTAAAGTTTACGACGATCCTTGTATCGACGCTGCCGATTTTGCTCGTGTATCCGTTTATTCAGAAGTATTTCGTCAAAGGGGTTATGATTGGTTCGGTGAAAGGCTAACTCATACAGACAAGGAGAATGATGATCCGTGAAAAAAACAGGCTATTTGCTCTTAACGCTTCTGTTGTCATTGTCGCTAGTAGCTGCTTGCTCTTCTTCTAACATGAACAATGAACCCTCTTCCGGCACAGCTGCGCCAGAAGGAAATAAACCGGCCCAAACGTCGGATCCGGCGCCGGCCAAGAGCCCGAAGAAGCGAACGTTCACCATGCTGGTGGAGTCGCATGCCAGCTGGCCGTACGATCCGGAGTGGCTCGTATGGGATCTGATTGAAGAGAAGACGAATGTGAAGCTGGATGTAGAAGTGCCAGCGGGCAAGATGAATGAGGCGCTCAGCTTGACGATCGCCAGCGGCAATCTGCCCGATCTGATGTTCATGCATTCGTACGAGACGGCCAACAAGCATGGCAGCGACGGCGCCTTCGCCAACATACTGGACTATATCGACGTCATGCCGAACTTGAAGAGGTGGATGGAGGAGCATCCCGAAGCGTCGCAAGCGGCGCTCAGCGCCGACGGCAAGATGTATATGTTCCCCAATGAAGGAATCAGCGAGACGAATCGGATGATTTGGATGTACCGGGAAGACATATTCAAGGAGCACGGCCTTCAGGTTCCGAACAGCTATGACGAGCTGTATGAGACGTTGAAGCATTTGAAAGGGCTGTATCCCGACAGCTATCCGTTCGTCTTCCGGGGCGGCTTCAGTCGGCTTATCAATATCGGGGCAGGCTTCAACACAAGTCACGGTGTCTACTATAACGACAAGGCCGGCGAGTGGAGCTACGGCCCGACAGAAGACCAATACAAGACGATGCTGACTTATCTGAACAAGTTCTATGAAGAAGGACTTATTCCTCCCGATTTCCTGACGCTGGATACGAAGGCGTGGCAGGATTTGATCTCGACCGACAAGTCGTTCATAACGGTGGACTACATTGGACGTCTCGACTTCTTCAATGTGCCGCTGCGCGAGCAGAATGCTTCCTTCAACATGAAGCATATGGCGCCGCCTGCCGGGCCTGGAGGCGGGCAGCTTAATCCCCACGCATCGGCTCTTCAAGCAGCATTGGCCGTCGCTTCGACGTCCGATCAGATCGAACATATTATGGCCTATATGGACTTCTTCTTCTCCGAGGAAGGACGGGACCTGGCCAGCTGGGGCAAGGAAGGCGTGACGTACACCGTCGAGAATGGACAGAAGAAGATTGTGGATCAATATAAGGATGTATCGGAATTCCGCAAGCAGACCGGCATCTCGACGAATGGCACATACGCTTGGTTCGACTACGATGCGCATCTGTCGCTGGCGTCAGACGAGCTTAGGGCGGCGTATGACGAGGCGAGACAGTATGATAGCCCGATCCAGCCATTGCCTGCTCTGACGGCCGATGAGATCGATGAAAGCTCAACCTTGAATGATACGGTCACCAAGCAGACGGAGCAGAATGTCGCCAACTTCATATTGGGCGAGCAAAGCTTCGATCGCTGGGACAGCTATGTGAAGAGCATGGAGGATCTCGGAGTGGGCAAGCTGGTTGATATGCATCAGACGGCACACGAACGGGCGATGAATAGTGTGAAATAGATGAAAAGCTGTCAGAACCTTGGTTCCGACAGCTTTTTCATGCATTGAGCTTATCCGCCGGGTTATCCGGATTGTACGCCAGATAGACTCGCCTCGAACAAATCAATAATTTCAAGGAACCTCTCAGCTTCACGGAATACATGATCCGCAAGCAGGGGCGGAATGAGACTTTTAATGCGACAAGCCTCTATTAAATCCTTCGCAGCCTTTTTAAAATCGCGGAGCGATGTAACGGATACACGGTTTTGATCCAAAAATTGATCCATAAGCGGCTTTGTCTGCGATTGGGGGCGCATAGAATCAAGATCCCTTGCCTGGAACAGCAACTGATCAAAATCGTGGCTGAAATCTCTGGCTTGCTCGACCAGCTGCCTTTCAGAGGGGTCTAACAGGTGACCGATGAATTTGGCATGATCGGCCATAATGCGCAAGAAGAAGACATTTTCATTAATAATGGCATCAGGAAGAGGGATCAGCTTGCCATTGTTCAGCTCTTCCAATCTGTTTCTGAAGTAGTTGGCTTCTCTGCTAGTATGATCAATCAATAGCGGGAAGTTGTTGGCACCCGGCATTTGGCATGTTAGGACGAGTCCTAGTATTTTGCGTTTGAAAGCCCAAATATGCGAAGTTGCCGTATGGACTTCTACATTAAATCGTCTGATCTGTTCAGGATCGGATTCGATATTGAATGCATGTGACTTACCCTCAATCTCCTCGAAGATGCCATAAAACTGATTGGCTTCTTGGATTAATTGAGTGTCTTCGCATCTGAACCCCAATTTAAGGAAAAGAGAGTGTTCTTTCATTATGCGAGACCAAAAGCGGACTTCATCCAGCGAGCGGGAAACAAATGCATTGGTCAATCATTATTCCTCCTGTCTCGTGAACAGTTTTTATAAACATATTCGTGATCTGCAGTGGTTATTCGGTTAGGAGCGCCATTGTGAGAACAGTGCCGACTGAACAATTTCTCGCGCCTGAAAAAATGTTCTTGCAAACGCTTGCTAGACAGTATATAATGATCACACGAACAGTATTTCAGCTATGAACATTTGTTCAAGCTGGGAGGGGGTATACAGGAATGGAAATCAGTCAGGAGAGAACGAGACTGTTGGTCAAAATTAGCACACTGTACTATATCGACGGCATGAACCAACAGGAAATCTCACAACGTCTCGGCATCTCCCGACCGCAAATCAGCCGCATGCTGGCAGCGGCCAAATCCGAAGGCATCGTGCAAATCGCGATTCGAAATCCGTTCTCGGAGGAGCAAACTTACGAACGGGCAATATCCGAGACGTTCGGCATCAAGGATGTCATCGTCGTCCATACGCCGGATGCGGATCAGTCCATCGCGGACCTGCAGCTTGCCCGCGCGGCTTCCGCTCTGCTGGAAAGCGCTATCCGGGATCGCGACGTCGTAGGCATTATGGCGGGACGAACGATCGCTTCCGTCGGGGCGGAGATGAATCCGGGCGTGAAGAAGAATGTCCAATTCGTGCCTATGGTCGGCGGCTGGGGATCGGAAGGAGCGGCATGGCATGCGAATTCCAACACGCGCATATTCGCCGAGAAGTTGAAAGCGCGCTATCTGCTGCTTAACGCGCCGGCTGTCGTCGCTTCACAGGAAGCAAGGAATCACTTCGTGCAGGAGCAAGAGATTGCCAATGTACTGGAGACGGCCAGAGGGGCTGACGTCGCATTGGTCGGGATCGGACAAGTGTCCGATAAAGCGGCTATCGTTCAGTCCGGCTATTACGGCCGCAAGGAGATCGATGAAGTCCAGTCGCTTGGCGCCGTATCCAACATATGCAGCTCGTTCCTGAACGAAGCCGGAGAACGCATCCCATATGAAGCGGAATCCCGCATGATCGGGCTGGATGTGGAGGATCTTCGCAGCATCCCGAACGTCGTAGCGATTGCCAGCGGCAAGGACAAGGTGGAAGCGATCGCGTGCGCGTTGCGAGGTCGCTGGATGAATGTCCTGATAACGGATAAAGCTACAGCTAAGAGCGTATTGGATTGGCACCGTACACACCCGTCCTCTTAATGCAAGCGGACGGGCAATCAGTACACAACAGGAAGAACACATTAAGGGGGAACAATTTCATGAAAAAATCTTTGTTGATCATGGTAGCGCTATTTTTGGTTATGGGACTGGCTGCTTGCGGCTCGGACGGCAATAAGGGAGCGGACGGCAGCAAGACAATCTCCATTCTGACGCCGTTCCTGTCATCCGTCACGACGAACGAGATGGTGGAGGGGCTGAAGAAGCAAGCTGCGGACAAGGGCTGGAAGACGAATGTTATCGATACGAAAGGCGATGTAGGCCAACTGGCCAGCCGCATGGAAGATGTGATCTCCTCGAAGACGGACGCCATCGTCATCGTCAGCACGGACCCCAATCAATTGAAGAGTCAGATCGCGAAAGCGAAGGAGAAGAATATTCCGGTATTCGGCTGCGACTCCGGCTATATTGAGGGCATGACAATGAACGCGACGAGCGACAACAAGGAAATGTCCAAAATGATCAGTGAATATTTGTTCAATGAGATCGGCAACGAAGGCAACATTGTGGTATTGTCACACCGCCCGCATCCCGGTGTACTGGCCAGAACGGTGCAGCTTGATGAAATGCTGGAAGCCAACACCGGCGTGAAAAAAGCGATCGAGCAGCAAGTGGAAGTGCCTGGTCCGATCGAGAATGCACGCAAGCAGATGGAAAGCATCTTGCTGTCCAACAAGGAAGAAGGCTCCATTACGGCGGTATGGGCCGGATGGGACGAGCCGGCAATAGGCGCAGCTCAAGCTATTGAGGCTGCCGGTCGCACGGATATTATCGTTACGGGCATTGACGGTTCCAGCCAAGCTGTGAAGATGATTCAAGAAGGATCACCTCTGGTTGCAACCGTGAAGCAAAACTTCGAAGGCATGGCAGAAATTGTGACGAAGCAGATGGACCTCGTATTCCAAGGTCAGCCTGTCGAAGGCACAGAGCTTTATGCTCCGGCCAGCTTGATTACGAAGTAAGACGTGCATCCGTTCGGAACTGAGAAGCGGCCCCGGCCGCTTCTCATGTCTGACAGAAGGGAGTGACGATCGTGTCTCTATTGAAGGTAGAAGGGTTGAACAAAATATTCGGCGGCCATTATGCGCTGTCTGACGTGCATATGGACATTCGCCCTGGCGAAGTGCATGCGCTGGTCGGTGAGAATGGCGCAGGGAAGTCCACATTCATCAAAATTGTAACCGGTGTCTATTCTCCAGACGGAGGTACGCTGCTGTGGAAAGGGAAAGCGGTTACGATCAACGATCCCGGCGACGCAAGAGAGATCGGGATCAATGTCGTGCATCAGGACCGTCATCTCATCCCGTCCTTCACGGGTTATGAGAATTTGTTCCTCGGATTGAAGTATCCAAGCAGCGGTGTCGGAGTCAAGTGGAAAGCGATGCAAAACCGCGCCAAATCGCTGATGGAGGAATACGGTGTCAAGCTGGACATGAACAAGACAGCGGAGCGCATGTCGCCTCCTGAGCGAACGATGCTGGAAATACTGCGTGCCATGATGCTGGAATGCAATCTGCTCATTCTGGATGAGCCGACGGCATCGCTTACCGATCAGGAATCGGAGCAGCTGTTCTCCTTGATTGGCAAGCTGATCGAACGCGGGACATCCATCCTCTATGTATCTCACAGGATGGATGAGATTTTCCGTCTGTCGCATCGCATAACCGTATTCCGCAACGGCCAGCATGTGGCTACCGTGAATCGGGCGGAGACAGATCGGGACGGCCTGATATCTCTTATGAACAACAAGGAATACAAGAAAGCCATACGTATAGAGAGAGAAGGCGCGGCTGGGAAGCCTGTGCTGGAGGTTAGGAATGTAACTACCGTTGACGGGAAAGTAAAGGGCGTCAGTCTCGACGTGCGCGAGAAGGAGATCGTCGGATTGTTCGGACTGGCGGGGGCCGGACGGACGGAGCTGCTGGAGACGATATACGGCTTGCGCCGCAAGTCAAGCGGCGACGTTGTCATCCGAGGCGAGTTGAAGTCGGGTCTTAGCCCGCGCGCATCGCTTGATGAAGGCGTCGTCCTCATACCGGAGGAGCGCAAGCGCGATGCACTGGTTATGGGGATGACGATTAGAGAAAATATTACGCTGCCTGTCCTGAAGAAATTCTCAAGCGGATGGAAGCTTCGCGGTGGAGAGGAACGGAAGGAAGCGGAGGGCTGGATGGAGGACTTGAAGGTAAAGGCGTCCGGCACGGAACAAGAGGTGGGCCAACTGAGCGGCGGCAACCAGCAGAAGGTTGTTTTCGCGAAGGCGCTTATGTCATCCCCGTTCTTGTATTTATGCGATGAGCCTACGCAGGCGGTCGATATTATGACACGCGAACAGATTCATCGTTTATTGCGGGAGCAAGCGGATGCGGGCGGAGCCGTTCTGTTCGTATCGTCTGACCTGCAAGAGGTGCTTGATATTGCCGATCGGCTGTATGTGCTGCATGAAGGGCGAGTAGTGGCCGATCTCCCGAACCGGGACGTAACACCCGAGAACGTACTGGCATATTGTTTCGGCCAAGGAAAGGATCGTGATCAATCATGACGGTTGAAGCGCGCAATAAAATCAACTATATTCGTTTAATTCGCACTTACGGGACGGTAATGGCGGGCATTCTTATCATTCTGGCATTCTCTATTCTTAGTCCGGATTCCTTCGCGACGCTGGACAATGCAATCAACATTAGCCGCCAGATCTCCTTCCTAGTCATTATCGCGCTCGGCGCTACGTTAGTCATGGCTGTTGGGGAGTTCGACTTGTCGGTCGGCGCGATGGCAAGTCTTGGGGGCGTATTTGCGGCCAAGCTGGCAGTCGCGGGAGTGCCTATCGTATTTTCAATTATTCTGCCTATGCTTGCAGCGCTGTTGATTGGATATATCAATGGCTGGATCGTGACCAAATTCCGTGTGCTTTCCTTTATCACCACGCTGGCCATGGGAACGATTATTGGCGGCATCAACTTCCGTCTGACGGAAGGGGCGACGGTGTTCGAGAATATTCCGCCATCTTTCCTCTTCCTGGGACAGACGGAGCTGGGAGACATTCCGCTGCTTTCGATCATTATGATTTTCATGACTGTACTGTTCTGGTACATTATGTCCCATACGGCATTCGGCAGAAAGCTGTACGCGATCGGCGGCAATGAGTCCGCATCCCGCGTGGCTGGTGTCTCCGTTGCTTTCAACAAAAATGCCGCGTTCGCACTGTGCAGCATGCTGGCTACACTGACTGGCATTCTGATGGCATCGCGTCTAGGTTCGGCGCATCCGACAGGCGGGGACGGACTCTTCTTGTCCGCGTATGCGGCTGCATTCCTCGGCATGACTTCCTTCAAGGAAGGAGTGCCGAACGTATGGGGCACATTCGTCGGCGCTGCGATCATCGGCATCCTGGCGAACGGCATGACCATTCTGGCTGTGCCGACATTTATGCAAGATGTCATTACAGGGCTGATTGTAATTGCAGCGGTGCTGATGCAGAAGCTGGGACGTGGTAACGCATGACAAGGGGATTGTTGAACGACAGGAACCGGGAAGCATGGCAGGCGGCAAAGGAGAAAGACGAGGCGCTTCTCGTCGGTTATCTGGTGGCGGGCGACCCCGCCAGAGAGGCTTCGTTGTCGATGGTAAGGGAAAGCGTCGAAGCCGGCATAGACGTCGTGGAGCTCGGCGTGCCTGGCCGACGTCCGGAGATGGACGGCCCTATCATTCAGCGGGCGCATAAGCGTGCGCTGGATGGCGGCATGTCGGATGAGGAGGAGCTGCTGGCTTATTGGCGCGCCATCCGGCAGCAAGTGGCCGTTCCATTCTGGGCAATGGGGTACAAGAGCGATGTAGTGGGCAGCGGCCTCTACAAGAAGTTAATCCGAGAGCAATTGGTGGATGCGCTCGTTCTCCCGGATTGCACGCTGGAAGAGCAGGTTGCGATTCAGCAGTATACAGCTGACTTCGGAGTGGATATCGTTCGCTTCATTAATAGTGCAATGGACGAGGAGACGATGAAGCGGGTGTGCGACGGAGCTACGATCATCTATGCGCAATCCTACGCCGGAACGACAGGCGATCCGCTGGCAAATGTCTCGGATCTGTCGCAGCTATGCAGCCGAATTCGCCATTATCTGCCTGAAGGCATGATTGTATCGGGCTTCGGACTGCGCACGCCCAAGCTGGTCGGCGAAGCGGTCAGGAGCGGATTCGACGGTGCTGTAGTCGGCTCGGCTCTCGTCGCACGCTGCGAGAATCAGGAGAACGACTATTTGTACCGGATGGTGGCCGAGATGAAGATGCAGACTGTCCGGTCGAACCGAGAGGAGGAGTCGTTATGACTTACATCGCAGCGTTCGACATCGGCACAACGAATGTGAAAGGCGTGCTCGTGGATAAGCATGCCTCGATTACAGCGGAACGCAATATTCCTCTGGAAGTCGACCATACGGGCGGCTATATCGAACAACACCCGGAGAGCTGGTATGAGGCGATCGCTGAGATCGCCCGTTCCTGGTTCTCATCCGGCATTGCAGAATCCGATATCGCGCTTATTACCTTCAGCGGCCAGATGCAGGACTGCATAGCCGTGAAGCGGGACGCTGCAGCTGTGCGTCCCGCCATTCTGTACTCTGACGGGAGAGCGGGGGAGCAATCGGATCACATACTAGCCGAGCTCGGCGAAGCTGCTATTACGGAAGCCACACAGAACGTGATGAACGGCACGTTGACGCTGCCGAAAGTGCTGTGGTTGAAGGAGCATGAACGAGAAAACTATGAGGCCGCCGACTACTTTCTGATTAGCGCCAAGGATTATGTGATCGGGAAGCTTACCGGCTCGTTCGTGACGGATCCGACATCGGCTGCCACTTCTGGATCGATGGATATTCGAACCCGGGAATGGAAGTCGGATTGGCTGGCGCGTCTCGGACTTGATGCCTCTAAGCTGCCGGCTATTATGGCGTCCGATGAGGAAGCGGGAGTCGTTCATGCGCAGGCTGCTGCATCAACGGGTTTCCTGGAAGGTACGCCTGTCATGTGCGGCATCGGCGATGCCGGGGCAGCGACGCTCGGGGCCGGTGTATACCGGGAAGGCGAAGTATATGCATATATCGGGACTAGCGGCTGGGTAGCTGCGGCTTCTTCGGGCTTCATGGATGTATCCAGCGGTGCTTTCAATCTGGCTTACGTCGAGTCGGGCAAGCAGATTACGATTGCGCCGATGATGAACGCCGGCAATGCCCACAAGTGGGCGCTCGACGTATTTGGCGAAGGCGGATTCGGTAGCAAGGATGACGCCTATGCGGCATTCGAAGTGGCAATCGGAGCTGCTTCCCGCCAATCGGGGGTACTGTTCTTGCCGTACTTGAACGGCGAGCGATGCCCGGTGCAGGACAATCGTGCAAGCGGCTCGTTCATCGGCTTGCGGACGACCACTACGAAGGCTCAGATGGCAGCCGCGGTGCTGGAAGGTGTGGCGATGGCGATGCGCCAGCTGATGGAGCTGATCGTGACAACTGATGGCGAGAAGCAGGTAACGTTAATCGGCGGCGGGGCCAAGAGCAAGGAATGGTGCCGCATTATGGCGAACGTATGGGACTGTACGCTTGTTGTACCGGAGGACTCACAGTTTTTGCCCTCCATCGGTGCCGCGTTGCTTGGTTTCCGAAGGCTGGAATGGGGCAACGATATCGGCGAATTGTGCAACCGAGTGAAAGAGAAATGGCAAGTGGAGCAATATGTGCCCGACCCGCAGCAAGCCGGCTTCTATCATGATCAATTTCGGAAGTACAAGCGCCTATATCCTCAACTAGCTGATCTATTCGCCATGTAGTACTTCGGCGAATGGTTCGGCGTGCTGAGGAGTAGATGCAAGTCGACGCTGGCATGAGAGCTTGTACGAGCTTGAGCTTGTTTGAACAAGATCCCAATTATTCAATAAGGAAGAACTGCAGGTATTCGTCGGTCAAGCCTATCGGATTGTCGAATACCTGTATTTGTGCGTAACTTTTTTTACCTAGAATTGTTCCATCCGACCTTTCTGCAGTACTCACTTCACACCCCGCGTACTTACGACTCCCCCACAATTCCTGTACATCAGGAGCATATCCTCGATGTAAATCGGACTGGCTCCGTATCCCATCTAATCAGGAACGGACAATTGAGTTGAAGGGAACTACCGATTCCCCACAGTTCCCGCACATCAGGAGCATATCCTCGAGCGTATCCGCCTGGCCCCACTATCCCATTTGATCAGGAGCGGTTAATTGAGTTTCTTTAACTTCAGTATAGTTCTGCTTTGCGCCATTAGTACGTTTACTAATTCGATATAGCCGCTGCTCCTGAATAGAGGGGAGAGTGCGGTATGGTATATAATAGATTTGTAGCATAGTCAAATTGCAAGCAGCAATTTTTGATGTCATATGCAAGTGAATCGGTCACGAATGGAAGGAATGGATTGAAAAGAAAATGAGAGTATCGGGAAACGTAGACTCATTGGAAAGAAATTGTCTTAGGAAGTATGCACAGCCAGCGGAAGTTCAATCGCGTAGACAGTGGATCAACAGGATCGGCCGAAAGAAGAAGCGATGCAATAAAAGCATAATCAGATGTACCGGGGGACAAGGGAGGAAGCTGCCGCTTAGCCGAGTGGTTCTCCTGCCGTTAATAGCCATTGTGCTGCTTACAGCCGGATGTGGTGCGACAAAGGAGAAGAAGGAATTGACGATATCGGCTGCCGCCAGCTTGACTAATGCGCTGCAGCACATCCAGCAGGCCTATGAACGGAGCAATCCCGATACGGCGCTCCGATTCAACTTCGGTGGATCAGGCGCACTCCGAGAACAAATTCGGCAAGGTGCCCCTGTCGACTTGTTCCTGTCGGCTTCAAGCGTACATATGGACAAGCTGCAAGAAGAAGGAATTATTCACGAAGAGGGTCGAATCAATCTGTTAACGAATGAACTGGTACTTGTTATTCCCAAGCAAGGAAGTGATGTCAAAATATCCGATGTAAATAGCTTGACATCTTTGACCGGGGAGCGCATACGGCGTATTGCCATCGGTATTCCGGATAGTGTCCCTGCAGGGAAATATGCAGAGGAGGCGCTGCTTCATGCGGGGTTATGGGACCTAGTCAAGGATAGGCTGGTGCAGGGCAAGGATGTGCGCAGCGTTCTGCATTATGTGGAGACCGGAAATGCCGATGCCGGCTTCGTATATCGTACGGACGCGCTTATATCTGACAATGTGCAAGTGGCCTTTACGGTAGAGCAATCTTCTTATACTCCGATTTTTTATCCCGCGGCCATATTGAAAAGCTCGAAGCATACGGAAGAAGCGCGGCGCTTTCTGAACTATTTGCAGAGCGAAGAGGCCTCAGCCGCTTTTCAACAATACGGTTTTCGTCTGGCGAAGGACGGCTCATGATGGGGGCTGAAGCTTTCTGGCCACCAATCCTTCTTTCTTTGAAAATAGCGGGAATGGCAAGCGTTCTCGTACTGCTGATTGGAGGAGGGGGCGCCTGGTGGGTGAGCAGAGCCAAGGTTGGCGGGAATATCAAATTAGTGCTTGAAACGTTGTTCCTGCTTCCGCTGGTTTTGCCGCCGACAGTTGTCGGTTTTGTCCTGCTTGTCGTGCTGGGACGCAACAGTCCTCTTGGGCAATTGCTGGAATCGTGGCTGGACAAGCCAATCGTATTCACGCCTGCGGCCGCCGTCATTGCGGCGGTAGTCGTAGCATTCCCGCTCGTCTATCAGACGATGAAGACGGGATATGAAGGTGTGGATAGTCAACTGGCGGAGGCAGCCCGCTCCTCGGGAGCCAATGAATGGCAAGTGCTGCGTCACATCACGCTGCCGCTATGCTACCGCTCCATCATGACCGCTTATATTCTGGGGTTTGCCCGCGCGTTGGGGGAATTCGGAGCGACGCTTATGATTGCCGGCAACATACCGGGCCGGACCCAGACGACACCCACTGCAATCTATGTGGCGGTAGAGAGCGGCAATTGGATGGCGGCATGGGCATGGACCATTGCCATTATTGCGATTTCCTTCCTTCTCCTGTTGCTGACGGGATGGAGAGCCAGAGGGGTGGAGCAACGACAACGTTGACGTACTGGTGAGGTCATCACGTCGCAGAAGCAGATTAAGAATAAGATAAGAATAAGAAGTAGAAGAGCCCTGTTTCCATAGAGGAACAAGGCTCTTCTTCTGTGCGCAGATATCCGTTATTTGAACTCTGACAACCAGTTCGTCAGATTGATGATATCTTCTTCGCTTAACTTGTCTTCGAACGCAGGCATTCCGCCTCCGCCACCGGATACTTTCTTGAAGATCTTCTCCTTGCTGGAGGTAGCGCCAACCTGATTCAACGCAGGACCCATACCGCCCTGGTATTCGCCGCCATGACAGCCCATACAATTGCTCTTATAGATGGATTCCGCCGCAGCCGCATCGACTGCAGTGTCCGGCACCGTGAATCCAGCATCATGGTTTTCCCCAGTTTCTTCTTTAGCCGGCATTTCGAATAACAACAAATACGCTGCCATTACACCTGCCGCACCAAGAAGGATCGCCATTATCCACTTATGCATACCAACCCTCCTTTTCTCTAAGTCCTATTATAATGATAAATTGCCCGGTTTGTACACTATATACTCGCAATGCGTCAATAGGAATATGCGAAACGTCACAGCCATGTCATAAAAATGACAAATTTAAAATTTTCCACTTTACAATATGAGATACCTAGTGTACTATTTATCTATCACACCACTACACTGTTACAGAGCTACACTGTGAATGAAAAAAGAGATAGAGGGAGAGAAACCATGAAACAAACGATAGGTTCTGATGCCAAGGTTGTATTGGAAATGAAAAATGTAACGAAGCGGATTGGCAACAAAACGCTCGTAAGCGGACTGAGCTTCGAAATGAAGAAAGGGGAAATCGTCGGCTTGCTCGGACCGAACGGCGCCGGCAAAACGACGACCATCCGTATGATGGTCGGACTGATCGGCATGACGGACGGCGATATTCTCATTGGCGGCAATAGCATCCGCACGAACTTTGAAGGTGCGATCAAGCAAGTCGGGGGCATTATCGAGAATCCGGAGTTCTACCCCTATATGAGTGGAATGGATAATCTGAAGCAATACCAGCGTATGTCACCGGGAGTAAGGGAAGCGAGAATTCGCGAAGTGACCGAGCTGGTCGGACTCCAGCATGCGCTGGACAAGAAAGTGAAGGCTTATTCTCTCGGAATGAGACAGCGTCTTGGCATTGCGCAAGCATTGCTGCACAAACCGTCAGTACTAATTCTTGACGAGCCGACCAACGGTCTTGATCCAGCAGGCATTCGCGAGATGCGCGATTATATGAAGAAGATTGCGGAAGAAGAGGGCATATCCGTGCTTGTGTCCAGCCACTTGCTGTCCGAGATGGAGCTGATGTGCAGCCGGGTTGTCGTCATTCAGAATGGCAAGCTGGTAACGGTTCGTTCCATCGGCTCCGGATCATTGCCGGAAGGGGAAGCAAGCAGTATCTCCTTGCAGGTGAATGAGCTGGATGCCGCTGTTGTGGCGCTGACCTCTGTGAAGTCGATCAAGCAGGTACAGAATTTTACGGCGGATAACCGTATCCTCATTTCCGTGATGCATGAAGAAATACCTGCAGTCGTCAAGGCGCTGACAGATGCAGGCGTTGGCATTTATCGCATTGAAGAGAGCAAATCGTCGCTTGAAGACGAGTTTATGAAATGGACTGGAGGTAATCACATTGCTTAAGTTTGGAGATTTGATGACGAATGAATGGCTGAAGATGTATAAGAAAAAGTCGTTTTTCATCCCATTCGCTATTATGGCCGTATTTATCGGAATATGCACCTACGTCGCAGCACGTTATATGGATGGCTTCGGGTCCGCAACAGAGTTTGCCGAATTTTTCGTATCGATGGGTACCGCTGGACAATTGCTGCCGATTATTGCTATTATTGCTATTGCCAATATTGTCCCGCAGGAGTATCGTTTCGGAACGATCAAGTTTCTGTTGATCCGTTCCCAGAGCCGCAACAAGATATTGGCTTCCAAGTACGCGACGGTCGTGCTGTATTGTATCACTCTTATTTTAACGACTCTGCTGCTTGCGCTTATCGCAGGGTTTGGTCTGTACGGATTCGGCGGAAGCGGCGAAGGATGGGCAGCCATTGGTGAGAACACGCTTTATCTGTTTGCATATACACTTGTTTTTGCGACGCTTGCCTTCATGATAGGCGTGCTGACCAAGTCTAACGGCGCAACGATCGGAATTACGATGCTAAGCATGATGATTGGCGGACTGGTAACCATGCTGCTGTCGAAGTATGCTTTCACGAAGTATATTCTATTCCCGAACGTTGACCTGTCCGTATACGCCGGAGAGGCGGCGCAGCCTCCGCTGAAAGGCATGTCGCTGACATTCTCGTCCGTCGTGCTGGCTGCATATATCATCGTATTCCTGCTGGCCAGCTTCGTCGTATTCAGAAAACGCGATGTTTCCTAGCTATATCCGCTTATGGAGGCATCGAAAAGGAGCATATCCTACCCGTGACGATAGAATTCGATAATAATATGCCGATCTATCTACAAATTATGAACTATATGAAGAAGCAGATTGTTATCGGCAAATTGGGGCCCGGCGATAAAATTGAATCCGTGCGCGATCTGGCAGCGGAGCTGCAGATCAATCCCAACACGATTCAGCGCACCTTCCAGGAGCTGGAGCGTGAAGGCATCGTGGAGACAAAACGCGGGCTTGGGCGATATGTCACGAATGAGGAGTCCATCATAATGCGGATAAAAAAAGAGATGGCTGGACAATTGCTGGAGCATTTCGTTATGGGAATGAAGGAGCTGGGGTTCGCAAAGCAGGATATCATCGCACTTGTAGAAAACGCAGTATCATCAAGTACAATCGGCAAGGAGGAGTCTTCATAGATGGACCCCGTATTGCAAATGTCTGCCGTATCAAAAGCTTACGGCTCCAAACGCGCGCTGCAGGATGTGACCCTCGAGATCGGGCCGGGCAGAATTATCGGCTTATTAGGAAGCAACGGCAGCGGCAAAACAACCCTAATGAAAATTGCTGCAGGATTGATCCTGCCTTCCTCCGGTTCGCTGCGCATATGCGGCGAGCCGGTTGGCGTTCGGACGAAGGCCATTACCTCATTCATGCCCGACAAGCCGATGACGGAGCCCTGGATGCGCGTGTCCGATGCGATTCGCTTCTTCCAGGACTTCTATGCCGACTTCGATGCGGCCAAAGCGAGAGATATGCTGGCATTCATGAAATTGAACGAGCGCGAGAAAATCAGTATGCTGTCCAAAGGGATGAACGAGCGTCTGCAGCTGCTTCTGTCGCTCTCCCGCAATGCCAGACTATACTTGCTGGATGAACCGATTGGCGGAGTGGACCCCCTTACCCGGGAGAAGATACTGGATGCCATCGTGCAATATTATAATGAAGAAAGCTCATTGATCATTACAACGCATCTCGTAAGCGATATTGAGCGTATCTTCGATGAGGTAGCGTTCATTAAGGACGGTGCTCTCGTGCTGCATGAGGAAGTCGAGGAAATAAGGATGAAGCATGGCAAGAGCATTGTGGATCTGTTTAAAGAGGTGTACGCGGAATGATCAAGCTGCTCAAGTATGACTGGAAAAGAAATGCCAACAGCCTGCTTGTCGCTTCCGCCATATGGCTCATTGCACAGCTGCTGCTTGTTCTGCTCTCCATTGGCAATGGTTGGGATTATACAAAAGTATATCCTATCGTTGTCATGCTGTACGGATTAGCGGCGTTTATGGCTTTTTTGATGGCTTGTCAAACGTTCAACAGCAATATAACCGCATATAGCAGAAGGTTGCTTCCCGTCTCTTCCTATTCCAGCGTTTTCTCTCCCCTTTTGTTGCTTGCCCTGCTGCATGCCGCGCTTGGCTTGTTGTTTGTTGCGCATGATCTGTTCATTGCGAAGCGTTTGGGATTGGATGGAGCACTGTTTCGATTGTTCGTGGATCAACTTGGCTTTTTCGAACAATTGATCGTCATTGCCGCATACTTCTGGGGAATGCTGTACTCAGCGCTTATCATCTTTTTCTGCATCGCCTTCGCCAAGACGTTTCAAGGGAAAGCGGGGACATGGATAGGCATTTTAGTCTGCTTATGCCTCTTTATCGGTTTGTCTATTCTGGATACGCTGTTGTTTCCCGTAACAGGGTACAGCAACAATATTTTTGGCGTTTCCGTCGTCAGTCAGGAATCTGGCCCGGTACTATATAAGGTAGTGCCTTTCGAGGCGGCGGATTGGCTCAGGTTGTTGTTCGAAATTGTTGTTGGCGCATTGCTTGCGGCAGGCACCGTTCGTATGATGAATAAGAAGGTAAAGCTATAACGGAATATATTATGCGATCGTCAGAGGATATCCTCTGACGATTTTTGTCAATGTCACAAAAAATAACATGCAGTCTGCTGTCAATGCATGCTACAATATGAGTTAAATTATACATATTTCTTAGGGGATGGAGATGGTGGAGTTGAGGGGGAGAAAATGGTATAGAAGTCTTGTCGTTATTTCGATTGTCTGCTTGTTGGCTGCGTGTGCGGCCAGTCCGGATGCCAGCGACAGAGAACGGGGGGATGAACTGATCGTGGCCATCGGCTCTGAGCCGGATGCCGGGTTCGATCCTACGCAAGGGTGGGGGCGTTACGGTTCACCGCTATTTCAAAGCACACTGTTGAAGCGGGACGAGCAGCTCCGCATTGTCAATGATCTTGCTACGAAATACAGGGTTAGCGAGGATGGGCTTCAGTGGGAGGTGGAGCTGCGAGACGATGTGAAATTCTCCGATGGGCAGCCGTTGACGGCGATGGATGTTGTCTATACGTTCCAGACAGCGGCCGCAAGCGGCTCCAGCATCGATCTGACAAATATGGAGAATGTCCAGGAGCGGGATGGCGCGGTGGTGTTCACGCTCAAGAAGCCGCAATCGACGTTCCTATATCAGCTTGTGGCGACAGGAATCGTGCCGAAGCATGCGCATTCCGATAAGTATGCCAGCGAACCGATCGGCTCGGGCCCCTTCCTTCTTCGCCAATGGGATCGCGGACAGCAGCTGATCGTGGAAGCGAATCCGCTCTATTATGGGGAGCGGCCCATATTCAACAAGCTGACGTTCCTGTTCCTGAACGAGGATGCGGCATTCGCGGCGGCGAAAGCCGGTGAAGTGGACATGGCTTACATCCCGTCCGCATTCAGCAGGCAGTCGGTGGAAGGCATGCATCTGATAGCGCTGCAAACCGTGGATAATCGTGGCATCGCATTCCCGTATGTGAAGTCGGGTGAGGTGACGGAAGAAGGCTTCCCGATCGGCAACGATGTGACGGCGGATTCATCGATTCGCAAAGCAGTGAATGTTACCATCAATCGCCAAGCGCTCGTTGACGGCATATTGGAGGGGCATGGAACGCCTGCTTATTCAGCCGTAGACGGCCTGCCTTGGTGGAATCCCGAGACCGTCATTCAGGACGGCGATGCGGAAGAAGCCAAGCGCATACTGGCTGCAGGGGGATGGAGCGACAGCGACGGAGACGGCATCGTGGAGAAGGATGGCCTGAAGGCGGAATTCTCGCTGCTCTATCCCGCTGGAGATGCAACAAGACAATCGCTGGCGCTTGCAACTGCGGACATGGCGCTTCAAGCGGGCATCGAAATCCATGTCGACGGCAAAAGCTGGGACGAGCTGGAGTCGGCCATGCACGCGAATGCAGTGCTGTTCGGCTGGGGCAGTCACGATCCGTTGGAGCTGTACGCGCTTCATGCGAGCGAGAACGGCGGCGTGGAGTATTACAACACCGGTTATTACGGCAATCCCGCCGTTGACGACTGGATGGCGAAAGCGCTGGAGGCAACCACGGAAGAGGAAGCGATGAGCTACTGGAAGAAGGCGCAATGGGACGGCGAGACCGGATTCAGCGCGCTTGGCGACGCGCCATGGGCGTGGCTTGTGAACATCGAGCACCTCTATCTGGTTCGGGACGATCTGGATACCGGCAGTCCGCACATTCAGCCTCACGGCCACGGCTGGCCCGTCACCGACAACATTGCCCAGTGGAAGTGGACGGAGTAACGTGATGGGAAGCATGCTATGGCCTTACCTTCGCTTTATCGGCACCGGCGCACTGCGTCTGGTTCTGCTGCTGTTCGCGGTCAGCATGATCAGCTTCGCGCTCGTGAGCATGTCCCCGATCGACCCCGTTCAGGCTTATATCGGCGCTGATGTACTGTCGGTGGGTCCGGAGCAGCGAGCGCAGATTGAAGCGTATTGGGGGCTTGACCAGCCGTTCGTGCAGCGTTATCTGAACTGGGCGACGTCTCTTATGAACGGCGAGCTCGGTGTGTCTATGATCTATCGGGAGCCGGTAGCCGATGTCATAAGCGGGCGGTTCATGAACTCGTTCTGGCTAATGGCCGTCTCGTGGCTGCTGTCTGGAGTCATTGGCTTCCTTGCGGGCGCAGCTGCAGCGCTGCGAAGAGATTCCTGGCTGGACAAGTTCATTCGCAATTACTGTTATACGCTTGCCTCGACGCCATCCTTCTGGCTCGCTTTGCTGCTAATGATTGTCTTCGCGGTATGGCTTCGCTGGCTCCCCGTCGGTCTCGGCGTACCTGCTGGCCAGCTTGCGGAGGAGGTCACGCTGCTCGATCATATTCGCCACCTGCTGCTTCCCGCACTGACGCTTAGCATGACGGGGATCGCGCCAATTGCCCTCCATACGCGGGAGAAACTTATCGGTGTGCTGGATAGCGACTACGTACTTTTCGCCAGAGCTCGCGGTGTGAGGGGGCTGGAGCTGATGCGCAGGCACGGCTTGCGCAACATCGCATTGCCCGCTCTGACGCTGCAGTTCGCTTCTTTCGGGGAGCTGTTCGGCGGAGCGGTGCTGGCGGAAGCGGTATTCTCTTACCCCGGCCTGGGGCAAGCGACAGTAGAGGCAGGCTTAAGAGGAGATGTGCCGCTGTTGATGGGCATTGTACTGTTCACGACTATTTTTGTATTCACAGGCAATGCCATAGCGGATCTGCTCTATCGGCTGGTCGATCCCAGACTGCGGATGAGCAAGAGGGAGGCGCTATGAGACATACGGCAATGGGATTGGAGAGAAATCGGAATGAGCGGACGCGCGCCGTATTCATCGCGGCAACTGCGGCTGCGATGCTGCTCGCAACCTTGCTTGTTGCCGGCTTGACCGGCAAATCGGGACTCGGAGTACAATTGGAGCTTCGCAATCTTCCACCATCCCTGCACCATCCCTTCGGCACGGATTGGCTGGGAAGAGATATGCTCGTCCGTACGTTCAAGGGGTTGGCGCTAAGCATCGGTATCGGAATGGCGGGAGCGCTGTTCAGCGCGATCATTGCCACAGCGGCAGGGCTTGCTGCGGCGACGCTGGGAAAAGTTGCGGACCGAATCATTACTTGGTTAATGGATGTATTCATGAGCGTACCGCATCTGGTGCTGCTCATTCTGATCGCATTTCTGTGCGGCGGCGGCATGAAGGGCATTGCCATTGGCATTATGGCGACACATTGGCCTGCCCTGGCACGAGTCATCCGCGCAGAGGCGATGTCGCATAACCATTCGCATTACGTGGCGGTTTCACGCAAGCTGGGAAGATCGCGGTACTGGATCATGTCCCGGCATCTGCTGCCCGGCGTGCTGCCCCAAGTGATGACGGGGCTGCTGTTATTGTTCCCGCATGCGGTGCTGCATGAGGCGGCCATAACGTTTCTGGGACTCGGCTTGCCGCCCAGCCAGCCGGCAATTGGCATCATTTTATCAGAATCGATGCGCTACCTGACATCCGGCATGTGGTGGCTGGCTTTATTCCCTGGCTTGTGCCTGCTGGCGACCGTCCGCACATTCGACGCGCTGGGCCAATCGATGCGGCGCCTGATTGCTCCGGGCAGCGCGCAGTTGTGAGAATAGATCAAGGGAGGGAGCGGCTGGACATGGTTGTGCTGGACATTGAGAATTTATCCATATCGTTCCGCCGCTATGCGGGCGGATTGCGGCAGGAATGGACGAGAACGGTCGAAGATATCTCCTTGCAGGTCAAGCGAGGCGAAGCGGTCGCGATTATCGGAGCAAGCGGCTCCGGCAAGAGCCTGTTGGCTCATGCCGTCATGGGACTGCTGCCGCGCAATGCCGCCATGTCGGGGACGATCCGATACAACGGCAATCCGCTGAACGAGGCGGCTCTGAGACAGCTGCGGGGACGCGACATTCTGTTCGTGCCGCAGTCTGTCACATTTCTGGACCCGCTGCTTACCGTCGGCTCCCAGCTGTCCACCCGCAGCTCCGGTCAGGAGGCGCATGCGAAGCGGAGAGGCTTGCTGAGACGGCTGGGTCTCGGGGAGACGGCAGAGCGATTGTATCCATTCCAACTGTCGGGCGGCATGGCGCGCAAGGTGCTGCTGGCGACGGCTTCCTCATCCGAAGCGAAGCTTATCATTGCCGACGAGCCGACCCCCGGCATGGGCGCTGACGATGCCCGCGAGTCGCTGCGGCACTTGAGGGAGTTAGCTGATGCAGGGGCTGCCGTCCTGTTCATCACGCATGATATTGAAGCGGCGCTCCGCGCAGCGGATCGCGTCGTCATGCTGTATGACGGGATGGCTGTGGAGACGGCTCAGTCGAGCGATTTTCGAGGCGACGGGGAGTCGCTGCGCCATCCCTACAGCCGTGCACTGTGGCGCGCGCTGCCGCAGAACGGCTTCCAGCCGTTGCCTGAGAGCCGTGCCACGGCTTCCGAGAACGGGTGCTTCTTCGCATCATGGTGTCAAGCTGCAAGTGCGCAGTGCGGCAGCGGCATGCCGCCTCCCCGCGCTGTGCGCGGAGGGATTGCGAGGTGTCATCATGCCACTTGAAGGCAAGGGGCTCGGCTGGCGATACGGAAGAGGGGATTGGCTGTTCCAATCGCTTAACATCACCATTATGCCCGGGGAAGTGGTAGGGCTGTTCGGTCCGAGCGGCAGCGGCAAATCGACGCTCGGCCGTCTCCTCGCGGGATATATGCCGCCGATGCAAGGCGAAGTGGTTGTGGGCGGGAAGCGAAGGAGCGGACATGGGCATGATGCCGTCCAGCTTATTCATCAGCATCCGCAACTGGCCGTGAATCCCGGCTGGCGGATGAAGCGAATGCTGTGCGAAGGCTGGCGGCCGGATAGCGGCACGCTTGCGGCGATGGGCGTCTCACCCGGCTGGTCCGACCGGTTCCCCGGCGAGCTGTCGGGGGGAGAATTGCAGCGCTGCTGCATCGTCCGTGCGCTTGGCCCGGATACGCGCCACTTGATCGCCGATGAGATGACCGCCATGCTGGACGCCGTCTCTGCCGTCCAGATCTGGCACGCATTGCTTCGCATCGCGGAAGAGCGTCGCATTGGCTTGCTTGTCATCAGTCACGATCATGCTCTGCTGGAGCGTATATGTGATAGAATAGTAGCAATATTTCATTGACGGGATGGTAGACATGGCGAAGCGGAGCAAAGTTACGATTCAACAAATCGCGGATGCGGCCGGGGTGTCGAAGTTCGCCGCATCCAGGGCGCTGTCGGGCAAATCGGGCGTCAGCGACGAGACGAGGGAGATGATCGTCAAAACGGCGCTCCAGCTCGGTTATTACAACAACGCCCTTCGGCGGAAAACGCCCTTTGCCATTGAAGGGCAAGAGGCTCCGCAGGAAGGCACAGTCGTCGTCCTCTTCCCCGATGTCCGTTATCAGAATGCGGAATCCACTTATTGGGGGCCAATCTTCGAAGGCATAGCCGCCGGCATTGCCGAGCGAGGCCTCCACATGATAACGGTAACGGAGCCGACAGGCGAGGGGCTGTTCCATGTACTGAATCCGGAAGCTGTCATAGGCGTCATTACGATCGGGAAGGTGTCCGGCGGCGCATTGATGGAGATGAATCGCTTGGGCATGCCTGTCGTGATGGTCGATCATGTCGACCTCGTTCACAGGACGGATCTGATCTGCGCAGATAATTACGGAAGCATGCACGATCTGATGGCTCAATTGATTGGCAAAGGGTACAAGACGTTTCAATTTGTCGGTCATACGGCTTATGCGCACAGCTTCAGAGAGCGGTGGACAGCTTACGAGCAGGCGCTGCTTGGATTCGGGCTGCTGGCACAGCAGGATAACCGTCTTATCGGGGAGGAAGCGGAGCGACTGGAACAGTGGCTGCCCGCAGCGTTGCGGGAGATGCAGCTGCCGGACGTATTCGTCTGCGCCAACGATTACTTGGCCGTACAACTGTTGGAGGCTTTCCGAACGCTGGGCATTCGCGTGCCGGAGCAATGCGCCGTAACGGGGTTCGACGACGCATTCCCCCAAGCTCACCCTGCGCTTACAACCGTGCGCGTACATACGGAGTGGATGGGGCGCCGCGCGACGGACAAGCTGATGTGGCGGATTGCCAACCGGTCGGCGCTGCCGGAGAAGGTTATGATCTACGGTGAGCCTCTGCTGCGGGATTCGACCCGGTAATCTCCGCTGCTTCATCTCTCTGAGCCTGTTGCATTCTGCAACAGGCTCATTCTGCGTTCTCCTCGCATACAATGGAATGAGCTTACCTCCATTAAGCGCAAAGGAGAGCATGCTTATGAACAGACGCACGACCATGCTGATTTCGCTGGTGCTTTATGCCATCTGTGTCATTGTACTGGCAATAAGCTCGTATATCCACAGCGGACATTAACGCATGACAAGTCATATCGTCTCTTCCCTCTTCGGGGAAATTAGCCTATGATAATAGGGTGTGATGCCAGAAGAGGGAGCTCCTTTAACGGAGCGGACGATAGGAGTGTGTTAATCATGTTAAGAGGTCTTACCGGCGCAGGCATGGGCGCCCTTTCGGGAACAGAGGAGCTGATTCGGCTTGCGGGGAAATACGGTTTTCAGTCTGTCGATGTGGATGCGCTTCCGTTAATCGAGAAGCTGGGAGAGAAGGAAGCAGCTTGGCTGCTGGAAGAGCATGGCGTATCCATCGGCTCAATCGGTTTATCCGTGCAGTGGAGAGCCGGGGAAGCGGAATTTCTGAAGGGGCTGCAGCGGCTTCCCGATCAAGCCGCCGCGGCCAGATCGCTCGGCTGCACGCGCTGCTGCACTTACATATTGCCGTCGGTCGATAGCGCGCCTGCGCATTTCATGGCCATCGCGACGAGACGCCTCCGCCAGTGCGCGGCTGTGCTTGGCGCTTACGGCATATCGCTCGGTCTGGAATTCGTGGGGCCGCATCATCTGCGCACGCATTGGCGCCATCCGTTCATATGGACGATGGAAGAGACGCTGGACTGGGTCGCTGCGATCGGCGAGAGCAATGTCGGGCTGCTGCTTGACGCGTATCATTGGTATACGACCGGTCTTGGGACTGACGCCATCCGGTCGCTCCGGGCGGAGCAGATTGTGCATGTCCATATTAACGACGCGCCGGATGTGCCGGTGGAGCAAGCGCTGGACAACGGAAGACTTTATCCGGGAGAGGGAATCATCGATCTGTCAGGTTTTCTGAATGCGTTACATGATATCGGCTACCGTGGACCCGTCGCGCAGGAAATTCTGACGGCCGAGCAGCCGGCAGAATCGCCAGAGCAGCTGGCGCAGCGTTCCAAGGCGGGCTTCGACAGTGTTTTTGCGCTTGCCGGACTGCCCTACTAGACTCGAATGACGGAGATGTATGCGGTTGACTCTGAATACGGTCCAATGACGGGGCGCGGATAAGAAAGGCGACAATGACAAATAATGAACGGGAAGGAAGGTCGATCATTTGCATGAAGGAGGAAGTCAACTTTGGCATCCAATGGATCAACCCCGAACCGTTACAAAAAAATGACGATGTCGCCGAAGGAGTATCAATCCTTTGCCAAAACAAAGGAGCCGCCGCGCTCTATATTGGGCAACTGCCTGAAGGCTTTCCTGATCGGCGGCAGCATCTGCTGTGTGGGACAAGCCATTAATGAACTGTTCGTTCATCTGATGGATATGACGCCCGAACAGGCGAGCAACCCGACAGTCGCCGTCCTTATCCTGCTGTCCGTTATTCTGACCAGCCTTGGGGTGTACGACAAGCTTGCCCAGTTCGCAGGCGCAGGCTCGGCCGTTCCGGTTACCGGCTTTGCCAATTCCATGTGCTCGGCGGCGCTGGAGCATCGCAGCGAAGGTCTGGTGCTCGGCGTAGGCGGCAATATGTTCAAGCTGGCGGGAGCCGTAATCGTCTTCGGTACGGTGGCCGCTTTCTTCGTAGGCATCGTCCATCTCATATTGGGCACCGGAGGACAATAATATGCTGCGCGGCAAACAAACGTGGTGGTTTCACAATCGTCCCGTCATCATCGGGGCGGCAACCGTTGTCGGTCCCGAGGAAGGCGACGGGCCGCTCGCAGACGATTTCGATCTTGTCCATCCGGAGCTGGACATGCAGCAGAAGAGCTGGGAGAAAGCGGAGCGGCTGCTGTTGGAGCAAGCTTCGGAATTTGCTATTCAGAAGGCGGGTCTCGTACGCACCCAAGTGCAATTTTTTGTCGGCGGCGATCTGATGAATCAGATTATTAGCAACAGCTTCACTGCAAGAGCGCTCGGCATCCCGTATATCGGCGTGTTCGGCGCCTGCTCCACTTCCATGGAGACGCTGGCGCTCGCCTCCTTGCTGGTGGAGAGCGGAGCTGCGGAATACGCGCTGGCAGGCACATGCAGCCATAACTGCACGGCGGAGAAGCAATTCCGCTATCCGACGGAGTACGGCTCACAGAAGCCGCCGACGGCGCAATATACCGTTACCGGGGCAGGTGCGGCAGTCATTGCCAAGTCAGGCGCCGGACCGGTCGTGGAATGCGCGACGGTGGGCAAGATTGTCGATCTGGGCGTGAAGGACCCCTTCAATATGGGAGCGGCCATGGCGCCGGCTGCCGTAGATACGATTCAGACGCATCTGGAGGATACAGGCCGCACACCTGGCGATTACGACCTGATCGTCACGGGCGATCTGGCGGGTGTCGGCCATCCCATCGCACGTGATCTCCTGCTGAAGGACGGTGTGCAGATCGATCGTGCCACATTCCAGGACTGCGGTCTGATGGTATACGACGTCCAGAAGCAGAAGGTGCAGGCGGGAGGCAGCGGCTGTGCGTGTTCAGCAGTCGTCACGTACGGCCATCTGCTCAAGAAGCTGCAGGAGGGCAAGCTGAAGCGGATTCTAGTCGTCGCGACGGGCGCGCTGCTGTCCCCGCTTTCCTTTCAACAGGGAGAGAGCATCCCTTGCATTGCCCATGCGGTGGCGATATCGTCGGAAGGGAGCGTGCAGCGATGATCTTCTTATGGGCGTTCCTCATAGGAGGGGCGATATGCGTGCTGGGCCAGCTGATGTTCGATGTGCTTAAGCTGACGCCGGCGCATACGATGGCTACACTGGTTGTACTCGGAGCGATTGCCGACGGGCTGAACTTGTACGAACCGCTGATCAAGTTCGCGGGCGCCGGAGCGACTGTTCCCATTACCAGCTTCGGCAATGCGCTCGTTCACGGCGCGTTGACGGAGCTTCACAAGTCAGGCTGGATCGGGGTAATCGCGGGCATATTCAAGGTGACGAGCGCCGGCATATCCGCAGCGATTATTTTCTCGTTTCTCGCTGCTCTCGTCATTCGGCCGAAGGGCTGATTGCAGGGGGAAGACAGCTGAATATGACGTTGATTGACAAGATGGGGAGTCCTGTGGGATTCTCCAATTTTTTTTGTAGCGACCAGCATTTGTGTACCTCTGCGAAAATACTGTAAAATGATAATATTCACCTAATTTTATGGAATATTATTATTTTTCATTTTTTCCGGGAGGTAGTAAAATGGCAAATATCCAATCATCTGACATGGTCTTATGCTCCAGAATTGTTGAAAATTTGGAAGCTTGTATCCTGGGAAAACGAATGGAAATCGAGAGATTGCTAGTAGCCGTCATGGCCGGCGGACACGTGCTTCTGGAAGACGTGCCCGGTACGGGCAAGACCCAGCTTGTACGAGCATTGGCCAAAGCGATCGGCGGACAGTTCAGACGTATTCAATGCAACCCCGACCTGCTGCCTACCGATATTACGGGCGTATCCATCTATCATCCGAAGCAGGAGAGATTTCTGTTCCGACCAGGTCCTGTCATGACCAATATATTGCTGGCCGACGAGATTAACCGGGCGACGACGAAGACGCAGTCAGCATTGCTGGAAGCCATGGAGGAAGGTCATGTGACGGTAGACGGCGAATCCTACGAGCTGCCCAACCCCTTTATATTGCTCGCCACTCAGAACCCGATCGAATTCGAGGGCACCTACACGTTGCCAGAAGCGCAGCTTGATCGGTTCATGATGAAGCTGTCGCTGGGCTATCCCTCCGAAGAGCACGAGCATGAGATGGTAACGACGGGGATCAGACATCCTTCGGAGTCGGTGCAGCCCGTCATCGAAGTGGCCGACATGGTCGGCATTCAGCAGCAGGTACTGGCCGTCCATCTGGATGAAGCGGTCGGCGATTATCTGATCAAGCTGGTGAGATCCACGCGCGACCACGCCAACGTGCTGCTGGGAGCGAGTCCGCGTGCAGCCATAGCGCTTGCCCGTGCCGCCCGTGCAAGCGCATACCTGCAGCAGCGCGATTATGTGACGCCGGACGATGTGAAGGAGCTGGCGCCATACGTATTGTCGCACAGGCTGCTGCTGGCGACGGAAGCAAGAATGAACGGGCAGCGGGCCGAGGATATCGTAGCGGAAGTTATCCAGGCTGCGAAAGTGCCGGTCCGGCTAGAGCGATAATATGCGCGCGCACAAGGAGAAGCAGCGCCGCACGGTATTGATCGCATCGCTGTATATGTGCAGTCTGTTTTATTTTCTGTTCCAAGGCGGCAAGACTGCACTGATGCTGTTCGTCATATTGAATTTACTTCTTATCTATCTATTCCTTGGCCGCTGGAGCGGCATTACGCGGGTATCGGGCAGCAGAACGTTCCTGAACCGCGGCTCCCACGTCCATGAAGGCTCGATTACGGCGGGCAGTACACTGGAGATCGGACTGCAGGTGAAGGTGCCGGGCTTCTACCCGCTGCCGTATATTATCGTAAGGGACACGCTCTTCCGGCATGACGGAGAGAGCAGCGTATTCGAGACTTCCTTCATTCCAGGCTGGAAGCGCATCGGTTCCGTGCGCTATACGACGCCGCCCCTGCGAAGAGGTGAGTATCGCTTCCGCCGGACGGAATGTACGGCGTCGGATATATTCGGCCTGCTGCAGCATACGGGCAGCTTTCAATCTGAGTCCGTATTCAGCGTGCTGCCTCAGACGGTGCACCTGCGGAACTGGAGCGGCTTCCAACGCGGCATTCGCGGACCGTATTCCCATGCGGCGGCATCACGCGCGGCGAAGGAGACGACGCAGTTGGACGGCATTCGCGAATATTTGCATGGCGACAAGCTGTCGCGCATCCACTGGAATGCGACGGCGAAGACGGGACATTGGAAGTCCAAAGCGTTCGAGAGGGAATCGCTGCCTCGCACGATATTGATACTTGATCGTTGCCTGGCTTCATACGGGAAGAATGGTAGCGACGCATTCGAGCTGGCTGTCTCGGTTGCAGCCTCGCTGCTGGAGCATGGCTTGAAGCGCGATACGGCGATGGGCTTGCTGTCGATTGGCGAGCGCTTGACCGGCATGCCGCCCCGCTCCGGTCTCGAGCAGCGCAACGCCATGATGAAGCATCTGACCTTCGTTCACGCGGATGCGCAGCAGACTTTGCCGCTTTCCTTGCCGCTCGCAGAGTCTTCCCTGCAACCGGGCTGCTTCGCGCTTGTCGTGTCGGGAGAGACGGGCAGCGGCATGCTGCAGACGATGGAATGGATCGCGCGCAGAGGCATAACGCCTTGTCTGCTGCATATTGGAACTGCCGGAGGCAATGGCGAGCAAGACACGGCCTGGAAAGCGATGATCAGGAGCCGCGGCTGGCTGCTGTACGATATTCGTCACTTGCGCGAGCTTCCGGAAGTGTTGGAAGGGAGTGGAATCGCATGAGCGGGGGCACGAAGAAGCGCAAGTTGAAGTTCAATCATTGGTACGAAAGACTGACGGGATTGTTCGTCGCAGCGATCATGGCGAGCACGGTAGCGGTCTTCGAAGGCTACTGGTGGCCGGAGTCCTTCGATATAGCTTATTACAGCCTCATATGCGGAGCAATCATTCATCTGTTCATTCCCGTCGGGCGCTCGACGATCAAGCTGGTGCTGGCCTTTATGTCCGCATTGCTGATTACGCTTAGATTCGCCAGGTTCGACAGTCCTCTCCTATTCTCAGGCAATAATCCGACTGAGGAAGGGGTGCTGCGACTGCTGGACTTCGCCGTGCAGCTCCATCCCTTCATATGGATTGGCATGGCTCTCCTGTTCGGCCAGCTAGTATTCAGCGCCTGGGCGGTTACTCGCCCGAGAGTGTTCGGGCTTATCGGGGCGGCCTTGATTATCTTGACGGTCACGGACTCCTTCACGCCGATCTGGCTCTGGGACAACGTCGCCCTCGTCGTCTGCTTCGCTCTGCTCTGGCTTGTGGCGGATCACTTGTCACAGCTGCAGCGGAAGCATCCCGACAGCTGGAGTTATCTGATGGAGTATCCGCTTCGATTGATCGCTCCCACCGTCATCGTGCTTTCCGCACTGATGATCGCAGGATTGAATATGCCTTCGCTTGCGCCGATGCTGCAGGACCCGTACACCTTGTGGAAGAATGCCCGCGGCGAAAGCGTGGAAGTGTTCTTGGGCGAGAAGGCGGTGTTTAACAATACGGAGCCGTTAACCAGCGGCAATGCAAGCTCGGGATACAGCCGCGACGACAGTGTGCTGGGCGGCGGCTTCGACTTCGATCATTCGACGATGATGACGGTGACGACGACGCACAGAAGCTATTGGCGAGGCGAGACCAAAGGCCTGTATACCGGTCAGGGCTGGGACTATTACGAGGAGAAGTACGTTAACAGCATTTCTGCCGAGGAAGTGGCGTACGGGGGAGAGCTTGAAGTGAGTGTCGACCGCTCCCTTGCCGAGACGATTATGGTGGATCAGATGGTGACGATGGTTCGCGAGGATCGCTATCCCGTATTGTTCAGCGCAACGCCTGTCTCTATCGTTCATCAGATCGGAACGGATGAGCAGCAATTTCCGGCGAGATTGCTGCAATGGCTGCCCGACACATGGGAAGTCAGGATGCTGCTGGGCGACGACCGGGCGTACCCCCAGTCTTATTCCGTCACATCGGAGGTAACTGTTCTGGATGAGGAAGGGTTGCGCCAGACTAACGCGAAGGTTGCTGAGGGCTCGCTTCACGAGCAATATCTGCAGCTGCCGGAGTCGCTGCCGCAGCGGGTGCGCGATCTTGCCGCCGAGATTACGGCGGAGGCCGCTACCGATTATGACAAGGCGAAGCTGCTGGAATCCCACTTGCGGCTGAACTATTCCTACAATAATAAGCCTGACTTGTCCAAGCTGCCTGAGGACAGTGGGGATTTCGTCGACGGCTTCCTGTTCGAGCTGCAAGAGGGGTATTGCGATTACTTCTCTACCGCTATGGCTGTCATGGCGCGAAGTGTAGGATTGCCCGCGCGCTGGGTGAAGGGGTTCACGCCTGGCGTGCTGCCGATAGACGCTTATTTGCCTGAGCTGAGACAAGGGCTTCCGGAAGATGAAGTAATGGACCCGGACGGTGCAGGCACGTATACGGTTCGCAACTCCGATGCGCATTCCTGGGTGGAGATATATTTCGAAGGCTACGGCTGGATACCGTTCGAGGCGACAGCGGGCTTCTCCTTCCCTTATTCCACTCCGGAAGGAGCGGCTCCGCTGGAGCCGTCCGTGCCGGAGCATACGGAGCAGAACGAACAGACGACAGCTGAAGAAGAGACGCAGACGTCGTCTGCAGGCTCCCGGACTTGGACGATTGCCGGATTCGCTGCCCTTGTGCTGGCGCTGGCTGCATGGATATACATGAAGCGGGAGAAGCTGCGAATATATTTGAAGCGGCTGGAGCGTCGTACGCATACGGCGAATGAACGCGTCGTGATGGATATGAACCGGCTGCTGCGCAAGGGGGTCAAGCATGGCATGCGTCGCGAGGAGCATGAGACGCTGCGTGAAGCGGTCTTCCGCTGGTCCGGCAGCTACAAATGGCTGAAGGACGATCTTCTTGCGGTGCTGCAGGGCTTCGAACGCGCGAAGTATAGCGGCTCTCAGCTGACGCATGACGAGGCCGACCAATTCTCGACCCGTATCAGACAGATTATTCTTCAATTAAAGTAAGCTTGGAGTACCGTTCGCCACCTGTCGGCGTACGGTATTTTTTTGCAACAAATTCGCTTTATATGGTATAGTTTCGTAAGATAGCAGAGAGGTATAAGGAAGAGGGATTGCATGTATGCTTGAGAAATTACTGCCGAATATGCGCGTCAATTCGGTATACGATATTGATCTGGAGGAGCTGGGGGCACGCGGCGTAAAGGGCATTATTACCGATCTGGACAATACGCTGGTCGGGGCCAAGGAGCCGCTCGCTACGCCGGAACTGGTGAAGTGGCTGGACAAGGTGAAGGCAGCCGGCTTCCGAGTCGTTATTCTCTCCAACAATAACAGCTTGCGGGTGAGCAGCTTCGCTGCACCGCTGCAGGTACCGTTCCTGCATAAGGCGAGGAAGCCAATCGCGAAGTCGTTCCGCAGAGCGCTGAACATGCTCGGACTGAAAGCAGAGGAGACGGTAATGATCGGTGACCAGATGCTGACAGATGTGCTGGGCGGCAACCGAATGGGACTCTATACGATACTTGTGACCCCCATCGCTCCGCTGGATGAAGGATTTACGACTTTAATTAATCGAAGAATTGAACGAATAGCGCTATCGAGGCTTCGCAAGCGCGGTTTATGGTATGAGGAGGAGACACACAGATGAATGAAGAACATTCCAATTCCTTCCTATCCTGCGGAGGCTGCGGCGTGCGCTTGCAGACTGAAAGCCCGGAATTGCCGGGGTATGTGCCACAATCGGCGCTGGAGCGGGAACCGATTATTTGCCAGCGCTGCTTCCGGATCAAGCATTATAATGAAGCGGCTTCCGTTGCCGTCGATCAGGACGATTTCCTTCGATTGCTGGGAGCGATCGGCGGAACGAACAGCCTGGTCGTCCATATCGTCGATCTGTACGACTTCGAGGGCAGCTTAATCTCGGGTTTGAGCCGCTTCGTCGGCAACAATCCCGTCCTGCTCGTCGTGAACAAGATCGATCTGCTTCCGAAGTCGCTGAATACGAACAGGGTTCGCAATTGGGTGCAGCAGCAAGCGAAGGCGCTGGGACTGCGGACGGTCGATGTCGTCTTGTGCAGCGCGAAGCGCAATCTGGGCTTCGAACGGGTCATCGAGGCGCTGGAATATCATCGCAAGGGACGTGACGTATACGTCGTAGGAGCGACCAATGTGGGCAAATCGACGTTGATTAACCGTCTTATCTCTGACTACAGCGATATGGAGCAGGAGCTCACGACTTCCCGCTATCCCGGGACGACGCTGGATGCGATCCGCATCCCGCTTGACGACGGAAAGGCGATTATCGATACGCCGGGCATTGTATACACGAGCAGGCTGACCGAGGTCGTTCCGCGCAGCTTTCTTGGCGCCTTGCTGCCGGACAAGCCGATCAAGCCGCTTGTCTATCAGCTGAACGACGGCCAGACGCTGTTCATCGGCAGCATTGTTCGCTTCGACTTCGTGAAGGGAGAGCGCCAGTCGTTCACGCTCTATCTCTCCAATGCGCTCAATATCCATCGGACGAAGCTGGAGCGCGCCGACGAGCTTTACGAGGAGCATAAGGGGGAGCTGCTCGGAGCGCCGAGCGAGGAAGAACTTGCGTCCGTTCCGGAATGGACGAGACACAGTCTGCAGGTAGCCAAGGGGAGCAAGCAGGATGTATTCGTGTCCGGACTCGGCTGGATAAGCGTCAATAGCACGCAAGGGGCGCAACTGGATGTATATGCGCCGAAAGGCGTCAAGGTCATGCTGCGACCTTCATTGGTATAACGCTGCAGCGTCTATAACGGCTTGACGACGGGGCAAGCTGGACACAATGGGAGTAAGGGGGAGGGGATGCTGTGACATTAGGAGCATCTGGATTGTCGATCGACAGCCATACGATATTATACGGGGTTATCGGAGACCCCGTACGTCATTCCCGATCGCCGCTTATGCTGAATCGGGCGTTTCAGGAGAAGGGCATTAACGGCATCTATGCCGCATTCCATGTATCGGCGGAAGGTCTGGGCGATTTCGTCAGGGGCGTCAGAGCGATGGGCATAGGCGGCGTCAATGTCACGATTCCGCACAAGCTGGGCGTCATGGAATGGCTGGACGAGATCGATCCGGCAGCACGAGCAATTGGTGCAGTGAACACGATTGTGAACAGGGACGGCAGGCTTGTCGGTTATAATACGGACGGCATCGGCTATGTCCGGTCGCTGAAGGAGGAAGCGGAGCCGGAGCTGTCGGGCAAGCGAATCGTCGTCATCGGAGCTGGCGGAGCCGCAAGAGGGATTGTATATGCGCTGATCGGCGAACGTCCGGCAAGCATCGCGATCGTCAATCGGACCGCTGATCGCGCGCGCAGTCTCGCGGATGACTTCCGGGAGAAGTTCCCTGCACTGCAAGCCGACAGCTACGATGCGCTGCCCCGGTTGTGCGGCGAAGCGGATATTGTCATCAATACGACTTCCGTGGGCATGTATCCGCATACGGGGCAGTCGCCTGTCGATGCCGCATGGCTGAAGTCGGGAGCCGTAGCCAGCGATCTGATCTACAACCCGATGAAGACGTTGTTCCTGACAGAAGCGGAAGCACGCGGCTGCCGTATCCATGGCGGACTGGGCATGTTTATTTATCAAGGGGCATACGCGTTCGAATATTGGACGGGCGAGGACGCTCCCGTTGCTGCAATGCGGGAGACGGTGCTGGCGTCGTTGCTGTCTTAAGTTGTAATAAAGAAGGAGCTTATACAATGCTAACAGGTAAACAAAAACGATATCTGCGCTCAGAGGCGCATCATCTTCAGCCTATATTCCAAGTGGGCAAAGGAGGCACGAACGATCACCTCGTTCGTCATATTGAAGAAGCGCTGGAGGTACGGGAACTGATTAAAGTATCGGTCTTGAACAACTGCCTGGACGATCCCAAGGAGATCGGCGCAGAGGTGGCCGAGGCCGCCGGGGCCGAGCTGGTGCAGGTCATCGGCAAGACGATCGTTCTGTACAAGGAGTCCAAGGATAACAAGACGATTGAGCTGCCATAGCAAGGGGGCGACGGGAATTGCGGCATATCGGCATTATGGGAGGAGCATTCGATCCTATTCATACCGGACATCTGCTGGCGGCGGAAGCGGCAAGGGATGGCGCCGGATTGGACGAGGTGTGGTTCATCCCTTCCGCTGTGTCCCCGTTAAAGGCGAATGAGCCGGGCATGAGCGGAGAGCAGCGCTACGAGATGGTCTGTGAGGCGATCAAAGGAAATGAAGCGTTCCGGGCGCTTGATCTGGAGCTGCATCGGGGAGGCGTCAGCTATTCGATCGATACGGTAACCGAGCTGCAGTCGCGCTATCCCGATTGCAGCTTCGCTTACATCATCGGCTCGGACCGGATACACGATCTTCATCGGTGGCACAGAATCGGAGAGCTTGCGGAGCGGATTGCGTTCATCGGCCTGGAACGGCCTTCCGATGCGCTTCGCACCGAAGCGCTTCCGAATTGGCTGAAGGAGCGGCTAACGATGGTGGACATGCCTGCAATCGGCATCTCTTCCACGGCGATTCGCCAGCGGCTTGCCGAGGGGCGTTCCGTTCGCTATGCGGTGCCGGAGCCGGTGTATCAGTATATAAGGAGACACAAATTATATGAAGCGAGACGAAATGATTGAGCGCGTGAAAGCGGAGATGCCGGAGCGCCGGTGGCTTCATACCGAAGGCGTAATGGCTGCGTCGAAAGTACTGGCTGAACGGTTCGGCGAAGATGCGGGGCGGGCGGAATTGGCCGCCATCCTGCACGATGTCGCCAAGTATTGGCCGGTAGACCGAATGGAGCTCATCATTCGGGAGCAGCATCTTCCAGGCGATCTTCTGGCCTATGACAAGGAGCTGTGGCACGCGCCCGTCGGGGCGTGGGTTGCGCGGCATGAATTCGGCGTAACGGATAGCGGAATACTTGATGCGATACGCTATCATACATCGGGACGACGAGGGATGTCGAAGCTGGAGAAGATCGTATGGCTTGCGGACTATATAGAGCCCGGAAGGGAATTCTCTGGCGTGGATAGGATTCGGGAACTAAGCGAGAAAGATTTGGAAGAGAGTATGCTTGCAGCATTCGACAATACCATCGCCTTTCTCATTGCGAAGGGCAAGCGGATCTACCCGCTCACGATTGACGCGCGCAATGATTTGATCGAACACATTAAGGGAGGATAAGGAATGGCCATACACTCGGATGAGCTGTTGAAACTGGCGGTTGACGCTGCGGAGGACAAGAAAGCAGTGGATATCGTCGCCTTAAATTTGAAGGAAGTGTCTCTCGTTGCCGATTACTTCTTAATCTGCAGCGGGAACTCCGATACGCAGGTGCAAGCGATCACGACCGAGATCAAAAAGCAGGCGGACAAGCGCGGAGCCAGAGTTCGCGGCATCGAAGGAGCGGATTCCGCACGATGGGTGCTGATCGATCTGGGCGACGTTATCGTGCACGTATTCCATCGCGAGGAGCGGGAGTACTACAATATTGAGCGCTTGTGGTCCGATGCGAAGGTTGTGGAGTTCGCATGAGCCTGAACGCAGGCACGACTAGCGTGTTCAAAGTAGCCAGGGAAGTGTCGCCATACGGCTTCTTCTTGGCGAACGATGAAGGTGAAGTGCTGCTGCCCTACACTGAGCTGACGGGGTCCAAGCCCAAGGTCGGCCAGCAGATTGAAGCGTTCCTCTTCTATGATTCCGAGGACCGTATCGCTGCGACGATGAAGCGTCCGCTTCTGCAGCTGGACGAGCTTGCTCGGCTGAAGGTCGCAGACGTTCACCCGAGGCTCGGCTGCTTCCTGGAGATGGGGCTCGGCCGCCAGCTGCTGCTGCCGCTGTCCGAGCTTCCGGAGCATATCGCGTATCGTCCACTGCCGGACGATGAGGTGTTCGTGATTATGAAGCAGGACAAGATGGGCCGGCCGATCGCCAAGCTGGCTTTGGAAGAGGACTTGGCGCCGCTCGTATTCACCGCTCCGGAGAGCTGGAATAACACCTGGGTGGAGGGATGGGTGACCAAGTCACTGCAGATGGGCTCCTTCGTACTTATCGACGGAGGCGTCGTCGGGTTCGGCGCTTACGGGCTCATTCCGGCTGCCGAGAGAATCAAGCCGCTGAGGCTGGGGGAGCGCGTTCGCGTTCGCGTCACTTATGTGCGCGAGGATGGCCGCGTCAATCTGTCCATGGCTCAGCGCAAGGAAGTCGGCAGGCTGGAGGACGCGGATCGTCTGCTGGCTTTCCTGAAGGAACGGCCGGGCGGTGGCATGCCGTATTCCGATGAGACGGAAGCGGAGCTAATTAAGCAACGCTTCGGCATTAGCAAGGGGGCGTTCAAGCGGGCTCTCGGCAAGCTGATGCGCGACGGTCTGGTCGAGCAGAAGGGCAGCTGGACGTACTTGAAGGAGCGTAAGGACGGGGGAGGGACGGATCTGTAATGGCCCAATCCTACGGACGATTCGCGCTCGTATACGATCAGCTCATGGAAGACATGCCTTATGCGGAGTGGCTCGGCTTCGCCCGTGCGGCTTGGGAACGCTACGGCATGCCTTCCTCCGTGGCGGATCTGGGCTGCGGCACCGGCAGTCTTGCGATTCCGCTTGCTCGATCAGGCTTTCAAGTATTCGGCATCGATTACTCCTCGGATATGCTGACGGTAGCTCGCAGCAAGTGGGAGGAGACGCCTCAGCAGGCGCTCAGGACGCGTACAGGCTCCGTGAGATGGCTGCAGCAGGATATGCGCATCTGGCAGCTTCACGAGCCTGTGGACGCCGTTATATCGTTCTGTGACTGTCTCAATTACTTAACGGAGGAAGAGGATGTGGAGGCGGCATTCCGCTCTACTTGCCAAGGTCTTGCGAGCGGCGGCGTATTCTTGTTCGACGTTCATCCGCCGAAGCAGTTCCGGCGCTATGCCGAGGAGCAGCCGTTCGTGCTTGACGAGCGGGACATTGCTTACATATGGGTGTGCGATCTGGACGAGGAGCGCTGTCAGATTGAGCATCAGCTCACGATATTCAAGCAGGAAGCGGACAGTCGCTTCTCCCGCTTTCAGGAAACGCACATTCAGCGGGCATACGATCCCGACTGGCTGGAGGCGGCCTTGCTTCGAGCCGGCTTCAGCCGGGTCCACCGCTATGCCGATTTCGAGCTGAAGCCGCCTCATGCGGATTCGGAGCGTCTGTTCTTCGCCGCGATCAAATAGCGGCATATCGCATACACAGGCCTATGATCATCTAGCATAGGCCTGTTCGCTATGCGAATTTGGCTCATTGCGTCTGCACCGAAGCGAAATTAACTTCCATCGCTCATTCTGACCATATAGGAGGCGGGAATAAGCAGAAATGTGCGCGCTACCGCTCAAAATGGTTGCATATACAACCATAATTTCCTCGTTACCCCATCTATGCCGGATTTTGTACGAAAAAACATACAAAGTAGCCCACATGAGGCCATCGACGTCGGAGGTTGCACGAAAAAACGTACAATGTAGCCCAACTGAGACCACCAACGCCGGATTTTGTACGAAAAAACATACAAAGTAGCCCACATGAGGCCACCAACGCCGGATTTTGTACGAAAAAACATACAAAGTAGCCCACATGAGGCCACCAACGCCGGGGTTTGTACGAAAAAACATACAAAGTAGCCCACATGAGGCCACCAACGCCGGATTTTGTACGAAAAAACATACAAAGTAGCCCACATGAGGCCACCAACGGTTCAGCCCCTTAATTCTGGAGTCTGCACCATCAAATATGGGTCAATCATAGAATTTCATGAAATTTCGACGTTTTACAAGGTAACATGAAATTTCCAGCGATCAACAAGCTGCATAACCCAGTCGGAGAAAGGAACGGGTGCCATTCGTTTTA
>NZ_JAOQJC010000129.1 GCF_025567625.1 Paenibacillus sp. J5C2022 | reverse complement strand
TGAAGTAAATCAAGGAAGAAATACCCATCCATAGTCATCCAATGAACATTTGGACGAAGTGGAACGCAAGATCGGATTCATGTGGTATGTAAATGAGCCACATGACGGTTTTATCCCCTCCCCCTGAAAAAAATAAAAAGCTGTGAAAAGAAATTGCAAAAGAATGAATAACATTTGAATAGCCTTGAAAAGAAAAAAGAAATGGTTTGGAGTAATCTGCCGCATTGGAGTAACGTAACGCCAATCGGCAGAGTAAGGAGAAAAGTAGGAGTCGCCGAAAGAGCAAAAGATTGAAAGAATGGGAGAAGCCTTCGCCTTTAGCGGAACGTTACGATAGACGATGGTGGAACAGTCGTAGCCGTCGTGAATGAAAAAGAATGAATGAATTAAAGGACTTAAAGTCGGTAAAAACATGAAAACAACGGGGGGAGGGGATAAAACCTAATGAACCGATCTTGCTTGGGTATGTCAACGGAGTATCAGATAACACCGTATTCACGCTGCGTCGCCTATCGGCTCCTTGGTCCGGCCGAAGTTGAAGAAGTGAAATCGATTGAGGTTGATTCAGTAGCAAGGAAGTAGAGTCAGCCGGACAACCCTGCAAGTCTAAGTGGCGGAGCCACCCGGCAACCTGGTCGCTTCGCTTGACCAGATTCGCTGCTTAAGCCTTTC
>NZ_JAOQJC010000128.1 GCF_025567625.1 Paenibacillus sp. J5C2022 | reverse complement strand
TGTCAGTGATGAGGACCGCGAGCGCTTGTTTGCCTGTAACCGCATCTCGGCCCAAGTCTGGAACGATTGTCTGCGCATCGCCAAAGCGTACGCGCTGGAACACGGGCGTTGGATCGGAAGGACAGAACTGCAGCAAGCGACCAAGGGACAGTATCCCATTCACAGCCAGAGCATTCAGGCCGCCTGCCACAAGTATTTGCAAGCCAGAGAAAACACGGTGAAAGCGAAACGAATGGGTCACTCGCAGGTGCGGTATCCTTATAAGCTGAAGGGCCATTATCCGACCAAGTGGGCAGTCCAAGGCTTTGTCATTCACGATGACGGGCGCATCGAACTGAGTGTCGGCCTCCGCGATGGCAAACGGCAGAAAGCGATCGTGGTACAGGTGAAGAACGTTCCGCCCGGCATCGTGAAGGAAATCGAAGTCGTCTACGATCGCGGTCTGTTCTTGTGCATCAGCTATGATGACTGTTGTGAGCCTGCCGCGGCGCAAGGGACGCAAATCGCGGCCGTGGACCCCGGGGAAGTCCATGCGATTGCAGCCGTGACGGAAGACGGCGAGGGGTTGATCGTGACCGGACGCAAGATGCGCAGCATCAAGCGGCTCCGGAATAAGAAGATCAAAGAACTGTACCGGAAGATGTCAAAGTGCAAGAAAGGCAGCCGCCAATGGAAGAAGTATCGGCGTGCCCTTATGTACGTGCTGTCGAAGAGCGAC
>NZ_JAOQJC010000127.1 GCF_025567625.1 Paenibacillus sp. J5C2022 | reverse complement strand
GTATAAAGTTATTCAATGGTGGCTCGGGACGGAATCGAACCGCCGACACGAGGATTTTCAGTCCTCTGCTCTACCAACTGAGCTACCGAGCCGTACACCCTTATGTATAGTACACTTCATAATGCTTCGCATCATTCCGTCTCACTATCCTATGGGGTACAGTGGCGGAGCTGACGGGATTCGAACCCGCGGTCTCCTGCGTGACAGGCAGGCATGTTAGGCCTCTACACCACAGCTCCACATATTGTTTTCGGATAATCTATCCGAATGATTTTGGTTGCGGGGGCAGGATTTGAACCTGCGGCCTTCGGGTTATGAGCCCGACGAGCTACCGAGCTGCTCCACCCCGCGTCGTTGAGTGAATGGTGGAGGATGACGGGATCGAACCGCCGACCCTCTGCTTGTAAGGCAGATGCTCTCCCAGCTGAGCTAATCCTCCGTAATCGAGCGACTTTTATATCTTATCACATTTCATGATGATTTGTCAACTCTTTTTAAGTATTTGTTAAAGGGAAGTTGGTGACCCGTAGGGGATTCGAACCCCTGTTACCTCCGTGAAAGGGAGGTGTCTTAACCCCTTGACCAACGGGCCTCAAAGCTTTGCAAAGCAAAATCTGCTTCATAAACATAAGCTTAACTGGCAGAGAGGAAGGGATTCGAACCCTCGATACGCGATTAACGTATACACGATTTCCAATCGTGCTCCTTCGACCACTCGGACACCTCTCTGT
>NZ_JAOQJC010000126.1 GCF_025567625.1 Paenibacillus sp. J5C2022 | reverse complement strand
CTCAGACGTCGTTACGCGCTGTCGTAACGCTTCTCCAAGCGTCTGACAGGCATCTTTGGCTTCGCATCTTGAGCCTCGGTAATAACCTACAATGGTCCGGTCAAACACATCGATGATATTGAGCACGAAAAAGAAGCGATCAATTCCATCGACGTAACCATACTTGATGTCCATCTGCCAGAGCTGGTTGCGACCTGTGATGACGTGATTTCTCGCGAGCCTGCGAGGATGTTTCGTTTTCGGTTGCCGTCGCTTCTGAAGGAGTCCTAGCTCCTTGCACAGGCTGTATGCCTTCTTATGATTCAATATGAGCTGTCTCTCTTTCCGCAAGCATTCCGCAAGTAATCTGTAGCCATAGATATGTTCCTCGCCCGCAGCTAACTCCATCAGCCATTCTTTAATCTGATCATCGCTTACCTTAAGATCTGTGGTTGTAAGTGAATAACCAGGTCGAGGACGTCCCTGAGAGTGCCTTCTTGGTTCAACAGATTCCTGCATTGCCTTTAGACGAGCGTAATAGGTGGATGGAGCCAACCCGACGATTCGCAACACGAGAGCTGCGGTGTTCCCCTGCTTAATAAAGTGGCTGGCTATCTCGAATTTTTCGGATAAGCAGGGTTCTGCTTTTTTACGAGTTCACGGAGAATCTCGATCTCCAGTTCCTTCTCCCCTAACACTTTCATGGCTTTGTCATATTTCTCTTCGATTTCCTGTAGCCGTTTCATCTCCTGGATTTGTGCATCAGGAGT
>NZ_JAOQJC010000125.1 GCF_025567625.1 Paenibacillus sp. J5C2022 | reverse complement strand
GGAGTTTCAGATAACGTTCTTGTATTCACGAACCTTCACTGCCTTAAACGACCGAAGGGAGTGGCCGCGACGCGGTTAGGCTGTGCAAGGTTGTCCGGCTGAATTGACTTCCCTGCAACTAAAACGACTTCTTTACAGAGACGTTCTATTCCAGCTTCGGTCCGGACCAAGGAGCCGGAGGCGACGATGCGTGAATACGGTGTTATCTGAAGTTCGACACTTCATAGGATTACTCACAAAAGTAACTTGACATAAATTCATTCTTAATTTTCAGTTTCTTTTTTTTCAATATTCCACTAATTGTTTTAAAATCAGTTTCATTTAAATATCCCGATTTATTCTCTTGATTCATTTCTTCTAATAAATCATCTAATAACCCTATTAGCATATGGGGTCTATAACCAACCCACTCCGAAATAAAATAATCATCCTCAAACTGTCCATCAATTGAATAGATTATACGATAATAACCAAGTGATTTTTCTGAATAATCCAATCTTACCCTAACTTGAATATATTCTCTTACAAAATTATTTTCATTTGGATTTAAAATCTCCTTTATGTGTAAAGAAACATCTTCAATATTGACTTTTAATTTTTCATATGAGTAAAGATAAAACACTTCATTAAACTCATCTATGTCTTCTGATCTATATGTATCAAATGTATTCCAAAATGATTCAATCGTTCGTTTTTCTATATTGTGTTTATGAAATCATTCCTTAAGAGACATAGTGTTGATAATGATCACCATCTTTTTTGTGAGATTTGTCGAATTTCAG
>NZ_JAOQJC010000124.1 GCF_025567625.1 Paenibacillus sp. J5C2022 | reverse complement strand
ATGTGCCACTCCCGCTCGCCGTTACGCTTAACGTAATGCTGGGATCTCCCTCGTTCACCGTCTTGCCTTGCGGCTGCACGCTAATTGTAGGTGCCGGCGCATCGGCAAGCTCATTGACCGTCACATGGGCGAAGTCGCTTCTTACACTGGCCGTCTTGATACCCGGAACAGTGTTGTCCGTATTCGTCACCATGACATAAAAATAATCGTCGCGCGGAGCAGATGTCGGTATGACATATGTTGCGGACGTCGCTCCATTAAGAGCGACTCCATTCATGTAGGAATTGGTCGAATTCCTATACCACTGGTAGCTCAATGTGCCACTTCCGCTTGCCGTCACGCTTAACGTAATGCTGGGATCTCCCTCGTTCACCGTCTTGCCTTGCGGCTGCCCGGTAATCGTAGGCGCCGGCGCATCCGTTGCCGCATTGACGGGCATCCCTATGCTTCCCGTGATCACGAACATCATCAATAATCCGATGATGACCCGATTTGTCGTGCGAATCCATATCTTGTTCTTGCTCTTCATGTCCATGTAGCCTCTCTCTCAACATACGATAGAATGGAAGACTCGTAACGAACTACCCCTCAATTATCCCTCCGACAATCCCCCCTAGATAACCTATAAATATATTTGAACGCTGTACGGAAACTTTAAATATATAATAGCACACTATTTCGACAAATAGTTTCGATTTTAACCATAAAATTGCAATTTTCGCCCCTCCGCAATCCATGACATAGCAAAAGCCCCCTTCCCTGTATTTAAGTGGAATTGGAGGCTTTCCTATCTTAT
>NZ_JAOQJC010000123.1 GCF_025567625.1 Paenibacillus sp. J5C2022 | reverse complement strand
GATTTCGAGATGTTAAAATATCTTTACTACTTAATGAGCTCCACATCGTCTATACCACCCTATGAATATTCTTACTGGACAGTATTGACTATATCTCTATAAAGCAGACATTAGGCATTCAGTGTAGCGAGGAAGCGAATAATCTTTGGGAAGCTGCAAAGCATGAATTGACGTTCGATGATGATGTGGATGATAATGATTAAATATTCCATGATGATTTTTTATCTGTCTTTAGAGACTGGGAAGGTTACTATAATAGTCTGAAGAAACTTTTATCAATTATTGAAGATCACATCGCAATGAATGTATTGGATTGAAAACGAGGAGCGACTAGATCATACACATCATAACTCATTACTTTTTAATGTGAATTTGCTGTCCCGTTCCTAGCTTGATAAAATATATTTAAGCACAGGATTCATAAGTACTTTAGGATATAGAATCCTGTTAAGCTCAAGCGGTGCAGATAGTGCAGAATCCAGTATCCACGCTGGTTTTGCGGATTGGCGTGACGGCAAAGGACTTAAAATCCTGCGGTAGGTGACTACCGTACGGGTTCGATTCCCGTCCTCGGCACCACTTGATTTATAAGGGTTTTGCCCTTTGGCGATCATTCGCTAAATCGTACATAATCGTTTGGTCCTGTGTATCTGAGATGATCAATTTGACTACACAGGATTAGGTGAAAAAGCATGAATCCTCCTTTGCAGCGCTTGGGTAAAACCCAGGCGAAGGTGAAGGAGGATTTTTATTATGGCAGGACGTTTAACCAAGGTGAAGAGTCGGTTCCGACATCATATGAGGTGACG
>NZ_JAOQJC010000122.1 GCF_025567625.1 Paenibacillus sp. J5C2022 | reverse complement strand
CACTCAAGCTTCTCCATCTTCAAGACGGGTTTGTCAAATGCCAAAGAAAACTGTACGATTTGCTTTGCCAATTTTCGGTTGTAGTCGCTCATCCATCTTCTTTCCTTTTGACCTATGCGCTTTAGGGCTCGCAGAGCCTTCTTCTTGCCTAAGGACTGACGCAGGGAACGGAAATGTCGACGCATATAGCCCACTTGTTTTCCGGAAAAGAATTGGCGTTTGCCTGACTGAGGTTCACTGATCACAGCGATTGCTTTTAGTCCAAGATCGATTCCGATTTCCGTTTGAGGGACATATGTACTTGCCTTCCACTCGCAAGATATCTCTACAGGGATGGCTGCATACCATGCTGAGCCTTTTCGGAGAAGCTGCATAGTGCCTCGGAAGGAACGATTCACATCTCTACGATCTTGTTTCTCAAAGGATGGAAAGTAGGTACGAACGATATCATTTTCAACGACTGGCACATAGACTTTGCCAGCATTGCTTGTGAAGCCAATATACCATCGATCGTTCTTTTGGCGTGTATCCCAGTTTTGATTGTTAATGGAGAGGGGGAGAGAAGATTTGAAGACAGGAATGCGACTGCTTCTCCCTTGCTTAAAGTCAGAAATGGCCTTGTTCGCATGACGTATGGCCTCATTTTTAATGGCTGCCTTTAGGGGGAACGGAACATTGGCCGAAGAAAGCTTCTCTCCATCTCGAATACGTTCCACACACCAGTTTACACACAATGCGTATTGCTGTTGATCCGTTTGCCACCCGGCTCTCTTCTTTTTGCTTGGGTTTTTTAATCGAACGAGAATGCTAATCACCGACAATTTCGCTCACTTCCCTCAGTTGAAACCTAACATTG
>NZ_JAOQJC010000121.1 GCF_025567625.1 Paenibacillus sp. J5C2022 | reverse complement strand
CCCGCTAGAAGAGGTAAAAGCCCTGTAACCGAAAGTCAGCACTCTCCGAGACGGATCCTGAGTACGGCGGGACACGTGAAACCCCGTCGGAATCCGGCAGGACCATCTGCCAAGGCTAAATACTCCCTGGTGACCGATAGTGAAGCAGTACCGTGAGGGAAAGGTGAAAAGCACCGCGGGAGCGGAGTGAAAAAGAACCTGAAACCGTGCGCTTACAAGAAGTCAGAGCCCAATCTAGGGGTGATGGCGTGCCTTTTGTAGAATGAACCGGCGAGTTACGATCACGTGCAAGGTTAAGGTGGAAAGCCGTAGCCGCAGCGAAAGCGAGTCTGAATAGGGCGTCTATAGTACGTGGTCGTAGACCCGAAACCGTGTGATCTACCCCTGTCCAGGGTGAAGGTGCGGTAACACGCACTGGAGGCCCGAACCCACGTACGTTGAAAAGTGCGGGGATGAGGTGGGGGTAGCGGAGAAATTCCAATCGAACTCGGAGATAGCTGGTTCTCCCCGAAATAGCTTTAGGGCTAGCCTCGGATATGAGTGTCGTGGAGGTAGAGCACTGATTGGGTGCGGGGCCCGCCAAGGGTTACCAAGTCTAGTCAAACTCCGAATGCCATCGACATGCTTACCGGGAGTCAGACAGTGAGTGCTAAGATCCATTGTCAAGAGGGAAACAGCCCAGATCATCAGCTAAGGTCCCCAAGTGTGTGTTAAGTGGGAAAGGATGTGGAGTTGCAAAGACAACCAGGATGTTGGCTTAGAAGCAGCCACCATTTAAAGAGTGCGTAATAGCTCACTGGTCGAGTGACTCTGCGCCGAAAATGTAACGGGGCTAAACACACCACCGAAGCTATGGCATGT
>NZ_JAOQJC010000120.1 GCF_025567625.1 Paenibacillus sp. J5C2022 | reverse complement strand
GTAGTCTTAAGATGTGCCATGTCCTCATCGCCAATTACCGGCTATAGTAATATTCATGATTCCTTGAGTAAGCCAAGCCTACTCATGCAATTTTTGGTGAAAAATAGGACAAACTATAACAAGTGAAGGGGATTGATGCCTAAAACAGGTTATGGCGGAGTAAGCGAAGAATAAATATGAGGGGTCTTTCCCCCTCTTTTCACCACAATAAGATTAAAGAAGGGTGGTCATGAAGAACATTTTTTCGTTGATCATCATCATTGTGCTTATAGTGACTTCAGGCTGTGGGATGACTCCGCTTCCTCCAAAACCTGATGACGTTAATCAGACCCCCTTTCCAATCCCGCAAATAATAAAAATGAATCCACCCCAGATTAATGCAGAACAGGAAAATATAAAGATAACTAAAAGCGCTGTACACTTACCGATCGTTCCGAATTATTTATCGATCCCTGCAATTGATCTGAAAGCGCAAGTTGTTCCTGTAGGTATAAAAGACAGTGGACAAATGGAGGTACCAAAATCCAGTGAAGTCGTAGGATTCTTGAACGATGGAATTAATCCTGGTGACGAAGGAAATGCCATTTTCACACGGCAACTAATTAGTGAGCTCATTCATTTCCCCTTTTCATATTTTTCGATAACGCTTTTCTCAAGGGATATCTCCAGTCATTTCACGACCCGCCCCATGCATGTTTACGTCTTTGGCTGGCGCGCTTTTGCACATGGGTATCCCATAATTATACAACTGAAAGGTGAAACATGTACCTATTGCTTCTGTGAACCTCTCGTCAATTCATTGACGAGCTTCTCAAATCATCGGGACTCGTAACCTCGTCCCTCCTTGAAGGCTAGTTCCTAGCCTGATTGGATTGCTGTGGCTACGATACGCTCTGCAAGGCTAGTTTCAATATGTTAATT
>NZ_JAOQJC010000012.1 GCF_025567625.1 Paenibacillus sp. J5C2022 | reverse complement strand
AAAAACGTACAAAGTAAGTAGTTATATAGACAGTAACTGCCTATCACTCCAATTGAGCGCATAGGAGGCGGGAATGAGCTGTAACATGCGATTGATCGCCCCAAATGGTCACATAGCCCCGCCAAGAGTGCCACGTCCGCCCCAAAGCCGCCATTAATCGCTCAAATTGGTTACATTACGGGCGGGAATGAGCTGTAACATGCGATCTATCGCCCATATTGATTACATAACAGACGGGAATGAGTTGAAACATGCGATCTATCGCCCCAAATGTTCACACTCATCCACGCTATTCTCGCAGCGCATCCTTCAAGCGGCTGTTCATGGCATCCGACGAGGCGCGTCGTTTGGAGGCGGAGAGCTTCAGCTGACGCACCTCATCACGAAGTCGATTGCGCTCGAATTCGATCGTTTCCACATAGTCCAATAGATCTTGAGACTTTCGTCCCGCTTCTTCGAACAGGACATGAAGTTCCCGAACCGCTTCCTCCCGGGATATCGTTTTTTTCATGTCTACCTCCAAATATAGCTATAAAATGTCACTATCCCATCATAGCCATATCTGATAGAATAGTCGAGTACGCTCAAAAACGCGGCAAAAAAACTAACCATATTTTTCATTGACGGAACCTATATCTTGATGTAAAATCAAAATCACCAACTACATATTGATGTATGTAGTGGTTTCAGTAATAGCCATCAGGCGAATCGTTACCTAGCGCATCTGCCACAGTCAGGGACAGAAGCGCATTTTTATTGCTATAATTCGGTAGAGGAGCGGGCGTTGATGCTAGTTGTCTATGATTCAAAAACAGGCAATGTGAAGCGTTTCGTCAACAAGCTGGAAATGCGGACGATGTCGATTGACGAGTATCATGATATTGACGAGCCTTATGTATTAATTACATACACGACAGGCTTCGGGCAAGTTCCGGAGAAGGTTGCAAGCTTCCTGGAAGCGAAGCATGGAATGTTGCGCGGCGTCGCCGCCAGCGGCAATCGGAATTGGGGAACGGGCTTCGCCAAGAGCGCGGATACCATCTCCCAGAAGTACGATGTCCCCGTCATTGCAAAGTTTGAGTTGTCAGGTACGACACAGGATAGGTTACATTTTGTTGAGAGGGTGCAAACCATTGAAGCATATTGAGTTGAACAACGAATTGATGCAGCGCGGCGAGGACGGCTTCTATCAGCTGGAGAAGGACAAGGAAGCCGTACTGGCATTCATGGCGGAAGTGGACGAGAAGAGCATGAAGTTCGACTCGCTGCGGGAGAAGCTGGATTACCTTATTGATAACGACTATTACGATAATGTATATGACAAATATACATACGAGCAAATAGAGGCTGTATTCCATCTGACGGCAAGCAACAATTTTCAATTCCAGTCTTACATGGCGGCATCGAAGTTCTACAAGGACTACGCCCTCAAAACCAACGACAAAAAGATGTATCTGGAGCAATATGCGGATCGAGTAGCCATCGTAGCTCTGCACCTTGGGGAAGGAAATATCGACAAGGCACTCAGCATTGCAGAGGCTATGATCGATCAGCGCTTGCAGCCGGCGACGCCGACATTCCTGAATGCGGGCAAGAGCCGCCGCGGTGAGATGGTATCCTGCTTCCTGCTGGAGATGGACGACTCCTTGAACTCCATCAACTATGTGCTGGGCACGTGCATGCAGCTGTCGAAGATCGGCGGCGGCGTAGCGGTCAACCTGTCCAAGCTGAGAGGACGCGGCGAACCGATCAAGGGCGTAGCGGGAGCGGCCAAAGGCATTATGCCGGTGCTGAAGCTGATGGAGGATGCATTCTCCTACGCGGATCAGATGGGCCAGCGCAAAGGCTCGGGTGCGGGCTACTACAATATTTTCGGCTGGGACGTTATCGAGTTCCTGGATTGCAAAAAAATTAACGCCGATGAGAAATCGCGCATCAAGACGCTGTCCATCGGCTTGATCATTCCGAATAAATTCTATGAGCTTGCCGCGGGGAACAAGCCGCTTGTCGTCTTCGGCCCGCATTCCGTTCACAAGGCATACGGCGTACACCTGGACGACATGGATATGGACAAGATGTACGAGGAGTTGCTGGCTAACGAGGCCGTGACGAAGAAGACGGTCATGAATGCGCGCGAGATGCTGACGAAGGTCGCTTCCATCCAGTTGGAATCCGGCTACCCGTATATTATGAACAAGTCCAATGCGAACGAAGTGCATGCGCTTAAGGATATCGGCAACGTGAAAATGTCCAATCTGTGTACGGAAATCTTCCAACTGCAGGAGACGACGGAAATTAACGATTACGGCTACGACGATGTCATTCGCCGCGACATCAGCTGCAACCTGGCGTCGCTCAACATCGTGAATGTCATGGAGCTTGGCAAGGTGAAGGATTCCGTCCATGTCGGCATCGACGCCCTAACGACGGTAAGTGACCTGTCCAAGATCGACAACGCTCCCGGCGTTCGCAAGGCGAATGAAGAGCTGCACTCCGTCGGACTCGGCGCCATGAACCTGAACGGCTACCTTGCGAAGAACCGAATCGCCTACGAGAGCGAGGAAGCGAGGGATTTCGCCAGCGTCTTCTTCATGATGATGAACTTCTACTCACTGGAGAAGAGTATGGAGATTGCCAAGGAGCGCGGCGTCACGTTCAAGGATTTCGATCGTTCGGAGTATGCCAAGGGCACTTACTTTACTCGCTATATTGAGACGGATTTCCGTCCGAAGACGGAACGCGTCAAGGAACTGTTCCATGGGATGGATGTTCCTTCTCCGGAGGATTGGGCTGCACTGAAGGCGAAGGTGCAGGAGCATGGCCTGTACCACGCGTACCGTCTGGCGATCGCGCCGACGCAGAGCATCTCTTACATCCAGAATGCGACATCCAGCGTCATGCCGATCGTAGAGCATATCGAGACGCGCACTTATGCGAATTCGACGACTTATTATCCGATGCCTTACTTGTCGCAGGAGAACTTCTTCTATTACAAGTCAGCCTACAATATCGACCAGTTCAAGCTGATTGATCTAGTCGCCGAGATTAGCCAGCATGTGGATCAGGGCATTTCGACCGTTCTTCACGTGAACAGCAACGTCACGACAAGAGAGTTGGCCAGATTCTACATTTATGCCGCGCAGAAGGGGCTTAAGTCACTGTACTACACGAGAACGAAGCGTCTGTCCGTAGAGGAATGTACAAGCTGCGCCGTCTAACGGATGAGTCAATTCATGATGAACAAGTAGCGAAGAAGGGGTATGCCTATATGAAAGCAGTAAACTGGAACCGCCCGGACGACGATTTTACGCACACGTTCTGGCAGCAGAATGTGATGCAGTTTTGGACAGATGAAGAGATTCCTCTCTCGGATGACAAGATGGATTGGATGAACATGACGGAAGAGGAGCAGAAGTTGTACAAAAATGTGCTTGGCGGTCTGACCTTGCTGGATACGATACAGGGCGGCGTCGGCATGCCGAAGATTCTGGAGCATGTCGACGGATTGCAGCGGAAAGCGGTCCTTGGCTTTATGGCAATGATGGAGCAGATTCATGCCAAATCCTACAGCAGCATCTTCACGACGCTTGCATCCAACGAAGAGATCGATGCGATCTTCAGATGGGTGGAGGAGAACGAGCAGCTGCAGCGCAAAGCCGAGCTGATCTCCGCATGGTACAGAAATATTACGGGTCCGAAGGAACTGTATAAAGCGATGGCAGCCTCCGTCTTCCTGGAGAGCTACCTGTTCTATAGCGGCTTCTTCTATCCGCTCTACTTGGCCGGTCAGGGCAAAATGACGAGCAGCGGCGAGATCATCGACCTGATTTTGCGCGATGAAAGCATTCATGGCTTGTACGTGGGCGTGCTGGCGCAAGAGCTGTTCGAGACGTTCAGCGCAGAAGAGCAAGAGGTGCTGCGCAGTGAAGTGCACGAATTGCTGCTGACCTTGTATGACAATGAAGTGAAATATACGGATGATCTGTATACGGCGGTTGGCTTGCAGGAGGAAGTGAAAACCTACGTCCGCTACAATGCCAATAAAGCGCTGATGAACCTTGGATTGGAGCCGCACTTCCCGGAGGAGCCGGTCAATCCAATCGTATTCAACGGCATCAGCACGCATACGAAGCAGCATGACTTCTTCTCCAAGAAGGGCAACGGTTACGTTCGTACATTAAATGTTGAGCCTTTGAAGGACGAAGACTTCGTTTTCAATTTTTAATGACAACAATAGACGCACCAGATTTTAATCGTCCTCCATTTACCGCTCCGGCTGTACTTGAGGGCGATTTTTTTAAACATACTGGCATATAAGTTCCGGGGTCCCCGCAAAGTACCCCAGTAATCTTCGAAGCGGAACCTCACTTTGTGGGGGAAATTAGCGGGGCTGGGAGGAAGGGGTTCCATGAAATTGATACAGGTGAAAGAGCTGCAGGCAAGATTCGGGCTGGAAGTGCTTGCGGCGGAGGAAAGGCTGGACCGGTCGATCGGGAAGGCGAGAGCATACCGGCCGGGACTGGAATTCACGGGTTACTTCGACTTCTTTCCGCAAGAGCATGTGCAGGTGCTGGGCAAAAAAGAAATAACCTATTTGCACAGGCTGACGGATGAGGAGCGCAACCATCATATCGGCAATATTGTGAAATATCATCCGCCGTGCTTCGTCGTCACCTCCGGCCAAAGCGGTCTGAAGTATTTGACGAAATATTGCGAGCAAGAAGGCATTCCGCTGCTCCGGACGAAGGAGCCGACATCTGCGTTCCTTAGCATGCTGGACGCCTTCCTGCTGAAAGCGCTGGCACAGGAGATCGCCATTCACGGCGTCTGCATGAACGTATCGGGGATTGGCGTGCTGCTTCGCGGCAAATCGGGCGTCGGGAAGAGCGAGACGGCGCATACGCTCATCCGCAGAGGGCACAGGCTGGTAGCCGATGATATCGTCGTGCTGAAGAAGCTGAGCGCGCAGACGCTGCTTGGCAGTCACAACGAGAAGACGAAGGAATTTCTGGCGCTTCGCAGCGTTGGTCTCGTCAATGTCGTCAGACTGTACGGCAGAGGTGCGTTCCAGGACGAGACGAGAATTACGCTGGATATCGAGCTGACGAAATGGCGGGACAACGAGTTGAACAACGAACTGGAGCTGGAGGAGAAGACAGTCGATTATATGGGCGTCCGCATACCGCACATTGAGATTCAGCTGCAGCCGGGACGGGACGTCGCCGGATTGATCGAAGCGGCGGCCAACAGCTGGTATTTGAAGCAGCAAGGCTATAGTGCAGCAGAAGAGTTTATGAAGCGTCTGGAACAATAAAACTACCATTTTAATGGCAATTCATGATACACTAAGAAGGTAGAAAGCTCATCCTACAGGTTCTGTCCATCAAAAGGAGGAAGCCAGCGTGGAAAACTGCTCGATCGTATCAAGACCGTCTCTGCACCTAGTCGGAATCAGTTATTGCGGTCCTTACGCATCCTTCCCGGATGAAGCCATTCGATTGCAAACGGAGTTTATGGCCAGGAAGCATGAATTGAACGAAGCGGCGAAATCAACTGTGCTTTACTGCCCCTATCATGGGAACGAATCCTTTGCGACGTTCTGGTCCTGCTTCAAGGTGGACTACAAGATGGAGGAAGCGCCGCCGGGCATGGTTCAGATCAGCATTCCCCCGCATCGTTACGCGATGGCTGCATGCTCCAACAAGCGAATCGGAGAAGGCTACGAACAGCTTCACGCCTGGATGAACGAGCAAGGCCTTGTGAAGCAGGAGAATGCGGTATCGCTGGAGCTATTCTATATGGATGAACAGCACTTCGAGGAGGAGCCGGTAGAGCTTCTTATTCCCATTAAAGATTAATTCAACCAATATACAAGAAGGGACTTCAGCGCGATGCGCGAAGTCCCTTGCTGCTGTAAGGAGAGATTGGCATTATGTCATCACCGCTTTGGCGGAAGCCGGCATGGAGCGATAGGCGGTGACCCGATTTTTGCCATTGGTCTTGGAATAATACATTGCTGCATCAGATTGCTTGATCAGCTCGTGAAGCTCCTTGCTGTCCTTGGATGTGCTATACCCGACGCTGACCGTCACAATCGTCTCCTCTTCTATCCGTCGGCGTATCGATTCCGCTACAACGTCGGGCTTGACTCGGTCGGTGCTTATGCAGGCCAGCAACTCCTCGCCGCCGTAGCGGCCTGCATGTCCGATGCCGCTGGATTCCTCGCGAATAATCTCCGCAACTCGCTTCAACACACCATCGGCCTTGTGATGCCCTTGCGTATCGTTCAGCCGCTTGAAGTTGTCGATATCGCAGAAGATGACCGCGACAGGCTTCCTCGCCTTCAGTTGCTCGGACTTGGCGCTGAAGTGGCGGCGGTTGTACAAGCCGGTTAGCCCGTCTAAGATAGAGGACTGATAGGTTGAGATCAGCCGCTCAATGACCCACTCGAACAGCATCATGAACAGGATGGCGGCATAGACGATCGGCAGCAGCAATACAAGCAGCAGCAGCCACGCCTGGGAGCTGTGGAACACATAATGGTCCGCTGCTCTGGCAAGCTCCAGACAGAAGTAGACGAGCAGGCTCGCATAATACTTCGGACTCATGTAGGCGCTTCGCGTACTGAGCAGCATCATCATCGCAAGGACGATGCTGTAGAAGTCCAATACCGGGAAGAGGAACAGGCCGGCATCGGTCGGCTTCATATCGAACAGCGGCGTAATGGCATGCTGTGCGCCTGCCAGCAGCAACGCGGCGACGGCCATCAGAAGGAACGGCGTCGTCTTCAGCTGCAGGGAACGAATCGTATACAGCTTCATGAACACGAAGTTGATGACGATGAAGATAAGAATAGCCATAAGTGTAGACGCGATATGCACCCATGAAGGCAGCGACCAACCAGGGAACGCCAGCAGCAGCAGCGTTTGTCTTGCCATCATAAGCATAATGCCAGCAATCAGCAGGCGGTATGTACCTTTGCTGCGGTAGCTTACATATAATTTAATAGACATGAAGAGCATGAGCACGAGCACAACGATTACCGACGAAGAAGAAAACAGCTGGGCGTGAGGCCCGGTCAACCATTGCATGAAAGTCATTATTCAACCACCATCAAGTCAGATTTGGCCATGTGCCTTTACAGAAACATACGTTCTATTATATCATAACGGAGTAGAAGAGAAAGGGAAACCTCTTTACAATTAATTCATCGGCGGAATGGGCGGTTATTTTTAATCCATGCGACAAGAAGTCTCCCACCTCTTAGCGTTAGCGTAGGCAGTGGGAGTATGTCACGAGCGACAGCATGTAAAATGTACAGGTTGTCTCGATTAAGGTTTTTTCATGAATAGGAGTTGAAATAGATGAACGTATTGCAAGCCATGTTTTTTCCTCCGGAGCAGCCGGGCGGTGTATCGTCTATGGTGCCATATATACAGGAACGATTTATGAAGCTGGGGTGGGAGATGGAGCTGTTCTCGCTGCCGAAGCGCGTGCGCGACAAGGGACAAGGCGAGGTCAAGTTCCACACATTCGATCATACACCGTTTGCGGGCAGCCGCATCGTGGACAAATATATCCAAACTTATCGGGACTACGTCTGGTGGACGGAGATGCGCATTAAGAAGAAGTACGATATTATTCATGCGCACCACCCCATTGCGGCACTGGTGATGAAGCAGTTATTCCCGGAGACGCCGCTTATTGTCACCATTCACTCCAGCTATGAGCGGGAGCTTATTCTGAACGGGAAAATAAAGGAGGGCAGCCCGGATCACCGGTTCCTGGCGGCGATCTATCGCGAGCTGGAGCAGAGGGCGGACCGGCTGCTGACGGTATCGGATTCCTTCCGCTCTTATTTGGGCCAATATGTGGAGCATCCGCAGAATATCGGCGTCATTCCCAACGGATTCGACGAGAAGCGGTTCAAGCCCATTGCCCATGACAATGCCGTTCCGCAGCTCATTACCGTATGCAGGCTTGTTCCCGCCAAGGGGCTGGATATTCTGCTGCACGCCTGCGCGGATCTGAAGCGGCGTGAGCACGCCTTCGTGCTTCATATTATCGGAGATGGACCCATTCGGGAGGAATTGGAGACGTTGGCCAAGGAACTGGGCTTGTACGACGACATCATATTTTACGGCTATATGCTTCATCCGGAGGAGTTCATGCCGTTCTTTGATATTTTTGTGCTGCCGTCTCGAGCGGAGGCATTCGGCTCCGTATTTGCGGAAGCGGCATTATGCTGGCTGGCGCTTGTCGGCAGCAATGTAGGGGGCATAGCGGAGCAGATCGAAGACGGCGTGAACGGACTGCTCGTTCCGCCGGAAGACCCTGCCGCGCTGGCAACGGCGCTGGAGAAGCTTGTGAGCGATCCGCACTTCCGCTACAATCTGGCCCGCGACGCTTGGAACAAGGCGAAGAAGGACTATTCGATTCGTCGCGTCATTACGCAGCTGAAGAAGGAATACAGTGCATTCAAGCCTGCGGAGCCGAAGGAGCCGATATCGTGAGCGTTACCGTTCCGTTCCGCTTCCTTCACGCTGCGGATCTTCACCTGGACAGCCCCTTTCGAGGACTGTCCAAGGCTCCTGCGGCCGTTCGCAGCGCGCTGGAGCAGTCTACCTTCTCGGCACTCAAGGCATTGACGGAGCTGGCGATCCGGGAAGAGGTCGACTTCGTGGTCGTAGCAGGCGACTTGTACGACGAGGCGGACAGCTCGCTCAGAGCGCAGCTGGCGCTGGCGAGGGAATGGAGCAAGCTGCATGAGCATGGCATTGCCGTATTCGCCATCCATGGCAATCACGATCATATGGGCGGCCAGCGCGCGAAGCTGAAGCTGCCGGAATCGGTGCACATATTTGGCCCGGAAGCCATGAGCGGCCAGCCGGCTTACCGTCGAAGCGGTGAGCTGGCTGCTTACATATATGGACAGTCATACGGGAGGCGGGCGGTTACGGACAACATCGCCGCTTCCTACCGCCCTTCTGCGGAGGCGCCGTTCCACATCGCGCTGCTCCATGCGAATGTGGGCGGCGATCCCTCTCATGACGCCTACGCGCCATGCACGCTGCGGGAATTGACAGCGGGCGGGTTCCATTATTGGGCACTCGGCCATATTCATACCCGCGCCATTCTGCACCAATATCCGCATGTCGTCTACCCGGGCAATGTGCAAGGACGGCATCCCCGGGAGACGGGCTCGCGAGGCTGCTATATCGTGGATGTGTCCCGATCGGGCGACGTGCAATTGGACTTCCGTCCGCTGGATGCCGTCCGTTGGATCGAAGGAGCGATATCGATTAACGGGATTCCCGATGAGGGCGAACTGCTGGATAAGCTGCTCGAAGTATCGTACGAGCTGGCTTCCCGGGAAGATGGCCGTCCGGTAATGATCAGACTGAAGCTGACCGGAGAAGGGATGCTGCACAGCAAGCTTGCGGATGGCGCCATCTTGGCCGACATGCTTGAGTCGCTGCAAGCGGAGCATGCGACAGAAGAAGAGACATCTGCTTGGATCTTCGTGTACGAGTTGGAGCAGCATACCCGCGAGCAGCTGGATTGGCGGGCGCTTGAGGAGGAAGAGAGCTTCGCGGGAGAGATGCTCCGTCTGGCCGGCAGGCTGCAGCGGGACGAAGCCGCATGGCAGTCGTTCGCGCGTGAGGCGCTGAGCTCGATTGCTGCACATCCCAAGCTTGGTCATCTGCAGCGCGGCAAGTGGAACGATCCGTCCAAGGAATGGCTGGAGCAGGCGATCAGGCTTGCCGTCGGACATATCGTGCGCCATTCGGGAGCCGGAAGAGAATGAAGCGGAATCCGGGAAGAGGAAAGAGTTCAACAGTGGATGGAACAGGAGGATGCGGATGAGGATAGTATCAGCGGAAGTAGACGGATTCGGATCGATGACTGGACAAGCGCTGGATACGGATGGCTCCGTCGTCATCGTGTACGGTCCCAATGAAGCCGGCAAGAGCACGCTATATCACTTTATTCGAACGATGCTGTACGGATTCCCGCGGCGCTCCGTTCCGGAATGGCATGAGCCGCTGTATGGCGGGCGTCATGGGGGCAGGCTGAGGTTCCGGGATGCGAACGGAGCCATATTCGTCGTGGAGCGGCATAGCGACAAGCGAGGAGGACTGCCTTATATCCGTTGTGTCAGCGAGCCGACGGATGGGCAGGCAGCTGCTCAGGGACGCTGGATGGTAGACCAGAAGGAATGGGAGCGGACATATCTGGGGAGCGTGAATGAACGGCTGTACCGTCAGCAGTTCGCAATTACGCTGACTGAGCTGCAGAATGTACATGCGCTGTCCGGCGAAGAGCTGGGCCAATACCTGTATCAAGCCGGATGGGGAGGAGGCAACGAGATCGAATCTGGGCTGAAGCGGCTCCGAGGAGAGCGGGAGCTGTTGTTCAAGCCGCGCGGCACGACGCAGCGCATGACCGCCGAAGCGCGTCAACTGGAGCAGCTTCGCGCAGAATTGCGTGCCGGCGGCAACGCGATCGACCGCTATAACGAGCTGACGGGCGAGAGCATGCGGGTACAAGCGAGGCTGGAGGAGCTTCAGACCGCTATACCATCGGCCGAGCGCGAGCTTAAGCTGGCTGCCAGAGCGTGTGCTGGTCATTCGCTATGGCTGGGGTGCCGGAGGCTGGAGGAAGAGCGGGGACAGCTGGCAGCGGCAGGACGCTTGCCCGAAGGAGCAGCCGGCAGCTGGAAGGAGCTGCAGAACGGGTGGAATGAGGTCTGCGAATCGGCCTTCCGGCTGGAGCGCGAAGCGGAGTGGCTGCAGCATAAGCGCAACGGCTTGATCATTGACGAGAGACTGCTTGCGGCTGAAGAAGAAGCTGCCGCCCTGCTGCTGGGCGCGGAGCGCATGTCGATGCTGCGCGTCCACAGGACGGAATGGCAGGCGGAGCTGCAGGGGCTGGATGAGACGATCGCTTCGCTCATGCTCGGCATCTCGACGGAGTGGACGGAACGGCAGCTGCGTGAGCTGCACGTATCCATCGGCGATCGGGATGACGTGCGTTCCCGAAGAGAGTGGCAGCATAACATGCAGCTGGAGGAAGAAAGGCTTGGCGCTGAAGTGCGGTCTTACGGGGAACAGGCTATTGAAGCGGAAGAAGAGCTGGAACAGGCAAGCCGACTGTTGAACCGCGCGAAGGAGCGGTGTGAAGCGATGATAGAGGGCGAGGCGCGTCTGCTGCCGCTGAACGAAGAGCAGCTTCGCCTTGCTTGGCATGGGCTGGAAGAAGCGATTCGCGAGTACGAACTGGATGTCGTCAGGAGTGGAAGCCTTCATCGCGAAGCCGGCGAGCAAGGGAAGGCCGACTCCGGGAAGCTGCGTCTGCCGCTATGGGGTGGAGCGGCAGCATCGGCAGCGGCGGTCGGGGCTGCCGCTTCCTCCACTGCCGGATTGGGAGGGGAATGGACGGTGCTTGTCGCCATTATTGCCGGCGTAATCTCCCTTGCCTTGTTGGCGCTGGCCGGTCGGTCGTCGGGCCGCGGAAGGCGGCATTCGTCTCCTGCTTACCCCTCCCGTGGCCGGGTGCGGAGCCGCAGCGGACATAACGACAGCGGCAGACAATCGACTGAGCAGGACGCGCTAGAGGCCGCGTTGAAGGCGATCGTACGCCATCCCGATACCGTCGTCTTCGGGCTGGAGAAGTCGGCCGATCGCGCCGATGCCCTCTCCCGCATTCGGACGGCTCTGCAGAGTGCCGTTCGGTCGCGCATGGAAGCGCTGCAGGAGCATCAATTGCAGCAAGGGCGCTGCGAAGAGCTCGAAGCGCGACGGACACGCATTCGAAGAATGCTGTCTGTGCGGCGGGAGGAGCTTCAGGCGCTGCAGACGAAGAGAGAGAGTGCCGATGCGGAGTGGAAGCGCTGGCTCGCCGATCACAGCTTGCCATCGTCACTCACCCCGACAGCCGCACTGGAAGCGTTCGAGCTGACGGAACGAGCCATGCAGCAGCTGCGACATTATGACCGCCTGGAAGCGAAGCTGGCCCAGGCCGATGAGGAACTGCGCGCATACCAGCATAAGGCGGAACGGATATGCTCGTTGTCGGAGCAAGCCCGGAAGCAGCTTGATACGGATGGGATCGTGGCGCTGCGCGTGCTGAAGAGTGAGATCGAAGCGCATGGAGTGGCACGGAAGCAGGCGTATGCCTGGCAAGGGGAGGAGCAGCGGCTGCGTATGGAGCTGTCCGCTCTGGATGCGCGCAAGGAAGAGATTCGCGCCGACAAGGAAGCGATCATGAAGAGTGCGGCTGTAGACGGTGAAGAGGCTTATGCCGTCCTGCTGGAGCGGCAGGAGCGTCTGTGGCAGCTTGACGGGGAGTATGACGCGCTCAAGCTGGAGCTGACTGCAGGCCTCCCCGAGCAGCGATTCGCGGAGCTTCAGCAATTATGGCTTCAGCATGACAAGGATTCGTTAGCGGACCTCCGAGAGGATGCTCGCCTGCGAGTGGAGTCGCTGCAGAGGGAGGAGAAGGGGTTGCACGAAGCAAGCGGGCGGCTGCAGCAAGAGATCCATGGGCTCGGCTTGGCGGATCGCAGCGAGCTGCAGACTCGCCTCAGCATGTCGCAAGCGAGGCTGGATGCAGATGCGGAACGATACGCCATACTGGCGCTCGGCATCGCGCTTATTGAAGGAACCAAGTCCATCTACGAGGAAGAGCGGCAGCCGTCCGTCCTCAGACGAGCCTCCAGCTATATGGCGGAGCTGACAGAGGGGCGATATCGAACGGTTATGCTCCCTGTGGAGGGCAACGGGCTTGTGCTAGTCGGCGAAGACCAGAGAGAGATCCCGAGCGATGCGCTAAGCAGAGGAACGGCTGAGCAGCTCTATCTGGCGATGAGGCTGGCGCTGCTGCAGGAGAGCGCGAAGCATGGCCGGCTGCCGCTGCTGCTTGACGATCCCTTCGTCAACTTCGATCGTGCGAGGATGAGGGCGGCGGCAAGATTGATGGACGGCTTGTCGGCGGACAGACAGATCATATTGTTCACTTGTCACGAGCATGTGCGCGATGAGTGGCTGAGCGTGTGCAAGGGAGCGAGGCTTGTGGAGCGGCAGGCGATCAGGCGCGGGGATGCGCTATCCGCTTGCGAATGATAAGGATGAGCCAGCCCATGCTGATAAGGCCGAACATGGGATACAACGTCGACAGCAGCGGCCCGAATCCGATCTGGCTGGCGAAGTAGCAGATGACGAGAATGCCGAAGGTGATCCACTGCTGCGACAGTTTCATTCTCTCCTGCAGTTGCAGCGTCAAGCCGTATATATCGGCGAGCAGCGTCGTGAAGATTTCCGAGAAGATCAGGAAGATATAGATTAGCTGGATGTAGTAGCCAAGTTGCTTCGCAATGCCGCCCATTGGAATGGAATATTGCTGAATGCCGGGCATATGGAGAGATAATGCAATATGGCCGGCCAGCAGCATGAAGCCGATGCCGATTCCTCCGACCCAGGAGCCTAGCGCAATCGTTCTGCGATCCTTGATTTTCGCGCCAAGCGGTACCAGCACTGCTTGTGCCAGCGATAAGTTGAAGGCGGTATACAGGAATGGCGACGCCCAAGCCGCCCACGGGGAATGATCTGTAGCCAACGTAAGAAATCTGCCCGAGCCCGGTCTCTGATAGGTGTCGATCATGACGATGACGGTGAACAGGAGCATCACGGGAACGACGATTGCATTGACAGCAAGAATCGCCTTCATTCCTTTTCGCAGCAGCAGGAAGCTGGCGGCAATCGTAAGCAATAACCCGATTTGGTACGGGATACCCCAATGCTCATAGAATATCGTACCGGCCCCGGCCAGCATGACGGCCGTGACGCCAAGCAGGATGACAAGCATGAAATAGCTGATGATCGTACCGTAACGGACGCCGAACAGGGCAATGTTCAGATCTTCATAGGATTTTGCCCTTATTTCGCTGGCAATGATCATCATTTTGCTGCCTAGCCATATGAACAGGAAGGTGGAAAGGGCGATCGTCAAGGAGGCCCAATAACCGAATCGCGTGAAAAACTGTAAAATTTCTTGTCCCGTCGCAAAACCTGCGCCAACGATCGTACCCATATATGTCGAGGCGATCTGCAATACTTTCCATGTCCGATTCTCCATAGCTTGCTTCCTCCGTTCGAACTGGGCTTCTATATAGAAGGTATGTACAAGCATATGGAGGCATGACTAAAAAACGCAAATCGAAGCTATCCTCTTCGACAATGGGCTTTCAGAACAATTAAAAAAGACAGCCTGAAGAGAAAAACTTCTCTACTGACTGTCTATTGTATGAAAGGTCTGGCGTAGACCGATTAGCTGACCGCGAACAGCTTCATGGACACGACTTCATTGTTTTTGGGATCGATGTCAAGCTTCAGCATGGCGCCGCTTCCTTCATAAGCAAGCTGATAGTCGGTATGCTTGTCTGGCTTGCCGAGCTGTTCCAGCGCCTTCTCCGATTTGACTCCTACCTTCACGTCCATAAGTCCCGGCTGAATGCTGCTGTCGTACACTTCCACGAATTGCACCATTCCATTGTCGTCGAAGCCGACAGAGAATCCGTCGTACTCCAGGATATGAATCTTACCGGATTTCTCCTCCAGCGAGTAGCTGTCCTTCTCTTGTCCGTACTGATCCACGACGGTTTCATTGCTGTCTCCGATGGATATGCCATGCAACTTGGGCAGCTCCGAGTTCCAGCTGTCCGGTTTGTCGTTCTCTTTGGATTTCTCCAGACTGGTACTGCCGTTTTTGGCCGATGAGGCCTCCAGATCCGTCTCCGATTCTGTGGCTTGCTCCTTGATATTCCCCGCGTTCGCGACTACAGTGGAATCATTCAAATATGTATTTTGAGGACCGTTTTTCGTTGCATCCCGCTGCTCGTCCTTGACATTGGCATTATCGTTATGATTACTGTCGACATTCGTTTGATCCGTTATTTGGCAGCCCGACAACAGTATGACCAGAGCGGATGCGGCGACCCATTGCGTCATGCGGGTGCTGTTGTTTCCCTTTTTTCTCTTCATCCTATTGCCTCCAATATGATGTTCTATACTATTAAACGCAGCAAGAGCGGATAAGGTTGCTTTTTTTTCGGAAGGATATGTTGAAAAATATGATGGTTTTCATTAATATGTAACGAAAAGGTATTTTGGCGGAGGTCATGTAGGATGGAAAAATTAAAGCAGCGTATTATGGATGAATCGTCCGTGCTTTCCAACGATGTATTGCGCATGGATGCGATTATTAACCATCAGGTTGATCCTGCGCTTACGATGGAAATGGGTCATGAGTTCGCCAAAAGATATGCAGAAGACGGGATTACCAAGGTTGTTACTGTAGAATCGTCCGGCATACCGGCGGCGTTCACGACAGCATATGTGCTGGGAGTGCCACTCGTATTCGCAAGACGCAAAAAAACGCTGATCGCCGATCCTGACGTTTATTGTGAAAGAGTACCTTCCTTCACAAAGGGGATGGTCACCGATATTATGATATCCAAGCAGTTTTTGTCTGCGGATGATCGCATCCTGTTCATAGACGATATCATCGCCAACGGAGACGCTGCGCGAGGATTAATTCGAATTATCGAGCGCTCTGGCGCAACGCTGGCGGGAATGGGCATCGTCGTGGAGAAAGCGTTCCAGGCAGGAGGCAGGTTATTGCGTGAACAGGGCATCCGTGTTGAGTCGCTTGTGCAGATCGCTTCCCTGGACAATGGAGAGATTACGTTCCAGTAAGAAGTACCAGAGCGACTTCCCTTTCCCGAAGGAACAATATCGCATATAATGGTAATGAAGTGATTGAGGGGAGGCAGGAACAATGGGAACGATGTCCGCGGATTTTTTGAATGGAAAACTTGCCGATGCCAAAACTCATTTCGAGCGAGCGCTGGATTGCAAGCATACGGAATTTGATGATTTGTATCCCTATATGGTAGAGCATCCTCAGTTTTTCTGGTACAAACGATATGTGGCTTGGTCTGAGTTGCTTACCATTGTGAAGCTTTGCGAGGAGCTGTCCGTTGAATGGAAGAAGCAGTTCACCGACAAGCAAAGTGATTATATTGCGAAGCGTGTCATGTCCTCGCGCGTATTGGACGAGTGGTTCGAGAAGAACGACTCCAGAGAGCATGTCGGCTAACTTGCGACAGCGTCGATTGCAACGGGCGGGTCTCAATGAACAGCACAGTCTTTCATTGAGGCCCTTCTTCATAAGGATGTACATATTGGAGGTTGGGAAGATGGCGGTATCCGAGCAGCAGCTGGATGCTTACCGGCAGAGCGGCGAGAAGGTGCGGGTCGTGCGGGACGAGATAGAGGGCAACGATGTCTTTGGCGTCGTCGTGGCATGGGACGATTCCACGGTTATGCTGCGCAAACCGAGCCGCAGAGTCGTCAAGCTGAGTCGTTCTTACTATTATATGTCTGCAGCACAGGATAGAGTGATTCCTGACGGGCAGTTCCCGTCGTAAGCAGCAATATAAAGGAGTGTGAATGGGATGAAATGTCCAGTATGTAACGATGTGCGAATGAGAGAAGTGGAGAAGGATAACGTGCTGATCGATGTATGTCCCGATTGCAAGGGGGTGTGGCTAGATCGCGGCGAGCTGGAGAAGCTGCTGCAGGGAGTTCATGAAGTGCGGCAGGAATATGAGCGCATGGAGCAGCAAATGCATGTTGGTTCAACTGACGGCAGGGGAGACCAGCCTTCGCAGCCGGCACCGCCTGCAGGAGCGTCGCAGTCGCCGACAGCGGGGGGATATCCGTCATCCGGCGGATACGGCGGACAGTACAATCAGCAGCCGCAGGGCGGCTTCGGCGGAGGGCCAGCTGGCGCTCAGGGATATCCGAGCGCGCCGCCTCCGCAAAGCGGTTATCCCGGCCCGGGACAATATGGCCAACAGCAAGGCTACGGATATGGCCACGGACAAAGTAAGTACGGGTACGACAAGTACGGCCGTCCATACAAGAAGAAGAAAACGGTGCTCGACGTATTCGGCGATTTGTTCGACTGAAATGAATAAAACTTTCTCAAGAGACGAACGACTCCTGAGAAAGTTTTTTTTGATGATATGCGTTTATAAAATTCGAGTTGAATCCCCATAGCAAGTGGATAGACTCGTGCGAGCCGAACTAGTGTAGGAACGCTACACTGGAGCGCCGAAAACGGGCATACGAACCGGAACGGAGTAGTAAAAGGGCGCCGTCAGGCGTTTCTCTTGTAATGAATATCGCGTCGCTCAGATTAACTGTATCGATACAATTGTGACAATGCTGCGTTGCAGCGATTCCCTCTTTGTCATACCATTACATACGTCGAATCGATTCATGACAACATTGTTGGCCATTCACGAGGGGGAGTAAAGTTGAACAATCAATTGAAGTTGGCTTACGGCGCAGCTGTTCTCAAAGCTACGATTTTTCTGCTTTTTTTATCATGCGTTGCTTTTTCCGGATACAGCGTGCGGGCCAAGTCACTGCTAAGGAATTACAGTCCGCTGGAAATTACCTACTTGATGATGGGGATCGGATTCCTGGCATTTCTTGTCGCTTCATTAAGCAACCATACGCTGAACGGCACGTTAGGCACATTGGCTGCTCCGCTAACAAACGGGACCTTTCTTATGTCTATTCTGTACTTGGGTGTGCTGTCGTCGCTCATTACCGCTTATCTATTCAACTTCAGTCTGTCGAAGATAGAAGCGTCAAAAAACAGCGTTTTTACGAATTTATCGACGGTCGTGTCCATTGCGGCCGGTGCAATCTTCCTGGGTAAAGCCATCACGTTTCATGCGGTCATCGGCGCCGCGCTTATTATAACGGGCGTGGTTGGCACGAATGTTTGGGGCGCAGGCGAGTCAAGTCTGGAATTATGAAGAAAGAGTGCGAACGAGCCAGCTTAGTGTATGCCACATACACTGGAGCGCCGAAAAGGTACGAGCGAGCTGAAATAGTGTAGGTGACATACACTGGAGCACCGAAAAGGTGCGGACAAGCCAGCCTAGTGTATGCCGCATACACTGGAGCGCCGAAAAGGTACGAGCGAGCTGAAATAGTGTAGGTGACATACACTGGAGCGCCGAAAAGGTGCGGACAAGTCTGCTTAGTGTATGCCGCATACACTGGAGCGCCGAAAAGGTGCGGACAAGCCTGCTTAGTGTATGCCGCATACACTGGAGCGCCGAAGTCGCATAAGCTAAGCGAAAGCGAAATACTGGAGCTGCTGACAATTGCGTCAACTGCGCCGTCGGCATGGAACCTCCAGTATTGGAAGTACGTGGTCATCTCCACTCAAGCGGCCAAAGAGAAGCTGCTGCCCATCGCAAATAACCAAAGGCAAGTTGTCGAGGCTTCCGCAGTGATAGCCGTGCTCGGAGACTTTCAGGCCAACTTAAATGCGGAAGACATCTTCGCGCCGGCTGTAGCCTCCGGCCACCTGCCCGAGAAAGTGAAGAATGGGTTCGTCGAACAGATCGAAGCTCAATACGTCTGGGAAAGCTTCTAGCCATTTTTCACACCATCAAGAAATGAAAGAAACCCTTCCAGCCGGAAGGGTTTAATAATTAAGTATGGTGCGGTCGAGAGGACTCGAACCTCCACGTCATTGCTGACACTAGAACCTGAATCTAGCGCGTCTGCCAATTCCGCCACGACCGCATGCCGTTTTATCGGACAAGAAATAATATACCATGCAAGGATAAGGTAGGTCAACTGTTTTGTCACATGTTTTTTTGTAGCTTTCATTTCTACCCATCCGCTTCCGTTCGCATCAGTTGAGATCAATCATCTGACGAATGGTTCCCCGTACAGGGCTGCGTTCAATTGCACTGCTTGGCGGCAAGAGCCTGACAGGCATGCCATGGACGGGGCGCATCTGTATGTTCGGCGTAATTTTTGCATGAGGGACGACAGAGAATCGATAATGCTGCAGGAGCACGGCCAGCACCAGCTTCATCTCCTGCATGGCGAAGTTCCACCCGATGCACATGTGCATCCCGGCGCTGAAGGGAAGAAATTCATATGGCGTAGGTTTGATTGTCTGCCATCGTTCCGGTCGGAATCGGTCCGGTTCACGATACAGGTCCGGGATTCGGTGGGTGATCATTTGACTGAAAAACACATTCGTATTTTCGGGGATGTCATATGTTCCTAACGCGCATGGAGCTGCGGTTCTTCTAGTCCCAATGCCGGCAGGGGGGAGCAGGCGCAAGCTTTCCTTCACTACGCCTTCCAATACGGGAAGCTTCATCACCTTTGCCAACGTTGTTACGTCACCCCCTAACGCCCCTTCCAATTCTTCTGTCAGTTGATATAATGTCTCGGGATGCTGACTCAATAGGAACAGGGACCAGGTTAATGCATTCGCTGTCGTCTCGTGCCCTGCGACGAATAAGGTGAAGGAGTGACCGATTAGTTCGGCTTCGGTCAATCGGGAGCCATCTTCATCGTGTGCATGGATAAGGGTAGAGAGAACATCTGTCTCGGGGGTACGTTGCTTCTCGGCAATGATGGCACATATGTCCGCATGCAGCTCGCGTGCTAAGTGCAACGCGCGATGATAGGGGGTAAGCGGGATGTCAACGGGAGCCAGCGATGCGAGCAGCAACGATTTGGTCAGCCGAGCGATCTGGTCCCCCATCCGTTCCAAGCGCGCTTCATCATATACCCCGAAGAGGGTTTTCACGGCAATGCGCTGCGTTAATTTTTTCATTTCATGATTCAGCTCGATCTCCTCTTTATTCCGCCACTCCGCCGCCAACTGCCGGGTCAGATTAACCATGTCTGTACTGTATCGCTCGATTTGCTGCTGATGGAAGGCAGGCATCATGAGGCGCCGATGCTGCTTATGCTTCTCGCCACGCATTAATAGCAGATTATTGTAGAACATTTCTCCCATAACGGTGTCTTTTGGCAAGTTGAGCAAGCTGGTGCTCACTTCGAAAAAGTCGGGGTTGGTCAGTATTTGACGATTATAATCAGCACCGAATGCAAAAACATGGGATGGCTTGTCTCCTTGCCGCATCGCGACAACATTCCCGAATGTCTGATGCAGCCATCGTTGGTATAATAACGGTCTTCGGAAAAAATGAAACAAATTCATTCTCCAGCCTAAGGCGGATTTTGGACCCGGTATGGATTGGGAAGATGTAATAGCTTCCATGGCTTATCACTCCTTGAATGAAATGAATAAAATATATATTAAATGTTCATAACATTCATTATAAATGAGTTATGCCTCATCATCAACTATGTTTTGAATAAATGATGTTGATTATATACAGAACATTTAGTATAGTGGCGATGGGGTGAGCATATGAACGGATATCAACTGCGTACCATGAGAAAAAAACAAGCAATTATGAAGGCAGCGCTGGAGCTGTCCAATCAATATGGGGCGGATAAGATCGGCATGGCTGAAATAGCCAAGCATGCCGGTGTATCGCCAGTGACGGTCTATAATTATTTTGGGGACAAAACTACCCTTATTCGTGTAGCGGTATTGGATGTGATGGAGCGAACACTGGAGCGTTATGAGGCAATTCTGGAGCAACCGGGTTCATTTCTGTCCAAGTTTCATCAAGTATTGACGGATCGTCATGAAATATCCAATTATGCCGGATTAATCGGAGGACAAGCGGACAGTGTTTTTCAACAACTGGAGCCATATTGGCATGCCTTTTATGAGGAGAAGACGTTGCCTTTTTTCAAGAAGCTGATTGCAATGGGACAGCAGGAAGGCTGCGTCGATTCATCGCTATCCATGCAAGCGGTTATTATGTATATTCAGATGTTCAAAGAACAGCTGGCCAAACCGGGTTTTCTGGGACATGCCGATAATGTCATATACAAGGAGCTAGAGCATCTCTTCTATTACGGATTAGTTGGAGGCAAGCGAGAGCAAGATCATTAATTGAAAAGCATGGATTAAAATGCTTGACCATACTTTGGATTCGTGATATGATATTCTTCGTTGCCGCTAATTGTTGGGGCACATGCACGATATGCGGTCGTGGCGGAATTGGCAGACGCGCTAGATTCAGGTTCTAGTGTCAGCAATGACGTGGAGGTTCGAGTCCTCTCGACCGCACCACTTAATCAATGACAGGTTTTTGATCTGCTTTTTAGGCAGATCAGGAGCCTTTTTTTTGTTTTTCAACAACATGAATGCTTAATACATGTACTTAAGTTCTTGGAACTGTATAGAGAATTGGGAATACACTCCATAGAGTATCTTCATTTGCAAAAAACGCTCCTCATGGGAGCGTTGTGCACAATTATTGGTTAATATATTTATCGAACACGTCGCCGAAATTTTTCACGTGATATTCCGTATATTTTGACTCCAGCCACTGCTTTCATAATTTTAGCAATGATGGGAAATAATAATGATCGTGACACGTAAGAAGCGATGTGTCAATAATCCGGTTCTGGGATGTGATGACATGTATGCATGGTTTAGAGGGAAGAAGAAGTACATTGTAGGTGGGCTGGCTCTACACGTGGCAATCGCCTGTCTGTTCGCGGGACCGGTGAATGCAAGTCCTATGCAGGCGGCGAAGGATGAGCGTCCGCGAACGGTCGCCGTCGTCATTGACGACTTCGGGAATGGCATGACCGGAACAGAGGAGATGCTGAAGCTGCCTGTCCATTTCACCGTAGCAGTTATGCCTTTCATGCCTACGACGAAGCAGGATGCCGAAGAGGCGTACAGGCTGGGGCACGATGTCATCGTACATATGCCCATGGAGCCGAATAAGGGGAAGAAGAGCTGGCTCGGTCCCGGAGCATTGACGACGGATCTGAGTGATGAAGAAGTCCGCAAGCGGGTGGAGGAGGCAATAACGAATGTGCCTCATGCCATCGGTATGAATAATCATATGGGTTCCAAAGTAACGGCGGACGAGCGGATGATGCGGATCATACTGACGGTATGCAAGGAGCGCGGCTTGTTCTTCCTGGACAGCAGAACGACTTCCAAGACAGTCGTGCCGAAAATAGCGGAGGAGGTCGGCGTGCCTCTGCTGTCCAATGACGTCTTCCTGGATGATGTCTACACGGAGCAACATATCACGAAGCAAGTATCGCAATTGAATAAGCTTCTGCATACGAAGGCCAATTGCATAACGATCGGGCATGTAGGGCCGCCTGGGAAGAAAACGGCAGCCGTGCTGAAACAGTCGATTCCCCGCATGCAGTCCGATGCGCAATTCGTCAAGCTTTCCGATATGGTGCAAACGTTATTGGGCAACCCATTGATATTGTCTGATTCCTGACACGATTGCCTTGGCCACCTGAAGCTGACCGGCGGAACTTGTGAGCATATTGACGTCGACAGGATTGCTTATGAAGCCCATCTCAACAATGACGGCGGGTTGCTCAACCTTCTTCAGCAAGTAGAACGCATCTCCCATTATAGGAAGCTTGTTCGAATTCTGCTGCCTGTTGAGCGCATTCTGCAGACAGAAGGCAAGCAGTGCGCTTTCTCCCGTCGGCTGATGAAGTACGACGGGACCGCGAGCCGAGCGGTTTCGTCCCCAGTTAACATGCAAGCTGATGAACAGACGGCTGTCAATCTCCTCCGACAGCTGCCTCCGTTGCGTTAAGTCTTTAAAATGCCTTGAACGGCTATGATGCCAACGATTCTCAGCGCTTAGAGCATAATCACCGGTTCGATTCATGACGGCCGGAATGCCTTCGCTGCGCAGGAGGACATACAGCTTGCGTGCGATTGCAAGGTTAATGTCCTTCTCCAGTATATCGCCTTGAGAAGTTCCGCCATCTATTCCGCCATGTCCGACATCGATCAGGACGACCGGATGAGGCAGTGTCCATTGCTGCTCTGCGGCTGCCTTCTCTTCCTCTTCCAACGAGACCGTAACGGAATTGGCGTTTGCCGATGCTGTATTCATGATGAGTAAGCCGGCTGTCGTCAAGCCGATCAACAGCTTGCTTATGAATTGAAGTGACATAATTGATGCCCCCGAACGCAGGATTGAATGGAGAAGCTGCAATCATTAGCGTGGCTTATTTGGCAGTTGCTCATACATGATTAATTGCCATCCAGTTGGGGAATGCTAGTGGTAAAGCGTCGAAGGTGAAGGAGGCGGAGCGCAATGGGAGACCTGGTGAAATATTTGACGGAGCAATTCGTGCAATTCATGGAGACTCCTCATGAACAGCGCAAGCAAGCCAAAGCGTCAGCCAAGGCGACGAAAGAGCCTTGGCTGACGAAATGGTTCGGCTGGGGACCGGTCGGTATGCTGTTATGGTGGAAGAGAAAAAATCATGATGAAGAGTAAAATTGGCCCATCTTCGCGAGGTAATGGAAGGGTATGATTCTTACGGATTCCACTTCCTGATTGGAGTAAAGCTTGACATAGAGCACTTGATCTTCCCATAAATCATATCCGATGACGGACCAAACGTATTGAATCGATTCGCTGTACAGTTCAGCCGTGTATCTAATTTCCTGTTCATTGTTTTGCAAGGCTCGAAGAAGAGAGCGGGCATCGGATTCCAATGGAATTGGCGATTCGGTCAGCCATGGCATTCGATCATAAGGCTGGAATGACGGCAAATCCAACTGAGAAGTTAAGGAGGCATGAGGGATTGTTACCCCATGTCTTATTGGCATGTCCGCTTCCAGCTCGGTCGCCTTCTTCATCTCTTCCTCCGTTACGGGCAGCGGACCGCCATGTACGGGGTCGGCATACAATGGCTCCTTGCCGTGCGACCATTGCCACAGGGCAAGGAGCGGTTGAACGTATACCGATTCGGCTTTCCCGTCGGACAAAGACTCTCCCGTATATTGCTCTGCAAGAAGCAAGGAAGCGGCGTGGAAGGGGTGATATGGGCCATATCCGTACTCGCCCAGCACATATCCTCCTTCCGGATCGGCATGAATGATCATGTAGCCGACAGTATTCTCATCCTTCGTAAGCACGACGAGCCAGCTGTGGGTCCCGGGGCCAAGCGGCGATATATGCAGTGTCGCATCACGCCAGTTCTCGTATTCCGCGCCGCTGCCCGCAAGCTTGTCCGCCCATGCCCCCGCTTGCTTCTCCAGTGAAGAAGCGTCTTGCGCACTTCGCGAGCCGGATGGGAATGCAGGCTGCTGGAAGGCTAATAGCAGCAAGGCGGCCAGCATACCTGCCGCCGTTACTTTAATCCATGGCTTGGCCATATCGATCACCTCTCCATCATTTTAATGCAGCAAGCGGGAGAAGGCTGTTGCAACCTGTCGCGGATATGCCGACAAAGAGCAGCCTTTTTTTGGCGCAATCCGTCTAATGGGCTTAATGAATGCCTGGCAGATGAAATATGCCGCAGTTAATGGCGGATGCCGTCACCCGCGGCTCGAATTGCCATCTGATCTCTGCTTCGCGTTGCCGGTATTGATCGTGAATAGCTTCCTTCTTATCTTCTGCGGCATGCTCTAATAGCGGTTCGTAATAGTCGTTTACGCGCTGCAGCTCGTCCCTCAGTCGGGAAGTGGCATCTTCCGCCCAGCTATAGTCATAGGAGCGAAGCTTCCGTTCCAGCGTCTGCTCTACGACTGCCAATGCCCGATTATACGAAATACCGTTTTTGGCAATATGAATGTTGGAGGGCAGCTTCATCGTCAGCTTGCACGCTTGCAGGCGATCGTGGAAGCCTTCGACGCAATGCCCTGTCACAAGAGATACGCCGAAGCTGTGTATCTCCTCGCGCTTCCGGTCGCAAGCGAATTCTACCCGCATATTGACGCCAAGCCACGCTGTGTAGGGTGTGGACTGCAAGGGATGCCCGCTCCGCTTGTCGGGTTCCTGGAACAAGTAAACGTAGCTGCCTCCGGAGCGGGATGCCTGGAACAGCTGCTCCAGCCTCCTCGATCCGAAGTACAGATCTTCCCTGGGCATTCTCGGTTGTCCTGCGATACTTGTATGAAGAAAGCCGAAGGACCTTCCCAATGCGGCGTCTGCAGCTGCCGTAGTGGCCTCGGGCGCAGCTTCCCCGCCGGCTTCGGCCGCCTTCTCCTTCGCGTCGAACTTGCTTCTGTCGGTGACGAACAGGTAGGACATCGTCTCTGGTTCAGCTCCTACCCGATCGACGAAGCTCCAGTAATAAGGCCTGTTCGTCAGTTCCCGGTCGGCATCCGGCGACAGCTTGACCGCAAAGTGATGCGGCGACTTCTCCAGAATAGAGCAGCCGGTCGCTTCCAGATAGCGCTGAACGTATTTATGTACTTGCTTCTCGTTCATGGCCGCACCTCCACCGATACGCCAAGCTTATCCATCTTGATCATCGACCCGGAGCTTGGAGCATACGGATTGCGCTGTGTGCTGACATCGTTGCGGATCTGACTGAGCGAACTGCCGATCTGATTCAGCTCCCGGTTCAGCTCCTTGTCATTCTGCGCTTGAAGCAAGGCTTTCGCCAGTCGCTGCTCTACAGTCGCTTCTCCGCTCTCGAATCTCTCCAATATATGGTCCAACTCACCGATAACCAGCTCGAACAGATTGATTTTCTCATGGAGCAGGTTGACGATATGCTCTTCGATCGTGCCCAGCGTGCACAAATTATAGATGCGCACATCTTCCGTCTGGCCCAGCCGGTGCACCCGGCCGATACGCTGCTCTACCCGCATCGGATTCCACGGCAGATCGAAATTAATCATATGGTGACAGAATTGCAGATTGATGCCCTCGCCGCCGGCTTCCGTAGCGATCAGCACTTGAGCCCGGCCGCGGAACAGATCCATCATCCAATCCTTCTTTCCCCGGTTCATGCCGCCCCGGTAAGGGACGGCAATCATATCGTGCGAACGGAAAAATTGCAGTAAATATTCCTGGGTGGCTCGATACTCCGTGAAAATAATGACTTTTTCATTCATTTCCTTCACAAGCTGGAGCGCTTTCTCCGCTTTCGTATTGGCGGTTATACTTCGAATTTTCTCCACCAGCTCCCATATCTTGGGGCGCATCGGCGAATCTTCGGCAGACTTTTTGAACAAGTTGACAAGCGTCAGGAAGACGGCATCCCGGCTGCTGCATACTTCTCTCTGCAGCGTCACAAGCGACAGCATGCTGCTGAGATCTCCGCCGCTCTCGTCATAGCGTTCCTTGACGAAGCCGGTGACGGCGTCGTACAGCGCTTTCTCTTCGGGAGACAATGCCAGCGGAATGTTCTTCACGAATCGCTTCGTGAAGTGAATGCCGCCGTCGCCTCGCCGATTGCGGATCATGACGCCCGAGAGCGCCTCCTGCAGCTGATCCTCATTTTTGGGAAGCCGCTTGTCCACGACGAAGTTGGCGGCGAAGTCGCTCTGTCCGCCGAGCTGTCCCGGCTTCAGAAGCGTGATGAGGTTGAACAGCTCGTCGAGATCGTTCTGTATAGGCGTTGCCGTCAGCAGCAAGCAGTATTTCTTTCTGAGCAGATTGGCGAATTGGTAGTTTGTCGTCTTCTTGTTCTTCAGTTTATGCGCTTCATCGATAATGATCAGATCGTAGTCTGTGCCGAGCACCAGCTCCCGATGAGGCTCCCGCTTCGCGGTATCTATCGAAGCGACGACGACGTCGTAACCCCAGGTATGCGACTTCTTCTGAGCGACAGCCGGAATGCCGAACTTGCTGTTCAGCTCGCGCACCCATTGCAGCACCAGCGAAGCCGGAACGAGTATGAGGGCGCGCTTGACGAGACCGCGCACCATATATTCCTTCAGCACGAGGCCCGCTTCTATCGTTTTGCCAAGCCCCACCTCGTCTGCGAGAATGGCTCTTCCGCCCATTTCATGCAGCACCTTGCTCGCGGTGCTGATCTGATGGGGCATCGGCTCGAATTCAGGCAGGGTACGCAAGCATTGCAGCTCTTCGAAGCTTTCAACCCGCTTCGCTTCCTCGGCCTCCATCGCAAGCTGATAGAGCGTCCAATCATCCCATGGCCCATTGCGGGATATCCGGTTCTGCAGCTCCTCGAACCATGTCTGGTCGCACTGAAGCTCGACCAACGGGTGGAGCTTGCGCACGGCTTTGGAAGAGGCGCTTCCCGCCGATTCCTGTGCCGTCGATTGATTGATCGTCATATGTGAATGCTCCTTTGTGAACAATAGAGAATCAAGTAGTCATTAGTATGGCCTTCGTTGTAAATAATAATAAGAGAGCAGTGAAAAAAAGAGGGCAACAGGACAAAAATGATATCGTCGAAATACAGTCATAAAGATTTCTGAATTTTGCCGCAATTTATTGATTCGATCAATATATAGTGTGATATACTTTTCAATATCACTACATATTGTCTGTTTTTGCCGAGTATGCTGAATCCACTCCAGAACAATCATTAATCGAGGAGCGTGTAGCCATGGGAGGGCTTGAGGGATTAAGTGAAAAAATATTTTTGGATCGCTATGCGAGAAAGGCTGGCGATGCCGGACTCGTAAAGCCGGGGGATACAGTGCTGGCGCTGGTAAAGGAAGATCCCAAATTTCCCGTGAAGGAAGTGGGAGAAGTGTTAGAACGAGAAGGCGAAAGATTGTCTCTGCGGTTGCGAAGCGGGGAGGAAGTCGAATCGTCATTGGATCGCGTGACATTGCCTCTCGAGAATACACCCGCCGAGATGTGGGACCGACTTGCCGCGTCGCTGGCGTCCTGCGAAGGAGAGCATCGGGAACAAGAGCTGTGGAGAGAACGATTCCGCTACTTGCTGGATGACTGGAAGCTGGTGCCCGGCGGCCGAATAGCAGCAGGAGCCGGCGCAAGCGATGAACTGACGCTCTTCAACTGCTATGTGCTTCCTTCACCGGTCGACAGTCGGGGCGGCATTATGAAGACGTTGACCGATATGACCGAGATTATGGCGCGAGGCGGGGGCGTTGGCATCAATCTGTCTTCGTTGAGGCCGGCCAGAGCACCTGTAGCGGGGGTGAACGGTTCCTCCAGCGGTTCGGTTTCCTGGGGCGGCTTGTTCAGCTATACGACAGGACTGATCGAGCAGGGGGGGAGCCGTCGAGGAGCGCTTATGCTTATGATGCACGATTGGCATCCCGACGTACTCAGCTTTATCGCGGTGAAAGAGACGATGGGGTTGATTACGAATGCGAATTTGTCCGTGTGTCTGAGCAATGCCTTTATGAATGCCGTGAAGCATGACTTGGAATGGGAGCTTGTTTTTCCCGATACGAAGGAAGAGGGATACGACGAGCTATGGAGCGGCGATATCGGCGAGTGGCGCAAGCAGGGGAAGCGTGTCGTCACTTATCGGAAGGTGCGTGCCCGTGAGATTTGGGACCGGATCATTGCCTCAGCCTGGAAGTCGGCAGAGCCCGGCGTCGTGTTCATGGAACGGTACAATGAAATGTCCAATAGCTGGTATTTCAATCCCATTGTGAGTACGAATCCGTGCTTTCATGGCGATACCCGGATTGCAACGGAGTTCGGATTGCTGCGAGTAGAGGAATTGGCATCAAGAGTGGGATCGAGGAGCTTCAATATCATCACCGATAATCGTATGATAGCAGAAGCAATGGTCGTGAATGGGCGATTATATGAAGGCAATGGTGTCACGATCAGAAGGGCGAAGGCATTTCCTACCGGAAAGAAGAAAGTATGCACCGTATGTCTAAGCAATGGCATGCAATTAAAGGTAACTTCAGATCATCGATTATATACAAACAATGGTTGGAAGGAAGCACGGCAATTAACGGTTCAAGACGAAGTTTATGTGCAGTCGGGTTCCGGCCTGTTTCCATCTACGGATCGGCTTGGCAGCCGTTGGGGGATGTTTCTGGGATGGCTGACTGGCGATGGCTGGTTGTCGAAGCGAGGGGATATCGGAATGGTATTCGGCAGGGAAGATGCCGAGGTTATTCCACATATGGTCGAAGCAGGCAAGATGCTGAGCGGAACGACAGCGAAAGTGTTCGAAAGAAAAAACGGAACGAAGCAAGTGTTCTGGTGGCGCCAGGCTTTCCGCAATCAACTGATTGAGCTTGGCGTGAAGGCGGTACCTGCATATAGGAAAGAGGTGCCGGAGTGCATTTTTTTCGCTTCGAAACCGACCGTCACGGCTTATCTCCAAGCTTTGTTCAGTGCGGACGGGACTGTATATGATAAGGATGAGATGCATAGAACGGTCCGGCTGACTTCCGCTTCCGTAAAGCTGCTGCAGGATGTGCAATTGCTGCTGCTTAATTACGGCATACATGGGCGCATATATGAACGCAGAAAATCCAATCAGCAACAGTTTGAATATGAAACATCCAATGGAGAACAACGCGTATACAAGTCTCATCCCAGCTTTGAGCTTGTCATTAGCGGCAATAACATCGTTGTATTTCATGAACAGATCGGCTTCCGCTTCGTAACGAGAAAGCAATCGGCATTGGATCGGATTGCAAGGCCATCGCGAAAACTGGAGAAGTTCAAATCCAGGGTGCTGAAAGTAGAAGATAAAGGAGAGGAAGTACCCGTCTACGACTTGACGGAACCCGTTACGCATTCCCTGATTGCCAACGGCTTGGTCGTTCATAATTGCGGCGAACAGGGCTTGCCGGGCTGGGGCGTATGCAATTTGTCCGCAGTCAATTTGTCGCGGTTCTACGATGAGGAGCGGCACGATGTCGATTGGGATGAGCTGGCGAAGGTTACCCGCTGGTCGGTGCGCTTTCTGGATAATGTCATTGATTGTACACCGTATCACTTCCCGGAGAATGAGGCGAACCAGAAGCGGGAGAGGAGGATCGGTCTAGGTACGATGGGGCTGGCGGAGCTCATGATCAAGCTTCGCATTCGCTACGGCAGTCCGGAATCGCTCGCGTTCCTCGATCGGCTGTACGGCTTCATGACGAAGGAAGCGTACTTGGGGTCCGCTGAGCTTGCTGAGGAGAAGGGGGCTTTCCCGGCCTTCCGGGCGGAGGAGTACTTGCAGAGCGGCTTCATGAAGGAGCTTGCCGCTGCCTATCCGGAAGTCGGCGAGGCGATCAGGGAGAAGGGAATGCGCAACGTAACGGTCATTACGCAAGCCCCGACAGGCAGCACTGGTACGATGGTCGGCACGTCAACCGGTATCGAGCCGTACTTTGCCTTCCAATATTACCGACAGAGTCGACTGGGATACGACAGGCAATACGTTCCGATCGCAGCGGAATGGAAGGAAGCGCACCCCGGAGAGGAACTTCCGGACTACTTCGTGACGGCGATGGATCTGTCGGCGGAGGATCATATCCGGACGCAGGCAGCCATCCAGCGATGGGTAGACAGCTCCATCTCCAAGACCGCCAATTGTCCGGCTGACTTCACAATTGAAGATACGAAGCGGCTGTATGAGCTCGCTTACGAGCTGGGCTGCAAGGGAGTAACCATCTATCGCGACGGCAGCAGGGATGTGCAAGTGCTGTCGACGAGCGAAGATAAGGGTGGAGACGCGGAATCCGCCTTGCCTTCGCCATCGGCCAAGGAGGAAGAAGCATCCATAGCGGATGAGACGCTGCCGGATGAGATATTGTCGATGAATGAGACGGCGTTAGCAGAAAGAAGTGAGCCGGCAAGCAATGACAAGCCTTATAAGAAGAGGCCCCAAGTGATGCGGGGGGCCACATACAAGCTCAATACGCCGTTCGGCAAGGCATATATTACGATCAACGATTTGGACGACGCACCTGCTGAAATATTCCTTAATGTAGGCAAAGCCGGCTCCGATGTGTTCGCCATGGCGGAAGCGCTGGGCCGCGTATGCTCGCTGTTCCTCCGCTATGGCGATCATGGCCATAAGGTGGAGCTGCTTATCAAGCATTTGAAGGGAATCGGCGGCACTGGCGCCATCGGCTTCGGCCCCAAGCGGGTGGAATCGATCGCCGACGCCGTCGCCAAAGCGCTGGAACTGCATATGGAGCAGCTGTTGGAAGGTCGGCTGGCATCCGGGCAAGCGTCTGTCCCTGCTGCTGAGCGCGCTCTGTCTCCATTGCGGGACGATGACGAGCTCGCGGCAGCCCACGAAGAGAGTGGACGCGATCTCTGTCCTTCATGCGGCTCGGCGGCGCTTCTTAATACTGAGGGCTGCAAGCACTGTGCCAGCTGCGGATACAGCAGGTGTTAGACATTCTCTCTAATCGATTATAGCCGGTATAATGTGCTCCGCGATCAGCGTCCATCTGTCACGGGAATTCGTCATAAAGGAAGAAGCGATGGCGACAACGAGATCATGCTTCGGGATGCAGCATATAGCGTTGCCGCCATCGCCGAGCGCCATGTAAGCCGGGACGCCGTCGGCTTCACCCAGCCACCAGAGGTATCCGTACTTGTTGGCATTCATGGAGATCGACTTCCGTATCCAGTCCTCCGGAACAATCTGCTCTCCGTTCCAAGCGCCGCCGTTCAAGTAGAGGAATCCGAAGCGAGCCATGTCGAGCGGAGTCAGCGTAAGGCCCCAGCCTCCTGTGGAGTGCTGTGACGGGTCCTTCACCCAGCCGCGCACCCGGTGTCCGAACAATTCGTCGAAGCCGAACTTCTCCATCGGAAAGTCGGGGACAGTATTCATGCCAATCCGTTGAAACAACCGTACATTAGCATACTCTCTGGCGCTCATGCCGGTTGCGCGGGTAAGGATGGCTGACAGAAGGTGCGCGCCAGCACTGGAATACTTGAAATTGCCGATCTGACCGCCCCGGCCCATCCGATCCAGCGTATAAGCGATCCAGTCAGGCATTTCCTCCAATGAGAAGCTGTACGATTTCAGCCGGTTAATGAAGAGCATTCTTTTCAGTTGACGGATGGAATAATAGCGGTAGCCGTTGACCGGATTGATCTCCTCCGGGTGGATCAAGCCGATCTCGTCGTAATATCGGAGCGTCTTGGCGGATACCTCGCATATTTTCGAAAATTCGCCGATCGACAACAAAGGATCGCCTCCTGCAAGAACAATTTCGTATCGATACGTTGTTCATCATTACTGTAAAGCTTACCCTAAGGGCAAGGTCAACGGCAAAATATAAAAAAGGAAAAGGACGACCGGCATTTCCACGAATGAGGCAACAGTGCGGGACAGGAGTGAGAGAGCTTAAATGGTGGTGAACAGCGAGTAAATTGTTCTAGCGGTTGCGACTGAGCTTATTTAATCGAATAGCGGCAGATTGGAGCTGGAAGAGGTTGAATAACGACAATAGCGTCCGTTAGCGCATAAATTGTTCCTGATAATCGCAAATAGCCGCAATGGCGCTCGTTAGATGTGGATAAGCTAGCGCAGTGCACTAGAGAAGAGTAATGGTGTGTGTGGTGTGGGCGTTGGCGGTATGAATAATGCTTTACAAAAACACGTTGCAAGTGTATAGTAGTTGCTCTGAATAAACTGGGTGGGGAGGATAACAATGACATTTCCGATTCGGGTGAGAGCCTGCGCGCTTATTTTGAAGGAGCAATCGGTGCTGCTGGTCGAATTTCGGGACGAGCATGGTGTGCATTATAATTTGCCTGCAGGAGGTGTGGAAGCGGGTGAATCCGTCATTGAAGCGACACGAAGGGAAGCGAAGGAGGAAGCGGGCGTCGATATCGAGGTCGGTCCTGTCGCCTTCGTATACGAATATGCTCCGCACCTGGACTGCAGCGGGCAGTACAAAGATACGCCGCACGGTCTGAGCATTATATTCGATTGTACGATTGTTCCCGGCTCGGTGCCCGGGATGCCACTGATTCCCGACGAGAATCAATCCGATGTGAGATGGGTACCGCTATCCCAATTGGACAATATCGTACTGTACCCGAATATTAAGGACCGAATTATCCAATACGCTGCAAACAGAAATCGGAATATATCTTTCATTGAAGACCGCGAGCTAGCGGTATACTAAGCAATTTCAAAACGGCGGTCTGAAGCGCTTCATGAGAGCAATGCTGCCATGAGCCTAACGCTAAAGATCCCCTGTATCGATTCGAAAGAGAGTCGATAGGGGATCTTTCGCCACATTAGCTATGCGAGCGCTGCTTCTTCCTCGATTCCAACACAATAATCAGCGGGTAAGCGGCAACGAGCGCAAGAGTGGCTATAACGGCACCATGAAAGTAGCTTCGGAATGTTTGCACGGACCAGCCGTCTTCTCCGATAATCAAGTAGGTGAACGGATTGGCAATGCCGATGCCGTCTTGGATGCCGGGAATTAGGCTTTCTGTATAATTTTGCGCGAGACATATCGACGCGGTTACCATCAGTCCGATCGCAAGAAGCAATCCTTTGGAATTAAGGGGAAGCTATACGAAATCGTCGGAATGCGAGAACGGAAAAAGAGACGAAGAGCACATTCAGAACCGCGACGAACATACTGATCTCACCTCTCAAACATAATTAGCACATCTCATAGGTGTGACGGAACAGCGCCTTGAGCTCGATATGCTGCAGTTGCTCCAGCATCTCTCTCGTCTCCGGAAGCCCGCCGCCGGTTTCCTGCAGCTTCACGATATCGGTGAAGTCTTCGCTCGTCCAGCCCGATTCATCCCGGAAGCGGATCAGCTCCCTGGTCACCTTGTTCGAGGGCAGCGCATCAAGTCCAACTATACCAGTCAAGTAGTCCGCCGCCGCCTGCTGTACCAGTGCTTTGACAGGATGGTTGCCGGCGCGCATGAACCAGTAGTTCCCGTTGCCGTAATCCCGCTCCATCCGGTGCATTAATCCGTGCCAATAGCCGCCGGTGGGATCGTCTTCGATCTGCTGGGCATACGAGTGCGATACCTCAAGGCTGTCATTCCACAGATGCAGAGCGGCCTTTAAGGCGATGGCCGCTTTCGAGTCGCCAAGGGCGGACGTATCCAGTGCGGCGATCTCCTCATCCAGCTTTGCATCCCAGACGCTTGACGGTGTTAGAGTGGGTAGCGGCAATCGGCCATTCAGCCGCTCCAAGATACTATCAATACGTTGCTTCATTTCGAGAGCCTCCTTCATTCCAGCTTTATCCTTATCGTCCATTGTAGCATAGCATCATGGCATTGAACCAATAGTTAACAGGCAATCAGGGGACAGTCAGTCCTTTGTCAGAGAAGAGTTTCAATCCGAGCTTTTTCATAAATAGTTCCATAAACGTTGTTGACAACTTTAATCTCCCACTCTATAATTGGTCACATTACATGTAAACGTTCAGTTGGATGTTCCATGAACGTATTTTAACAGCTGCCATCAAGGACATGAACGCTTAGTGAACCTGCCCAGAGAGAGGGGACAACCGGCTGCAATCCCCTTCAGTGTTCATGAGCGATTTACCCCCTTGTAGCTGCGAAGCGGAAATCATGCAGAACATGAGAGTAAGCATCGCCGGGTATCTCCCGTTACAGAGTTGAATGAGCATCCGGACCATGGCCGGATGGAATTAGGGTGGAACCACGAGCGCATTCGTCCCTTGCGGATAGATGCGTTTTTTTGTTGTCTGTACAATGGAATATATTAGGTGATTATCAAGGACATGAATATCTGGCGTTGCTGCACAGAGAGAGAGGACCCGGCTGAAATCCTCTTCCGTCAAGCCAGGATACTTACCACCTTGTAGCCGCGATATTGAAATCATACCTAGGATGAGAGTAGACTTCGCCGGGAATTCCCGTTATCGAACAGTCAAGGATTCGGCAGTCTGTCGAATTGAATGTAGGGTGGAACCACGAGCATATTCGTCCCTTTTCCGGGATCGGGTATGCTTTTTTAGTTGTTAAGGAGGAATAGGAAATGGAAGCAAGTAAGCAAGAACAACTGGATGTTATCCGTCACAGTACGGCTCATCTGATGGCGCAAGCGATCAAGCGTCTTTACGGCGAAGTGAAATTCGGCGTCGGGCCCGTTATTGAGCATGGATTTTATTACGATTTCGACATGCAGGTGAAGCTATCGGTCGAAGATCTGCCGCGAATCGAGGAGGAAATGAGGAGCATCGTCCGTGAAAATCTGCCGATCAAGCGGCTGTCCGTTAGCAGGGAAGAAGCGGAGCGCCGATTCCATGAGCTGGGTGATGAGCTCAAGCTAGAATTGCTGAGCAGTATTCCGGAAGATGAGGAGATTACATTGTACGAGCAAGGAGAGTTCGTGGATCTGTGCCGCGGTCCGCATATGGAGTCGACAGGCTGCCTTGGTGTGTTCCAACTGATGAGCATTGCCGGCGCGTACTGGAGGGGAGACAGCCGTAACAGGATGCTGCAGCGGATATACGGTACGGCGTTCCTTTCCAGGCAAGAGCTGAACGCTCACATGCGCGCCTTGGAAGAAGCGGAGAAGCGTGATCATCGCAAGCTGGGCAAGCAGCTGGAGCTGTTCATGTTCTCCGAGGAAGCGCCAGGCATGCCGTTCTACTTGCCCAAGGGGCAGATCGTGCGGCAAGAGCTTGAGGCCGCGCTGCGCGAGTTGCAGACGAAGCGTTATGGCTACGAGGAGGTGCGGACGCCGTTCATGATGAATCAGCAGCTATGGGAAAATTCCGGTCATTGGGAGCATTATGGAGAGAATATGTATTTTACGAAGGTAGACGAGCACAAATTCGCGCTGAAGCCGATGAATTGTCCCGGTCATATGCTGATATTCAAAAGCAAGCTTCGCTCTTATCGCGACTTGCCGCTTCGTCTGGCGGAATTCGGGCAAGTGCATCGGCATGAGTTTAGCGGGGCACTGAACGGAATGCTGCGCGTCCGCACATTTTGCCAGGATGACGCGCACTTATTCGTAACACCGGATCAAATCCAATCCGAGATCCGATCCATCATTAGCATGGTGGACGAAATGTACGCCATTTTCGGCTTTACGTACGAGGTGGAGCTGTCGACTCGGCCGGAGCATGCGATGGGAAGCGACGAGGAATGGGATCAGGCAGAGAATGCGCTGCGAAGCGTACTGGAGGAGTCCGGGCAGGCCTATAGCATAAATGAAGGCGACGGCGCATTTTATGGGCCGAAGATCGATTTCCATATCAAGGATGCGATAGGCCGGAGCCATCAATGCGCTACCGTTCAGCTGGATTTCCAGATGCCGATTCAATTCGAACTGTCCTACATCGACGAACGCAACGAACGGGTGCATCCCGTTGTCATTCACCGTGCGATCTACGGCTCCATCGACCGCTTCTTCGGCATCTTGATTGAGCACTACGGAGGCGCATTCCCTGTGTGGCTCGCTCCGCGGCAAGTGAAAGTCATCCCGGTAGCGGAGGCTCATCTGTCATACGCCGACGATATATGCGAAGCGTTGAAGGCGGCAGGAGTGCGTGCCAAGGCGGATTCACGCAAGGAGAAGCTGGGATACAAAATGCGTGAGGCGCAACTGGAGAAGGTACCGTATATCGTTGTCGACGGGGATAAGGAGCAAGAGGAGCAAAGCGTTGCCGTACGGAAGCGTGGAGAGTCGCGAAATGAAAGCTTGCGTCTGGAGCAGTTGCTGGCTAGGGTGAAGGAGGATATAGCCACGAAGCGGTAGGATAAATCATGGCGAAAATGACGGCAGAGCGGATAGGAGGAAGGACCGCCCACCGCTCTGTCATCGCAGTCATGCGTTTAGAATATACGCCGTTCCCAGCCGTTCAGCTTGGCGAACGCTTCGGCGAAGTAGTAGTCGCCATATATGAGCGACACGTTAATGTGGGAGTTCGCGGGCTTATGTGCCGTCGCTTCAAGCAGAATGCCTTGATGGTCCGGCTTGTCCCAAGTGGCATAGTTCTCGCTTAACGAGTAGAGAATCCGTTCCGCGGCAGCCATATACATGCCTTGCTCATCCGCAGGTACGCCTTGTGCCAGTTCGATCAGACCAGATGCAGCACATGCCGCCGCGGAGCTGTCGCGCGGCTGGCCATCCAGAGACGGCAAGCGGAAGTCCCAATACGGCACATGATCATCCGGCAATGCAGCTATGAAGTAATGGGCGATGCGCTTGGCGGCATCCAGATATCGTTGTTCGCCTGTATAGCGGTATGCGACGGCCAGTCCGTGGAGCGCCCAGGAATTGCCGCGGCTCCAAGCGGAGGTGCCGGAATAGCCTTGACCGCCGATCTGCTCCACGAACTCCCCTGTCTCCGGATTGAAGGCCAGAATGTGGCAGACGGAACCGTCGTCGCGAATGGCGTATTCCAGGACAGAATCCGTATGCTTCATGGCGATATGCTTGTAGCGTGGATCGCCTGTGACATCGCTTGCCCAGTAGAGGAGTGGCGTATTCATCAGGCAATCGATAATAGCCCAGCCCGTGTTGTCCTTCTCGCCCCACTGATTCCAGGCCCGAATGAAGTTGCCCACAGGGTTGAAGCGACCGGCCAGAAAGTTCGCCGCTTCCAGTCCGATGCGCAGCCCGTCCTCATCGCCGGTAATGGCATGCTTGATGACAGACGTCGGCAGGAATTGGAAGCCGACATCATGATGCATCGGATTCGGGTATTCGCTAAAGCCGACAGCCAGCTTCTTATCCCAGTCCCAGGCGGCATCCTTGAAGCTGTCCTTGCCTGTCACATCATGCATGAGCCACAATAGTCCCGGCCAGAAGCCGGATGTCCACCAGCTGTGCGGCATATTATCGTATTTGCCGTCCTTACCTGCGGCATGTGGCGAGTTGTCTCCGATTTGAGCCATCATGCGCTCTACTTTCTCGTCAAGGCGGTTCATGATTTCTTGTTTATAGGCTTTATTCATCAATACAGTATTCCTCCTTGGAATGAATTAATTTCATTATAAAGCCCCCAAATAGATAAAAGTTGCTGTACAATGATTAAAAATGTTGCTCTGTTGACTTAAGTAGGAGGACAGTAGATGAATTCTTATTATGAACAGCTGAATTATCATAGCTCTCCATTTCAATGGGCATACCGCAATCGGACGACCGCACCGTTTCAAGGCTACTATCATTTGCACCACGGCTACGAGCTGCTGGTGATTCATCAAGGACGGGGGAATGTGGTCGTCAACCAGCAGACCTACCCTATATGCGGCGGCAAAGTGTTTTTCTTCAAGCCTCTTCAATTGCATCGTGTTCATGTCGATATTGATAACGATCATCCTTATGAACGAAGCGTATTCCACTTTAACGCTGTTCATATGGAGAGTTATCTGGCTGTGTTTCCGAGTATAAAGGATTTTTTTATGCGGCTCAGCAAAGGGCTCGTTAAGGAGCAAACATTCGATATGAGTGATCGGATAGTAGCGCTGGATCAAGCATGCGAGGAATTTCAAACGCAAATTGCGGGAGCATCCACAGTTGCGAAGGGGGATCAATCGGCGCTATATTTGCTGCGGTTGTTGTCGCTTATTCAAGGCAAAATCGGACCTAAAGGCGACGGCGAAGAGGGAAGCGGGGAGAAGCTGCGTCATTCAGAGCGGGTGATGGAGTGGATGGAGGAAAACTACAGTGACGCTTTCAAGCTCGAGGCGCTGGCGGAAGAGCTACATATGTCGAAAAGCTACTTGTCGCGCACGTTTCGCAAAGAGACGGGCAGCAGCATGACGGAATATTTAAGCGCACGGCGAATCCAGGAAGCCTGCAGCCTGCTGCAGGCCAGCGATTACTCCATCGAACGCATCGGAGAGTTGGTTGGGCTGCCCAATGCGTCTTATTTTATTCAACTGTTCAAGAAAATCATGGGCATATCCCCGCATCAATACAGATTGAAGCTGTAGAATGAGCATATGTCCCAGCTCCGGTCCAGCGTCCTGAATTAACGTTTGAGCTTGAAATGTACGGCAGCGCTGTAATGCATTTTTTCCGTTCGATGATTGAACGCGGTTTGATATTGAACCGCATGAACATCCAGCATTAATGCTTTATTTGTGTCGATGGCATAACGGATTTGGTCTTCCAGCGTTTTTTGCGTTTCCGCTTCAAAAAATTCAATCTTGGTGTCAATCAAGTCCAGATGGAACTCCATTTTCATGTCACCTCTGCATTGTAGTGGACAATTGTCCCAATTTGTTTACAAATTTGCCGCATGTATGCTCACCGTTTCCTGTAGAATAATAGGTGTATAGGAAGGGAGGGCAACTATGGGCAATGTTCCTGCATCCGTATGGATATTCTCGATATTGATCATTGCGATCGTCACCTGGATGACACTGTGGGTAACCAAAAAAGCTTACTCCAAAAAGTGGGACCAATCCGATGAGTAACGCATATTATCGAACCCGTCTAGTCTAAGTCCGGACGTGCATCTTGAACGCAATCATGTTCATGTATGTATGAAAGGGCTTATTTTTCATCGTTCTTATGGATGTGGAGAGTCCGTGTCAGCACAAAAAAACCCTCGCTGATATCCCATCAGTCGAGAGCTGGCTGTTCCTCTTATTTGAAGATGGTGCCGGCGAGAGGACTTGAACCCCCAACCTACTGATTACAAGTCAGTTGCTCTACCAATTGAGCTACACCGGCGCATTTCTAATGTTTCCCGAGGACAAGTGTTATTATGCCACAGCTTTTTTGCATTGGCAAGCATTTTGTCGAAGTTTAAATTTTCAAAAAATAACGCTCGAAAAAGAAGCTTTCAGCGCTGCGGACAAGCAGACTGAAAGCTTCTTGTATGTCGTTTTGTTGTCGAATCTTTAAGCGGTCTCGCCTTCCACTTCAGGCTGCAAAATTTCAAGCTCGATTTTGCGAATGCGGTTTTTGCTCGTTTCCCGAATAATAAATTTCAAGTGCTGGAATTGAAATTCCTTGCCCTTCTTCGGTTCAAGCAGCTTGCTATACAGCCAGCCGCCAACGGTGTCCACATCCTCCTCTTGAATGGCAATGCCGGTCAGCTCGCTCAGTTCGTCGAGAAGCACCTTGCCGTCGATAAGGTAGCAGTTATGATCAAGCTGTTCGATTTCCTTGCGTTCGTCGGTATCGAATTCGTCCCGAATCTCGCCGACGATCTCCTCCAGAATATCCTCGATCGTAATCAGACCTGAGGTGCCGCCGTATTCATCCACAAGTATTGCGATATGAACGCGTTCCTGCTGCATGCGCTTGAGCAGCGTCTTGACAGGAGTAACCTCCGAGACGCTAAGGACGGGATGAATCAGCTTCTTGAAATCGAAGGGCTTGCCTGCTTCGTATTCCAGGAATAATTGCTTCGTATTGATCATGCCGACAATATTATCCTTACTCTCGGAAGCAACGGGAAAGCGGGTGTATTGCTCCTTGCGGATAATTGCCAGATTGTCTTGCACCGAATTGTTCGTATATAAACACATCATGTCCGTGCGTGGAACCATGATTTCTTTGGCCAGCATTTCGTCGAATGCGAATATACGGCTCACATAACCGTATTCCGTATTGTTGATTTTGCCGCTCTGATAGCTTTCGCTCAAGATGATTTGAATTTCTTCCTCGGAATGCGCATCCTCATGCTCATTGGCCGGCTTGAGCCCGAACAGGCGTACCAACCCGTTCGCGGAACCGTTAAGCAGCCAGATGAACGGATACAGGAGGGTGTGGAAGAAAATAATCGGTTTGGCCGTTAGAAAGGAAATATATTCAGCTTTCTGTATGGCCCATGTTTTGGGAGCCAGCTCTCCGATGACGACGTGCAGGAATGTAATAACTACAAATGCAATACCGATGGAAAGAGCGTGACTAATGCTGCTGCTTAGTCCAAATTCATCAAAAACGGGAGTCAGCAACACTTCTACTGTCGGTTCGCCGAGAAAACCAAGGCCAAGCGCCGTAATGGTAATTCCAAGCTGACAAGCCGACAAGTATGCATCCAGATTGCTAGTAACCTTCTGTACGGCGAGCGCGTTCTTGCGGCCTTCCAGCACCAGTTGGTCAATGCGGCTCGCTCGGAGCCGGACGATGGCAAATTCCGTTGCGACGAAGAATGCAGTCAGCAGAATAAGCAGAGCAATCATGAATAGTTTTAAAAGTATGGGACCACTGTCCATTTCTGTTTCTCACTACCCCTTATAATAATAGTTTTATTCTAGTCTACTATATCTGACGTTGACAGCATATGACAACCGCGATAAGGGACGGTTAACGTTTATCCGGCACCTTCAGCAGGCTTTACTGCGGCAAGAGGTGCTATTCTCGCCCGATTCCTTGCCTTTACACCTGCATGAGTTCAATTGCCCCGCCCTGACTGCCATAATAGCAACCTTGCAGAAGAGACTGGCCTGCAACGGAAAAAAGATGTACAATAAATAGCGGAAAAAGCTGATGGCCGATGAAGGATCACGGCTCGCTCAAGTCATGAATGCGAGAGCGCACCGTTGGTCTTTTTCTATTCATATGGATAGGAACAGGAAAGGAGGCGTCCAAAGGAAGATGCATTATTTCGATCATTGCGCGTCATCTCCGCCTCGCGAGGAAGTCATCCAGACGATGACGGATGTGATGCGAAAGACTTATGCGAATCCCTCTTCGCTGCATGCGGCCGGGGTTGAAGCGGCGAAGCTTATCGAACGGTCGCGCACGCTCGTCGCCGCTCAGACGGGAGCTAGCAATGGCAACTGGATATTCACTTCCGGGGGAACGGAATCCAATAATTTGGCATTGAAAGGCGCAGCAAGAAGTTACCGCAGCAGAGGGAATCATATTGTGACGACAAGCATTGAGCACCCATCCGTCACTGAGCCGCTCAAGCAGCTCGAAAGCGAAGGTTTTCAGATCACGTACTTGCCGGTGGAGCCTACAGGTCATGTGAGTCCGGATGCGGTGAAGCAAGCGATTACGGATAAGACGATTCTGGTCAGCGTCATGCATGTGAACAACGAGATTGGCACCTTGCAGCCCGTAGAGGAGATCGCCCGGCTATTGAAGTCTTATCCCAAAATCCTGCTTCATGTCGATGCGGTGCAGAGTCTAGGCAAGCTGCCTATTCCGCTGGAGGAATGGGGCGTGGACCTGCTGAGCGGATCAGCGCACAAGCTGCGCGGACCGCGCGGCGTCGGCTACTTGTATGTTCGTAAAGGTGTAGCGCTCCAGCCGCAAATATCGGGCGGCGCTCATGAGCTTGGAACGAGGGCGGGGACGGAGAATGTGCCTGGCATCGTCGCTTCGGCGAAGGCGTTAAGGCTGGCCTGCGAGGGGATGGCCGAACGATCCGCCGTATTCGGACGTCTGTCGGCAAAGCTGAGGGAGGAGATCGCCTCCATTCCGGAGCTGAAGCTGACCGGAGGTGCGCCATATGCTCCGCATATTGTTCATTTCACTTATCCCGGCATGAAGCCGGAAGTCATCGTTCATATGCTGGAGCAGAGAGGCATCATTGCCTCGACGCGCTCCGCATGCTCCTCCAAGTCAGACAAGCCGAGCCGAGTGCTGCAAGCGATCGGGGCTTCGCATGCGGAAGCGTCGGGAGGCATCCGCATCAGCTTCGGAGATGAGCATCGCGAAGAGGACATCGATATGCTGTCGGGAGCACTGCGCAGCATTGTGACCCAACTGAAACCGCTGGAGAGGAGCAGGCAACATTGATATATGATCAGATCGTATTGCGTTATGGCGATTTGACGATGAAAGGCAGGAATCGCAACCAATTCGAAAGCAAGATGGTGAGAGCGGTCAAGCATGCACTCACGCCGTTTCCGAATACAAGCTATTGGAAGACGTACGGGCGGATGTATGTGCAGTTGAACGGGCATCCGCACGGTCCGGTCATTGAACGGCTCAAGGAATTGTTCGGTATCGTATCCGTCAGTCCGGTAGTCAGCACGGAGCCGGAGCTGGAGGCTATCCGCAGTACGGCGTTGAAGCTGATGCATAGCCTGGACCATGTGCCGAAGACGTTCAAAACAAATGTGCGCAGAGCCTGGAAGAAGTTCCCGCACAATTCCCAGGAGATGAACCATCTGGTCGCGCAGCACGTACTGCCCGCCTTTCCCGATATGCGCGTGGACGTAAGGAACCCTGAGCTGGAACTGCGCGTCGACATTCAGGAGGAAGCCGCTTATATTTATTGGGAGGTCGTGCCGGCTGCCGGAGGCTTTCCGTTCGGCTCCAACGGCAGAGCGCTGTTGCTTCTGTCAGGCGGAATCGATTCTCCCGTGGCGGGATGGATGGCGATGCGGAAAGGGCTGGAGCTGGAAGCGATACACTTCCACAGCTATCCCTTCACCAGTGAGCAGGCGAAGGACAAGGTCGTCTCGCTGGCGAAGCGTCTCACCTTCTTCAGCGGTACGCGCATGAGGCTGCACATCATCTCGTTCACGGACATTCAGACGACGATTGCGGGATGCAAGCAAGAGCATCTGACCATTACGCTTATGCGCCGCGCTATGCTTCGCATCGCAGAAGGCGTTGCCGAGGAGATTAAAGCGGGCGGACTGGTGACGGGCGAGAGCCTGGGGCAGGTCGCCAGTCAGACATTAGCCAGCATGAATGTCATCGGACGCGCAGCTGAACTTCCGCTGCTGAAGCCCCTCATTATGATGGATAAGAACGAGATCATCCAATTGGCTGAACGAATCGGCACATACGAGACGTCCATTCTACCATATGAAGATTGCTGCACATTGTTCCTGCCGAAGTCGCCCAGCACCAATCCTAACTTGAAAGTGGTGGAGAGGGTGGAAGGGAATCTGCCGAACATGGAGGAAATGATTCGGAGAGCAATTGAGGAGCGTGAAGTCATCCTCGTCTCCCCCCACGACGCGTCGCCACAGGAACAGGCGGGAGAAGAAGACTGGTTCTGAACATGAAGAAAGCGTCGGTCCCTAATGGGAGCCGGCGCTTTGTTGTGTTGCGCGTTCTTTCGAACGGTTAACTAAGTATCCCGCCAGTACCGTCAATCCCGTCACTACTGCAACGAATATCCAGTAAATTAGCTTGTTGTCAAGGAAGAAGCTTTCATAAGCCTTCTCGTGCGTAAGCATCTTGGCAGCCGTGAATGCAAGTACGGCCGCACCGATATAGATAATCCACTTGAATCTATTAATCAGCTTGATGAACAAGGTGCTTCCCCATACGACGACAGGAATGCTGATGAGCAGTCCCAGCACGACGAGCAGCATATCTCCATGCGCCGCGCCGGCAACGGCAATGACGTTGTCTATGCCCATGGCGGCATCGGCGATAATGATTGTCCGGATGGATTGTCCAAGCGTATTGCCTGCCTTGATATCGCCGTGATCTTTCTCTTCGACAAGCAGCTTGAAGGCGATCCATAGCAGCAGAAGGCCGCCTATAAGATGAAGCCAAGGTACATTCAGCAGCTTCACGAAGAGCAGCGTTGCGGCGATGCGAATGACGATGGCTCCCACGGTTCCCCAGATGACGGCCTGCTTCTGCTGTTGCTTAGGCAGGTTGCGGGCGGCCAGTGCGATAACAATGGCGTTATCCCCGGCCAATACCAAATCAATGACGACAATTGTAGCCAGTGCTGTGAAAAACTCGACCGTGAAAAGATCCATCTGATGTTTCCTCCTTTCCATAGATTGCTTTGCTTATTGAAGTCTACAATAAATAGTGGCATTCGGGAAGATAGCCGCTAAATTTTTTTGGACATATATCCCTCGGAATGGACATACCTCTGATACAGGGGGGGATTGTCCATGGACAGCACACTTATTTTTTTCGAAATCGTCTTAATTAATGTATTGCTAAGCGGCGATAACGCGATTGTGATCGCCATGGCCAGCAGCCGGCTGCCTTCCCGCCAGCGCCGGAAGGCCATATGGTGGGGGGCGTTCGCCGCGGTTGCCTTAAGATGCGCATTGACAGTCGTCGCTTTGCAGCTGCTCCAAATTCCTTATCTGCAAGCCGCAGGATCGATCTTGCTGCTCGTCATCGCCTACAAGCTGCTTGCAGAGGCAGGCGGGCGGGGAGAAGAACATCAGATTAAGGGAGGCTCCACGATCAGAAGCGCCATCTGGACGATCGTCACGGCGGATTTCATCATGAGTCTGGACAACGTGCTCGCCATTGCAGCCGTTGCAGAGGGAGATCTCGTGCTCATCCTGCTGGGCATAGCGCTCAGCATTCCTATGATTGTATGGGGAAGCCAGCTGCTCGGCACGCTGCTGCTGCGCTTTCCTGCGCTGTCTTATGCGGGATCGGCTCTGCTTGCTTACGCTGCCGGCGAGATGCTGGTTGCCGACCCCGGCATGAATGAGCTGCTGTTCCAGCAGTCGCGAGATCTGACAGAGCTGATCCCGCTTCTGTGCATTCCGCTCATCATCGCCGTTTCGATGGCATTCAGAAAACGAAAATGAAAATTGAGGCGACATACTGGTATTTTTGCCGCAGTTCCTATAAACTAAAAAGGATAAAAAATGTCGTCTTTCGTCATTCAGCGCGAAGGATGGGTAAGGAGCGGAATTATGCCAAAAAATAAATATTCCGCCGGGATAATTTTGCTGTTGGCCGGGGTTGTTATCCTGCTCGGCAAGTTAGGGCTGTTCAGCTTTCTGGGCAGCATCTTCTGGCCGCTGCTTGTGCTGATCCCCGGCGTGCTATTGCATGTGCTTTATTTCGGCAGGGTAGTTCCGGCAGTTGCGCTTGTTCCAGGCGGCATGCTGGTTGTGTACGCTTTGTTGTTTATCGCTTGCAATATTTTCGGTTGGGACGCCTTGCAGGCGCTATGGCCCTTATTCTTGTTCGGGATTGCCGCAGGACTTTACGAGTATTATATTTTCGGCTCATCCAAGCAGAAGGCTGTTCTAATGGCAGCAATTGCGCTTAGCGTATTTTCGCTGTTATTCCTTATCCTGGCACTGATGTGGGGCTGGGGCATCTATGTAATCGCGCTGCTGCTAATCGTTGCGGGGGGATGGCTGATGTACGGCCCCAATCGCTGGTCCTTCCGGTTCCGCAGATAAGCGAGTGTTATACAAAAAATTAAATAGTGGAGTGGATTATTTCAAATGCAAGCTAGAGAAAACTTACGCAACATTGCCATCATCGCGCACGTCGATCACGGCAAGACGACCTTGGTGGACAAGCTGCTTCAGCAATCCGGCACGTACAGAGACAACGAATCGATTCAGGAGCGCGCCATGGACTCCAACGATCTGGAGAGAGAACGCGGCATTACGATTCTGGCCAAAAATACGGCCATCAATTACAAGGACTACCTGATCAACATCGTTGATACGCCAGGACACGCCGACTTCGGCGGCGAAGTGGAACGGATTATGAAAATGGTGGATGGCGTCCTGCTCGTGGTGGACGCCTTCGAAGGCTGTATGCCGCAGACGAAATTCGTCCTTCGCAAAGCGCTGGAGCACCAATTGACGCCAATTGTCGTCGTAAACAAAATCGACCGACCGAACGCAAGGCCGGTGGAGGTCATCGACGAGGTGCTGGACTTGTTCATCGAGCTTGGCGCGAACGACGATCAGCTGGACTTCCCGGTCGTCTATGCCTCCGCACTGATGGGCACTTCAAGCATGGACCCCGAAAAGCAGGACGAGAATATGCAGGCGCTCTACGATACGATTGTGGAGCATATTCCTTCGCCAACCGAGAAGGTCGACGAGCCGCTGCAGTTTCTGGTTACATTGCTTGACTATAACGAATATCTGGGACGGATCGCGATCGGCCGCGTGAACAGAGGCAAGATCAAGCAAGGCCAGCCGGTCGCCGTCATTAATCGCGAAGGAGTGACGAAGTCGGCGCGAATCGAGAAGCTGTTCGGCTTCCAGGGACTGAAGCGAATCGAGGTGGCCGAGGCTGGAGCGGGAGATATTGTCGCCATTGCCGGCATCAGGGAGATCAATATCGGCGAGACGATAGCCGATCCTGCGCATCCAGAAGCGCTGCCGGTGCTCAAAATCGACGAGCCGACGCTGCAAATGACGTTTCTTGTCAACAACAGTCCTTTCGCGGGCCGCGAAGGCAAGTGGGTGACGTCCCGCAAGCTTCGCGAGCGTCTGTTCAAGGAGCTGGAGACGGACGTCGCGCTGCGGGTGGACGAGACGGACAGCCCCGACGCATTCATCGTATCCGGACGCGGCGAGCTGCATCTGGGTATTCTGATCGAGAATATGCGGCGCGAAGGCTACGAACTGCAAGTGTCCAAGCCGGAAGTCATCGTGAAGGAAGTAGACGGCATGAAGCAGGAGCCGTATGAGCGCTTGCTGATCGATGTGCCGGAGGAAAGCATGGGCGCGGTCATGGAAAGCCTTGGCATGCGCAAAGCCGAGATGGTCAATATGATCAACAACGGCAACGGCCAAGTTCGTCTGGAGTTTATTATTCCGGCTCGCGGCTTGATCGGCTACCGCACGTCGTTCCTGACGCTTACGCGCGGGTACGGCATTATGAACCATGCCTTCGACAAGTACGGACCGCTTGTGGGCTCTTCCGTCGGCGGCCGCCATCAAGGTGTGCTGGTTAGCAGCGAGAACGGTACGTCCACGTTCTACGGCATGCTTGGCGTAGAAGACCGCGGCATTCTGTTCATGGAGCCGGGCACAGAGGTCTACGAAGGCATGATCGTCGGAGAGCATAATCGGGATAACGACATTATCGTCAATATTTGCAAGGAGAAGCAACTGACCAACGTACGCTCTGCCGGCAAGGACGATACCGTCAAGCTGAAGACGCCTCGATTGTTCTCGCTTGAGCAAGCGCTGGAATACTTGAACGATGACGAATATTGCGAGATTACGCCGAAGACGATACGCCTTCGCAAGAAGCTGTTGAACAAGGGCGATCGCGATCGTGCGGAGAAGCAACGCAAAATGGCGCAAGCGGGCGTGTAGCCTGGCGGCATGACAGGAGGAATCAATCATGCAGGAATGGCTGAGCGAGCATAAGCTTGTATCTTACGTGCTTATACTGGCGTTCACCATCTATATTTTCAACAGTGTATTCCGTCCGCAGGCAAGACTTCCTCTGCTGAAGGAAGTCCTTGTCTATGTCGTCATGGCGATCGGTAGCTTCGTCCTTATGATTCTTCAAGTAGACAAGCTCCCCATCATCCAATGCATGGGCATCGCTGTATTGATGATGCTGATGCTGCGCGGACGTCAGCTCTATGACAAGTATCGGAAGAAGAGCGGTTAGCGGCCTTACAAATCGCAGTTTCGGAGGTGCGGCGTGTGAGAGAGGAAGACGCATTGTTCAATTGGCTGCAAATCCGGGTTGTCGCAGATGCGCGCCCGGAGGACGAAGCGGCCCGCAAGACGCTGGAGTTTTTCCTGGACGTGCTGAGCGAGGATCATGCCATCACTTCCGCCGAGATTTCGCGAACCGACGATACGATGATTTATGTGAAATACGAGAAGAACGGCAAGTCCAAGCTGCAGCTGATTCCCCGCGAAGCGGGGGAACAGCTGCTTCTGGACATTAACGCCAATCCGAAATTCAACTAAAGGGGCTTGCAGGTCAATGAGTCAAGGTCAATCTTCTACAATGCCTCCCCGATCAACGATGAGGGGCTCCAAACCGCCCAAGCGTCCAAAGCCGAAAAAACGAAAAAGCAAGCTGAAGGTGTTTTTTATCACGCTTTTTTTTCTTCTGCTCGGCTTAATGCTGGCGATTGCAGGCTGGCTCAGTTATTTGCTGTTAAAGACAGACGAAGCCTTCGATACCATCTCCATTGTGGATGAAACGATAGTCACTCCGGTGCCTGTGAAGGAATCCGTCAAGAAGAAGCCGGTATCCATGGTTATCATGGGCATTGATTCCCGCTCGGGAGGCGGAGGATTGAATACCGACGTGTTGATGGTGGCTTCATTCGATCCGGAATCCAAGTCGGCCTCTATCGTGTCCATTCCCCGGGATACACTGATCGAAGTGGATGGCTATCGCGGCAGGAAAGCGAACCGATTCTATGCGGACTTCTTCATGGCGGCCCGCAACGAGGGGAAAGATAAGGAAGAAGCGGCGATCGCAGCGAAGGAAGAGTTCCGCAACGTGCTCGGCAAGCTATTCGGCATTGATGTCAAGTACGCGACGCTCGTCAACTTCAAGGGCTTCGAGGACACGGTGGATCTGCTCGGCGGCATCGACGTGTATGTCGATATGCGCATGAAATATACGGACTCCCATGATGGCACCAATATCGACTTGCAGAAGGGCGAACAGAAGCTGGACGGCAAGCAGACGCTCGATTTCGTCAGATACCGCCAATCCAACGATGGCACCAACATGTCGAGCGATTTCGACCGGAACCGACGGCAGAGCGAGGTAGTCGGTGCGCTGGTGGACAAGCTGATGACCGTAGGCGGAGTCTCCAAAATCGGCAGCATCATCGAGAAGATGAGCGAGAACGTGCAGACCGATATGCCCGAGAAGGAAATTAGCCGGATGATTAATACATATTTGGGCATCAAGAGCAGCGATCTGACCTTCATGCCGCTGGAAGGCAACTGGAAGAGTCCATTCGTCTATATTAATGAAGAAAGCCTTCAGAAGGCGAGGAATGAACTGCAGGCAAAAATGGGAATGCCCGTAGACGCTGCAGAATAAAATAGCTATAATAAGGCTAGAACAGCCCTATCTAATCCATTCTGGGGAGGTCCTCGCAATGATGGATGTGAACATGACTAGCTGGCGCAGCAATAAGGAACGTCGGATGAAGCTGTTTCAAGTCTTCCCGTGCAAGTTGAATCGAGGATGCCATGAGGACAAGTTTGCCCCTTGGCGTGTCATATGGAAAGCCTAGTGATTATTCACTAGGCTTTCTTGCGTCTTAAGGGGAGGTTTACCGCATCTTAACAATCGGAATGACTATTGCAACTATCATCGATATGCCGGGAGGTTTCTTTCATGAAAAAAATATTCGTGCTCGATACCAATGTGCTGCTTCATGACCCACAGGCCATATTCGCCTTCGAAGACAATGAAGTGATCATTCCCGCGATCGTACTGGAGGAAATCGACTCCAAGAAAAGATTAGCCGATGAGCTTGGACGCAACGCCCGGACCGTATCCCGCCTGCTGGACGGCATGCGCCGTCAGGGGCATCTTCACGAAGGCATTCCCCTACAGAACGGCGGACTGCTGAAAGTAGAATTGAATCATCGCAGCTTTATGCGCGTACAGGAAATGTTCGGCGACATGTCCAACGACAATCGGATACTGGCCGTCGCCCTGAATTATCAGCTGGAGCAAGAAGACGCTGCAGCGAAAGCCGATAAACGGGAAATCGTACTCGTCAGCAAAGATGTGCTCGTACGTATTAAGGCGGACGTACTGGGGCTGAAAGCCCAGGATTATCTGTCGGATCAAATTGCGCCGGCATCAGATGCTTATACGGGCTGCGTTACCTTGTTCGTCCATCCTGCCGTTATCGATGAATTTTATACGTTCCGATTTCTGAGTGTCAATCAACTGCAATTAAAGTCGATGCCAAGACCTAACGAATTCGTTATTTTGCGGGACGAGATGGGAACGAACAAGTCGGCGCTGCTGAAGGTTAGCTCAGATGGAGCGAGACTTGAACCTTTGTATCTGAGCAACGATCCCGTGTGGGGGATTACGGCCCGCAACGCCCAGCAGCGCATGGCGTTGGAGCTGCTCCTCAGCGACGATATACCGCTCGTCACTTTGTCTGGAAAGGCCGGCACAGGCAAAACCCTGCTTGCGCTGGCAGCAGGCCTGATGAAGGTGGAGGATGAGCATAAGTATAAGAAGCTGTTGATTGCCAGACCGGTTGTCCCGATGGGGAAGGATATTGGCTATCTGCCGGGGGAGAAAGAAGAGAAGCTGAGGCCATGGATGCAGCCTATCTACGATAATCTGGAGTTTCTGTTCGATACGAAGAAATCCGGCGATATTGAAAAAATATTAATGGGCATGGGAAGCATCCAGGTTGAAGCGCTGACGTATATTCGCGGTCGCTCTATTCCGGGGCAATTCATCATTATCGACGAAGCTCAAAACCTGACAAGACATGAGGTGAAGACAATTGTCTCGCGTGTCGGGGAAGGCAGCAAAATCGTGTTGATGGGCGATCCGGAGCAGATCGATCATCCTTATCTGGATTCCGTCAGCAACGGATTGTCCCATATCGTAGAGAGATTCAAGCTTGAGGGGATAAGCGGCCATGTCATGCTGGAGAAAGGGGAGCGCTCCAAGCTGGCGCAGCTGGCGGCGGATCTGTTGTAATAAGGGGGAGAACAGCAAGGCGGCTGCGCCCTGCAGCCGTCTTTTCTGCTGGTAAAGCCTTGCCACAAGCTGATAAATATTGGTATTCTATAGCATATATAAGAGCAGGAAAAGGAAAGGAGGAGCCGTGTGTCTCCTCGGAAGTATGTGCCTCTTATCGTCGTTGTTCTGTTATTGTCTTCATTGCTGCTTATTCCGTATTCACGCTCCATACAGAGCAGTCTGCCGAGTCCGCCGCAAGGATACGAAGCGTTCTCGGGCTTCGACGGCCCCTTGCCGGACAAGCCCGTTGTCGAGCTTCATGCAAGCGTTTCCGTAACGGCGGAGCAATTCCTTGAGCTTCAAAGAAGGAATCGCACCTTCATGGCCGACCATCCCCATATTGTCGTCCATCTAACGAATGAACCCGACTTCTCCTCCGCACACGATAACTGGGAGCGGAACAGCAGCGTTGGAGACGGAGCCGATATGCTGCTGCTGCATAACGAATGGGTGATGCCATTCGCGGTTCGAGGATTCTTGAAGCCCGTAGACAGCAAGCTTGCGAACGAAGGGCTGCCGCAGCACGCGAGCGGGTGGCTGGAGCCGTTGAAGTGGAACGGATATTTGTGGGGCGTGCCCTACGATATCAATCCCTATGCATTATTGTGGAACAAGTCCATGCTGGCAGAGGCGGGAATGTCGGAGGAGCCGCAAGATTGGGGCTCGTTCCTTGCACTGGTTCAGCTACTCTCCGAAGGCGAGGAGGAAGCGACGCTGCTCAATCTCAGTCCGGACGATATAGAGCAGCTGCTGGTATGGCTGGAGAAGTTCAGGAAGGATGAGGAAGCTTCAGCCATGAAGCTGGAGATGACCGGAGAGCAGCAGGAGCGGCTTATATGGCTGAGCGCCCAGCAGGAACGAATCGGGACGCTTAGCTTGCAGCAATTGAATCAGATAATGCAAGCGATCAAGGAGGACAGATTGCTGTCGCTCATCCTTCCGTGGCACATGTACGAAGGGCTGGATAATGCCGTCAAGAGATCGTTGATCGTCGATCAGAAGGGCTTTGCGCATCCCTGGATTAGCGGCAGCAGCTACGTCATTGGGGCCGACTGTCAAGCGGAGCAGGAAGCGATGCAATGGATTGAAGCGATGGTGCAGCAGGGAGGACGAAGTTTCCCGGCGCTCGCTTATATGGAGGAGGAACAGCAGCTGTATAAGACCGATCCCGGCTGGCCGGATCGAAAGCGACTCTTGGAAGGGCTGTGGGGCCGTTATGCGCGGAAGGAAATTGCGATGGACGCTTTCATAGCGGAGCTTGCCCATCCGAGCGGCGAAGGAGCTGCACGCCCGGAATGAGGCAACCCCTCGCCGTCCTTATAGGCTGATGGACAGCTTGATCGTCAGCTTGCCGTCCTTGGCTTCGACGTCCTTCGCCTTCAAGAAGGAGAGGAGCAGCTGCGGATAGAAGCCCAGATCGAATTCCTCTTCCAGCGATCGTCGAGTCGTGTCGGGAAGCGAGAAGCCGTTGTACAGCAGCTTGTCAACGTGGAACAGAATGCCGTTCACCGGCTCGTCTTCCACGGTGTAATGTCCCGATACAGAGATCTCCATGCCGTCCTTGTTGCCGTAGGCCGTAACGGAGCCGTCCAGGAATTGGAATGCAAAGTGCTTGAATCGCTCGTCTTGTTCCTGAAGGAAGGCATTCAGCTCCCCTTCTGGAACTGTGATAGTGTATTGGAACCCCTGGTTATCCAGCATATCTTTATTGTCGCTTATCCAGCCGGGCAGCTCCTGCATGGCGCCGGCCAGCGCCTGGAAGTATTCTTTCACTTTTGCCAGACCTTTTTCTTCCCAGGATCGGGTCAGCTCCCCCATCAGCAGTCGTATGCGGTCGGCATCGGTTCGTCCCTGCAGCTCTTCTTCCAGCTGCGCTTCCAGGGCGAGAACGCGCTCCCGCTGCTCCTGAAGCCGCTGCTCGACGGCAGCGAGCTCATTTTCTTTATCTTCCAGCTGACGATAGCCTTCTTGCATATCGCGATACTTGTCTATGTAAGAATGAAGCGTATGCCTGTCCTTGCTTACGATAATATCGATGTAATCGATGATGGATAGGAAGGTCGTCCATGATTTCGAAGACAGCAAGCCGACATACAGCATATCGCGGTCACCCATATAATAAGCGCGGAGTACTTTGCCTGCATCGTCCCGCTTTGTCGCAATATCGGCTTCCTGCCGTTCCAGTCCGTCTTGTGCCAGTTGCATCGTATGCTTCAATTCTTTCATCTGTGCGCGGATCGCTTCAATCTCGCGGTCGATTTCAACGACAGACAGACTTTTTTCCAGCAGGGCATGTACATCGTCGGTAGCGGCGTCTGGCGCGGTCGACTCTGCCATAACGGGCATTCGCAGAGCGAGCAGCGCGCTGATCAGGAACAGGATGAAGGCGGTTTTTGCATTAACGTATGGCATCATTTTTTTCAAGCGGCATCCTCCTCCCTCAGCAATAAGTGTATGCGTCCGCCTTCTTCATTATATCTTAGATGCGGAAAAGGAGAAATCTCGCAATGGCAAATGTGCAATCCGAAAGCGCTCTTGAACAGAAAATCGAACGCATCATCGTCCGTTCGAGGCATCAAGGCGCGTATAGCGATGAACTGGGAGCGGCTCGCTGCGCCTCGTGCATCACCTTCCATGATTATATGGCGATGTGCCTGTACGATGAGGAATACGGCTATTATCGGCAAGGCGAGATCAGAATCGGGAAAGAAGGCGACTTCTATACAAGCTCGGCCGTTGGAGCCGGACTGGCGGCAGTCATTGCTTCCTATGTGATGGACTATGCGAAGGAAGGTCCTCAGCCCCTAACGTTCGTGGAATGGGGGGCGGGGACGGGAAGGCTGTCTGCGCAGATTGCTGCAGAATGGAAGAAGCGTCTGCCGCTATGGAGAGAGAAGTTCCGCATGAAGCTCGTGGAGGATTATCCCCCGCATGCGGAGGCTGCGAGGCTGCATCTGCCACATGCTAATTGCCTAACGTCCCGGGAGGCGCTGGCGGACGCCGAGGGGACGCTACAAGCGCCCGCCGTTATTCTTGCGAACGAACTGCTGGACGCATTCCCCGTTCACCGTATCCAACGAATGGGAGGGCATCTCTATGAGCTGGGTGTAGCAGTTGTGAACGGCCACTTCCGCTATGTACGGATGGCCATGACGAATCCCGACTTTCGCAAGTGGCTGCATCGCGACGGCATTCGTCTACGTGAAGGTCAGATTACGGAGCTGTGCCCGGGCGCGGGCCGGTGGGTAAGAGAGATCAGCGGAATGATGAAGCGGGGCAGAGTCATCATTATCGACTACGGATACGACGCCGAGGAATATAGCGCAGCTTTCCGGATGGATGGCACACTGATGTGTTATTATCGCCATATGGCATCTGATCAGCCGTTCCAGCGGCCGGGCCAGCAGGATATGACAGCTCATGTCTCCTTCTCCTATCTGAAGGCGGAGGCGCGCAATGCCGGGTTCAGTGTCATCTTCGATGGGAGCCAGAAGCAGTTCATGGTGAACCACGGCATCATGGAGTTGCTGATTGAGCATCGCGACAGCAATCCCTTCAGCGAGGAAGCGAGGAGCAATCGCTCACTGCGCCAGCTTCTGCTTAGCGACGGGATCGGCGAAGCGTTCCGGGTGCTGATCCTGGAGAAGGATTAGAAGAGGCCCGCGACAAGGATTATCCTTGTTGCGGGCCTCTTCTGCACTTTCTTGTGGCGCTTGATTAGAACGGCAAGTCCAACTTGAAGACGGACCAATATGTGAATCCAACGAATGAAATCACCATATATCCCCAGAACATCATGATGTATGTTCTTTCGGAGAAGTTCAAGTAGCCAAGAAATGTGAAAGCGACGGCTTGCGCGAAGAACAGCAGAGCAAATTCCGTCATATGGCCAGCGAAAGCCATTAGTCCGATGACTAAGCACCAAAAGCCGAGTACCCGATACATGCGTGCCATGATAGCATCCCCCTTTCCATACGACCCAATTTCCTATTGAACATTATAACGTTTGCATGATGGAGTGTAAACATGCAGCGGTGACGAATTGGCAAATTTTTTTTGAAGCTCGCTGTGATATCTTTCCTATAGTTTGCTCATTGGTTGAAGTAATCATGTATGAGCGCATTTAATTTTGGTTATACAAAATAGTATCCAATAGATTCTATGAACTCTACCAAGGGCATAGAGATAAAGTAAGCGCCTTTACGTTAGGAGGTTATTGTTGCATGACAGCAGTTAGACAAGATGCGTGGAGTCCGGACGATGATCTTATTCTCGCCGAAGTAACCCTGCGCCATATTAGAGAAGGCAGCACACAGCTTGCGGCATTCGAGGAAGTGGGCGAGCGAATCGGCCGCACCGCAGCCGCATGCGGTTTTCGTTGGAACAGCTGCGTACGCAAGAAGTATGAGGAAGCGATAAGCATAGCGAAGCAGCAGCGGCAGAAGCGCAATTATTTCAAGAAGCAATCGCCTGCGCCTCAGGTGTCTTCCATCGCGATGCTCGATGCAGAAGTAGGCACCGTCTATAAACCGGAAGCGGGTATGGTGGACGAAGGGATATCGATCGATGCCGTTATTCGCTTCCTGAGAAGCTGGAAGACGACCTATCAGGAGCTGTCCCGGCAAATTAAAATGTTCGAGAAAGAAATGAAAGAAAAGGACGAAGAGCTGTTCAAGCTTCGCAGTGAGAATGAGAAGCTGGCCAGCGAAGTCAACAATGCCCAGTCGGATTATCGGGCCGTTAACGACGACTACAAGACGTTGATTCAGATTATGGACCGGGCTCGAAGGCTTACCGTATTGTCGAATGAGGGTGAAGCTAAGCCGAGGTTCAAGATGGATGCGAACGGCAATCTGGAACGAATTGAATAGCATGTACCGCTAAAGCCTGTCAACCTTCTGCGAAGGGTGACGGGCTTTTCACTTGAATGGAGTAAAGTGTATAATAGCGATATTGGTTAACCTGACAGGCAGGAAGTATTGTGAAGGAGTGCGCGTATGCATATCGATGTGATCGGAGCAGGTGCGCTCGGCATGCTGCTTGCAGCGGGCTTGGCGGAATCCGGAGCGCATGTAACGCTATGGACAAGGACGAGACGGCAAGCCGAGCTAATTCAAGAGCGCGGAGTGCTTCGGTATAGACTGGATGGATGCAGCGACGTCATTCGCATCCCTTGCCGATCGATGGGAGAAGACGCAGCGCCTGCAGCCGAACGATGCGTAGTGCTTGCTGTCAAGGCGACGGCAATCAGGCCGGAACTGATGACGCAGCTTCACGCCATTGTGGGCAACGACGCACTGGGGGCTTGTGCAGTCGTCTGCTTGCAGAACGGAGTGGGCCATGTGGAGACGCTGGCTGCAGCGCTCAGTTCCATACCGATTCATGCAGCAGTAACGACGGAAGCATCCAGGCGCGAGGACGAGCGGACCGTGCGTCATACAGGCGCCGGCGAGATCTGGCTGAGCGATCGGGATCCATTCGGGAATGCGGCCGGTGACGCACCGATTCAAAAAAAATTGCTGCAGTCGTTGGAAAAGGCAGGATTCACCAGTTTTCTGTCGAATGACATCAATACTCGTATTTATCGCAAGCTGCTTGCAAACGCGGTCATTAACCCGTTGACAGCTCTCTATTGTGTAACCAACGGCGAGCTGCCGCAAGAGAACTGCCGGCTGACGCTCATGCGCCGGCTGTATGAAGAGACTGCCGAAGTTCTTATGAGGAGCGGACTGCTTCCATCCGAAGATTACTGGCAGTCTATACTGGCTATCTGTGAGGCGACGTCCGGGAATAGATCATCCATGCTGTCCGACGTTCAGGCCGGGCGCGAGACGGAGATCGCCTTCATTAATGGGGCAATTGCAGCGAAGGGCAGGGAGCTGAGAATGCCAACTCCGCTGAACGACGCGCTAATTGCTATTATTCAGGCGTACAGAAAGCCATTGGATGAGGATAAGGGGTGAGGTGCGATGATGGACGGCTTAATGAAGCTTTATGCGATTTTGGCCTTTATACCGGTTATTCCGTTTGCCGTAGTTCTCATCGGTTACGGCACTTACATAAAGGATTGGAAGCGGGCGTTCCGCCTGGCGATGGACGTGTCGACTGTTTTTTTTATCGGCTGCGTTGCCGGACAGTTCAATCTTATATTCAATAGCGAATTCGGCATTTACGGCATTATGCTGGTTATGATTCTTACTGGAGGTCTGCTTGGCAACGCGCAGTTCCGCAAGCGGGGCAAGGTTGAGGTGAAGCGTATTTTTCGCGCGGTATGGCGGCTCAGCTTCTTCGCCATGAGTGTTCTGTATGTTGTATTTATGGCGGTGTTGATCGGAAGGCTGCTCTTCACGATGTCGGCGTAATCCTGCATCAATTGCGACGAGGCCGATTCAGGCGCGCTGCGGCGTCCTGACTCGGCCTTTAATTTTCGTGGCATATCCTGTACAATTATTCTGATGTTGTATCGGAATATATGTAGGGAGGTTTTAATTGTTATGCAAGCTGAACCCTATTCACTACCATCCTCCCAACCATTGACGGAGGCGTATATATCACGCAATGACCCGGGGGTCATGTCCTTGTACGGCTATCATGCCGGTGAGGCTGAAGATTGGAGCCGTCGGCATGCCGTCATTCAGAGGAAGGCGGGGCCAAGAGTCGATGCCGCGCTGTTGGCGGACGTTCTCCGGGCTTATCAACGGCGCATAGGATCGTCGGACAAGGTGCAATGCTCCATCGATGCGATCGCAGAGGGAGCGCCTGTCATCATCGGCGGCCAGCAAGCCGGGTTATGGACGGGGCCATTGCTCGTCGTACATAAGGCCGTATCCATTATTCGTTCGGCCGGCTATGCCAGCGAACAACTGGGCATCCCCGTGATTCCTGTATTCTGGATCGCGGGGGAAGACCACGATTGGGACGAAGCGAACCATGCGTATGTCGTGACAGCGGAGCAAGAGCTGGGCAAGCTGACGGCGGCTATGCCGGAGCGTGTCCGCACGTCGGTGAGCCGCACCATCATCGGGAGCGAGCAATGGGAGAGCTGGCTGGCGGAGCTGGAAGCGGCGCTGCCGGGGTCGGAATTCAAGCCGGGCATGATGGAAGAGCTTCGGCAACTGGCCGATCGCACGACATCGCTGTCCGATATGTTCGCCTGCTTGCTTCACCGCTTGTTCGGCCGATACGGTCTTGTACTGATCGATTCCGACGATGCCGGCTTGCGCAAGCTGGAAGCGCCCATGTTCCGGGAGTTGCTGGAGCGCAACGACGAGCTGGAAGAAGCGTTCCGCTCGACATCTGCACGTGTGAAGGAGCTCGGTTATCCGCTGCAGGCGGATGTGGCGGAAGGAAGTTCGGGACTGTTCTTGTTCCATCCCGACCGTGACGGGGAGCGGACGATGCTCTACAAGCGGGACGGATTGTTCGAGGACCGGAAGGGAAGCAGTTCCTGGAGCAAGGAGGAACTGATCGGACTGACGCATTCCCGACCGGAGCTGTTCAGCAACAATGTGCTGACCCGGCCGCTTATGCAGGAGTATCTGTTCCCCGTGCTCGGCACCGTGCTGGGGCCTGGCGAGATTGCATACTGGGGCGCGACGGGGGCTGCGTTCCGTCTGATGGAGATGGAGATGCCGATCATCGTCCCACGCATGTCCTACACGCTCGTCGAAGGAACCGTAGCGAAGCATATGGCGAAGTTCGAGCTGGACTTCGCAGATGTGATGGAACGCTTCCAGGAACGGAAGGAGCAATGGCTCAAGGAACAAGATGAGCTGTCGCTTCAGGAGCGATTCTCGGCAGTAAGCGACTCTTTCCAGAATATGTACCGCCCATTGCTGGAGCTTGCCGCATCCATTCAGCCCGGCCTGACGAAGCTGGGCGAGACGAATATGGCCAAGATCGTGGAACAGATCGCATTCATGGAATCTCGAACGCTGGATGCCCATCATAAGCGGTTCGAGGCGGCTATACGCCAGCTGGAGCGCATTCGACTGTCGATCAAGCCCGCCGACAAGCCACAGGAGAGAGTGCTGTCCATGATCGGCTATTGGAGCCGGTATGGCGAGTCCTGGCTGGAGGAGCTGATGGAGGCGGATTACCGTCTGACAGGCGGCCATGAGATTGTATATTTGTAAGTTGAATGTAATGTAACTGATATTAACCAGTGGAGGGATTGCAACATGAATGCATTGAACAACAGCATAATCGCGAATCCGGAGCTTGCGCCGGAAGGGCATCTGAAGATAGAGTGGGTACGCGCTCACATGCCTGTATTGAACAAAATCAGGGAGCAGTTCGAGAAAGAACAGCCGTTCAAAGGGTTGAAGGTGACGATCTCCCTTCATCTGGAGGCCAAAACCGCTTACTTGGCGAAGGTCGTTCAAGCCGGCGGTGCAGAAGTGACAATTACCGGCAGCAATCCGTTGTCAACGCAAGATGATGTGTGCGCGGCGCTGGTGGAGGACGGCATTACCGTCTTCGCGAAATACAATCCTAGCGACGAGGAATTCAAGGCTCTCAACATGAAGGCGCTGGAATGCAAGCCGGATCTGCTTATTGACGACGGCGGCGATCTGGTCACGCTGCTGCACTCGGAGTGCAAGGACATGGCGGTCAATCTTCGCGGCGGAGCAGAGGAGACGACGACGGGCATTCTTCGCCTGAAGGCGCTGGAGAAGGAAGGCGCGCTAGCGTTCCCGATGGTTGCGGTGAATGACGCATTCTGCAAATACTTGTTCGATAACCGCTACGGCACGGGACAATCGGTATTCGACGGCATCAATCGCACAACGAATCTGGTGGCGGCCGGCAAGACGGTCGTCGTCGTCGGTTATGGCTGGTGCGGCAAGGGTGTCGCTATGCGGGCCAAGGGGCTTGGGGCGAATGTCATCGTCACGGAGATCGATGCGATCAAAGCGGTGGAAGCTTACATGGACGGCTTCGCAGTCATGCCGATGCTGGAAGCGGCGAAGCTTGGCGACATGTTCATTACGGTAACGGGCAACCGCGATGTCATCCGCGGCGAGCATTACGAAGTAATGAAGAACGGCGCCATTCTGTCCAACGCCGGACACTTCGATGTGGAAGTGAACAAGGTGGAGCTGGCGGCAATGTCGACCGGCAAGCGCACCGTAAGACGCAATATTGAAGAATACCAGCTGAAGGACGGACGCAGCATCTATCTGCTCGCAGAGGGCAGACTCGTTAATCTGGCGGCCGGCGACGGCCACCCTGCGGAAATTATGGATATGACGTTCGCGCTGCAGGCGATGTCGCTGAAGTATGTGAACGATCAGTATGAATCCTTGGGCAAGGAAGTGATCAACGTTCCATACGAGCTTGACGAGCAAGTTGCCCGCATCAAGCTTGATGCGCTCGGCATGGGCATTGACAAGCTGACGCCGGAGCAAGCAGCTTATCTGGACAGCTGGGCGGAATAAGCTGCCGACATAGAGGAAGCCTGCATAAGCCGAATGGCATATGCAGGCTTCTGTGCGTCCCGGCGGGCTACTCTTGATATACGCCGTCTTGTTCATGCGACGGAACGGTATTCATGCAACGGAGGCTAGCCGCTACCTTCCATCCGATATCCTTTGACGATGTCGGAAGGGGCCATTCCGGTATGCTTTTTGAATAAAGTACTGAAGTAGGGAACATTGCGGTAGCCCACTTTCTCGGCAATTTCGTAGATGAGAAGACTGCCTTCCTGCAATAGTTCTTTGGCGCGCTCAATCCGAATTCGTGTAAGGTAATCTACGAATGTCTCTCCTGTCGCTTTGCGGAACAGATCGCCCAGATGGTTGCGCGACAGGTAAACATGGTTCGACAACTGATTCAGACTGATATCTTCCGCATAATGCTCATGCATATATTGAATCACATGCTCGATCGCATGCTTGTGCCTCGCATTTTCGGTCCAATCGCTGATGAATGGACGGGAAGAGTCTGCTGTATTTTGGCCGTTCCGATCGTGCAAGCTTTTGATCGTTTTGCCTAGCACTTCTTTGATGGTCTTCACCGTAACAGGTTTGGACAAATAATCATCCACTTTCAGTCTTAGAGCGGTGCGGGCATACTCGAAGTCGGAATAACCGCTAAGAATAAGGATGGCGCCTTCATATGCGCGACTGCGCAATTTCTCGATCATCTCAAGTCCATTCATGACGGGCATATAAATATCCGTAATGACAATATGAGGGTTAACACTGCTAATGAGCTGTAGCGCTTCTTGTCCGTCTATCGCTTCGCCCGCAAGCTCCGCATTCAGTTCTTGCCACGGGATGACTTTCTTCATCGTACGCAATGCGCCTCTGTTGTCATCGACGAGAACGACTTTCCACATCGTTTTCTCTCCTCGCTTCTTCAGGTTTCTTCCGCATAACGGGTATTGTGATACTTGCCTCAGTACCATTACCGGTATTATAAACGGATAGACGACCGCTTGCGCCGAAGTGGACATCCAGCCGTTCTTGCACATTGCGCAATCCATATCCTCCGGATTGGCCTGTTTTCTTGAGAGCATCGTCCATGCTTTCAGAAATTCCGACACCGTCATCTCTAATGAGGAACAGTAGTTTATTTTCCTTTTCGCAGGCGCTTATATGGATAGAACCTGCATCCTTGCCGTGAAACCCGTGAATGACAGCGTTTTCTACAAACGGCTGAAGGGTTAGCTTCGGCAAATAACAGTGGAGCACCGTCGCGGGCACATCGATGTGGAACGTAAGACTGCCTTCAGAGCGGATACTTTGGATTCCGACATAGCATTCAAGCAATACGAGCTCCTCGCGAACGGTTATATATGTTTCTCCATTGGATAAGCCGATTCGGAGCATTTTCCCGGTAAGCTCCAATATGCTGCTGATTTTGTCTTGTCCTTCTTCAATCGCCATCCAGTTGATTTGATCCAGCGTATTGTACAGGAAGTGAGGGTTGATCATCGATTGCAGTGCATCAAGCTCCACGGCCTTCTGCTTCCTGTATTGCTCCTCCAAAGAATGATAAAGTTCAATGATTCTGTAATTCATCTGCCGGTAACCGTTAAATAGCGCTCCGAATTCGTTCGTATAATCATGAAGCAGCTCTTTCTGAGTTTTGTGTACACCGATGGTGCCCATGGCTTGTAGCAGTCGTCGAATTGGTCGAGAAAGCTGCTTGGATAAATAGAAGGAGTATAGCAAAGCAAGCACGACAGCAGTCAGTCCGATGGCAGCCAATATTCCGGCTAATTTCAAGCTTCCCTCCGTCATTTGACGATAAGGGGTAAGCTCAACAAGGTACCAGTACGAATCAGGCAGTCTGTTCCATGACAAGATAACGTTTTCATTTATTTCGGAACCGGAATCGTTTCTCAAGAGCTTGACCCATTGCTTCTCTGTCTCGCTTGTCGTTGTCGGTGTGGTGGATAAAATGACATTGCCTTGAAAATCCCACAATTGACGCTTCAGCGATTGGTCTGAAGGTTCCCCTGTCATCGTCTTCAGCAGCTCGTCAGCATTGACATGTATCATAAGCACTCCTAAATAATCAGACATATTAGAGTAAAGCTTGCGGGAGAAGCTGACGACCTTTTTCTCGCTATAGGGATTCAGCAATAGATGCTCGCCAATCCAAGTGAAATCGGATGTTATTACATTGGCATACAAGGGATCTTCCGAAATTGTGCTCAGGTCTTTCAGGGAGACGGCGAAATCCTGAGAAGTCGTAGGCGGGTTGCTCATAAAGAGATCCACGGATTCGATTAAAAGCGAGCTGTAAGTCAGCTCGGCAAGCAGCTTCTCGCTGTCTTTTTTCATCACATGCCGTTCATAGCCGGTTTTCTCCGTACTGAGATATTGTTGCAATACTTTGCTTCTGGAAGCCACGAGTGAAGCTTGCTCTACCGCATCCAGCTGAATGGACAACTTTGTGCTTAATTCCTTTAACAGTAATCGTTGATAGTGCGAAGTGTTGCGAATCAGCTCGGCAGATGTGAAGAAGTAACTGACGATCATGACGGCGGCAAGCAATAGTGCCATGAAGCCGGTGAAGGACAAAAACATGACCTTTCCCAGCTTCCACTTTTTTATCGGGTTATACAATTCATTATGCTCCTCCTTCAGATGGACTTCCATCACTTTCAAAATATAAGGGAAAAAGTGAAAGTTTCTGTGCATGACTCGTATACCTGAGGGGAATGGCCATTTGCTAATATGATTATAGATGAACTTAAGGAGGATAAACAATGTTGAAAACGATTTCGAGAATGAAGAGAATTCCTGTAATTCCATTATTTTTGTTGTTGGCCTTGCTATGCGGTTGTACGAGTCAATCAACGCCGGGGAAGAACAATGAAGAGCCGGTTCCCACCGCCCCCGATGCTGAAGAGAACAATGAGACGGTAGAACTGCGCATGGCTTGGTGGGGCTCTCAAGACCGCCATGACCGAACATTGAAGGTAATTCAATTGTTTCAGGAAAAGTATCCCAATATCAAAATTACGCCTGAATTCAGCGGATGGAACGGTTACTGGGATAAGCTCGCAACGCAAGCGGCGGGCAAAAACCTTCCGGATATCATTCAAATGGACATGCAGTATTTATTTGAGTACTCGACAAGGGGGCTGCTGGAGGATTTAACCCCTTACGCAGAACAGAAAATATTAAATCTGGATGATGTGAAGGAGCAGTATTTAAGCGGGGGCAATGTTGCGGGGAAGCTGTATGCGATAAATATTGGAACTAACGCGGTTGCGCTTGCCATTGATTCTGCCATGTTTCAACAGGCGGGAGTCGAGATTCCTCAGCCGGGATATACCTGGGATGATTATGTCACGATGGCAACAGAGCTGAAGCAGCGGCTCGGTGACGCATTTTATGTGCAAGGATTGACCGGACCGCATGAATTTCGCGCCTACCTGAGAGGACATGGACAACATCTGTTCAATGAAGACGGGACGGGCTTAGGTTACGATGACGGCTTGCTGATCGATTTCTTTACGATATGGGACACTCTGCTGAAGGATGGCGTTATGCCTCCGCCTGAAGTTACAGCAGGCGTGAGCAATCTGGAGGATGAACTGATTGTACATAAAATGGCGCCTAACCATGTCACTTCCAGCAATGTAATTGTCGCGCTGACGAAAGCGGCGGGCAGACCGTTGCAGCTAGTCGTTCCTCCAATTGTGCCGGACGGAGAGAAGAGCTCCTATTTAAAGCCTGGAATGCTTCTGTCGGTAACGAGAGATGCGAAGCATAAAGAAGCATCAGCCCGGTTCATTGATTTCTTTACCAATTCGTTGGAAGCCAACGAAATATTGGCTGGTGAACGCGGAGTTCCGATCGCCGGAAAAGTCAGGGAGCATCTGTACCAGACACTGGATGAAACGGCGAAGCAAATGTTTGACTATTTGGACATGCTTGTTCCTTATGCCGGCAAAGTGCCCATTGACCCGCCTGGTACAGGCGCTGTTATGCAGGAATTCAATAATGTGTACGAAGCATTGAGTTATGGAGAATTGACACCGGAGAAAGCGGCGGCAGAATTCCGTAATCGTGCGGAAAGGGTGCTGGCGAAAAATAAGGGGTAGACGACGGGAGGGAGCATCTCAGTCATGAAAGGCGCAACAGCTGGAGTTTGGAGAAAAGGGCTGGCGGGATATGCTTTCATTTCTCCATGGCTTATTGGTTTTCTTGTATTCATAGTTGGTCCGATGATTGTGTCGCTATACTTCTCTTTTACGCATTATGACATGCTTTCAAGCCCGAGATGGGCAGGATTGAGCAATTATGTCACGATGTTCACGGAAGATGCGCGATATGTAAAGTCTTTGCTTGTCACCTTTCAATTTGTATTCATATCCGTTCCATTGAAACTGGTTTTCGCATTGCTGATCGCTCTTGCTTTCCAGTTGAAATTTAGAGGGGTAGGCCTCTATCGTACGATTTATTATATTCCGTCTATCGTTGGCGGGAGTGTTGCAGTTGCGGTGATGTGGAAGCAGTTATTCGGACTGAACGGTACAGTCAACGCGGTGCTGGATTGGTTCGGAATAAAAGGGACGAACTGGATCGCTAGTCCCGATTACGCGCTGTGGACGTTAATTTTGCTCATCATTTGGCAATTCGGTTCTCCTATGCTCATTTTTCTGGCGGGGTTGAAGCAAGTTCCAGTGGAGTTGTATGAAGCGGCGGAAGTGGATGGAGCAAGCTTATTATCGAAATTTGCCCGGATTACGCTTCCCATGTTGACACCTGTCATATTTTTTAATTTGATTATGCAATTGATAGGCGGCTTCATGACCTTTACCCAAAGTTTTCTTGTAACCAGCGGAGGACCTATGGATAAAACACTGTTTTATGCCGTTTACTTGTACGAGAAAGCGTTCGGCCGGTTTGAGATGGGGTATGCTTCGGCTATGGCCTGGATATTATTGCTCATTGTCGGAGCGTTCACTTTGTTCATCTTTAAAACCTCTTCAGGGTGGGTTCACTATGAATCCGAGGAAGGAGAGGGATAAGATGAGCAAGGCGTCGAAATGGCTGTCGTTTCATTTTCACCTAGCCTCCTTGGTGATCGGTTTCATTATGATCTATCCCATCCTATGGACCTTTGCAAGCTCATTGAAAGAGGAGGAAGAAATTTTTCGCCGTGCAACCTCGTTGTTGCCGAGATCATTTGATTGGCGAAATTACGCGGAGGGATGGGTCGGTTTCGGCAATCTCGGCTTTGATGCTTTTTTTCTGAATTCCGCTATAACCACAAGCTTGATCGTTGTGGGGACGTTAATCTCCTCGACCCTCGTAGCTTATGGATTTGCCAGAATGACGTTTCCGTTTCGCGCCTTTCTGTTCGGCTGTTTGCTTGTGACCATTATGCTGCCTAGTCAAGTGACGCTTATACCGCAGTACATTATTTTTCATCGATTAGGCTGGGTGAATACCTTTCTGCCGTTAATTGTACCCGCTTTTATTGGAGGTACGCCGTTTTTTATCTTTTTGACCATCCAGTTTATGAAAGGAATACCTCGTGAGCTGGATCATGCGGCACGGATTGACGGATGCGGGTCTCTAGGCATTTTTTTGCGGATTATATTGCCGCTCATGCGGCCAGTCATGACGACTGCTGCGATTTTTTCTTTCTACTGGGCTTGGGATGATTTCATGACACCGCTTATTTATTTGAATGATCCCAAGCTGTTCACGGTCTCGTTAGGCTTGAAGATGTTCTCGGACCCGTACTCCGTATCGGCTTGGGGACCGATGCTGGCTATGTCAACGTTGTCGCTTCTGCCCCAATTCATCATCTTTCTCTTTTTCCAGAGGTATCTGGTAGAGGGAATAGCGACTACCGGATTGAAAGGGTAGTCCCGCAATTGCTGCAGTCCCAAACTTAAGCTTAAAGGGAGGATTCAGGATGAACGATAAAGAGGAATACAAGTCGTCAACCGATCGCAACAATGCGAATAAAAATGAGAGCAGCCAAGGGATGGCTGTCATGAGTAGGAGAAAGCTGCTTGCTTCGCTCGGGGTAGCGGGTTTGACTGCGTTGACAGGTTCTGTCTGGGTAAATGCGGGAGCATCGGCGCAGGCCGGCAACAGGTCAGTTGCCGATGCGGTATATGGAGAACAGGATGTCAAGAAGAAGCAATTGCTGCTGGCTGAATCACTGCAGTATGTCACTTATACGATGTTCGGCGCTGTATTGGATGGGTTGCATAATGATACGGGAGCGATTGTAGCCGCCCATCAATTTGCCAATGCTCACGGTTATGAAATTCGGCAATGCGGCGGCGTTGCTTTTGTTGATGGCGCAACCGCTATCATTTGGCAAGTGAACGCACGCTATTCCGGCGGTTTTCGCTTTAAGGTCACTCACTTATCCGGAAAGCCGTTTCAGGTGCTGCCTGAATACGAGCAATATGAATTGGATCAGTCGCCATTCCAAATATCGGAGTTTTACAAGTATGCGACACGTATCCCGTCCTTGGCCCGTTATCGGAATCATTTTGTCGGCATCGTCGCTTTAGAAGAAACGGACTTGATCCGTACGGGAGGAGCGCCCCAGCGCAAGCGGTGTGCAACGGTCGTCAACGAAGAAGGGGATCTGGTCTATCCCCTTATCACGGGCTTTAACAGCTTTAGCTCCATCCGAATTTCGCCAATCAATGTGCCTAGAGTCACTATTGAAGGATTCGCCCTTGAAGTATCGGGCGCCGTATCCAGAGCGACTCCAGTGAGCATTCAAAGAAATCGGGTCACCTTCTTGTCTCCCCGATATATCGATGGCGGGACGACGCAGGAGGTGCCGATCCAGTCCTTGTTCAGTTGCGAATTTGTTTACGACTTCCAGTTGATTGATCCCGTATGCGACAAGGTTGGCGGCAACCGGATACCGTACAGCTATATGCTGAATTATTGGACATCAGCCAAAATATTGATTCAAGGGGTCAAGTCATTCGCGGGCTGGGCGCAAACGGACGGGAATTACACGCGGGATGTGGTTCATCGCGATTGTGTCATTGATCGTGCGGGCGGCCATTTTGCATGCTGGGACTTTACGTTTGACAATATTTCGACCAGCAGAAGCCGGGCGATCGAAATTACCGGGGGCGGCCGGCTGACGATTCGCAATTTGAAAACAACAGTGAACGATGCTTATGAGCCCATCAATATCCTTCAATTGCGAGGCGATTACGCTTGCGAATGGGACGGGGAGATTGACATGGAAGGCGTTACAATTGATGCCCGTTCCATCACGTCGGCGACTCAGGACAAGATGGTGAACGTGATTTCCGCGATTACGGATTCTTCTGTCGGAACGCATCATTTCGGGCGGCAGACATATTTGCCCAAATGTATTGCAATGAAAAACATTACCCTTATGTTGAATCCAGTATTGCAAAAACGCGTTACATTGCGTGCTCTTGCCATCGGTCATATTACGGCTATAGGGAGTCCCACCGTGTATCCAGAGCAAATCGTTATCGAACATTTGAATATTATCGATAGCAGAGCCGAGGTCGGTCATGCCATAAAAGCGGTTGAGCTGTTCGGCGGCCAAAAAATGCCCGATCAAAAACAGAGCTGTCGTCTGTCCATCTCAGGCGTACATAATAAGGATCCCAGAGAGTACGGGGCAAATCCTGCTACGGTGGGCATGGATACCGTTGATTTGAAGACGAACGATAATCTTCTGCTGAATGTAGCGCTATCCGACTGTGACTGGCTCAGGATGAAGGTTGCTGGTGGAGACGCAGAAGTGAATGCTACAGGGGTGAGGTTCGCCTATCTGAACGGTGACGAGGCTTGTCGTGTGCAAGCTTATGATTGCCGCTTCGCATCTACACGAATGGCCGGTCATTTAAACTGATGATAGCGGGCGGATTGCTGGAGAGCTATTTGAATGCGGACGGCTCCGGCTACGGCGTACTGGGCTATCCCAACAATCCAGAACAAAATGTCGTTGCGGTACGCGGAATGTTCGTTCAGAAAAATGCGGGCATAAGAGGAACCGTGCTGACAACGGCCAATTTGCAATCCGGTTATTTCGATACTGCTTATTACCAGTCGTTTTGATTTTTTCGGATATCGGTAACCTTTTCCTTCCAAAGGACGTCAAACATGTAAGACGGCGGGGCATACCATAAAGAAGAGACGTCTTAGCCGAGCTTATACCATGTGTCCAGGGGGGATATGTATGGCGGGGTTACAGAGAGAAGGAAATCGCAAAGGGAGCGCGTGGCTGGTCTTGTTGCTGGCAATTGCGCTTATAGCGTCATTGCTCGGGGGCTGCAGCGGCGAAGCGAACAACAATGCCGACTCCGGCAGTGCGTCGTCGGAGATGGCCGACATGAAGAATGTCGCCACATCTTACGATGCATCGGCCAGTACGAAAGTGAAAGCGGATACGGAGGCTGACCGAGAAGCTGGGGGCGAGGCTCAGAGCTCGGCGAATGGCGGAAATGCCGGAGGCGGCGGTGTTTTGTCAGGAACATCATCATCCGAACGCGACATGTTCAACGCGAAAATTATTTATACGGCTAATCTGGTGATGCAAGTGAAGGAGTTGGCCGCGGCCGCTGTGGAGCTGCGAAATCATATTCACATGAGCGACGGGTACATTCTTGAATTCAAGGATACTCGCCATGACGGAGAGATTGCGGCATCCTATACGATCAAAGTGCCAGCCGAGGGCTTCATGTCTTTCCTGGACCGTATCGCGGAGATTGACAATCTGTCCGTCGAGAAGAGCGTGTCCGGCAAGGACGTATCGGAGGAATATGTGGATCTGGAATCCCGGCTGAAGAGTCAATTGCTGGTGGAGGAACGATTGCTGTCGATGATGGAGAAAGCGACGAAGGCGGACGACTTGCTCAAGTTCTCCAATCAGCTGGCGGCGGTGCAGGAAATTATTGAAGGGATAAAAGGAAGACTGCGTTATCTGGACAACAACGTAGCCTTCTCTACGATTCATCTTCGCATCTATCAGAAGGATCAGAAGCTGGCAACAGCCGTTGCCGAAGAGGAGACGACGCTTGGAGGAAAGCTGAACGATGCGTTAACGGGCAGCACGAGCGCTCTGCTGAAGGTGCTGGAAGGCATTCTGATCGTACTGGTCGCCATCCTTCCTTTCCTGCCTATCGCAGCCTTGGTGATTGCCGTTGCATGGCTGGCGGGCAAACTCGGGGCACGGCGGAGAACCGGAGGCACGAAGGCTGCTCCGTCTATCGGCTACGGGTCAGTCATTGACGGGCGGGAGAGCCCGGCAGTTGCAGACCGCTCCAGCGAGCCGAACGGAGAAGACGGCGAGGAACCGGTTCAAAAAAATTAATGAGAGAAAATTATTTTGAAAATCCTGCTCATGGAGCAGGATTTTTATTTTAGGTGGCGAACTATTGTATCTGAGTGGGGGAAAGTGGGTAGAAGTGGAGATAAAGGGGGAAGGGGTGGAGCGGAATTATGTTTTTGGGCGAATATCAGCATAGCATCGACGAGAAAGGACGCCTGATTATTCCATCTAAATTCCGTGAAGCGCTCGGAACCTCGTTTATTGCCACTCGCGGCCTCGACAACTGCTTGTTTGTCTATCCCATGAGCGAATGGAGCATACTGGAGCAGAAGCTCAAGTCGCTGCCGCTCATGAAGTCCGACGCTCGGGCGTTCACGAGATTTTTCTTCTCCGGCGCGACGGAATGCGAGCTCGACAAACAGGGAAGGGTAAATATACCCGCCAATCTGCGCGAATATGCCAAGCTGGATAAGGAGTGCATGGTGCTCGGCGTATCCAGCCGCGTGGAAATATGGAGCAAGCCGGCATGGGAAGGCTACTACGAGCAATCTGAAGGTGCCTTCAACGAGATTGCCGAGAAGCTGGTCGATATGGATATTAATTTCTAGCAAGTGCAGGTGCAACTTAGAATGGGCATCAGGAATGGGAGGAACAAAGCATTGTTTCAGCACACGACAGTTTTGTTAGAAGAAGCGGTGGATGGACTCGCAATCCGTCCTTCCGGCATTTATGTGGATTGTACGCTTGGCGGAGCGGGGCACAGCGAGCTGATCGCTTCCCGGCTCGGCGACGGCGGCCGTCTTATCGCTTTCGATCAGGACGATTGGGCGCTGGACAATGCACGCAATAGATTATCGGCCTACATGGACAAGGTCACGCTGGTGAAGAGCAATTTCAGATATTTGGAACAGGAGCTTCGCCGTCTGGACTTGCCTATGAAGGACGGGGTGCCGCAAGTGGACGGCATACTGTTCGACCTTGGCGTGTCCAGTCCGCAGCTGGACGAAGCGGAGCGGGGCTTCAGCTACAATCATGATGCGCCGCTGGATATGCGCATGGACCGGGACGGAGACTTGACCGCCCACATCATCGTCAACAGCTGGGAAGAGCGGGATATTGCCCGCATTCTGGACCGGTACGGCGAAGAGCGCTTCGCCCGCAACATTGCGAGGAATATCGTTAAAGCCAGAGCGGTCGCGCCGATCGCGACGACCGGCGAGCTGGCGGAGCTGATCAAGTCTTCCATACCGGCAGCTACCAGAAGAACGGGGCCTCACCCCGCGAAGCGATCCTTCCAGGCGCTGCGCATCGCCGTCAACGACGAGCTGGGTGCTGAGGAGGATGCGCTGGAGCAGACAGTTCGCTGCTTGGCCCCGGGCGGAAGGGCCTCCGTCATCACGTTCCATTCGCTGGAGGACCGGATATGCAAGACCATCTTCGCCAAGTACGTCGAGAAGTGCACGTGCCCGCCGGACTTTCCGATGTGCGTGTGCAACAACAAGGGACAATTGACGCTAGTTAACCGCAAGCCGATCGGGCCAAGCGATATGGAGCTTGAGCACAATCCGCGGGCGCGGTCAGCTAAGCTGCGCATTGCAGAAAAAAGGAAAGAGGGGGATTTATAGGTGGCGTACGTCAATGGTAATCTGGCGCTGAAGCCGAAGCAAAAACCGCAAGAGAGACATGTCTATCGCGAGTCGAAACGAAAAGTCATTAAACGAAAATCATTGCCTGTCGGGGAGAAGCTGCTCTACTTGTTCACGGTAATTGTCTGTGTCGCAATCGCCAGCGTCATCATTTTTCGTTATGCGCAAATCTATGATATGAACCTTCAAAATAAGAGAGTCAGCACAGAGGCTCAAACGTTGAATACGGAAATAGCCGATCTGAAGCGTCAAGTGGAAATGCTTAGCGATCCCGAACGGATCAGGAAGCTGGCGGAGGAGCAAGGAATGGTCAGCATGCTGGAGGGCGGCATTACGATAAAGCGGGATGTCAATCTGTCAAAAACGGCTACGCAAGATAGGAAGTGATAGGATGGAGAAGCGAGTCAAATTGCGTACGTTGTTATTTGGAGGGGTAATGACCCTCCTTTTTCTTGTTTTAATTGGAAGAATCTATTACGTGCAAGTTGTCTCAGGAGCGGCTTGGTATGATATGGCGAAGGTGCGCTGGTCGGCCTCGGAGGAATTGAAAGCCAAGAGGGGAAGCATTACGGACAGGAACGGAAATATGCTGGCGATGGATACGATCGCATACAACATCTCCGTCAATCCCAAAATGATCGCCGGCCATGGCATCGAGCAGGAGGTAGTCGACGGCCTGCATGACATTCTGGGCATTTCCAAGGAAGCTCTTATGGCGTATGTGACTGCTCAGAATGCGGAGGGCGAGTATTACAGCCACCGGGAAATCCGCAAGGGAGGCTGGCAGATCGAGAAGGCGAAGGCCGATGAAATCTATCAGTTCCGCGACGAATTAATCGTTCAGCTGAGGAAAGAGAAAAAAACGCCGGATACCGGCATCTATCTTCAGGAAACGCTCAGGCGTTATTATCCGCGCCAGACGCTTGCCTCCCAGGTGGTGGGCTATATTAGTCTGGACGGCCAATATATGTCCGGCGTCGAAGCGTACTTCAATGACCGGCTGACCGGAGAAGACGGTTATATGAGGTATGAGAAGGACGGCAAGCGGGTGCAGCTCTCGAACGGAGAGGTGGACTACAAGCCGGCAAGGGACGGTCAGGACATTCAACTGACGATCGACAACGACATCCAGCACTATGTGGAAGAAGCACTGCGCGAAGTGATGGAGAAGTATTCGCCGAAGAGCGCTACGGCAATTGCCGCCGATCCTAAGACGATGGAAATATTGGCAATGGCCAATATGCCGGAATTCAATCCCAATGAGTTCTGGAAGAGCGACTACGCCAACTATTACAATCATGCCGTCGGTTCGCTGTACGAGCCCGGTTCCACCTTCAAAATTGTGACGCTTGCTTCCGCAATAGAAGAAGGGGTGTTCAATCCCAACGAAACGTATATGTCGGGCAGCATAACGGTGCCTGGCGAGCCAAGGCCGATCCGCGATCACAACCGGGTAGGCTGGGGCGAGATTACGTTCCTGGACGGACTTATTCATTCCAGCAATGTCGCGTTCGTTAAGCTGGGATTCGAGCGGCTGGGCAAGGACAAGCTGCGCGAGTACTTTACGAACTTCGGCTTCGGTCAGAAGACGGGCATTCAGATCGGCAACGAGCTGGCGGGTGATATTAGCTTCCACTATAACAGAGAGGTGGCGGACGCCACGTTCGGACAAGGGGTGGCGGTTACACCCATTCAGCAGGTGGCAGCGGTAGCGGCCGTTGCCAACGGCGGCAAGCTGATGCAGCCGCAGCTGGTGAAGAGCTTCAAGGACCCCATCACGAAGACGACGACCGTCATCGAGCCCCAAATGGTTCGTCAGGTGATCTCGGAGGAAAGCTCGCGCAAGACGAGCGAGTACCTGGAGCAGGTCGTATCGGATATGGAGAAGGGCACCGGCAGAAGAGCCCATATCGAAGGGTATCGCGTGGCCGGCAAAACGGGAACGGCGCAGAAGTGGGTCGATGGCGGATATTCCACAACGAAATTCCTGGTCTCCTTTATCGGATATGCGCCGGTGGAAGATCCGCAGATCGTGATCTACATCGCTGTGGACGAGCCGGCTCATTCATACATCGGCGGCGGCAGTGCGATTGCCGCTCCCGCCTTCCGTGAGATTATGCTGAAGAGCTTGCGCAAGCTGGACGTTCCGCCGAGCTATGAAGTACAGCAGGAAGAAGCAGTGATAGAGACGATGATCTCCGTCCCCAAGCTGACTGCGCTGAAGTTGTCGCAAGCGAAGGCGGAACTGAAGGCGAAGGAGATGGCGTACGAGGTAATCGGGGACGGAACGACCGTTCTGCAGCAAATTCCTGCAGCGGAATCCGTCGTGCATCCCAGCCAACGTGTCTATCTGATTACTGAGCAGAAGGATAAACTGTCGATACCTGACCTGACGGGGGTGTCCCTGCGCGATGCGATCGAGCTGACCTCGCTGATCGGCGTACGCCTCGTTCCGGAAGGAGGAGGTTATGTCGTATCGCAGGAGGTCGAGGAACAAGGCGATGAGCGTATCGTGAAGGTCAAGCTTTCACCGCCGCCGGGCTCGGAGGAATACCGTGACGCATCTGAAGAAGTATCAGAAGGGAGCGAAGCATCGTCTGCAGAGGAGGACAATTCCGGCCATACGCAAGACGATGAAGAAGATGCGGCGGAGTCGACAGCAGATAATGCCGATGCTCCCGGAGTGTCCGATGATGCCGGAATTGCCGATAATGCCGGTGAGGCGGAACAATAAGCTTGTTCTATCCCCCGCCTGTCCCGAATAGGCTTGGAATGAGCCGGTCTATGACCGTTTCGAAGCCGGGAAGCTGGAGGGGGATGATAGGATGAAGGTATCCAATGTGACGGTCAGGCGCCGTCTGTTCATTGTCTTGCTGGCGGGATGCGTGGCATTTCTGGCGCTTTGCTTGCGTCTGGCCTATATACAGCTGTGGCAGGGATCGGAGCTTGCCGAGAGAGCCGAGAACTCTTGGAGGCGGGATATCCCTTACGTTGCCAAGCGGGGAGAGATATGGGACAGAAACGGGGTTCAGCTGGCATACAATATAAGTACGCCGACGGTATGGGCCATTCCCGCGCAAGTGAAGAATCGCGAGGAGACAGCAGCAGCGCTTGCACCGCTGCTGGATATGACGAAGGAAGCTGTCCTTAAGCTGATAACGAAGAAGGAACTGATCATCAGAGTTGGCCCGGGAGGCCGCAAGATCACGATGGAGAAGGCGGATGAGATTCGCGATCTCGAGCTGCCGGGCATTGTGGTGGCGGAGGACAACAAGAGGTATTATCCGTACGGAAGCCTCGCTGCCCATCTGCTCGGCTTCACGGGCATTGACAACCAGGGGCTGACCGGGCTCGAGGCCAAATATGACAATGCCTTGCAAGGGACGCAAGGCAACGTGTCTTTCCTGTCCGATGCGGCAGGCAGACAAATGCCCAATTCGACAGATACGTATATAGAACCGCAGGAAGGGCTGACCTTGCAGCTGACGATTGATAAAGATATTCAGACCGTTATTGAACGCGAGCTGGACCAGGCGATGACGGGATTGCAGGCGGATAGCGCCATCGCTATTGCGATGAATCCCAATAACGGAGAAATATTGGGCATGTCGAGCAGACCGACGTATGTGCCGGATCGCTACCAGGAAGTGCCTTCGGAAGTGTACAACCGCAATCTGCCCGTATGGATGACTTACGAGCCGGGCTCCACATTCAAGATTATTACGCTTGCAGCTGCGCTGGAGGAAGGCAAGGTGGATCTGAACCATGATCGGTTCTTCGATCCCGGAGCGGTGGAAATCGGGGGCGCAAGACTCCGCTGCTGGAAGAAAGGCGGCCACGGCAGCCAGACGTTCCTGGAAGTAGTGGAGAACTCCTGCAATCCGGGCTTCGTGGCGCTGGGCAACCGGCTTGGCAAGGAGAGTCTGTTCCAGTACATCAAGAACTTCGGATTCGGCAGCAAGACGGGAATTGACATCAGCGGCGAGGGGAACGGCATTCTGTTCAAGCTGAATCAGGTAGGACCGGTAGAGCTGGCTACGACGGCGTTCGGCCAAGGCGTGTCCGTCACGCCGATCCAGCAGATTACGGCTGTGTCGGCGGCGATCAACGGAGGAACGCTTTACAAGCCTTACGTGGCCAAGTCCTGGATTAACAGGGAGTCGGGCGAGACGGTGAAGGTGACAGAGCCGGAAGCGGTGCGCACAGTTATATCGGAAGACACTTCCAGGAAGGTACGGGAAGCGCTGGAGAGCGTGGTGGCCAAAGGAACAGGGCGCAATGCCTTTATCGACGGTTATCGGGTAGGAGGCAAGACGGGAACGGCCCAGAAGGTTGTGAACGGACGCTATTCGCCCAACGAGCATATCGTATCGTTCATCGGCTTCGCACCGGCCGACGATCCGCAGATCGTCGTCTACGTAGCGGTGGACAATCCGCAAGGCATCCAGTTCGGCGGCGTGGTAGCCGCACCTATTGTCCGCAATATTATGGAAGATGCGCTGACGATCCTGAAGGTGCCGAGGCGCGAGGGGCAGATCGATCGCTTGTACAAATATGGCGAGACGCCCGTCGTCACCGTGCCGGATCTGATCGGCCGTTCGGTTGTGGAGCTGTATGAAGACCTGAACATGAACTTCAATCTGTCGTCTGCAGGTACGGGCAAGTATGTGATCCGTCAGGCGCCTGCCGCGGGAGCGCGGGTAGTACGCGGCTCGACGATCCGCATTTATCTTGGCGACGAAGATGATATATCGCACTCACATTGACTATACTTGTAGAGGCTGTGTTTTATTGCTTCCTTATTTCCCTTCCGGCGTTAACGCGTTCGCTCTGGGCGGCATATAGTATCCCGTCAGAGTATTCGCGAAGGGATTGAGGTCCATGCGCTTGCGGGAATTGAGGGAATTGCTTCTAACAGCCAAGTTGGCGGGCGACGGGGAGACGGAATTCCACGGGATCGAGAAGGACTCCAGGAAGGTATCTCCCGGCCAGTTGTTCATCTGCGTCCCGGGATATACAGTAGACGGGCACGCCTATGCGGGGGAAGCGGAGAAGCGCGGAGCGGCGGCCATCGTGTCTGAACGGCTGCTGGATATTTCGCTGCCTCAGCTGATTGTGAAGGACAGCCGTCTTGCGATGGCCGTCATCGCCGATTACGTCTATGAGCATCCCAGTCGATCCATCGGCCTGATCGGTGTGACGGGTACGAACGGCAAGACGACGACAACCTATCTGATTGAGCAAATTTTTAATTATAACAACATGCCGACCGGCGTGATCGGCACGATCGAGAGACGCTTCGGAGGCGTCTCCGAAGCGATGAGCGGCACGACGCCGGAAGCGGACGCGCTGCAGCGCTATCTGGCGGGAATGCGAGATGCGGGAGCGCAATATTGCGCTATGGAGGTGTCTTCGCATGCGCTGGAGCAAGGCAGGGTGAAGGGCTGCCGGTTCCGGACGGCAATCTTCACGAATCTGTCGCAGGATCATCTGGACTATCATGGCACGATGGAGAAGTATGCCGACGCGAAGGGACTGTTCTTCTCCCGGCTCGGCAACGGTTACTCGCTGAATGCGGAAGAGCGCTTCTATGCGGTGCTGAACAGCGACGATCCCGCATCCGCCAGATTCCGTTCGATCACTTCGGCGGAAGTGATCACGTACGGCCTTGGAATGGAAGCGGATGTGCGGGCGGTGGACATCGACATATGTGCCGGGGGCGCATCCTTCCGGATCATCTGCTTCGCGGGGGAAGCGGATATCAGCATGCGACTGACCGGCAAGTTCAACGTATACAATGCACTTGCCGCAACGACGGCCGCATTGATCGAGGGAATCGAGCTGGAGCGCATCAAGGACGCACTGGAAGCGATACCGGGGGTGCCGGGCAGGGTGGAGACGATCGAGACGGGCCGGGACTTCTCGGTCATCGTCGACTATGCGCATACGCCCGACGGGCTGGACAACGTGCTTGGAGCGGTGAAGGAGCTGGCGCGGAATCGCGTCATCTGCGTATTCGGCTGCGGCGGTGACCGCGACCGGGGGAAGCGGCCGCTGATGGCGCAGGTCGCGGCGAAGCATGCCGACAAGCTCGTGGTGACCTCCGACAATCCGCGCAACGAAGACCCGCTCGCAATTATTGCGGATATTGAACGAGGGCTTCTGGAGGCGGGTGTGGCACGGGAGCGATACATTGTCGAGTCCGACCGCAGGCAGGCGATCGAAAAAGCGGTTGAAATGGCAAGCCCGGGCGATGTAGTATTGATTGCGGGGAAAGGTCACGAGACTTATCAGTTAATAGGCGGAGCTACGTACCCGTTCGATGACCGAATAGTGGCAAAAGAAGCGATAAGGAGATTAGTGCATTGATTAAACGGACGGTAGAACAAATAGCGAATATGATCGGCACGGTGTATCGCGGCGAGCATAGCGGCCGCTTGGTGCGCGGAATCATGACGGATACGCGGCAGGAGGGGAGCGGCGAGCTGTTCGTCCCGCTCGTCGGCGACCGCTTCGACGGGCATGACTTCGCGGAGCAGGCGGCGCGAAGCGGAGCGAAGGCGATGCTGTGGGAACGTGGCCGGCACGTGCCAGAGACGCTCGGCGATATGCCTCTCATTCTCGTGAAGGACACGCTGGCGGCTCTGCAAGCGCTGGCGTCCAGCTATCGCAGCGAACTGATGGTGCGTGTCATCGGCATTACCGGCAGCAACGGCAAGACGACGACGAAGGATATGACTGCCGCGGCTCTGGGAAGTCATTACCGCGTATTGAAGACAGAGGGCAATCTGAACAATCATATCGGCTTGCCGCTCACGCTGCTCAAGCTGGACGAGGAGACCGAGGTGGCCGTGCTGGAGATGGGGATGAGCGGCTTCGGCGAGATCGAGCTGCTGACGCGGATCGCACAGCCGGATGCGGCCATTATTACGAATGTCGGCGATGCGCATATGCTGCAGCTGGGCTCCCGCGAAGGCATCGCGAAGGCGAAGCTGGAGATAGCGGTTGGCCTCGGGGAAGACGGATTGCTGCTGTACAACGGTGATGAGCCGCTGCTACATAGCGGCCTTCAGAATATGCACTTGCCTGAAGGAGTTGCGTTGCGTACGTTCGGATTGGGAAGAGACAACGAATGGTCGGCGGGCGACATCCATCTGGAACCGGGCGGCAGCTCCTTCACGGCATCGCTGCATGGAGAGGGCAGCAGCCTCGGCAACCTAAGCATTGCAGTGCCCGGCCGCCATAACATCAGCAACGCCCTGGCGGCCATCGCCGTCGCGCGCCACTTCGGCGTGCCGGGGGAACGGATTAAAGCGGGCTTCCAGTCGCTCAAGCTGACCGGCATGCGGATCGAGCCGAGTCGGGCGGCGAACGGAGCTGTCCTGCTGAACGACGCATATAATGCCAATCCTACGGCGATGCGGGCGGCGATTGACCTGGTAAGCGGCCTGCAGGACTTCCGCCGCCGCTGGATTGTGCTGGGCGACATGCTGGAGCTGGGGCCGCAGGAAGCGGAACTGCACCGGGGAATTGGCGCCTATACCGGACCGGACAAGGCGGAGGCCGTGCTTGCGTTCGGGCCGCTCTCGGTTCACATCGCCGAAGGCGCCGCAGAATCGCTGCCCGAGGCGGCCGCAGCGGGACTTGTTCGCCACTTCACAGACAAGGCGGAGCTTGCAGTGTGGCTGCTGGAGCGGCTGCAGCCGGACGATCTGGTGCTGGTGAAGGGCTCCCGCGGCATGCGGATGGAAGAAGTCGTGGAAGCGCTGGAGAGGGGGTGAGGCCGACATGGACATGATGGTCATCTTATTTTCTATCGGGGTATCATTTCTATTAGCGGTGTTGTTGGGACCACTGTTCATCCCTCTGCTCAGACGGTTGAAGTTCGGCCAGCAGATTCGGGACGAAGGGCCGCAGAGCCATATGAAGAAGAGTGGAACGCCGACGATGGGCGGCATCATCATTATGCTGGCGCTAATGATCGCATTCCTGCGGTTCTCGGATAAGACTCCGGAATTCTGGGTGCTGCTGACCGCTTCGCTAGGCTTCGGCCTCGTCGGCTTCCTGGACGACTACATTAAAATCGTGTTCAAGCGCTCGCTAGGTCTAACAGCCAGACAGAAGCTGCTGGGTCAGCTGCTGTTCTCCATCATCGTATGCGCACTGCTGTACAATATGGGGCACAGCACGGAGATTACAGTGCCGGGTACGAGCTGGGGCTTCGATCTGGGCTGGTTCTACTATCCCTTCGTCGTCGTCATCATGTTCGCCGCCAGCAACTCCGTCAACTTCACAGACGGGCTAGACGGCTTGCTTGCGGGGACGAGCGCCATCGCCTTCGGCGCATTCACCATTGTGGCGCTGCAAGCGTCTGCGCACGAGTCGGCGGTGTTCTCCGCGGCGATGATCGGCGCGGCGCTGGGCTTCCTCGTCTTCAATGCGCATCCCGCCAAGGTGTTCATGGGAGATATGGGCTCACTCGGCATCGGCGGCGGCATCGCGGCAGTCGCTGTGCTGACGAAGACGGAGCTTCTGCTTATTCTCATCGGCGGCGTGTTCGTACTGGAGATGCTGTCGGTCATCCTGCAAGTCGCCTCCTTCAAGCTGAGGGGCAAGCGCATATTCAAGATGAGCCCGATCCATCATCACTTCGAGCTGGTGGGATGGTCGGAATGGAAGGTCGTATCCGTATTCTGGTTCGTCGGTCTGCTGTTCGCCGCGGCCGGATTATTGCTCGTCATCTGAATCTATCATACGAACTGGCCAAGCGGTTCTCTACAAGTGCGTGTTCAAAAAGCCCGGTTTTCAGCACCGAGAAGATGGGATGAAACTAGGAATTGAGGAGCGGAGCGTAGTGGAAGCTACGTGAGCACCGGAAGTTCCGGTTGAATTCAATATTCGATGTCGAATATTCTTCTAGGTATACTTCGTGATCAAAAGTGGGCTTTTTGAACAACCTCTACAAGAGAGCCGCTTCATGTGTCCATAGAATGGTGAACAAGTTCTGGAAAGGAATGTCGCTATGAATCATCCAACAACTTACAAGGACAGGCATGTCGTCGTGCTGGGTCTTGCCAGAAGCGGCGTCAGCGTCGCGAAGCTGTTCCACCGGCTGGGAGCGAAGGTAACGGTCAACGATCGCAAGGAGCGCTCGGAGAGTCCCGAAGCGGAGCAATTGGAGAAGCTCGGTATAGCCGTTATATGCGGGTATCATCCCGACAGTCTGGTGCATGACGGTACTGCGTTGCTCGTGAAGAATCCCGGCATCCCCTATAGCGCGCCTCCGGTGCAAGCGGCTCTGGCGCAGGGAGTAGAGGTCGTTACGGAGGTGGAAGTCGCCTCCCTGCTGTCGAAGGCGCCTATCATTGGCATTACCGGCTCCAACGGGAAGACGACGACGACGACGATGATCGGGGAGCTGCTTGAAGCTGTCGGCTTCCATCCGGTCGTAGCCGGCAATATCGGCACGCCGCTCTGCGAAGCGGTCATGGATACACCGGAGGACCATTGGATTGTCGCAGAGCTGAGCAGCTTCCAGTTGAAGGGGACGGCGGAGTTCCGGCCGCGCGTCGCTCTGTTGCTCAATGTATCGGAGACCCATCTTGATTATCATGGTGATATGGCGGATTATGTCGCTTCCAAGCGGAAGTTGTTCGCCAATCAGCGCGATGGCGACACGGCAGTATTGAACTGGGACGACCCCGTCTGCCGAAGCATAGGAGACGGGCTAACGTCTCGTATTCTGCCGTTCTCCCTGTACGAGAGGCTGGAGAATGGCGTATGCGTTGAGCCCCCTTACACGAAGGAGACAATCTCGCTCCCGAATGCAGAGGAGGAATCGGAACGAATGATCGTCTATCGCGATGGAGACCTCGGTAGCGAGGAAGAGACGTGCATCATTATGCCCGTTGCCGAGCTGGGCTTGCCCGGCCGCCACAACGCGGCGAACGCCCTTGCGGCCATCGCCGGAGCGCTGGCCGCCGGAGCCCCGGCTGCAGCTCTTGCCGAGCCGCTGCGCCGCTTCAGGGGAGTGGAGCATCGTCTGGAATATGTCTGCGAACATGGCGGCGTACGCTTCTATAACGACTCCAAAGCGACGAATCCGATGGCGACGACGATGGCGATCGGCTCCTTGTCCGCGCCTATTGTGCTGGTAGCCGGCGGTCTCGACAGAGGCTCGGACTATATGGAGCTGCTGCAAGTATTCCGAGATCGGCTGAAGGGGCTAGTCGCGCTTGGAGAGACGCGCGACAAGCTGGCCGGCGTTGCTCAGCTTGCGGGTTTAGAGCGGGTGGAATCGGTGCAACCTGAAGAGGACGCCGAGAAAACGCTGCTGCTCGCCGTGCGGAAGGCTGCCGCCATGGCGGAGCCGGGGGACATCGTATTGCTGTCTCCGGCCTGCGCGAGCTGGGATATGTTCGCCTCTTATGAGCAGCGGGGCAGCATGTTTAAGAAATCGGCGCATACCTTATAAGTAGGGGGCCTGTCCCTACTTCTCCATGTCAAGAGGTGTGTGTGCTATGGCAAAAGCGCGATCCGCTCCCGATATTTGGCTGCTGGCCGCTATCGGGATCATTCTTTCGATTGGAATAGTGATGGTATATAGCGCAAGCGCGGTGCTTGCTTTTCACGAATACGGAGACCGATTCTATTATGTGAAGAGGCAGCTGCTGTTTGCAGGATTGGGTGTCGGTGCGTTACTATTTACGATGAACGTTCATTATTCCAATTGGAAGAAGTGGGCGCCCGCAGCGCTTATCGTATGCTTCGGGCTGCTTGTGATCGTGCTCATCCCCGGCATCGGGGTGGTCAGGGGCGGTGCGCGCAGCTGGCTCGGGATCAGCTCCTTCGGCATTCAGCCGTCGGAATTTATGAAGCTGGCTATGATTCTATTTCTGTCAAAGTGGTTATCAGATAAGCAGGGGACGATCACGCAGTTTACGACGGGGCTGTTGCCTCCTCTCGGCATCCTGGGCCTCGCCTTCGGGTTAATTATGCTCCAGCCCGATCTAGGCACGGGAGCCGTCATGGTAGGCGCTTCATTGCTGCTTATCTTTACAGCCGGCGCCAGGCTGGCGCATCTGGGAGCTTTGGCGGGAGCGGGCGTGCTGGGCATGGTAGGGCTTATACTCGCCGCCCCATACCGGCTGAAGCGTATCACATCGTTCCTTGATCCGTGGTCCGATCCGCTGGGCGGCGGCTATCAGATTATTCAGTCCCTGTTCGCCATCGGTCCCGGCGGTCTCGTCGGTCTCGGCCTTGGCATGAGCAGACAGAAGTTCAGTTACTTGCCGGAGCCCCAGACAGACTTCATCTTCTCTATATTGGCGGAGGAACTGGGCTTCATCGGCGGAGCATTCCTTATTCTATTATTTCTCGTCGTGATCTGGCGCGGCATCCGCGCGGCGATTGCGGCGCCGGATACGTTCGGCAGCCTGCTGGCTGTCGGCATTACCGGCATTATAGGTGTGCAAGTATTGATCAATATCGGTGTCGTCATCGGCATGATGCCTGTCACCGGCATCACGCTGCCGCTGGTGAGCCACGGCGGCTCGTCGTTGACGCTGCTGCTGACAGCGCTTGGCATTCTGCTTAATATTTCCCGATACTCGAGATGACAGCACATGCGAATCGTGCTGATCGGTGGAGGACCGTTCCAATCTGCAGAGATTACGGGCTTTCTCCGCAAGCATTCGCTGGATAATGTGAACACGGTCATCCGGTTTGTGAAGGGCGTCGGCTGCTTCGAGGAGCTGCTGCCCTATTCAAGCCGGATGTTGTCGTTGGAACGGGCCGGCATGCAGGGGGGCAAGCGCTTGCGGAGAAGAGGCGCGTCCTCTGGGCGGCTGTCACACAACGGAATGCAAGGGCATATGATACTCTATATTCGTGACCGTCATCTTATGGACGCGGATACTGGCAATATACACGCGGCTCTTGAGCCGCCGAGGATAGGCATTCGCCGCATGATGGAAGGAGGAAATCATAATGAAAGCAGTTATAGCGGAGTTGCAGGCAGCGGGAGTCGGGGAGCTTCTGGAGCATGAACCGCTTTCGAAACATACGACGTGGAAGATTGGCGGACCCGCCGATCTGATGATCCTTCCTGGTGGAGGGGAGAAACTCGCAGACGCGATCAAAATCCTGAGAAAGCATGGTATCCCATGGACGAGTTTGGGACGCGGCTCCAATATGCTGGTGGGCGACCGGGGTATACGCGGAGCCGTCATCAAGCCGCATAAGGGACTGGATTACGTGCGATTCGACGGGACGGAAGTTGTTGCGGGGGCTTCGTACTCGTTTGTAACCCTGTCGGTCATGGCCGGCAAGCAAGGGTTGACCGGACTGGAATTTGCAGGGGGTATTCCGGGCTCGGTCGGCGGTGCAGTCTATATGAATGCCGGAGCACATGGTTCGGATGTGTCACGTATTTTCAAATCTGCCGACGTTGTTCTGGAGACAGGGGAATTGGTTACTCTCAGCCGGGATGATATGCGCTTCTCATACCGCCATTCCATTCTGCAAGACATGAAGGGAATTGTTGCGCAAGCCGCCTTCGAGCTGGCGGAAGGGGATCGGCTGGAGATTGCCTCGGCAATGGCTTCCTACAAGGAGCGCCGGCTTAGAACGCAGCCGCTGAAGCAGGCGACGGCGGGCAGTGTATTCCGCAACCCGTCTGGCGATTATGCAGCGAGGCTGATTCAAGAAGCGGAACTGAAGGGGTTCCAGATCGGTGGAGCGCAAGTGTCTCAGCTACACGCCAATTTTATTGTAAACACCGGGCAAGCGACAGCTAGAGATGTTCTCGCCCTGATGGACCATATTCAAAGCACGGTCAAGGAGCGCTTCGGCGTTGCCCTCGTGCCTGAAGTACTGGTGGTGGGCGAGCGGTAATTCGGAGGTGAGACATTGGACAAATTGGTGATTGAAGGCGGGAAACCTCTCTCAGGAACCATTGTTATCCAAGGAGCGAAAAATGCCGCCCTGCCGATATTGGCAGCCAGCTTGCTGGCGGAAGGCACAACGTTCATTCACGATGTGCCCCATTTGCTCGATATCGAAGTCATGTTAAACATTTTGCGCGATTTGGGATGCCGGGCAGAGCATAAAGGAGATAAGGTGTCGCTGGACACGACTTCTGCCGATCAATCCCATGTGCCCCAGCACTTGATGAAGCAGATGCGCTCATCCATCTTTTTGATGGGTCCGCTGCTGGCCAGATTCGGAGAGACGCAAGTCTACCAGCCAGGCGGCTGCGCGATCGGCGAACGCAAGATCGACCTCCATCTGCAAGGTCTGGAGTTGCTGGGAGCGAAGATTGAAGAGACGGGCAACCGAATAATATGCCGCGCCGACAGATTGCAGGGAGCGGATATTCATCTGGACTTTCCCAGCGTAGGCGCCACGGAGAATATTATGATGGCCGCGGTGCTGGCCAAAGGGCGTACGACGCTCAGCAATGCGGCGAGGGAGCCGGAAATTATGGATTTGCAGCGGTTCCTCAATGCGATGGGCGCCAAGGTGATGGGAGCGGGCACGGACACGATCACGATAGAAGGCGTTGAGAAGCTGAACCCGTGCCGCTACAGAATTATCCCGGATCGTATCGTGACCGGAACGATCATGGTGGCTGCCGCAGCCACCAGAGGACAGGTGACGCTGCACAATACGCAGCCGGCCCACCTGACCTCCCTCATCCACGTTCTGAGACGGGCGGGTATTCCAATTGTGACTGACGGTGATATAATAAAGGTTAGCAGTGCCGTCCGACCGGAGGCGGTTGAGCGGATTGCCACTGCGCCTTATCCCGCCTTTCCTACGGACCTGCAGTCTCAAGTCATGGTGTTGCTGTCGCTGGCCAATGGTGTAAGCATGATGAAGGAGACGGTCTTTGAAGGGCGTCTGAAGCATGTCGAGGAGCTGTCGCGCATGGGCGCTGATATTCGCGTCGACAAAAACGCGGCATTCATCAAGGGTGTGCCAAGACTGTACGGAGCGACGGTGGAGGCGACGGACCTTCGGGCTGGAGCCGCACTGGTCATCGCGGGGCTCGCGGCACAGGGCCGGACGGTCGTGGAGCAGGTCCATCATATCGATCGCGGGTACGAGAGCATAGAGAGTATGCTGACAGCGCTTGGTGCGAACATTACCAGATACGCAACTATGCAGAACAAGCAATTCTATGCGCAATAGCGAAAAGGATAGAACGGCAATGGCTTCCTCGCGCGACTGCTATCAAGTGAGGAAGCCGACGCATCGAGGAGAGAGGGACAAGTTATGAGCACGCAAATGCCTGTTCTGAAAGAGCCTGCGCGCAAGCGCAAAGGCAAAAAAGGGCTGCTGGCTATCGTCATATTACTATTTTTCGCCTTGCTTGCCGTCCTGTTCTTCAATTCTTCCATCAGCAAAATATCCGAAATACAGATTAGCGGTTCATTATATGCTACCAATGAGGCGATTGTACAGGCGGCCGGCATTGAGGTCGGCGACGCATTCTTCCAGGCCACGTCCTCGGCGATTGCGGAAGGGATCAGGAAGCTGCCTCATGTAGAGGATGTGAAGGTATCCAAAGTATTCCCGGGCATTGTCAAGATGACGATTCAGGAATATCCAGTCGTGGCCTTCGAGCTTGCGCCAGACGGCGGGCTAACAGCGCTCTTGTCGAGCGGAACGAGCGCGGTGGCCAAGGATGAGCGGCTGACGCTTGTGGACAAGCCCATTCTGACCGGGTGGAAGGACAACGATCCCGTGAAGAAGGAATTGATGAAGCAGTTGGCGCGCATCCCGGAGAAGCAACTGGCGGATTTGTCGGAGATATCTCCAATACCTTCCAAGGCTTACCCCGACCGTATCCGTATGTACACGCGGACGAAGTTCGAGGTCATTACTGCGGTGTCCGTACTGCCGGACAAGATCGACGCGCTTAATGCGGTGATCGAGCATCAGGAGCCGGGCAAAATTACGATGCTGCTGGCGGACACCTACGTACCTTTCAATGCCGATGGAGCGGATGATAGTTCTGCCGATGGAGAATAGGATGAAAATGGATGGAATTATGATGAAAATCTAAGCAAAAAGATACTACTCAATACACGCAAAGAATGGTAGAATTTTAGATACCCTAAAATGGGGTTTCTGGCTACTGCAGCGAGAAGAAACGAAGGTGATACGAGCCGATGCGACCCTATTCGACAGGGGAAGAATCTTTTTATAAAAATTTGTTGAAAAAAGAGGGAAACTATTAATAACGTTGAATATGATAGATAGACTTGAACATGATATAGTAATAATTGCACTCAATATTATCGGAAACGGAGGTGCCGCGAGTTGAGCAGCAATGACATCATCGTAAGTTTAGACATCGGTACATCCAAGGTCCGAGCTATTATTGGCGAGATGAATGGTGGCGCCATTAATATTATTGGAGTTGGATCTGCTGATTCGGAAGGCATACGCAAGGGAGCAATCGTCGACATAGATCAGACCGTACAATCGATCCGCAATGCCGTTGAGCATGCCGAGCGCATGGTAGGCATTCAAATATCAGATGTATACGTAGGCATCCAGGGCAACCATATCGGCCTGCAGACGAATCGCGGCGTGGTAGCCGTATCCAACGAGGATCGGGAAATCGGCGAGGAGGACATCGAGCGGGTGCTGCAAGCGGCCAAAGTTGTCGCGCTGCCGCCGGAACGCGAAATTATCAATCTCGTACCGAAGCAGTATCTGGTTGATGGTCTGGAAGGCATCTCGGACCCGCGGGGTATGATTGGCGTCAGGCTGGAAGTGGAAGCAACGATCGTGACCGGCACGAAGACGGCTATACATAACTTGATGCGCTGTGTGGAGAAAGCCGGATTGCGAATTTCCGGCGTTATTCTGCTGTCGCTCGCTTCCGGCGTCATGTCGCTGACGAAGGATGAGAAGATGGTAGGAACTGCGCTGATCGATCTTGGCGCGAGCTCCTGTACGCTTGCCATCTATGAGCAAGGCGGACTGGCAGCCATTACGACATTGCCGATCGGCGGAGAGTTCGTAACGAATGACATCGCGTACGGCCTCAGAACCCAGAGCGACCAGGCGGAGAAGTTCAAGCTGAAGTACGGCTGTGCGCGCGTGGAGGACGGAGCGGAGGATGTACGGTTCAAGGTGACCCGTATGGGCAGCAATCTGGAGAAGGAATTCACCCAGAGAGATCTGGCCAGCATCATCGAACCGCGCATGCAGGAGATATTCCACTTGATTCGCCAGGAAATCCATGGCATGGGCTACGGTGACAAGGTTAACGGGTATGTGCTTACCGGTGGTGGCGTATCGCTTCCGGGAACGCTTCAGCTTGCCCAGAACGAGCTGGAAGCTTCTGTTCGCATTGCTACGCCTGATTATATCGGTGTGAAGGATCCCGCCTACAGCAGCGGAGTAGGCATGATACAATATGTATCGAAGTATATGGGAGTACGAGGAGCCGCTTCTGTGAAGAAAGCTTCTTCAAGCCGCAAAGCGGGTCCCGCAGCTTCATCTAAACCCGGTATGTTCGAGCGGATTAAAAATATGTTTAATGAATTCATTTGACTGGGGGACTATGAGAGATGTTGGAATTCGACCTGGAGCTTGAACAGCTCGCACAGATAAAAGTAATTGGCGTAGGCGGAGGCGGCAGCAACGCCGTCAACCGAATGATTGAGAACGGCGTGCAAGGCGTAGACTTCATTACGGTCAATACGGATGCGCAAGCGCTGCACTTGGCCAAGTCCGAGCACAAGCTGCAAATCGGGGACAAGCTTACCCGAGGTCTGGGCGCGGGTGCCAATCCGGAAGTAGGCAAGAAAGCGGCAGAGGAATCCCGCGATATGATCATGAATCAGCTGAAGGGCTCCGATATGGTGTTCGTGACGGCTGGCATGGGCGGCGGCACCGGTACCGGCGCTGCGGCTGTAATTGCCGAGATCGCCAAGGAGTGCGGAGCGTTGACAGTGGGCGTCGTGACACGCCCGTTCACATTCGAGGGCCGCAAGCGTTCCGCGCAAGCGGAGATCGGCATCGAGTCGCTGAAGGAAAAGGTCGACACGCTGATCGTTATTCCGAATGACCGCCTGCTGGAGATCGTGGACAAGAAGACGCCGATGCTGGAAGCGTTCCGCGAAGCGGACAACGTGCTTCGTCAAGCCGTTCAGGGCATATCCGACCTCATCGCTGTGCCGGGTCTGATCAACCTGGACTTCGCGGATGTGAAGACCATTATGACGGAGCGCGGCTCCGCGCTGATGGGGATCGGCGAAGCGACCGGCGAGAGCCGGGCAGCGGAAGCGGCGCGGAAGGCGATTATGAGCCCGCTGCTTGAGACTTCCATCGACGGCGCTCGCGGCGTTATCATGAACATTACAGGCGGCACGAATCTGTCGCTGTACGAGGTGAACGAAGCGGCTGAGATTGTCATCTCTGCTTCCGATCCCGATGTGAACATGATCTTCGGTGCGATCATCGATGAGAACCTGAAGGACGAGATTAAGGTGACCGTTATTGCTACCGGCTTTGAGTCCAGAGCCGCCATTCCTCAGCAGCGCCGTACAGGCGGCGGAGCGATGGAGCAGAGCGAAGCGAAGCCGGCGCAATCGGCCGGTTCTTCCAACGTGAAGCCCTTCGGCGCAGGCCTGTCCAGTGATCAGTTGGAAATACCGGCATTTTTGCGCAAGCCGCCACGCGGCGACAGATAATGCAATGACACAAGCCTCTCCGCTATTGCCGGGGAGGCTTTTTTTGTCGTTTAGAAATTTTAAGTTTCGGGGTCCCTGCAGAGTACCTGAGTATGCTTCGAAGCGGAGTCCTGCTTTGCGGGGGATTTGACGTGGGCGAGAAGTCGACAAAAAAAGAGGGGTCGTGACGTCATGAATAGACAGACTTTGAAATAGGATTACCATATACTAGTTTCAATCGTTCTCCCAAGGGGTTCTTGGCCGTGTATATTGACATTTTGTTCCTGCGCGAGCTGCTGCTCGACGGCGCGATTCTGCTTACGACCGCATGGGTTCGCCGCAACAAGCCGAATCCGTTCCGCATCCTTGCTGCTGCAGCATTCGGTGCCTGCTATGTTGTACTTATGCTGTTTCCGCCTTTGTCATTCCTGTTTACTGTCGTCGTGAAGGTTATCATTTCGCTTGCCATGCTGTGGATCGCGTTCGGATTTCATTCGCTGCAGCATTTTTTGAGGACGATAGGAGCGTTCTATAGCGTCAATTTCGTAGCCGCCGGAGCGATCCTCGGTATTTACTATTTGTTCATGCAGGGCTCGGGAGAGGTATGGAGAACGATATCTTTCGCCGGCAGCAGTGTTCGAGCGGAATTGAAGTTTGGTTTTTTTTATTTCATCGCTGCGTTCAGTGTAGGCCTCTATATCTATCGCACTGTCATGACGCAAAAACGTGAACGGGAGCTGGTGCACACTCATTTGGCAAATGTAAAGGTAATGATAGACGATCACTGCTTGAATTGTACCGGTCTTATCGATACCGGCAATCAATTGTACGACCCTTTGTCCCGTACGCCGGTCATGGTGATGGAAGCTTCCGGCTGGCAAGACGAGCTGCCTGCTTCCTGGCTGAAGAGCATCCGGGAGTCGCAAGTGGATCGTCTGGTTGCAGGACTTCATGACGAGCCCTTCAAGTGGCAGGAGCGGCTGCGCCTGATCCCATATCGCGGCGTGAATCGAGGATCGCAGTTCATGCTGGCGTTGAAGCCGGATAAGGTCGAGATTACGCGAGAGGGCATCCTGTACGAGTCATACAAAGTATTAATCGGTTTGGACGGCGGCAAGCTTGCAGCAGACGGTGCATATCAAGCGATAATCCATCCGTCAATGGTACAACCGTAACAAGGCATGCACAATTCATCGGGGAGGGATGGGCCATGCTCGTCAAGTATAAACTGCTTTTTCAATTATATTATTACCGCGTTTTATTTTTATTCGGGCTCAAGAGCGAAGAGATTTATTATATCGGCGGAAGCGAAGCGCTGCCCCCTCCGCTTACCCGGGAAGAAGAAGAATACTTGCTTCAGAAGCTGCCGTCCGGCGACGCTGCGATACGCGCCATGCTCATTGAACGCAATCTTCGACTGGTCGTCTATATCGCTCGCAAGTTCGAGAATACGGGCATTCACATCGAGGACCTGGTGTCCATAGGCGCTATCGGCTTGATTAAAGCGGTCAATACCTTCGATCCGGAGAAAAAGATCAAGCTGGCCACGTATGCGTCTCGATGCATTGAGAACGAAATTCTGATGTACCTGCGCCGCAATAACAAAACAAGAACGGAAGTCTCCTTCGATGAGCCGCTTAATATTGACTGGGACGGCAACGAGCTTCTCTTGTCGGATGTGCTGGGAACAGAGAACGATACGATCTACCGCAATATCGAGGAGCAAGTGGATCGTAAGCTGCTGCATAAGGCACTGGAGAAGCTGTCCGAGCGGGAGCGCATCATTATGGAGCTTCGATTCGGACTGGCCGATGGCGAGGAGAAGACCCAGAAGGACGTAGCGGATATGCTGGGCATATCGCAATCGTATATTTCTCGACTGGAGAAGCGGATTATCAAGCGGCTGCGCAAGGAGTTCAACAAGATGGTGTAGGACGCGGATGTCGAACCTTGTCAGCCAGGGAATAAAATACGTGCCCCGGGAGATAATGTACATTAATGTTTCTCCTTGGGAGGTAATCACGTTGACCCGTAACAAAGTCGAGATCTGTGGTGTGGATACCGCGAAACTGCCTGTACTGACCAATGTTGAAATGCGTGAATTGTTCACGGCATTGCAAGCCCGTGGCGAGTGGGCAGCAAGAGAGAAATTAGTCAACGGCAACTTGCGGCTTGTACTCAGCGTCATCCAGCGATTCAACAATAGGGGAGAATTTGTGGACGATCTGTTCCAGGTCGGCTGCATCGGACTTATGAAGGCGATCGATAATTTCGACTTGAGCCAGAACGTCAAATTTTCCACTTATGCCGTTCCCATGATTATCGGGGAAATCCGCCGTTACTTGCGGGATAACAATCCCATACGCGTATCGCGCAGTCTCCGGGACATTGCCTACAAGGCATTGCAGGTGCGCGATAGTCTAACGAACAAAAATTCGCGCGAGCCGACGATTTTCGAAATATCGGAGGCGCTTAATGTGCCGAAGGAAGACGTTGTCTTCGCGCTTGATGCTATTCAGGACCCTGTGTCGCTGTTCGAGCCGATCTACCACGACGGGGGAGATCCCATCTACGTCATGGACCAGATCAGCGACGAACGCAATAAAGATGTCTCGTGGATTGAAGAGATTGCGCTGCGCGAGGCGATGCATAAGCTGAATGATCGCGAGAAGATGATCCTGTCCATGCGCTTCTTCGAAGGGAAGACGCAGATGGAGGTAGCCGACGAGATCGGCATCTCGCAGGCGCAGGTATCCCGGCTGGAGAAGTCTGCTATCGGGCAGATGCAGAAGCATGTGAAGAGTTGAATAGGACAAGAGGCAGAGGCTTCCCGCTTGCGGGAGCCTCTTTTTTTCGCTGGAGCCGGGCAATAGACGCCGGAGAACGCGCGACCGTCACTGGGCAAATTTCAAGGGGCAGGACATTTTGGGCGAATGGCACATATAGTAATAATAAGAGCTTGGAAGGGATATTATTCTGCAGAAAAGTGGTGATGCCATATGAAAATATCCGATTTTCAAACGAAGGACGTCATTAATATAGTGGATGGCAAGCGACTTGGGCAAGTAACGGATCTGGAGCTTGACTTGCGGCATGGCCGCATCGATTCCATCGTCGTGCCGCAGTATGCCAAAATGTTCGGGCTGTTCGGAAGCGCAGGTACGGAGGTCGTCATTCCTTGGCAAAATATTGTGAAGATCGGAGCCGATGTCGTATTGGTGCGGCTTGACGAGAGGGGACAGCTAAAAGGCGATGCCGATGATTTGCACATGGACTCCTGACAGGCTAAACTGATAGTACAAGCGAGCGAGCCTCGCAATCGAAATCGCAGCGTACAAGAGACAGAGGTGAGAGGATGGAACCGTTTCAGGCGACAAGCGCTTTGCCTGCGCTTTTTTTGCTGCCGGTCTGGCAGCAAGCCGACAGCCGGCTTGCGGCAGGATTCACCGGACGGCAGGGAGGCGTTAGCGACGAGCCTTGGGACAGCTATAATATGGGTTTGCATGTGGGGGATCAAGCCGACGATGTCATCCGCAACCGCAAGCTTCTGGCTGACAGCATTGGCTGGCCTTTCGAGGCATGGACTTGCGCGGAGCAAGTTCACGGCCGGAAGGTGAGCAAGGTAACACGGAAAGAGCGGGGCAAAGGGCGTACGATGCATGAAGACGCCATTAAAGGGGCAGACGCCATCATGACGAATGAGCGGGGGGTGCTGCTGGCTTCCTATTATGCGGACTGCGTTCCGCTCTATTTCTATGACGAGGAGAACGGAGCCGTTGCGCTGGCGCATGCCGGCTGGAGAGGCACGGTAGCATCCATTGCTGCGGAGACGGTGCACGCGATGCACGAAGCTTACGGCACGAAGCCGCAGTCGCTTCGGGCAGCCATCGGCCCTTCGATCGGCTCGTGCTGCTATGAGGTTGACGGTCCCGTTATTACGGCCGCCGCTGCCGTCATGCATGAGCTGGGACTCCGGCAGGAGACGGCCGATGCATGCCTGGAGCGAATAGACGGTGAGAAAGCTCACATAAACTTGAAAGAATTGAACCGACAGATTATGATAAAAGCAGGAATTTTGCCGAGCCATATCGAAATAAGCACATGGTGCACAAGCTGCCGGAGGGACTTGTTCTTCTCCCACCGGGCGGATGGCGGCCGCACAGGCAGAATGGCCAGCTGGATCGGCTTATCGGAAAGGTGAATGAAATCATGAATTTGCAGGAACGAATGCAAGCTGTAGAAGAGCGGATTGCAGCAGCTGCCGAGCGATCGGGGCGGCAGAGAGAGGACATCTCCGTAATCGCGGTAACGAAATATGTATCGCTGGCTGCCGCCGAGGAGGCGCTGCTGCTCGGCTTGGAGCATCTGGGGGAAAACCGCTGGCAGCATGCCGAGCAGAAGTGGCGTGCTCTGAGCGGGGATGAGGAACGGCAAGGGAAGAAGCCTGTATGGCATTTCATCGGTTCCTTGCAGACCAATAAAGTGAAGGAAGTTGTGGGAAGGTTCCGGTACATCCACTCCTTGGACAGGCTGTCGCTCGCAGAAGCTATACATAAGCAAGCATCCAGGCTTGGCATCGTTGTTCCGTGCTTTATTCAAGTCAATGTCTCCGGAGAGTCTTCCAAGCACGGCATGAACCCGGAAGACGTGCATGAATTCATACAATGTCTTGGCGATTATCCCGCTGTGAAGCCGATCGGATTAATGACGATGGCGCCATTCGAATCCGAACCGGAGCAGACAAGAGAGGTATTCCGTTCGCTCAGACGGCTGCGGGACGAGATTGCGGTCCGTCACGGCGAAGGCTGCGGCATTCGCCACCTGTCAATGGGCATGTCCAACGACTTTGAGATTGCCATCGAAGAAGGCGCTACATGGATACGGCTTGGAACCATCCTAATGGGGAAAGAGGAGGAATGAACGTGAGCGTAATGAATCGATTTATGAACTTCCTGGGCTTGCAAGAGGAAGAGGAAGTGGTCGAGCGCCAGCGTGTGCCACAAGACGAGGAGCAAGAGGCTGAAATGACTCCCTTTGAAGCGCGTAAACATGCCAAAAGCCAATCTTCGGGGGGACATGGCAATGTTGTCAGCATTCATTCGCAGAAAAATATGCGTGTCGTATTAAGCGAACCGCGTTCCTACGACGAAGCGCAGGAAATTGCCGATCATCTCCGGTCGCGCCGTGCCGTGATCGTTAATTTGCAGAGGGTGCGCAGCGATCTGGCACTGCGGATTGTTGATTTCCTGAGCGGGACGGTGTACGCTTTAAGCGGAAGCATCTCCAAGCTCGGACCTCAAATTTTTCTGTGCACGCCTGATTCGGTAGAGATTCAAGGCGCCATTACGGAGATGCTGGCGGAAGAGCATGACTACAACAAAATGAGGTGACCTAAGGTTTGGAATATTATATTTTGAGTTTCGTTAAATATGCATTAGATATCTATACCTACATGATCATTGGCTATGTCCTGCTGTCCTGGTTTCCCAATGCGCGTGAAAGTCAGATCGGTCAACTGCTCGCCAAAATTGTGGAGCCTTACCTGGGCATATTCCGCAGATTCATTCCGCCGATCGGCGGAGTGCTGGATCTGTCGCCTATCATTGCAATCTTCGCCCTGAATTTCATCAAGCTGGGATTGTTCGCAGTACTTCAATTCCTTCTGGGCATAGGTTAAGGAAGATACCGATATGAAACCAACCATATACGAGCATTTCCACCCCGAGGAGAAGCCCTTTATTGATCGGGCGGAGGAGTGGATAGAGCGGTCCGCGCAGCTACATGAGCTGAGGCGGACCGATTTTTTGGACCCCAGGCAAGGCGAGATCGTCGCCATGTTGGCGAACCGGAACGGCGATGTGACGGTCAGGCTGGAAGGAGGGCATCCCGGAGCGGAGCGAAAGCGGGCGATTATCGCACCGGATTACAGGCATCTGGAGGACGAGCCGATGGGAATCGCCGTATTGGAAGTAACTGCTCCCGGGACGAGCTTCGCTGCGCTGGATCATGGCGATTTCCTTGGCTCCATTCTGGGGCTGGGCGTGAAGCGTGATGTAATAGGAGATATTCATCCCCACGACAGCTTCTGTCACATTCTTGTGACGGAGGAGATGGCGGACTATGTACTTATCCACCTTCGTCAAGTGCACCGCATCCATGTGCTGTCCGAATTGCTGCCTCTCGAGAAGCTGAAGCCGGCCGTGCAGAAGCTGGAGGAGACGAGTCTGTCCGTCGCTTCCATGAGACTTGACGGCATAGCGAGCGATGTATTCCGGATTAGCCGCTCCAAGGTGGTCGATCCGATACGTGCCGGAAGATGCAGGGTGAATTGGCGGACGGAGGAGAATCCGTCGACTCTCCTGAACGAAGGCGATGTCGTCTCTATGAAGGGGCTGGGCCGGTTCAAAGTCTTGCAAGTGGACGGCATGACAAAAAAAGGCAGAATTCGGGTAGCCATCGGCAAATTTATTTAAAAGGCAGCAGGAAAAAAGCTCATCCCTGTCGAATGTTTCAACTCAGAAGACAGCGCTTGCTTACAGAGCAAGCCGTCGCATCAGAGGAATGGACCAAGTCTATAGGAGGTGCGCCAATGCCGCTTACGCCATTGGACATACATAACAAGGAGTTTTCGCGTCGCTTGCGCGGTTACGACGAGGATGAAGTGAATGAGTTCTTGGATCAGGTGATCAAAGATTACGAAGCGCTCATTCGTGAGAATAAAGAACTGCAAAACAACATGCTTGCGCTGCAGGAAAAGCTGAATCACTTCTCCAACATTGAGGAGACGCTCAGCAAGACGATTATTGTGGCGCAGGAAGCTGCGGATGAAGTGCGCAACAACGCCAAGAAGGAAGCGCAGCTGATTATCAAAGAAGCGGAGAAAAACGCAGATCGCATCGTGAACGATTCTCTTAGCAAGTCACGCAAAATTGCGCTGGAGGTGGAGGAGCTGAAGAAGCAGGCTTCCATCTATCGGGCAAGATTCCGCACCCTTGTGGAGGCGCAGCTTGAACTGCTGTCGCAGGACAGCTGGGAATCGCTTGACTCCCCGGACGAGAGTGCCAGACATGAGCTGCTGCGGGGCTGATTTGACAAGAAACGGGCAATTGCGTTATAACTAATATCAATCATTACATTTTCACTTTCGACGACGAGAACGAGTACGCTTAGACTCATTCCCCAGAGAGCCGGTCATCGCTGAAAGCCGGTGTATGAGCTATTGCGGAATATCATCTCCGAGAAGCGATGCGGAACGCCATTGCATGGTCAGTAAGCATCGACGGCAGTCCCCCGTTACCGGGAACACGAGTCCATCGCGATTCGTGACCAGAGCGCCGCATGGCGAACAATCGCTTGGATAGCGATCGGTTCACCGCTTCCATTGAAGCGGGACACGCATGCGGAACAAGGGTGGTAACGCGAGCAAGCCTCGTCCCTTTATTAAGGGGCGGGGTTTTATTTTTTTTAAATACTGGAAGGAGTAATGAGAGATGCAGCGTGTAGATGTGAAGGAACGCGCACGCAGCCGTGAGCTGCGCATACTGAAGCAGTGGCAGGAAGAGGACACATTCAAGCAGTCCATCGCGAACCGGGAAGGAAAGCCGAATTTCGTATTCTACGAAGGGCCTCCTACCGCCAACGGAGCGCCTCATATCGGTCATGTGCTGGGCAGGGTTATCAAGGATTTCATCTGTCGGTACAGGACGATGGCAGGCTACCGGGTCGTGCGGAAGGCGGGTTGGGATACCCATGGTCTGCCGGTGGAGCTGGGTGTGGAGAAGCAGCTTGGCATATCCGGCAAGCAGGAGATTGAGAACTACGGTGTGGAAGCGTTCGTGAAAAAGTGCAAGGACAGCGTGTTCGAGTATGAAAAGCAGTGGCGCGAGCTGACGGAAGCGATCGGCTACTGGACGGATCTCGACAATCCTTATATTACGCTGAAAAATGAATATATCGAGAGCGTCTGGCATATTCTGTCCAACATTCACGAGAAGGGCTTGTTGTATCGCGGACACCGTGTCAGTCCGTATTGTCCTTGCTGCCAGACGACGCTCAGCTCGCATGAGGTCGCGCAAGGCTATGAGGATGTGAAGGATCTCAGCGCAACGGCGAAATTCAAGCTGGCGGAATCCGGTGATTATATACTGGCATGGACGACGACGCCATGGACGCTGCCGGCCAACGTAGCGCTTGCCGTTCATGAGGAGCTGGAATATGTCCGAGCGCGCAAGGACGGAGAAGTGTACATTGTGGCGAAAAATCTGGCGGAGGATGTGCTGAAGGAAGGATATGAGGTACTCTCCGTGCTGAAGGGCAAAGAGCTTGTCGGTCAGGCTTACGAGCCGCCGTTCCGCTATGTGCCGATTGAGAAAGGCCACATCGTCATTGCCGGTGAGTTCGTCAGCGATACGAGCGGTACGGGCATCGTGCATATTGCTCCCGCACACGGTGAGGACGACTACAGGGTGGCGCGGCAGAACGGCATAAGCATGCTTAGCGTCGTCAATAACGCGGGCCGTTACGAGGAGACAGTAACGGACCTGGCCGGCCGCTTCGTTAAGGATTGCGACGTTGACATTGTGAAGATGCTCAGCGAGAAGGGGCTGCTGTATGCGAAGGAGCGCTATGAGCATAGCTATCCGTTCTGCTGGCGCTGCAAATCCCCGCTGCTCTACTACGCCACGGAAAGCTGGTTCATCGAGACGACTGCCGTGAAGGAGCAGCTGATCGCCAATAACAATGGCGTTGACTGGTATCCCGGCCATATTCGCGAAGGCCGCTTCGGCAAGTTCCTGGAGGATCTCGTCGACTGGAACATCAGCCGCAATCGCTACTGGGGAACGCCGCTCAACGTGTGGATATGCGAAGCGACAGGCAAGCAATATGCGCCGGGCAGCATAGCGGATCTGAGAGCGCGCGCAGTAGGCGAAGTCGCTGAGGACATCGAGCTGCATAAGCCTTATGTGGACGATATCGTACTGAAGAGCCCGTTCCAGGAAGGCGCGGTCATGAGACGGACCCCGGAAGTGATCGATGTATGGTTCGACAGCGGCTCCATGCCGTTCGCCCAGCATCATCATCCGTTCGAGAATGAAGAGGAATTCGCCCAGCAGTACCCGGCCGACATCATATGCGAAGGCATCGATCAGACACGGGGCTGGTTCTTCAGCCTGCTGGCCGTATCGACGCTGTACAATGGCAAGGCGCCTTATAAGGCGGTCATCTCTACAGGCCATATTCTGGATGAGAACGGCCAGAAGATGTCGAAGTCCAAGGGCAATGTCATCGACCCGTGGGAGATCATTAACGAATACGGCACCGACGCGTTCCGCTGGGCGTTGCTTGCAGACAGTGCGCCATGGAACAGCAAGCGCTTCTCGCGCGGGATCGTCGGCGAAGCGAAATCCAAAGTAATCGACACGATCGTCAATACACATGCGTTCTATACGCTCTACGCATCCATCGACGGTTACGATTACAATCAGCACGGCGAAGCGAAGCCGACCGGCAAGCTGGATCGCTGGATCACCTCGCGTCTCAACAGCTTGATCAAGACGGTAACCAAGGGATTGGATGCCAACGACTTCCTGAATCCGGCCAAGGCGATTGAAGACTTCGTCGATGAGCTGAGCAACTGGTATATCAGACGCTCCCGCGACCGCTTCTGGGGAAGCGGCTTGACCGAAGACAAGGTAGCCGCATACGGCACGTTGCGCCAAGTGCTGCTGACGCTGGCCCGCTTGATGGCGCCGTATACGCCGATGCTGTCCGAAGACGTCTATCGCAATCTTGGGGGAGAGCAGAGCGTTCACCTGGCGGATTATCCCACCGCCGACGAAGGTGCGATCGACGAGGCGCTGGAGCGGGACATGGAAAGCGCGCGCACGATCGTCGAGCTTGCGCGCAACGTTCGCAACGAGACTTCGATCAAGACGCGCCAACCGTTGTCCGAGCTCATTGTATCGCTGGACCGGGAGTTCGCCATTGAAGAATATGAGGCTATTATCAAGGATGAGATCAATGTCAAATCCATCAAGGTGGAGACATCCGACAGCGGATTTGTCGATTTCAGCCTGAAGCTTAACCTGAAGCTGGCCGGACGCAAATACGGCAAGCTGGTGTCGCCGATCCAGAATGCGCTCAAGGCTCTGACAGCCCAAGAGGCGGCTGCAATTGTACGAAGCGGTTCGTTCCGCTTCGATTCGCCTGAAGGCGAATCGAAGGACATCGCGATTGAAGAGCTGCTTGTCGAGAAACAAGCGAAGAGCGGATTCGCTTCCGCTTCGGGGAACGGCATGACAGTTGCCCTCAATACGGAAATTACGCCGGAGCTGGAGCAGGAAGGCTGGGTGCGTGAAGTCATTCGCGCCGTTCAGGATACGAGGAAGAAGCTGGATCTGCCGATCGAGAAGCGAATCGACCTCGTGCTGGACGTTGACTCCGTCTTGCAGGCTGCGCTTGCCTCCTTCGAAGATGTGCTGAGGGACAATGTACTGGTGCACAGTGTCGCTTACCAGACAGTCGAGGGAATGGAACGTGTCGCATTGGGCGACAAAGAAATCGGCATTTTCATCAAGGAATAGGGATATAGTATAGGAATAAGCCCGCCCGCCATGCCGGCGGAGCGGGCTTATTTCCGCAGAGTGGCAAAGGAGATTTCCGGTATGATGAAGAAGAGAGGCCAAAAAGGCTATAAAGTGCAGCTGACAGAGCAAGCCAATCAGGAGAAGGAGCCGGATTTTCAAGCGCTGCAACAATCGCTGGGGGCGCTCGACAAGCGCATGCAGCATATCGCAACGCAGATGGAACGAACGCAAATTGCGGAATACGTCGATCTTCTGAACAGGCCCTTCAAGCTAATGTGGCGCAACTTGTTGGCGGGAACGGCCCGCGGCGTCGGCATTGCGATCGGCTTCACGTTCTTCGCGGCGACAATCGTATATGTGCTTCAAATTCTGGGCGCCCTTAACCTGCCGATCATCGGAGACTACATAGCGGATATCGTCAGAATCGTTCAAATGCAGCTTGATGTAAAGAGCTACTAAGCTTCGGCATCAAGGCTATGATCGCCTTCACCGCTGTGCATATAGTCGTCGTATTCGCGATTGCGGATGACGGATACATGCCGGCCTGTAATGTCGGTGGCGAGGAAGCTCTCCATGGCCTCCACATAACCGTCGTTCTCCTCCGCATCAATAGCGATATGATTGTAATCGGCGGCATCCCGATTCTCCGACATCGCGGGTGAATCGGAATTGCCCCAATTCTCCACAATCTGCCAGCTGTCCTCGCCGTCGAAGCCGCTATACTCATGCTCATCCATGCTGGTACGGCCGAATGGGGGATGCAGGAACTGCTCTTCCACAGGACGCGCGTCGGACAGCAGGGAACGGGGAGCATGCTGAATGCAATACAAGCAATCGGGCAGAGCATTCAGCCGCTCGAACGGAATCGGCTCGCCGCATGCGGCGCATTGGCCGTAAGAGCCGTCCTCAATAGCTCTTAGCGCTGCCTCAATCCGTTGCAGATGAAGCTCTTGCTGCTCCAGAAGGGCGATATCCTTGCCGCGCTCGTACAGTTCCGTTCCTAAGTCGCCGGGATGATTGTCGATCGGAGACAACTCTCCGGTCTCGTCCCTGAGCGAACGGGCAAGTCCGTCATGTTCGGACTCCATGATTCTGGATTGTACAGCTTCATGCTCGTCCTTCAGCCGGCTGCGCAACAAGTCGAGCTGATCCGGTGATATATCATTCATGATGAAGCTCCTCCTTCTTCTGCCTGGTTGATCAAGCTTAGTTTGACCGCAGGATGCCTTTTTAACCAGTGGACATGCATGGAAGGACAGGTCGCGGCAGGAAGGTCTGCTGGCTCGCCGGCAGCGCAATATGATACACTTAGATGGACTGACTATCGACTTTAGGAGTGGTGGCATGCGTTTTTACTATTATTGGATTGGCCTGCTGGTGCTTGTGCTGGATTACATCACCAAGCTGATCGTGAAGACGACAATGAATCTTGATGAAGAAATAAGCATTATCGGCAATTTCTTTCTGATTACCTCGCATCGCAACCGAGGAGCCGCTTTCGGCATTTTACAGGAGCAGCGGGCTTTTTTTATCATCATTACCGTCATCATTGTAGCCGGACTGATCTGGTATATACAGACGATGAGAAAGTCGGCCAAGCCGGTGCTTATGATCGGATTGGGACTAGTGCTGGGCGGCGCCATCGGCAACTTCATCGACCGCGTGCGATTCGGCGAAGTGGTGGATTTCTTCAAATTCAATTTTGGAAACTACACGTTCCCGATCTTCAACATTGCAGATTCCGCGATTGTCATTGGCGTAGGGCTCATCATGCTGGATACGCTGCTCGGCATGAAGGATGAGAAGGCGCGAATGGGAAGAGAGGAAAGCAAGGAGCAAGATGAACATGAACAGCAGACGGTATAATGAGCAAGAAGAAGTAATGGATTGGGACATTCCGGAAGGAGATGTCGGAGAGCGGATCGACAAGTGGCTGACGGATGCGCTGGAAGAGGAATCCGTATCCCGGACGGCGGTTCAGGAATGGGTCAAGCGCGGATTGGTGCAAGTGAACGGAGCTGCGGTGAAGCCGAATTACAAGCTTGCGGCTTCCGACAGAGTGGAGCTGCAGCTGCCGGAGCCTGAAGCTGCGGAGATTCAGCCTGAAGCCATACCGCTGGATATCGTCTATGAGGATTCCGACGTGATCGTCGTGAACAAGCCGCGAGGCATGGTCGTGCATCCCGCTCCTGGCCATCTGACCGGTACGCTGGTCAATGCATTGATGCATCATTGCAGCGATCTGTCGGGCATTAACGGCTTGCTGCGCCCCGGCATCGTGCATCGCATCGACAAGGATACGACAGGGTTGCTGATGGCTGCGAAGAACGATATGGCGCATCATTCCTTGGCCGAGCAGCTGAAGGAGCATAGCGTTACCCGCCAATATGTGGCGCTGGTCCATGGCGATCTGCCGCATGACAACGGTACGATCAACGCGCCGATCGGCCGGGACCCGCAAGACCGCAAGATGTTTACCGTGACGAACAGGGGGGCCAAGGAAGCCGTTACCCACTTCGCTGTACTGGAGCGTTTGACGGGCTATACGCTTGTAGAGCTTCAGCTGGAGACGGGCAGAACGCATCAGATCCGCGTCCATATGAAGTACATCGGCCATCCGCTCGCAGGCGATCCGGTGTACGGCCGGAGCAAGACGGTAGCATTGGACGGTCAGGCGCTGCATGCGGGCGTATTGGGCTTCACCCATCCTCGCAGCGGGGAACGGATGGAGTTTCGGGCCGATATGCCTCAGGATATGAAGCATGTGCTGGAAAGCTTGCGCAAGTCGTAAGCTTTCTTTTTTCTGTTGCAGGATTGGCGGAGGGTGTTGCGGAAGACAAATAGTGCAAACTTTTGCTCACATTATTCATTATGGCGGGCGGCTATCTGCGATATTCTTGTCAGTATGGGAATATTAATGGATGAAGGATAGGTGATTAAGCTATGACACATATTAATCAACATTTTCTGGAGCTGCAGGGCAGCTATTTATTCTCCGAAATTGCCAAGAGGCGCACGAAATTTATCGCTGATCATCCCAATGCCGAAATCATCAGCCTGGGCATCGGCGATGTCACGAGAGGATTGCCCGAGGCTGTCGTTCAAGCTATGCACAGCGCAGTCGACGAGCTGGCTGTACCGGGCTCCTTCCGCGGTTACGGTCCGGAGCAAGGCTACGACTTCCTGATCAATGCCATCATCGAGAACGATTATAAATCGCGCGGCGTCGAGATTGCCGGCAACGAAGTGTTCGTCAGCGATGGTTCCAAATGCGACGTCGGCAATATCCAAGAGATCTTCAGCACGGACAGTATCGTCGCCGTTCAAGATCCCGTCTATCCTGTCTATGTGGATACGAATGTGATGGCTGGCCGCTCCGGCAAGTATAATGAAGCAACAAAACGCTTCGACAACATCGTATACTTGGAGTGCACGGCGGAAAACAACTTCAAGCCTAGTCTGCCTGCAGGCAAAGTGGATTTGATCTATCTCTGCTATCCCAACAACCCGACAGGAATGACGCTGACGAAAGACGAGCTGAAAGAATGGGTTGATTACGCTCGGGCGAACAACTGCATTATTCTGTTCGATTCCGCTTATGAAGCCTTCATTCAGGAAGATGATGTTCCGCATAGCATATATGAGGTTGAAGGCGCGAGGGAAGTGGCCATCGAATTCCGCAGCTTCTCCAAGACAGCAGGCTTCACCGGCGTTCGCTGCGCCTACACAGTTGTTCCGCGCGAGCTGAAGGGCTTCGACGCCAGCGGCAACGAAGTGCTTGTCAACGACCTGTGGAACCGCAGGCATACAACGAAATTCAATGGCGTATCCTATGTAACACAGCGTGGGGCTGCTGCGATCTACTCGACGGAGGGCAAGGAACAGATCTCGTCTCTCGTTCAATACTATATGTCCAACGCAGCCATTATTCGCGACGGACTTGCATCGCTTGGACTGGACGTATATGGCGGTGTGAATGCGCCATATATATGGCTGAAGACGCCGCAAGGGCTGGATTCGTGGGCGTTCTTCGACAAGCTGCTGACAGAGGCGAACATTGTAGGCACGCCGGGTGTCGGCTTCGGCCAGAGCGGTCAAGGCTACTTCCGCCTCACGGCATTCGGCAGCCGCGAGAATACGGAGAAGGCAGTAGAGCGTATACGCAAGCTGACTCTATAGAAGGAACCGATTCAAGGAACGGATCTAAGCTTGACAGAACATGTCGAACGTGGGATAATTCTTGTGATACGAAGCAGTACCTTTAACTCAGTCCCGTGAGGCTGGCAAGGTAGCGTGATTCACAGGTCAATAAGATGAAGGGCGAAGCGTCTTCGCACAGTTGCTCATGGATTCATGGGAGCTGGGGCAGATGCGTCTCTTCAGGCTGAATCTCACAACTCCTTGCGCTTGCCGCAAGGAGTTTTTTTGTGCGACGCTGTCGGCGGGTGGAATGGTGAACAAGCCAGAGAAGGGAGTTCTCGGTCATGACGGAAGCTGAACACTTGATCATTATGGATGAAGCGGCAATCCGGCGCGCGCTGACGCGCATTGCCCACGAGATTGTCGAGAAGAACAAGGGAATCGAGAATTGTGTCATCGTCGGCATACGTACCAGAGGCATCTATCTGGCTGAGCGAATAGCGGCGCGCATAGCGGAGATTGAAGGCAAGCCGGTGCCGGTGCAGGAGCTGGACATTACGTCTTATCGCGACGATCGGCTGGAAGCGGCTGCCGCAAGCGCGGAAGCGGCGAATGAGCCGGGCGCTGCGAACAATGCCAAGCTGTCCGTCAAGGACAAGAGAGTGATCCTGTTCGATGACGTCCTGTATACGGGCCGAACGATACGCGCGGCGCTAGATGCGATCATGGACAGCGGAAGACCGCAGAGCGTTCAATTGGCTGTGCTTGTGGACCGTGGCCACCGGGAGTTGCCGATCAGGCCCGACTTTGTCGGCAAGAACGTACCTACCTCCAAACAAGAGCAAATACAGGTTTTCTTAAGCGAGATCGACCTGATGGACAGAGTGAATATTATACATCAGAGGGGGCTTGCCAAATGACGATGGCAACGACAGGGACAAGGAGCCTGCTGGGACTTAAGCAGTTGGATGCGGATGAAATCCTGTCCATACTGGACCGTGCGGCATACTGGGAACAGCATGCGGAGAAGGTGCACGATAAGCTGAAAGGGAAATTCGCAGCCAACATGTTCTTCGAGAACAGCACCCGCACCCGCTTCTCCTTCGAAGTGGCGGAGAAGCGGCTGGGCGCTGAGGTTATCAACTTCACAGCGGCAGCTTCCAGCGTGGAGAAGGGCGAATCCATCTACGATACGGTCAGGACGCTGGAATCGATGGGCATCGATGTCGGAATCATCCGGCTGAAGCCGATCGGCGTGCTGGCGGAGCTGGCGGAGCGGATCAAAGTACCGCTAATCAACGCCGGAGACGGGAACAACGAGCACCCGACCCAAGCACTGCTGGACCTATACACCATGCGCAAGCAATTCGGCGATATTCGGGGGCTTCATGTGGCGATTGTCGGCGATATTCTTCACAGCCGCGTAGCACGCTCCAACTTGTACGCGCTCCGGAAGCTTGGTGCGAAGGTCAGCTTCTGCGCGCCGGCTAATATGGCCGCGCCGGAACTGGATGCGCCTTATATCTCCATCGACGAAGCGCTGAAGGCTGATGTCGTCATGATGCTGCGCGTTCAGCTGGAGAGGCACGAGAAGGGTATGATCACTTCCGCGGAACAATACCGCGAGCAGTATGGCCTGACGGTGGAGCGGGCGGGGCAGATCGCAAGCCATGCGATCATCATGCATCCGGCGCCCGTCAATCGCAATGTGGAAATCGACGACGAGCTTGTCGAGCATCCGCAATCGCGCATTTTTCCTCAGATGGAGAATGGCGTTCCGGTCAGAATGGCTGTTATCGAAAGAGCGTTCGGATAAATAAAAGTTTGTTCATACTAAAGACTGGTAGGGGGAATCGTGAATGTCTCTATGGATCATGAATGCTAGCGTGTGGAACGAAGAGCGGAGCGAGCTGGAGAGGAAGCATGTGCGAATCGAAGAAGGAGTAATCGAATCGATCTTGAACGGTTCCGAGTCTGTCGAAGCAGGCGGCTCCGAGACAATCGATGCGGAGGGCAAGCTGCTCTCCCCCGGCTTTATCGACATGCACGTCCATTTGCGCGATCCCGGCTTCCAATATAAAGAAGATATCGAGAGCGGCTCGCGCTCGGCGGCGAAGGGCGGCTTCACGACGATCGCTTGCATGCCGAATACTCGTCCTGTTACGGACACTGCGGAGACGGTGCGCTATATTGTAGACAAGGCGCGGGACCAAGCGATAGTCAAGGTGCTTCCTTACGCGGCGATCACGAAGAACGAGCTTGGACGGGAGCTGACCGATTTCGCTTCCTTGAAGGAAGCAGGCGCAATCGGCTTTACGGACGACGGTGTCGGTGTGCAGAACGCGCAGATGATGAAGGATGCGATGGCGCTCGCGAAGTCGATGGATATGCCGGTAATCGCCCACTGTGAGGACGACACGCTGGTGAAAGGCGCCTGGGCGACAGAAGGCGAATTCTCGCGCAAGCACGGTATTAAAGGGATTCCGAATGAATCCGAAGCGATACACGTCGGCCGCGATGTGCTGCTGGCGGAGGCGACAGGCGTACATTACCATGTCTGCCATGTCAGCACGGAGCAATCCGTACGTCTGATCAGGCTGGCCAAGCAAGTCGGCATACGGGTGACGGCGGAGGTGTGTCCTCACCATCTGCTGCTGTCGGATGAGGATATCCCGGGTCTGGACGATGCGAACTGGAAGATGAACCCGCCGCTGCGCTCGCCACGCGATGTGCAAGCGGTCATCGAAGCGCTGGAGGACGGTACGCTTGACATGATCGTAACGGACCATGCGCCGCACAGCGCCGAGGAGAAAGCGCGCGGAGTCGACCTGGCCCCGTTCGGAATTGTCGGCTTCGAGACGGCATTCCCGCTGCTGTATACGAAATTCGTAGAGACGGGACGCTGGACGCTCGGCTTCCTGCTGCAGCGAATGACATCCGATCCGGCGCGCGTGTTCCGGCTGAACTCGGGACGGCTTGAAGTGGGTGCGCCTGCCGACCTGACGATCGTGGATCTGACGAGCGAGCGCGCTGTTGATCCCGCTTCGTTCCTCTCGAAAGGAACGAACACGCCGTTCGGCGGCTGGAGCTTGAAAGGCTGGCCGGTTGCGACGATTGTCGACGGCAAAACGGTATGGAGCGAATAATTACGGAATAGTTCCGGAATGAATCCGGGAATGATGCAATAACAAGAATAGATCGAGGATCGAGCAGATCATCAACAACTGGAGGAGTGAAAGGGATGCAAGCAAGACTATTGTTGGAAGACGGCACATTGTTCACCGGCCTGTCCTTCGGAGCAGAGACCGAAATGGCGGGAGAGGTTGTATTCAATACAGGAATTACAGGCTACCAGGAGGTGCTCTCCGATCCGTCTTACTGCGGTCAGATCGTGACGATGACATATCCGCTGATCGGGAACTACGGCATTACCCGCGATGACTTCGAGTCAATCCGCCCCTTCATCCACGGCTTCGTCGTTCGTCGTCATGAGCCGGTGCCGAGCAACTGGCGCGCCCAGTATTCATTGGGTCAACTGCTGAAGGAGTACGGCATTCCCGGCATCAGCGACATCGATACGCGCATGCTGACTCGCAAGCTGCGCCACTACGGAACGATGCGCGGATTGTTGACGACCGGCAATGAGAAGCTGGAAGAGCTTCAGGAGCGTCTGACCGCTACCAGTCTGATGAGAGACCAGGTTGCCCGCACCTCCACGAAGCATGTATTCTCCAGCCCGGGCAACGGAGCACGCATCGTGCTCGTAGACTTCGGAGCGAAGAGCGGCATTCTGCGCGAGCTGACGAAGCGCGGCTGCGACGTAGTCGTCGTTCCTCACGATACGACTGCGGACGAGATTCGCCGCCTGGCGCCTGACGGCATCCAGCTGTCCAACGGCCCTGGGGACCCGAAGGATGTGCCTCATGCCGTAGCGATGATCAAGGAACTGCTGGGCGAGTATCCGATCTTCGGCATCTGCCTCGGGCATCAGCTGTTCGCCTTGGCTGGCGGAGCGGATACGACCAAGCTGAAGTTCGGCCATCGCGGCGGCAACCATCCCGTCAAGGAACTGGCGACAGACCGCTGCTACATCACTTCGCAGAACCATGGCTACACCGTACTGGAATCTTCCGTCTCCGGCACACAGCTGGAGGTTACGCATATCAACAATAACGATAAGACTATCGAGGGACTGAAGCATAAGCAACATCCCGCATTCTCGGTGCAGTATCATCCGGAAGCGGCTCCCGGCCCATTCGACTCCAGCTATCTGTTCGACGAGTTCTTGAACATGATCGCAGACTATAAAGCCAACAACCCGCAAAAACCTCGTCAAGCCTTGCTATCGGAGACGCTGAAAGGAGAGCTTCAATATGCCCAAAAATAATAAACTGAAAAAAATTCTGGTGATCGGCTCCGGTCCGATCGTCATCGGACAAGCGGCTGAATTCGACTACGCCGGCACACAAGCGTGCCAAGCTCTCAAGGAAGAGGGTTACGAGGTCGTGCTGATCAATAGCAACCCAGCGACGATCATGACAGATACCAATATGGCGGACAAGGTGTATATCGAACCGATCACACTGGACTTCGTCTCGCAAATCATTCGTCAGGAGCGCCCTGACGGCCTGCTGCCGACACTCGGTGGACAGACCGGCTTGAACATGGCGGTTGAACTGGCCCGCGCGGGCGTGCTGGAGCAGGAGAATGTACAACTGCTTGGCACACAGCTTACAGCTATCGAGAAGGCGGAGGATCGCGACTTGTTCCGCGAGCTGATGCGTGAGCTGGAGCAGCCTGTTCCGGAGAGCGACATCGTCACGACTGTGGAAGATGCCGTGACATTCGCGAGCAAGATCGGATACCCCATTATTGTTCGTCCCGCATACACGCTGGGCGGCACAGGCGGCGGCATCTGCGCAGACGAAGAAGAACTGCGCGAAGTAGTCGCTTCCGGCATTCGCTACAGCCCGATCAGCCAATGTCTGATCGAGAAGTCCATTGCGGGCATGAAGGAAGTGGAATACGAGGTTATGCGGGATGCCGGCGACAACTGTATCGTCGTCTGCAACATGGAGAACTTCGACCCCGTCGGCGTTCATACCGGCGACAGCATCGTCGTAGCGCCTTCCCAGACGCTGTCCGACCGTGAATACCAGATGCTGCGCTCGGCATCTCTGAAGATCATTCGCGCGCTGAATATCGAAGGCGGCTGCAACGTGCAGTTCGCGCTCGATCCGTACAGCTATCAATATTATGTCATCGAGGTGAATCCTCGCGTCAGCCGTTCATCTGCGCTCGCTTCCAAGGCGACGGGTTATCCGATCGCCAAGATGGCGGCGAAGATTGCCGTCGGCTATACGCTTGACGAGCTGGTCAACCCGGTTACGGGGCAGACCTACGCTTGCTTCGAGCCGACGCTGGATTATATCGTATCGAAAATTCCGCGCTGGCCGTTCGACAAATTCGTGGACGCCAACCGCAAGCTGGGCACGCAGATGAAGGCGACCGGCGAAGTTATGGCGATTGGGCGCACGTTCGAGGAGTCGATTCACAAAGCAGTCCGTTCTCTGGAGATCGGCGTACATCGCTTGCATCTGAAGGAAGCTGCAGAGCTGGATGACGAGACGCTCCGCCAGCGGCTGGAGAAGCCGGACGACGAGCGCATGTTCCTTGTCGCGGAAGCGTTCCGCCGCGGCTATGCGCTGCAGGATATACAAGATATTACGCGCATCGACTGGTGGTTCCTGGACAAAATTGCGGCGATCGTCGCCTTCGAGGATCGTCTGCGGAAGGAAGCGACACTGTCCGCTCAAACATTGTATGAAGCGAAGCGGATGGGCTTCTCGGACCGCTCCATTGCAGAAATTCGCAAGGAAGGCTTCCCGAGCGGCAACCATACGATCGAAGCGGAAGTGAGAAGCTTCCGTCTGGAGAACAACATCAAGCCGGTCTACAAGATGGTAGACACTTGCGCGGCCGAGTTCGAAGCAACTACTCCTTACTATTACTCCACCTATGAAGTGGAGAATGAAGTGACGGAGACGAACAAGCAGAAGGTGCTGGTGCTGGGTTCCGGGCCTATCCGGATCGGTCAGGGCATCGAGTTCGACTATTCCACCGTACATGCGGTATGGGCGATTCAGAAGGCCGGCTATGAAGCGGTTATCATTAACAACAATCCCGAGACGGTGTCGACGGACTTCAGCACATCCGACCGCTTGTACTTCGAGCCTCTGTTCTTCGAGGATGTCATGAACGTCATTGAGCAAGAGCAGCCGATCGGCGTTATCGTGCAGTTCGGCGGCCAGACGGCAATCAACCTGGCGGCGCCGCTGGCGAAGGCGGGCGTGCGCATTCTGGGCTCCAGCCTGGAGAGCATCGACGCAGCGGAAGACCGGAAGAAGTTCGAAGCGCTGCTTCGCAAGCTGAACATTGCCCAGCCGGAAGGCAACACCGTGACATCCGTGGACGAAGCGGTCGTGACCGCACAGAAGCTGGGATACCCTGTACTTGTGCGCCCGTCCTACGTACTGGGCGGACGTGCGATGGAGATCGTCTACTCCGATCAGGAGCTGCTGAGCTATATGGAGCAAGCGGTGAAGATCAATCCGGAGCATCCCGTACTGATCGACCGTTACATGCTGGGCAAGGAAGCGGAAGTCGACGCGATCTGCGACGGCGATACGGTTCTCATCCCTGGCATCATGGAGCATGTGGAGCGCGCGGGCGTTCACTCCGGCGATTCCATCGCGGTCTATCCGCCTCAGTCGCTGTCGGAAGTGATCAAGTCGCAGATCGTGGACATTACGATCGAGATTGCGAAAGAATTGAAAGTCATCGGGCTGGTGAACATTCAGTTCGTCATTCATAACGAGCAAGTGTACGTCATCGAGGTGAATCCGCGCTCGTCCCGCACCGTGCCGTTCCTGAGCAAGGTGACGAACCTGCCGATGGCCAATCTGGCGACCCGCGCCATTCTGGGCGAGAAGCTGGCGGACAACGGCTACGTGGACGGCCTGTGGCCTGAAGATGAGTATGTATCGGTCAAGGTGCCGGTATTCTCCTTCGCCAAGCTGCGCCGAGTCGATCCGACGCTGACGCCGGAGATGAAATCGACGGGTGAAGTCATGGGCCGCGACGTGCAATACGCGAAGGCGCTGTACAAGGGACTGATCGGAGCAGGCATGAAGATTCCTGCAGCGGGCTCGATCGTCGCGACGGTAGCCGATAAGGATAAAGAGGAAGCTACGGAATTGCTGCGCGGCTTCGCCAATATCGGCTACAAGATCTATGCGACAGGCGGAACGGCAGCTGCATTGGAGCAAGCGGGGCTGCATGTGATGCAAGTGAAGAAGCTGAGCGAGGGATCGCCGAACATTCTGGATCTCGTGCGCGAAGGCAGCGTGCAGATCGTGGTCAACACGCTGACGAAAGGGAAAACGCCGCAGCGCGACGGATTCCGCATTCGCCGCGAAGCGGTAGAGAACGGCGTCGTATGCTTGACCTCGCTGGATACGGTTCGCGCATTGCTGGTCATGCTGGAGACGATCAACTTCTCCTCCCGGTCCATGCCGGTACTGCAGAAGTAAGAGGGGGAATCGGGTATGGCATTGTCAAGAGAACAAGCCGCCGGGAAGGTTATGATCGCGTTAGACTATCCCGACGAGGCTTCCGCTAAGACGCTGATCAAGCAATTGCAAGGCATTCCCTGTTACATGAAGGTGGGCATGCAGCTGTTCTACGCTGCCGGCCCCTCCTTCGTGGCATCGCTGAAGGAACAAGGCTATTATGTGTTCCTCGATGTGAAAATGCACGATATCCCCAATACGGTCAAAGGCGGCTCGGACAGCGTGACGCGCCTTGGCGTGGACATGTTCAATGTCCATGCCGCCGGCGGCAGAGCGATGATGGAAGCGGCGCTGGAAGGGGTGGATGCGGCGATCGGAGCCGGGCAGAAGAAGCCGGATGTCATTGCGGTCACGCAGCTAACAAGCACCAGCCAGACGATGATGAACGAGGAGATCGGCATAAGCGGCTCCGTGGAAGCAGCCGTTATCCGATATGCGGAGCTGGCGCAAGCCAGCGGACTGGACGGCGTCGTCGCCGCTCCGACCGAGGTGATCGCCGTGAAGTCGGCATGCGGCGCATCCTTCAAGACGGTCACGCCAGGCATTCGTCCCTTCGGGGTCGCGGCCGGAGACCAGTCGCGCATTATGACGCCGGGCGAAGCGCTGCGCCAAGGCACCGACTATATGGTCATCGGTCGTGCAATTACAGCGGCGCAGGACCCGAGAGCAGCGCTTGAATCTATTCTGGAGGAGTTGATCGGAAATGAGTAGTACAACGTTGACGGAGCTTCCGAACAAAATTGCAAGGAGCTTGCTGGACATCGAAGCGGTAGCGTTGTCGCCGAATGAGCCCTTCACATGGACTTCAGGTCTGAAGTCTCCGATCTACTGCGACAATCGTCTGACGATGGCGTATCCCGCTATCCGCGACATGATTGCGGAAGGATTCGTCTCTCTCATCAAGGAACGCTACTCCGATGCGGAGGTTATCGCCGGTACTTCCACTGCCGGTATTCCTCATGCCGCCTGGGTGGCGTCGAAGCTGAATTTGCCAATGGCTTACATTCGCGATAAAGCGAAAGGCCACGGCAAGGGCAATCAGATCGAAGGCCGCATTGCGCCGGGGCAAAAAGTCGTCGTAATCGAGGATTTGATCTCCACCGGCGGAAGCTCGTTGAAAGCGGGACTTGCCGTACGCGAGGCAGGCGCCGAAGTGCTGGCTGTGCTGGCGATCTTCACCTATCAGTTCCAGAGGGCTGTCGATGCGTTCCTGCAAGAGAATATGCCGCTGGAGACGCTCTCCAACTATTCTGCGCTGATTGATACGGCGGTGAAGCTGGGCAAAGTGGCGGAATCCGACGTTGCCGCCCTGCAAGCGTGGCGCAACGACCCGCAGTCATTTGGCAAATAGCATAGTAGTCGCAAAAGGAAGAAGAGTGATTCTGCTGACGATGATCAGCCGGGTTCACTCTTTTTCTGTTTTTACCGATATAAATCATAGCTGATAATTAAATGAAAAGGGGTCTTGCGGTTGAGATTAACGTTGCGCGTGAAACTGTTATTGTTGGCTGTGCTGCCGATTTTGGTTTACTTGTGTACAGGGTTGTACCTGCTTGCGGAAGAGAGAGCGATATTCAAGCAAATGTCGAGCTCGATATACGAATCAGCCGCCAAGGTGGAATCGCTTATATTAAATGCGGACCGTGACATGTACCAAGCCTATGTCGCTTATATGAGGCTGGAATCGGGAAATCTGGGAGCTTCGGAGCAGGAAGCGGCATTGGCCGACTTGACGGAGAACCGGGATCAGGTCTTCGAACGCGCGGAAGAGGCCAAGGCGATATTGGAGAAGCATGAGCTGCTCGGTCTTCGGCATGTGAGTTCCGGGGAAGCGCTGCAAAGCACCTTCGATATGTCTGCTGCACAATTTACAATCTGGTATGAGGAAGTGTTGAGGGCTGCCGGAGACGGGAAAGCGCAGCTGCTCGACAGCGTTTACGAGGAGCATTTTCAAAAGAGCCGAACAGGCATCGATCATATCGGCGAAGTCATGGATGATTATGCCTATGATACGTTAACGGAAATAGATGAGCAACTGAAAGAAACGCAATTGTCGGTGTTCATCGGAATGGCAATAGTAACTGTGTTATTAATTGTATTCATGCTATATATCATAAGAGTGATTATGGTGACGGTCAGGAATGTCGTGAACAAAACGCGGAAAGTGAGCGAAGGCGACCTGACGATTTTGGCGGAGAAGCGCTATTCCAAAGATGAGCTGGGGGATATATCCCGTTCCGTGGACAGTATGATCGATGCGATGAAGGGGCTCATATCCGGCATTAAGCTCAATACGGTACGGGTCAATGAATCGGCGGCGCAGCTGTCCAATGCGTCCAAGGAGTCGTCAGCCGCGGCCGAGCATGTGGCCAAGCAGATCGGGGAAGTCGCCGGCAGCTCAGAGCTGCAGGCGAGAGGAGCCGATGAGATCGCGCGCGCGATAGAGGAGATGACGGCAGGAGTGAACCGCATTGCGGAGAATACTTCCACAGTAGCGGACGATTCCAGCTCCACGGCAAGCCAAGCGGATGAGGGACAAGCTGTGCTGTCAGGCCTTACGGAGCAAATGAAGGAAGTGAAGAGCGTCATCGGCAAGCTGTCGGAGGTGATCGGAACGCTGGAGCAGCGTTCTCAGGATATCGGCACGATCGTAGAGAACATTACGACCTTCTCCAACCAGACGAACATTTTGTCGTTGAACGCCTCGATAGAAGCGGCCAGGGCAGGCGAGCACGGCAAAGGCTTCGCCGTCGTGGCAGATGAAATCCGCAAGCTTGCGGCCAATTCGCTGCAATCCGCCGAACGTATCCATCAGCTTGTGAGCATGACGCGCAATGAAATATCCGATGCGTCAGGCTATATGAATCGGACGATGGAAGAGGTGGAGAACAGCAGTGTGAGGCTCGGAGACGTCGGAGCCAATTTCCAGTCTATCATCGCCGCGATCTCCAGAATATCGGAGCAGCTTCAGGATAATTCGGCGATAACCGAACAGATGTCGGCCAGCTCCGAGGAAGTGAGCGCGTCGGTGGCGGAGAGCTCGACCAGCGCCGCTCGCAATATGGAAAAGGCAGATAGCGTTGCTGCCGCTACCGAAGAGCAGCTCGCACTGATAGAGAGTATCTCATTATCGGCAGACGGACTGAACGAGGTTGTCCGCAAGCTGAACGAAGCAGTAGAACAATTTAAAATGAAATAAAAGAATGCGGCTGTACGGGATGATTTCTTATTTCGTGCAGCTTTTGTTATCCGTCCGGGACACCCGAAAAAATGTTTTTCAAGATATTGTCGTTTGCAGTAACTTTTTGCGCCGCATCAACGTCTATGGTGGTAAGATTAGAATTATGAAATCAAGAATGAAGGGGTGGAGAGAGCAGAGTATGACCATTACAACAAATAGAGAGGATGCCCATGCTGTTGAAGAACTGGATTCTCGCAGTGACCACAGTAACCACTCCGACGAAGGGCAGCGCGACCGGGAGGCGGGAGCTAGCAGCGATTCACAGCAGAAGCTGATGGCCGTCAACATGGTTGAACGGTCGTTTCCTGTGGGCGGGAGTACGCTTCACGTCCTGAAGGGCATTCAGATGGAGATCAAGCCTCGCCAGCTGGTGATGCTCAAGGGCAGATCGGGCTCTGGCAAGACGACGCTGCTCAACTGTCTGGGCGGGCTGGATACGCCGAGCAAAGGCGAGATCTGGTTCAATGGAATGCCGTTCAGCAAGATGAGCGACGATGAACGGACGCTTGTCCGGAGGAAGGACATGGGCTTTATTTTCCAGGCGTTCGCACTTATGCCCCTGTTATCCGCTTACGAGAATGTAGAGCTATCGCTCCGCATGGCGGGCAAGCCGCGTTCGGAATGGAAGAAGCGCGTGGAGGAATGTCTGGAGCTGGTAGGGCTGGCGAAGCGCATGCATCATCGTCCGTTCGAGCTGTCCGGCGGCGAGCAGCAGCGCGTTGCCATTGCCAAATCGATCGCTCATCGCCCGATATTGCTGTTGGCGGATGAGCCGACCGCAGAGCTGGATACCGCAATGTCTGCGCAAGTTATGTCGGTATTTCAAAATATTATCGAAACAGAAAATGTATCTATCTGCATGACTACACATGATCCTACAATTATGGAGGTTGCCGACCATGTCTATGAAATGGTGGACGGGAAGTTTATATAAACGTTCATTGATTGCCGTTATGAGTGTATCACTAGTATTCGCAAGCGGGTGCTCGCTGCTCCCATCGGAGAAGGAAGAGGAGCAGATTCCGGATATCACTCCGCCCAAAATATCCCAAAAGCCGGAATATGAAGTGAAGACGAAGACGCTGGAAACAAAAGTTCAGGTCATTGGCAAGCTGATCTCGATGGAGGAAGAGACGCTGTACTTTACGAAAGACGCGCGTCTGAAAGAGCTGTATGTGAAGAGCGGCGATAAAGTGAAAACCGGAGATCTCATCGGCGAACTGGACGTCTCCGATCTGGAGAAGTCGCTCCGACTGGAGCGGATCGCCTTCCAGCGGGAAGAGAACGCGATGAAGGAGAACTTGCGCAAGCGCGACGAGATGGAGCCGATGGCATTCGAGGAACTTCGAATCTCGTTCGAGGAGAAGCGCCAGCAGTTGGTGGATAAGCAGGAGGAGATCGACAAGGCGACCCTCTACGCGCCGTTCGACGGCACAATCGTATCCTTGAGCGTGCAGAAGGGCGATTCCATTAAAGCATATGACCCGGTAGCGATCGTCGCCGACACAAGCTTGATCACACCGGCGGCCAAGCTGACCAAGACGGAACTGGAGAAGGTGGCGCCGGGCATGGAGGTTCTCGTCAGCATTAGCGGCGTAGGAGCTTTCGATGGCAAGGTGAAGCAGCTGCCGGTGAAGTCGACGGAGAACGACAACAATAACGGCTTTCCGAACCCGAACAACAACAATAAGCCGGAACGTCCCGAGGACTTCATGATTGTGAACATTCCGAAGCTGCCCAAGGATCTGAATCGCGGCACTCCGGTATCCATCCACGTCATTACGAAGCGGACCGAGAATGCGATTGTCATTCCGCCGACCGCCCTGCGCAATATCGGATCTCGTACATATGTTCAAGTGATAGACAAAGAGGGCAATAAAGCGGAAGTGGACGTTGAAGTGGGACAGCAGACTGCGACGGACGTCGAAATATTGCAAGGACTGAAGCCCGGCCAGAAAGTCGTAGGTCGATAGCTTATGGGAATCCCGCTGCTAAAATTTCTATTCCGCAAAATGTGGAACACCAAATGGATGACGATAAGTACGCTGGCGGGCTTGATTATGGCGGTTGCGTTCGCAACAAGCATTCCGATGTACGCGGACGGCGCGCTTAAGCGCGTGGTGGCGAAGCAGCTTCAAGAGAAGAGCACCGGCTTGCCGGCAGGCTCGCTGCTCATCCGCTATCAGTCTACGCCTGGGGAGAAGACGGAGCTGTCCGATCTGACGGAAGTGGAGACGTATATTAAAGAGCAGATTCCGAAGGATATTGGCTTCGCTCAGGATGCATTCGTTCAGAATTATTCCATTCGCAGCTCGGAGGTGGTGCCGGAAGATCCGTCGAAGGTCGATGCAGGTCGCAACCGGCTGCTGTCCTTACAGGCGATGTCCGGCCTGAAGGAAGAGGTTGAGATTGTACAGGGACAATGGTACAAGGACGGCGCAGGGGATAAAGGGCTGATTGAAGCCGTTATGCTGGAGGAAGCGATGTACCGCAACGATGTGCATATCGGCGATATATTCGAATACCCCATATATGGCGGCCTTAACTTGACGCTCCGGGTGAAGATTGTCGGCGCCTTCAATCCCACTAACGACTCCGATCCTTATTGGTATCAAGGCTTGGAAGGGATGCTGGGCTCGCTGATCATTCATGAGGAAGCGTTCCAGCAGACGCTGCTGAAGCAATTGAATATCCCGATTCATAATGCAGCCTGGTATTATGCATTCAATCTTTCCGAGATTCAGACAAGTCAATTGACGCCGCTGGGCAAGACGCTGGAGCGAATGAACATTGAATTGTATCAGCGCCTGAAGGATACACGCGTAGAGCTGTCCTTCGCGGACACGCTTACGGAATTCAAGAAGCAGAGTTTGCAGCTTCAGACGCTGCTGTTCACATTGGCGGCGCCGATGATCGCCATGGTATTTTTCTTTATAGCGATGAATGCGCGCCAATCGCTCGACAAGCAGCGCAGCGATATCGCCGTTCTGCGCAGCCGTGGTGCCGGCACAAGGCAGATCATTCTCATTTATTTGCTGGAGGGACTGTTGCTGGGAGCTATCGCGCTTGCGGCAGGCCCGTTCATCGGCTGGTTCATGGCGAAGAGTATCGGTTCAGCCGACGGCTTCCTGTCGTTCGTCAACCGCAAGTCGATACCTGTCGGCTTCTCGACGGAAGCGATCATTGCGGGCGTAGCGGCAGTGGTGCTGGCTATTCTGGCGACGATCATACCTGCCATCATCTATGCCCGTGCTTCCATCGTGAACTACAAGCAGGATCTTGCCCGCTCCGACCGCAAGCCGGTATGGCAGCGCTGGTTCCTGGATGTGCTGCTGCTGGGAGCGGCGGGTTACGGCTGGTATATGTTCAATGAGAGGCAGATGCTGACATTCCAGACGGGCATGACGACGGACCAACTGAACGTGCAGCCGTTCCTGTTCTTTGTCCCGGCGCTTGCCATATTCGCACTCGGCTTGTTCTTCCTGCGTCTGTTCCCATGGCTGCTCAAGCTGTTCAACTGGCTCGGCAGGAAGTTTCTCCCCGTGCCGCTGTACTTGACGCTGACGCAGCTCTCGCGTTCATCGAAAGGTTATTATCCGCTTATGATCTTGCTCGTGCTGACGCTCGGGCTCGGCGTATACAATGCGTCGGCGGCGCGGACAATCGATCTGAACTCAACGGAACGCACGTTATATAAGTACGGTACGGACGTTGTTATTCAGACGATATGGGACGGTACGCCGGAGTCGAAGCCGCCCGGGCAAGGCGACGGGCAGAATCCCGGCAACCCTGGCACCCCCGGCAATCCGGGCAACCAGGGAGGCAATCCGCCGACGCGCATTCTGTACAATGAGCCGCCATTCGAGATATTCCGAACGCTGGAAGGCGTAGAGCATGCTGCTCGCGTGTTGAAGACGAAAGGCAATGTCATTATCTCCGGCAAGTCGATCGGTCAGGGCAACATCCTTGGCATCGACAATGTCGACTTTGCCGATGTTGGCTGGTTCCGCAACGATTTGTTCCCATACCATCCCAATATCTTCCTGAACAATATGGGGGCCTACGAGCATGGAGCAATCATCCCTTCCGGCGTAGCGGAGAAATATCAGCTGAAGCTCGGCGATATCGTATCCGTCGGCTTTACGGACGGCATGGTGGAGTTCACCGTCATGGGCATATTGCCTTATTGGCCTACGCTCTACCCGGATCAGGCGCCATTCCTGATTGCCAACCTGGATTATCTGTATGATCAATTGCCGATCATGCCATATGAGGTATGGCTGAAGATGAAGCCGAATGCTCCGGCTGCTCCAATCGTGGAGAAGCTTCTGGAAGCCAATATCGAGATTGCTTCATTCGAAGATGTGCGCAGTGAATTGATTACGCAATCGAAGCATCCGACCAGAGGAGGCGTATTCGGTATATTAAGCCTCGGATTCCTCGTATCGGTAATTGTCACACTGGCCGGTTATGTGTTGTATTGGTTCTTCAACTTGTCCGGTCGTGTCGTTCAATTCGGCGTACTGCGTGCGATGGGCTTATCCCGCAAGCAATTGACCGGCATGCTGCTGCTGGAGCAGCTGTTCACGGCAGGCCTTGCGATCGGACTTGGCGTACTGATCGGGAAGGCGGTCAGCTTGCTGTTCCTGCCGTTCCTGCAGACGACGGAGAATGTGGCGGAGACGGTGCCGCCGTTCCGCGTCGTCTTCAATGCAAGCGATACGAACCAATTGTTCTACGTCGTTGGCTTTATGATGCTTATAGGCGCAATGCTTCTGTTCCTTCACATTCGCAGATTGAAGGTCCATCAAGCGGTCAAAATGGGAGAGGAGCGTTAAGAGCGAATGATTGATTGCGAAGGCCTCGTAAAAATATATAAGACGGATGACTTGGAAGTCGTAGCTCTGCAAGGCTTGAACCTGAAGGTGGAGGAAGGCGAGCTGATGGCCATCATCGGCAACAGCGGCAGCGGCAAGTCGACGCTGCTCAATACGCTGGGCGGTCTGGACCGCCCTTCCGCCGGCCAGGTGAAGGTCGGTCCTTGGGACTTGCTTAAAATTACGGAGGAGGATCTCGTCAAATACAAGCGGGAGACGGTAGGCTTCATCTGGCAAAACAATGCCCGGAATCTGCTGCCCTATCTGTCTGCGCTGGAAAATGTGGAAATGCCGATGATCCTGTCCGGCAAAGTGGACCGTGAATACGCAAAGCAGCTGCTGGAGTGGGTTGGTCTGAAGGAGCGCATGCACAATAAGCTGCATCAGCTCTCCGGCGGCGAGCAGCAGCGCGTCGCGATGGCGATATCGTTATCGAACCGCCCGAAGCTTCTGCTTGCGGATGAGCCGACCGGCTCGGTCGATACGGCAACTTCAGATTTGATCATGGGCATATTCCGCCGCTTGAACAAGGAACTGGGCGTTACAATCGTCATTGTTACGCATGATATGACGCTGGCCAGCAAGGTGGACCGCGTCGTCGCAATTCGCGACGGATTGACGAGCACCGAGTTTATTAAGCGCAACCCTAACATCGGCGAAGGCGGCGAGCTGCCCCAGACGCCGGGCAAAGGCTTGCAGCAAGTGCATGAAGCCTATGTTGTCGTCGATCGCGTCGGCCGCCTGCAGGTTCCGAAGGAATTTTTGTCGGAGCTGGGCATTAAGGACAAGGCGTCGATGGAGTTCGACGGGGAGCGCATTATTATAACTGCACCTAAATCATTGGGGGGAGAATGAGATGATGAGCAATGATTTAACAAGTAAGAAGTGGAAGAAGTGGACGGCAACGGGCATGACTCTCGCACTGGCGACGGGCTTGCTCGCCGGCTGCAGCGGCGGCGATGATCCAGGCAAGCAGGAAAATCAGGTCGTGCGCATCGGGGTGCTGTATGGCGGTCCCGAAAATGAGCCGTACTTCCGCCAGCAGTACACGGATATGTATGAAATGATGAATCCGAATGTCCAGTTCGAGATTGTCACGGCCGTCAATTACGATGATCAGCGGTATATGCAACAGAAGCCCGGTGAAGAAGTGGAGCGGCCCAATCCTTACGAGGAAATGAAAAATCTCATGACGGGCAACAATCCCGTCGACGTTGTCGTCATCGACTATGGTATGCTGCGCAGATTCACGCAAGACAACCTGCTGCAGCCGCTTGATCCGCTAATCCAGAAGGATAAATTCGATTTGACGGACTACGTCGATACGGTCATTGAAGGCATCAAGCAAGCCGGCGACAATCAGATATTCGCATTGACGCCTACCTTCACATCTTCTGCGCTTTATTACAACAAGAAGATCTTCGCCGACAACAATATCGAGCCGCCGCAGGATAAAATGCAGTGGGCCGACATTCTCAACCTGGCCCGTCAAGTGAGCAGCGGCGAAGGCGAGGACCGGACATTCGGCTTCTCGTTCAATCGCTGGAGCAATGACGGCTTCAGCAGCGTAATGAGTTATAGCGAGAGCTTGCAACTGAAGATGTGGGATGACAAAGGCGAGAAAATGCTGGTGAACACCGATGGTTGGGCCGATGCATGGGATACCGTCTACAAGCTGTACCAAGAAGATATTGTCCCGGATGAAGAATTCATGCAAATAATGTACAACAAAATGGCCTCCAGCGACGGCTCATATACGTACGATCCGTTCGGCGGCGACCTGTTCCTGAAAGGCAAAGTCGCGATGACGATCGACGGCTATTATTATATCAATGAGCTGAGAAGGGCGAACGACAACGCTGACAAAATTGAAAACTTCGAAATGGTGGACTGGGACGTTGTGACGGTGCCGACGCATTCAAGCGCTCCGGACATTGGCGGCAATATTTATCTGAGCCAGCTGATGGGGATTAACACGAAGTCGCCTAACCCGGAAGGCGCATGGGATTTCATCAAATTCTCCAACAGTGAGGATTGGGCGAGGCTGAAATCCAGAAGCTTGCATGAACTGGTCGCACGCAAGGAATTCCTGAAGCCGATCGCGGGAATGGACTACAATGTCAATGCGTTCACGACGCTTAAGCCGATTCCGCCGTCCACTGTCGACGAGGAACGGATCTATCAGGACAATCCGGGCATATGGGATGTGCAAAACGTAGGCCGGGAGATGTTCCAGAAGGTGATGAGCGGCGAGATGGATACCCGTCAGGCGCTCGCGGAATGGGAAGTGAGAGGCAATGAGATTCTTCAGCGCATACCTGGAGCGGATGGCGGCGTCATCGAGCCGATGCCAATGCCAAGAGTAACGGAAGAAGAAGTAACGGAGGAAGTAACGGAAGAGGTGCCGGCAGAAGATACAGCTGCTGAAGCAAGTAGCGAAGCATCATCAGAGGATGCGGCAGTTGACGAACCTGCCACTGATGACTCCGCAGCGGACGATACTGTTTCAACGAGCAATACCTCTGAATAAGTTGAATCACGATCCGCAAGCGTTTCGGCGCTTGCGGATTTTTTGTCTATTTGGCTTGTGGCGCATCCCCGAGTTGAAACGACTGATGAGAGGTCCAACCGCCTTGCTCCGTCTGGTATAACAGATGGAAGCGATCGATAGTAGAAGTCAAGGATAATTCTTTCATTCGAAGATTGCCGTATATGTCATGGAGCTCGTCAGAAGCCATATTCTGGCCTATGGTGACATGTGGTGTGAAAACGAATCGATCCTCGTGCAATGCCAGCGGACCGCCGCAAATGGCATTGTGGAGCTTCTCGACAGGAGCGGGGTCTTCAAGGGCGAAATAGAGCACATGATTGACCGGGAAAAAGGTGGAAACACGGTTAAAATGAACGGTGAACGGCTGAATAGCGGCAGCTACCTGTTCCAAATGCCGGACGACCGCCTCAAGCGTCGCCTTATCCCAGTCCTCTGGATCGCGAAGCGTCATATGAGCCGGAATATGGCAGTAATGCGGATCGTAGCGTATTCTCCATTTGTTCGCTTCGTCCTGGACGCTTTTATCCGGGAAGATGGCTATACCGTACTGCATCTCATCAGCTCCTTCGGGCTTTACTTTCTTATAGTATACCCTAATCGTTGGTATGCTAAGAACGAATAATGCTTGCAATCGACCGAATTTGGGTATTCTAATCATTAACCGATAAGATGCAAGTGGGGGATATGGCAATGATGAGATGGGTATATTGGCTTCGGCTGTATGACACCAAATTTCAGGCGGGCTGCTTGTTAAGACGTATGGAAAACGACTGGTGGATTTACGGCTACGATTGTCCGCAGGAAGCGGAAATATTCCGGTCCAGGAAGGGAAGATACGGAGTTAGATATTTGCCGTAAGTAAAATTAGAAAATAATGCTTGACTATATGGCATGTTATATAGTATATTATTTCATGTCGCCGTTAAAATACTTCTGCAAATATTGGATGACGCGGGGTGGAGCAGCTCGGTAGCTCGTCGGGCTCATAACCCGAAGGCCGCAGGTTCAAATCCTGCCCCCGCAACCAAACTTTCGACTAAATGTGTACTCATTTATAGAAGCGAGGGCCCTTAGCTCAGTTGGTTAGAGCGGTCGGCTCATAACCGATTGGTCGGGGGTTCGAGTCCCTCAGGGCCCACCATTTGTAGAAGGATTTACCGTGCCGGGGTGGCGGAACTGGCAGACGCACAGGACTTAAAATCCTGCGGTGGGTGACCACCGTACGGGTTCGATTCCCGTCCTCGGCACCACATAATGAAACCCGTAGTTATGGGGTTTTCTCTATGGTTTCTTGCGAATTTGACCATTAGAAAATGTCAGTATATTACGATGCGTAAAATACAAAATCCTGTGTGATCAGTATGATCTATCGGGTAAGATTAGCACCTTATAATCGCGCTTAATTCGTTTTAATACGAAAAAAACGTGAAGAGAGGGTGCTTTTTTATGTCTGAAAAGTCAAAACCAGTGAGAAGGAAGAATACAATTGCTGTACATGGATATGACGCAGTAAATAATTCAGTTGAAGCAGAAGAATTTCAATCTGCAACAACAACTTTTATTCGTCACTGTTGTATTCGAAATCTGTCTGATGGAACGATTACTTATTACAAGGATGTATTATCGATGCTTTCACGAATGATGGAATCAAGGGGCATTAAGCGTCCGATGGATGTTGATGCGGATGCTATTCATGAATGTATTCTATCCAAAAGACAAGAAGGTGCTGTAGATGCTACAATTGACAAGTATCTTAGAGGTTGGAGAGCATTCTTTAACTTCTTAAACACCGAGGGTTATCTTACAAGTAATCCTTTTGATAAAGTGGCTAAAATCAAGTCTGAGCGTCGTATAATTGAAACATTCAGCAAGCCTCAGATTAAACAACTACTTGAAACCCCAAATAAGCAGACCTTTACTGGATATCGAAATTTTGTAGTTATGCTGCTTTTACTTGATACTGGTGTTCGTATATCTGAGTGTGAAGGAATTCTGATTCCAAATATTAATTGGAAAGAAAAAAGGATTAAGGTTTTTGGTAAAGGCCGAAAAGAACGATTTGTACCCTTCCAGAGAACTCTTGAACGACACCTCAAGGAATACATCTCGATTCGAGGTCTATTAGACCATGATTTTCTATTCATTAACATTGACAATTCCCCAATCAAAAAACGAACGATACAAGAAGTAATCTCAGAAATAGGAGTTGCAGCTGGAGTCACGGGAGTAAGGGTCAGCCCACATACATTTCGACACACGATGGCCAAGATGTATGTGATGAATGGAGGCGATCCATTGTCCCTTCAAATTATTCTTGGTCATGCTACACTCGATATGGTAAGAACCTATGTAAATCTCTTTTCGTCTGACATCTCTAAAAAACATGAGCGCCATTCACCACTTGAGAATCTTTATCTTGAAGAATAATATTTTCAAGACTGATAAAACCGATTTCACACTGTCTTGGAGTTGAAGTCGGTTTTATCGTTTTTTTATATCATTGATACAGGAGCAAACATTCCCGAGTATTGAATTATTAAACTCTGGATGAACAGGAACGGGATATCTCATCACAAACGCCCTAAATGATTCTCTAAGTCACCGCAAGATAGAACTGTATCCTTCTTAGGAGCTGACTGTAGAGGACGTTGTAGACCGCATAGACACGCAACAGAGGAGGTTCATGGTGGATGGTGAATGGTTTGAGATAAGGGATATTGAGAGTGTGAGTATTGTGAGATTTGAATTTTTCTGGGACATATTTCCTATGTTGATGTATAATTATGTTGAAGAGAAAGACTGTGATACAAATGATTATGCGAGTCGCATGCAATTCAGTGTGAATCAAACTAATGAATCGTATAAGTGATAGTGAGGAAATTATGAATGGGGAGTCATTTATGGCATTGGCAATTTTTTTACTATTAGTAGGATTAGGCGTTCTGGCATTAGGTTACAAAAAGGGAAAAGCAGGTAAGAAAGTATCAAAAAAATGGTTGGTAACAGGGGCAGTATTATTCCTGATAGGATGCATGGGCATGGCTGTAGAGTTAGACGGTGGTACAACGGAAGACTCACAGGAAATCTCAGCACCTAAAGAGACACAGAAGCCGAAAGAAACACCTAAAGAGACAACTAAGGATTTGTCTACTCCAACTCCAAGGCCAGAACCTACGTTGAAAGAATTGGGTTTAGATGGGCTTAAAGACTTGCCCGAACATACTGTGAACACCTATAAAGAAAACGATAAGATGCCTTCGACTAATGGTAATATTAATTGTACCAGTGAAACTTGCTACCAAGTAGTTTTCGACGTGGAAGTTAATACTCCTGAAGAGAAAGTTCTAGAGGAGAAGCTTGATGCCATAAAACCAGTGTTAGGAGATCGAGAGATTTCCACTTACATGGTTGAATATTGGGTTAAGGACAACAAAAGAATGCTAGGTGCTTCGTTCCGTTGACAGAAGTGTTGATTCGTGTCAAATACCAGAAAACAGTAATCATGTAGCAAAAGTAAATTAAACAATGAACAAACATTTCTGACCAGGTGAAAATACAATTTCTTGAGGTGTAACTGCATGTTTTGGAGGAAAAAGAAAGTGAATGACATTTCAGCTATGGGAATAGTCTCACTTGCTTTACCATTCTCATATAAAGTTCATGATGCGATAATGGAAGAAGATAAAGACTATCAATACTTTAGTAAGAAAGGTGAAAGTCTATTTATACATGTGATGGCTGCTTCAGTCATGATGACAATAATTGAGTTGGATGATGACTACTATGCTCTATACTACAATGAAATCGTAAATCGTTTAGAGGTGCATTATTCCAGTTTGAGAAGTGTCTGCGATGATTTCAACGAATTTGTTCGTTTAAACTACTGTAAATGCTAGACTTGATTTAATCGTATTAGAATGGATGCATCTTAGAGTAGGAACAGGCGATACATCCAACCAAGTAGAAGTTGAAATGTTGGCAGGTGCAGTAAAAGCGATATTTCTAGTATGGTATCAATGGTTCGAAAAAAATGGAATGATGATAAAATAACGGACTATGGAGGTCTTAAAATTGAAAGCTCCCTCAGATGATGTTGAGGTGAGCTTTTTTGGTGTCAAAATATAAGCCTAACCGTCCCCGATTTCAAATATAGACTGTCCTGCGATTTGCTTGTATGAGTTGATCTCTGCTGTGATAATGTTGATGTCAGATGATAACTATTTATGTTATGATCGTACTTACAACTACATCAAGAGGTGACATCATGGAAAGAAAGAAAGCACCGACATTTAAACTTGACGGAAAGAAAATGGAAGAAGAGGCAGTTGAATTTATCAAACAATTCGGTGCGTACAGCGATAAGGAAATGGCACTCATAAAAACAATGCTCAGTCCATCGATTACAGTAATTGACTTTAAAAGCAAGCAACTAATTGGTAAGTATAATTAACAACCTACTAAAGATTACATAGGGAGGGGCTTAAAACGGCTTCTCTCCTATTCTAGCTTGGATGAGTTAATTGCAATGTTAAAGACTGCTGTGATTATTAAAAGCTCTCCATTACTGGAGAGCTTTTCTCGACCTTCTTGCAATATGTACAATTGCTGTGATGCCTGCATATAAGGCTATAGTAGTCAGTACAATTGTCTGCCATTGTTGCTCTACATATGACAATAGTACGATTGCCGACAGGAACAATATCAATCGGTAGTAAAGTGACGGCTTTATTAAGATCATCTCCTTTCCACAGTAGTGACAATGTCAATCAGATAGCACAAATCCAACTATTCCAGATTTTTGGCTTATGCCAAAATTATAAATCAATCGCTCAAGATTTACTACAAGTATTTACCTGTATTATACTCCTGCTCATGTTGATACAATTGAAAGTGACATGGAAATATATAGTCTTAAATGATTGTGTGTTTTCATATTTTGCTTATTAATTCAACTAGGAGAGAGCATCATGGAAGAAACGGTGAAGGAAGTACAACAAGCACATAGTAACATCACAATAGTTAAAGGTATCGGCATAGTTAGAGAGCATGCGGTGCTAGATATCGAAGGATTATTCAAAAAAATCCTAGAAATTCACAATCGATATGGAACAAAAACCAAAAATAAAGAAAACTAAGTGGTATTGTTAGTATAAAAACCAAGACCTTCTCATCTAGAGGAGGTCTTATTTGCGTCTGCAGGCCATCTTATTCACCAGTAATTTCGAATAACTCTTCAACGTTTACACCAAGTGCTTTAGCGATAGCAAATACATGAACATCCGAGTGTTGTGTGTTACGGTCAAATCGACTGATTGCAGACTGTGGTACACCAGTCATCTCCGATAACTTAGATTGAGTAATTCCACGTTGTTTTAATATTTCAGTTAATCGCGGCTTAACTTCTAACATCTTTTCAATACCCCTCCAATCTAATATCCATTATACAATATGCAAAATTAATTTGACATACTCATTGACAATCAAATATGCAATAGTGCATAATGTATACATCACCAAGAAGAACATATACAAAGCACATTGAAAATCGAATAGCTATTCAAGTTTCAAATCCGCTTCACCAATCCAATCATTTCCCACGCTTAATCTAGAAATAAGCGTGTTAACATAGCATGTCGATTAAACAAAACCTTAGGAGGAATTACATATGCCACAAGTTAACTTTATCACATCCACTACACCATTCGAAACTCTGCTGGAGTCGTGGGAAACCAATGTTCAAGATTTCCTGACATTCATTATTAGATGCTGTGGAGTGGAACAAAAATCCGAAACGTTTGCAATACTAAATAACAATATCAAGGATGTGTCCGACATCGAAAAGTTTGTGGAACATTTTGATGGCAGTTTAGATAACATTGAGGAGTGTACAACGCTGTATCAAAAATCTCTAGTGCATTAACTCGACTAGGCGAGTATAAAAAGCCATTAAGCCTAGTGCGTTGACAGTCAGCTCATCGGCTGTCAGGTTGATAAAAATATAATAATATGGAGGTCATCTAGAGGATGTGGGAAAGGACATAAAGCATAGGTGGGGGTATTCGCCATTAAAGAGAAGGCGAGATTACACACTGGAAAAAAATAGTATCGTCTGTGCTCCCACTTTGTTGTTTGACATACAATGTATGCCGTGATATCATGTACCACATGAAGCATACTTTGTATGCTATTGATGAAGAGGTGTAAGTTAATGATTGGACTAGAATTTATAACACAAGTCTACGGTAAAAACTTTTCTGAAGTGGCGTCTGAGTTAAATATAAGTAGACAGACAATGAACGATTGGATAAAGGGTCGTAAGAATATACCGAAGAAGCGGTTAGAGCAATTAAAGAAGCAATTCCCGAATATTCCAACTGAGTACTTCCAAAAGTCGTTAACTAAGTCTGAGCAAATAAAAATCCAAGAGATTTTTTTCACTGAAACTGATGAATACGAAGTGATTGAGTATCAAGATATTGATGATGATGGTAATGAATACACACGAACTCAAACTGTAAGTCAGTATGAAGGCCTTATATATCATTTGCGGAATGAGCACGAGAAACAAGCACTTTTAGAAAGGTGTAAACGACTTTTAGATGATGAGGGAGAAAATGCATACTTTTCAGAGAAAATGATTGAAAAATATATGAGTATATTGGAATCCAATAACGGAAAGAAAATTGAGTTATTGAGAATGGTATTTCATTTCTTGACGGATGAAAAAGAGTTTGCTTTTGGTTCCGATCCATTTTTCAGTGCTTCTGATAATAAAATTGCTATTTACACTGAATTTGAAAACTTCATTAGAAAACATAAATTTATCGATTAAACTGTTTGATACTATGTGGAGGTGATGTACTTGCAGTTATGATGAATCATTTATGAATTTGTATTGGGTTTAAGATTTAAGAATTTTACAATTGGCAAACAGGAGGAATTATATAATGGATGAATTAAAGTACAAGATTCTTAAGGCGATTGAGGGTTCGGAGAAGTTAAATTCGACATTGCTTGGAGTTGAGCAATTACTATATCATAATGCACTCGAAGAAATTGTGGAGGAAGATCTTGCTGCTAACATAAGTTTTTCGAGAGGTGGGAGAGGAAACCCAATCCTAGTAGCATATACAAATGGCGCAAGAGTTACATCAAAAGGCCGTGCTTATATTAAAGGGTTCGAAACAAACTAAATGGTTATCAATGACATCCATCATCGGTTGGTGGTGGGTGTCGATCAATCAAAATCACAGGAGGAATTATTAGTATTGGATTATAAGCCTCAACTAAATGTCACTGATAAGATTCATAATAAACATACTCAATGGAAACGTGGAGATATTGTTCTTATAAGCAGTGGTACAGCATCAGGTAAGTCTTACTTTGTTCGTAACAAACTTGAAGAGTTAGCTGATCAGGATAACACGTACATTTTGCTATTGGTCAATCGTTCTAAGCTGTTTCGGCAGAATGTATCACTGATTGGTCAGTCGTTTTTATCACGAATCAAGGTTGATCTATATCAGAACGTTGAACGTGAACTGCGAAACGGAACAGGCTATGACTTCTCACGTTTCAAGTATATCGTTTGTGATGAGTCGCATTATTTTACTTCTGATAGCACATTCAATGATTACTCTGATGAGTCCCTGAAGGCCATATTAAATCTTAAGAATCATGTGCGTATATTTATGTCTGCGACTGGAAGCATTCTGTTTTCTCATATAAATGAATCATATTCAAGTGTAATAAAGAAATCAGTAAACAAGATATGGACATATACTATCCCAAAGAACTTCAGCAACATCGCATCTCTTTCGTTCTACACGAAATTCAGCAGCGTCGAAAGATTGATTGAGAAGCGATTCAGCGATGAGAGAGATAAAATCATTTACTTTGCGAAAAGCATCCAGTCAGCTCATGAGTTACATATGAAGTATCGAGATTCATCAATGTTCGTCTGTAGCGATAGTAATGCAAAATATGCAAAGTACATAGATTTTGAACGAGTTGAATCAATGGTTAAGACGAATAAGTTTGATTGCAAATACCTGTTCACAACAATCGTACTTGATAATGGTTTCGACTTAAAGGACGAAAATATTAAATTAATTATCTGCGACATATTTGATATTGATATTATGCTTCAATGTATTGGACGTAAACGATTCAAGGATTTAAATGATAAAGTACATATTGTCTTATACAATCACACAAATCGAGACCTGTATAATTACAAACTATCAGTCGATCAGATGATCAAAGAAGCAGAAACTTTTATGCAGGATGGCGTAGATGGATTAGTCAAATTGAACGGAAAATTCGGCAAGGGAAGCAATTATATCATCGCTGACAATGTAACGGATGACAAATACTCATCTGCCAAGACTGTTTCAAGGACTAAATATCTACAATCAAAAACTACTAGCCATCGAATAGGCGATATGCTTCTCGACAACAAGGAAAACAATAAGATGCGTAAAGCGTTAGGCGAACGAGAGGAAAGGGATGCATACATGATGTACATAATGAATTTGTTCAACTTGAATAAGATTGCCATATTGGATAGTGAGCAGAAAATGGATGGACTAAGTAATTACATAGACTGCCTAGTTGGAAAGAAAATATATAAAGATGAGCAATCTCATGTAATTGAGAAATTTAATTTACGTGATTATAACAATCGGCTTCAGAAGGACATAAAACAGCTTCAGGCTTATTTAATCTCAAATATGATGCAGTATTCGTTGGCATGTTTCAAGGATAACCGGAGAGTGTTAGAGGATGGGAATGCGAATCCCAATAGAGGAAAGTATTACTGGTCTTTCTCTAAGCATTAATTCTGTGGCTCCAAAATTGCTGATTATCTATATATATAGTAATCTCACGATTTGGTGTCAAACATTAAAAGAAAGGGGGGCTATCCACCAACTCTATCGTTATTGCCAGCATTGCTTCGCAATTCCGTCAAAACGCTAGACCTGCCGTACCACCCCTCGTGCTACGCACTTCACCCCTCACGGCTTATTCTGACTTCTGGATATCCGAATTCAGATCATCGTCACGCCAACGTGTTTTTCGTTGGTGGGGCGGACAAGCAAAGATGGTTTTCCTTTGCGCGTCAGGCACTTGGACTTGATTCCCTAATTATCCTAATCTGCACATCTATATACCTATATGCATAGTTACTGTAATAGATTTAGTTACAGATTAAATTAATCAAACCGAAATTTTAGGAGGAATTACATGACCGTTTTACATCCATCTGTTTACATACCATCAGTTCAAGCTTCTCATTTATATCTTCATCATGAGTATAACCAATCGTTGTACGTTAAGTATGTAGGTATGCTTCCTGCTTCTCTGGAGTTAAGTGAATTAATTAGACAGGGAGTCGTGCCAACTGATGGGGCTAAGCGCACATCCAATGCCATTATTTCTATCTCATTTAAGCAAGCGATTAAAACTCCAGCGGAGATGTTAGCCGACAAAAAGGACAGACTGATTAGGTTTGAAGCGGTTCTGGCGAAGTTACAGAGCAAGTATGATATGTCTAAAAACGAAGCGAATAAGAAGCTATATGAGGATAAGATTGAAATTCAGATGGATAAAATTAATAGTCTGTCACAGCAAATTGATGAGTTGAAAACAATGATTCAATCTGGTGTAGCATGGACTAAGATTAGTAATAAGGAACTACGCACACGTCTATATGAGAATGGATTCTCTATCACATCAGCTAATGGTATTGTTACACAATATAAGATTAGTCATCGAACCAGTGCAGCAGCTAGGACTGGCAAGGTTATCGCTGTACGTGCTGATTTATATGAGGAGATGAAGAATTGGAGACGTATGGGATTAGAATTAGACGGTAGAAAGGATATAGATTTTGTATCCGTATTGGCATATGAGTCTCTTACTTCATCAAGTGTCGAGGACATGATTGAGATTAATACAAATAGTATCCTTGTTATTGATAAAGGGGAAAGTAAATTTAGATACAACGCTATTCTCGTGTCATTGGATGCAGAGGGCAAAATGGTTAGTAAATCAGGGACAACTGACTTTAGTAATGAGATCTGGGATGGTCAGGCGTTGCTCGATGAAGAGTATTTTTATGATACTGATAAGTCGATGAAACTTTTGCGTCAGCATTGGTTCAAGGCCGCAGCTTTCCGTACTAATATTCAGCAATTCCTGTTGGATAAATGTCCTGATGGTGTTGAGTTTGATAATTGGTACTTGACCGATACATACGGCAATAATATGAAGGCAAGTAATATCCGAATGATCCTAACCGAATCAACACTAAAGTTTATGAAGGTGGCTCATGTGGTAGGGGACAAAAAGCAAATGTGGAAACATTGGTGCGAACGAGTTGAAGCAGATGGAAACTCGTTCGGAGTTGTCAAGCACGATAAACCAAGCAGACGAATGGAGGATAATAAGCCGGTTCGTACATTGTCGTACCAATACATTAATAGTCTGCTGATTACAGAGGGTCAAATTGCTACACTGTGCAAGTATGATCATGAGTACCTTGACAAATTGAAGAATGACCATGAATTCTTTATTGCTCATCTGGAACGAACAAGTAATGAAGTAAATGGAAATGAAATGATGGTTAAATTGTATCAACATAATCCTGCATTCATCGGTGTTGATTTCTTCCGATTGTTCAAGTCCAAGAAAATAGAGGATTGGAAGAAAGGATTGCTTGGTGGTAAGGTAAGTGTTAAAGGTGCAGATTACTATACACTGTTATCTAACCCCATTGAGATGTTGTATAAGGCTGTAAATATGAAGCCCAAGAAAAAAAGTACATTGAAAAAGTATCAAGTATACTGTAAAAGGTACGATTTCGATACGGATTTATGTGCTATGCGTAGTCCTCATACAGCAGCAAATAATGTAGTGTTGCTTAATAACACAGACAATGCGCTGATTAATGAGTATCTGCCGAATCTTAGCAAGTCGATTGTTGTTATCAATTGTATCGGTGTTCCTATACTCACTAAATTCAGTGGGGCAGACATGGACAGCGATTGCGTTTACATTAGCGATAGTAAAGTGTTGGTATCAGTTTCCAATAAATGCAAGAAGTATCCAGTTGTACAACATGATATTGATAATGAAACGAAGCCGTATACTGTATCACTCACAGATCAAGCTGAAATTGATATCAGTTTATGTAATGACTTTATCGGATCGGTTACAAATTCGGCAGCGTTATTGCTTAGTAGTATTTGGGACATGCAGAGCAAAGGAGAGGATACTACAGCACTTAATGATGATTTGTCTAAGTTGATTGTTATGCAGGGACTTGCGATCGACAGCGCCAAGCGCAAAAGTAAAGCGAATATTGATGGAGAGTTGAAGCAGATTAGTAAACCTAGCGTACATCCAATTTGGTGGAAATATAGACCAACTGATGATAATAAAAAAAAGGAGAAGAAAGAGAAGGGTAAAAAGAAAACGGCAAATGAAATAGATACAGAGATTGAAGCAGCTTGGAATTGTCCTATGGATAATATTGTGAAGCAATTTATTAAGACGAAACCTGCTGATGGTATCAAGAATGTTACTATCCAGAAGTTGCTTATCAAGAGAGAAGCAGGGAAAGCGAATAACAACCAATTTAATAAAGTTATTGATTTGCTTGATACTATGTCGCAGATTGACAAGTCACTCTATCGTAATGAGCAAATGACGGATGACGAGAAAGAAGAGAACATTATTGAGAAGCTGGACAACATGAGGGAACATATTGAGATTATCAAGAAGATGAAGATTAATGCAAATACTATGTATGCTATTATTTCTCATTATTTTAACGATAATAAACTCAAAGATGGAGGATATAAACGCATTACAGTTATAATGAAGGTATTATTTGAAGCGAAACATGATGTATTTATGTCATCATTTCACAAAAAATAAGTTTTTATAATTGAAAAAGTATCAAAAAAGCTATATATTATATAACTTTTTTGATACTCTATTAGATTACCTAGATGGGAAGGGAATGACTGAAGCGAAAGGTATACCAGTTTAGTTTGCGTCAGAATAAGAGTATGACAGTCATTCCTATTTTTATAAAAGCTATATCGACATTTGGATTTATTATAATACGATATATGATTTCAAGTCAAAAATAAATTATCCGCGCTATGCCTCCACAGGCAGATCCCCATCTTTCCACGGACTCTTCGCATTAGATTTGGTAATGCGATAATTAATAATATGGTTAGATATTTTGCGATTCTCGACAGTTTTATTGTCAATGAGATTACAATCGCAATTCCTCCGATAATCGCCAGCCTAGTGTTGGTGATTTGTATACAATGCCCAATGGCTATATTTATAAATCCGAGTGCTGCGGACGATAAGAATACAGCGGATCACCTATATTAGTTGAGATGACGCAAGAAACGAGAGCCGCCAGTATTGGTTGATGGCTCTTTTTTGCTTGTGCGAAAACTAATTTATATGAAAAGGTGAAGAAAAGAAAATGAGTAATGTACAAGTTTTTAAAAATGAATTGTTTGAAGTTGCAGCAAGAGAAAGTGGTATGAATGTTGAATTTGATGCTGAAACTGTAACCAAAGCATTAGGGTGGATTCAACATAAGAATGGAAGAGAATACGTTAGATGGGAAAGGTTAAATGGTTTCCTATCTGATTTTGATTATTCCCCATCAGTGGGGAAAGGTGATTTCATTCCTGAGCAATACGTTTATTTGCTCTTGATGAAAGCAGAGAATGATGTTGCAGTATCATTCCAAAGATTTATTGCATTTGATGTAATTCCGGCTATCCGCAAGAACAAGGTATATATTGATCCATCAGCTACAGATAAGGAGATTGATGCAGCTGTTCGGTTTGCTACTCCACAAAAACGGCGTAATGCATTGCTGGATGCCACAATTGACGGTAAAAGCAGTGTTTTTGCTGTATACGATGATATTAAGTCATACATAAACAAATGGACAGCAGATGAGAAGATTACGGTGTTACTACACATAGAAAGAGTCTTGACTGATAAACAAGTAGCGTATGGTAATGATGTTGCATTCGTACATAAGATTGAAGAGTTATTGCGTCAGGTCGCTAAAGACTTAGATAAGGTTAAAAATTGGAAGAATGGTGCTGTGAAACGTGGACTAAGTAAGGAGAATAAGAAACTCAAGGAACAAATTGATTACCTTAATCCTGAAATCGAGAACATGTATAAGGTTAACATTCATCCATTTAGTGAGAACTACATGTACGAGTTGGTGACATTTGGAGGAATGACAGTACAGCGGAAATCTAAAGCATACCTTAACTGGATAAGCAAATTTCCAGTGTCTGAACTGCCGGATATTTTTGAACTTGATGTTGATTTTAACAAGCCTGTTGAACTCATTTGTCACTTCGATCATATGGACAAATTTGACGTAATCAACCTTGATAAGTCGTTCGCAGATATGCTGGCTTTCCACTATGGATTCAATGACAATGTGATTAAGTCGAGTACACAAGAGACTAACAGACATGTTGGATCTTATGCTGAAGGGAAAATTTACTTTATGCTTCGCAATGTCTAAGCAGTGTAAAACTGACAATTACTCATTACATATCTACTATCCTCAGTGTCCTCAGCAACAATAATAAAATCACGGACTAATTGACCCTCAATCTCAGTTTGAAATTCGATTATATCCTTTATTAAAATCTCATCAATAAACTCAAACTGGATGAATACTGACACTGGCCGCTTGAAACTCTTTAATCGCTCTAACTCTGATAGTTCAGTGATTCGCTTTTGTTTAGACATAGAGACATACCCTCCAATTTAGATAAACTATGAATCATTATACAATAGCTCGGCATGGAAAACTAAATGTTATTTCGATAAAAGGGTGCTAATGACAAAAATGTTGATTTCTTATATAATGTGAATTACGAGAACGTGCGTTCTCGAATATTATGTTAGAGGTGATATAGTGAAACCTGAAAAACTCAACTATGCGATTCTTAAAGAAGTTGAAAAAGGCAATGTAAAATTTACTCACGATACGTATGGTGTAATTGAAGAAGATTTTATTGAGGCTATGCGGTATATTAGTCGAAATGGATACGTCAAAGGGATATTATGGGCTGACGATACTGCATACAATTATAATTTAATTCATCTTACTCCTACAGGTGAAGAGTTTATAAAGAATAATTCTATATTAGTTAAATCTTACAGTTTACTAAAGGAGCTTAGAGACTGGATTAAATGAGTATTATTTATATTTAATCACATTTTTTAGGAGGGGTAACTTTGAAGAGAGATATGGAATTAATAATCAAACTTTTAAAGATAATTGAAAATAGAACATCTGAGGAACCGGCTTCTGTTATACGATTAGACGGTTATGATAATAGTTTGGTGCAGTATAACCTTGGACTTATGTATGAATATGGATTAATAGATGCTATAGATATGTCAACATTAGATACGTCTGGTGAGATTAAAGAAATTTTACCGCTAAGACTTGAATGGAAAGGGCATGATTTTTTAGATGCTGCTAGAAGTGAAAATGTAGTAAATAGAGCGAAAGTTATAGCAAGTAAGCAAGGTATAGAGTTATTTAAAATGCCTATTGAAATTATAAAGAGTGTACTCGTTAAGGCAGCAACAGAGTTACTAATATAATTGAATATTAAATCTTAAAGCATCCTTCGAGGTGCTTTTTTTATTTATCGAAAATTACAAATATCATATAAGAGGTGTAAAAATATGGCAGGATCATTATCTAATTATGCAGAAAATAACGTGCTGGACACATTACTCAGCGGAACAAAGTATGTAGGATTGTTTACTGACGTGGCAGGTATAACCAGCGACGAACCGACAACGGAGGCAAACGGAACGAACTGCCCGGGGTATGCAAGACAGTCAGTGACACATGCAGCAGCATCCGGTGGTTTAAAGACAAGTAATGCAACCGTTACTTTTACAGCAACTGGTGCATGGGCAACTGTCCGTTATGTGGGTGTTTGGGATGCTGCAACAAACGGCAATTTGCTGTATTGGGCTGATATCACAGAAAAGACGCTGTTAGATACGGACGAACTCAGAATTGATACAGGGCAACTTAGTATCTCTATAGATTGAGGTGAAGGTCGTGAAATACAGTTGCAGAGGATATATACCAGTTAGCGACGGCAGTGCGATAGTGGCGACGATCAACAGTTACACACTTTGGAGACTAGTAACGCAAGATTCACAGGATGATCAAGGCAGGGACCTATTTACGTTTGAGGCGTGGGTAAATACAGAGGCAGACAAGACAGTGCTGTTTGATGACCTCAAGCCGTTTGTAAATACTCATGGTGGCTCGATTGACTGGCACGAATGCACCCATGACGAGTCTAACCCTCAACCTTGCGTTATTGCTGAGGCGTATACGGGGGAGAGTTGATGGCTACCTACCTACAGTTGGATGGGGTAGACGACGCATTCAAAATCCCCTCCCTCACCTTTACGAGAATAGTAATTGATATGACTGCGGAGTATATCGACGCTTGGGGTAAAGTTATCGGAAAACCTTTTGGCTATATCATTCAACAAAATTCAAACTCTGGCAACTTCCAATTTAACGCGGATCACGTAACCGCAGTCAATAGAGATGGGGTATCTCAAGCAGATATGACCCCGTTCGTAGAGTTGGGGGTTCGCCACGAATATGAGGTACTGACTTTACCCACCACTTTAGTTACGTACATCTATAATAACAACGGCTCAAGCGGATTTAGCAGCGGCAAGATATATGATCTAAAGTATTACAACGGTGCTTCTTTAGTTGCGCATTACGATATGTCTACGGTAACGGTACAAGATCAGTCAGGCAATGGCTATCATGCGACTCTAACGGGCGGTACTTGGCTTGATGATGGCGAAGGCGGGGGAGTAGTACACGATGTGAGTGCTGCATCTTCCAGTATTTCTGTCGCTTCATTGGCAGCGGTCAAGGTTTCAGTTGTGCAGGCTCAGGCAAATGTAGCATCCACAGCATCAGCCAGCAGCATAAAGTCAAGTATGATAAGTGCAATTGCACAATCATCGTCCAGCGCTGAAGCGTCTATATCATCAGATAGCAACATCACAGCATCGGCTTCGGTTGTTTCCAGTGCTTCTGCATTTATCACTGTCGTTTCTAAAGTCTTCGTTGCTTCTCAGAGCACTACTAATGCTATTGCTGCTGTTGTTAAACAGGTTAAGGTATCAGTAAACGCACAATCCCATTCAACAGCCACAGCGGGCGATGGCGGTCGTTCATTTTCAGTGTCTGCACATGCTCAATCTACTACATCAGCATCAGTTAGCGTGGTACGTAGAGCGTTCGCGGGCGGCGCGGCTGCTGCTGTATCGAGTGTGTGGGCGACTGTTGCAAAAATTGCACGCATCGTTGCAAAGGCTCAGGCTCAGTCTGTAGCAAGAGTTATAGAGAGTGCGCCAATCCGCAAAAAGGTATATTTACAGGCGAGTAGGCAATTATCGGTGCAGTTGCAGGCAAGCAGGCAAATAAGCGTCAGATTGCGAGGTGAAATGTAGATGTCAACCAATCAAAATTTCAGCTTATATGCAGGAGATACATTAGATATAGTTGTTGAGTTGGATAATGTTGATCTATCTGCTGCTACGATTAAATGGGCGATGACTACGCTTAATGGTAATGAGTATTTGATCTATAAGCAGACACCAGAGATTACAGTTGATGAGGATAATGGATTGATCATTTTTCGGCTTGAGAGTGCTGATACTATTGATTGTTTGGGCGATTATTATCACGAGTGTGAATTGACTGATGGAATTGGTAATGTGAGTACGATTATGACAGGACTAGTTAATATGAAACGGAGTAGAGTTTAGCAATATTATTATATGGATAAAAAGGCTCCAGACACATCGGGTATGTCTGGAGGAGAAAAAGGTTATGAAAATTAAGTGATGAATGTTAACCTCTTATATTACGTGGATCGTTTCCGTAAGAATTCTTTTCACGAAATTGACCATTTTTGCCTTGAATCGTATGTTCGAGTCCATCTCTAATAGCACGAGTTCTTGCATCAGCGATAGCCTCTCTATACTTTTGAGACACGATTATTACCGCCAATTTTGTTAGCCCACTTGTCTCCGTGCTTTACAGTGAAGATTTCAGACGACATTTGACCACCCTTTCTAATTGATTACTTTCTTCCTGCTCTTGATTGAGAAAGAACAGATCCAGCTAATGATTTAGCTGTCTTACTTGAAGAAGATGATGTAAGTACCTTTGAAGCTTTAGTAGACATAGCGGACGATGAGACTTTACGAGTGCTGCTTTTAGCCATTGAAAACACCTCAATTCAATTTGTGACTTCTGGTTACTATAACCAATTTATATCAATATGACGATTTAGTCAATCTATATATTGTTAATGTTCGTATTGTTCGTATCTATATATAGAAATATACAAAATTAGGTTGTGTTTGTTTGCCGATTAAGAAGGTATGTAGTCATGCTGCTTGCTCAGCGCTTATAGACGTTGGTAGTAAGTATTGCGATAAGCACAAAGACCAAGAACAGATGGTTAAGCGAGACAGGAATAAATATTATGATGAGAACAGGAGGAATAAGAAGGCTGCTGCATTTTATCATAGCAAAGAGTGGATAAGCATTAGGTTGACAGCAATGATTAGAGATAATTATCTATGCCAAAATTGCTTGGATGTGAAGAGGTTTGTTAATGCTGATGTAGTTGACCATACTCTGCCAATAAGTTTGAGATGGGATCTGAGATTGACGTTGAATAATCTTAGGTCTCTTTGTCATGCCTGTCATAATGCTAAGACTGCTGAAGACAAAAGGAGATATGAGTAAATGCATTAGTCAACTAAAGTAGAGTGAGGGGTAGGGAACATGTTAGAGGCAAAAAACCTATCACCGCGCGCCCAATCTCGTTTGCACCTCAACAGGATATTTTCAATAGGGGAGGTTTCCCAAGGAAGGAGTTGATTTAATGGATGACCAAATTAAAGCTCCATCATGGCTTAATAGCGATGCAAAAGCAAAGTTTAAACTTATACACGCTGCATTAAGTAGAGATGGAAAATGGCGTGATGGTGATGATATTGCATTGTCTGCTCTATGTGCCAGTTATCAGCATTGGATCGAAGCGGAGAAGGCAATCAAAAAAAATGGAAACTTATGTTTCACGACCGAAACAGGTTACAGACAACAGATTCCGGAAATCAGCATTGCCAATAATGCTATGAAACAGATGCTTTCCTTTATCAAGGAATTCGCTTTAACTCCGAGAGAGCGATCCAAACTGAAGGAATTAATACTTGAAGCAGACGATAATTCTGACTATGAAATGGAGGATATGATCCAAAAGTAAAGGTGATTGAATGAATGAATACGCAAATCAGCAGATTGCTATACAGACAAGCGGAAACATTGATAAATGGATAGCAGAGTTACAGGCTAAGTATGATGATGATAAGTATTATTTCGATGCTGACGAAGCTCACAAATTCCATAATTTTGTCTCTAAATTGGAGCTAGATAAGGGTAAAAAAGGGCAGAAAATTAAACTTCTCAAGTTTCAATTTATGATATGTACCAGCATCATTTGTGTTAAGAAGCGTTCTGATGGCTTCAGGCGATATCGTGAGGCTCACATCAACATTCCCCGTAAGAATGGCAAGGGATTCATTATTGCCTGTATCATTACCTACCTCTATTACTGTAAAAATGAATTCGGCTCTGCAATCCTGGTCACAGCAAATACAACTAAACAGGCAGGCGAATTGTTCGATACTATTAAGTATATGATTTCTAACAATGTTACCCTTAAAAAGTACGTGAAGATAAAAGATAGCCGTAAAATCATCGAGAAACCTAATGTGAATAGTAAATTACAGGTTATCAGCTCTGATGCCTCTAATGCGGACTCCTATGCTGGGCTATACTGTATTCTCGATGAAATTCATGAATCAAAGAACGGTGCATTATATGATAAATTGCGTACGGGTATGGGGATTTGGGACGAGCCGCTATTGCTTACCTTAACAACGGCATCTTCAGGCAACGATCCAACGAATCTTGAGATGGAACTATATACATATGCAAAGGAAATCGAAGCAGGTAGGACTCATAATGAGTCCTTTTTCTATGCCATCTATGAAGCTGATAAAGGCTGTAAACTCGATGATGAGGAACAGTGGTTCAAGGCTAATCCTGCATTGGGAGTATTTCGTAAGTATGAGGACGTTAAGGATCTGGCACAAAAAGCTATCAAGTTAAAGACAAGAGAAGCAGCGTTTAGGCGATTATATCTCAATCAACATGTTGCACTTGAAGGCGAAACCGCAATCAACATGAATCTGTGGCGTAACTGTATTGCTGATATCCGACTAGAAGAGCTAATTGGTCTGCCTAGTTGGTGCGGTCTTGATATGTCAGCAGTAAATGACGTGACCGCATTCGTTCAAGTTTTCTACGATGATAGTTGTGACAAATATATCATCTACCCTCATCTATTTACTCCGAAAAACACCCTCCATGAACGAAGCGAACGAGACAATATTCGATATGATGTCTTTGTTGATAAAGGATATATGACTGTTTTAGACGGTGACTTCATTAATTTTGAGCAACTATTTAGCTACATTAATGAACTGAATGGGCAGCACATTATCGAAGAGATTGGATTTGACCGTTGGGGAGCAATTGGTATCATTTCAGCACTCGAAAAGGATTATACCGTTGTTACAATGGGGCAAGGTGGCAAGACAATGGCACCAGCAATAAGTGATTTCGAGAACCTCCTTATGGAAAATCGACTTATCATTTCCAATAATCCTGTACTCAGCTGGATGGCTGGTAATGTCGTTGCTACAGATTCGAATGGAGTTAAATATGACAAAAAGAAGAGTCGAAATAAGATTGATGGAATCATTGCTATGCTTATGGGGCTATCGCGAGCTATTGCTAATACTACTGCTGCCGATAATACTCCTCAGCCATTAACAGAGGAATATCTAAAGGAATTTTGGGGGATGGAATGAAGAAACTAGCTGACTATATTGACGATTTATTGATAGGCGCAGGCTTGCTAATAGCGACCCTGACGACATTTTTAATAAATTGTATTGCAGGGCTGTACACTCTTAGTACGGTTCTTTTTGTTGTTGGACTGTTTTTTGCCATTACATCACGAAAGGAGTGAAATATAATTGGGAATTCTCAGTAACAGAATCAACCGCTCAATCAACATAAGAAACTCGGTCAGTGATGGCTTAATGCAGATTTTCGGGATTAATGATGGTCAAATAGGAACACATGTACTTGGCGAAGCGACATACTTTACGAGTCTTAAGATGCTTAGTCAAAGTGTCGGGAAGCTTGATCTGGAACTGTATCGTGATAAGAGCGATAGCAGCACCATTGACCATAAACATTATCTCAATGGCGTATTACGTAGACCAAATCCGCATATGACTGCATTCCAATTTTGGGGTTGCCTAGAATTACATAAAAATCATTATGGGAATGGCTATGCCTACGTACATACCGAGCGAGGTAAAGTTAAAAGCCTACATATATTAGATAGCGAACGAGTTCAACCGTGGATTGATGATGCTGGATTATGGTCGAATGACGGGAGTGTTTGGTATGTCTATACGGATATTAAGGGTAGGCAATACAAACTATCTCACGATCAGGTCATTCATCATAAGTCCAGTGTTAGTTTTAATGGCATTACTGGCTTATCAGCAAGGGAATGTCTATGTCTAGCCTTTGATAATGCTAAAGCAGGGCAAAAGTATATAAATACACTCTTCAATAACGGTCTGACAGCCGGTTCTGTAGTCTATTACACTGGTGATCTTGATGAGAAGGGGAAAATACTGATTCAACAGAAATTAATGAGCCTTGGCGGTGGAAGCCAGAATGCTGGCGGTATTTTACCTTTGCCTTTGGGTATGGAGTTGAAGCAGCTATCACAAAATCTTGTTAATTCGCAGTTTTTAGAACTGAATAAGTACAATGCTACTCAGATCAGTGCAGTTTTTGGTATCAAACCGTCGATGCTTAACGATTACTCCAACAGTAAATATGCCAGTGTGGAGACAGAACAGCAATCATTTTATGTCGATACGTTAATGCCCATTCTGGTGCCGTTAGAAGATGAAATTTCATACAAGTTATTGATGAGGAATGAGTTTAACAGTGGCTATAACTTCGAATTTAACATTGATGCTGTAATTAGAGCCGACTTTAAGACTCGAATCGAAGCACTATCTCAAGCCGTTGACAAAGGTATCTTTACTCCTAATGAGGCTCGTAAGACTGAAGGGAAGCCTCCTGTAACAGATGGGGATACACCACTCGTCAACGGAACATACGTACCACTCTCGATGGTAGGTAAACCAATTCCGAGAGGAGGTGAATAGATAAATGGAATGGCTAAATGTGAAAAATGGTGTTGAGAAAGCTGAATTGTACATATATGGGGACATCGTAGGATCTGAATGGGATAAATGGACTGATGCTGACACAGCTCCAGAAGATGTGTTGAAGCTTCTTGCTGAGATTGGTGAAAATAAACCTTTGGACATTTTTGTCAATAGTGGCGGTGGAAGCGTGTTTGCTGGATTAGCCATTTATAATGTTCTTAAGCGTCATAAGGGCTATAAAACAGTACATGTTGATGGGGTAGCAGCGTCTATTGCTAGTGTAATTATGCTTGCTGGTGACAAGGTTATTATTCCTGCAAACAGCATGACGATGATCCATAAAGCATGGATGTTTACTATGGGAAATTCAAACGACCTTCGTAAAGCTGCTGATGATCTTGACCGAATAGAAACTGCTATTCACGCTGTGTATGAGGAAAATCTCCAAGAAGGCGTAAGTATTGATACGATTAAAGACATGATGGTAGCCGAAACATGGCTAAACGGCATGGAAGCAGCTCAATACTTCAAAATTGAAGTAGGCGAAGCAAATCAAATGGCCGCTTGTGCGAAAAGCAATTACTATCAGAACTATTTAAGAGTCCCAGACCTGAATGTTGCTGAAATTGCTGAGAATAAGCAAGATGATCAACAAATCAAAATGGAAATTGAGAAACTGAGTCTGCAACTCCAATTGTTGTAGGCTCTTTTGTTTGGAGTGAGAAGCAAATGAAGACTATTGCTCAATATCAGGATGAAATTATGAGCCTTATTAAGGAAGGCAAGTATAACGAAGCTAGAGTGCTGAAGGAAGAGATGCGAAAGGTTCAGCGATTAGAGCGTGCCGCAGACACTGTGCAAATCGATAAACTAGATGTCAAAGATAAACCAACCAAAAAAACAGCTAAAAAAGCAAAGGGGAATATCAAAAATGAAGAAAATTGACGAGATGAAGCAACAACTTGAATCTATGAAAGTAGAAGCACAAGCACATCTAGATAAAAATGAAGTTACTGAAGCTAAAGCCAAGATAGAAGAAGTTAAATCGATGAAAGAGGCTATTGCTATCCAAGAGGCTCTTGACGCTGAACATGAAACTGAAATCACAAACAAAATGAACAAAGACAAGGGAGACGATACACAAATGAAGGACGTCAAACAAACAGCAAATGCAATGAGAGCAATTATTAAAGCAAGCATGGGTAAGCAATTGACGGAAGCTGAGAACGCATTGCTTGTTCCTGCAACTGGTGACGGTACAAATGGTGAAGGGTTTATTCTGCCGAAGGATATTCGTACATTGATTCAAGAGAAAATCCGTCAATACAAATCTTTGCGCGATATAACAGGTTACTATCCGACTACTGCATTAACTGGTTCGTTCCCTGTTGAAGATGTTGAGACGTTCTCCGAGCTAGTAGACTTTACTGATGGTACTGACGGTACTGAGCCAACTGACATCAAATTTAAGAATGTAGCTTTTGCACTTAAGCAAAAAGGCGCAATCTTGGCTTTGTCTAATACATTACTTAAGATGACTGACAATGCGCTTATTCAGTATATCGCTGGCGTGTTTGCTAAGAAAGCTGTTGTCACTGAAAACAAAATGGCAATTGCAAAAATTGAAGCTGCCAAAACTAAGAAAGCAATTGCTGACTGGAAAGCATTAAAGAAATCGATCAATGTAGATCTGGACGAAGGTGTAAAATACGGCGCTGCCATTGTTACAAATCAAGACGGTTGGAACGTTCTTGATGAAGCGGTTGACTTGGATGGTCACCCTGTTCTGCAACCAGATCCTACAAATGCAACACGCAAACTGTTTGCCGGTCTGCCAGTACATGTCTACTCCAATGCAATGATTCCAACTGTTGATGACGCAGGCACTTTGAAGGCTCCTGTATACTATGGCAATCTGTCTGAGGCTATCAAATTTGTTGATACAAACAATTATGCATTTGCAACGTCTGAACATGCTGGCTTTACGAAAAACGTTACATATGCTCGTGTCATCGAAAATGTTGATGTAATCCAAGTTGATTCCAGCGACAAAATGTACATTGTTGGTTCGATGGTAGTAACCGCCTAAAAATGAAATAAAGGGGAGAGATTAACTTAATGACATTGAGCTTAAGCTGTCCTCTTTTCCTTAAAGGAAGTGAATTATAGTGTTGGACTTTATAAAGACCTATCTTCGGATAGATGGAAATTATGAAGATATGTTCTTGGTTACATTGTTAACCGCAGCTAAAGTATATATTCGAGAAGCTACAGGTGTAGAAGTTGATGAAGATGACTTTTTGCATCGATTGACTATCAGCTTGTTGGTCACTCAATGGTACGAGAATCGTATTCCTGTCGGTAAAGCAGATGACATGTCCTTTTCACTTCGCTCTCTGTTAACTCAGATTGAGTATAAGGCGAGTGATGCAACATGAATCTAAGTAATATGCGGCACAGGATTGAGATTTACACCAAAACGAAGACAAAGAATGAATTGAATCAGACAACATATGTTGATTCATTACTAACAACTGTATGGGCTGAGATTATGCCTCAGACTGGTAAGATGATGAACCAGCAGGTGGAGACGATGCTTACCAATGTCAGTCATAAAATCATATGCCGTTATAATCAATCGATTATGGACGCATATCAGCCATTTGATAATAAAGCAGACATGCATATTAAATTTAATGGTCATCGCTTTGATGTCAAATACATGATTGATCCTTATTTTCTAAGAAAATCTTTGGAAATTTTCGCAGTGGAAGTGATTGGTTGATGCTGACATATAAGCAGATTGTTAGAGCAGTGACGAATCAACTAATTGATAAGTTTCCTGATATCGAGATTCAGGCTTCTGATGTCGAGGAAGGGTTCCAGCGTCCGAGTTTCTATGTAATCCTCGATGACATTGAACGTGATACTCGCAAGAATTACTCCATTGTATCTATGACCATCCGCATTTACTTCTTCCCATCAAATCGATATGAATATGCTTTAGAGGTTCTCGATATGCAATTTCAGCTTGAACAACTATTCAATCTAATTATGTCGCTTGAAGATCGAGTTATCACTATAAATAGGACATCTTCAATGGTGGTCGATAAGGTGCTCGAATTTGGTATCGAGCTTGAATATCATGATTCTGCATTTGCTCAGCAGGAACCGAATACCGAGGTAATGCAGGAGTTGAAGTTGAATGTTTAAGATTAAGGATAAGGGCTTGAGCGAGTGGGGAGAAGCGATGGCACTGATGGAAAAAGAGATGCCTAAACAATCGAAGCAATTGCTCCGTAGAGTAGGTACTGTCTCCAGACAGATTGTCGCTCGTAAAGCTAAACAATTGGTTAAGAGGAAGTCAGGGACTTATCACAAGTCGATTAAGCGAGGAAAGATATGGACTGAGAATGGACAATTGTTGATTCGAGTTTACTCGAAAGCTCCTCATAAATTTCTCATTGAACTTGGACATAGGATCGTAGGCAAGGATGGTACAGAACATGGATTTAAACCTGGCTTAAAGGTTTTTGAGAAGGCAGGCAATGAAATCGAAGATAAATATGATCAGTTAATTGAACAAGAGTTCGACAGGCTGATGCACAAATTGAAATAGAAGGGATGATTAACAATATGGGTTTACCACAAATTAGCATCACTTTCACATCACTAGCGGCCAGTGCGGTTACGAGGTCTGCTCGTGGTGTTGTCGCCTTGATTCTTAGAGATGCTACAGCTGGAGATACAGTAAATGAGTATAGCGTGGTCACAGAAGTAGAAAGCAACGATTGGACAGCAACCAATCTGCAATATATTAAACAAGCCTTCCTTAGCACTCCCTCGAAGGTTATTGTTGTTCGTGGAGCAACTGCGGATGAGGATTACAGCGATCAACTAAGTGTTTTGGCTAATAAACGTTGGAATTACCTAGCGATTCCTGACATCGAAAGTGCTGACGTTAGCGATGTAGCAAGCTGGTTGAAGTCTCAGCGTGATATGAGCAATAAAACGTTCAAGGCTGTCTTGCCTAATCATGACGGTGATCATGAGGGCATTATTAACTTCACCACAAACGGTATCGTTGTAGCAGGAACAACACATTCTGCAAGTCAATATACAGCACGAATCGCTGGTGTTTTGGCAGGATTACCATTGACGAGATCCGCAACGTTTTACGAGCTATCGGAAGTTGAATCCATCACAGAATCTGCTACTCCTGATGCTGATATTGACAATGGAGAACTTATCCTCATCAACGATGGCGAAAAAGTCAAAATTGGTCGAGGCGTAAACAGTCTTACAACTGTGACAGGTGGCAAATCAGCAGATTGGAAAAAAATCAAGGTAATCGAAGGTCACGATATTATCAAGGAAGACGTTACACGTACATTCAATGATAATTATGTGGGTAGAGTGCTTAACTCATATGACAATCAAGTGCTATTCCTCACATCCGTTAACAGTTATCTTCAGCAACTTGGTGGTACTGTGCTTGATTCCACTTCCAACAATAGGGTTGACGTTGATGTCGAAGCACAAAGGGCAGCATGGACTGGTATTGGTACTGACGTATCACAATTGACTGATGAACAAATCAAGGAAAAAAGTTTTCAAGATAAAGTATTTGTCAGTGGAAATCTTAAGTTTCTTGATGCTATGGAAGATCTACAGTTTAAAGCTTACGTATAATCGAAAGGGGATAGATTAAATGGCTACACCAAATATAAATCAAGTGTTTAACGGAACGTACGGCACAATCTGGTTTAATGATGAGTTATGGGCTGAATGTGATAGTTTTGATGCCAATGTTAATGGTGATTATGAAGATATCAACTTAGGAGGTAAATCCGGTACATATAGGAAGGCAGTGGGTTGGAATGGCACAGGGAGCATGACAATCAGAAAAGTTAATTCTCGTATCCAATCCTTGATGGCCGCATCGATTAAAGCGGGTAGGACTCCACGATTTAAGATTGTTGGTAAACTTGATGATCCAGATGTTAGTGGCAATCAGCGAATTGTCCTGAATGACGTTACGGTTGATGGTTTCAACCTGCTTAAGTTCGACCAAAAAACCACGGTAACAGAGGATATTTCGTTCGCATTCAGTGATTACGATCTAGTTTCGACAATTAACTAATAAGGAGCCAAATCATATATGACTAAAAAGTTGACTGTAGCAGAATTGCTTAAAATGAAGGATTCGCTTGTTAATCGCAAGGAGACAACAAAGAATCTTTACGTCGAATCTCTTGCTAGTGAAATCACAATCAAGGAGTTGCCAGCTTCCATTATCGAAGAAGCGACAGGAATGGAAGAGCGATCCGATGAGTATGCGCTGCTCTATGGCGTTTCTGAACCGAATCTTCGAGATGCATCCCTACTGGCGGCATATGAATGTAATGAACCTACGGATATCGTAGTCAAACTGTTTAAAGTAGGCGAAATCAAGGCGATTGCTGGAGAACTAATGAAGCTTAGTGGATATGGAATAGACGCAGTTAAAGTGGTGGACAAGCAAATAAAAAACTGATCAAGAGTGGTGATGAGGACTTTTATTTCCTCCACCACTACATTCAGCGTGGCTTTAAGCCTGAATACTTGCTTAGCCTAGACTTATGGACGAGACGTTTATTTGTACAGTCCATGTTGAATGAATTAAATATCAAGTAATTGAGAGAGGTTAATCCTCTCTCTTTTTTTATGGAAGTGAGGTGAGGATATTGGCTAGAGGAAGTGAAAAGGCTGTACAGCGAGTCATGTCGCTTAAGGATATGGTGAGTCCATCCTTAAGGACTATTGCCAAGAATACACAACGATTCGGAAGCGAAACGAAGAGAACAGAGAAGGCGACAAGCCGACTATGGAGCGTAATCAAGACAGGAGCAAGTCAATCTGTTGTATCATTAGGTAATCTGACTAGAGCAACAATGCGATTCAGTGCTGTAGCAACAGCGGCAGGTGCAACAGCGTTGTTTGCTGTCGGTAAGAGTACGGTTGATTCGGCTGCTCAGCTTGAATCGTATAGACTGACTCTTGAGACCGTAATGAAGGACAGTAAGAAGGCAGGCGAAACGCTGAAGTGGGCATCCAACTTTGCTGCGCTAACTCCATTTGAGACTGATTCTGTTGTTGAAGCGACTGTTCGATTACAAAGTTACGGTATTGTCGCTCAAGATACGTTAGGTAGTATTGGTGACATGGCTTCCGTAATGGGTAAAGACTTAATGCAAGCTGTTGAAGCGGTAGCCGATGCCCAGACTGGAGAGCTTGAACGCCTAAAGGAATTCGGAATTACGAAAAAGATGCTTGAGAAAAAGTCTGGAGAAATGTTCAAAAATCAAGTTGTAGTCAACAATAAAGGTCAAATCGTCCAAATGGAGAAGTTTAATGCCGCTCTATTTGCATTGATGAACGAACGCTTTGCTGGTGGTATGGAAAAGCAATCCCGTACTTATAAAGGCCTGATGTCTCGTATTAAAGGTACGATAAAGATGGGTATGACCGAAATCGCAGGTATTACGGCAGATGGAACAATTCGAACTGGCAGTCTATTCGATAAACTTAAAGGTCATGTCGAGAGTATAGCCGACAAGTTCGCTGAGTGGGAAAAAGACGGTACTATTCAACGAATCGCCTCTAAGGTTGACTCCATGGTTGGTAACTTCGAATCCAAACTCCCCGAAATTAAGCAGTTTTTTATCGATCTAAAGGAACCACTTCAGACAACAGGAGATGTACTATCTACAATCGGTAAAGGGTTAGGCAATATCGTCAAATTTGCGAATGAGAATCCTGAGATTGCTAAGGCTATTGGACTTACTGCTGGCGGTGCGTTTCTGGCAAAAAATCTAGGCTTATTCGATTTGTTAAAGGCTGCTGGATCAGCGACAGGTAATAAAGTTGGCGTACAGAATGTACAGGCTGGCGTTGTCAACGTATACGGTGGAAAGGTCAATGGTGGTGGCGTTGCTGGTGCTCCTGTAACAGGAGGAAAAAGTGGTAAGAGTACAACAAAGTCAACCTCTCCTGCATCTACAAGCACAACTCCTAGTAGGGTACAGACTTACGCTAAGAAACCTTCAATGTTTAGCAATCTCAAGACCTCTAAATCAGGTGGCTTGTTAGGTATTGTTGGTGGCACAGTTGCACTTAATCTGATACCAGAGAACGCCCCAACTTGGATCAAGGACATCAAAAATGCTATCACAGGAGAACCAAGCGAAAAGTTACAGAAGCATCTTGCGGCGAAACAAGAAGAACAGAATACACAACTTGAGAAGATTGCAGCTAATACAAGTAAGCCATTGCCTAACAACATTAACTTGAACATTAGTTATGGTGGCGTGACTGTTCGTGAAGAGGCTGATATAGACAAAATCACGAGCAAATTGCATAGGGAGATAATCACTAACCTTCAGAACATGACAAACAGATTTGCGACGAATTGAGGAGACGATTAATGGACATTTTTATTTCGCAGAATAACAACCAAACAGTTATCCAATTGCCTGTAATACCTTCACAATTTAATGTGTCATTGTCTCAAAACAATGATATATTCAGCAGCATTAGCCAAGGCGATCTAAAGTTAATCGGACTAGTCGGACTCAAGACAATCAGTTTCAGCAGCTTTTTTCCTTTCGATGATGATAATAACGCTCCTTATATTCGGAGTAAAGAGAGATATGGTCATTCCTATGTATTGTTGATTGAATCGTTTATGAAACGGAGATACCCAGTCAGGTTAATCATCACCGAAACGGGAATAAACCTACCTATGACAATTGAACGTTTTGATTGGTCTGTAGGCAAATCGAAGGACATTGATTATACGTTAGAACTTTCAGAGTTCCGTTTTGTGAATGCGAAGGGTGTGCCAACAGTATGAGTCGTAAGCTAATCTTGATTACTCCAGATAAATCAATCGATATTACTCCTATTGTTGGCAATATTACGCTAGATAGCGACATTGATACACTAGGTCAATCGCTGTCATTCGATTTAGCAAACAGTGATACCAAATTCTTTCCGAAGAATCCTTGTGATTTAGGTCATATTGTTGTGCTGACGAACGGTAGCAAAGAACTGTATCGTGGCATTATCGTAAGTGAGCAAAAAGACGGTAGGTATCACATCGCTTACAGAAGTTTCGATTTTGCCTTCCATCTTAATCAATCTACTGTCGTATATCAGTTCAATAAGACAGTTGCCGCCAATGCGGCAGAGGCGATTAAGAAGATATGTAAAGACTTCGGAATGTCTATTGGATCAATCTTGAATATGTCACCTGTTATTAAGAAGATATACATACAGGAGTCTCCAGCAGCAATCATCAAGGATATTATTGACCAAGTTGAGAAGCAGCTTGGATTTAAGATTCTAATGGAGATGCGAGGTGGCAAACTGTATATCGAGAAACGTAATGATCTAGTTGTTGATGATACTTTCCAGTTAGCGGACAACCTTATCAAGAACAAAATAATCGATGCAATAGGCGATCCTACTAGGCATAGATCAATAGAAGAAATGCGGAATAGTATCAAGATTATTGTTCGAGGCGAGAAGGATACCTATACAGTAAAGGCAACTGCTAATGATAAGTCATTAATTGATAAGTATGGTTTGCTACAACATACAGAGACAATTGACGAGGAAGACATTGCTAAGGCTAGAACGATTGCCAATAACAAGTTGAAGGAATTGGGTCGTGTATTCGAGGACAACAGTATTCGATTAATCGGACATGACGATGTTCGAGCTGGACGCATCATACAATTAAATGAGCCTATAACAGGAATAACAGGTAAATGGCTTATTAAGTCTGTCATGCATACGATATCAGGAGGACAGCATTTCATGGATGTTAATCTAGGAGTGATTACATGAGCAATAATCCATACGTGGAATTTGCAAAGCTATTTAAAGAGCGAGAAAATCCAAACTTAATGACAGTCTGTACAGGTAAAGTGCTATCCCCTCTGCCAGATATTCAGGTGCAGCTAGGGGATAGCATTATTTTGACCAGCGAAGACATGGTAATCTCTGCTTCACTAATTCAAGGATATATAGATGAATCTGAAATTGTGAATGTAAAAATGAAATTGAACAATGGTGATGAAGTTATCTTGATTACGACAGCAGATAAGCAGATGTATTACGTGATTGATAAAGTAGGTGCTGTATAATGACGCTTCCACAATTAGCACAATTGGAATTTGAGATTACCGACGAATTTGAAGTATCAGCCTTAAAACAAAGCGTACATAAGACATTCGATTGGGATTTCGAACAAGGCGATTTCCGATTGAGTGACGGTAAAGTTGTCGAGGTAGCTGGTATTGATTACTTGAAGATATGGATTGAAAAGACGCTACGAACGCCGAAAGATAGTTTGATCTATGTAGGAACAGGTTACGGCAGCGAACATTTTTCGATGATTGGACAGAGTTTCAACCCTTCATTTGTGAACGAAGAGATGAAGCGGATGATTTCGGAAGCGTTGACATTCAACGATGCAATAACTAATGTAGACAACTTTACATTTACCCATAACGGATCGACAACAACAATCGAGTTTCAGGTTGAAAGCATATATGGAACATTAAATAGCAGTGCACAGGTGGTGAATTAATATATGGCAACTAAAGAAGAGATTCTGATAACATTACTTAATCTTGTTGATGATAAGCATGACAAGCGAGTAGGCTCATTTATATATGATGCCTTATCTCCAGTCGCTGAGAGACTAGCTGATATCGACTTGTCCATTTCTGAAACTAAGACAAAGATGATCATTGATAATTTGACTGGCGATGAATTAACTCAGCGAGTTAAAGAGAGAACGGGCATCGACAGAAATGAGGCAATCAAGGCTAAGGGGCAAGTGACGCTGACAGGTACAGGAACAATTAACATCGGGGATATATTCGAAACTGAAGGTGGTATTCAATTCGAATCTGTTGAATCCAAAGCAATTACAGGTTCTGGAACAGTCAATATTCAAGCAATTGATGGCGGCATATCGGGCAATGTGAGCGCAGGAACAATTAGGCTGTTCCCAGTGACGCTTGCTGGCTTTACAGCAGTGACCAACAATCCGACAGAAGGCGGTTATGATGAAGAATCAGATTTCGACTTGATTAAGCGATACTACGATTATTTAAGGAATCCTGCTACATCAGGGAATCAAGCTGCTTATGTGAGTTGGGCGAAATCAGTAGATGGTGTAGGCGATGTGAAGGTTTTGCCAGCTTGGGATGGGGGCAATACAGTCAAACTCGTTATCATCGATGTCAATAAAGAGCCTGCTTCACAGCCAATAGTGGACAGCGTTAAAGAGTACATTGATTCCAGTACTAATGGAATAGGCTCAGGCGTTGCTCCTATTGGTGTTGTCTTAACTGTTGAACCTGCTACAGCTCATAACTTAACGATTGATGTTGATGTTGATTTGGAGACTGGATACACAATTGAACAGGTAGAAGAAACCATCTCGCAGCACATTGAAGCATATCTTCGTTCTATTGCTTTCGTCAAGAATAACGTTAGCTTCGCAAAGATCGGTTCGGCTATATTGGACAGCGAAGGGGTAAATAATTATACATCATTACTAATCAATGGAGCTGCATCGAATGTTGCGCTAGATGTTAATGAAGTGCCTGTTCTCATTGGAGTGAATGTGACATGACCATAACTGCAAATGATTTGCTTAAGCGTCTTCAGACATTTCAAAGAGGATCTAAAGTGTATCAACAATTATTCAATGCCGATGCTATTCAAATTAACATGAGAAAGCAAGATATTGATTCGATTATTGCTAACCTCTCCTACGATACAGCGACTTGGGCATTAGATATTTATGAAACTGAACTAGGGATAGTCACTGACAAAACGAAGACGTTGCAGGAACGACGAGAAGTCATCAAATCTAAATCTCGTGGTGTAGGAACGGTGAATGAAGCATTAATCAAAAATGTTGCTGATGCATTTACAGGTGGGTCGATTGATGTTGACTTTAATGCGGGTACAGTCACGATAACCTTTATTGATATTCTAGGCGTTCCTACCAATATAGATGATTTAAAGAGTAATTTGAGATCTTTGATCCCGAGTCACTTAGCCATTATCTATGCATTCAAATTTATTCTATACAGCGATATAAAGTCATTAAACATTACATATGAACAGATTAAAAACATGGATATAACTTATGAAGAAATACTGAATGGAGGTATCAATTAGTGCCAACACCTAATCTAGGATTACCCATTTTAGAACAAAATCAAACAGCAGACATTGTGCGAGACATAAATGCTCTTGCTAATTCGGTGGATGCATTACAAATTGAAACGCCAACAGGAGCGCAAGCGAAGGCAGATGCAGCGGTACTGGCACATGAAACGAAATCATCTGATGCTCACATAGCTACTGCAATTTCCACTTCTGGTGGGAGCAATGTTCAGGCCGAGTTAGACAGCAAAGTTGACAAAGCAGGAGATGTAATGTCGGGAAACCTGCGAATAACTGGCGGAGTGCACCCCTCTAAGTCAGAGGTTCCAAGCTCAGACGCGCCATCGACATACCCTGTTGGGCTTACAATTACTAGGATAAACTCTGGAACATCCAACGGATACCCTGTAAATCTAGGAGTATTAGAAACCTACATTGCTGAAAGCCCTATACGCAGTTATCAGATAATTACCGAAAAAACTACAAGCAAACAGTTTATACGCTCAGTAGACATAAACGGAACGACCTGGGCGGATTCTTGGATACAAATTATAAACTCTGATGGCGGAGCTTTCACAGGTAAAATCGAGTTAGCCCCCAATGTCTTCAACTCAGCTGGCGGAGCTATGGATGCTAAGAACTCCGACATCAAGGGCTTGAATGGGTTGTATATGGCAGACGAGACTGGAGGAGTAGCTGCTAATACTGGTGAAGGAATAAACTACTTGAAGACGGGCAGTCCAATCGGAAGTGCTGTAATAAGTGATTACTATAACTTGCGGATAGGCGGTAATGGGGATTTTGTAGCCGGGGATGTCGCGCTTAGAAGAGTAGGTGGATTACTAGAATATCATGACGGAACGGAGTGGAGGCCAGTGGGTGGAACAATAACAAAACTAAGCAATACAGTTAGGGAGAGCGCTGCTACAGAGTGGTCGCACGATTCCACAGGAGGGATATATAACAAGCTTGTATATATATTTTATCCCAAGTTCACTGGGGAATATCGAATCGCTGCTGAGATTAAAACCGCAAACGCGTCATCTTTCAGGTTCGGGGTGACGTCCGGCAACCGCAACTCTGGCACAAGTCTATCTCCTTTTGCCCTCACGCCACATTACTGGTGGAGCTCCTTAACGCCTTTAGGAACTACGGGCAATATAACCAATCAAGCAGTTATGTCGTATATTAATGGCCCTACGACTAATTCATCAGCTTACGTTACCAAAACTCTAGATATTGTTGTGTCTGAACTCGCACCGTTTTTTATATATACTCAAGAAGACGGTTCTATACGCAACATACAGATTAGATACGATTACGCGTAAAGGAGGGATTATTTTGATAGCAATAATTTACAACAGCAGCACTGTATCGGGTATCCACCCTACGCCGAACATCGAAGAATTTGACGCAAACGGCGTAGAGTACGAGCTAGTAGAGGAGATACCCGCTCTAATAGCCAATACGCCGGAAGGGCACTACGTCATTAAAAACGATGCTGGAGAGCTTGAGGCGGTACCCTTCCCGGTGCCTGAACCGACGGAGGAACAACAACGAATTACTCAACTCGAAGCTGACAACCTGACGCTTATGGAAGCCGTATTTGATCTGTACCTACTGGTAAACCCAGAGGAAGGAGGTGTATAGAATGGCTTTCGTAACCGTTTGCGTAACACTAATCATCAACGGTCGTCGCACTTTCGATCAAGTACCTACCTCTATTCAACCAGCAGTTCAGGCTGAACTTGCTTCTATGGGATTGGGGATAGATGGGAAACCTGTAGTATAGATGATGATTCTGTGCCCTGCTTATGCGGGGCTTATTTTATTGGAGAGGGGGCTTACAGTTGCTTACGCAAATTAAATTGTTAACTATAAAAGAAGTAACGACATATGGAGTATTAGCGTCTGTTTTTACATATGCATTTGGCACATTCACTGGTATTTTAGAAATATTCTTCATTGCAATGGCGATTGACTGGTTTACAGGCATCACAGCATCAATATGGGAGCGAAAAAGTATTAAAGCATTGAAAAGCGCAAAAGGGTTTTGGGGTGGGATGAAGAAGTTCTTTATGATTCTTACTGTATTCTTTGCCCATCGAATTGACTTGGCGTTTGGGATTGATTGGCTTATGACTGGAACATTGTACTTTTGGATTGGCAATGAGTTGATTAGTATTATGGAGAACTATGCTCGTATGAATATGAAATTTCCTGAGCCGTTTCGAAAATGGATTGATGGTTTGAAGGGGAAGGTTGATGGTAAGTAGAAATGAAACTTTGGGACATTCCCAAATTAGAAAACTAATCAAATTTTATCTAATAGAAGACTTCCAATTGTGTACTTTTACCAGTTAAGATGGTAGAATATTGGTGAGGCCAATATTGGCGCTTTTATTATACCCGATTTATGTTTTGTTTATACATATCTAATTAGATTCTCTCATATCTATCTTACTAGTTTCAAAACTAGGAGGTAGATATTATGAGTAAAAAGAGGAAGGTGATCAAAATGCCACAAGTTGAAACTAAACCCATTCGCCCAACACGGATTACCTTTGCTAGTTCCGATGAAAAGATGAACTTTGTAAATAATGCTACTAAAAGTGAAAAGACTAAAACAGTTGGTATGGATAAAGTGAGGCGAATGGTAAGAGATCACAAAGACAATAGAAAGTAGACTGATTGCATGCTCCTATGGGAATATTTAAACGAGAGCCACATAGTACAATTGCAAAGTTTTGAGTGTAATGACGAACCCACGGTCAAAAAATACTTAGTTGAAGAAGCTCTGTTCAATCATAATATAAATTTAGCGAAAACTAAATTGTTTTTTGATTCTAATGGAAACATCATCGGATTCTCTTCTATGTATAACGACATGATGCAAATAGGACGGAAAAAGCGAAGAAAGCATAAACTAACTGAACTTCCTTCATTTAAATATTATCCAGCAATAAAACTACATTATATGGGAGTAGACTCACGTCATAGGAACAATGGTTATGGAGAAGAGATACTGATATCAGTTTTATCAAGTGCGAAGGAATTATCTGAAACGACAGGCTGCCTTTTCTTAACTGTTGAATCTCTTAAGAGTGCCGTTGACTTTTATTTAAAATATGAATTCCAAAGGTTGTCAAACAATGGGCAGTATATGAATATGTTTTTCAATTTAAATGAATTGTAGAAGCCTCTCCATCCTAAGGAGTGGCTTTTTTCATGTCCATTTTTATTTATACGATTCACAAATGAGAAAGGAGAACTCACAACAAATTGACTTATACATACAAACAATCACATATTCCTAAATCAACACCTAATTATCGTCGTCCAGCATACAGCATGAATCCTACAACAATCACGATTCACAATACCGGAAATCCTGCAAGTACTGCACAGAATGAACGAGGCTGGCTAACCAATTCTAGTAACCATCGTACCGCATCATATCACATTGTCATTGACCAGAAGGAGGCCATCGAGTGTATTCCTTTGAATGAATCCGCTTGGCACTCTGGAGATGGATCAAGCATAAAAAGTGGGAATCGAACATCCATTGGAATTGAACTTTGTGAAAGTGGTGACTATGAGAAGACGGTGGAGAATGCTGTTGAGTTGGTTGCTAAGATGCTGAAGGAACGTAACTGGGGTGTTGATAGATTGAGAAGGCACTTTGACTGGTCAGGTAAGATTTGTCCTAGACTCATGTATGATAGTGACGCGTGGTCAACTTGGTATGAGTTCAAGAATAGAGTGCAAGCAAAATTACAGGAGGATGAACCAATGACTAAAGAGGAGAAACAGGCATTCGATGAGTTGAAGGCTGTTGTTGAATCGCAAGCAATGTTGATTAGTCAGTTACAGGATAAGGCGAAGATGAAGGAATTGCCAACGTGGGCGAAGGATGCTGTTGATGCTGCTTTAAAGGCTAAGTTGATTGATACGCCTGAAGGCGGTAGTTATGACTTCTATCGAATACTGACTATTTTAGAAAGAAAAGATGTAATTTAACAAAAAAATATTCCCCGCTGGCGGGGAATATGAGTTAACTATTTCTTCCTTTCCATATAAAGTTTAATATGGTTGCTCCAAATCCCAGTATTCCTAAAGTGTTGATAAAATAGGGGTTCTTTATTTGGTACGAAGCAAAAATTAACGTGATGATGACAATTAATAACGTAATAATTTGAGTGACTTTACTGCTGAAAAAACCAATTACGTTATTCTTCACTAATTTTTCTGATTTGTGTGACTTAATTTCAGTGATAACCTCTTTAAGTTGGTCATAGTTAACTTTAACTAATTCACTATATTTTTCGGGTTCTTTGATGACTTTATTTGCAATTGTTATAGATGAATAATTAATTGTTGTTTTGAGGAAGTTATGAACAACTTCATTACTATGATCTTTCTTAATCAATTCCCTTAGAATATAAAAAGCATCTTGTGTATCTGATATTATCTCTAACTTCTTCTTCTTTGTCTTAAAGATGAATTGATTTTCTATGTGATACTTTACTTTAACCAAAGCTTCGCTTACCCAAAATAATAGTATACTCAGTTTACTTTTTTGTAAAAATGAGAGCTTATTCGATTTGACTTTGTTGATGATAACATTTAAGTAAATGAAGAGTGCAGTATTAACATTGAATTTTTTTAAAGGGTTTTTAATAACTGCAAAAAATAAAAAAACACAAGTTCCAATCAAGCAAACTATATAAATAATAGAATAGATATTTCTCTTTTCAGTATCACCTGTACTTAAAGTAAGCACCCCATAAGTAAGCCCAACAATGAAAAGTACTATAGCCACTAATAGTTGAAATAATGTAATAGTTGTTTGTCTTTCTAAAGCTACTTCATCTTTAGTTGTGAAAATGTTCCTGAAATACTGATCTGTGTTTAACATTGGATTATCCCCTGTTTTTTATTCGCAAGCTATTCCATCGCCATCTCGATCTAATTTGGTACTATATCCAGGATCACCCCTACGGATTGGTGCTTTACCTGCTGCTCGTACTGCTGAACAATTAGCATAGTAAACAGATTTAAGTCCGATTGTGAGTAATTTCTTTTTCATTGAGACCTCCTAAGTATTGGTATGTATTAAACACCTGAGACTAGTTTACATGATATGTTGTAATTTGGCGATACGTGGAAACACAAAGATAAGAATTGATCGTAAAGTTCAGACCTGCAAGATGAATGAGTTGTGATGACACAACCAATTAAGAAGCCGAAATGATACTTTGCATAAGGAAGTGGCTGAGTGGTATAATCGCTTTAGATTATAAGAATAAAGTGCGACTGTATGGATCGAAAAAAGCGTGGTATTCATATAGCCATAATCCACTTAGTGCTAATTAAAAAAAGTATTCTACGCAGGTGCCGAATAAAGCGTGGTGCTAATACTCCAAAAACCCAGTAATATCAATCAAACCGTGCCGGGGTGGCGGAACTGGCAGACGCACAGGACTTAAAATCCTGCGGTGGGTGACCACCGTACGGGTTCGATTCCCGTCCTCGGCACTTCTTGATTTATAAGGGTTTTCCTTAGAGAATAACATTCCTAAAAACCATAAAAAATGATGAATCCTGTGTACCAGATTGTGGCCCTTTTAGCCGCACAGGACTCGTCGCGTGAGATCCTTTTTCGCACTATCTGTATCCAAAATACAGGTGAAGGCGAAGGAGGATTTTTTAGTTATGGCGGTAAGAATGAACAAGGTGAAGAGAGCACCTGCGACAGTGGAAGAGGCACTGGATCGGTTCATTACGTGGAAGAAAGCAAATAGAATTAGTGATCAAACGATACTGGACTACACGACGCATGTGAACTTGTTATTTAAGAGGTACCCTGATGCAAAGCAGTCATTTGACCAGCTGGAACAGGCTGTGGTTGATAATCTTGGACAAGAGGGGATCAAACCCGCAACCTACAACAATCGGCTGGTATACCTCCGTACGTTCTTTAACTGGTGCATGGAACATGGCATGATATCCGACAACCCCTTGAATGGCTTTAAGAAGCGCAAGGATGAAGGAAGGCACGTTAGTGTTGATGAAGATACACTTGCACGTCTAATAGCCCTTCCGAACCGCGAGACGTTCGCAGGATTAAGGGACTATACATTGTTCCTGCTTTTCCTCGATTGCGGGATCAGACCTAAAGAAGCATTCAGCCTGGATGAGGGGGATTTCCACCCGCGAGCCAGAGAAATACGTGTTGATGCTGCAAAAGCCAAAACCCGAGTATCCCGCACTTTACCATTGTCCCCAATGACAGTTGAAGCGATTCAGGAGCTGCTGTCAGTTCGTCCTAATGAGTGGAGCGGGAAAGCTCCCATATTCTGTACGAATGAAAGTAGGCCGCTTAACAGACACACATGGGGTGATCGTGTTGAGATGTATTGCAAGAAGTTGGGGACACATTATGGCCATATGCATTACGACATGCGTTCTCCATTGTATTTCTACGCGGCGGTGGTAATGCATTTGGATTACAACAGATGCTCGGCCATGTGGATATGACCATGACTAAACGATATGTGAAACTGTCGAATACCGATGTTAAGGAGCAGCACAATACAGCCTCGCCTTTGAATAGATTGATCCAGCAGAAGGTGCGGGTAGGCAAGATTAAGTAAATCTGAATGCAAGCAGCACCTTCTCCACTAGGGGATAGGTGCTTTTGCTTATTAAAGTAGCTATTAGTTTCTACCTTTCTTAATCAGACGATTGATGCCGATAATTGCAAAATAGATGATTAGCAAGATAAACCAAGCTGGAGCAGAAAATGCTTTCCCGCCTCCCAGAGCGATTCCGACGTTACCTATGTAGATTCACCTTATCAGAATATAGATCTAATGTAGGAAGAATGGCTACTAGCTGTTGCCAAGCTTCTTGAGTTGTTGGATTACTTAGAATATCCTTTAGCTGCTGTCCGAAAGTGCTACAGATCAAGCCCAATATGTAGAATTTGTAGTTCCACGTTGGATCAGATTGATTATATTGTCCATAATAGCTCGTGAAGGCCCTTAACAAATCCCCTAACAGCGGGATATGGAATTCAGACTGGAAGTTACTCATTAACTGAGACCAGTACTGTTTTATGAGAGCAATAAGTTCAGCGGTCTCTTCAAAGTCTTTCTCTGAAGAGCTCTTTAGTTTTGCATGCCATTCAGATATGTTGATCCTGGAATGGATATGAAGCGATTCATTAAACTTCCCAATAAAATCAATCCGCATCAGCTGTATCATTTGACTTAGCACATCGATATTGATTTTGTCATGCACAAATACATGAGAGAGAAGGGAAAGAAGTAACTCATAAAGCTGTGCTGTAACTTTCGATCTACGCTCTAAGGTTTCAAGCGCAGACTTGGACGGTCTTCCAGCGGGTTTTAACTTATTAACGTCATCTGATGCAATTTCTTCGATAATATCCCCATAGTAAGGATTGTTACTTAACTCTTCGATCTTCTCGAAGGTGTCCACCACTTCAGTATGGAATTCCTGAATCCTTTCCTTGAGCTTGTCCCACTGAACAGGGTAGCCTTTCCAATACAAAATGAATATGTAGTCCTTCTGATACGTATCGGATTTCAATACTGCTACAATGACAAAGCAGGAATAGCGCCTACGCGGCGCTTTTCTTTTGCTTCAAGCAGGGTATTCGACCGCTAGTGTCGAATAATAGGACAAAAGCTGCATTGATCGGCGATCGTTATTTTGATAGGAGAACTTATAATGAGTATAGGAAAGCTGGAGCCTGTTCCGCTGCGTGATATATGGAAGCATGAGGAAAGAGATTTCTCTAGTTGGCTTGAGGGAAATATTGAACTACTTAGCGAGACATTAAACATAACCTTCTCGGCTGTGGAACGTGAGAAAAGGGTTGGATCGTTTGAAGTCGACTTGGTGGCCGAAGATGATGACGGGAATGTTGTAATCATTGAAAATCAGCTTGAATCAACGAATCATGATCACTTGGGCAAGGTTATTACATATCTGACGAATCTTGATGCTAAGACTGCAATCTGGATTGTGAGTCATCCTCGACCTGAACACACTAAGGCGATCACTTGGTTAAATGAGTCTACTCCAGCAGATATCTCTTTCTACCTGGTGAAGCTTTCTGCGTATAAGACCGGTAACTCTGAACCAGCTCCACTATTTACGATTGTTGTCGGACCAAGTGCTCAAGCTAAGGAAATCGGTAAAGAGAAACAAGATATGGCAGAGCGACATGTACTCAGGTTGAAATTCTGGGGAGGATTGCTGGAACGGGCGAGACAAATAGGGTTTAATCTCCATGCAAACCGATCAGCTACTAAATACATGGCTCTGGGTACGGGGGCAGGTAAGGCAGGACTGTACTTAAATTACACTGTGTGGAGCGAAGACAAGACAGGGATTGAGCTTTATATTGATACTTCAGACCATACTAGGAATAAGAACATCTTCGATACATTATATAATCAGAAACAATTGGTTGAAGATAAGTTCGGTGAGTCGCTTATCTGGGATAGGCTAGATATAAAAAGGGCATCGCGCATTCAATACCTTTTGAATATGGGCGGTTTGAAAAGCGATGAGTCCAACTGGCCGCAAATACAGACAACAATGATTGAGAAAATGAAGAAGTTCCATGCGGCTCTTCAGCCACTAATAAAGGACATTCAAGAATAGATTGAGGTGTAGAATTTGCTTACATGTAAAGAATGTGGAGGCGTTTTATTTGTAATAAGTGTAGAGACTCCACCAGATCACTTATCCAAGCAGGAGAAGCTTGTATATAATCGAGTATGTGATGTACAATGTATCGACTGCAAGAAGGTCTATTATTCTCAGCCCTATGACTTCGGTAAAGGTATTAATGTCGTAAGAGACACTAGGTTGATCACATAAAGCATATAGTGTATCATATCCGATAAGAACAAATGTTCTACACCCTGATTTGGGAACTTATTCTACATTACGGAGGTTCGCATGAGATCACTTGAACTATTTGCTGGAGCAGGCGGTCTTGCTCTTGGCACAGAGAAAGCAGGGTTCGAACATGTTGCAGTTATTGAATGGAATTCAGATGCGTGTGCCACAATACGTCGAAACAGACCTAACTGGGAAGTTGTCCAAGCTGATGTGAGAACTATACAGTACAGTCAGTGGGGAACAGATTTAGAACTTGTCTCAGGAGGTCCACCTTGTCAGCCGTTCTCAATTGGAGGAAGGCACAAAGCTTGGGATGATAAAAGGGATATGTTTCCAGAAGCTATTCGTGCAGTTCGTGAAATAAGGCCTAAAGCGTTTGTGTTTGAAAACGTAAGAGGTCTAGCCAGAGAGAAGTTCACCACATACCGTGAATATATCCAACTTCAGTTAACTTATCCATCGTTAGTTCGCAAAACTGATGAAGAATGGGATGCTCATCTGGCAAGACTCGAAAAGCACCATACTGGTACTGGTGGTAGAAATCCTGAATATAAGGTTATTCCTCCACGTGTACTTAATGCTGCTGACTACGGGATCCCACAGAAAAGGGAGCGAATATTCTTCGTAGGCTTCAGGTCTGATATTAATGCAAACTTTTCTTTTCCATCGCCGACGCATTCCAGCGAGGAACTTATGTATCAAAAGTGGGTCACCAATAGATATTGGAAATCTAGAGGCATTCAGCCTACACAAGTTAGACCTAGTGATAAAGTGCTTGAACGCATTATTAAAAATCGGAATCAGAATACTCACTTAAAACCATGGGTTACCTTGAGAGACTGTATATCTGATTTGCCAGATCCTAGGTTACAGTCAGAACCTGAGATCGCGAATCACATTTTCCAAGCTGGAGCTCGTCCTTATCCTGGACATTCAGGTAGTGTACTCGACGAACCAAGTAAAACGTTAAAAGCAGGAGATCATGGGGTGCCTGGGGGAGAGAATATGATTGCTTTCCCAGATGCAACGTATCGTTACCTTACTGTTAGGGAATCCGCAAGAGTCCAAACCTTTCCTGATGACATCGTATTTGAGGGCTCTTGGACTGAGTCAATGAGACAACTTGGGAATGCTGTTCCAGTATTATTGGCTGAACAAGTCACTAGTCAAGTTGCTAATGCTTTATATAATGCGAACGTTATACCGTTGGAGAATAGAAGGTGCATGTAATGAATGTCAAAGGATTTGATGAATTTGAGCTAGACCTTGAGTTGGCTTTTAAGAGAGACCTGCCGCCGTTTATCGACGGGTTAGAGGCTGCGCCACTAACCTTTATTAATGTTTCATCCATTCCATCAAAGAAGAATGGTGTCTACCTACTATTACAAGAAGATACGGTTTTGTATGTTGGTAAGACCGATTCAAGAGGTGGCTTCCAGAATCGACTCTTAAGACACTCTGAACATGTTAAACATAGGCGTAATTTTGATCCAACAACAATGTATTTCAAAGCTGTTGCAATACCAGTGTTTAAAAATGCGGATTTAGAGACAATTCTTATTGATCATTACGGTGCACCATGGAACAATTCTGGATTTGGTGGGAACGATCCTGGGAAAGAGCGGGATACTCAAAGACCAGCGGTTTATGATCTAGACCATCCCATTGACGTCGATGTAGAACTCGATTTTCTAGAGGAAGGCACAGTAAGTGTTCAGGAACTATTGAAGTTACTATCTGCACGATTGCCTTACACTTTTAGATACGAAAAGAAAAGGTATCAAGAAGAGCTTGATTTCAATATCGAGATAAGTTCTACAAGATCATCTTTGAGGGATATGCTAACGTTGATTCTTCAGGGATTACCAAGTGGTATGTGGCAAGCAACGATACTATACGGTAGGATCATTCTATATCGTGAAAATCGTGAATATCCGTTCTATCAAGAGATTATTCGATCATAAGAACCTACATTTGAGCTAACAAGGGAGTTAAGATTAAGACCTGATGGTTATGATAACATAGTTGAGGATTTTAGGACTTTGCGCTCAGAAGAGCGCTTTTCTTTTATCCATTTGCAGGAAGATTGTCGGATTGTAGCGAATAAAGTATCAAAAGATTATATTTGATTAAGTCAGGATTAATCGCAATTCAGTAAACTAAAGATATTGGAAGGTGACTTGTATGTACGAAAAAAAGATTGTGTCTCCCCTTGAGTTAATACTAGACCCTAAAAACCCAAGATTCATAGTGCCTGACACAGGAGATAGTCAAGCAAATATACGAAATTATCTACTTGTTCAAGAAGGAGCATTATCATTAGCGCGAAGTATAGCTGAAAATGAAGGTTTGATGCCAGGAGAGCGTATAGTCGTTTGTATCGAAGAAGGTAGATATATTGTACTTGAGGGAAACAGGAGAACTTGTGTATGTCAGTTGTTCCTTAATCGTGACTTACTCACTAAAGAGTTTGAAAGTGAATTTCCTGAAACGAATGATGTTCTTAGAGCAAATATCCAGCAAGTTGAAGTCGATATTATAAAATCACGTGAGGCAGCACGAAGGTTCTTGGCTGTAAGACATATTGAAAGAGCTAGAGAATGGAAGCCTATAGCAAAGATGCGGTTCTGTTTTGAAGATTATATTGCTGGTAAATCTGTCAGTCAGATAAATGATCGAACTGGAATACCTGTGTCAAGTATAAATAAGTTTATCCGAGCTTATAAAATCCTTAAGAGAGGGGTAGATGCGAGTTGGAGTGCGCGTGAGAAAGAAAAACTCAATATTCTTAACATTGAGCCTTCTAAGTTGCTTCGAATGTTTGAACTCCAGGATACAAAGAAGACGCTTAAGCTTTACTTTGATGATCAGTTCGTGCTTCGGTCCAATAGTATTAGTGATATTGATCTAGACAAGATTATTAAGATTTGGACAAAGAAGGCATTTATTGAAGATGATATGAATACCCGCACCGCGTTCTTTACTTACACCAAAGATGGTGGGGAAGTAACAGGTGCTTATGAGTATGTAAAAGATATTCTTACCAGGTATCATGAGGATGGAGAGGAGGCGCCTCATTCTCATTCAAGTTCAATAGATAGAACTACATCTCGGACAGATGCTCCCAATCCTAATCAATCACCGCCTAGTGAATCGCAGGGCGGTCAAGAGAAAGGAAAGCCTACTCCTGCTTCTGGAACGCCTAACCCTAAGCCAGTTGGTACAGTTGGGATTAAGTCGGTACCAACGAGTAGCCCCTTAAACGGTGGAGGGCCAAAGAACTTGCCATTCTTTAGCTCATTGGACTGGAGTAATGTTGATCCAGCGATAAGTTCAAATAAAGGGATTATTTCTGTTTCTAACGAAATGAAAAAGATATCTGAATCTGCATCATTCATTAACAACTATCCAATATGCACTGCATTCATTATCCGAGCACTAATTGAACAGAGCCTAAAATACCATGCTCGTACTAAAGGCTACTTCGCAGAGATTAGGGCGGCCTATAATGCTCCAGGAAGACCTGGCGGTGACCCAACGTTAAGCTTTATAATTAAACAATACGAAGTTAACATTAGGAATTGGATTCCAGAACAAGGTGTCCGTAGATTATTTCCTCTTGTGTTTAACTTCAATTCGCAAACTGAAAAGTTGAATATGGTAGTACACTCACCTGAAAGTTATCAATTGGCTCCAGAAACATTGAGATCAATTCCACAGGAAGGATTATTGGAATTGGTTAACTATCTACTTCGGTAACACTGAAAGGACAAATATTCATGCCAAGGTCATTAACGCCGCTGAGATACCCAGGTGGAAAAACAAAGCTCTATAACACGGTCTTAGATTTGATTGTGAGAAATGAAATTGTAAATGGTACATATATTGAGCCGTTTGCTGGTGGTGCTGGAGTAGCGATTCGTCTGTTATTAGACGGTATTGTATCTGACATAGTACTAAATGATTTCGATTATGCAATATACGCTATATGGAAAAATATAACCGAGCATACCGATGAGTTATGTACTTTTATAGAAACAGTTCCGCTTACTACTACAGAATGGTTACGTCAAAGAACAATCTATACGAATCAGCATGATTATAGTCTTTTAGAAGTTGGTCAAGCATCATTCTATTTGAACAGAACAAATGTCTCAGGTGTTCTTACTGGAGGTGTAATTGGGGGGCTATCCCAAGAGGGTTCATACAAAATAGATGCCAGATTTAATCGTGATAACTTGATAAAAATGATTCAAGCGATTGCGCAGCATAAAGAGCATATCCATATATATAACTGGAATGCAGAGGATTTTATCTTGCATATAATCCCAAACTTTGATAATGTTTTTGTCTACTTTGATCCACCGTATGTCAAAAAAGGACCTGGTTTATACAGGAACTCTTTTTCAAAAGAAGATCATAAGGCGTTGTCGGAAATCATTAAGGCCTCCCAGTTTAAATGGATTGTGACATACGATAAGTGTGAGTTAATTGAGCAGTTATATAGCAATTTTAATAGAAAAGTACTATCGATTAATTATAGTGCAGGTCAAACTAAGAGTGGTAACGAGATAATAATATATGGTAATAACATCGTATATCAAGAAAATATTGGTCAAGTGAGCAATGAAGGTTCATAAACATATTGAAGTCCATGCGAAAGATAGTATGAACTTTCTTATGATCAGATTCATGATCACGATCTTATGATTGTTGACGGATATACTAGGATATATTGAATAAGAAAAATCCCGTAAACCCAAGAAGGCTTTCGGAACTATCGGTTACAGCAGGATACCGTGCATACCACACTGGCAGTGAGGAGATCAGTTCAGTACTGTGATAGCAAACTCAGAATCATAGTTGGATTTCTTGGGTAACAATGATATTAATTCTTCAATGAATTTAGGGGGATTGCAAATGTCTAAGGATTTTATTAAAACAGTAGCAATGAATGCTGTATCTAGTGTAGTTCCTGGTGCTTCAATAGCTAGTCTCCTCATTGATGTCGCTTCGAGCAATATTAGGAAGTCGAAGGAAGTAGCGGATGAAGGAGACCCAGAGAAGCTGAGAATAGAAGAAGTCCGACAATCGCTTGAATGTAGGATTGCCGAATATCAGGCACGTGTTGCCCAAGAGGTGGCGATTGCGCGTCGAATTGAAACTGCTTACGAAGTAGAAATCGAAGAGTTCTATGATGCAAATGGTGAAGGAAAACTAGGGTTAAATGTTTCAGAGGGGGAAGGTATCAATCTTGGAGCTAGTGGATCGGGTAGAAAGGTTACCAGAAGAGTCTATCGATTTAAGGGGTTTGCAGGTGATCTTTCGGATGACCAATTTGAACAGAACCTTCAAGAAAAACCGACTAACGAGTGAGAGTTCATTTTACCCAGTGAACAATATACACTAGCGAATTGGCTTAAGAGAGAGGCTAGATAGTAAATTGTAAATGTATATAAAAGCTTTAGAAAAATGAAGGTATGGTGTAGATGAATGAAGAAGAAGTTATGCTTTGTTTTGCTGACTATTGGCCTGCTATGCCTGCCATCAATTGCTGATGCGGATAGCAGCACAAATATAGACTATAATATTATAAGCGAGATCGAAAGATTAATAGATGACAAGTTTGATCAAACAGTTAGTCGAGATGACATTGATTCAATTCTAGCTAGCAAGAATGTTCTAACAGATAGGGAAGTCATGCAGCAACTAATAGACTTACAAAATGATAAGATTGAATTGTATTAAGGAAATATCTCCGTAATATTAGATATAGCAGCAATTTTTGTGGCGATTCTTGCCTTCTCGGGATTTGTTTATAGTTATTGGCTTAAGAAGCAATTAGCCGAAAAACTGGAAGATGCCGAAAGAATACATATTGAGATTAAAACTGAAAAAGAAGAGGTCACTCGCTCTATGAGTGAAGCTTCTGCCCTGAAGAAGGATTTGAGAACTTCTATAAATGACATAGATGAAGTTAACCGAGAACTAAAGAAGCACAAGTTACTTTACGAGGAAACGATTGAAGATGTCGAGCGATTAAGGAAGTACATTAAATTTCGGGCTCAAAACCGAAATCAGCGCTTGACTCAATGAATCGGGGATAAAAATGGAAAAACATCTGCTAATCCTGTATTGTTGTAAGTCCTACCAAACAACAAAAGGAATAGACAGATGCAAAA
>NZ_JAOQJC010000119.1 GCF_025567625.1 Paenibacillus sp. J5C2022 | reverse complement strand
AACCTTTGGTGATCTTGTGGATTAGCTTTGCATCCGTGCGTTATATGTATACTTAACTTTCTATCTCATTATCTCCTGCACGTAAACACTTTTCAATAAACGGGTTGGTAGATGTACTTGCTGCATTCAGGTGGGGGGAAGGATGTGATAAGTGGTTGTCAAAAAGTGACTTGTTAGAATAATCAGGTACATATAATTGTGCTAATTGTGATATGGGGGAAATGAGCTTATGTCAATCCATTTTAGTGAAAAGAACACCTATTGCTCTCTTAGAGCTACTTTCATAAGTGCACCTCTTTTGACTTTAATCTCGACTAACGTTCCTGTGTTCACGACAACTAGCGAAACGCGAAGTGTGGCCAGCTGTGTTACTTCCCTACCAATCTCATCAGTCCATATCGAGGGATGAACGTCCCGATACATGATTATGATGTTAAATGAAGTTCTCTGAATTACTGAACAAAATCAATTAATTTAATATCTTGTAACATCTGTTGTAGTTTCTTCATTCTCCAATAGGTAACATCCAATATTTGTTCAATAAGTGGTTTTAACATATAGAATAGACAAAATATCATTACAATTAATGCAGTTATCTGAATTACAACAATTAACCCGTTAGTATATTTGTCTAACAACCACTTAGTTAACATTGCTACGGTTGGAATTAATAAGACAGTACTTATTGTATAAAATGGTTTTAATATACTTTCGCTTACCTTTAGCCTAGGGAGTTCATCTTTCATTTGCTCTAATAAGATATCGATTTGAGACAATTTATTTATTTTTCTCTTATTTAATATTTGTTTTAAAGTAATTATATTATGATCATAAATGTCTTCGGAAGTTCCAACATGCTTTATTACAGTCTTCCTTAATTCATTTCCAAAGTATAGACCTCCCCCGGCAGCCATAAAAAACATAATAATTTGCAACCAA
>NZ_JAOQJC010000118.1 GCF_025567625.1 Paenibacillus sp. J5C2022 | reverse complement strand
ACCGCCCCCGCCATAAGCAATGCCTGATTTACATTCTCCGATTTCAAATACAATATCCCGAGCGGCAACGTGTATAACTCTTTCGATTGCAAATAGATGAGCGGTCCCAGCGTATTATTCCAGGCGCCCATGAAGGTAAATACGCCGAGCGCCGCAAGCGCCGGTTTGCACAGCGGCAGGTAAATTCTGGCGAATATGCCCGGAGGGCTGCAACCGTCTATGACAGCCGATTCGTAAAGCTCCTTGGGCAGTGACTTGATAAATTGATGCATCAGGAAGATGCCGAATGCGCCCGCCAGAAAGCTGGGAATAATGAGGGGGGAATACGTGTTCAGCATGCCGAACTGCTTCCAGATGAAATAGGTTGGAATCATTGTCACTTGACCTGGGATCATCAAAGTCGCCAACATAGTAATGAAGATAAGAGCGCGCCCTTTGAACTGGAACATGGCTAAGCCGAAAGCCACCACAGCACAGGACAACAATGCCCCGATCATATCCAAAGTGACAATAAAAAAGCTGTTAAACGTGTATCGCGCAAAATCAACCTTATTCCAAACTTCTGTAAAGTTTCCAAAATCAATAGGATCAGGAATAAGCTGCGGCGGCATCGCTGCCACTGCCCCGCTTGTTTTCAACGATGTTGAAACCATCCAGACGAAAGGAAAAAACATGACAACTGCACCAACTATTAAAAAGAGGTAAATCATTGTTTTAATCGGCAGGGGAGTCGTCTTAGTCATAATGCACCCACCTTTTCTCAAAGTAACGCTGGAACAAGGTCACGACAAGAATAACAAAGAATAGTATCCAGGCCATCGCTGATGCAGGACCCATCTTGAATAGGACGAACGAGTCTCGATAAACAACCAGGTTTGGTACCACACTCTGTGGCGGAAGGCCTACTTGAATACCTCCGAATAAGCCAAGAAATACATCAAA
>NZ_JAOQJC010000117.1 GCF_025567625.1 Paenibacillus sp. J5C2022 | reverse complement strand
ATAAAAGGCCGTTCGGCTATTCCTTGCGCTCCCCGAATCGAATGTCGTGCGGAACGATCTCCTCAAGCTTCGCCGCAAGCTTCAGCCCCATCATACAATGCCCTCGATCGGAAGGATGAATCAGGTCCGTCGTCAGCCCCTCCCATTCATCCGCAATGTCATGCCCCTCGATGAGATGAAGGCCGGGATAGTCGAATTCGGCATGCAAGCTTCGCAATATTTCATTAAACTGCTCTACAGCCAAGCGGGCGGGATGCGTGCGATCTCTGTTGTAAGTCGCATGATTCGGATAGATAGTAATCAATACGACAGGCTTGTCGGGATGTACGCGCACCATCTGCGTTATCAAATAGCGAGCACGCTCTTCGAACTCCAGAGGCGTGAATCTCTCTCGCATATTCACTCCGATCTCCAGCGTTGCGAAGCTCCAATCAGCACAGCCGGGGAGCCAGTCCGCCACTTCCGGCTCGCATAAGCAAGCGCCTCCAAGCCCCTTGTTCAGGACATCCACACCTAATCTCATAGCCGCCTGCTGGATATAAGCGCTGTGATGCGACAAGGCTCCCGAACCATGGGTAATTGAAGAGCCGTAAGCAAGCCAGCTTACGGTCGGCATCTCATCCTTGCGGGGAGGTCGAACGTCATGGCCGAATGCATCCACATAGTGGAAGACGGCACAGAAGCCTTGTCCCGCCCCATAGCTTCGACTAATCATAATCCTCCATACATCGGGAGAGAAGCGGCCGGACCGAAGCCGCTCCTCCTCTATCCAATCGAACCGTTCCGAACGTTGAAGCAACAGAGTCTCCACAGAACCAGCGCGAAGGATATGCTGTGAATGAAAGTAGTCCCCTTGATACACAAGCACCTCTCCGTCTATCTCCAGTGAAGAGAGGGCGATCAGCACGGCGTCGGCATTCGTTACGAACCGAATCTCGCAGCCCGTAGACATCTG
>NZ_JAOQJC010000116.1 GCF_025567625.1 Paenibacillus sp. J5C2022 | reverse complement strand
TTGACTTGCTCAATTCGTTACTAGCTAGAAGTTTTTCGTACTTGGCTAAGCCAATGCGAAAATCTTCAAATTTGACATATCGCTCATCATTCAGTTTTCAAGGAACAACGTTTACTGCTTGCCTGCTGTCGTTTTGGCGACAAGAAGTATCTTATCACAGTTCACTTTCAAAAAGCAACATCTTTTTTAAAAAAAGTTTTTTGTGATGATCCGCTTCATTTCCCCGCCAATGTGGCGGATGACCATAATAGCACATTTCTATTTCGTATTTCAACAACCAAATTAACCCAGTAAAAATTCCGCTCTCTATTATTGCTTCATCTTTCTCATCATCGTACTGATCGCACCAATATGGAGCCCTTCATGAAATATCGTTCTGACCAGTACCTGTTCTATGGTGTGCATCCCCATGTCCACTGGAGCAAATTCCTCTTCCATCCGGTCCCGGTATTTCTCCTCGATTACACGGGGCTGTTCCTTAAGCATAGCCATCAATTCGGATAATGACGGTGTTTCGCCTGTAAAATGAGAGGGGTTCGTCCCGTAACCGAACCACAGCTGATACCTCGTGGGAACCGGTGGCTCCTCTTTCGTAAGGGCGCTAATCCATAAATACTGATCAAGGAGAACATGTCCCAAGTTCCATCTGATATTATTAGTGAACCCTTCCGGCACCACATCCGCTTCTTTTTCAGTTAGATTCTCCATAAGCTCCAACAATTCACTTCGATAAGTACGCAACTGTTCAAACAATACTTCATGCCTTCTCTCCATCAGAATCCCCCTCATCTTAGGCAACAAACCCGCTTATAAATTACATAACAATTTTTTTCACTTTCGCCAAAAAGTTGAACAGTCTGCCTTGTCCATCATATTGAACTCGATCATGTCCTCGAGTAATGAGTAATCAACCGTTTGCTCCCACTTGATGCGTAACAACTGCTTGGTGTGATCATAACCGGCCTTCACGATTTCATCCGAAAAGCGGTTAATCCCTGCGAGTTCGGGTGCAACCGCCATATGTTGCTTAGCCGC
>NZ_JAOQJC010000115.1 GCF_025567625.1 Paenibacillus sp. J5C2022 | reverse complement strand
GTTTGGAATACGTGTCTCCAGTTAGCTAAAGACTTTCATGCGAAACATCAGAAATGGATTTCGAAATCCGGGCTTCAGAAGCTAACGAAAGGCCGATTTCATCTGCACAGCCAATCCATTCAAGCGGTCTTCCATAAATATCTATTTGCTCGGGATTCCGCCCATCAATCGGTTCGAAAGGGAATCAGAACGGTCAGGTATCCTTACAAGACCAAAAACCACTACAATACGAAATGGGCCAAAGACGGCTTCAAGATATCGAGCAACGGCAAAATGGAGCTGTCGATGGGCATTCATGGCGGGAAGAGGGAGAAGCCTATTATAGTGTATGCCACTCATTTGCCCGAGGGACAAATCAAGGAAATCGAACTTGGCTATGATCACGGCTTGTATCTCGCCATATCTTATGAGGACGGTATGGCTAATAAGCCCTATTATAAGCAGCAATCGGCAGGCGTAGACCCCGGTGAAATCCATAGTCTCGCCGCTTTCCGTGAAGATGGGGAGAGTCTCATCATCACAGGCAGGAAAGTGCGGGCGATTCATCGATTGCGCCATAAGAAACTGGCTGAAATTCAGCGCTTGCAGTCGAGATGCAAAAAGGGCTCCAGGCAGTGGAAGAAATACGGGAAAGCCAAAAGGTTCATCCTCTCCAAGTCGGAGCGGCAGTTGCGAGATGCGTTGCATAAGACGACGAAACAGTTTGTGGATTGGTGCATGCGGCAGTCCGTATCGGATGTCTATCTTGGCGATGTCGAGGGGGTACAGCGCCATACGCGGAAGAAGAAGTCAGTGGGCCGCAAACAAGCGCAAAAGTTATCGAATTGGTCTATGGGCAAAGTGAGGCAATATGTGAAGTACAAGCTGGAACGGCAAGGCATAAAGCTACATGCTGTGGACGAATCGTATACGAGTCAGACATGTCCTGTCTGTCGGAAGAGGAACCAAACCTCTTACAGAAATTATCGTTGTGCATGCGGGTATGCCGAGCATCGGGATATTCATGGCGCGAGGAATATCCTAAGCAAGGCGCTGTATGATGAATTCCTGCATGTCGACGTG
>NZ_JAOQJC010000114.1 GCF_025567625.1 Paenibacillus sp. J5C2022 | reverse complement strand
ACTCCTTCAAGAGGATCAGAATAATCCTGAAGTCCAGGCGATTAAAGCAGCCATCAAAGAAAATAATGACTTGAGAATGCACGAAAGATATCAAACGATCCTGCTTGATCTGCATGGTGTGTCCAAGAAAGATATCAGCAAGATTATCGGGCGCTCGCTTTCCACTGTCTACAACTACATTAACGCCTACCGCCAAGAAGGCATCCAAGGACTGAAAATCGGAACGCCACCGGGACGCCAGCCTTTTCTGAGCGCCGAACAAGAGCAGCGAGTCTATCAAACGATTGTGAATCAGACACCGGAGGATGTGGGTTTTCCTGCCAAAATGAACTGGACTTCACCGATCATCCGGAAATGGATCGAACGAGACTTTGGCGTGTCCTATTCGGATCGTGGAACCCGAGAATTGCTTTATCGATTGAAGCTTAGCTTTACGGTGCCTACGTACACGTTGACAAAGGCAGACCCGACGAAACAGGAAGCCTTTGTGCAGAAGTTCGAAGCCTATAAAAAAACTCCTGAACGGTGAAATCGACCGAATCCTGTTCATTGATGAGTCCATGATTCGCGACTACCAAGCGTTGTCTCGTACGTGGTTTCCCAAAGGGAAGCAGAAAATCGTTCCAACCTATGGCAAGCACCATGGCGCTAAACTGATCGGTTCACTGGATTATGAGACAGGAGAAGTATTCTGTACACAAGAAATCCAGTATACCGCTCAAGAATTTTTGTCTTTCCTACAGAAGCTGGTGAAAAAATACGAAAATCAGAAGATCGTTCTCGTTCTGGACAATGCGAAAATTCATCACGCAGCGCTCATTCAACCGTTTTTGACCGAGCATCAGTCTGTTCTCACCCTGCTGTATCTCCCGCCTTATAGCCCGAAACTCAATCTGATTGAAGGACTCTGGGGGTGGCTCAAGGAATCGGTCATTAACAATGTCTTTTTCGATTCCGTTCAGAAGATTCGTAAGGCGGTCCAAGGATTCATCCGCGAAATCAATAAAACACCCAAAGTGACAGTCGATAGGCTTTGTGTTCAATTATAAATATCTAATGCCGAATATATA
>NZ_JAOQJC010000113.1 GCF_025567625.1 Paenibacillus sp. J5C2022 | reverse complement strand
GAATGAAGAAACCACTATACGATGAAGCGTACAAGAGAAAGACAGTACAGTACGTGAAGGAAAACGGAAAGTCGGTGGCGGAGGTCGCCCGCGAACTTAAGATCAAAGACAACACGTTGTACGGCTGGATGAAGAAGTTCGGTGGCGAGCCGGAAATCGTTGAAGCGCAAGCGTTCAAGTCCGAAGATCATCAACTAAGGGAAATGCAAAAACGAATTCGTGACTTGCAAGAAGAGAATGAAATTCTAAAAAAAGCGATGCACTTCTTCGCGAAAGACCGTCGGTAAAATATGCGTTCATCCATGAACACCGCTCCGAGTACCGACTGGAGAAGATGTGCTGCGTGCTCGATGTTTCTCGCAGCGGGTATTACAAATGGAAGGATCGTCCTGTGAGTGAGCAGGCGCGTCAACACAGGGAATGGACGGATCAGATCAAAGAAGTGTTCGATGCGTCTCGTCAACTCTACGGCAGTCCCAAGGTCACCGAGAAGCTCCAGCAGCAAGGTGTGGATATCTCAACGCGAACGGTGACACGGATTATGAGCGAGCAACAGTGGCGCTCAAGAACCGTCAAAAAATACAAGGCAACAACGAACTCCAAACACAATTTTCCAGTGCAAGAAAACGTACTGAATCAGGAATTTACGGCTAGTAAGCCAAATGAAAAATGGGTAACAGACATCACCTATGTAGCGACCGAAGAAGGCTGGCTGTACTTGGCTAGCGTTATGGACTTGTACTCACGCAAGATCGTTGGTTGGCACACGAGCGACCGCATGACAAGGGAGTTGGTTCTGCTGGCGCTAAGGCAAGCTCACGGCCGTCAGCGGCCCGAAGGCGAGGTCCTGCATCATTCGGATCGCGGCAGCCAGTACGCCTCGCATGATTACCAAGAGCAGCTTAAGACCTATTCTATGATCGGCAGCATGAGCCGAAAAGGTAACTGCTACGATAATGCTTGCATCGAATCCTTTCACAGCATCATCAAAAAAGAACTGATCTACTTGAACAAGTATGCAACCCGTTCCGAAGCCGAGAAAAGCATCTTTGAGTACATTGAGGTCTTTTACAACAACGAGCGCATCCATTCGTCAATTGGGTATTGTACGCCTACTGATTTTGAACAACAATATCACTTCAATACGGTGAATCACTAAA
>NZ_JAOQJC010000112.1 GCF_025567625.1 Paenibacillus sp. J5C2022 | reverse complement strand
AGAACGCGAGTAACGTATCTACGGATTGCGTAAAGCAGGAAGTAGTAGATGGGTTGTTCCGCCCCGTGTGTCTGTTAGACACATGTTGCTTACTTAGACATCGTGAAGACACCCCTAACCTAGGGCTTGAATGCGGTCAACCCGCTTCATATCAGGTGTTTGCAAGATGTTGATGGTAAGAAGCCCCCCACTTCAACTTGTGATTGCAAGTAAGTGGGGGAGGTTCACGATCATGCTTCCGTTCGATTACGAGATGATCCGTTCTAAAACGATTGCCACACCGTCGTTATCGTTGGAATCTGTAATCTGGTCAGCTAACTCTTTCAGCCCTTCTATCGCATTAAACATGGCCACTTTGTGTACCGGCATAGCAAAAAGCTCGATGTCGTTATAATCGTCTCCGAAAACCATGACCTGGGAGGTGGAGATCCCAAAGTGATGAAGCAGCAGTGCTACACCGCTGGCCTTGCTTACCGAGCGATTCATGATCTGAATAAGTGTACCCTGGTCTGTTACCACGAAATGAACTTGCTCCCCGAAATGACTTTGTAATTCCTCTGGGTTGTCAAAATATGTGATCAGAATTTTGGTGGTTTCAAGTGACTTTAATTCTTCGTTCGAACGCACTTGCGGTCGAAAGTGACGTGTATTAAAGACTTCTTCGTCGATCGGTCCGGAATTAGCGAACCATTGGTCCCTTACTTCAAGGCTAATTCCGCAGTCTGGCAAGTATTCTGAGCAGTAATCTAGAATTGCTGCTGTTGCTGCTCTCTCAATGGAAATGTGTGTTTCCAAATTGGTTTGCTTATCTTCAATAAGTGCTCCGTTATAATAAACGAATGAGCATACATTTAATATTTCAGCCGGTAGGAGAGTGTGGACAGATCGAGGCGGCCTGGCTGTTGCAATAATTACCTTCATACCGTTTCCTAAGCAACTTAGCACTGCATCTAAATTACGCTTGGACACCGTTTTACCGGTGTTGAGGAATGTGCCGTCTAAATCAAGTACAATTGCCGAGTATTTGATCTACTCCACCTCCAATTAAATAAATGATCTTTTTCGCTATAAATGTAGGGATTCCTTACTTTAGGAAAAGCGGACGGGAATCCTCCCCATTTCAATGGGGCAGATGAAAGTCCGCTTTGCCCGAAATCCCCCTTGCGGGGATACAAGGGCAAAAATAC
>NZ_JAOQJC010000111.1 GCF_025567625.1 Paenibacillus sp. J5C2022 | reverse complement strand
AGTAAGATTGAGTGATGAGATTGGCCCAAAGAAAGCCGCCGAGCAGTTAGGCGTAGCCTACTATACTTTGCAGGAATGGAGAAAGCGAAGAGCCCAGCACGGCGACGGAGCACATATCGGAAGCGGACGTGCTTATGCATCTGCCGATAAGACTGCGCGTGAAATCGAATTAGAAAAAGAAATAGGCGAGTTGCGACGCGCGAATGAAATTCTCAAGGACGCACTGGGTTTTTTCGCAAAAGACCGGAAGCGGTAAAGGCATGCCAGCTCTATGCTTACATCTGTGAACGACGGGATCAATGGACCGTCAAGGAGATGTGCAAAGTGCTTGCTGTCAGTGAATCGGGCTATTACCGTAGCTTGAAGCCCACGCCCAAACAGGAGCGGCAGGAACTTCTTCTGGTCAAAATCAAAGACATCATTGGAGAGCATGAAGACAACCGTAATTACGGTGTCCAGCGTATTCTGCTGGCGCTGTCACAAATAGAGATCACAACCAGCTACAGCACCGTCTATCGCATCATGAAGAAGCATGGCCTGCTGAAGAAAGCCAAGCGTCATCCAAATGGCATTACACGCGAGGATGCCGCAGCTCAAAAGAGTGAGAACCTGATCCAGAGAGACTTCAGGGCGTCGGCACCCAACCAAAAGTGGCTATCGGATATCACCGAAGTCCCTTGTTCAGACGGCAAGCTCTATCTGAGCGCAGTACTGGATTGTTTCAACGGAGAGATCGTAGGTCTCGCCATGGACGACAACATGCGTAAAGAGCTCTGCATCCAAGCCTTTGAGAACGCCTGCAAGGCAAGAAATGCTCGCGGAATGATTTTTCATAGTGATCGAGGCAGTCAATTCACGAGCCAAGCATTCCGAGAATGTCTAGCTAAACGAGATGCCATTCAGAGTATGAGCGGCACAGGACGTTGCTATGACAACGCGAGAATGGAAAGCTTTTTTGCTACGCTAAAGAAAGAAAAGCTGTACAAGATCAATACGGAGCGCTATCCGATGGTCTATATAAAATCGATCATCTTCCGATACATCATGGTCTACTACAACAGACGGCGGATCTACACCTCTAATCCAGGGGGGTGGCCCCCAGCTGTTTATCGCGAAAGAATACTGTCACAAGCAGCTTAGTAAAGGGATTTCTGTATGAGGGTGTTTTCAAACTGCACTTTTTTTGACAACTCCA
>NZ_JAOQJC010000110.1 GCF_025567625.1 Paenibacillus sp. J5C2022 | reverse complement strand
CATCCGATGGCGATTACATTCGATAAGGATTCCCGCCTTATAACGATTGCGATTCCTTGTGAAGTAATGACGGCGTTGAAAGGCTTTAATGCGATTATGTCGGCCTTCTACTGTCGCGTTTGTCCATCGGCATTGATGGTAATTCATGATTTCCTCTTGCCAATTACGCATGGTCTTCAGCGCACTTTGGACGGCAGCATGCTCGATCTGATCACCTTGCCTACACCAACGCTCAAATCCCTGCCTTGCAACGGTATAGCTCGGCGAGCAGTCATACCAAGTCGTGAACGCTTCTTTCCATTCCCACACGCTGCGCAACAGCGGGGAGTAATTCAGTATCTCGCCCAGTTTCTTTCTGCTTTCCTCGCCTAACGATTCGGAAGGCGGATTCAGTAGGCGGTGGTTCGCTTTCAGATAAGCCTTGGCCCGTGGAGATAGCGTGGGCTGAACGGTTTTCCGAACTTCCTGCAGGCATGCAATCACATAACCGTGAACATGAAAACGATCTGCTATGCGAATCGCTTTTGGAAAACACTCTCTAATCCAAGTGTGATACGCCTGAGCCAGATCCATGACCACTGCCTTCGGGTTAAGCAGAAGGAACCCCGGGTGATCCTGGGCGTACGACCGCAATTCTTCCAGCTTCCGGCCTGGTAGCAGATCCAGCATCGTTTCGCCCTTCAGGTTGTGAATGCCGGTGTTATATGTATGACCTTTCTTGATCGCGAAATCATCGACACCCAGAACCAGCTCAGCCATTTCTTTGGCTTCTTCCCACACTTCTTCGTAAAGCTCATCACAAAGGGCAGGGACCGCCTCGTTATGCATACGTTGTACGGTACTTGCTGGCGTTTGCTGCATACGAGCGCCGTGCGCGGCCGTAGAACCAAGCGCCTGTTCAACAGTATGAGAGCGAAAAAGCCTGCTGTAGCGCTGTTTGGAGCCGACGAAATCATATAGCCAGACAAATCCGGCATCACAATGGTTACAATACAAGCGAATGGTTGGCACGTGAAGATAGGTTTTCTTCTCAAACACGCAAAGATGTCGAACGGTTCGCATGCCATTACTACCTTTGCGAATGACATCTTGATCCGACCCGCAGCAGGGGCAACTTTGCTTGCCTTCAATTGGCACTGCTTCTATGTGAACTTCATCGTGATCAATGGATAGTATTTGGTGGAATTTTAACTCTGGTATGTCGAGCAGTTCATTGATATACTGG
>NZ_JAOQJC010000011.1 GCF_025567625.1 Paenibacillus sp. J5C2022 | reverse complement strand
GATGGAGCACACTTTTCAGCTTTCGTAGGAGGCTATGTGAGCATAATGAGCGATTAGACGAACGCAAAGAACGCTTCGGAAAATACAAATCGTTCTATCGTTGTATGTCCCTCATCTTGTAGTATAATTAGAATTTTGACTCACTTAAAAAAACAGACGAGCCGATGATCGACTCGTCTGAGTATTAGTTTTATTTAGCAGTCACTATCCGGCTTGCCCGCCGCTGCTGCTGTACGGAACGATGATCCGCAACCGCAAGTTACTGTAGCGTTGGGATTGTCAATCGTGAATTGCTTCGTTACGCCAGCGCAAGCAAAAGGCCGTTAAATCAACGTTTATCATCGGTATGGCGGGCGGTTAATTGCGGGCAGGATTGTTATTGTTCGCGCTCTCTAACGGTCAATCACGCTGATTCGATTATACCCGAGTAGGCGAACGTATGCAAACGAAAATCAACGCTTTACATACGATTAACTACATGCTAGACTGAGCGCAACGATAACTAAACGGAGGCGATCGCAAATGACGACAATGGCGCGAAAGTGTCGCACATGCTCCGTAACATTCACCGGCGGTCCGCGCGCATACTATTGCCCGGCTTGCCGCGAAGAAAGAAAGCGCCAAACGACGAACGAGTATAAACGGCGGAAACAGCAAGGCGGAGTCCGTCCGCTGGGAAGTACGGATAAGTGCGAAATGTGCGGCGGCGAATATATCGTCGAAGGCGGACTCCAGCGATTTTGCCCGAAATGCCGGCCGGTCCACAATAAGGAGTACGACCGGGCAACGTCGCTCGCCTATTACCGCGAGAACCGAGACTGGGTTAATCCACGAAGGTACAAGCTCCGTAAGGCGTGGTATGCAGCCAATAAAGACCGCATAAACGCCGTTCGTCGCGTAAAGACAGCACGGTTAAAATTAATACGGCAGATGTTCGATCGATGCCCGCAATGCGGTAAACCGTGGATCGAGCCGCAGGCTATCGGAGGACGTACCAAGCCGCAGTATTGCGCGAGATGCCAGGCGTACAAATTCGAGTTAAACCGCCGTAAACGTTGTATAGCCGACGGGTGCAGCGCGTTTGTTGAAGGTGACAAGAAATACTGCTCTGACCGCTGCCGATGGCGGCATAATAAAACGGCAAAACGTAATAAGAACGAGAGTTCCGGAAAATGTCCGCAATGCGGCGGTGACTGGATTGAGCCGGAACAGGTCGGTAAAAAGAAACCGAAACATTGCCGCAAGTGTCAGGAATATTATTTGCACCGCTATAAGGAGAAGAAAGCCGATGAATAACGAAGAAATGAAGCGCTGGATTACGGACAACCTCGTCATGCAGGACGAAGCCCGGACAATTACGGGCCAGTCCGTTTCCGGCTTTAACCAATCGATCGCGACCGGCCGTATATTGCCGTTTGTTGAGTTTGGCGAAGCCCGGAAGACGCGATTGTATCTGCGATCTGAACTCGTGGAATATGCGAAGAATAAGCGTGTACGATAATTTACATATGATTATTGACATGTAATTATATACGTGATAAGATGAATTTAACAGCAAGGAGATGACGGGACGGGCTGACGGCCGACGAAAAGGGCGGCGGGCTAAAGGGGAAATAATTATGAACATCGTAATCGTGGAAACTGGTGCTAAAGAAACGTTGGAATTGATCGACCGCAACAACGGAACAAACTGCGTAGTAGACGTAATCGGAAACTATGACGGATTAGGCAGCGGCGATTACCAATTCGCGTATGACGAAGAAACCGGTACATACGCTTGTACGCAAGAAACATACGATTGGTGGGCGAAGGTTATCGCTGACCAGGCGGGATTGGCCGACCGCATTGCCGAATTGTCGGGGGAACACGGAAAGGAAGCGGTCAGCGATGTGGTAAACTCGGCATCGGACGTCGATCTCGAAGATCAAGCGGCAGCGGTAATTGCGGCGCTTGACGAAGCGTTCGGATCGCGTATATAAACGAAAAATAAGCCCGGCCGACCCTGAGAGGTTAGCCGGGCTTTCATCCGTTACTACTTCGTAATCGTGACCGTCCTCGTATCGTCATCCCAACGGACGCTAGCGTCTAATGCTTCCGCAATCGCCCGCGCCGGAACGTACGAAACTCCATCGATAATATGTCCGGACGCAAGCGTCTGTCCCTCGATTTCAACGTTAACGGACGACAGCGTTGCTTCCCACGTTTCGACGGCGGGGCTTCCCGGTTCAGACGGGTCGGGCGTAATAGGCGCTAGCCCGTACGTATCCGCCAGCCCCTTCACGATGGCCGCCGCGACTTTCCGCCGGTAGCCGTCCGATTTCAGCAGTGCCGCCTCCTCACGATTGCTCATAAATCCGGACTCGACGAGTATCGCAGGCATCTTTGTACGATACAACACGTAAAAGTCCGCACGTTTCACGGACCTGTCGCGCCGTCCCGTTAACTCTACGAGTTCTTTCTGCACCGCAGCCGCCAGCTTCCGTGAAGTTGCCGATGCCCCGACGGAGGTAAACGTCTCGATTCCGTTTGCATCGTTCCAGGACGATCCGTATGCGTTGGCGTGGATCGAAACGTACGTGTCCGCGCCCCAATCGTTAGCGGTCGATACACGTTCCGATAACGGCACGTCGCGGCGGCCTGTTTCGTCATGCATAAACCTGACCGTCACGCCTTCGTACTTCGCCAACTCTTCGGACACATATCGGGCGACAACGGAATTGAAGTGAAATTCCCGCATGCTATCGTCGGGACACCGCTTGCCCGCCGTGTTAAGGCCGTGACCTGCGTCGATGGCAATACGGAGATTATCGGACGGTTTACTGGGCGGAACAGTCTTTTTCGTGACGACCAGCGCACATCCCGTCCCCCGCTCGTTATTCCGGTTCGATGCCTGATTGACAGCGGCCTTAACGGAACCTCCCACGTAGAGTATCGACGATCCGCCGCCGTCTCCGTTGATTGCGTTGATACATCCGAGTTCGTCCCGGAATACTAGCGCAAGCTCGGCGAAAGTCAAGCCGAGATCATACGACGTCCGGCCATCCGATACGACGAATACGACGTCACCGTTGGGGCGGATTCCGACGGCCGTCCGCTGGCTTCGGTCCGCCGCCGATATGCCGAGATTATCCCGTTTGATACTCTCCGCGACCACGACGGCCCCGTCCCGTAGCAATTCCGGCGATCCTTGTACCGCGAAGTCAACGGCGGCTGGCGGGCTTAGTGCGATGCCATACGAACCGCCCACGCCATATAACTCCGCTCGGCCCCGCGTCTTCGCCGTCTCGTACGATAATGGACGGCCTTCGGCAATTGCCTGTCCGATTAGAGCGCCGTCCGTCCCGTTGAAGTACGGAAAATTAATCGCTATCTCGGCCTTGGCCTCTTTTGCTAGGTCCGTCGTCTTCGCGCGCGTCCGGCCGACTGCGGTGATATCGTACTCGGATACGGGAATGACGACGTATCGAAGATCGGTCGCCCGTTTAGCGTAGTTCCCGTCGCAGCGGACGACATTGTTGCCGGATACATATACGCGGATTTTCGTTATTTCGAGAGACATACGTTACTCCCCTTTCGGCTTCGCCCCACTAACGTCACCTTTCCGTTTCAAAACGTCAATAACGTCTTTAACCTTGTCCGGCAACGGATAACCGGCACGGCCGTAATTCTCAACGATGCTAAGTAATTCGTTGGCGATATAGAAATACGTCGCCGCCGTTAATATTACCGCGTCCAGTTCGAGTAACACGTCGATCCGGTGCGACAGTAATAAGACGAGCATCGCCATTCCCTTTCCGGCAAATCCGGCCCGTGCGATTGAAGACGATAGGCCGACGCCTTCCTTTCGACTAGCTACGATGCCGGAAACGATATCGACGGCGAATGCGATTAATAGGAACGTCAATGCTTCCGACCACCCTCCGTATGCAAATCCGATAAATCCGCCGACTACTCCGGCCCCTCCGTTTAAAAGCGCTTGTCCGTTAATCATTCCGATTCCCCCGTTTCGTTCGAGTAATGTTTAATAGCTGCGGCTATCTCCGATTGCAGCTCCGTCAATATTTGCGTTTCGCGTCCGGAATGAAGCTGCAAGAACGCAAGGATGACGTTGTTAATTTCCGGAACAGGATCGGCCGCGTTGACGAGAATTTCGAGCTTGTGCGTGATTTGCGCCATATAAAAACCTCCGTAAAAAGGAAATCGCTCCCAAACGTCGAATACGGACTGTAAACGACAAAAGGAGCGGATAAACAGTGAAATTTAATCACGAATGTGCGCGCGATCTTTTATTGACTATTGAGGAAACTTTCCGACCAATTGACGCTAAGACGACGGATTACCTTCATAAACTACCGCAACTCGAAAAGTACACTTACGACGATGTATCATACAGCGCCATACAATTACGAGATTCCGGACTGATAAAGACGAATCCTAATCCGATAAACCGCGGCCTCGATATAATTCTGACCGTACGGGATATTACACCCGAAGGACGAGCGTTTTTAGAGAGTATACGCAAGGATACGGCATGGAAAAAGATAAAAGGCATTGCGTCAAAGGTCGGTAATATCACCGTAGAATCTTTAATCAGAGCTGCCGCCAATAGCCTTTTCTAATAGCGCCGCACTCCTAGTATCGAGTTTAATTTCGTGCCGTACTATGGGCGTTTCCGGTACGGCCTCTCCCGTTACATATAACCCGCTTTCTCCGTTCCACCTATTGACCACGGCCGCGACCTCTCGCATAAATTCGGCGTACTTTTCCGGCAAGAACGAGGCCGTCGAATGCTCCACGGGCGAGAAGTCAACGGTCAATGACAACGATCCATCGTGAATCCCGTTTTGTTTTACGTCGTAGCTTCGTATAGACAACATAGTTCCGTGTAAGCAAGCGTTTGATTCCATTCGAATTACCTCCGGTTTCTATTAGGGTTTCGTCACTTCGATTGCGTACCCGTCTTTCACTACCCACTCGCCGTCGTCCGATAAGATAGCGATTACCTCTCGTTCACTTGCCGCCGATACGAGACTTCCCGTACCCTGCTTCGTAATAACGATTTGTTCGATACTTTGACCGTTCACTTCCATCGTAAATCCCTCCGTAAATTAAAAAGAAGCCCCGACCAATTGGCGAGACTTCTTCGTGTATTTCGGTATTATCGTCTAGCTGCTTCGTTCACTTCCGGTTCTCGTTCCGTCGATTCTATCGATTTGATTTCGGCATCGATCGCAGCCAGTTCGGATTCGATTTCGGCTAGGCGGGCTTTGTTCGATTCGATTGCGGCTTTCCGCTCTTCTATCGACTTCAGATACGGTTCTCGCATCCAGTCTTGCGTCAACTTTTCGAGTTCGGCTTCGTCTTTAGCGAGCCAGTTTTGGAGGAAGGGTATCCCCTCCTCTAGTTCGTTCTTCTCTTTGACTAACGACTCCCGCTCTTGTTTCAAAACAATAACTTTATGCTCCGGAAGGATATTACTGTCTTCCAACTTGGATACCAATGAAATCACCGCTTTTTCGTTTTCTTCCGCTGGAGTGTATTCGACTTTAGCCCCGAAAGCCTCCGCTATGTCACGAACGGGCGCGTAAGACTTGCTGTTTACCACTATCGCGTCGCTTAGTTGTGTATCGTTCAGCCATACGCTTGCTTCTGAGCCGACTTTCATTCCGACTCTAGTTAGATTCTCCGCCAACGCCTGTCCGGATAACATGACGAGTGCCCCTGCAATAAACGCTGCTGCAATCTTCTTCACTATTAAAACCTCTCTTCCATTTTTACAATTAGTATATCATGGAATTAGGCGGTTCTAATACCGTTAGTGAATGTAATTGCCTTATCGGTCGGGCCTCCAGGCGTGGACGCAACATAAACAGTACCGTAAACACCACTGAAGACATTTGCCTTATTATTCAGAGCGGTTTGTAGTGTTTGGGTGCTATCGGCATTTAACAACTTACTCCAATTGGGCACCGTCACATAACCCGCCGACCCTGGCGCTAATTCCACGATTGACGTCGGACTGGTCGCCGATAACCGCAGATTGTCCGTACACGACAAAACGAAGTTGCCCGCGCTACCCAACGACCCAGTATCCCCGATATGCGTAAGCCGCATAAAGCCGGAGCTGCTATTAAAATAAAGCTGCGGATCGCCCGCCGAATTTGCGATGATCTCGATATATTTCGTCGAGCTTGCGTACGCGCCGAGAAGATTAAGCGTATTCGACAACTCCATGCGCGGATAGGTTGCGGACGTAGTAATAAATGCACCGGTAATAGTACCGCCAGTAATGTACGAACCGAACACGCTAGTTCCCGTTATCGATCCGCCATTTACGCTGCTCCCCGTTATCGTCCCGCCGCTAATCGTGCCAGACCCGGACAAGCTCGTCGCATTAATCGTCCAACCGCCGATTGTGCCGGAAGTCGCCGTAATGGAACCGGTGAAGTCGCCGTTTGCCGCCTGCAATGTGCCGGAGAAGTATGCGTTGCCCGTCGCCGAATCTTGCCATATCGTACGGACGCCGGATTTGTTAAACAACGCCAGCCCGTATTCGCCCGGCCCCGTCTGTCCTAGCCGTACCATTGTCCGGTTGAAATCGTCAGACACCGCCATACCGAATCCGTCGACTAACGTTATGCTATCGTCATATTTCGTCCCCTTCAGCACGGCGTTGTCCGACGTATACTTCATCGCCCGTTTGCTGCCGACCGTCGCCATCCATACGTAATCGGACGTTTTTAGCTCGCGGAAGTTCGCCAACACGACGCGGCCCCGTTTTGGTTCGAATGGATACCGCTCGTATTCCGTGACCCGCGCGTCAAACCGATATCCCATGGATTCGTCGATTATCGTTATCGTATCGCCAACTTCGTTTATAGCTTCCGCTCTAAAGTCTACGTCGACTTTTTCGAGCTGAACGAAGTCAATTTCGTAGGATACTTTCGGCAGCTCCACCGTTAATAAATGCCGCTGCATTGCGTCAAGGAGCCGGGCCTGATCGTCAATCTCCGGGAAGTCGACGCTGCCTTCGAATAAGTGACCGGCGTCGGCGTATTGGCTGTCGATATACTTGACGGAATGGCCCGCGTGTCCTTCGATGGTCAATCCGTTTTTACCGTAGCCGTATAATCGTGTGATCCGCTCCATGTCGTGACTTTTCCGGACGATACCCGTCAGGTTTTTCCGGTAACGTATCTCGACGCCATAGTTGCCGCCTTTGCGCGTAGTGAGCGTAATTATCTCGTCGTCATACGCCAGCTCGCCGTTGTATAGCGTGCGGACTTCGGCAAGGAGATCATGCTTTCGCTTCTCGCCGAAATCGAACACGTCTTGATTATCGAACGTTCCGTTAACGGCCATCGTATATGGCGTGCCGTTGCCGATAAGTCCGAGCGTGTAGTCCGGCGGTTGTGCAGCCGAGAAGTCCACGAAATCGTCGAGATAGTAGCGATTAAGCTCGAACGCCATGTGGTGCGCCTCGATCCGCTTGAATATACGGAGGCCGCGGCGCTCTTCGTCCACCCGTTTGATAACGAACCGCTGTCCCCTTTCGACGCCATCCGGAAATTTAATCTCATTCCGTTCGGCCAGCGCGTCATACCGGCTCTTATCGTCAGGCAACCGCGGGTAGATAAAGGTAACGTAATACTGACCGTTAAGCTGCTCCCGTACGCACACGTCGGAGGCCGCGGCCAATATTTGTTTAGCGGGCTGACCGTTAATAATGCTGTGCAATTCGAGACGACTTCGGAATTTTTGCGTCATAAATACCGATCCCGACTCCTTTCCGGCTTGCGCCTACATTTCGTTTTATAAATACCTGTCGCGCCACGTCACACGAACGTTAACCGTCCGGCCGCCCTCCGAATCCGTGTACGTAAGCGTATTGATGCCCGGATGCAAGTCGAAGAAGTCTCCGTCATAGCTCGTGTATTCGCCGTTTTTGAGTACACGCAGGCGGCCGTTATCAATCACCACTTTATCGCCGGGACCGAACGGGCCGTCGACGGTAATCGAGCTTACGCGGAATTTGCTCGGGCGGGCAATTAACGTTCCTTCACCGGCCATTAATACGCTAGCTACGCGGTCGCGGGCCAATTGGGTAGAAAGCGTTCCCTCACCGGACATAAACGTAGCGGCCGTAATCTCTCGTAAAAGCTCCGCCGTCATCGCGCCTTCTCCGGACATTTCGATGGATGCCGTGTACAATGCGCTGGCCGCCGCATGCATCGATCCCTCGCCGCCCATCGTGACCGCGAATAAAATATCGATGACGTACGGGCGGTTAAACGGGACTTCGTTGAAACCGTGTTGATTAAACATCGTTACCGCCGCCCAATGCCTCGGATACTGCCGTCTTATATTCCGGTATTTTGATATCGTCTATCGTCATCGGTACGCCTGTCACCGGATTAACGCCTCCGCTACGGATACGGTTAACGAGTATGTCTACGATTAACTGATTAATCACTATATCACCCCGCTAGATAACAGTAGTTGATTTTCGAGATCGATTATCCGCTGCTCGTCGGGCGTCAACGTGACCGGAAGTTCTTCCGTTATTGGCTCACTCGTAGCCGGATCAACCCCAACGAGCCTATGCGTTGTATAATCGATGCTGCCGTATGGGATATCGATATGAGCGAGACTTGTGATAACCGACCGCTCCAGCACGTCACCGCTCATTTCGCCCGTTTGATATACGATGTTACCGTCTTGATCGTAAATGACTCGGTTTCCTACTTCCATGTTCATCTTCCCCCTTATCCGAATGCCTTCCATGCAGTTGTTCCCTCTGCCATATATACGCTGAATCCGTCATTAGTTATATTGTTTACGGTGCTGGGTGCCGCGTGCTGGTATCCGTCATTATCCCGTTGCGCGAAAAGGAGGTAGTTAAATCCACCAGGCGTACCATATGCCATTCCGAAATCGGTCAACACGTTATAGTAGTAATCCCTATCATCAGGGTTGCTCACGTGTAAATCAAGGTACAGGACAACAACTTTAGGCCGGAACGATAGTCCAGTTACCGTGAACAGTCCGCCAGCACGCGAACTCGAACCTTCGGCGAAAAGTCTCGGCTCCAACGTACCCGTCACGCCGAGCAAATTAACGCCGTTCCGGATATTCTCCGGCAAAAGATCGGCATCCGTAATCGTCACGTAATCATTAACGCCGTCCCGATACCCCTCGGACGCCCGTAGCCGCAACGTTGTACCGCTCACCGCACTCGACACCGCCGCCGTATCGCCTGACCTGTCCGGCATCGTACCTGTACGCTTAACGCCACCTTGATAAAACGTACGCCCTGTGAGGACTTGCGCTGCCGTAGCGTTGGCATCATCCGATATATCCCGTATCTTTGTCGCGAGATGCGCAAATGTATCCGTCCCTGCTGCCGCTTGCCCCATGTCAGTGATCGCGGCAGCAATACCGGATTTCCCGTCACTGACAGAGGACTTTAGCGTGTCAATCTCCGCTTGTACATTCGTACCGCCGGTCGCAGATATCGCACTCGCCGCATGTGCGCCCGTTGGATCGGTGATATGGTCGGTAAGTGCCGTTTGTACATCGCCAACATCCGTTTGTAGGTCCGCAATATCCCGCGAGTTATTTTCGGTTCCGGCTTGGATGTAGTCCAGCGCAAAGTCTTGTACGCCATCATGCGTCTTTAAATCCGCTATATCCTGTACCGCTTGCGCTACCGCACCGCCTAGCGATGACTGGTACGTCAGCGTTGCGTCAATGGCGTTAGCCGTGTAGAGATAGCGGTCTAGGACTTCGTAGGTGACGTAGTATTCGGCGTTGGGGTCGTAATCGGTCGACGGTATATACGCTTTTTTCGTACCGTCTGTGTTATTAACGAGCGTCCAGCCAACGTCCATAACATCGTTTTTATATATAGCGATAATGGTCTTTGTTCGGCCCGGCAGTAAGGAATTGGGGAAGTCGGTGCTATTAATATTGTAATTCCCCGCTCCACTAAGTTCCGGATTTGCCTTCTCCCTAACGACAACACCTTCCGTCAACTCGACCTGATTGCCGCCGTTAGCCAGCGCTATAGCCCCGAGATCGCCCGTTAGCTGCTCCTCGACTGGCGTTGCTAGGACGTAATCCAGCGTTGCCCACGCATCCCATCCCAGCGCTTTGTTCGCGGCGACGTAGGCTTCCGTATTCGTTGGCGGCGCCGATCCGTCGAGTATCGATACCCACGATGTGTACGTTGTGCCATTGTTGGCGGTCGCTCGCCATCCGTTCATGAGCGCTTTGATTGCGGCAGATGACGGATTGAGAGATTCGGTCCATCCGGAGTCGGCGTCGGATACAACGATACGCCAAGTAGTTGCTGCGTGTGACCAAAAAACATCTGCAGTTCCGTCTATTAAAACTTCGTTTTTCAACGGATAGCCGTTATATTTTCGGCCTATATGAATATATCCGTTTCCTAATGTATTAATAATCGCGGCTGACTGCTGTCCGATCACCACTTCGATGCGTTTTGCACCAGCGTAGTCAGCACTAAATCCCCATGGTAATTGCCCGTCCAAATATAATCCCACATGATATCTATGCAGCACCTTGCCCGTCGCGCTATCGTAGCTGTCCGTAATCGTCCGGTCTACATTGGATGCCAATACCGTAGGAATATGGATATAGTCGTCGTTGCGCGGAGCAAAGTCCGTTGCTTCGGTGCCGAGTTCGAGTTGTAGATCATTAAACTCTACGTCTCCACTCCCAGCAGCTCCCGACGTTGCGTATAGATATAATTGTATAATCCCGTCCTCTGGTGCAGTAAATACGGCACTTGTAAGACTTTCGGTCGATTTATAAATGTTGGCCAATACAATGCTAGTGTCTTCATTGAGGACGCTTAATTTAGCATCGTTACTATTTGTAGAGCCAGAAAGAATGTTAAGTGAGCGACTAATAGTATATTGTTTATTCGGGATCAGCTTGTACATCCGTCTGGCATGTCTATAAGTCCCGGATGATAACGAGGTTAGTCGTATACCAGTATCAGTAGTCTCTACTACGGCATTTATCTTCGATGCTGATGAAAAGAAATCCCATTTATCGATTATATTCTTCCCCGTCTTCCGCACCGACAGCCCCCGCAGGTGCTGCACCGAATCCACATACGGCAAATACTCGTCAATCTCCGCCCCTGTGATCGTTGTGCCTATTGCGTCATAGTCGGATTGGGATAGTTCGTATAGGCGGATGGAGTCGAAGTAAGTGACAGAAGTAGGAGTCGATCCAGCTCCAAATTGTGCCCGGAATCCTAATCCGACAATCGTGTTCGATGTCGGTATCTTCGCGTAAACAAGTTGCCAACTACCGATTGTGACGGAACTAGCATTAGCGGTATATCTTGTTGTACTGCTTCCATAATCTCGAATAGCAAGGTACACCGATCCAGCACTATAAGATTCGATATAAACCCACGCTGCAAAAATATACGATTTGGAAGTGTCTAGCGCATACGTATAGTCTTTGTACACATAAGTTGACGCACCTGACGATGTAAGCTTTATCGAATTGCTTCCGCTCTTAACCTGTGTCGATGATAGCTCCACATCCCCATCAACAACAAACGGCGCTAGACTCTCACACCCGCCATCCCGACCGAGGATATTTGCCAACGTCCGCCCCTTAACTTGCGTCGTGGCCCCGCTGGCCTGTGTCGTCTCAATGGCGTTTAGCCCCCGTTGGATAGGCGCGGGGATAGTGGCGGCTTCTTCTAACTTCTGCCGGATCGTTTCGTAATCATAGGCGGTAAAGTTCCGCGCCACCTTCGTTCCTGCCGACCAGCTCGCCGCGACGCCCTGGAATCCCCGAGTGACGTCCGATAGCGTATTGCCGGACTTGGCTCCGTACTCTATAGTTTCAGCGTTTTCTCCGCTGCCAATCGTTGCGAGATTCGGCGCGTCGGGGAGCGCAGCTCCGTTGAGTACGTCAAAGCTCGTTACTGTGTCGTTGATTGCTGCGGATAGTTCCGTTACTGGGCTGTTTACCATGCCCGGATACATCGTATTTCCCGTTGACAATTCGCTTCACCTCCGTCTTAATTTAACGAGCAAGCCACGTTGCCCGTCAGCATCTTCAGCGCGTCGGCCGTTAATATCGACCGCGGATTATCGACGGCACCGTAAAATAACAGATTCCCAGCGCTAGCACCATCCCGTATTCCAACGTGCGTCACTGTTCCCCAATCGGCCGTCGCTACCGGATATACGATATCGGCCGTATTTTTAATCGTGCGTTTTCCGCTATCATCGGCGGGCGCTCCGAATACTACCGCTTGCCGCGCGTAATCTCCGCCGCTTACCTCCGTCCCTGTGTCCGCCGCCGTCGGATTTGACGTATACAGTGCGATGTATACCGTAGAGGGGGAAACGTAGTTTTGCCCCCGGAAAGTGGCGTTCAATAGTTTATCCGCTAGATAGTTCGATACCGCTAATGTCATTCGTATCACTCCGTTTCGTATTCGCTTTCGGTTACTCCGTCTCGTACTCGTATCCGCTTGCGCGTCTATTCTGTTTCGAACTCTATCTGCAACGTAAATTCGCCGATCACATTGCCGCCCGCGTTCGACATCTCCACGATAGGCGGCGTCGGTTCGGACCCGTACGATTCCAGCACGATATCCTCCGGATTACCCGTGATTGTGCCTTCGTAGATCCGCTCCGGCCCATATGCGAAGGGGTCCGTACATTTCATCGTGACGCGGAACTCGCCGTACCGGCCGATCTGTTCAGCCGTCAATCTACCGCTCAATTTCGCGTAAAAAAAGCGGTCAGGCACGTCATCGAATACGATGATGCCCGCCGCTGTCGTCGGTTTCAGCCACGTTAATATTTCGGATTGCCTTCGCTTAAACTCGGCCCCGTTCGGCTCGATATCGACGGTCATTTCAAGCTCGCGTTTGCCGAGTTCGGTTCCGTAATCGATAACGCCGGGCAAGCCTGCCGGTTCGTCTTCGTATTCGCGGAGGTCCGGCGAGTTGACGGTATATCGGAGCAGACGGACGCCGAACTCCGAGCTATGCCGTCCTTTAAACGTAAAGCCGTACGTGCCCGTTATCATATTCCGCCCCCTCCGCTTGTTCCCGTATATTGGTTCCGCGCAATCTCGGCCGCCATGTCGACGCCGGTCCGCCCGATTGCCCTTACGTCGATTTCGTCTTCAAGCGTGGTATCGTTCATTTCGACGCCGACGATCCGCTCGATGTTGACGTTAGTTCCGCCACGGCCGCCAACGCCTTCGAGCAAGCTACGGATTTGTCCCGGAGTTAACACTACTTCGCCTTCGCGGAGGATCGCCGTAACCTCGTCCGGCATGAGCATATCGCCAGCGTTAAACGTTCGCTGACCAACGATTCCACCGCTATGAAACAACGGAATCCCGTCAGCCCCGAGCCATTTGCCCGTCCGTCCATCGTATGCCGCGCCAATCTCCGCTCCGAGCCGCTGATTCTCCGATTTAAGCCGTTCTCTGCCTGCTGCGTCCGCCGTATGCCATGCTTTCGCATTCGCTTGCATCTGCGTCAGTATCGATGATTTATACGGATCGGCTGACGCTTGGCCGCTAATACTCCCCGCCTGCAACGAATCCATCTCGGACTTAAACCGTTCCATTTCCGCAAGGATTTCGGCATTCGTCGTTACAAAGGCGTTAAGCCGCGCGTCCTCCGTTAACTGGTACATCGTAATCATGTCGCCGTTAAACGAGTCGGCCGCCGCTTTGAGATCGGAATACCACGCGTCGATATCGTCCTTCTGCCGGTCGAGTGCGTCTAACTTGTCGTCGCGCTCCTGTTCGAGTGCCCGTTTATTATCCTCGACGTCCATTTTACGGAGCTGCTCTTGCAGTTCTTCGTAACGTTTCCGGCCTTGCTCAGACGTTGCGAACCGGTATTTCTCCGCCTCTTCTTCGACCTTTTTCCGTTCCCGGCCACGCTCGGACTCGTCGATGATACGGAGCAAGTCGTCGTAATACTTCTGCGTCGCTTTCTTCCGCTTGTCCAACGCATCTAGCTCGGCCTTCCGCTGTTTGTCGATATTGTCGAGGACGGACTTCGTTAAATCGCGTTGGGCTTTTTCCGCCGTCTCCGCCGCTTGTTTCGCCGCCGCTTCGTCCATCCGGCGCAACTCCATCCGCGCGTCGAACATCGCCTTGTCCGCCCGCTTATAATAGTCGGTATCGGCTCCGTAACGGTTTCGGACGCGCGTCCAGGCTTCGAGGGTCATACGGGCTATCGCCTCTTCGCTTTCGCCCTTTTCCGTCATCCGTCGGGTTTCCATTTCGATCCACTCGGCCGATTTATCGTAGGACTTCCGCTGCTCCGCTTCGGATTGCCGTGCCCGTTCTTCGGCAGACCGTTGTTGGTCCGCTGCCATTTGATCGACGACGCGCTGACGACGTGATTCGGCATCGATCCAAATATCGTCGTACTTTTCGTATTGCTTGGCGAGCCGAGCCAGCGTGTCCGCCTCTTGTTGTTCCGTAAGCTGTCCGAGTAACCGCCGCTTTTCCATGAGTTGCAGCGCGGCCCGGTACGCTTCTTGCGCCAATTGTTCGGCCGACGGACCGGACGATTTAGCGCCGCCTTTACCTCCACCGCTCCCAGGATTATCAGACGGTTTAACCGGCTTATCGTCCTTGATCAGTTCGCGCCAAGTTCCGTTTTCGATAGCAGCTAGCTCAAGTTCAAGTTCGTTGAGGCGCTTTTCCTGGCCCGCAACATCTGCCTGCACTTGTCCAGATACCAACACGTCCGACGCCGCTTTTTGACCTTGTCGGCCGAGAAAGTCCGCAGTTTGATCGGTTAAAAACGGAGCCGCTTCAACTTTACCGCCAGCAACGGCACTTAACGCTTTAAGGTGAGATTTCGCAAGGTTTAGCGCTTCTTTCGCTTCCTTTGCGCGGATTTCCGTCCTTTTCCGTTGTTCCGTCAGCAGCACCGCTGATGCATCCTTTTCGGCGGCAATCAAATCGCGGACAAGCGATTCATTCGTAATTAGCAACGAGCCTTGCTTGTCCAATTCGACGGCCAATTCCGGATATCGCTCCGATAGCTTACGCACGGTCTGCGTCAACTCGTCGTTTTCGTCCTTCGACCGTTTTGTCTGCGTCGTTAATTCGCTGTAACGATCAATAAGCCGCTCAGATTCCGCAGCCTGATCTTGCTTGGCTGCAATTTCGCGGAGTTCTTCCATACGGAGTTCCTTCAGCGCCGATGATGATTCCTCGATTGCAGCGTTCATTTTGTCGACCGCCTGCTCTGCGGTTTCCGCTGTATAACCCATTTCCTTCAGCCCACGGTCTACTTCCTTAACCGCGTCGGCCAGCTCGAAAAGGGCGTGCGTATTCTCGATGGACCCACGGCCAGCGTGCGCTTCCTTTTCACGTTGGTTATACTCGTCCATCAACTTGTTACGCTCGTCGAGTATACCGTTTAGCACCTCGATATCGGACTGCATCGCCTTGATATCGTCAAGTGTTCGATCTGTCGACGATCCCGCCAGCTTTTCGTTAAGTTCCGCTTGGCTTCCCGCAAACTTAAGCGCCGATTCCGATGCCGCATCCGCCGCTGCCGAATATGCCATAAATCCGGCCGCTGCCGTACCGATTAACGCCATTGCCCACCCGATTGGTCCGAGACTGAGGTTTAACGCAATAGCTGCTGCACGCGCCGCCCCCATGACGGTGATCAATGTCGTAAATGCCGCGACAAGCCCGCCGATCGTGACCGTGGCCGCCGACAAGCCCGCGATAACTTCTTTGTTCTCTTCGGCCCATTTCGTAAAATCGACGATGATTGGCGTCAACGTTTCCATTAACTCTTTAAGCACCGGTAAAAACGCTTCGCCCAATTCTGCCCGCGCCATCGTAAGCGTTTGATTAAATTGCGCCTGCGTACCGGCATACCCTTCGAGTGCCTTATCCGCGTTTCCGGTAAACAACTCGGCTTCCTTCATAATTTCCGTATAAGCCGCTTGCACCTTCTGCGCTTCCGTCAATTTGGCCGCCGTCGTCCCGATTGTTTTCGCGTATCGGTCGTACATGACGGATAGGTTCGTCGTGATACCGGCTGCGTCCGTCAGTTCCGAGTTGCCTGATTTGATACCGCGCATAACTTGTACGACCGCTTCGCCCCAGCCGAGATGCGCTTCCCGGTTATAAGCGGCAGCGTCGGCCGTTGCGTTAATCAGATCGCGTGCCTGTTCGAGATTAAGTCCGGCAGATAAGGCGGTCTTTACGGCATTTGATGCTTCTGCAATCGACATAAATCCGCGGCTAGCCAAGTCTTCGGCCAACTTCGTAGACTCCTCGATATTAACGTTCAAAGCCTTCGAAATCTCGACGAGTCCTTGCATTGACATAGCTAATTGGTTCGCTTCATCCGCAAGCGACTTAACGACGCGCGTTAATCCTACGAGCGAAGCCGACGCGCCGACCGCTATCAATGCCGACTCTAATCCGCGGAAACTTGTCGCTGTCTTGTCCGCACCTGTTTTAAGCATCAACATGTCGCGTTTAACCTTGTCTATATGACGTTGCGCCTGCGATATATCAAACTCTATTCGCGCCTTAATAGCGCCTATTTCCGTTGTCATCCGTTACCTCCTTTCTGCTACCGTCCTATCCGACCCCGCAGCCGTTCGACTCCGCGCCGGTCTAATCTATCCGTCTCGGCTTCCTGTCCGCTACCGATATCTGCCTTCAGCCCGTTAACAAATCGCTCGTATACGTCCTTGTCAACGCCTTGGCTGACCGTTGCGATCTGTAGCGCCGTTAACCGGTCGGCCGCCGTTTCTGCCGCTTTGTGCCGCAAAATTACCGGTAAATCAACGAGATAATATTCCGTCTCTATTGCTCGCTGACTAACGCCGAGTTTTACGGCCGCCAACGTAAGCCACTCGTCTAGCGTTAGTCCGGACTGCCGTCCTTGGCTTCCGTCCCTATCCGGAAGTGACCGAGGACGGCGCGGAAGTTTTTTAGCGCGCGCTGCAAATCGTTCTTTTCGATGGTCGCCCGAATAAACTCGGAAATCTCATTGAGATCGGCGTGCTTCTCGACGTACTCCGGTTCGACGTCTGCTAAAACAGCCACGATATTAACCGCTTCGTCCAGCGCCATATTCGCGCCAACAATCGCCGTCGCCACGAAGTCGTCCGATTGCTTGGCGGACAGTACACTGACGATAATCTGCGGCAACGTCTCGATCCGCTCGAATAACGCTTTATATTTTTCCGGTGTCAGCTTCGGGACTTTGACGGATTTTTCGCCCAACTGCACGTAGTCCGCGCCGCCGCCGCCCGCCGATTTATTGATAAACCGTGATATCACGTTCATTTTCGTATTCAGTCTCCTTTCGGATAAAAGCGATAAAAACGATGTAAAAAGACGGCCCCGTTAAGGACCGTCATGACTTCGTCAGCCTTACGCAGTGGCGTCAGGATCGCCGAAGGAAATCAATTGTCCCGTGTCATCGGGAAACGCTCGGAATGTCGTATTCGTTACAAGCTCGTTGTCGTACGAGTAGGTATAATTGAGGTTCGTGGACGGTGCGGCCTTGTGCAAGACTACGATATCGTCCGCCGTCGACGCCGTATCCAGCGGTTCCAGCTTAACTTTCTTGGCGAACGGAAATAGCCGCTCTACGACGAGTGCGGACACGTCAACTCGTTTTTTCGTCGGATCGGTTCCGTCAACAACGAGCGTCGCGCCCGGAATGATTTTCGCCAACTTTTCGAGGTCGCGTTCGACGATTGGTACGGCGATGCTCGCTTGGCGGCCGGTGATAATGACGTCGGCGGGCGTGGTGCCCAGTTGATCGACCGGTACGTCTCTCGTTGTCTCTTCGTATGTTAATACGACGCCACCCTGCGTCTGTTCAAACGTAACCGGCTCAAGTCCGTCGAAGTCAAACGTAACCTTGCACGGCCCGAGCTGGATTTTTTCGGATGCTACTGCCATATTCGGATTTCCCCCTTATAATTGCGCACGAAAAACGCCGGAACCGAAGTCCCGACGTTGATGGTGCGTTATTTACTGTACTAACAACGTAGCCGTAAAATTGACGGAATACATGTACCGCCCATTCTCGTCCGTCCCGAGATAGAGCGGCGCGGATTGATCGGCGAAGGAAGCAACGATGTGTTGCGTGCCGATATCGTAAAATCGCCGCTGATGGAACGCTTCGTATAGCGCCATTGCCACCGTTTCCGCCGCCGGTCCGACGTTACGGATTACGATTTGAAACGATGGCCGCCGCTTGCTCGTCCATTGATCAGGCCGATAGCCGCCCGTTATACGTACATACGCCGCGTTGACCGCCGCATTAACCGGAAATTCGTTATGATAGTACGTGTACGGTACGACGGACTCTACGTATGATTTCAATTCCCCTACGGTAAACACGCGCTACTTCAACTCCTTCCGGATTTCTTCGGCAATCATGCGCTCATATTCGTCGGCATTCTCTTTCAGCGGCCGTTCGAGGTACTTCGGCTGCGTGCCAGGCGTGGTTGGATTGGCAAACGTGTCGCCCAATTCGTGTGTAATCAGCGCATAGTTAACGCGGCCTTTTGCCCCCTGCTCTACCGCGCTATAATACACCTCACCGATAACAAGCCCGTCCGCTTCTTCGACATCTTTCCACGCCGTCGTCCGCAGTGTGCCTTTATCGAGCGGTGCCAGGTCGCGGCTCACACGGAGTAGATCGTCCGTCGCGTCGTGCATTCCACGTTCCGCGCCCTTCCGTACTTTACCGTCTAAGCCCGCCAGCGCCCGTTCCAGTTCGCTTGTATCAAACTGCATCGTCATTTAACGTACACCACCGTCAGTATCGCTTTGCCGTTGAGCCACCGTTTACGCTCCGTTTTTAGCGGAAGATACCGGCGTTCTGAGCCCGTTTCGTCCACGTATCCATATTCGTCCGTTGCCTTAATGGGCGCAAACTTATCGAAGAATATCTGCGCCGACGATACGACTTCCCGGCCGTGCTGATCCGTTACGACCGCCGTGCCCTCTTGAAATCGGCACTTTAGCGTAAAAGGAACGGAACCCGGCGAAGGATTCCACGGATCATCGGACGGTGCCTTCGGATATACGGTCACTTCCTGTTTTAACGGTATCAACGCCATAAGCCGCCGCCTCCCGTCATAGTACTGTCCATTTCACGGCCCGCCGGGACAGCTTTACGCCGTCATTGGCCGCCGAAATCAAGTCGAGGACCGTATCGGATATCAGCGCGTCCAGTCCCGTTTTTGCCCAATCCTTGAACGTAAAATTCGCCACGCCGGTAAGTCCGAACGCCGCGACGCCCTGTTGCTGTAGCCGATTCGTATCGTTAAATGCTACGGACAGGTCGTTCGCGTATTCGTAAACGGCGTCGTCAGGTATCGTGTATTGACCGTACTTGCTCGTCAGCTTCCGACCGGCGACGTTTAGTATCCGTAGTTTTCTCGCGTCGTCGGAAGATTCCCAGTCTTCGTTGTCAATACAGTTGAGCGTAATGTATCCGTCGGCCGCGCCTATATTTACCGCCATATTGCGTCACCTCCGTTTATTTGCCGGAGGTTCTGCGGCTTCGAGTTGGTGCGGGCTTTTGCGTTTCGGCCGGTGCAGGCTTCGGTTCCATCTCCGCTTTCGATACCTCCGGTTTATTTCCGTCACTAACTTTCGTAACCCATTTCGGCACGAGTCCGTCGAGTATCTTAATCTCCGCCGCGTCGTCCGTTTTGCATTCGCCATGATAATCGAAGCGTACCGTCTTATTTCCGACAGCCACAACATACCCCGGAGACGCTTTATATTTCGCCACTAGTTCGCTACACCTCCGTTATTTTATCGTCGTAAGAGGGGCGGCTAACCCCTCCGTTTACTGTCCGATTAAGATACGGATGTTGAGATGTTCTCGAGGACAGCGACTTTTTCCTTCGCATTTTTAACGGTGATTCCGTACTCGCCGCGAATCTGACGGGCCACGAAGTCAGCGCCCGGAATCGACGCGTCCACGTCGTACAGGCTACGTCCTTGTAACGCGTTGAGCGACAGGATTCCACGGTCAAGCAGCGCCACCTTGTTTTTCGGGAAGTTCGGGTCGATAACGACAGTTGCGACGCTGCCGCCTACCAAGTCGGTAACAAACGTCTGGATCTTGTGGCCGGAGCCCGTGTCCGTACGCTCTGTGCGGATGGTATCGCCAGCAAACTTCGTAATCTGACGCGCGCCCGCCGTATTCGTCAGGATAGTGTTTACGCTGCCGCCGCGCTGGAACGTACTTTCCGCCAGGTCGTTAAGCATTTTAGGTGTAATCTCTCCGCCGCTTGCATTCTGTTTCGCCGCGCCGTTAGTCTCCGCAAAGTACAGCAGACCGCCGGAAACGGATGGCTTATTGCCTTGGCCTTGGATACGGCGGCCGTAAATCAACCAATCGTTCAGCTCGCGGGAAGCCTCTTTCAGACGGAGTTGCACCTGATAGTCAAGCTCGTTGGCCACGTTGTAAGTACGTACGGATTGCTGCGTGCCGGATACAGCCGCGTAACGCTCGATAATTTGCGTGTAGTTGTAATCGGTGTAGCGGTCGTGCGACTCGTCAATACCCGGCATTGCGGCTTGGAGTTGCGGACGGGATACGATGCGTAGTTCGTCGCCAGCCCCGATTGCAGCCGCCGTCGTGCCGTCAAATCCGCGAGTAACCGTAATAACATCGCCGTTGATTGCCGTAACTTGCATGTACTCTTCGCCTGCAACTACGATGGCGTTAACGCGGAATTTCTCGCCGTCGCCCGCAGCAACGGTAATGTTCGTATCAACATCGGCCGCACCGCCGGGCACATTAGCACGGTTCGAGTTGAGGTTATCGGACATCCACTCGTATTTCGTTTGGAACAGCGATTCGCTGCCCATACCGACCAATCCGAGCAACGTTGGGGCGTCGTCGATAATTAGTGAGATTCCTGCTTCTAGTTGGCGTACTTGATCCTGAAAATCATAAGTCAATGCTGGCATTGATTATTTCCCCCTTGATATCGTTTAGTTTTTTATAAAATAAAAAGCCGACCGTTTTTGGGCCGACTTCTTACTTAAAGTTGATTAGCTTATTCGATAACTCTACGACTTTACTAAAGTTCTTCTGCTTTTTCGCATCTTCCAATTGCGCTTCTAGCGTCTTCTTCTCGTCAGGTTCCGGATTATTCGGTTCGCCGATCTTCTTCGGCTTTGCCGGTGCCTGTTCGATAAGGTACGGCTTTGCGTCTACTAACGCTTCCAGCGCTTCTTTAACGCCGACCACGTTCCCACCGTCATCGACCGAGATTCCTGCCTTATCGACGAGAACATATGCATCGTCCAACGCATCCTTCCGGATGTTAGCGCCAGCCGCCGCAATCTTAAATTCCGCTTTGATTACGCGTTGGTTCGCCGCTTCAATTGCCGCCGCCGATTTACTGTCCGCTTCTTCCGCCGCCCTCTTCGCCGCGTCAAGCTCCGCCTGGATACGTTCTTGTTCCGTCATGGCCGCTTTCTGCCGCTCGGCCTCGGCGGTCTCAAATTCTGTGAGCTTCGCCTTCAGATCGTCATAATCGGCGTATTTCTTGCGTTCGCGGCCGAGCCGTTCTGCAATCTTCGCCTCGAGTTCCGCCTGCGTAAACGTCGGTTCCGGCGTTGGTTCCGGATCAGGATCGTCACTAAACGTCTGCAAATCGAGTGCAAGGCGGTATTTGTTCGTTTCGATAACTTCGTTACTCATTCGTATACCTCCACCGTATAAAGCCCGTCGGCTATATCCGTAGCAGTTTAGCGACTTATACGTTCGGTCGAGATTACGCTTAGTTAATAATTCCGAGCTTAACCGTCATTGTTCCGGTCAATATTGTTGATACATTGCCGGATGCGTCCGTTATCTCCGCTTCGTGAACGTAGTTACCGGATAGTCCCGCCGTATCCTCCGGCTTCAGTGGTATCGTAAATTCTCCGGCCGCCGCGCCCGTTACCGTAATACCGGCGTCCGTATCTTTATACAACACGTACTCCGCGTCATACACCGTCTTTTTAACCGCCCATTTTACGGTCGCGCCGCTTAGGTTGACGCTATCCACCGTTACCTCAATGTTCCGTGTATCGCCCGCCGTTAGCGTAAAATCTTGCCCTGTCGCCATTACGTTACATCACCTCGCAATCGCACTGTTATCGTCCGGCTGCCGACAATATAGGCCGTTAACGTCCGACTACCTTCGAGCTTGACCGTAGCCACGATGTCCTTTACGTCCGGCGGTCGGATAGCTACGTTATCTTCCGCCAAGATGACGTCATATAAGCGTACATCTCGCGCGGCCGCCGGGGTCACGTTATCTACTACCGCCATCCCGTCGGCGATCGCTTTGTAAACCGCACGGCCTACGTCATCGGCTGCGCTGACAACGTCAAATAACGTCACAAGCTTGCCGCTGGACGTTTGTATTGCGTCTATTATCGATATAGAGTCGGTCGCGCTTCGGTCATAATCGCCTTGCCCGCCAAAACTATCCGCCGTGCCGATCCCGTCCGCCAGTCCTGCCGATACTGCTTTACGGAGTGCTTCGGACAGCGCGAAGGCATCCGAAAGCATGACGGATTTGCCGGAAGTTACGGAGACGCTGTCTATGCCGCTAATATTATCCGCCAGGTACCGGTCAGTTCCGCCGCTTACTCCGTCGCCCGTATTGATTGCGTCCGCTACTGCGATCGTCAGGCGTTTAGATAACGAGTCGACAACGGTAAAGCCGTCAGACAATGCCGCCGTATATTCGGTCCCGCCGCCTTCGCCGTCGTCGAGCCACGTGCCGCCCGTGAGCGTAGCGTCATGGCCGTTTCCGGATTGATCGGCGACTGTGCCCGTAGACATATCGTAATGGGCTACGAGAGCGCCGCCGTTGTAATATTTGATGTCATAGATTTTACCGCCGCCAAATCCACTAGATCCGTTGTTAGATAGGATATATGTCGCAAGGGAAGTTCCTGACAACGTCTCTATGTCGTACAGATGCCGAGAGTCTAGCGAGATAAACGGTGTCAGGTCGGCCTGCTCCGAACCATCCCGTCGTACTGAGATTACGTGGTCGGGGTTCCACTGAAAATTCTCGGACGCCGAGTTGCGCTGGACCACGAACCCGAACGGTTTCCCTATTACTTTTCCCCAAGACGGCACTTCCTCGATCGTAGCGTCAAGCAGTATTCGTGAGAACGTTATCTGCGGTATAGTTAATGCGTCATCTACGCCATCCAACTGTAAATAGACCGTCATTACTCCCCACCTCGGTACGTATCCACGATCACGCAAGGCTGCGGATTAGGCTCGTCGTGCGTGCATTCATGCCAATCGATACGACCGCCATGTCCGTCAACATACGGTTTCAGCCGATCAAAAAGCGCTACTCTGTCAGCCGCCGAATTGATCCACGCTTCAAACGTAAATAGCGGAATCCCCTGTTCGTCTTGCGTATTATCCGAGATCAGACGCCACAACGTATAGTCGTTAATAACGTCGATAATCGGGCCGCCGTCACTCACCGGTAAAAATCCCCGAACGCTATACTTCATCGTCAGCTGACCGTCACTTGCCACGTTACCTGTAGCGAGTCGGATGCGGATGATAGCGTAACCGGACCGGTCAATTGGTGCGCGAAAAGCGTCCCGCCCGTGTCCGCGTCAAACAAGCCCGCCTCTTCGACGGTCACCTCGGCGGACAAGCCCGTCAATGTTGCCGTATATTGCACGACGTTTCCGCTCGGATTCGATCTGGCGACGGCCACTCTTCCGTAGCCATTGCCGGACAGTTCCGTTCCGAGTGCCGCGTCGGCCACGTTGACAGGAGCGCTAGCTGTGCCGAAGCCCATGTGCGTAACGAGCGATGTTCCCGCGGCCGCCGACGTAAGTAACGTAGCCAGCGCATTTTTACCGGCCGTCGTAATCACGTTATCGCGTTCGGCCGCCGCAATTACTTCGCCGTTCCGGACGTGCTTCCACGATAAACGGCCTTTCACCGTTAACTCTTCGTTCATTTATCGTCACCTCTTCGTCTAATTTCGCACTCTTGCCGGATCGCGTACCGGAGTTACCGTGTGGCGGCAACATGGATGGAAAATTTTTCTACGTGGCAGCTCGCCAATATAGGGATAATCGCCGGGCGCGTCCGGTATCAACTTTACGATTTTACCTTCGTACTCTCGGCAGGCGTCCGTCGCACCGTGCCGCGATATAACGCCATAATACGCCTCACGCTGTATAGCTTCGTTCGTCGCCGCGTTCCGGGACATTTCGGCCGTCTTTGTCCGCGTGACCATATCGACGTATACTTCAGGCTTCCACCGTCGGCCTGCCGAGTCTATGATTCCGGTATCGACCGCTTTGCCGAGTTCTGCCCGTAATCCTGCGAGAATGTCCCGGCTTATTGTCCGCCACCCGTTAATACCCGCCGCCATATTCGCCCGGAACGAGTCCGCCGCCACTTTCCGGACGGTCGCTTTCGTCCGCCGGTCGATGTTTTGCGTTACGGCGAGTAAATCGGACTGCGTATCGGCGATGGCGGCCGCTACCATGTCCGAGTTAATACGGTTAAATTTCGCAATTTTCTCGGCCGCTTCAACGGATTCCGCAACGCCAAGGTCGATTATCGCCTTTACGACTCCGACACGTGCAGCTTCCGGAATATTCGTCGCAACCCACTCGGCCGATTCCTTGTTCAGCGCCGATAATATACGGGCGACCTCACGTAAGGCGGCAGCCGTGTTAGCCCGCGACATGTCCGTCAAGTCCATCGAGAGTAGTTCCGCCCGAATACGTTTAACGGCGTCTTTATATGCGGCCGCGAGATCGGTCATTATACGACCACCTCGTTAAACACCGTACCATCTACGGTTCCGGCCGCTTTCTCCTCGTCTTCGTCAATCCTCGTCATGATTTCGTCGGCCTGTGCGTCATCTAGTGCGTCCATCCGTTTGATTGCGGTTCTGACGTCGGCCGTCGGTTTTGCCCCCGTTCGGATCGCATATACTTCGGCTTCCTCTTTTTCGTTGCGCGGGATGCCGTCGCGCCAGTTAATCTTCGGATATACCGGTTCGTATGGATTAAAGCCTTCGACGCCTTCGTTCGCGTAGTTTTCAAGTTCCATCGCCGTCCATAACGCGTCACGGAGGGCACGGTCGATGTGCGAGCGGATACGCTTCACCTTCGATAAGATCGGCATAAAGCGTGCTTTGATCGCCACGCCGTCCGTGTGCGACGTGCCGGTTCCGCCTTTGTCCGCTCCTGCTACGATCGTACCGAATAACCACTGCGGTGTTTCCGATTGCGTAAAAACCAACGATAGCAGCAAGTCGAGTTCCTTAAAGGCTCCGTCAAGCTGCGAGTCCCACGTCATGTAACCGGGAACCTGGTCGCCTTTTTCAACGGGGATATATTTACCGCCCCACCGTACATCTCCGTTACCATCATCGCCTATGTCGTCGGGCCCGTAGGCAATCGGGTCCGAATGCTTCCACAAGATGTAATCGATCTGCACGATACGGTCGTTAATAGCCGCCAGTACCGATTCTAACTTTTCGATGCCGCCCACGCCTTGCCACGTATCGTCAACGGACTTGTACGGTGCATGGAAAATGAGCGGCCGATTGACGCCGGTTTCGACGATGTCCGTTTCCCGTCCGGTCGGTACTGCGTCGCCGATCGTAAACACTGGAATATTGACGCCGTATTCTGCGTTGACGCCGCGGGCCGTCAGCTTGTACCGTTCATAGACGATATAGCCGGGTAAATGGCGCTCGACGTTAAGGTACGGCGTTTCGTCCGTCTTCTGACCGGATAGCACGGTTTCCATTACGCTCGTCGATTCCGATACCCACTCGACATAAGCAACGTTGACGGCCGTAAACTTCTTACGGCTACCTTTCGCGAGTTCGGGGAATACGTAGCAGCCGTCGACCGCTTCGATAATCGGCTCGGGATCGACGTCGGGGACCGGAAGACCGGACTCCGTCAAGGCCGAGAAGTCCTGCCGGACGGAATAGTACGTCTTAAACCACGCGTCGCCCCGTATGCCGCCGCCCGTTACCGCTTCGTGTACGAGCTGGACGACGTCGTTTTCTTCGACGATTCGGTTAAGCGCGGCCTGTTCGGAGCCGTCCGATTCCTTACCGGATTCGAACGTTGGGGGCTCGCCGACCATCAAATCGGCCGGTTTACTAATTATCGTATCCATCAAGTTTACGGCGATATATAACTTTGCAAGCTGCGGTGCGGCGGGCGTGTCCTTCAATAGCTCCGATGCCCGTTCGTACACATCGTAAAGCCGCCCGTCATAGATTGCGCGGGCACGTCGGTACTTCGCGATCCGTTCGATATCGGCGGCTGGCGGGTACTGGGCGTCAGGCTTAAATAGTTTCGGCACTCTTCATCCTCCTTTCGTTCATCTATCGTTGAGTATTAATTTTCATTCCGCAACTTTTTCGTAAGTTGCATCGAATATTTCCGGCTTACACGGGTAACACTCGCCCTGGATTCCTTTTATAACGTAGTCTCCGAAATCCGCCCGCACGGTCCCTTCCAACGTTCGAATATCGCACGAACCGTTGTCATACGTGACAATCTCATTGCTGTTACGTTTATGGTTGAACCAATCCGGCATGTGTTCGTCGATCATAAACCGGAAAGCTTCGATAACTACGGGCTTTTTACGGTATTTCGCCATTTCATACCCCCGTCTATTTACCGGCTTCGCTTAACGATAGAATACGGACGGTTTGTTCCGTACCTTTTTCCGGCCGGATTTCGATATACTCACGGCCATTTCTGCCGCGTCAATTACGTCATCATGCGAGCCGGTTCCGTATTGCTCGAATTGTTCGAGAAGCAACGCATGCCGCCGCGTAAATTGAATAGCCCCGGACTCGATGTCGGGGGCCATCGCTTCGATCCGGAGTTCCTTCCGTGACCGCTGATATATCTCTTTGACGCGGGCGCGTGCCGGGTATCCAGCGGACGTGAGCGCCTGCTTCAGCTTATGAACGAAAAATTCCTGCGCCGCCTGCGCTTCGGCCGCGATACCGTTCGGCTGATACTTCGTAACCTTCTCCGTAATGATTCGCAGGAATACGTCGGGATGCACCCGCTCGCCCCACGCATCGATAACGTAGATGGTCCCCGTTTTCTTATGCCGGGCGACCGTAACGACTGCGGAATAATCGCCGCGCTGCTTGCCCATCGCGAAGTCAACGCCCATGTATACGTCAAATTGGTCGGTCGGCCGTGGGTACTGCGTCAGTAGCGCGGATATTTCTTTCCCGTCCCAATACGAAAAAGAATCCGGCCTGAACACGGCGGACTCTTCGTCAATCGGATTATTCATGTACTCCGTGTTGAACGCCTTGCTGCCGTTGTCCCATTTCCACGTCATCAGCTTCCATAACGATTGCACTTCCGGCCACAATACGGTCGCGCCGCGGTCCATTTCGGCTTTGTTCGCTTCGTACAAGGCTCGCGCTTCCGCCGTCCGTTCAGCCGCCGCTTTATCCGGGTCCTGGTATACGAGTCGGCACGCTTCCCACAAGTCCATCCGCTCAGGCCATTCGATAATCGCCCGGTAAATCTTCGTCCGAAAGTCGGACCTTTCGGTCAATATCCGTATGAGCAGCGCGTCATGATGTACCGTCGTTCCCATGTATACGATTGCCGTCCGCAGCCCTTTCGGATCGCCTAGCGGTATAACGACTTGCGCGAACCAATCCCGCATTTCCTGTCGAAGCTGCTCCGTATTTGTGTTCCGCTTATCTTCGAGATCGTCGCATACGATCAAATCCGGCCGCACGCCGTTCCAATTCCGGCCCCGCAACGCCTGACCGGTACTAGCGGCTTCGACGCGGGCTAGGGGGCGCTTGCTTCCGGACGTTCCGTCTATTTCCGCCGCGATAAATTCCGCCGAATTATCCTTTACGTTTTCCTGCTGCTTAACGGATAGTAACGGACCAAAGTCGGCTCGAAGCTTTGCGTTATGCTTAAGTTGCGTCGCGATCCAATCGAGATTGCCTGACGATACCGAAGGCGTTTCCGATATAAGGATGCAGTATTTCCGTTTCCGATAGCAGATTTCGCGGAGTGGGAACGCCTTTGACAAATACGTCGATTTGGCGTGTGACCGCGGGGCAGCGACGGCAACCTTCGCATTCACTTCGTTCCCGGATACATCGTCCATGATTTCGGCAATCTCGCGGTGGAAATCGGGCATATCGGCCACAGACTCGCTGTCGAATCCGTCCCAGTTGCCGATGTTGCCGGGGTTTCCGTACTCCGAGAAATATTCGAGCGCAAACGTTAACAGGTCGTCCTCGGCCGCGTTGATCCGCTCTAGCCGTTCGAGTTCGGACGCTGACGCGTCTAGTTCCGTTAACATATCGGACGGTAACGAAGCAATATCGATGTCGGCCGCCGATTCGATTAGCGCGGAATACTCCGCAATCTTACTATTCCGTTCGTTACGAGTAAGCCAGCGTGATTGTCCGTTTAGCCATGACATGCCGAAGGCATTCCTCCTTTCGTAATTATCTCGTTAAATTTACGTTAAATTACCGTCCTATATCGTTAATAGACGGATTATACTACCGAACGGCTAGGACGGCTTACAGCGGAAAATAGACGGCCTTTAGCAGGCGTTTAGCCCGGGTTATTTTACGTGTCAGCAAGCTTCGTCTATTCTCCGTCTGTACTCGGCAACCTCGACGGCCAATTCCGCAAGATCTTCGTCAATGCGGCCGCTGAACTCGTAAATTAACGATTCTCCGTCGCTGGCGTAGTGTTCGAGTAGTTCTAACGCGATCTTCCGTAACTCTTCCATCGGATAACCTCCGTTTCGATTACGATACTAGCAGCGCCATTAGCCTCGCCCGTTCCCGTTGGTGCGCTTGTTCAAATTCGTGGGACTGTGTTAGCAGTCCGTTAACTTGTTCCGTAGATTTACCGGACATTGCAGCCATGTTAGCGATAATGGCGTCGTATCGATCATCCGTCAGCGAAGCCGTACGGCTGTGGAAATCGGCGAGCGATGCCGAACCTTTCGACGAATTACAACTAGCGCATACCTTTACGAGATTCCAACGGCTATTCGGCCCGCCCTGAACCATCGGAATGATATGATCGATATGGAATGCGCGCTTGCCGTCGTTTGGCCCTCGTTCTTTGCCGCAGTAACCGCAAGTGTCTGGCGTATGGTGAATGTCGTATGCGTCTTCAAGCGTTAAGTCCGAGTATACTCCCGCTTTGCCCGCTAAGTATCGAGACGTCATGTGAAACGGAGTATGCGGGTACTGCTCTCGAAAAGAGCGCGCCCTCGCTCCGCCTTTACTTTTTATCCCTGTACCGTATGCTGCACGTTTCTTACGATATCCCTTCGCATAGCATTCGTCACAGATTCGTTTGCAATTAGCAATAACTCTAACCGGTAAGTCCTTCGAGCAGTTTTCGCAGATTGTTACGTCTACCATCGCTAACCTCCGAATTTCAAAGTTATTTTTTGATGCGTAGATTTTACTACCGCCTAAAGCGGCCTCTTGACGATACCCCCCTTGGGGGCTTGCGTGTGCTACCGTAATAGTACAGTATATCATCACAAAATCCGTATTTCACGTAATAGTCCGCCAACTCTCCGAATCCCCCGCACCCCGCACCACTACGCCATTCTCACCCGTTCTCACTCCGCCACCGCCCGTCCACGTCCGCCAATTCACCGTCAAATTTGCACTATTTTACGTAAATGGCGGTGATTTTCGGGTCGAATGCGGCCGGTTCCGAAAAATTCCGGAGGGGCGTCCGTCAGAAGCTCGTTGCAGATATTTACGTCAAAAGTCGGAACCAGTCGGAAGCCTCTAACGCCACCTATCCGTATTCCTACATCTAATAACGTCAATTTGACGGTATCATTCCGTATCCGACGGACGAGCCTCCGTCTGCCTACGAACCTTCCGCTTTCCGTTCCGCTTTAAGCGACTCAATCCGCTGCCGCAACGCTTCTATATCCGTATCAACGACACCTTTCGTCTCCACCTCGACCTTATCCGTAAGCAATCCGTTAATCTGTAACGCTAGCTTCGCCATGGCCGCATTACCGTCTCGTATCGCTATCTTCGGTAGTGACTCGATAAGGTCCGGCAACATGTCCGTACTGTTACGTACCATCTGCCGTTTTAACTCCGCCTCGAATAACGGGTCCTTCTTCCACTCGAATATAGTCGATCGATGTACGCCAACTTCCGCCGCTATTTCGTCTACAGTCGGACGTTCCGACTTAGGTAACGCTAAGTATCGGATAGCTGCGTAATGCTCCGTATTCAACGTTTTCATACGTTAACCTCCGTTTCTATAACGAAAGCTCTCGACTGGACGGGAGCTTATCGCAATTTCCGTTTATATACAGGGGAAAACCGCCCCTGTCGTCCAGCCACAAAACCGTGGCTGTCCGGCTTATTCTCTTTCTACGTGTGATCTTTTACGATAAAGACCAACGCATAAGTATAGTTGTCCCGGACTTTTCCGTCAGGAAAAGGACGGTAATGTTTACGCTCTTTACGAACTATGCAGTATTTGAACCAGTAGTACCGTTATCTACGCTTACTCCCGTATAAGATAAGATACAATTTCCGGATTTTTAGCGGAAAATCGCCGAAATCCCGCGCCCTGTCTACGATCTCAGCGATTGACCGCCGTGCAAAAAACCTTACCTATTCGGCCGATATCGTGCAAAAAACCTTACCTATTCCGGTTGAACAGCGCTATGACCAGCGAATCCGGCGCGCCTTTTTTACGATAAAACACGTGCGGATTAAGTATCGTAAACGTGTCCCGGCGGTTCTCAGCGTTAATATATCCGCGCAGAATGTTCGATTTCCGCAGCCGCCTAAGTACCGCTATCGTCTCTTTTTCATGCATCCCGATAAGTCCCGCAATCTCTTTTTCGTTGAGGAATCGGATTTCTTCCGGGCTGGCGAAAGGATCGGCGCACACGGTATTCGTTTCGTAGTGAACGTAAGGAAGCAGTTTGTATACGAAGCCTAAGTCGGCCGCCGTCATGTCGAATTGCTTCAACGTAGTAAAATACGTGCGGATCAGCGCATTCACGCCCTCGCCCGCTTTGTCTCGAAAGTGATAGCGTTCATTTACCGCGAATTTGCCATCCATTTCGAAAAGGATGCTCCGCGCTTCTAATTCGCCGACGACCGTACGTGCCGTCCGTTTAGTGACGTTCCATACGCGCGCCAAGTCGTTGATATTGAGCGGAGCAGTACCGTGCCCTTCCGCTACAAGTACGTTGGACTTAAACGCGATATACGGCTGCAATAATAGTAGATAGCCGCAATACTTATTCGATAGCCCTTGCGTAATTTCACGCATATATTGCATGTGACTGAACGAAAAATGCCGCTTATCACGCGCAACCCATCGGCGGCGTTTAGCGGCTTCTACTCGTTCAGCTTGCGTATATTTGAATAATGCGCCTCGCTCGTCGCGTGCCCATTCGGCGCTTACTGGCGTCAAGTTTCCGACAGGTTTGCCAGACTGTAGTCGTGCTACTTTTCGTACATGTTCTTTCGGCACTTTCTACGCTCCCTTCGAAAATAGAGCGTTAATCGGACGGAGTTCATGCCGCCACATTCGTTTATTAACGCAAATAAAACCGCCTTAAACCTGCGGTTGTATCGTATAGCCGTAAGAATGACGGAAAGTAAAGTACGTATATAAATACGTGCATTTTGTTGACACGTATAATCGTACGTGTTATAATAAATACAGAAAGGAGGGACGAAGACTTGCGGGGGAAATCATCAAGGTACATAATAAAGTTGCTGGAAGAACACGGATGGTACCTTGTCCACACTAAAGGCAGTCATAAACAATTTAAACATCGCACTAAGAAAGGCCGAGTGACGGTACCCCACCCGAACAAAGACTTACCAGCTAAGACAGTCGAAAGTATCCTAAAGCAAGCGGGGCTTAAATAGCCCCCTTCGCTCAAGGAATAACATAGAACGGAGAGTGAAGAACGTGAGCAAGCCGAAAGACCGCTATATCTATCCGGCAATATTCAGCTACGAACCGGACGGCATTTCCGTCGAGTTCCCCGATTTGCCCGGCGCATTTACATGTGGCGATACAGACGAAGAAGCGCTGCGTATGGCGCGCGAATGCATGGCGCTTCACCTTTACGGTATGGAATCGGACGGCGACGGAATACCGGCTGCGTCCCGTACCATCGACGTGAAAGTCGGCGATAACCAGGCGGTCGTCCTCGTCGAAGCGTGGATGCCGCCATTCCGCGACGAAATGGAGCAGAAGGCCGTCAAGAAAACGTTAACGATTCCGAAATGGCTCGACGAATTGGCCGTCGAGAATAACGTTAACTTCTCGCGTATACTCCAGGACGCGCTGAAATCGTACCTTGACGTCAAGTAACGGAAGTATCGAAGTACCGAATATGCCCGTCGTAATTGGCGGGCTTTTTGCCGAGGTGACGAACAATGACGAAAACACGCACGTTAATATCGCCGATCCACTTTCATACGGCCGCGCTCGATCGGGCCGTTATTCTCGTATTCCAAGACGGGGAACTAATCGGTAGCGGCCGCATTTCCGAGATCACGGATAGCGACGTTAAAATCCGCGACGAGTATTTTGTAATCGAAAATTGCACGTTTCAGTATGCTTGGCCCTTGAATACGAACGCACGTTCCGCTATACTTGCGTTGAAGGAGTGATAACAGTGCTAAATCAACGTAAGAAACTCGAAGGTAACGGATTGTGGGAATCGTCGCGCATGATGCTGCCGGAGCATATCCGGGCCTTAAACGAACAACGTCGGGAACTTAGCGCAAAGAAAAAACCGCTATTGGACGGCGATGCCATCGAAGACATCGAACGCGCCATAGCGGAGTCATTTAACGAAAAGGTTAGCATATCGCTGCATATTTACGATAAGTACGAGGAGTTACGGGCCGTCGGCGTTGTCGAGCGAATTGATACGTACGGCCGCCGCGTTATGATCGATGGCGAATGGTTCCGACTGAATGACGTAATCGGCGTCGGCTAGTATACGAGACTCAGCGAATCACGCCAGCGGGCCGCCTGCTTCCGCGCCATAACGAACGGCTCCGACATCGTAGTAATTACCGGGCCGGGCGCAGTATCACGCCGGTATTGCGCCTTTCTAGCGCGGTTGTCAATCCGAATACCGCGATCCATGAACGTATGCTCCCATTTGCTACGCATCCGCTTTTTCTTCGGCTTATGATCCTGTCCGTCGGCCCCGAGATTTTCCGCAACCCATAAGGATACTTCGCGGCGGTGGCGGCGGTCAAATTGATGCTCGCTCAAAAACGGATATTCTTCGTGCTGTACTTTATGCGTATCCATACTCGTCAACTCTTCGCGCAAGATATAGTCCGCCAGCCGCTCGAGCTGCTTAGTATCCGGCGTTTCGCCCGTTGCGGATATATACTTATCCGTAAGCGTCCGTACGGCTTCGATACGTTCCGCTCTATCGTCGATTCCTTGTGCTATTAATTCCGTTACGGCCGCGGCAAATTGATCCTTATTCATCCTCTGCGCCATCCCCTTCGGCTTCGATCTCTACCGCAATTTCCCCGTACTCCCAACGTTTAAATACGTCAGCTATCCGACCGGCCGCGCCATCCACGAAGGCTTTAACGCCCTGCTTCGTACAGCCCATGATTTCGCCCGCCTTCTCCAGCGTAATGTCAGCCCCGTATACCCACGCTAGCGCCTCTGTTTGCCTGTCCGTCAGCCCGGCGGAGTTGATAGCGGAATGCAAATCGATCAAAATATCGGACGCGGCCGTATCGCCCTTGAATCGGCGGGCCGCTATCCGGTGCCGATCGCGGAGCAATGCTTTAACGCCAGCGGCCGAAGAAAGCGAATAGGTTTCCGTGTACTTTCGTGTCTGCTTCGTTAAATCAACGTTGCATGCGCCCATCTATTCGGACACCTCCGTTTCTACTTCCGTAACTTCGACGTTTATATCGAGTTGTTCCGATCCGCCGTCCAATTCTTCGGTAAAATAACGCCTGACCTCCGCCTTTACTTCGCCCATCATCATGCCGCGCTGCACGTCCGTCAATCCCGCCCAGTACTCCGCCTCTTCACCGTATACGGCCGTCCGCGCCGTTACCTTTACCGTCATTTCGTACCCTTTAGTGTTGTTCATTCCGCATCCCCCTCCGTAATGACTCCGTCCCACGTCGCGAAAGCTTCCGCTGATTGGCGTTTGCGTTCGGCCAGTTCGCGGGCTTCGGGTAGAAGTCCTTGTTATCCGTGTATATCACTATAAAGCCGCCTCTCTTTCGTCATCCTTCGTCATTTTTTCGTTTAACATCGCGATTAACGGCTTGCCTATTGCCGCAATTACGCTAACCGTAACGGCATTTCCCGCCTGCTTGTAACGTTGGCTATCGGACACGCCCGCCGCTTTTACGGTTTCGTGCGAGCTATCGCTAAACCCTTGCAACCGCCAGCATTCGAGCGGCGTGAGTTTACGGATGCGGTAGAGGGATCTTTCGATAACATGAGTCCTCCGCCCTTTGCCGACATCGCCCGGCGACGTACCTTTTGCGTAAGTAGCTTGAACGCAGTACGCAATGCCGGAACCGTCAGAAAACTCGGTGACTTTCACGCCTTCGCCTTTATTCGTCGTAAGCGTCGGACTGAGTCCGTTCGAATCGTAGACACTCCCGTTCATCCCGCGCCCCGACGGATTAGTATTGCCGACGACCACAACCTTCGTTACCGCGTTTCCGTGCTGATTCAAGCAAGTCGGCGCGATTCCGTCTGTTCCGTAAACTCCGCCCGTCTGTCCGCTATCTGATGGTATCTGTCCGACTTTTTCGATCTGCGGTTCGCCTACGTACGTCAACCGCTTCTTGCCAAGCGTCTTTTCGGTCAACTGCGTCTTGTGCCCGTAGGACGCCGTTAACGCATACGATAACCCACATCCTTCGTTGACTTCCTGCGGTTCTGCAATCTTCTGTTCACGCCCGCCGCCGCTAACTACCGTAATCGTAGGCGCAACGCCATTAACGGAATAAATACGACTCATTTGATCGTTGCCGTAGTGTTCGAGCGACCCATAAACGATTGGCTCCGTGTAATCTATACGTTCGTTAAGTTGCGCCAACAACTTCGCCGTCTTCTCTTCGGATAAATAGTATTTCTCGTCAACATTCGGTTCCAGCACGTCGCGCAACCGACTTGTTACTGTGCTGATCTCTGGCCAATCGAAGTTAAACGTCCGCACGCCAGCTTCGGCCGCTCTACGTTTCGCCTTCGTCACAACATCGTTGCCTTTTCCGATATTCCACGGCTCGTACGCGGCGTCACGGCTGGCTACGATAAATATCCGCTCACGGTTCTGCGGTACGGAAAAGTTTTTGCTATTAAGCACGCGGAAATCGATTGCGTAGCCTATATCGTTAAGCGCCGCACACATGACGTCGAATGTCCGACCCTTATCGTGCGATAGCAAGCCCTTAACGTTCTCTAACAGAAGTAAACGGGGTTTCTTTTCGGCTGCTATACGGGCGATTTCGAAGAACAACGTACCCCGCGTATCTTCGAATCCCTTACGTTGACCCGCGACAGAAAACGCTTGGCACGGGAATCCGCCGACCAATATGTCATGATCCGGTATATCGGCCGCCGCGATAGCCGTAATATCTCCATGTAGTTCCTGCGCTCCGTTATACAGCGCTTTATACGATTGCGCCGCAAACTTATCGATTTCGGAAGCGAATACGCACTCTCCGCCCAGCGCATCCAACGCCTGCCGGAATCCGCCGATCCCCGCGAACAATTCGATATATTTAAATTGTGCCTTCGTAATTAAAACCGCCTCCTACCGTTTATTGTTGTATTAGCGGAGCGCTAACGTTATAATTGCGTTAGTAACTCGTTAAATATCGGAGCTGATCCCGTGTCAAAACGTTTTAATATCGATGCAATACCGCTCGTCACGCTATACGTCGCCACCGACAAGCACAAACGGCTGAGGCTCTCGGCCGATTTCGTAAAATTGTACGGACTTGATGCCGGTAATCGCGTCGCCCTCGGATACGACTCGAACGCCCGCGCAATTGCCCTCCGACAGTCCGCCAGTTCGTCCGACCCGACGGCGGCGAACGTAGATAAGCGCGGATACATATCGGCCAGTCGTTTTTATAACAAGACGAAGCTAACGGCGGAGCGCGGCCGCTTCGTGTTTGCCGCAGAGCAGGACGGTTGGCTCGTGTTTGTTAGCGAAACAGAAGAGTAGTGATTGCCTATTTCGGCACTCCCCGGAAAACTACGACCATTGATGGAAACGGTGCAGAGTTTTTAGCGTCGCCGAACTTTAATCGTCCCTTTACGAATCGGATCTCTTCAGCCTTACCGTAAACATAGTCGTGAAACCACCGCGTATCCGTTCTTGCCGGAACGAGACAAACTACGGTTGCGCCTTTCCGAGACTCTTCGTACGCTTTGCGAATCCAGTTCGCAATTTCGCGACCGTACGGCGGATTCATAAATACCGTATGAGTCGCCCATTCTTGCATGAGTCCGTCGTCTTCCTTCGTGAAGAATATCGGACATTTTGCGTTGTCGGTCGTTGCGCAAGGGTCTAACGTAAAGTTAAACTCCGCATGAAGATCGTCGTAAAACGTTTGTGGAGTCGGCCACAAATCAGTTTCGGATGAAAATAATACCGCTGTATTCACGAGGCACCTCCGTCAATTTCCGTCATAAGCTCGTCTACACGCCTGTACAACTCGTCCAACGTCCCGTCGTTTACAATCTCATAGTCCACGTCGAAGCCGTCCGTATGCTGCTCCGTCTCATGCGTTAAATCGGCGGCCGCAAACGTATCGGACGATTCGACCGCTCGCTGAATGCGAAGCCCGGCCGCCGCCTTTACACGGATGATGACGAAGCCTTCCGCACGACACCGCTCGTACTCGTTCGGCTGGCGTAGGTCGGTGATTACGGCGCGCTCGACTATCCCGTAGTGGCCCGCAATTCCCTGCGAGTCTTCGATTTCCGCGAAACATTGCCGCACCCATATGTCTTCGTCGAATTGGCGAAGCGCCTGCCCCACGCCCTGAAGCAACGCTCGGGGCTTTTTCCTGTTACCGGCTTTGTCTGCGAATCGGTCCGGATATAAGCGTCTGCACACGTCCTTGATTCCGTCGCCGAACGCGAACCGTACGTAGCCATGCCGCTGACAAAGACGATTGCCTATTTCGTCTTTGCCGGAGCGGAGCGGTCCCGTAAGGGCAATATTCGGCCTTGCAACGCCAGTCGGTAAACTCATTCGAACACCTCCGTCCATTCATCGTTATCGTCGATGATCCACGCAAGCTTTATCGCGCGCTCAACGTATCCAATTCCGTACTTTTCCGTTCGGGTGCCGTAATGGTAACGTAGTGCTAATTTTGCCGACGATAACTTAACATACGTTTTATCGCGGACGACTTCGCCTGTCTTTCGGTCCATAATCGCATACAGCCTCATTCGGACACCGCCCCATCACGGCTGTCGTCGTAAAAGACAAGGATATCGAACCCTTTACGCAAATCACCGCCATTCGCCATATTACCAACACTATCGCCTCGGACTGACGTCAGAATCCGTAAATTGTCGCCCTCATCCAACGACGTAACCTCGTATGTGACTTTTCCGTACCATCCATCGCAGTCGTCAACCGGAAACGTAACAACGTCGCCCACGCGCGGCACCGTCGGCTGTGGCGCATTAACGTACTCGGACGGAATCGGCAGGCGGAGCGCCCTTCGTAACGCAATCGCCTTACCGATCCACACGTTAAAGCAGTCGCCGGGGGCAGTCTTTGCCTTACCACGGTAATTAACAGGGCCGCCACCGATGTACTTAACTAGTGCAACGACGGTACGTTTCTCGCGGTTGATGACGTATTCGACTTCGTGAACAGCACCATATCCACGTTTCTCGCAACCACGCGGCCAATACGATACGCCGCCTGATCTGTCGTAATGCTCCGTACATTCCAACTCCGCCACGTCGGCCTTCGCGCGCTCCACGATTCCGTCGCGGTCGTCGGCCTTAGCGGTCATTTCCGCCGACTTTCCGCATAGCCTTGCCGTCAATTTCGCCACGGTGCCGGTCAGCCCGTCAAGTTGCGCGCCAGCCTCGTCCAGTTTCGTTTCGGCTTCGCTCAACTTCGTTTCTGCATCCGTCAACCTTCCCGTCAATTTATCGATTTGGCGCTGTAGTACGAGCAACTCGGCGGCCTCTTCGGTCGGGTCGGGCTGGTCCGATTTTAACGGCCTCTGCTGTGAAACCGACTCAAGTACGCGGTATTCTCGCTCATATAGCCATCCGCAGAATACATTGCCAGCCTTGCGCGTCTGCTGCGAGTTGTGTTCGTTCACTTCCGTAATCGTAAGCACATCGCCAGTACGGTGAACGCTCGTTCCGGGATTAAGTACGATAATACGCTCGCCCTCCGCTGCCGCCCGTTCGACCATTCGATACCGGGTGCCGTCGACCCGTACGATATCGGTCGGTTCGAGGACGACGTACTCGTTGTCTCCGATGCCCTGGTCGTACTCTGATGACACGACGTAGCCTCTCACTCCACCGTACCCCACCGCACTCTCCACGGTAAGCACATCTCCGACGTTATACTTGTTAAGTGGTAGATGTAGTACGATCTTAATCCGCTCGCCCACGGCCGCCTTCCGGCTGACGCTGCGATATTCCCGCTCAACGCCGAGGACTTCGTCCTTTAATACGGTAACGTTCGTCAACCCCCTGTCTTCCTCGATTACGAACCAAGTAGCGTACGACAAGCCCTCATCGTCCGGAGTTTTCGAATAGCTAAGTTCGTGACCACCGTCTCCGTTAATTACGTAGTAATTTCGCGTTTCCTCTACGATCTCATACCTTTTGCCCTTCGTTGTAAATTCGTTAGACTCTGCCACCATTACGAGATACCGCTTCTCCATTCGTCATTCCTCCGCTTCATATTCGTTTATAATCCGTACTTCCACGTCCTGCCGCCCGAAAGCATACGCGGCCTTTTTCGTTGCGTGCGCGATATCGATCCGCCGCCCCTTAATTGCGGCCCCGACGTCTTGCGCTGTGCCTTCGATAATCGCTCCGTCGGACAGCCGTATTTCCACCGCCGAGCCTAGCGGAATCACGTCCGGATCGACGGCGATTACGGTTAACCCCTCGTACATTACCGATTCGCGGATATCGACGCCGGTCTTTGTGATACCCGTACATCCGTCGCAGCGTGCCGTGTATGCGGTCGCTTCAAACGTAACCCAACCTTCATCGGCAATTTCCACGACTTCGGTCTGTTCCGGCTGTGGCACCGTAAGAAGCACCGACACCAACGTTAAAATCAACACTATAACGTTAGCTTTACGCATCCCCCTTTTCGTCATGCTTCGTTAAAATCTCGTCAATAGCAACGGGAAACCTCGGCTCTATTAGCGCCAATATCGCCTTCGCATAATCCTGAATCTCGCGCTGTGCGTCGTGTTCAAGCCGCTGTGTGAGGAAGTGACAAACGGATTGTAGCGATGCCGTCCAATACCACCGGACGTACATGCCGTAAGCTGGCAGGAATAGTCGCGCTTGTTCGGCGCAGACTCCGCTTTTCATCGCGCGCTCGTACAAACGCTCTCCATACGCCACGTAATCAAGTAAATCTTGCGTCGCAATCTCGCCCTGTTCCGTCGGTATCACTTCGCCGCTACCTTGCTTAGAATTATCCGGAGCCGACCGCCATTCGCCCGGCGAAGGCACGTAAAATTCCAGTTCCTCCGTGATATAGCGACGACTGCTTTCGTTCCAGGCGTCGAGACTATCGCCTGTCCCTTCGTAGTGGGCCGATCCGACAACGTATTTCCACCATTGGCGGGCGACCATCAACGGCGCGTACACTTCGAACTGAGCGATAGCGTGCCGGAACGGTGACGTATGACCTTCGCGGGCGAGGAATGCGATTAGCCGCCGGTCGCGGTCGGATAGTGTAGCCGACTCCTTCGCATAGGATACGCGGGCCGCATTGACTACGGTCAAGTCGGAACCCATTACGTCGACCAGGCGGACGTATCCGCGATCTAGTACGTTGATTTTATTCAAACAATCACCCTCCTTCGTCTAGTCTCGGAACATTCTGAAAGACATGTACGCAAGAAATGCGAGGAATCCGCATACCGCAATCGGTTGTACGATAAATTTGCCGATAGCCTCGATTAGTTCAACGGTCATTCCGCCACCTCCCTTTCTTCAATTACGTAAATCTCGCCGCGCTGCTCGACGATTTCCCACCTGGCCGCGTCGATAACATGTCCGGGCTGGACGGTTACTTCGTAGCGGATCGGCTCGATGCGGTCTGCGAACCAAAGTACCGAAGCCGCCCCGCACAATATCGCCAACGCAGTTATCCCGGTCGCAAAGAACGTCTCTCGCTCCGCCGACAACTTGAATGCGTAAAATAAACACCCTGCCGCCATTAAAGCGTACATCACCGCCAATACGATGGCCGCTGCCGACGGCCCACCGCCCATTTCGTTCAGTACGTTCAATCCCGTAAACTTTTCGTCCATACTTCGTCGCCCTCCTTTCAGGCTTACGGGACCGTCATCACTAACCGGTCCCTCTACGTATATAGTCGTAGCCGCACGCCGTTTCGCACACTTTACGGTCAAATACTTCGCTCGACTATCGGCCTTCCCTCGAAAATAAAATCGGCATCCGTCATCTTCTCGATATTCAGCGCCATTACGTACCCGTCGCCCTTCTTCGAAAAGAAATCGTGATTCACCGTCCCTAACGACAGTCCGTTCGCCACGATCGCGCTGAATGGTTCCGGATTGAACACCGGCTCCAGTCCGAGATTCATGAGCGCCTTATTCGCGTTGTACTCGACGAAACGCAGCACGTCGGCCGTCAACCCTATTCCGTCATAGATTTCGCGCGTGTATTCCGCCTCGTTATCGTACAAGTCCGTTAGGAGCATTTCCGTTTCCTGTTCGGCACGCTCCCGTTCGGCTGCCGTCAACTTCGCCCGCAACTCCTGCGCCACCATACCGACGAACAGTCCGTGGATGGATTCGTCGATCATAATTTTGCGGATGACTTCGCCGGATATCGTCATACGGCCTTGGCCCGCCTGATACAACGGATAGTAGAATCCGGAGTAGAACAGGAACGATTCGAGGAAGACGGACGCGACGCACGCCATGTAGCGTTCGTATACGGTCGGCCTTTGCGTCAACAGCGCGCGGTAATAAAGTCCAATCCGCTCGGCCTTGTACGTTAGACGGGGATGTGACGCGGACCAATCGTCCAGCAGATACGCCGTGTCTTCCGTCGTGATAAGCGTCGAGAATATCGACGAATACGACTTCGCATGAACCGACTCCATAGCAGACATAAACGTCATGACCGCGGCCTGGCGGTTGTTATCGGTATGGACGGCGATTAGCGGCATGCCTTCGCCGCCTTGCTGCGTATCCAAGCCGGTAAGTCCAGCAAGGACGCGCTTATATACGGCACGCTCGGCGGAGGTCAGCGAATGCCAATCGGCCAAATCGTCGGATATCGGGAACTCTTCGTCGGTCCAAAACTGCGCGATATTCTGATTCCAAAACGTGTTGACGTAATCTTCCGGTACATTCCAGTTAACGGCTTTCACGTTGATATCATCGTCTCCTTTTCGTCGTAGTAATTAACCCCAAATCAACCATCCAACGAATACTCCTGCGCCGAAAACAAGCGATATAAAACCGACAATCTTCACAAATGCTTCAGCTGCGATTGAGTCAAATCCGCCCACTTAGTCGTCCTCCTTCGTGATATGAAACCTATTAGATAGCGCAGCTCGTACATTCCGACGGATCAAGCCGTTTCGTACGGGTATAGTAAAGCGATTTCAGCCCGCGATGATGTGCGTAAGCATACAACCGGCCGAGCATCCGCGTCGACACATCCGAATTAACGTAAAGGATCGTCGATATGCCCTGGTCAATATGCGGCTGAATCTCCGCTATCAAATCTATAAGCGCGAACTGGTCCACGTTGTACGCCGACTTGTACACGAACATATTATCCGGAGATAGGAACGGCATCGGAAAGTACGTCGTGGCGTTCGCATACGTCCGCGTCTCGATATGCTCTACGATCGGCATAACGGACGACGTGGCGTTTTGGATGTACGAAATGGATTGCGTCGGGGCGATCGCCAGCCGGTACGCGTGATATAGTCCGTATTCGCGTATGTCAGCGGATAGTGACGCCCATTCATAACGCGAGGGTAGCGTGAATCCAGCGAACAATTCCCGTACGTGGCTCGTCCTCGGCACAAAGTCTTCGTTGATATAACGTTCAAAATACGTGCCACTCGCGTAATCCGACCGCTCAAACCCTTCAAACGTCCGGCCGCGTTCCTTCGCAATCTGCATCGAACGTTCCAGCGAATAATAGTTCATCGCCGCGAAGAACGTCCGGCAGAAATCGCGAGCCTCCGCCGACTCATACGGAATACCGTTCTTCGCAAGGAACCCGTTAAGGTTCATGACGCCAAGCCCGACGGAATGCAGCTCGGCATTTGCCTTACGTACTCCTGGCGCATTCGGAATACGTGACCGGTCCGATACGACCGTCAGCGCGTCCATGCCGTCATGTACGGATTCGCGCAGCTTGCCCGTCTCCATTACGTTGACTATGTTGAGCGACGCTAGATTACAGGAGATATCGCGGCGGTATACGGTGCCTTCTTCGCCGATGTCCGCGATAGTGGACGTTTCCTGCAAATTAAAAATTTCCGTACATAAATTAGACATTTTGATACGGCCGAGTACGGAAAGCGCGTGCTGCTTATTCGCGTTGTCCACGTTAGCGATATACGGATATCCCGATTGAAGCTGCGTAACGGCGATCCTTTCCAACATGTCGCGGGCCGTGCCGACTTGACGTTTCTTGACGGCCGGATTGGCGACCAGTTCGTCATACATCTCCGTCATGTCCATATCGTCGAGATGTACGTTATACTCCTTGTATACGGAGTACGGCCCGAAGACATATAGCGGCATGTTCTCGGCGGCCAACTCGTACAATTTCGATGGGACGATTAGGCCGATGGATAGCGTTTTGATCCGGACTTTTTCGTCTGCGTTGATTTTTTTCGAATCGATGAACTCGATAATGTCCCATCCGAACACGTTATAATACGCCGCGCCGGACCCTTTACGCTGTCCCATTTGATCGGCGTACGAAAACGCGTCCTCCATCAATTTCATAACGGGCATGACGCCTTTTGCCGCGCCTTCTACGCCTTTGATCGGTTCGCCCCGGCCACGGAGTTTCGATAGATTGACCGCCACGCCGCCGCCAATTTTCGATAGCTGCATGCAGGTGCTTAGCACGTAGTTTATCGAGTTCAGCGCATCGTCCATTTCGAGTAGAAAGCAAGATACAAGCTCGCCCCGTTTCGTCTCCGCCCGGCCAGCGTTCATAAACGTCGGCGTCGCGGGCTGTAACCGTTGCTCCATCATTGATCGCGCATACCGTTCAGCCGCCGCATAGTCGCCGCCTCCGAGCCATAGCGCCACGATTGCGATATGCTGCTCGTAATCTTCGAGATACTGCGCCTTGTCGTCCGTTTTGAGCGCGTAATCCTTGTAAAACTTCGACGCGGCCATGTACGAGGCAAAGCGGAAGTTGTACGAGTAACAGACGTTTTCGACCGCCAGTATCTCCGTAGCGGTGTATTGCCCTTGCACGTTATAGTAGTATCCGTGGAGGAGCAGCCAGTGGTAGCGGTGCATAGGTTGGCGGAATTTACGTGTCTTCGCGTCCACTTCCGCCAAGAAAGCGTCAATGGCCGCCTGGTCGCGGTCGAGCCGGTACCATCCGGATTCGTCGCGCTGCATAATTTCGTTGTTTAATTCGATATGGTTCGTAATGATTACGTCACTCCTTCGTCAATTTATCGGTAATTGTATCGAGTCAAGCCGTTTATTGGCGGTTGTGATATGATCCGCATCGAGTTCGAACGAGATGAAATTACGACCGGTTTTCGCTGCAGCTACGCAATCTGTACCGGAACCACAGAATGGCGAAACTACAACGTCACCTGCGTCGGACGATTTACGGATGAGAAACTCGACAAGCTCCTCCGGCTTTTCGTGACTATGACGTAATTTTCCGGACGAAACACGGTTAAAATGCAAGATGTCCGGATGTCGAGTTTTACCGTCAACCTCGTTTAGTAATCGCCGTCCTTTCTGCGCGAATAGGATATTTTCGTACTGACCGGCGTAAGCTCCGAAGAGATCACCCATCGACCAGTTATTCTTCGCCCATATCAGCGAATTTTTGACGGTGAAGAAGCGTTCAAGCAGCGGTTGCTGCTCAGGCACTTTATCCCAACGCGTAAACCAGTAAATGTGCGCGTCCGGTTTTAATATGCGACTTAGTTCCGTAATAACCTCCGCCAAAAATCCCGCATTATCTACGCCGTCATTAGCGATTCCGCCCGTAGTTTTGAGAATGCTTGACTTGCGGTGATTACTCCGGAAATTTATCCCGTAAGGCGGATCGACTATCGCAAGGTCAACGCTTCCGTCCAGAATCATACGCATACCCTCGATACAATCACGCTGATATATCCGGTTAAGCTCGATTTCGCCAAGCATTCGCTTCCCCAATCTGCGTCACCTCTTCGTTAAATTTTCGAACATCTTCGTCCGTTCCCGATAACTCAAACCGTAGCAGTAACGGAACGGCATACGCTTCCGCTATTTTCTCACCGGCCGCGCCAAAGTTCCGGCCCCAATTCCGATTACCGCTAACGGCCACGCCGCGGATTTCATCGGCATTGTACCGGATAAACCTGTCGACCTTTTCCGGAACTTGCCCGAAGCCCGTCGTTGGCGTCACGATGATATAAGGCTCGTCCACCACTTCGTACGGTCCCGCAATCTCCCGGAAGGGGAGGCCGATCCGTTGGACAAACCTCCGCACATTCCCGGTAATCGAGTAATACACGATTAAAATGAATGCTCGCCTCCTTTCCGTAACGGCTCCATCGCAGTGATTCGGGCTTCGATCCGTGCCAGCTCCGCACGTTTTTCCGCCAGCCACGTTTCGGTCCGCTCGATGTTATACGCCATTTCGTCACGCTGCCGGAGTAATGACGCATATAATCGGTCCATCATACGTCAATCAGCTCCTTTTCGATCAGCCACGCTAGTACGATTCCGGCGGCATCAGACTCGTCGTCCGTGGCGAAATAGTAATCGTCTGCTAACCCGAGAATCCGCCGGACGCCCGCCGCCACTTCGTCCTTTTCCGCCTTGCCGTGTCCGCCTATGATCCGCTTAACCGTTGTGGCGTTAATTTCGTCGGTGACCCGTAATCCGACCCGTTGCAGTCCCGTATCGACCGCAGCCCATGCGCCGAATACCGTCTGACCTTGCCGCTTGCTGGCCGGACGCTTGTAATCTTCGCGCACCACCGCTGACGCGTTCGTGTACTGACTAACGAAAGCGACCGTACCGGCTTCGACCAGTGAGTACCGTAGGCCGTCGGATTGTTTCGAATCCGTAGTAACTGCATCCGTTTTGAGCAGCGTAGGCTTGCGGTTTTTTACGGAGATGGCGGAAAATCCCGGCGAAGTTAGCGATATGTCCAATCCGATATACGTGGAAATCTGCGGCGTCTTCGCCATCTATACCGCAACTCCTTTCGACTCTCGTATCGCCTTAATCTCCGCCAGCGCCTCCGCATATTGCCGCTTCTGCCAGTCCTTCAGTCCCGACCGTTGAATTGCGTCAACTTGTCGTTCGAGCTGCGCTACCTCGTCTTCCGAAAGCCCGGCCGCGCACGCCGTTTTAAACGAATTGAACGTCCAATCTTCGATACTAAGCGGCGGCGGCGTTCCTTCTTCGGCATCTAGTACGATGCGGGCGAAATGCTCCACGACGGCGGCCCGGTCCGCGTCCGTAATCTCGATGCAATGCACGGCGATGTCTGGATTCTTTTCGTAATCCTCAGCGGACATGTTCCACGCCCTCTTCGATCCGTTAACGTAGAGAATGACGTAGTAATCCAGCGGTTCGTCGGCTTCGCTATACATTAACGAGTAGCAGACGCATTGCTTGGCGTGCTTCTCTTCGGGGCCGTTTCGTTGAGCGAAGCTTGACGTCTTACTGTACGTACCTTGCTTCGATTTAACCTCGAGGCCAACGCGTATAATTTCGCCGTCGTCCGTCACATAGCGCATAATACCGTCGCAAGTACCGTACAGGTTAAATAGAAGGTGGCCGTCGGGACCGTATATCGGCTTGTTCATCTTTGCGAAGTCCTCGAACATTGGCTCGGCCTTACCGTTCCGCTCGAGCATAAACCGCGGCCGTTCCGTATGCTCCTCCGCAAACAATAGTTCCCGCTGGATTACGTCGCCGATCGCCGTACCAATCGATGTCCAGCGGCCTTGATGCGGAGGCTGCCCCGTAATATCACGTTTAGCGCCGCGCAGCCTTTCGTACTGACTTCGAGGGTCCGCGCTTACTGCCGATGGTCCGAAATATGGACGCCTCGGCCATACTTTGCGTTGCCTATTCGCAAGTATGTCGTAGTACCACCGATGGATTTGCGCATCTAGGGCGTCATCGTACACTTCCGGGCGGCTAAACCAGTCGTCGAGATGTGTGCGGAAATTGGCCGCGATTTCTTCCGTTAGAGATGCGTTATTTACTCGTTTGAATATCGTTATCTAAACCGCCCCCTTCGGCTTCGCTACGTATCGCGTTACCGTTACTTCGCGTGGAACAACTTCGTCCAGCTCGTACGAAAAATCCCCGCCGTCCTGTATCTCCGTCGCCGGTAATTCACGCCACAGCGAAAAGTACGCTACTGTCCCGGATTCCTCTTCGATTTTATGAACGGTTGTCCGGTAATTGCTCCAACGGCCGCCGTCTTCGAACTCTTCGTCGACTTTCTCGGCAGTATACGGACTGACGCCATCCTCTCCGCTCAAGTATCCGTCGAACGCTACGTCAATCTCTTCGTACGCTTCGTCCCATACTTCGCCCTGCTTACCGACGTGTTTACGCAACATCTCGATAACGCTATTCATTACTCGTCCGCCTCGCTTTCCGGCTTCGTACGCCAGCTTAATTGCCGCCGCAATCGAATAAGCCCCGTTCAAATCGCGGTAGAATACGGCGTCCTCAGGTTCGCCCGCCATGATGTCGACCACCTTGCTGTTTCCAGCGTCGTCCTCGACCGTTACCGTCAACGATCCTTTACCGCAGTATTCGTATGCATCAAAATCGCCGATATCGTGAGTTTCCGTAATCTTCATATTTCCGCATCCTCCTCGACTTCGTCAATTATTCGTTGAATATCGCGGCCCGGCACGTCCTTATACGCCGGATACGCCAGCGACGCGAAACTAAACGCATCCGCAACGCCGCCGGATCGGAGGTAATCCCGGATATCGGCCCGCAGTCGTCGTTCGCTGTACGGTTCCCATCCGCAGCGGCCGCACGGATGATCACAGGCCTCGTCCGCCAGTTCACGGTTCCTGGCGTGGCAATTCGGGCATGTCCACGTTGTTGTTTCGCGCATACGTTACGCCTCCCTACGTTGAATATTTATTTTCAAACTCCGGCTTCGGGCGGCACTCGGCGTAATCCCACTCGTCCGGCCCGAACTCTTGCATCCAGCGCGGCTCGATTACGATATCCGTTACGAGAGGAACCGTTAAGTCAGCGCCGCACGTTCCCGTCATAATGTCGTCGATTAACGTTATGGTTTCGGGCGTCAAATCCGCGTTCGGGACCGAATTTTTGATTTCATCGTGAATTGACGCGTTAAACTCCCATCCCCTCGCCTTGCATTCGCGCGCGTTCCGGTTTCCGTTCATCTTCAAGATGTCCGCGCCGGTTCCTTGAATCACCGCATTGAATGCCGCCCGGTCCCAGTATCCGATAAGCCCTCGGTCGGCCGCTAATACGTCGATTTCGTCCTGGATACGCTGTAATCGTTCGGCATCCCGCGCTGTCAACGATTCCCGATTCCGCAGCGCTTTCCGCTCCGTATACAGCCGGATAAGTTTCTGCTCGTTTCGGGCCGCCGCGACCGCCACCGACTTATAATCCGGGAACCGGCGCTTCCTTCCGTACAACGTCTCGACGTACCCGTTCGTCCGCATGAACTCGCGAATATCGGCGACCATTTGCGTAAATGACGGGAACGCGGCGTCGAAGCTTTCGAAAAAGTGCGTGGCGACTTCCATCGTTACGCCCATTTTCCGCGAAAAGGCTTCCGGCTTCTGATCGTAAGACTTCGCCAGCACGCCGGTTTTCATAAGGCCGCGCGGCTTAAACGTGCCGGTCGGATCATACGCCTTGTCGACGCAATACTTCTCGTCGATTCCGAATGTCTGAACGGCCATCGTCGTATATAGATCGAGCCTGCTTAGGAAAATCTGCCGGAGCGAGTTATCTCTGTATCGTTCGTACATGATGTGCGCTTGGATACGCGGCTCAATTTGGCCGAGGTCAGCGCCGACGAATGTATAACCACGTTTGGGAACGAACTGGTTCCGTACAAGGACGCCGCCGCCCTTCGATGGCATATTTTGAAGATTCGCTCCCTTCGGAACCTTGCGGTCGTCGGCGATGAGCTTTCGGACGATGGCGTGGTAATTAGCGTCAGTAACTACGAGACTCATTCGTAAACTACCATCGCGGAAAACTGTGGTCCGACCTCGGTCTGCTGAATAATTTCGTACTGAATCCGTAATACTTCATTAGTACAGTTACAGATAAATCCGTTTATTTCATCTGCAAGTTTATCGTAATCACTATGAACAAAGAACGTAACGCTAGGCTTCACGCAATCCCTCCGTTTCAAATTCACGTAATATATCGATAGGACGCCCACTATACCCTGACGAACTATATCGTCCCGTCGCCGTTCCGCCCGCCTTGAACTCCGAATGAAGTCGACCATCCGCCTCAACCGCCGTCGGAATCTTCGTCACGTACGTATTCAGCAGCTTCTCGTACGCCGCAACAGTCGCCAGCGGCTTCAGCGCATCTTCTTCTTCGTAATACGCCTCCAATACATCAGCCGCCGTCGATCGGGCTTTGCCACGCTTAAACTGGCCGGTTCGGTCGCGGATGCTGAGATGGTCGTAAATGAGATACGCGAGATGGTTCCCGTTCGTAATCGAAAACTCTTCCGTAAACAACGGCGCGTGTTCTTCGTCGGCTGGCGTTAAATCTTCGGCTTCTAACTCGGCCAGCTTCGTAACGTTTTGTTCGTATCGCTTTAGATGCGTTTTTCCCGCCGCTTCGTCCGCCGCTATATCTGCCTTCAGTTTCGCGGTCCGCTCGGCGTGCCGATCGATCTTCCGCTGCTGTGCCGCAATCCATCCGTCGATTTTACGTTTATTAATCGTCCTGTCCATCTTCCGCACAAACGAAGCATCGATTCCGTACGATTCGAATACGGCTGTGCGGGCTTCTTCGAGCTTCGGTTTAAACTCGGATTCCAACGCGGCCAGACCGTCCAAGTCGATACAGAATCCGCACCGCGCCAGGAACACGTCCGTCTCCGGAAGCTTACTGTCGATTTTGGCGTAACATTCGAGTAGATTGCCCGCCGCATTCGCCATCGCCTCGAATTGCCACTCGAACAGTTTCCACCCGTACTTTACGTCATTAATGGCGTAGATTCCGACAAGCTCCGTATTGAACGGCGCAGGCGATCGGTTTCCGAACAAGTCCTCGAACGTGAAGATCGGTCCGGGTATTCCGAATAGCGCGCCGTACTTCGCAATCAACGCCTTCAATCCGTAGCTCTGCTCGTGTTCGTTCAGCGTGTGCATTGCGTCGAGCGTGTCCCATACGCAACCGCCGATTTCGTAACCGTCTTTGATCGCGACGTGTAAATCGTAACGCGCCGATCCCATATGGAACGTTTTGCCGTGTTCGGGCCGCCTGAGATACGGACTAATCGCGGCGATTACGGCCGACCGCGTAAGCTGCTTGTCCGTTGATCTGAACGCCGACTCTTCCGTTAGGAAATAGAAACCATCCGCCGGACTGCCGCCATTGAACATATCAACGTGACCGTACGGAAGGTAATAGCCCTCGTCGAGTAGCGGAAGCCATATCGAGAATCCGATTGATAAGTCGATATACGTATCAACGCCGGTACCCTCGAAATCGCCCGCCGTCATGCTCCGTACGCCGAGAATATCGAAGCGGTCCGTCCACTCCGCCATTTGCCGTCGGCATTCTTCGCGGATTCGTTCGATAAACGCGGGCAGTTCCGAATCAGCCGTTAGAATCCGATAATTGTCCGGTTTGGATAGGAGGACGGACTTAATCCGCCCCTCCCGTTCCATCTCGGCCGCCGCCGCCTGTAACCGGTAACCGGCGGTTGTGACGTCCGCCTTCGTCCACTTCTTCCCGTCAGATCGGACGTTGCCTATTCGTCCATCTCGGAAAGCTTGGCGAGCCACTACGAATGCCGCCCGTTCCTTATCCGTTAATGACATTGCGGCGATTCGGCTGAACGCTTCCTCGGCCGATTCCGGTTCGGACGCTTTGCGTCGTTTTACGGCTTCCTTTACGGCGGCTCCGGCGTCCATACTCGGGCTGCGTGCGTTTTCCTCGTTTAACGTTATCTTTATTTCGATGACGCGCCGCCTCCTTTAACGTCGGCATCGAACCGCTGCTCGACCGGAACAATTAATCTCATATCGCTTAGCTTCGTCCAATTCGAGGTATCACCGTAGCCTGCGTCTACTCGGTAACTTCCGGTCGATGATCTACGACCTTCTGTTATAATACCGAAGGCTCCGATTTCGTTAACGCTGCTGTTCGTATTAGCTATGACCTCTACGACGTCGCCCGCCTTATACTCGGCTACCGCCCGCCCGATTGCGGCCCATTTCGCCTCTTCGTCCGACAATACTTCGAGCTGTTCCGGTTTATACCAATCGTAACCGTCTCCGTTGAGTAATTCGCATTTGTACGGCCAGCTTGAGCGGTCGGCCGCCGTCACTTTAGCGATAGCGTCTTTCGGCAGCCTTTCGGAATCGGTCGTAATTCTAACGGTGCTGCCGACTGCGATGCGGGCCGGTTCCGGCTTCGGTGCTGCGGGCTGCGGCTTTGGCTCTTCGTACTTTTCGAACTGGTTCTCGCCGAGCCAGCCGGAACCTGCCGATGTACGCCACGCCAGTCCGTAAGAGCTGCCGTCAAATTCCGGGCAACGCTCCTTTAGCGTAATAGGGCTCTTAGTGTATTTCCGCCATACCGTTTCGCCGGGCTTGTACGTCGGCTTCGGAACCAGCACGACATACTCCGAATCACTTACCGTAACCTCCTTGCCGCCGATATCCGCACGGCCGACTCCGCTAAGTGGCCGCCCCGTTACCGTACCAATCGCGCCAATTCCGTACCGTGTTTCGCCAGGCCACTCGTTTACGATAAGGATGCGGTCGGACACGGCGGCCGTCCGTTTCTCAACCGTAAATTCTTCGTCGATCGTTACGGATTCGGCCGGTACGAGTGCGTTGTATTCTCGTTTATATACGTAATGTTCCGAGTCGATAAGCACGTCGCCGGTCGAGTCTATGCGGACGTTTTCGTACACATAGTCGTCCTTCGCCGGGTTAGACGGAAGGTGATCATCCGCATCGAAATTGACTACGATAATCGTCTCGCCTTCGGCCGCAACACGCGCCTCTTTCCGGTAAACTTGTCCGCCGTGGATGACGTATTCGGAGGGGAGCGACGGCAACTCCGATTTTACCGGTTCTAGTACAGCGTAATTGCACGACCACAGCCATGTATCCGAGCCTTCTTTGCGAATAGGTCCCTCATCACTAACGTAATCCGCTCGATAAACGCAGCCCTCGAGGTAGTTAATTCCGCCACCAGACGTTCTGACGACGAGTTCGCCGACGGCCGCTTTACGGGCAACTTTCCGATATTGACGGCCTTCGTGCGTAATGATATCGGACGGCACTTCCGACTTCGGCTCCGCAACCTTTTCGTAAACTTCCAACTCACAACCGCACGTATCGAACTCGTCTCCGTCGTCATCCGTCACCTGAGCGTCGCCGAACGAATCCACCTCGTCGACCTCGTAGAATCCGCCGTCCGTGATACACGAAACCTCTGCGTCCGTAATCTGCACGATATCGCCCGCCTCCGCAGCCCGATCAACCTTGCGGTACTTCACGACAGCCCCGTCCGCTTGCTTTACCGTTACCTCTGCGGCTACCGCTTCAACCACGTTAACTACGTTCAATTTCGCCATTTACACATCGCTCCCATTCGGATATTTATTCGATAATTCCGCGCTTGCTTACCGTTCCTTCTGCGTCATAAACTCGTTCCTTTGCGTACTCGGCCGCGCAGACCGTCTGCCACCCGTTGTGTACGAATCCGTCGCCGAACGTTCCGTTTATCCGCACAACTTCGTCGCCTTCGTAAATCTCGCCGCGGCAATGTTCGCAATAGGTTACGGCGACTACCTCCGCTGGATCACGGCTATGCCGATACATTTGCTTCGCTAAAGGTACTCCGGTCTAACGCGATAGGAAGTTCGATCCAGCGTTCGGCCGCCTTCGCCTCCGACGCCCAATACTCGCCGATGCCCCGATTCTCGAACATAAAAATCCGAGGGATTTCGCCGTCGACCGCCCAAACGCCAACGATATAGTCAGCGTCGGATTTGTCGTAGGTCGATCCGTCATTCTTTTTCGCGTAGACGACGAGTTCGTTACCGCGGTCAATACGCTGCCTAATCGTTTTGACTTGGATTTTCGAGTGGCTTCCGGTTAGTGGGTCGGTTGCCAGCACGTCGTACGATTCGTCCGTGACCGCGTCGTGAACCGTCCACCCGGCAGCCAGTAGCGCAACTTTCGCGACCATCTCCGAGTATCTTCCGGTTATCTCCGTAATATGTGCCGTGTTAACCGCTCCTCTCCGTATTTTCCGTAATGCCCGAGGACTGCCGTATTAGAACGGCAAGGTATCCTCGGAAATTTCGATCGGGCGGGCATCGTCGTCGTCGGGACCGTAAGATGGCGTGCCGATCGTCAGTCCGAGCCGCCCGATATCGAATCCGGCAATGACGAGATTCTTCGTCTGTTCCGCCTCGTCCGCTTCGAACAGGAATCCTTCGAACGCCGCGAAATCGAAAGGAACTGCGCCACATTTCTCGAAAGCCGCGCGTTCCTTGTCCGTCAAGTCTTCGTCCATATCGAGGACTGGTGAAAGCGATACGACGGTGTTCGTAGAGGAACCGGACTTGGACAGCTCAAACGCAATCTTATCGAGCTTCTTCGCGTACTTCTTGATCGCGGCGAATACCCCTTGCGCTTGTTTCGGCGTCAGATCGACGAATCCGTCCTCGCCCGTTTCCAGGTTGCCGAATCCGACGAGGTAACGCGGCTTCGATTTCAGCAGATACGCCTGCTTCCGGATTTCCTCGGCGGCCGCTTCGTCTCCGGAATCTTTCGCGGCCTTGGCGTCGGAATATAGCGCGTCGGCCGCCTGATCCCATACGGAAGGATTCGCCGTGACGTAGCCTTTCGGATTTCGCTCGGCCGGGACCTTCGGTACAAACGTGTTAACTTTGCCGAAGATACCGTGCGCATAATACTCCGCGCTGTCTTCCGCCGACTTGATACGGACTTTCAGCGTTGTGCCGGACGGGAACGGTACGTGTGCCGACGTTCCGTTATCTTTCTCCGCCGTTGCTGCTTCGACTGCTGCCGTGCCTTTACGTGTAAATTGACTCATTTAACCGCTCCTCTATGTTTTATTTCCGGCTTATCTCACACGGCCGGACGTTCTTCGCTGTCGTGCGCCCCTTAACGGGGATATCTAACGGCGACTAAAAGCCCGTTTCCGTGTCTTATTTAACGTCCCCACGGCGTGGAATCCGTCGTCGCCCAAACGGACAGTTTTCGTGCTACATCGTTCTCACCTCCATATAAAATTCGGACAACATCGTATTGTCGTCGTCCGCGAGACGGCACTAACCGCTGGTCACGCCCAGTTAATACCGCCTCGCCGACGAGGGATTATCGCAATCCCGTCGTTAGCATTTCGTCATATGTACGCTATTAATCCGCGTGCAATCGCCGACTTTTCCTTTTTCACTGCCAGTACTTCCGCATCAATCTCCGCCATTCGCCGGTCAATCTCGCGTATTCGTTTTGTATTCGCCTTGATAACGGCCGCGCTCGGCGTAACCGTCATGCGATAATCGCATTTCGCCCGTTCGATCGCTAACTCGGCCCGCTCAATCGCTGCTTTGCGGACGGCGGCGGCCTCTTTTCGTTCGGCGCGCGTCAGTTCTCGGTTAAGTAACGTCTGCACGCGGCCGCTTATTGAGGAAAGCGAGTGGTGCTGCGCATACACCGTAATGACTCGATCCATGTCCATTGCGAGCAAGTACGCTACACGCTGCCATACGAATAGCCGCGATTCCTTGCCACCATCCTCCGCCGATACCGTGACGGAGACGAATCTCGCCTTTTTAACGTTATCGCGTACCCATTGTTCCGCCTTTTCCGGCGCAATGCTGAACCGCTCGACGGCACGGTCGATAGCATGCTGCGATACGTAAACTTTTCCGATAAAATTGCGGCTTTGTTCCTTCACGCTAACCTCACCGCCTTTTCGGGTGGGACCGCCATATAATCGGCTGCATCTTCGTTCGGATCGGGCCGACCCTCATAGCGAAAAATATTCTGAAGAATTTCGGAATTATTCGAAACCGGCGCGTTATTAGCTCGTATATAGTTACGTAAAGCTTCGTTAGACATCGTTAAACCTCCGTTCGACTTCGTTAAAATTGAATATCGTGTGACAACGCTACTAAAACACCATAAATGACCGTCAATCGTATTGACACGTATAAAATTCTACGTTATAGTAGAAACTGTAATTGTAAGGAATAACCAACAACATCGACCGCAGTTAACGGGGGTCCTATCACCCGACGCAATGCCTAAGCGCCGGGAGCGTGGATTGAAACCGTTAAAATATACTCATTTAGCGTATGACTGCGGATATGTTATACTTGAATTGTTAAACGGCAAGGTAATCGTGGTAATCACCGAAACGATTAGCGTCGTAATAACGTGACAATGCGGTCAACTTACGTTTAACGGTCTGATGATGCATCCCGATACTTTTCGCGATTGCGTTATCGGAAGCGCTGGCTGGCGCACTTAACATTGCTTCGACGATTGCAGTCGTCGTTGCGTCGGGATTGCAGTCCCGGAGGAAGTCGATCACTTGCAGGTGGTCGGCTTTCCTATTTCTAATCGTATCTATTTGTATAACTTCGGATTCTAGGTCGAAATCGCTACGTAAAGCATCAGGAGTTGCAGCTCCTTTGCTTTCAGCTATCTCTACTATTGCGTTTAGAGACTCTACCTTTCGTAGTCCATTACCTTTTCGTAGAAGATCGATCCTCCTAGATTTTAATCTGCTATTCAACAATGCTTCAAAGTTCTTATGTACTTTCTCTTGATGCAACAAGTCCATTATTGTATCGTCGAACAGTGCGAGTGCGTCTGCTTCATCGAATCCAAAGTACTTTTTAACGACGTGACATGTGACTTTTCGTTGCCTTTCGGCTGCTTTATAAACTTCAGCAAAAGATGCATCGCCTCTTCTGTACTTCAAGTATAGAATATTCAGTTTTGGTTCATACAACAGTTATCATCTCCTTATATTAATTAAACCGTAAGACACCTATGTTTCGCACACTTTTGCTAGAAATAATTTAATATTTTTTTCGGAGGGGCACCGATGCGCATTCAACCGCGTCGTTGCGCCATTCCGGACTTACTCGAAAAGTACGGCTGGACACAGCGCCAGCTTGCGGAAAAGTCAGGCGTCGACGAACGGGAAATCTCGTTCTACACGACTGGCCGCCGAATGCGTATGTCGCTCGCGACCGCCGTTATGCTTGCGGATGCGCTTAACGTAAATCCCCGCGAATTGTACGAGTGGTCATCGGAATGAGCGCTCGGCCGGGCGAAGTTCTACGCTTTGTTAGAAACAAACGGTGCCTTTCCATTGTAAACGCTGCGCATTCCGACATCAACGTAAATTAATCGATATATTTCGACATTTCCGACTTCTCCCGCTGCACACGTCCCATCCGTTCATTACGGCCTCGTTAACGTCCTTCCCGAATCGCGCCGGTACCAACGCCAGCCGCACGTCAATCTTTCCGGCCAGTTCGTCCACGATCCGATTCCGCCAAGCGCGGCCCGGCCCGTCGTTGTCCCGATATATCGTTAACTCTTCGATCGGGCTACGTAATATTAATTCCGCCTTCGCCGCCGTGAACGCCGTCCCGCCGGTCGCAATCGCAAATATTCCGTGTGTCATAAGCGTTAACGCATCTACTTCGCCCTCTACGATAGCAACCTTCGTTATCCGGCGGCCATACACGATATTGATACCGTAGAGCATTTCGCGGATTGGACGGGCATTTTTCGCATACCAAAACGCCTTTCCCGACACTTTACGGTATTTGACGTTACCGAGCGATCCGTCAAGATTAAACCACGGAATTGTAACGGCCTTTGTACGCTTATCGTACCCGATCCGCATAAGCTGCTGGACAGGCTCCGTTATCCCCCGGCGGCCAAGATACGGTGATCGCCAGCGGTACTGATCGAGTATGTCGGCTTCGCTTGCGTCGTTGCCTATTCGATATACTTTCGGCTTGTCCGCCAGCAGTTTCGGAACCTTCAGCGTAATGTCGGCGTCTGATCCATCCGCATTATCACCGTACTTCACCGCTAAATACTCGGCCGTTTCCTCGACCGTCTCCCGCCGTAAGAACGAAAGTAACCGCACGAAGCTTCCGGACTGCCAATCCGAATCGGTCGCGCCATAGTCACGCCATCCGCCGTGTTCGAGTATAACGGCAAAACTCGGATGCCGCTCGTATCGGAACGGACTGGCTGCGACGAGTTTATTATCCGTCCAGGTTACGGACGTCCATTCATGCTCCGCAAGTTCGGCGCGGATATCGACAGGGAGTTCCGTTTCGACTCCGTCTGAACAGCGCATCGTTATCATGACGTCACCTCTCTGCTAAAAATTCCCGACGAACTTCGCCGCCATATCCTCGGCAACCGGTTCCCTTACGATGCCGAAATTCGGAAGGTATACGATCTCGATCCGCGTATCCTCCCCGCCGTCCCGTCCTTTCCGCAACGCGATCATGCCTCGGCCTTCGTGCGCCAGCGAATCGAATGCGAAAAGTAGCGACGCATCTTCGAGTACGGCTTTCGTTTTCTTCACTTCGGCCCGGACCGGCGGTTTCAGCTCGCGTTCGTCGCCGTCTTTTTCGGACGTGTCCTCATCCGCCTGGGTAATAATGTGGATGACCGTATTCGTTGCGCCCGCCAATCGACGGAGGCCTTTGGACGTTGCCGCAACATCGCCGCCCGCCGTTTTCGACGTGTTCGCCTCGTAATCCATATAATAGATCGGATCGATAACGACAACGTCCGCTCCCACTTCTCGAATATCGGCTTCCAACTGGCGAAGGCTGCGGTCGCGGAAATCGGGATCGTCGACGGCGCGAACGATAATACGCCCCTCGATTGCGGAATTGACGGAATTAACGAACGTTTCGAGCTGCGCTTCCGTCTCTTCCGTTAGCTTCCCGGAAAGCATCGCCCGGTTATCGAAGCCTGCGTCGTAATCGATGCCGTCGATATTGGCGTTGAATATACCTTGCCGCCCGCTGATTGACGTATAAGCGCGCGCCATAACCTGGTACAGTATCATCTCCATCGTCCAAATTAGCACGGTCGCCCCGTGAATCGCCGCTTCGATCGCTTCCTCCAACGTTATGACCGACTTGCCCCGGCCCGACCGCGCGAACCACGTGTACATATTTCCGCTGTAATAACCGCCGCCCGCCGCCGCATTGACTCCCGGAAATTTCGACGGCCAAATTTTGAACGAGCGGCCATCCTTCCGCGCGCGGTATTCGGTCATGAACCGTTCGGCGGCCGCAGACAGGTCGATACCTACGGATTTACGGATACCGGACTTTACCGTTATTTCGGCCAGTTTCTTCGTCAGTTCTCCGAAAAACCCTTCGATATCCGACGTCTTGCCGATCTCGCCGAACATCGCGTTAATCTCGCCGGACCCGAAGAACTGCGCAATCTCACGCTTCCCCCACGTTTCTTTCAGCTTGCGGGTAAGGTATTCGTAGCTGTCCGTCACCGCCGGTATGTACGTAAAGTCCGGCACATTGGCGACGAGCGTAGCGTAAGAAGGAGCCTGTCCTTTGTTCTCGGCCGCGTACCGCCGGATAAACGACTCGGCCGCTTTGCCTACGGTCGATTCGAAGTGTTCCGCGCGGATACCGAAACGATCCAGCGCTAAGACATCGTTGTTATCGACCACTTTCGAGAGTAATGATTCCTCTGCGCTCAATTATGCGTCACCTCCGGTAAATATTTCAATCGCCATATTCGGGCATTTTCGCGATTCGATAGTCTCTAATAATAAAAGGGAAATAATTTTATTTCCCTTCGAATTGCTCTCGTTTCCTCCGTTTTTCGCAATTTCGATTTCCGTATATTTATTATGTTTCATGCTTTCCGTTATTCCCGAACACCCCCTTACGAATTTTCTGTTATAATCTCGCTCATCCTCTCTCATACGCCGTTTTTCGCAGTTTATCGAATCCCCCGTTTACTCTCGCCGCCAAACGCCAGCTCTAGCGTCATGTCCCGAATCCGATCCGCAAGCCGCCGGTCGAACAGCGTCTCCATCTCGGACATGGCGATATTTGACGTGTATATCGTTGGTAGCCCGTCCTTGATTCGCGCGTTAATCAGCGTATGCAAATCCGCCCGGAATGCTTCGGACGCATCGCGTACTCCGATATCGTCAAGCACGACGTACGAGGCCGACATCCCAATCCGCTGCGTCAAATAGTACCGCTCGGCGGCTGACGCGGCGATCGATTCCGGCACGCGTGGCCGGTTAAAGGCGTTGTAATCCGTTTGCCACTCGTTGACGTCGACGAAGTAGATTGGCCGTTCAGAAACGTTCCGTTTCCGTGATACCGATCCGATATAATAAGCGGTCAGATACTCGTTAAGCAGCGCGGCCGCCGTCGTCGTTTTGCCGGTGCCTGGTTCGCGGCTGTATAGATATAGCGATTTGATGGCGGGGCCGTCCGGATCAAACTGGCGTACAAATGTCGCAACGTAATCGGACAAGGCCGTATAAACTTCGGGCTGGCCGCCGCGGGCCGGACTGCTATCGAGCGTCAACAGCCGGTACTCTTCGGGAATGCACGCCGCACCGTTCCGGCCGCCGTCACCGCCGATGCCGTGTATTGCGATATATGACGAGCAGAACCGATTGCATTGGTCGCTTCCGGCCGATCCGCAGGGCTTGCGTAAGATACATCTCGATGAATGTGTAAGTTCGAACATCGACAGCCTCCTGAGATTATTTTAGTAAAATTAACCTATTGCTTCAATTAAACATTTGATTCCTCCGTTTCCTCTCGTCGGTCACCCGGCAGTAATTCGCCAACCACACGCGGCGTAGTTTTTCGTTCCCTTCCGCCATATCCGCCAACGTCAGCAGCAGCCGTCCGGGATTGCCGATGTAGTCCGCTACTTTAGCGTTGTAACCAGTCTCGCTTAATCCGTTCATTTTCCGCTAACCTCCTTACCGCTGATTTATACGCCATGAGCCGCGCGAACCGGGTAGAGGGGATTGCGTTCCCCTCCGCGCGGTTTCGGCTATATGCGGCCGATTTCCGGGCATAATACCGGATGCGGTCGAATGTGCGTTTACGATTCATATCGTCATCTCCGCCAGCCGCATAAGTCTATCCGCCTGCTGCCGTGTATATCCGCATAGCGATATCCATTCGTTAAATCCGCCGATTGAATCCGCGAGTCCGAGCCGTTTGACACGGAGCAAATGACGGCCGGTTGCGATGCGGGCTGCGAGTGATTGCGTTTGTTTCATTTCGTCGCCTCCTTAATAGAGCATACGTTCCATCTATGTTAACCATACTAAATATGGTAAAATATGAAATACCTTGACGCTTGTTGCAGATGCTACGTGGGAGTAGATGCCTATTACCCTCATAATAGTACAAGCCGAAAGTAGGTGATATGATGGAGTTCAAAACGGGAAAAGGTTTCAAACTCCGTATTTCCGAGAGCGTGATAATAGCTCTGGTATGTTCCTTCTGCGGACCATCCGTTGCGACCGAAATTATCAAGCTCTTAACGTAATCGCTGCGGGAATACGTAGACGGGGCGCAACCCGTCTATCGTTGAACCGTCGGACTACACTAATCTTAAAGCACGATTACTCTCACCGCGTATCCGCCTGTTAACGTGCCTAAGCATTATATCCCCCTTATCTTCGTATATCATTGCGTTAAGCCGCGACTCCTGGTACTCGCCTATATCAACATAATTGCGCTTCCCTTTCGGGATGATATCTCCGTATTCTTGCGCCAATTCCTTATAAATCTCCGTATAGAATGAACTAATCATTTGAGCGGTTACGGCATCTCCATACGTCATTTTAGCGAGTTCGGTTACTGCTTCGACGATTTCCGCCCGTTGGTCGCTGTGCTTCTGTTGTAAATCGCTCATGTCTTTACGGCGACGTTCGTGTTCACGGAGCTTCATCTCTCGCACGGCGTCCTCGGTAGATGATGGCTTGTTTAACGTTACCTGTACGCGCTCTTCAATATTACCGGAACGCTTCGCCTGTCTTAATGTCGCTGTTGATGACGTCGGTACTGTTAGTGGTTTCGTCGGCTCCGGCGATTCAATATGTAACTGTCCGCTCTCTGCGATACCTTGAGCAATTTGGACGAACATCTCGAATGCCTGCTTACCGTTCTTACCGAAGCTCAGACTGTAGTTGCCGGTTTTGTCACTTTGATACAGCCCCATAATCAAACTCATCGTTAGTTCCTCCCTTTAATTGGCTTTATATTCGTTAATATCGATGATTACCGCTTTTCCCTTCGGCGTCGCGCTCATGACGCGTTCCATTCCGTTGACAAAATCCTTCAGCGCGTCCAAGCTTGTCCGGTATTCGTCGTAAGATTCGTCGGACAGTCCGGTAAATGTTGACCGGTACGTTGTCAGGTGCGCATACCGTAAAAGTAACGTCTGCACATCGTCTGAAAAGGCCGACGCCGCGCCATCTACTTCGGTATGATTCGTAATCCGCTCCGTCACCTCCCCGTCAATATCCCCGAACCTGGCTTCGTATCGGGCTAACCGGTCAGCCAGCGTTGGGTCGGCGTAGACTTCACGCTGGACTTCGATACGTGGTGGAACGGACTTTAACGATTCGAGCGTATCCATTAACGCGTGATTCGTTTCGGCAGCGGCGTCCGCCCGTGCTTCGGCTTCCTTGCGGGCTTTTTCCTCCGTCCCCAACTTCGCCACCAGTTCGCGGTACTCTTTCAGCGTCGTAATGTCGCCGTTAAGTACGGCCGCTTTCGCTTGACGTTTTGGTTCGGATTTCTCGGCGGACGGGGCGGCGATTTCGTACGATAGGGATACGGGTAAGTCTTCGAGTAACTGTCGCTGCTCTCCGTTTTCACAATTTGTTAAAGCGGCATACCTTTGCATAAGTCGATATACTTGCTGCGTACTATATCCGAGAGACTCTATCCATTTTACGAATACACCGTCATATCGGCTTCCTGCTAGTGCATCTTGCGCTTCTTTCAATTCCCGACCAAGCTCCGTGTATGCCCGGCCAACAATTTCCCGCATGTTACGTTCTTTCGTCCTAAGGAAGTCCGCCGTCTTGCCGTCGAGCTGCCCGTAGTCGAACGTTGTCAACTCCGTGGTCATATTTGTCAACCCCTTTGCGAACATTTGTTCTCATTATACATACGTACAAGGCGCTTGTACATACCCATTTTACCCTCAATTTACCGTCAGCCTTTCGGCCTATACTACGAAAACACGCAAGATAGCCCTGCGCTGCTTAACGTAAGAGGTACGTCAAGCTGTCGTCAGAGATACGTGAGGGGCACGTATACCTCTGTAACATTTTAAGCGGAGGGTATCTTGCGTGGTTAAGCTTCCGATCAGCATAGACGGGGATGTCTGCGGGGCTGGTCGTTGGCTTGCGGTATGTACTGCGTGGTGAGGACCGGAGATCGTCCGGCTTGTTGCGTGGTGTATTTCGTGTCGTTCGTGTGTCTTCGTTAACCTTATGACGTAATACTAACTCTATTTGCATGTGTTGTCAATCACTTTTTGTGAGTTCTCATTCAAAATGTCTAAAGTCACCGTCCATGTGTTAAAATAAAACCATCCCAAGATAGATAAGTAGGTGCGCTATGAGACTAAAACCAAGTTATAAACCGTTGCGAAAAATACTAGTAGACCGTGACATGAAACCCTCATCCTTATACAAAGAAATGGGAGTCTCCCGTTCTACAGCTTCTGCCATTAACCAAGATCGTTTCGTAGCCATGGAAACTATTGCCGTAATATGCAACTACCTTAATTGCGGCATAGAGGACGTCGTCGAATTCGTTGACGAAAACGGACGTCCCATGAAATACCGCGCTGACGAGCTTCTTTAAACGTCATTTCACACGGACAAGTACGTTCACACTCCGCTTTTTCTTACCATTTTTGCGGTCGGCTTCCGCTTGTTTGACCGTCCGCAAATACTCCGCTCCGATAGCGTCCGGTCCCGTCTCCGGCCGTATCCCCTTACTCGCTAGCAGCCGGTGAATGAATATCCGTCCAGCCTGCGTCCATTTCGTATTCATAACGGATATTGTCTCGTCAATTAACATCGTCTGCGAATCCGTATATCCTTGTCGCGCGTAAGCAGCCGTAAGCAGCCATTGATTTCCGCGTTTATATTGGACGCCCTCCGCTTTCAGTACGAGATTAAGTTCTTGCGCGGTCAATCCGTAATCCTTCGCAATTTGCGAAACAAGTAACGTACCTTCTGACGCTAGTATTTGATCGTAGTAGTTCACTTTCGGCGCTTGTTCCGCCGTGACCATTTCTAGCCGCTGCCTTTCCGCGCGCTCCGTTTTAAGCTGCGTCGCCAACTGGATAATCGTATCCGGGTTAAGCAGCGCCTCTTCCACTTTCTCCGGCGTCAGGTATCCGCCGTGCTTACGTATTGCCGGGAGGACTTCGGACGTGACCCACCGTTTAAATGCGCGGGCTTCCGGCTTGCGGCTGGAAATAATTGCAGAGTATAGGCCAGACTCGTTAATCACGGTAACGGATTGTTCGCCAGCAACGGTACGCACATTCTGCGTACCCTTTTCGTCATCATCCAGATTCCTCGTCATGTCACTAGCCATTCGGTATCCTAAAATTTCAGCTACATCCTTCGCAACAAACCACGGCTCGGCTTCGCTTTTTCCCTCGACCATCACCGTTCTGACTTCGTTTTCACCGTATTTGAATAGTTGATTCATTCCGCATTACCTCCGTTTATTTGATTTCGTCACCTACGAAATAAAACCGTCCATCATCTCCGCGCACAACTAGCGGACTATTACACGAGTCACACGTATAAAATCCGAGCTTTCTATCGTTCCATTTCGGATCGAAAAGATCAACGAAGTGGTACCCGTCGCCGCCGTGACATTCACAGTTTACCCGCACAAACTTGGCCGTGATCTGCCCGCCGCCTACCATATCGCCTTCAACTCCGCGGCATTAACGGGCGTGGCCGCCTTCTCCGATTCCCTCCGTTCAGCATCGGCTTTCTCCGACAGCAACCTCGGAACTATCGAATTAATCCGATACGCCACCGCGAAGCCAGCCGTTAGAATCGGATACGCCCGCGTCGGCCGATAGCCATTGAAGCACTCGTCGAAGGCGGCACGGAGGATTTCCGGCCCGTATTCGTCCAGCGCCCGCTTGATTACGCCCTGTTCAAATCGCCAGTTGCGTAACGGCGCGTATTCAACACCGTAAAGCTCACGGTTCTTGTCACGGAAATACTCCGTAAACGTCAACGTGTTCCAGTGTTCGGCCGGAAGTGTGCGCCAATTCATCCGCTCAGTTTTCGTTATTCGGCCGCCACCTTTACGTTTACTCGTCATCGTCCGATTCCTCCTCGTAATATTTTTCAATAATCTCCCGCGTAGATAGTGAACAATCGTGATCGTCTAATATTTCGGTTACCATTTCGTCTACTTCGGCCGCCCACGTTTCTGCATCGTACACATCGAGACGAAGTTGCCTATTCTCCGCCTCTAGTTCGCTGATCCGATCCAATGCCGCGGGCCAGCCGGTATGGGCTTCCGCGATGAAACGGGCTTCCTCCTTCGTATCTAACTCGCCGTAGAATAGCGGGTACCAGTCGCCGTCATCGTAATCGAAGTACATTACCGTTTTGCCATCCGCCTTCCAAACGCCTGGTCCGCCCGTCGCCGCATCACATACCGCCCGATCTGCCGCCCAATTACGTTCAGATCCGTTACTCTTCGTCATCTACGGCCCACCCCCTCATAATCCGTTGTATTTTTACCGCATCCCTACCGCGAACACTAACGCCACACGGGAATTGAACGTACGCATCCGCTGCCTGACCGTGACCACAGCAAGCGTTCATAACTCCGGGCAGCGTGCCGAGACAACCGTCATGTCCCTCTGCCGTATTCCATTTTCCGCAGTGTCCACACGGCCTACTTTCGTATGTTCCCGCCGTCGGCCCGCCTGTATCGGAAAATACCCACACGCCGCCCCGCCGCTCGATTTCGTATCCGCGGAGGTATGATTTATTCGTCATCTATTCGTCCTCCCATTCGGATAACTCTTCGAAATGTTCGGTAGGTTCGCCGCCAGGGTAGCGTCTCTTTACGTAGACCAACCCGCCATCGACCGCGATTTTACCGCACTTACACTGCCGGTAATCGTGCCTATACGTCGATTCCACCACGCGTCCACACGACAAGCACCGCGCCGCATTCCGTTTAAGCTTTGCCATCGGCCGTATCCTCCTTTATCGCAGCTCCATACGCAATATCCGCCCGCATCGCCATCTCTGCGTAAACGTCCGCGCGGCCTAGATAATAACCTGTCATCCGTCCCGTCACGCACATCTCGGCCGCCGCTTGTTCCCGTGCATAATCGCCCATCGCTAAGATGTTCGTCCTCAACCGGGCAATCTCCGCTTGCATCTCGGATCGCCGCTCCGCATGATACGCCTGCACCGTTTGGAGTATTTCCGTTGCTGATTGCGTAAAGTCGGCCGTCATTCAGCGGTCACCTCCGGAATCATAGCCGCGCTGATCAACGTATTCAGCCGTGATAACTCCGCCTGAATTGCCGCAAGGTACCCAGCCACGTTCGTTCCGGCAAAGTTATCGTTAACCGTCCGGTGCGTCACGTATAGAAGCATCGATTGCATTCCGGCAGGCTTCAGCGGATAGTACCGGCTGATTGGCCGCCAGTCTTCGTATGGTTCCGGAACAGGCGCGCCCTCAACGGGTTTATATGCGGGAGATTTCGTCGGATCGATCGTCATAAGCCGGTATAACGCGTACTCCCGGTCGGATACGGTAAAGCCGTATGTTTCATTGATGGCGATGATTTTCGGGCCTTTAGCGGTAGCTGTCATTAATCGGTCACCTCCGGGATATCGATATTTAACGTTCTGAGCGTGTATTGAATACCGTCTGCGAATCCGGTCTGTTTCGACGCAAGACGTTCTGACATCCACTCGTATCTTCTCGCGTCACTTCGCTTTGACATGTATTTGTCACGTACCTTCTCAAGCGCTTTCTGATGTTCCTCTTCCGCCGTGAGTTCGATTTCGTAACCGTTGACGAGTGCGGCCATCAGCGTATCTAACGGGATGGATCGTAGAAGCACCGCCATCTCACCGCTCCCAGTTGCGGCATGATCGGTAATTCCGTAACTAGTGTAGCCTTGACTGCGGAGGTAGCCGAATGCTTTCGCAACATCACGTGGGATTACGGGGATTTCCGGATTCTTCTTCGTCATATATACGTCACTTCCTTTTCGTAAGTGGATGTAAAATAGTGCAAACTTTTCGGACGGCCGCGGGTGTTTTCGTTAAGTTTGCGTTGGACATACGTTACGACTTCGCTAAAATAACGCTTGACATTTCGCAAATTAGCGCTATAATATAAAATCTTTTAAAGATCTTAAAGAACTTAAAAGATCTTAAGTATTAATATCACTACGTTCTATTAATACTTCCGCCATTCAAACTAAAAGCATGTTTGAATAACGGGATATATACACATATCTGATACGTATAAGGTTTTAACCCAAAAGATAATACGTGCCCCGGCCACCTTTTTCCGGCCCCGCCCGAATCTCCGCCATACCCGCCCACCTCCTCACGTGATTTAACCCGTAGATTTTCCGTTGTAAGCCGTCCTAGTATCGAAATAGTGTTACGATAGCCACCCGCCTATTTTGACGGCTAATTCTCCATGATTTTCAGGGGACATATTTTGTCCCACTTAAATCGGCGTAGAATGAACGGGATTGTTGAACGGGGCCGTCCGCAGTATACAAATAGTGCAAATACGAGTGAATACGTCGGGATTACGTTATTTGCGGCTATATTGAATAAACCGTAATACATACCCGTTTCGCACACATTCGCGCAAAATAACCGTAAATTTTCCTTCGTAGAGGCGTCCGACTTTGCCGGAAGGGGTATCGTAGCCTGGACGTGGTGGGGCGGTAATTTGACGGGAAATTTACGGGAGGATTGCGCCACCTACTACAGTAAGTACACGTTGTCGGGAAATTGGGACATCGGGAGGAGAATTAATTTTGCGGTCGCCAATATTCGGACAAACTGGTAAAATTGAACGGGGAGGTGAATCGAATGAAAGCGTGGATGATCGTGTTATATATTGCAGCTGTCGGTTTCGCGATTGCCGGATTCTACGTCATGTTTTACTATGATGCGGATGATATGTCGACAAAGATAGTCGGAGGGGACGCGTACAATTACATAATTATCGGAGTGCGCGGCGTAGGAATCATTTGCGTAGGGATTATATCGGCATTGATTGCGACAGGTATGGCGATATACGATTCCAAGAGCGGAGAACATACGGCAAATACGTATGAAGCGCCGAAGCCCAACGTTAAGCTCGGCGAAGTTAGCGATTATAAGATGAAGAACGTTGACTAAACGAAGAAAAAGCCCCGTACAAGACCGGCCAATTATCGGCTGATCCCGTACGGGGCTTCTTTTATATTCGCGTCGATCCTCGAACCAACGTATTAACAGGCGAATAGCTATCGTGGCTATCTCGCATTTCCTTCGTATCCATCTGAATATAACGCCGCATCGTCCGAATATCGGACCAACCGCCAAGCTTTTGCAACGTGAATGGGTCGCAGCCGTTGAGTATCATACTCTTCGCCCATGTATGCCGATAAACGTGCGCCGTATACTTTTTAGCGCTGACGCCCGCTTTCTCGGCGTGATGCTTCAGCCGTTTATTAAAGTGGTTCGCCCCGATCGGCTCGCCGTTCACCGACAAAAATACGAAGTCAATCGTAAAATGCCGCCGGTTCTCAGTCACAAGTTGGAGTAGCAGTTTTGCCGTGTGCGCCGATATCGGTACAAGCCGTGGCTTGCGGTTCTTGCTCCGGTCGCCGGGCAGCTCGATAAACCTCGTTTTAAAATCCACGTCGGATACGCGCAGGCCCAGTAATTCGGATACCCGAAGGCCCGAATCGAGCAACAAGACGATACCTACGTAGTCACGGAACCCTACGAAATCCCGACGGTCCGGCTGCGCTAAGATCGCCTTTACCTCATCGTCCGTTAGGCAATTCGTCAAATCAACGTCCTGCCGGATTAACTTAACGGCCGCAACCGGATTCTCGGCGATAAGCTCGTCCCGTTCGAGCTGGTTGAATACCGCTTTCAATACGCGTAGCCGAATATTGATCGTAGTATCGGACAGTCCCGTTCCATGGTCGCGATTATTGTTATACTTGTGCCCGCCGTACCTTTTCGCGTCGTACTTCATCCAGGCGACGTGATCACGAAAAATTCCGGCGTTTAATTCGTGAACGTATTGAATATCCGGATGATGCTCCGCCAGCCACTTCGTAAAGTATCCGAAATCCTTCGTGTAGTCCTGTAGCGACCTTTCGCGAAGCCCCTCCGCTTTTTTAACGGAGATCACCATATCCAACGCTTGCTGAAGCGTAAGCTCCGGATAATCCTTACGAGCCATGTCGATGCGCCGCTTCCTTTTTGGTAACGCCATGTAAAAAACCTCCCCAACGGTATGGTACGTGTAGATACCGTTAGAGAGGCCGCAGTCCCGCAATTAACAACCCTTAATCGCCCTTTTCGGGATTGTTAACGTACAATTTCGGAGCTGTGTACGCGCAAATTTCGCGTGTAATTAACAATCCTAACCGTCATTCCCTCCGTTCACGCCTACGCCAAGCGTCCGGCTAAATCAACGGAAATGGCGACGTATGCAAACTCCGAAATCCCGCACGGTTACGGCAATTACGTTAGCAGTCACTATCCGGCTTGCCCGCCGCTGCTGCTGTACGGAACGATGATCCGCAACCGCAAGTTACTGTAGCGTTGGGATTGTCAATCGTGAAACCGCCGCCCATGGCAGATTCCTTCCAATCGATGATCAAGCCATAAAGATATTTTTTGCTTTCTGCATCGACAACTACCTTTAGCCCGCCGGCTTCAATGGTTTCGTCTCCATCCTGATTCTCGTCGTCGAATCCCATGCTATAAGAAAAGCCGGTGCATCCGCCTTCTTTCACACCTACTCGCAGGAACAAATCAGGTGACGCCTCTTGCTCCAGCATTTCCTTTATCTTCTCGGAAGCTTGTTCACTAATTGTGATCATGCTCGATCCCTCCAATCATACTGTAAACATCAGTTCACTTACTTAATTACAGTATACTTCACTTGCTCCTCTACCTCAAGCACCCTCTTACCCAGTCGAAGTCGATGTTTTGATACTGCGCTTTAACCGAGGATTCATGCTCTACTGGCGTAAAAGGAGCTACTACTATTTTATTCGAGTATATGCAGTATGTGGCATACACTACCGAGCCTCAAAACCAACAATCCGCCGCTTTTGTGCATGCCACATACACTATCGAGCCTCAAAACCAACAATCCGCCGCTTTTGTGCATGCCACATACACTAACAGGCCTCAAAACCAACAATCCGCCGCTTTTGTGCATGCCACATACACTAACAGGCCTCAAAACCAACAATCCGCCGCTTTTGTGCATGCCACATACACTACCGAGCCTCAAAACCAGCCGCACAGCATTCAAGCGGCTGCAGCTTCACGCTCACCAAGTGTACGCACATATTCCAAGCTCCACCATGGCTTCATAACCAACCGCAACCGCTTCCCAAAACAAAAAAAAGCGCACCAGCCGGGCGCACAGTAATGGTTTCTCAGGCCAAACATTTTCCGGCTGATGCACATTCACATACTCTCTCTACGCGAAAGAGCTGTTATTCGTTCCAATTTTTTCGATAACATTTTAAATTTTTTTCCAATTATCTTGCTGTAATTCGGATATTTCCACCAGACTTCCGATCCGCTACCTGAACGATCAGCTCTCCGGCCGCTTCACTCACCAGCCATCCCTCGGCGCCGGACGCCATCTGCTCGGGGCTGATCTTCTCCATCCCCTCCACTCCGGCAGCCTCGAAGGCCGACTGGCGGAAAGAGAAGCGAAGCTGCTCGCGACCGGATGCATAAGCGCAGCCCTTCTCACCATACGTCCAGCTTACTTCCACTCCGTTCCCGTCGCCTGCAGCCGATACGTCCAGACGTGAATACGCCCCTTCGCGATAAGCGTAAGTCGAGCCGTCATCCTCATACAGGGAATACGCTGCCCCGAATCCGGCATCGACCGATGCGCCATACGCATGGAAGGTTATCGGCATTCCGGCCGATTGTCCCGCTGCTTCCCCCGCATATTGCTCCAGAGGACCTTCCGGCACGATTGCACCAGCCTTTACATAGATCGGCATCGTCTCTAACGGGGCATGCGCCAGAATATGGCGGCCCCCCATATGAGACTCGCCCGTCCAGAAGTCAATCCACGTTCCCTCCGGCAAGTAGACGGCACGATGACTCGTACCGGGACGATAGACAGGAGCAATAAGCAAATGCTCGCCTACAAGGAATTGGTCGCACAGGTTCGTTACCTCCGGATCATTCGGATACTCCAGCAGCAGCGGTCTCATGACCGGCAAGCCCGTCGCCGCAGCCTCATGGAACAGATTGTACAGATGCGGCATGAAGCGGTAGCGTAAACCAATATACTGACGCACGATCTCTTCGATCTCACCGCCGAACGACCACGGCTCCTGGCGCACTGTTCCCAGATTGGAGTGATTGCGGCAATACGGGAAGAACGCACCCATCTGCGTCCAGCGGACGAGCAGCTCGCCCGAGGTGTCATGCGCGAAGCCGCCGATGTCGGGTCCGGCGAACGGGATACCGGACAGCCCCATATTCAGCACCATCGGCATCGCCATCGCCATATGCTCCCAGAAGCTGCGGTTGTCTCCCGTCCATACCGCTGCATAACGCTGGATGCCCGCATAACCCGCGCGGGTAAGCACGAATGGGCGCTCGCCGTCCAGCAGCTTGCCCAGACCTTCGTACGTCGCCTTCGACATCAGCATACCGTACAGGTTGTGCAGCTCTTCATGCGTCTTCGGATCGCCGTTGTTGCCGTGCATGGCGTCGAGATCCATCGTCTTGCTCTCGTTGAACAGTGCCGGCTCGTTCATATCGTTCCATATGCCGGCAATGCCGAGGTCCGTATAATAACGATGCTGCTCGCCCCACCACTCGGCAGTGCGGTCCTCCGTGAAGTCGGGGAATGCACTGATGCCCGGCCACACTTCGCCAAGCGCGATATCCCCCTCCAGCCTGCGGACAAAGTGATTGTCCTGCACGCCTTCCCGGTAGATCCGGTACTTGGGGTCCTTCTTCACGCCGGGATCGACGATCGGCACGATGCGGATGCCCATCGCCTTCAACTCCGCCATCATACCTTCCGGATCGGGGAAGCGGACGGGATCGAAGGTGAACACGCGATACTCATCCATATAATGAATGTCCAGATAGATGACGTCGCAAGGAATAGCCTTCTCGCGGAACATACGGGCCAGCTCCAGCACTTCCTGCTGGTTCATATAGCTGTAGCGCGACTGATGATAGCCGAGCGCCCACTTGGGAGGCAGCTCCATACGGCCCGTCAGAGACGTGTAGCGGGAGACGACCTCCTTCAAGGACGGCCCGTGGATATAGTACAAGTCGTATGAACCTGTAGAGCATCCCATAGAGAACGCCGCTTCAGTCGAATGCGAGCGCATATCGACATCGGTCCGGCCCGGATTGTCCAGGAACAGTCCGCAGCTGAGTCCGCTATGCATGTGAATGACTAACGGAATCGACTCGTACAACGCTTCAATCTCCGGCACGTGAGGTGCGAACACATCGGTATTCCAGTTCGTATAGCGCTCGCCTCGCTTGTCCAGGAAGCCGGTCTTCTCGCCCAGCCCGTAGAAATGCGAATCTGACGGCATGCCATACATGGCAGTCAGCTCGCCGCGCGCATTCCAGCTTACCGTCTTCTGCTCCACTACTTGCTTGCCGCTCTTATCTTCTATCCGGAAGCTGAAGTCCCGCTTGTCCAGCACGAGCTTAATGGCATCCGTAGCGAACGCTATGGCTGCGTCGGTCTCTTCGACGACAGCCTCCCCCGTCCGATCCTGCGGCACCACTCCGGGAGTAGTCGACAGGTCCAACCCTCCCGCCACGACTGCCGCCAACGCCTCTTTCCCGTGCAGCACCTTCATGCGGACGATCTCGTCACTCAGGAAAACAAGCGCCATGCCGCCTTTCTCCCCCCGGATGACATAAGCGTTCCCCACTCTCTCCACCGAACGGACCGCCCCCAATTGTTGTCTCGCTTTCCCCTCTTCTCGCATCCCCATCTTCTCCGGATGAATCGCTGCGCTACCTTCCATCGGCTGTTCCCTCCTTGTTGTGAATAGAAAAGGCGGGCCGCCGCTATTCCGGTGTCCGCCTCTTCCTTGTTCAATCTTTATTTATTCAAGCTTACCCATGCTTTCTGCAAATCTTCGATCAGTTGTTTCGAATCGATTTTGCCGGCCACGTAAGCCTGCATCGGGCTTGCAAATTCATTCATTCCGCCGTCCGGGAATTTGTTGAAATTCCAGCTAAGCGCCTTGTCTTCCTGGCTGTACTTCACGACTTCGGAGCCAAGCGGACCAAGGTCTTCTTCTTTTGTTTCAATGCTCTTCACAGCCGGGATGAATTTGAACTCTTGCGTAATGTAACGCTTGCCTGTCTCGGAAGTGACGAGCCAGTTCAGGAAATCCTTCGCTTCTTCCTTCACAGGGGAGTTCTTGTTCACAACCCAGTTCGTCGGAACGCCGATCATCAGCTTGTCTTGACCTTCGTTGTTGTTGATCGGCATCGGCAGGATACCGACGTTCATGCCAGGCGTAATGCCGTCGATTTGCACCTGCGTCCAGTTGCCTTGCTGCGCCATTGCCGCTTCGCCCTTGGCGAACAGCGTCATTTGCGTATTGTAGTCTGTCGTCAGCGGGTTCTTGTTGCCGTACTTCAGCGTCAGATCGAACAGGTTCACCCAGTCTTCAAATATAGGGTTGCCAACCATCGTAGCCGATCCGTCGTTCAGACCTTGAATAAATGCGTCAGGGTCTTCCTGATTCGCGAATGCTACATTCAGCAAGTGCAGACCCAGCACCCATACTTCCTGATAGCCGTTCGAGAACGGTGTAACGCCGATAGCTTCAAGCTTCTTCGCCGCATCTTCAAGCTCAGCCAGCGTGTCCGGCGTCTCCGTAATGCCCGCTTTCTCGAACAGGTCCTTGTTGTACAGGAAGCCGTAGCCTTCCAGGTTCGCCGGCATGCCGTACAGCTTGCCGTCCTTCGTCATAGGCTCCTTCGCCACATCAACAAGATCGCTTACCCATGGCTCGTTCGACAAGTCTTCCAACGAGTCGATCCAAGTCTCCAGCTCCTTGTGGCCGCCGTTGATGAAGATATCCGGCTCTTCGCCGGAAGCGAACTTCGTCTTTAGAGCCGCGCCGTAGTCCGCGCCGCCGCCCACTGTTTGAATGTCCAGTTTAATGCCGGGATGCTCTTTCTCATATTCCGCTTTCAGACCGTTAAGCGCTTCGGCGATTTCAACCTTCAATTGGAAGATGCTGATTGTTTTCGTCTCGCCGCCTTTGCCGCCGTTGCCGGCAGCTTCGTTGCCTTCCTTACTGTTTCCACTGCCGCAAGCCGACAGCAGCAACGAGGATGTCAGCAGCATGGCCGCCGTTACTTTTAGAGATTTTTTCATGTCAATATGCCTCCCCTTTTTCTAGTCTGACTGTTGCTGTAATGCTGTGTACTCCTTCATTGTAGATGGATGAGCCCATCGGTTGAAGGCAGAATATTGATCAATCAGGTAGACGGAAGTGACCTCCCGTCATCCCTTCACAGCGCCTTGTGTAATGCCCTCAATAATATACTTCTGCAAGAACAGGAAGAAGATAATGATCGGCAGTATCCCCATCACCAGAGATGGCAGCGCCAAGTCCCATTGCTTCGTATATTGGCCGAAGAATGCGCTCGTCGCAATTGGTATAGTGCGCAGATCCGGCGATTGCAGCATAATGGACGGCAGCAGGAAGTCGTTCCATATCCAGAGCATATTCAAGATGAACACGGTGACCAGCATCGGCTTCATAAGCGGAAGCACTACCCGGAAGAATACGCCGTAAGCGTTCGTTCCGTCCACCGTAGCCGCTTCTTCAATCTCGAGCGGAATCGACTTGACGAAGCCGTGGAACAGGAAGACCGACATCGGAACGCCGAAGCCGAGATAAGCGACAATAAGTCCCGGAATGCTGTTCATCAGATTAAGCGTGCTCGTCACTTTCACAAGCGGAATCATGATCGACTGGAATGGAATAACCATCGCAGAGACGAAGACCACGAACAGGATGCGATTGAACTTCGTATTGCTGCGAACCATCCGGTAAGCCGCCATGGAGCTGATCATGACGATAAGCACGTTGCTCACGACGGTAATGACGGTAGAGTTCCAGATTGCCGAAGGGAAGTTCGTCAGCTCGAACGCTCGGGAGTAGTTGCTCCATTGGAACGATTCCGGCAAGCCGGCCGTATTCGAAAGCAGGTCGCCGAACGATTTCACAGAGTTGACGAGCAGGAAGTAGAACGGCACCAGGAAGATTAACCCTGCCACAATCATGACAATTTCTGTTATGATGGTTCCGGTCTTGTACTTTTTAATGACATCCATCAGGCTTCAACCTCCCTGCTCTTCGTCAGCTTCACCTGCAGGCTGGTAATCACCGCAACGATGATGAAGAATATGATCGCCTTGGCTGTTCCCAGCCCATAGCGGTTCTTGTCGAACGCTTCGTTGTAGATGTTCATGGCAACCGATTCCGTCGAGCCGAACGGTCCGCCCTTCGTCAGCGACAAGTTCAGATCGAACATTTTGAACGACCAGGAGATAGCCAGGAACAAGCAGATCGTAGCCGCCGGCATAATGAGCGGAATAATGACCGAACGCAGTACTTGCAGCTTGCTCGCACCGTCAATTTCCGCGGCCTCCAGAATATCCTTGGGCACATTATTCAAGGATGAGATGTAGATCACCATCAGATAACCGGCCGTCTGCCATACGAATACCAGCGTAATGCCCCAGAACGCTGTCGCTTCCGTACCGAGCCATGGGAGGTTGAAAAATCCGATACCCGTCGCTTCGCCGATTGCGGAGAAGCCTCTTACGAAAATGAACTGCCAAATAAAACCGAGCAAAAGGCCGCCGATAACATTCGGCATAAAGAAGATTGTCCGCAGCACATTCCGCGTTTTGAGCGGCTTCGTCAAAAAGTAAGCCAGCATAAAGCCGAGCACATTCGTCAACAGCACGCCAAGAATGGTAAACTTGGTCGTGAACAGGAATGAATCGCGGAATTGCGGGTCGTCTGTGAATATTTGTTTGTAGTTGTCGAAGCCTACCCATGATACTTCTCCCGATACACCGTTCCAATTCGTAAAGGAGTAATACAATCCCAGAATGAACGGAATGAGAATGATCAGGGAGAAGAAAATGACGGCAGGTCCGACGAATACGGCTTGCTGTCCGAACTGAGACAATTTGTTGGATCTCACGTTGACACTCCCCTTTGCACACTGCATTGTTGATAATTTAAGTATACCGAGATCGTGTACAATAAAAACGGACGATCGTGAACCGTTAGGGACACGATATTGATCAGCGGCCATCTAACGGATAGTGAAAGAAAGAACTAACTAACGAAGGGAAACGTTACGACCTATGCAAAGCATAAGCATACGCAAGAGACTTATTCAATTCATGCTTATAGTAACGATCATTCCGTTGACCCTATCGCTCTTCATCACCTTGTTCCATACGAGAGAATCGATCAAGGAACAGTCGATGAGCGAGAATACCCGCCTAATTTTTCAAGGGAAAACGAATCTCGTCAACTACTTGAACAATATTAACCACGCCAGCATGATCGTCTATTCCGACCCGCATTTCGTGACGAATATATCCAAAGGGCTGGATGACTTCCAAGCGGTGGCGGAATTGTACGCCACTATACAAGGATTGCAAAATTCGATCTCGGATATTCATCAAATTTACCTGCAGTCGTTCCAGAGCGGGCTCGCCACACTCATTACGAACAGCGTGTCGAGAAGAGAATATCGGGACAAGCCCTACGAAGCCATCGCGCCTTATCTGGTTGAGAGGACGGGCATTGAACCGCCGCACACCGTTCATCGGTACGGCTTCCCGCCCATCCTGAACGAGAATATGGATGAGACGGTCTACACGTTCTACCGCCCCATTACGAAAATTCCGTCCTCCGAGCTGCTTGGCATGCTTGCGATCGACGTAAGGCTGGATGGCATCGCCGACATAGGCAGGCAGCTGTTCGATGCTTCAGACGAATCGCTTTATTTGCTGGATGAGAACGGCATCGTCATCTACTCCGGAGACGACACGCTTATGGGGCAGCAGATTGACGAGAAGCATGTCCGGCTGCAATCGCTGCAAGGACATTCCGGCGTAATCGATGACAGCGATGCGATATGGGTGTACGAGAAGCTGGGCTTGTCATATGCCGACTGGACATTGGTGAAGCAGGTGCCGCACAGCGTATTGTACCGCACCTCTACCGAGCTGATCACCATCAACGCCTTCATCGCCGCCTTGGCCCTGCTCGCCGTCATTATCGGCACGCTGTACATCTCGATCCGCATTACGGGACCGATCAAGCAGCTTGCCAGCTACATGAATCAGATTCAAGCGGGACGTCTGGATACGAATATCCACATCGACAGCCAGGACGAGATCGGCTTCCTGTCCCGGCAGTTCAGAGGCATGATGGATACGATCAACAATCTGATTCTGCGTAAGTACAAGCTGGAGTTGGCGAATAAGACAAATCAGCTGCAAGCACTGCAAGCCCAGATCGACCCTCACTTCCTGTACAACACGCTGCAGTCTATCGGTACCGTGGCGTTGCAGCATTCCGTCCCCCGCGTCTATACGCTGCTCTCGTCGCTCGCGGATATGATGCGCTACAACATGCGCAGCGATGAGACGGTAGTGACGCTGCAGGAGGAAGTGAACCATCTCCGCTTGTACTTGGAGCTGCAGAGCGAGCGCTTCGACTCCCAGTTCCAGGTCGTCTGGGAGCTGGAGGAAGACAGCCTGTCGGCCAACATACCTAAAATGACGCTTCAGCCGCTGGTGGAAAACTATTTCAAACACGGTTTAGCGAACGGACCTGAGGGCGGCGTGCTGACGATTCGAAGCAGCGTGTCATTCGAAGGCAGGTTAAGACTGGAGATTGAGAACAACGGCGCCTCCATACCGCTGGACAGGCTGAGACGGATTCAGGCGGAGCTGGAGCGGGTGATGCATGACCAGCCGGAACGCCTCGACGAGCGGCAGGACGAGGATGAGGCCGCAGCCGGCGGCGCCCGGGCTTCTATCGGCTTGTACAACGTACTGATGCGGCTTCAGCTGCTGTCTGACGACAACGCATCGCTGCATATTGCGAACAGAGAGCCGCAGGGCGTAACGGTAACGATTGAATATGAATGGAGAATGTGATCCGCATGAAGGTATTAATTGTAGACGATGAGAAGCATGTCAGAAGCGCCATTGAACTGCTGGCCGATTGGGAGGCGCATGGCATTAAGGAAGTTAGACAGGCGGCGGATGGCGAGGAAGCTGTCGAGCTGATCGCCGCCTATTCGCCGCAAATCGTGCTGACGGACATGCGGATGCCCCGCAAAGACGGTGCGGAGTTATTATCGTGGCTGTATACGAACAAGCCCCATATGAAGGTCATCGTCATAAGCGGCTACGACAACTTCGAATATGTCAGGCATGCGGTGCGCCACGGGGGGATGGACTACATCCTCAAGCCGGTGAAGAAGGAGGCGCTTAACGAAGCCCTTGCGAAAGCGGCCAATAGCTGGCGCAAGGAAGAGGAGCAACGGCAGCACATGCTTCAGCAAAGCATCGAAGTCAATGAGATGAAGCCTCACTTCGTCGATGTGCTGCTGACGGACCTGGTGACCGAGCAGAGTCGCATGGACCTTCGCGCTCAGCTGCAAGAGGAAGCCCGTATCCCTCCTTCCGTCGCATCGTGCACAATCGCAGTGATAGCGATCTCGCAGCTGGATGCGGAGCTGCTCGACATGTTCAATCAGCAGCAGCAGCTTCTGTTCTTCGCCTTGACGAACATATGCAACGAGGTGCTCGGTACGAGCGGCATCGCCTTCCGCCAGTTGAACAGCAAGGAGGATATCGTCATTATCTATTGGGATCAAGCCCGGACTTTAAAGTCCGTACTGGGCGACATCAACGACGGTATCTTCCTCTCCTTGAAGCGAAGGGCGCATTACGGCATTTCCGCCGCTTCCTCCTTCCCGCAGCATATGCCGCAAGCCTACATCGAGGCATCCAAGGCGCTGTGGAAGAGGAATCTGCTCGGAAGCAGCCGGTTCCATACGCTTTCGGGCGACCGCTGCATGCCGAAGGCGGTGCGGTTGACAGCGATGGAAGAGAAGCTGCGTCTGGCCGCGCTCAGCAACAGCAGGGATCAGATTCACGATGTTGTGTCGGAATGTCTGGCGCAAGTGAAGGAGAACGGCTATCTATCGCCGGAGCAGCTGCTGCAGTGGCATAACGAATGGGAATGGATGCAGCTGCGCTGGTTCGAAGGCGAAGCGGCGGTCATGGATCATAACGAAGGGACGGAGGAGCTGTCTTCCTCTTCCCCTCTTCCGCTCAATACTGAAGGGGCGTTGTCTTGGGAACGTCTGACTGCCATGATGACCAAGCGACTGGAGGCGGCATCGAAGGTGCTCACGGAGCAGCACGTGAAAGAGCATCACTTCATCCACGATATCGCCCAATACATCGATCAGCATTACCTGGAAGACATCTCTCTGCAGAATGTGGCTGCGCGGTTCTTCTTGAGCAGGGAATATATCGCACGCAAGTTCAAGCAGGAGTACGGCATGACCTTGCTGGAATACTTGACCCGCATTCGCATCGACAAGGCGAAGCTGCTGCTGCATAATCCTCATCTGCGGATCGCGCAAGTGGCGGAGATGGTGGGCTATCAGGATGAGAAGTATTTCAGCCGCGTATTCAAGAAGCTGGAAGGAATGAATCCGGGAGAATTCCGCAAGGAGCAGACGCTCGGCTGAGGCCGGGCGACTATGCTTCCTTCTTTTTTGGGAGCATCCATATATGGAAATGGAAATAAACAGGTTTGATATTGCCCACTGTCGGGAATGAGGTTTATAATAGTTACAGCTTATGCAATGATATAGCATGTTATTTTTTTCACAAGGAGGCTTTCTCGATGCACGTTGTTATCCCGACAGAAGAGAAGCGAATGCAGCAAATTGCCGAGAAAGTACGCAACGGACAGCGTCTGACGCTGGAGGAAGGCGTATTTTTATATGAGTCCGACGATTTATTGACGATTGGCCAGCTGGCCAACGAAGTGAACCTTCGCAAGAACGGCAAGAAGGTCTATTTTATCGAAAATATGAGTCTCTACTTCACGAACGTATGCGAAGCGCATTGCGCCTTCTGCAATTTCCGGAAAGACGAAGGCGCGCCCGGCGCTTATACGCTCTCTGGCGAGGAGATGATCGAATATGTCGATCAGCATATTCATCCCGGCGTGCGTGAATTCCATATTGTAGGCGGCCATAATCCGCATGTGTCGTTCCAATACTATGTGGATTCGCTAAAGGCGCTAAGAGACAAATATCCCGATGTCACCTTGAAGGCTTACACGGCGGCGGAGATTGACTTCTTCTCCCGCATCAGCGGATTGTCCTACAAAGAAGTGCTGGAGGCGCTCATGGATGCCGGCTTGAAGTCGCTAACCGGCGGCGGGGCCGAGATTCTGTCCGATCATTACAGGAAGAAGATGCGCGTCGACAAGGCGGATGTGTCCCAGTATCTGGACGTTCACCGGACGGCCCATCAATTGGGGCTGCGCACGCATACGACCATGCTGTACGGCTCCATTGAATCCAAGGAAGACCGCGTCCGCCATTTGATGCAGATTCGCGAGCTGCAGGACGAGACGAACGGCTTCCTCGTATTCATCCCGCTGTCGATGCAGCCGATCAATCCGAAAGCGGGCATCCGGCGCCGCAACTCTGCCTTCGAGGACTTGAAGACGATCGCCATAAGCAGGCTAATGCTGGACAACTTCCAGCACATTAAGGCTTACTTCATTAATATAGGCGTGCAGCTGACGCAGGTTGCTCTGACGATGGGAGCTTCCGACGCTCACGGCACGATCGTGAAGGAGAAGATCAGCCATGCTGCAGGCGCATTGACGCCGGAAGGCATTACGCGGGAAGATCTGATCTGGCTGATTAAAGGCGCGGGGCGTATTCCAGTTGAACGGGATACGTTCTATAATGAAATCAAAGTGTACGAGTAAACCTGACTTTCTAAGCATAACCTAACGTACAACATCATGAAACATGGAGCTGGGGAACCGATGAGAAATGTAGTGATACTGGGTGGCGGATACGGCGGAACGGCCATCGCGAACGAATTGTTGGAGAAAGGCATGCCCTATGACGTGTCCATCGTCTTGATCGACCGCATGCCGTTTCAAGGATTGAAGACGGAGTATTACGCGCTCGCGGCGGGTACGGTATCCGATCTGGAGCTGCGCGTCCACTTCCCTGTCGATCCAAGGGTGAAGCTTACGTATGGCGAAGTGACGAACATTGATATGGAGACTCAGCTCATTCATGTGGAAGGCCACGATCCGATCTCCTATGAATGGCTCGTCATCGGACTTGGCTGTACGGATAAATATCACGGAATCGATGGCGCGGAGCAGTACGCCAACAGCATTCAGACATTCTCGGCCGCCCGCCACACGTATGCCCGTCTGAATGATGTCAAGCCATACGGTCAAGTGACGATCGTCGGCGGAGGCCTTAGCGGCGTGGAGGTAGCCTCCGAGCTGCGCGAGAGCCGGCCCGATCTGAATATTCGCATATTGGACCGGGGACCGAAGGTCATGTCCGCTTTCCCCGGCAAGCTGCAGGACTTCGTAGCGGAATGGTTCATGGAGCATCACGTCGAGATGCGGGGCCATGTATCGCTGCATAAGGTGGAACCGGGCATGCTGCACGACTCCAATTCCGGAGAAACCATCTATACGGACATCACGGTATGGACGGCGGGCATACAGCCTGTAGAGCTGGTGCAGCGTATGAATTTGCCGAAGGACAACGCTGGCCGCTTGGTCATTAACGCTCATCACCAGCTGCCGGATTACAATAACGTGTACGTGGTCGGCGATTGCGCCGCGCTGCCGCTGTCGCCAAGCGGGCAGGCCGCAGGCGCGCAAGGCAAGCAGATCGCAGAAGTGCTGTCTGCGATCTGGCAGGACAAGACGCCTCGTCTCGGCAAGATCAAGCTGAAGGGCGTACTTGGATCGCTCGGCAAGAAGAGCGGCTTCGGCATCATGGGCAGTACGCCAATTATGGGCAGAGTGCCGAGAATGATCAAGAGCGGCGTGTTATGGCGGTCCAAGCGCCATCTGGGCTAACGGACGGCCCTACAGGTCGTCCAGCAGCTTGTCCAGCGCTTCTCGATCTGCCTTCTGAGCAATTAATGCTTGCTTGATGGCTTCATCCAGCTCTTGCACGGTATCGGCAGCCACGATCGTGCCGTCCACAAGTGCGAACGGACGAAGGTAACATTCGCCGCAATTGCCCAGGCAGCCGTATTCCATCACTTCCACATCGTCACCCAGCTCAAGTCGGTTCATAATATCGTCGGTTCCATGATGCATGTTGCTCGCACAGAATTCAACCATAGGTTTTAACATTGTTGGTCACCTTGCTTTATGATTTATAGACATCCATTTTCAATTGCATCGCTTTGTACTATAATAGGGGAGAAAGGAGTTGAATGCAATGAGTGAACAAGTTCGCGACACCATGTACGATGAAGTACTGGACGTATTGGATAAGCTTCGCCCGTTCCTGCAGCGCGACGGAGGCGACGTGGAGCTAGTAGACGTAGAGGACGGCATCGTGAAGCTTCGCCTGATGGGCGCATGCGGCAGCTGCCCAAGCTCCACCATTACGCTGAAGGCCGGTATCGAGCGTGCATTGCTCGAAGAGGTTGAAGGCGTAGTCGAGGTAGAGCAAGTATTTTAATCGCCAACATGCAAAGAGTCTTACCGATAAGAAGCGGCAAGCTTCCCCGTTCGGTAAGACTCTTTTTGGTTCGCTGTTAGTGCCAGTTCAAAAAGTTCGGTTCTCAGTCTATTATGTAATATCTTTAATGTTCGCCCGGATAGGATCGAAGCCCCCGGTCACATCGATCACATTGCCGGTCAGGAAGCTTGATTCGTGCTGACAGAGGAAGTGTATGACGCGGGAGACATCCTCTCCCGTTCCGGGGCGGCCAAGCGGCGACTCTGCATCCATCTCCTGCTCCGCCTCCCGGATCGACCTCTCCTTGTTCGCGCCGCGAATATCTCCCGGACCGATCAGATTCACGGTTATGCCGTGCGGAGCTTCCTCGACGGCCAGCGACTTCGTGAACGATACGAGGCCGGTCTTCGCTGCGGCGTAGACAGCACGATGCGGCCAAGATCTTGCTTCTCCGGCATGGCCGAACCCGAAGTGAATAATGCGCCCCCAGCGCTGCTGTCTCATCCATGGCAGCAAGCGGTGGTCCAGCATCATGACGCTCAGCAGATTGCCGTTCATCAGCCGTATGATCGTCTCCTCGTCATATTCGGCGAACAGCTTGCGCTTGCGGACGAACGGTCCCGCATTGTTCACCAGAATATCCACGCCGCCAGCCCAGCTCTCCGCCTCGTCGGCAAGCTTGTGCGCCCCATCCAGCGTTGCGATGTCCGCTTGTACGGCGATGGACTTGCGTCCCATTCCGATAATGAGGTCGCGAACCTCACAGGCTTCCTTCTCGCTCTCCATATAGTTAACGATGACGTTGCAGCCCTCACCAGCCAGCTGCAGCGCGGTGCGCTTCCCAAGGCCTTTGGCACTTCCCGTCACCAGTGCGGTTTTGCCAGTCAGCTTCATTCCTGTTCACCTTCTCCCGGATGAATTATACCGACTGCTTGCGCATAAGCCTGCAAGCATACTGGAACGTCAATCTAAGCGATTCCATGCTCAGGTGCAAGCAATCCGTCAAATCTTGCGATTGCAGATGAATATCTTCCAATTGAATTTCCTGTCCGTACATCCGGTGCAATTGGATCAGATCGTCCTGCATTTCCGAATTCATATAATGAATTTCCGTATTTCTCCGTTTGCGAAGCCGCTTCATCGGCTCCTTGTAGCGCTCCTTCAGCTCGTTCAGCTTCCGGCTCAATTCCGGATGCTCATTGCTCTCCCGCATGTTGCGCAGCACCGTAAAGTAAGAGAAGTGAGGCTTGATCTTCTCCGTCCGCAGTTCCAGAAGATCGTTCAACAGCGTGCCCAGCTTGTCCAGCAGAGAGAAAACGCGAATAAATCCGTTTTTGTCAAAATAGACGTAGCGATCGTAGTTCAGCTTCTCTTCGTCAGACATATCTTCCACGGAAGTGGACGTAATCCTGCGCTTGAACCCGCTTGCGGCGTATTGGCTTTGCTCCAGCTCGTGCAGAGAAGCTCGAAGGCCGAGCGTCCAGATTTTATACTTCCTCAGCTTATGATCCGGGTCCTTGCCGGCGGTGATCAGTCTCGCCATATATTGTGCGAACTGCTCCATGAGATTGTATGTTTCCCCTAACCCGCCATCCGGTTCCCTGTCCGATTCATTGAACATGTAGTAAAGCATAGGCGTCGTCTGCCCCCTCTAGTCTCTGGTTCGCATGCCGGACCGCATCCGATTCCTCTACTTATGCGGCCGTAACCGCCATGAACGGATAAGGATATCCAGTAGAAGCCCGAATAAGCCGACAATGATCAAGTTATGAATGAGGCTTGTAAAGATGAATGTATTGGGGTCGTCGACAGTCGCTGTCAGGATGGCCCCGCTGAATATTTGCGCAAGCACGAGCAGTACCACCCACCATGAGCTCTCCGTCAAGCCTTCGCCCGAGCTTACCTTGCGAATATGCAAGTACAAGCCGAGCAGCATAAGGCCAAGAATAAGAGCAGCAACGCGGTGGACGAACGAGATTCCCGTCGCTCCGGTCAGCTCCGGAATAACCTCTCCGTTACAAAGCGGCCAGCCGACACAGCCATGTGCCGATTCCGTATGCCGAATGAATGCGCCTAAATAGATAACGACATAACAATAGACGGCCGAAGCGAGCGCGAACGGCATAACAGATCGCGGCACAGACGGCTCCTGCGGAATGCCGCTGCGCGTCCTGAACGTCCAGATGACCAGAAGAAGCGTTGCTGCAAAGGCGATGATGGAAATGCCGAAGTGCAGCGCCATAATCGGCGGAGATTGCGGCCACATGACAGCGGCTGCGCCCATCAATGCCTGAATAATCGTGAACAGCAGGGCAAATCCCGCATAATACATCGGCTCCCTGTAGGCTTGACGATCGCGTCTGAACTTGCGGTACATCGCGACGGCAACCCCCAGTACAAGAAATCCTTCCAGCGCGCTGACGACGCGATGGGAATATTCAATCATGGATTCCAACGTGTACGCAGGAATGAACTTCCCGTGACATAACGGCCAATCGTCGCCGCAGCCACGTCCTGACTCCGTATTCGTAACTAGCGCCCCGGCAAGAAGTACAAGAAGCATTCCGATACACGATGCGATAGCAAACGTGCGAAAACGGCCGGATACCATATGTTATCACCTTATTTCCATGAGATATGACAGTTCAATTATAGCGATAACAAGCGGCAAAAGCCATGTTGAAAATGTGAAACTTCGCACAAATGCGCTTCAAGGGCTGTGTCATTGTTAGTATGTCCAATCCATCCGTGATTAGGATGCAGCAAGGTCCGCAGAAAGCTGCGGGGCGACAATCACCGCCTCGCGCTTCTGCGGACCTCGTTATGCTGTACGGCTTCTCTACAGATCGCGCTGAATTGTCAGCATCTTGAAGTCTTCATACAGCGTCTCCCATTCGATCGTTGCCCCAAGCGCCTCAACAAAAACTCGCGCCGGCACGTAAGCGGTGGAATCGATCGATGTGACCGGGAACGGCCACACTGCCGCTTCCCCGTTCACCGTCACCTGGTCGCTGCCGATCGCCATAACGATCGTCGTATCCGTCGCCTCGTCGTATAGCTCAATGCTCCGCGTCTCAGGATCATACGCAATCTCCGAGCCGAACGTATCGGCTACATCCCGAAGCGGTACGATCGTAATATAGCCGGGCACAATAATCGGCGGATTGTAATAATCATCGTTGTAGGCGGTATACGTCTGACGGGTAATGTGCAGCTTGTTCTTAAGCAGATCGTACAGGAAGGAGTCTTCCTCGAACAGTCTGATCGTTTCATAGCCTTGCATGCTGTCCAGCTCTTGCACATCAATCGTATCTTCCGTCACGACAGGCTTATCCGCTTCCACAGAGCCGTTCACATTCCATTGCTCCATATCGGATTTCAGCGTAATGCGCTTGAGCGGCAATATCTGCTCCTCCAACTGATCGTCGCCCAGTTCTTCGTTCAGTTCGTAACTCAGTTCGAAGCCCGACTTGCGAATGTTCAGTTTGTTGTCCACATACATATCCACTTTCATGTTCAGTGCGTCACTCACTACGATGTCGAAGGAATCATCCACTTCGGCCGTCCTCATCTCTTCCTGCAGCGATTCCAGCATCTCCATGATCCCATCCGCTGCATCGGAGATCTCTTCGTCTACGGTCGGAGCATCCAGAACACCCTTCTCGGGCTGCAGCATTTCATTGTAAAGCGGCCACAGCTCGGTATTGTCGTTCATCAGTTCGATGACGCCCTTCATCATCGCTTCAAGTCCTTCGCGATCCGAATAGAGCGCGTCTACATACCCTTTCGCCCAATCCCACAGCTCCGGACCGTTCATTTCCATCTGTACATGCATCAGCGACGTTCCGACACCGTTAACTTGCTCGTAGACAGGCGATACTTTCAAATTGCGCGGATTAGGAAGATTATCGATCGCGTAATTGCCGACCATATCGATCATCTCCATCACAACGGGAGTGAGCGCCTCGGTATCGATCGACTCCATCTCCTCTTCGCCCTCGTACATCCACTCCTCATCCGCTAACGCCATCGAAGCGAGATCAACGACGAACGGATGCTTGGCCCCTTCCAGATCGGCTACCAGCTTCTCGGGGGACAGTTGGAAGGCGAAGGACAGGCCGGTATCGTCTCCGAACGACACGCGTCCTTCCATTGACATGTTCTCCGCGTCCTGAATCTTCACTTCGCTCAGCTCAAGCTTCACATGGGACAACATCCTGACAACCGCAAGCTCTTCTTCCGGAATGTCCTCCAGCATCTCGTCGTTCAGCTCAAGCTTGAGCTCCAACGTCTGCTTGCTCTCGCCAGACTGCACCTTCAGCGCATTCTTCAGCACCTTGTTGAAGTCGACACCGCCGACGGCTTGACAGCCGGCCACCAATACAAGCGACATTGCCAGCAGCAACAACATCAGCCTGCTACGCCACGATCTCTTTCCCATTTCAAGCATTCGCTCCTTTAATTATGTATCTCAATCTATGAACCTATCAGACTTCTCTATTGTACTAGAGATCAGAATCGCTTGTAAATCTAGGAGAGAGAGGATATTTTTTATAATGAAAAAACCCCCGTCTCCTGTTAAAAGGATCGGGGGGCGGTCCGTTCAATTACGACTCGATAATAATTTGATTGCGCTTGACATTCACAGGATTGGCGATCGTATCTCCTACCGGGCAAGTCTGCTCGATAAAGTCCACGAACTTCTCTACCTGTTCTCTGTCGGCATCCGTCTGTATAACGATATTGTAACGGATATCGGAATAACCGCGTCTTACATCGGATTTGTTCATGAAGCCGTCTGTATCCAGATCGCCTTCCAACTCTACCCGGAAGCTGTTCAGTTGAATATCGAATTTCTTTGCGTAGACTCTGGCAACAATCGCCTGGCATGCGCCAAGAGCGCACAGCACCATCTCTACCGGATTCATGCCGGTGTCGGTGCCTCCGAGCGATTTGGGTTCGTCCAGCGTTACCTGGAATCCTCTGGAGCCCGCTTTCACCACGAGTCCTTGTTGCAGTTCTGCAGTTGCTTTGAAAGTTTCTACAGCCATGATGCTCTCCTCCCAAAATGCAATTATATGGTTATGGTTCCATCATAGCATGCTTATCCCAATTGCATTGTGACTTTTGTTACATTGTCGCAAATGTGTCATAATTGCGTGCTTATACTGCCCGTTGCCGATAAATCAGCTTCATCAGTATATTAAACGGCTTGCGCAGCGCGGCTGGAAAGGCGTTCACATCTTCCGGCCTGACGACACGGAGCAAAATAAGCAATATCAGATACAGTCCTCCAATCACAAGTGCTACGGATGCCGCGGCAAGGAAGTAGGAGATTTTGGCATGCAGACCGTCTGTTAGCGACAATACGCCGACCTCCGCTCCCCATCCCGCCAGCGCCGCAATGGCAACTGCCGCGATATAGGGCAGCCAGCGCTTGCCCAGCACGGTAAGCTTCGCTTCCTTCTTGTTCAGCCAGCGCAAGTTCAGCATCGTCACGACGACGAAACAGATGATCGAAGCGACGACGAAGCCGTACACGCCCATCAACGGTGCAAGCGCGATGCTGATGATGGCCTTGAGAATGAGCCCGATCAGCGTATGGGTCATCGATATTTTTTGCTTGCCCATGCCATACAGGATAGAGTTGGATGTCATCATCGTAATTTGTACAATGGTGCTCGCGGATAGAGCCGCAACTACGTCGCTTCCGCTCGGTGACTCGAACAGCAAGCCCGTAATGGAATAAGATGCGATTGACAGAAGAAGAGCGAACGGCACGCCGGTAAAACATACAATGCGAATCACATTGGAGGCCTGACGCTCCACTTCCTTCATATTCTTCACTTTATAGGCAGCGGCAACGATAGGAACAATGGAGGAGCCTAGCGCAATAGCGAGTATCGGCGGAATGCCGGCCAACGACTGCGCCTTCAACGTCAAATCCTCCAATACGACCGTAGCTGCATCCTTCAAATAATAGCCATCGGTCAGTCGATTGAAGAATACCAGATCGAACAAGTAGATGACGTTGATCGCCATGGAAGTGACGATAGCGGGCAAGGACATCGAGAAAACTTCACGGTAAATTGCGGAATACTTCACTTTCGATCCGCCGCTTCTTCCGTTCGTTCTTGAGTGGATTGGCATGAACGGCGAAGACGACTCCGCTTTCATTCTACCGGCGTCTGCAGTATCCATCCGCTTCAGCTTGCGGGCAAAGTGCAGCATCACGCCGAAAGCGGCGATGCTTCCGAAGACGCTTCCGAAGGTAATGGCGGCAGCTGCCCAATCGTCTCCCCATCCCAGCTGCAGCACCAGAAAGCCTAGCGCCAGACCGAGCAGCACGCGCACGAATTGCTCCACAATCTGCGACATGCCGCCCGCCGACATCATTCGTCTGCCCTGGAAGTAGCCGCGCATCATTGCTATAATCGGGAACAAAATTAACGCAGGAGCAATAGCCCTTACAGCAAATACGGCCTCCGGACTTTGAGCTATTTCGCTAGTAATGAAAGGGGCGAATGCAAATAAAGACGTTGCAAGAATAAGCCCGGATACCGCTCCGAACACCAAAGCGGCGTGGTAAATACGCCTTGCTTCTTCCACTTTGCCCAGCGCATAGCGCTCCGACACCATCTTGCTGATCGCACTGGGGAAGCCAGCTGTGGCGACAAGCAACAGGACGAGATAGATTTGATTCGCAAGACCGAAAGCGATGTTCCCTTCTTTGCCCAGCATATAATCCAGAGGAATTTTTTGCAGCAATCCCAGAAATCGCGCCACCAGCGCCGCAGCCGCCAGGATGAGCGTGCCTTTAATTAATGAATCTTTCTTCAACATGGACATAGTCGATCATCATTACTCCTCAAAAGCTTAGAATATTAGCCACAGCACGAACAGGACGATCATGGCCAGCTGCAGCAGGAATTTCACCACAACACTTGTGAACAAGCCGACGACCGAACCGAAGCCGACCTTGATCGATTTCTCAATGTTAGCGCCTGCAATCAGTTCCCCAATAACCGCACCGGCGAACGGACCGATAATGAGTCCGAACGCCGGGATGACGAACGGGCCGAATATGAGCCCGATTGTACTGCCGACGATAGATGCCTTGGAGCCGCCGAATCGCTTCACGCCCCAGGCGCTGACTGCATAATCCGCAATGAACAGCACGACGACGATTAACGTCTGCACCGTCCAGAATACCCAGCCGAATTCACTGAAGCTGAAAAACCAGCCGTAAACAAAAAACGCCGCATAAATGGCAAGCGCACCCGGCAATATAGGGTAGATCGCCCCGGCCATCCCTACGACAAACAGCAATATGACAAGTATCCATCCCAAAATATCCATTGACAGCTCACCTTTCGCATATTCGCATGTATTATAGTAGCAGTCTGCCTATTATTCCTCCAACTGCGTTCTCATATATACGATGAACCGCCGCTGTCGTTCCGGTTAGTTGCTTGTCTATCGATGAGCCGCCAAAGGTAACGTGACCGTACTTGTGCTGATCGGAGCCTTAGCCAATGGCGGCCTATCTCAACACGTAATGCTTGATCAGCTCTGCTACGCCATGCTCGTTGTTGCTTAACGTTACGACATCGGCAGCCTGCTTCACTTCCTCCTGCGCATTGGCCATCGCCACGCCGAGTCCCGCTTCGCGAATTGCGGCAATGTCGTTCAAGCTGTCTCCGGCCGCCACTACCTGGGACATGTCAATATTCATTAACTTGCACAATTCCTTCAGTGCACTCGCCTTGGATACGCCTTGCGGATTCAACTCGATGTTCTGCGGCGATGAATTGCTGATCTCCAGCGCTCCCCAATTCTGCACTTCCGCCAGTATGGCTTCTCTAGCTGCATCATCTTCCGTATAATAGCCGAATTTCAGCCAGTGGTAATTGTCATAATCCTCTACTTCCTGGTACCAATTCTCCTTGTTGTAGATGCCGACAGTCGAATAAGCCCAGTACCAGACCTCGGGATAAGCCCGTGCCAATTGGTGGAGCTGCTTCACATACATGGAGCCCAGTTGAGTTCTTTGATGCAAGACGTGGGGACGTGACCAGATCTCTCCCCCGTTAACCGTTATCATCGGCGTCTCCAGCTTCAATTGCTCGGCGAAGGGATAAGCGCTCTGAAAGCCTCTTCCCGTCGAGAAGATGACAGCCACTCCGGCATCCAGCGCTTTGTGTATCCATTTCGCGTTTTCCTCGCTAACCTCGCTTGCTTCGTTCAACAGTGTGCCGTCCATATCCAGTGCTACCAGCTTATATTTTGTCATGAAGTCCACCCCTGTCCGTAAATCTCATAATGACTATTGTATCACAGAATATGGACATCAGCGACTTCAGATCCGTTCATCCTTTTGAAGACAGTTTAACAGCGGTGTTTCCTTTGCTTTGATCGTTGGAGTGGGACATATTCATAATAATGATGCCGACGATGATCAGGCCGAGAGCGCCCCCTTTTACCGCATCCAACTGCTCCGAGAACAGCATGAAGCCGATAATTGCCGTTAATGCCGTACCTGCAGCAGACCATGTCGCATAAGCGACGGACAACGGGATTTTCCTGAGGGCCAGACTCAGTGATGTGAAAGAAATAAGAAACCCGACCGCTACGCCAAGGGATGGCCAGACATTTGTAAATCCTTCCGACAGCTTCAGCATCGTTGTTCCGAATGTTTCAAATACAATTGCGCATGTTAAAAAAAGGACTGCCCTTCTCATATTTTCTTCCTCCGTTTATTTTTGCAGGTTCAGTAGAATAATGCCGACAAGCAGCAGCACCAGTCCAATTATTGTTTTCCGGTTAATCTTCTCTTTGAACATGTATACGCCAACCAGCACGGTCAATACGGTGCCAACTCCGCTCCAAGTCGCATAAGAGACGCCAAGCGGGAGCTGCTTCAACGCAATCGAGAAGAGATAGAAGGCAACGCTGTATCCAACGATGACCCCGATCGAGGGCAACAGACGCTTGAAGCCCTCCGACAGCTTCAGCATAGAAGAGCCGAGCACTTCCATCACAATAGCGCATCCTAGTAATAGATAAGCAGCAATCATGCCTTTGGCTCCTTCATCATGTTTTCCAATTCTGCCAGTATAAGCCGCTGTTCTTCCTCGCTAGGCGGGTCCAGATTGAACATTTTGGAGAACATTAAGCCGTCGCATACGAGCCGTACGATCAAGCTTTTCTCAATCGCTGCATTCTCCCCTGCGGCATTATGACGAAATACCGCATACTCATCCGACCATGAGCTAAGCAATTCCTTATAATTGGCAATCGCGGCGAGCATGCTCGCATTCATCGATATTTCATCGGGATCGTTCAACTGCTTGAACGATGCCTTGGCGAATGACTGGACATAGCTGCCCGATGTCTTCATCTCTTCCTGAATGAAGCCTTGGAACGACTCGACGCTTCTCTCGTTCAAGCCTCGGATCAAATCCTCCTTATTTCGAAAGTGATGAAGCAGCCCTCCTTTGCTGACACCGGCTTCGGCGGCAATCGCCTCAAGCGTTAAATTGTTCAAGCCTTTATCCTCAATAATTTTTACCGCGGCGGCAAGAATATCGTGTTTTTGAATCATCGTTTCGGCTTCCTCCTGTTTGTGCACAAATGATCATGACGGTATGGCTTCACACTAACGTGGAATGTTTTAGCACATTTGCGTATCGCAGCAGTCTTCCGCTGCCTCTCCTTATTGCGTATCGCAGCAGTCTTCCGCTGCCTCTCCTTATTGCGTATCGCAGCAGTCTTCCGCTGACCTCTCCTTATTGCGTATCGCAGCAGTCTTCCACTGACCTCGTGTAACTCTCTGCATCTCAACCGACCGTCTGGACGGTTTTTATTGTAGCACATGTTCCCCCGAAGAGACAATCCATCTAGCCGCACACCCCATTCCCCTGCACTTTGTACGATTTTTCATACAAACGCCGCATATTTACTCCACTTACCCAGCATTTTGTACGATTTTTCATACAAACGCCGCATATTTACTCCACTCCCCCCCTCACTTTGTACGATTTTTCATACAAACGCCGCATATTTACTCCACTTACCCAACATTTTGTACGATTTTTCATACAAACGCCGCATATTTACTCCACTCCCCCCTCACTTTGTACGATTTTTCATACAAACGCAGCGCATCTACACCACTTACCCCTCACTTTGTACGATTTTTCATACAAACGCGGCGCATCTTCTCCACTTGCCCCTCACTTTGTACGATTTTTCATACAAACGCGGCGCATCTACTCCACTTACCCAACATTTTGTACGATTTTTCATACAAACGCGGCGCATCTTCTCCACTTACCCCTCACTTTGTACGATTTTTCATACAAACGCGGCGCATCTTCTCCACTTGCCCCTCACTTTGTACGATTTTTCATACAAACGCCGCATATTTACTCCAATTACCCAGCAATTTGTACGATTTTTCATACAAACGCAGCGCATCTTCTCCACTTACCCAGCATTTTGTACGATTTTTCATACAAACGCCGCATATTTACTCCAATTACCCAGCAATTTGTACGATTTTTCATACAAACGCGGCGCATCTTCTCCACTTACCCAGCAATTTGTACGATATTTCATACAAACGCGGCGCATCTACACCACTTACCCAGCATTTTGTACGATTTTTCATACAAACGCAGCGCATCTACTCCACTTACCCCTCTCTTTGTACGATTTTTCATACAAACACGGCACATCTACTCCACTTACCCAGCAATTTGTACGATTTTTCATACAAACGCGGCGCATCTTCTCCATTTCCCCCCTCACGAATCCCGCCCGCTTTATACGAGCAAAAGGGTGTTCCATGCTGCAGCCCTATCGGCTACAACCTGGAAACACCCTTCACTCTAGTAGGCAGTACCATTGTTAAAATGAACGCCTTAAATTGAAGTACCGTGAAGCAAAATCCTAACTCGCCGCCAACACCTTCTCGGCACCACACTGCCACACTGCTACACAGCACAGCCATACAGCCTATGCGGAAGCTGAAACGCCGCTCCGAGAAGCGAGCTTGCGCTGGCGAAGCTTCCGCATGACATAGCCATGCGAAGGTGAGAACAGGAAAGCTGCGACGAACAGCACGCCCGAAGCGCACACAATACAGCCCGCAATAGAAGCGTCCAGCGCCATGGAGACATAATAGCCCAGGAATACGCTGGCAATACCGGAAACGATGCTCAAGACGATCATCATACCCAACTTGTCTGTTAACAAATAAGCGGTAGACGCGGGGATAATGATCATGCCGACGACAAGAATCGCTCCGACGCTCTCGAAGGAGCTGACCGTTGCCATCGACACGAGTCCCATCAGCAAGTAATGAAAGAACGCCACCGGTATGCCCAGCGCCGCCGCAAGCGCAGGATCGAAGGAGCAGAGCTTGAACTGCTTGTAGAACAAGCCGATAACCGTCCCGATCACTACCAGCGTGAATCCAAGCAGCCATACCGCCTTCGGTCCCATATTAACGCCGCCTGCTTCCCATAAGTTCCAATGCACGAACGCTATCTCTCCGTATAGAATCGCATCCTGATCCAGATGAACCTGCCGTGCGAACAAGCTGACCAGTATGACGCCGACAGCGAATAGTGCAGTGAACACTACGCCGATAGAAGCATCCGATTGAATGCCGCTTCGCTGGAACATGCCGATCAAGAATGTTGTAATCAGTCCGAATCCCAGCGCCGCAGTCATCATAAGGAACGAGTCCCTCGAGCCGCTGAGCAGAAAGGCAATGACGATGCCGGGCATGACGGAGTGGCTAATCGCATCTCCGATCATAGCCATCTTGCGCAGCACGAGAAAGACGCCGACTACGCCGCAGCATGCAGCAACGAGAGAACCTGTTAGCAATATCCAGAAGTCGCTCATAACGCCGTCTCCCCTTTCACACGCTTAGCACGGTGAACGTCATGCTCCAGCATGAACTGCTTCCTGACGCTCACACGCAGCAGCCGCTTGGCAATGAGTCCGCGCTGAGGTCCGAACAGTATCGAGATGCCGAACAACGTCGTTGCGGCAAGTACCGTTACCGGACCTGTCGGCAGGTTGGATACCGACGAGCTGACCCAAGTGCCCAGCGCGCCGCTCAAGCCGCCGAACACGCCGGACAATATGACCATCGTAGAGAGACGATTCGTCCAGTACCTCGCCGATACCGCCGGCGTAATGAGCAGAGCTGCAACCAGCACGACACCTACAGCCTGCACACCAGCTACGACCGCTATGACGATCAACAGCATGAGCAACTGCTCCAGGAAGGTAACGGGATATCCGAGCCCCTTGGCAAAGCCGGGATCGAAGGATATCAGCTTGAACTGCTTGAACAAGAGCATGCAAACCGTAATAAGCGAGATGCAAATGACAGACATCGTCACAACGTCGGAGCCGACCATGGCTGCCGCCTGGCCGAACAGAAACTTGTCCAGCCCTGCCTGATTGCCGTAATCGCCATGCTGAATGAAAGTTAGCAATACAATGCCAAGGCCGAAGAAGGATGAAAGCACGATGCCGAGCGCAGCATCCTGCTTCAGCCTGGAGTGTCTCGTTATAGCCTCAATTCCGAAAGTAGCAATGATTCCAGCTATGGAAGCGCCGATAAGCAAGACGCCGATCGACTTGACTCCCGTCAACATGAATGCGATACAGATACCGGGAAGAGCGGCATGCGCCAGCGTGTCGCCTACCAGACTTTGCTTCCGCAGGTAGGCGAAGCTGCCCATAGTGCCGCTGCTGAGCCCGAGCAATATACATCCGATGAAGATCCATTGCATATTGGGATCGGCCAGCATATCCCAAAAATTCTTCATTGCTGCTCACCTCTTCCACGGGCGGACCCCAGCTTTCCCTGATCCAGGAAAGCGAATCTCCCCCCGTAAGTGCGCTGCAAATTATCCTTCGTGAATACTTGCTCCGTAGGGCCGAACCCTTGCAGCTCCACATTAAGCATCAGAACGGAATCGAAATATTGTTCAACTGTCGCCAGATCATGATGCACGACGATGACGGTCTTCCCTTGCTTCTTCAGCTCCTGCAGTAGGGTAATGATCGCCTTCTCCGTCGCCGCGTCCACTCCCGCGAACGGTTCATCCATAAAATACAGCTTGGCGTCCTGCGCAAGCGCCCGTGCCAGAAAGACACGCTGCTGCTGACCGCCCGACAGCTGGCTGATCTGGCGGTCGGCGAAGTCGGCCATCCCCACCTTCTGCAGACATTCCATCGCCATTGCCTTCTCCTTGACGCCGGGACGGCGGAACCAGCCGAGCCGTCCATACGTGCCCATCAGCACAACGTCCAGCGCATTCGTCGGAAAGTCCCAGTCCACCGACTCGCGCTGCGGCACATAACCAATCAATCTACGCTGCTGCTTGACCGGCTTGCCATAGACGTTCACCTCTCCGTTAATGCTGGGGATGAGACCGAGCGCCGCTTTCATCATCGTCGACTTGCCCGCGCCATTAGGGCCGATGACACCGATCAGCTCGCCTTCCGTAATATCGAAGGACACCCCCCGCAGCACAGGTTTCTTCTGATAAGCTACGCTTAATTCCCGAACGGATAAAGGAGCGGCCGATGCTCCGACTTCCATCTTCAATTCCTTGTACGCCACACTCATGCAAATCACTCACTTTCGTCTTGCAATATGTTGACTTGTTACTTCAGCGCGTTGACAATCGTATCGATATTATGCTTCACCATGCCCAGATAAGTGCCCTCGGTCGTCCCTGCTTCCCCCATGGCATCGGAGAACAGCTCACCGCCTACGACAACTTTATGACCAAGCTTGCTAGCGCCTTCGATGACGGACTCGATCGAGTCGGTGGACACGCTGGATTCAATAAATACAGCTTTGATCTTATTCTCTACAAGGAAGTCGCGCAGCTCAGCGACGTCCTTGGAACCGAATTCGGACATTGTGTTCATGCCCTGCAGTCCTCTTACTGTCATCCCGTAAGCATTGCCGAAGTAGCCGAATGCATCATGCGCCGTGACAAGGACGCGGCTCTTCTCCGGAATCGTTGCGATCTGTTCCTTGGCGTAAGCATCGAGCTTCTCCATCTCTGCCAAATATTGCTCGGCTTGTTTCTTATAATCCTCGGCATGATCCGGGTCCGCTTCGACCAGCGTATCGCGAATGACTTCTGCCGCGGACATCCATAGTTTCACATCGAACCAGATATGCGGATCGTGAATCGCTTCGCCTTGCCCCTGCGGATCGTTCATCAGATTGTCCTCCTGAATCTTGGAAGCAACAGCTACAACTGGCTTCTTGCCTTCCAGCCTTTCGAAGATTTCGCCCATCTTGCCCTCCAGATGCAGGCCGTTGTAGAAGATGAGATCTGCCTCATCAAGCTTCTTCACGTCGCCTTGCGAAGCCTTGTACAGATGGGGATCGATCCCCGGTCCCATCAGCCCTTCCACCTCGACATGCACGCCGCCTATATTCGCGACCGTATCGGCTATCATGCCGGTAGTTGCCGTTATTGTCAGCTTGCTTCCATCGCCCTTGTCTCCATTGCCACTATCGCCGTTTTTGCCGTTATTCCCTTCATTGCCGCAGGCTGACACAAGCCCGACAATCATCGTTAAAAATAGGACGGTCATCATCCACCTGCGTACTGCCGAATTCACTCTTCCTGTTTTTTTCATCTCGTTTCTCCTCCAGATCCTTCATTATGTTTTTTCTCTGTTCCCCACCCATGAACTACTACATTTTTGCCTCAGTCTATTATTTTAGTCTTGCGCCTCTTTTTTAATAATACACAAAAATGTTTCTCTAGTGCAACATTTATTTTAAAAAAATGACATCCGCCTGGCTGACGAACATCGGGAATCAACTAAACTCTTCACAAAAATAGCCCTGCAGCCAGATCGCATCCGGCATGCAGGACCGTTCATTATATCATCTATTCCGAAGCTTCGCCGGAGCGAGCTTGCTCCTGACCTTCACCTGCCGCTCCCTCTTGTCCTCCTTCACCTTCCAGAGCAAGGTCGGCTGGCGACTTCAGCGCTTCGTTCGGAACGCCGCGAAGTCCAATCTCCGCATCGTAGGCGTCGAAGATTTGCCGGGCGATCGGCGCGGCGCCGTAAGTGCCGTAACCGCCGTCGGGAACGACGACAGCAACTGCAAGCTTGGGCTTGTCGGCCGGCGCATAGGCGATGAACACGGCATTGTTCGCTCTGCGCTTGGCCACATCCTGCTCCGACGTGCCCGTCTTGCGCATGAAGCTGTGCTGGAAGCCGTCGAAGCCTTTCACGCTAACCTGCGACATGCCGTCTTCGATTTCCTTCCAAAAGGCGTCAGGGTAATCCACTGTATTGAGCACTTCGGGCTGGAATGTCTGAATGACCCGTCCATCCGTATCGCGGATCTCGTTCACGAATTGCGGCTTCATCCGCTTGCCGCGATTGGCAAGCATCGCCGTATATTGCACCAGTTGCAACGCGGTATACCGGCCCTGCTGGCCGAAGGAGGCCTGAATGAGCGCCGACTGCGGACTGGCCCGCTCCGCTTCCTTGAAGTAGTCGATAACGCCTCTGCTCTCCCCGGGAAGTCCGCTCTCCGTCGATACGCCGAGACCGAATTGCTTCATATAGCTGTCCCATATTTCGACGCTGCTCTTCCCGTCCACCGATCCCCTCATATAGAGCGGATCGCCGATCATGGCCGCCATGAACGTATTGGAGGAATAGCGGATCGCATTCGCACCGTCAATTTTGCCGAACGACTTGAACTGGGAATTGCGGATATACGTCTCATACCCCTTCTTCCCGTATGAGAATAAACCTGTATCGTTATATCTTGTAGCCGGGGTAAAGAATCCTTCGTTCAATCCCACCAATACCGTCAGTGGCTTGATAACCGAGCCTGAAGGTACGATGGAGGAAGGATGTCTGTTGCGCTCCTCGGTCGTCTCATACGGGCCGTAGACCGACCTGATCGTGCCGTTGGACAGCACGTGGCTGAAGTTTTTGTAATCCTCGGGACTGATGCTGCCGCCCGCCCATATGTTGGGGTCGTAATCCGGCATGCTGGCCATCGCCACAACTTTCCCTGTGTCAACTTCCATCGCTACCGCGAAGCCCGTCTGCGCATATTCAGCCCTCTCATAAGGATTGGAAGACTTCCGGATCGTCTCCAGATGATCCATGATCGCCTGCTCCGTCTTCAGCTGCACATCCTTGTCGATCGTCAAGTACAGATCGGAGCCCTTCTCCGGATACGTAATCTGGGTTGGTCCCGAGATCATGCCCAGGTTGTTGATGGGATAGGACTTCAAGCCGTTTCTGCCGCGCAGCACATCCTGATACATGAATTCAAGACCGTCGAGACCGACTTCTTCTTCCTCCAAATATTGCAGTGTCTTGTCCTCTTCATCAAGCTTTCCCTTGTAGAACTCGTTGTCCACCCGAACGCCCTTGAACTTCTTCAAGTATCCGACAAGTTGCACGGCTATCGTATCCTCGTCGTAATTCCGGATGCTCTCCTCCACAATGTCGATTCCCTGATACGCGGACCGATTCTCCATGAAATAAGCGATCTCTTCATTCGTCAGTCCCGACTTGATCCGTCTAGGCGTCGTAATGATATCCCTTCTGGATTCCAGGTCCATTTGGAAGATGACATCGTCCACGTTCATCGCTTTATCGGGATCGCCGAATTCGTTGAACACCTCGGCGATCTCCACAGCCGCCTCCTTCGCCATCTCCAGCGATTTCTCTTGGCTGGTGGACGGCTGAATCGTGTAATAGAGCGATTGTGTCGATGTGGAATAGGCGATAGGATAGCCATTAGCGTCATAGATGTTGCCCCGAATGGGAGGCAGCGGATTGTCCTTCATATATTTGCGCATGCCTTCTTGGCTTAACGTGGGCCCCTCCACGAATTGCAGTACGGCAAGACGAATGATAAGTACGCTGAACAAGGCGAATACGACAAAGAAAAAAATATTCAATCGAAACGAGAACCGTCGGCGATTCTCGATTTCCCGCTTTTGCGGATCATCCGACATTTCTGCCCCCCCTAACACTTGCAAATTGCAATGGTTCACCCCATGATTGCCAACGATCAGTTATTGCTTTTGGACTGCTCAATGAATCCCTGTATCGCTTCGTCCAACTGAAGCTTGATATACGGCGCCCCGTGAACGGAGACGTACACTTGGCCGGCCCCCGTCTCGCCTTTCAGTTTAATTTTTTTTGTCTCTACGGTATAAGTGCCGTCTTCTTCCAATGTATAGGTTGCGTCTTGCGCTTCTCCCATCATGGCATTTACCGCTTCTTGCTTGACGGACTCGCTCACCTTCGAACCCAGTTCCTTCAGTTCGTCGATGGAAGTGTCCATCACCTTCGATCCGATCTCCTTCACATCCTCCAGCGTATAGCCGCTATAGAGAACGATCCCGATGACGATAATGGCTACGATTGCCCACTTAATGATTGTTTTCACAATGCGGATGACAAGGAAGAGCGCAATAAGCGCGATAAGCAGTATAAGCCAGTTCTCCTTCAAAAACGTCGTCCACGTATCCCAGTCATAGGAAGAAAAATCAAAAAACTCCATCATCATACCTCCATTATACCTCTCTCGAATTGCCATTACAAAATATTATAGCTTACCGGAAATAGGTCGTAAATGCCGCCTCTTCCAAAAGAAAGACATATCCTGTCCCATCCGGGCGTACAAGTAGGTAATAGGATACATACACGCACATCCCTGCAAGGAGGCACGCCTGTGAAAACCGCAATATGGCTTTATCTGTTCCTGTTCGTCGCGTTCTTCGACCTGCATGCGCAATATCCGATTCTGACGCCCTTCGCAATCTCCATCGGCGCGGCACCATCCTTCATCGGCCTCATGATGGGGATCTATTCCATTACCCACCTGCCGGGCAATGTGATCGCCGGCATTGGTGTGGACCGGTACGGCAGCCGCCTGTTCATCGTATTCAGCCTGCTGGCGGCAGGCATTATATTGCTGTTCCAGGCCTATGTCACGAATCCGTGGCAGCTGCTCGTACTTCGTTCCTTGAGCGGCTTCGTGCTGGCCTTCCTCTCCCCCGCTTGCCTCTCCCTGCTGGCTCGCTTGACCAGCAGCATCACGGAGCAGGGCAAGCTGATGGCGGGCAACGGTCTCGTCCATACGCTGGCCTCCGTCGTGTCTCCCGCTGCTGGCGCCTATCTTGTCGCCCGAATCGGCTTCAGCACCGCCTTCACACTGCTTGGATGGGTGCTAATCGTAACCGCCTTGTGCGCGATCTTCTTTATCAAAGACATGGACGCCTCTTCCGTCCGCCAGGAACAACCAAGTGAGGGCAAACAGGGCGTACAGCACGCGGCTCCTCCAGCGGAAGCGTCTATCCCTTGGCTGATCTACTCGCTTCCGATCGGGATCGCCTGCGCTCAGGGCATTCTCTCGTTCGAGCTGCCGCTGCTGGCGAAGACGAAGGAGGCGATGATGACGACCGGCCTTCTCTTCTCCGTTGTCAGCATCGGCGCACTGGTCACGCTAAGCATGATGTTCCTGAACCGCCTGCCCGCATATCACCGTACGCTCTACGGAACATTCGTTCTCGCGCTATTGTACTTTGGCATTGCGACCGACTTCCCGCTTCCGCTTACAGCCTTGCTGTTCGGCATCGGAATGGCGAAGGGCATTGTGCTTCCGGCCCTTTCCACCTTGCTTATTGAATTGAGCGGGGGCACACGCTACGGCCGCACGTTCTCGATTCTGTCCATCGCATTCTCCGTTGGCGCCTTCCTTGGTCCTACGCTGGCGGGGCAGGTGCGCGACCATGTCTCTCCTTATTACATTGCCTTCATTGCTCTGATGATCGCCGTTACCTTGATCCCTTTCCACCGCACGCGAACCTACTCGTCAAGTACCCATTTTTCCTAATCTGGGTATGCGCACATGGCATTCGCCCCTGAAGTACATATGATACATTAGGTCAGGTGACCACTGACTATTATAGACCGCGAGAGAGAGGTGGCTGTTATGTCAGGAGGCAATGTTTCGGTTAAAGGCGGCGTTGGCCCCGTTCATCATCACTGTGGCACGAATATAGGGATGATTCTTGTCCTGTTTATCTTGCTTGTCATTATTGGATGCACGATTTGCTCCGGGTACTGGTAATCCCTTCGTTCGACCCTGCAGCTCGCCTTCACGGCGGGCTGTTTTCAATTCCGCCTTGGAACGTGGTACACTAGACACACTATACTGATATTGACTGAGATGGAGTGAGGTGGAAGCGATGGCGGAGCCCATCATTATCGTAGAGGGCAAGAATGACCGCAGCAAGCTGCAGCGCGTGCTGCTGCCGGACGTACCCGTTCTGTGCACATATGGCACGCCCGGAACACGGCAGCTGGAGAAGCTGCGCATCCAAGTACTCGACAGGCAAGTATTCATCTTCACCGACAATGATGCCTCAGGCAGGAGGATAAGAGGCCTTCTGCGCGACGTATTCCCCGACGCCGAGCACATGTACACGCGCAAGGGCTATCCCGGAGTAGAGCATACTCCCGAGGATTATCTGGTCCAGCAATTGGAAAAAGCGGGTCTCGAGGAGCATATCCGCTATGACTCGCTCGATCCCGCTTCCGTATGGAGCAAGGAAGACTTCTGATTAAAGCAGCTTATCCAGCTGCTTCATCATCTCCTCTACGCTCATATCTTCCGCCGTCCCGGAAAACCGCTTGCGAATATTTCCGTCTTTGTCGATCAACGTAACGACGTTCGTATGAATGAAAGTGTTCTGTTCCTCGATTTTCGTAACCCCGACCATATAATCCTTGGCGATCTTCACGGTCTCTTCCTCGCCGCCTCTCAAGAAGTGCCAGCCGTCGAATTCCACGCTCGTCCGCTCTGCGAACGTTCGAATCACATCGGGCGTGTCCCGTACCGGATCGAAGGTGATGGAGACAAGCTCCACTTCTGTGCCCAGCTTCCCTTGCTCCCGCAGCTTCTCCTGCACTTCCGACAGCAGGTAAGTCGTAGGCGGGCATACATCCGGACAATTGGCGAAATAGAAGTACAATAGCCGCACTTTCCCATTCGACTCCGCCATGGAGAACGCATTGCCATCGATATCCTCCAGCTGGAAGTCGGCCGCGGCGCCAAGCATGCCAAGCTTCTCCTCCGGCTTCCATACATAGGTCAGCAGCAAGTAGACGGCCATGACGGCACAGAGCGCCAATACGGCAATCTTGAATCCGTGCTTTCGCAGCGTTGACATCTCTTCTTCCCCCATTCCCCATTGATACAGCGAATTGTCATGCCTTCAATGTATTCGCGATTAAAGCAATAAATACAATCATTAAGTAGTTGACGGATATTAAGAAATTGATCTTCGCCCATTTGTCCGTATTGTTCGCGGACAGGCCGGTCAATGTATGAATGAGCCATACGACAGTAAACACAAGGGCAATGATAAGGAAATAGATGCCGGCATAATGATACGTATACATCAGAACGACCGTCGGAAGCAGCAGCAGCACGTATGGAATCATCTGCATCTTCGTGCGCTTGATCCCTTTCACGACTGGCAGCACCGGAAATCCAGCCTTGCGATACTCCTCCACTCTGCGAATGGCCAGTGACCAGAAGTGGGCGGGCTGCCACAGGAACATGAGGAGAAACAACAGCCAAGCGCCTGCATCGACCTCATTCGTGACGGCGCAATAGCCGATAACCGGAGGCATGGCGCCGGAGATGCCGCCGACGGATGTGCTCCATGTCGACGTTCGCTTCAGCCATATCGTGTAAATAACGATATAAGCGAACCACCCGAGCAGACCGAGTAAGCCCGTCAGCGGATTGACCATTGTGAACAGAACCGCCAAGCCGACGATGCCGAGAATAAGACCGTAAGCCAGCACGGTGAGCGGCTTCATTCTGCCGGTCGGCAATACCCTGTTCTTCGTCCGTTCCATCTTCTCATCCAATTCGCGATCCCAATAATTGTTGACGACTGTCGCCGAAGCCATCGTCAATGTAGAGCCGATAAGCATCCATATCATTAACGGGATATCCAGATCCCATTTTGAAGCGACCCAGAAGCCGCCCAGCGCGGCAAATATATTGAGCCGCAACAGCCGCGGCTTCGTCAATGCAATCCAATCCTTCAACACGAAGCGAGCCTCCCGAGTGTGACCTTTGATGAATCGTTACTAATCATACCGAAAAAAAGGGTTGGTGACAATGTTCCTCTTGTTTGTTCATGAATTCGCCACTCAAATTGTGACAAAACTTCTGTAACCAATCCCGGCAGCCTGCAATACAATAACCATGTAGTGATTAGCCCATATGAAGTTAAAGATAATGCCGTGTACTAAAATGGAAAGCGAGGAATAGAAGAATGTCGAATTACGGTTACAAACAGCAAGTCAGCATGGCCAATATGGGACCTTCCTCAACGCCCAATGTGTCGCCTCTTGCAACAGCACCTAATACGAGTGCATACGCTTATGGCGGCGGCTTCGGCGGCTACGGCAGCCCCTATGCTCCAATGGGAGGCATGAGCATGCAATCCGCAGCCACTCCTCCCGTCGTGCCGAGCGGCTCTTATATGCAAGGCGGAGCGCCAGCGCGTGAGGAATCCTATATCGAGAACATACTTCGCCTAAATCGCGGCAAGATGGCCACCTTCTACATGACCTATGAGAACAATCGGGAATGGAATGCGAAGATTTTCAAGGGCGTCATTGAAGCGGCGGGACGCGACCACATTGTGATTAGCGATCCTTCCACCGGCATGCGCTACTTGCTTCTTATGCTGAATCTGGACTATGTCACCTTCAACGAACAGATCAATTATGAATATCCCTTCAATGGCCAGACAATCACGCAAAGCACCCCGTTGAACGCTTAACCGATCAGCGGATTGGCTTGAACGTCCATATATGGAGCTTGCCTCTGCCCCCGACTATCCATGGCGTCACGACATGCCAGGCTGAGCGCTCGTCAGAGCGCTCTTTCTTTATGCGCTCCGCTTCCTCAGAGCTGTCTGCATGCCACACTTCAACGAACAGGCAGGGCTGGTCTGTACCTTCATAGAGACCAACCTTGCCGGAATATTCATCCGTCAAGCGTTCTGTTTCCTTCACATAGCGTTCCCGATACTCCGGATGAATTTTGTACTCTGCAAAACATATGTACATTTGGCTGCAGTCCCCTTCCCGAACCAATGATAAAGTTGTCGCCAGTCGTCGATACTAAGCTCAAGTATACACGCAGGGAGGACATGAAGGAAATGGATACAGGAACGCATCTCGTGATGGGCATCGGGCTGGCCGGGCTGGCCATGGTGGACCCCGTCGTAGCCGGCAATCCCGCCGTCCAAACCGCCGTTCTGCTCGGGACGGTAGCCGGCTCGCAAGCGCCGGACTTCGACAATCTGCTTCGCTTGAGAGGCAATGCTTGCTACATCCGCAATCACAGGGGATTGTCTCATTCCCTGCCCGCCATTCTCGTATGGACAGTGCTGCTTACAGGCTTGCTGCAGCTGCTGTACCGGGGCAGTCTGCCTTGGCTGCATGTCGGCGGATGGATACTGCTGTCGGTCGTTGTGCATGTTCTGACCGACCTGTTCAACGCATACGGCACTCAAGCGATGAGACCATTTAATGAGAAATGGATATCGTGGAACATCATTCATATTTTCGATCCCGTTATTTTTACCGTCCATATTATTGCCATCTTGCTCTGGGCAGGCGGACTGGCCAATCCTGCGACTCTCTTCCCGCTCATGTACGCGCTGCTGTTCTTCTATTATATATGGCGTACAATTTCGGCACGACGCACGGTAAGAAGACTGGCCCGGCTCGACAAGACGCATGCGAAAGAAGATGCCTATATCGCCATTCCCACCATTTCGCTCGATGTTTGGAACATAGTGAAGCAGACGGCAGACGGCACCTTCCATGTCGGCAATTTGCGTCGCAATCATCTGAGCTGGCTGGACACCGTCAAGTGCGACGACCATCCTGCCGTAGAGAAGTCGAAGAGCGACCCCGCCATCCGCTCCTTCCTGTACTTCACAAGCTTCGCCTGTGCGGAAGTGATCCAGCACGGCTGGGGATACGAGGTCAGATGGTGCGATGTTCGTTATCGTCACCGCAAGCAATACCCGTTCGTGGCAGTCCTGCTTATGGACAAGCAATATCAGACGCTCGGTTCTTACGTCGGCTGGCTTAGCGACGAACGCCTGATGAAGAGGCTGCGCATGGATACTTATTAATGCCATGGGCATTGGCGGATTAACGGGATTGACGAAGCAAGCTCCATCCCTCACAATGGAAGGAGCTTGCTTTTTTTGCTTTTTTGCTTTCTGAAGTCAATATGAAAAAGCCCAAGGTTGCCCTTGAGCTTTAGCTTCAACTTCAAGTTGTGTATGAGTTGCTATTAGCGGAATCCGCCAGACAGTTGCTGCTCGGCCATTTGTACAAGCTTCTTCGTGATGTATCCGCCAAGCGAACCCGCATCACGAGTCGAAACGTTACCGTAATAGCCGTCTGCCGGAATTTGTACGCCAAGTTCTTGCGCTGCCTCAAGTTTCATTTGATTTAGCGCTTGCGTTGCTTGTGGGACAATTAATTGATTTGCCATTCGGTATTTCTCCTTTCGTCCTCTGCACTTTAATCTGTTGCAAGCTTGCAAACATATTATGTGCATCCTTTCGAAAACTATGCCGCATTCTAAAAAAAATATGAGGAGAGACTTCCATGTCCAAATCACTATCGCTATTTTTTGCCGTGATGTCCGTCCTGTTCATGAGCGCTACGGCTATCTCTATTAGCCACAACGGCTGGCTGGTCCTGTTGTTCAGCGTTCTGAGCCTATTCAGCATAGGTACCGGATTTATTGTGAAAGCGCGTCTCAGAAAAAAAACCGACAAACATTAAAGCTGTCCTATCGCCAAGACAAGCCGCATACGCTATACTAATCATAATGACGTTTAATCGTAATGATTACATAAAAGATGGAGTGGAATCATTCATGAGACGACCTTTAATGAAGTATGGCACCTCCTTGCTGGGCTTGGGCTGCATCGTCATGCTCTACTTGATTTTAACGGAACGGGAGCTTCTTCCGGAGCTTGCGCATGCGCTTGAGAGCGCCAATTTCCAGAACTTTAAAATTTTGTTCATCAGCATCATATTGGAGGCTTTTCCGTTCATCCTGCTCGGCGTCCTGTTCTCGGCGCTGTTGCAAGTATTCGTAACCGATGAGACCATCCGCAAGTATACGCCTCGCCATCCTGTCGCCGGCGTCTTGTTCGGGGGGCTGCTCGGCATCGTCTTCCCGCTGTGCGAATGCGGCATGATTCCCGTCATCCGTCGGCTTATCCGCAAGGGCATGCCCGCTTATATCGGCATTGTCTACTTGCTTGCGGGTCCGATCGTCAATCCTATCGTTTATACGTCGACCTTCACCGCTTTCCGAACCGCTCCGGAGATGGCTTATGCCAGAATGGCCATTGCCTTCGGTGTTGCGGTCGCCATCGGCCTGCTGCTTCATCTGTTCATGAAGAGCAGCCCATTAAGAGGCGAAGCGCCTCCTGCCGTCTCCGGCTGCAGTCACGGTCACAGTCACGTGGAACATCATCATGTGCCGAAGGGAATCGGAGCAAGAGCTGCAGCTACATTATCGCACGCCTCCGATGAATTTTTCGAGATGGGCAAGTACCTCATCTTCGGCGCCTTTCTTACCGCGATTATCCAGACCGTGATCGACCGGGCAGCCTTGGTATCCTTTGCCGACCAGCCGGCTCTCGCCTATGGCTTTATGATGGTATTTGCCTATGTGCTATCCATTTGCTCCACGTCGGACGCCTTTATCGCATCTTCATTCGGCGGCTTGTTCTCGCAAGGACCGCTGCTCGCCTTTCTCGTATTCGGCCCGATGATCGACTTCAAAAATACGCTTATGCTGCTGTCCACGTTCAAGGTTAAATTCGTTCTTCTGCTGATTGTGTTATGTGCAGCATTCACATTGATTGGATCAACGATTGCGGAGGTATGGCTATGATGCATCATCTGCTGCGGGCTGCCATTCTGGCGGGCTTCGCCATGCTGATTGTCTATTTGTTCCGAACAGGAGAGATGATTCTCTATATCGCCCCTCGGATGGAAATATGGATCAAGCTGTCCGCGATCGGCCTGTATACCGCCGCCGTCTATCAAGTGTATATGGCGCTGAAGGCGAGGTCCGGCAAACGAACCGCTTCCTGCGGCTGCGATCACGCTCCTCCTCCGTCCCGCATCAAAAATGTGATGATCTACGGCCTGTTCCTATTCCCGCTTCTGCTGGGCTTCCTCGCTCCTACCGGCACGCTGGGGAGCGCACTGGCGGCGAAGAAGGGGGTCAGCTTGAATGGCAGCGGCTCCATCGCCCGCTTGAACGATGAGACGGCGCCATCGAAGCAGAAGGCATCCGAGCTGGACAGAACGGAGTCCGACACAGGCGAGCAGGCTGAAGCGCCGAATCCATCAGACGATTCGGATGCGCTGGACACCTTGTTCCCCTCCGATCAGTATACGGTTGACCATGCCGCATACGGCAAGCTGTTGTACGAGCAGGAGCTTATTGCCGTGCCGGAGAAGCAATTTATCGAGACGTTGACGACACTGGATCTGTACCGGGAAGCGTTCATTGGCAAGGAAGTGGAAATAACCGGCTTCGTCTATCGGGAAGAAGAGATGGGCGAGGACAGGATTGCCGTCAGCAGATTCGCAATGAACTGCTGCTCTGCAGACGCTCTTCCTTACGGCCTGATGATTATCTGGCCGAAAGCGCGAGAGTATGGAGAGGATGAATGGGTGAGGGTGCGCGGCAAGCTAACGACCTCTCTCTACAGAGAACATGAAATCATTGTGATCGATACACGGAAGATCGAGCGTATCGAAGCGCCGGAATCGCCTTATGTCTATCCCGATCTCGAATTTGGCTCATAGCCATTATTGCTGCAATTTTATCGGAAGAAGGACCTCGCTAAGCCCGGTATGCGGATGCAAAGGTGATGCAGAGGTCCTTATGCCCATTCGTTAATGATCTTCTTGGAATCGCCGCTAGCAGTAATCGGTCTGAAGACCGAACTTGCGGGCTTGAAATCGCGAATTCCAGCTGGCCATATTGTAATTGGATTCATACAGTACGCTTGCCGACCAGGAATTCGTATTGGCGCGAACAGAGAAATCATACAGAATTTCGCCGTGTGTCCAATCTTTTCTGTACTTTAACGCAGCAATGGCCATCTGGCGAAAATCTTGAACCTGCTGGGTCGTCAGGCCGCAATTGGCAGGCTCCAGCTTACCGTCCTTGCTTGAGATGGGATGATGACGCAAGCCGAACTTCCCCACTGCATTGTTCCGAATGTGAATCAATATCGTACCGGCCGCCGTGTTCTTCAACTCCCCCTCCAGTTGCCGGAATACAAAATCCACCTGTCGCGCAAGCGATGTCGAATTCTCCTTCATACGCGTAAACTCCCTCCTTATAATCGACATAAAATATAGCAACCCGACAAATTTCTCAGGTCTCGAATTGTCTATAATGGTACATGGCCCCATGCTTGATTTCACCGAAAAGTTTATTTGTATTTTCCGAAAAGAAATTTGCGCTAATATACCTATTCAAATCGGTCTAAAGTCCTCCGATAAGTACTATAATAGGCTTTGACAATTATAGACCATTTTCGCACTTCGTGTGCTATAATATGGTTATTCTAAGAAAAGGAGCGCTTACATAATGATTCAATGGTACTATTCGCAAACGGTACGCAATAAATTGTTAATCATGCTTTATTCCAATTTGCTGCTCTTTACTATCGCTGCCATTACAGCGATTGCCATTGCAGGCGGCAATATCGTGTCCATTGTCATTGTTGCCGCAATCCTTGCAGTCGCATTGTATCCCACTGTATCCTTCCTCGAGGGAGCGATTACCCACTCCTTCGATGAAATATCCAGTGCCGCTTACAGCATCTCCAAAGGTGATTTCACTCAGAAGATCGATACTTCCTCTTCTTCGGGAACCGGAGAACTGGGCCATTCCTTCAACAGCATGGTAGACAAGCTCCGAGATATATTGTCCGAGACAACGAACATAATCCGTCATGTCGCCGATACGAGCCGCAGCATCTTCGACAAGAACAACAATATCAAGATTGCCATGGAACAGGTAGCCGCTTCTTCCAACGAGCTGGCGACGGGAGCGAATGCCATATCGGATGATGTCGCGGACATGAGCGAATCCATCAATGAGATCGAGCAGAAGGTATCCGCATATGCGCAGTCCACGAAGGAGATGAATACCTGCTCCGAACAGACGGTTCAGCTCGTACAGAAGGGGCAGGATGCGCTGGAGGTTCAGGCATCCGGCATGCAGCGCAATGTAGACGCAACCGCCAAGGTGGCCGAGACGATTCAAGATCTCGCGCGCAAGGCGCAAGGCATCTCCGCTATTACAACGACCATCTCGGACATTGCGGAGCAGACGAATCTGCTCTCGCTGAATGCATCCATTGAAGCAGCCCGTGCGGGCGATCATGGCAGGGGCTTCGCAGTCGTAGCGCAGGAGGTGCGCAAGCTGGCGGAAGAATCCACTGCATCTACGAAGCAAGTATTCAATCTTGTGAAGAGCATCGATGAAGGCATCAAGCAAGCTATCAACAATATGAAGATCAACGAAGAAGCCGTTCAGCTTCAATCCGTACACATCAATCAATCGGAGGTTGTGTTCAAGGAGATCGTCGAAAGCATACGATTCATAACGGATCAGATCTATGCGTTCTCCCAGGAAAGCGATGCCATGCTGGACAGCGCACGCAAAATATCATCGGCGATCCAGAATATCTCCGCCATAACCCAGCAATCCGCCGCGGGCACGGAGCAGGTATCCGCCTCCATGAACGAACAGATCGCATCCGTTCAGGCCGTCGTCGAGGAGACGGAGCGCATGCTATCTATGGCTACCCAACTGCAGCGCACGATTCAAGTATTCAAAGTGAAATAAAGGAGTTATTGCACCAGCTTGCTTCAGGACATCCCGTCTTGGAGCAAGTTTTTTTATTGGAGGACGAATGGATACCGGCAATGTCGGCAAAATTACGAATACACCATTTCATGATTGAAGGACGGGAAGTGAAAATGGGAATTTTTGCGTCGATTACCAAAACAGTCGCTGCGGTCATAATGATGAGTATGTTGATCAGCTTAACCCCCGTTTCCACCGTCCTTGCAAGAGATACCGGCCAGGAACAGGCCGAATCCGTCTCCGCTCAAAGCAAGCAGCGAAAGAAAGGGAAGCAGCGAAAGGCCGCTGTAATGTCATGGGTAAAGCTTCATCATATGTTCCCTTCCACATTCATCATGAATGGGCCGCGCAGCCGCAAGCTTGTCGCATTAACCTTCGACGATGTGCCCGATCCGCGCTATACGCCGGCCATATTGGATATACTGGCCCGGCATGATGTGTGCGCGACCTTCTTCGTCGTAGGCAGCAGGGCGGCCAAGTACCCGGCAATCATCCAGCGTATGAGCAGGGAAGGCCATATAATAGGCAACCATTCCTATAATCATGCGCTGTACTCCAAGCTGCCCCAAGAGAAGTTCGAATATCAGATCTGGCGTACGAATGTCATTATTCGCCATCTTACAGGCTTGTCCCCCCGCTTCATTCGGCCGCCCTATGGAGAAGTGCTGCCATCGCAAGTACGCTGGGGGATGAGGAACGGCTACACCATCATTAATTGGGATGTCGATTCTGAAGACTGGAGACAAGGGGCGACCAGCGATCGGGTGCTGGTCAATATTGATCGTACGCTGCAGTCCGGCTCCATCATTTTGCAGCATGGGGGCGGAGATGAGGATCTAAGCGGAACTGTAGAAGCGCTGCCGCGGTTGATCAGCAAGCTGCGTAAAGAAGGCTACGAGCTCGTCACCCTGCCTGAACTGCTGGGCAAGAAAGCGTACCGGTAACGAAGCGATCGGGAGAAGCAGCGACAGGAGAAGCAAGGACCAACTGCTTGTGAATCAAGCAATTGGCCCTTTTTTACTATTTCAGAATATATACCTGGACGTCTTGAATGCCGAATTTACTCGCTTGCTGAGTCGTGCCCGGGACGAACAGATCGATCCGGTTGCCTTTAATTGAACCGCCCATATCTGTTGCCGTAGCCAGCATGCCGCCTGCCGGCAACCCGTTATATTGATAGCCTGTAACATAAAGCTTCGTGCCCAGCGGAATCATTTTGGGATCTACTGCAACCGTCCCGACCTTCAGCTTGTTGCCGAAGTAGTCAAGACCGGCCCATCCTCCGTTCTCCGCTGCGGAAGCGGTATAGGCGGTTGCTTTCACATTCAATTGCTTGGCATAAGTATATTGCACGCCGCTAGGAGCCATAACTGTCTTGGCTTCCGGCTGTACAGGCGCCGCTTCATTGGCGTTCATACTTGTAATTGTACCGGGAATGACAAGCTTCGTGCCAATCTGCAAGTTCAGCGGATCGAGGCCGGCATTGGCGCTCATCAATTGCTCCAGCGCTATGTTGTACTGTTGAGACAATTTCCAGAATGTATCGTTGCTGACGACGGTATGCGACGAAGCCGCATAGGTCGTACCTGCGGATAACGAGATCGATAAAGCGATAGCTGCACTAATAATTATAGATTTCTTCACTGCATTTCCTCCTATAAAAACCAGTGTGCAGAGGGCGGCTAGCGCCCTGTGCACAAATATTTTAATTGCTCTTGCTGATTATCCAATAAACATCTGTACCCACTCGCCGTTCACATAACCTACGCCAATCTTCGTGAAGTTGCCGTTCAGGATGTTAGCGCGATGGCCGGGGCTGTTCATCCAGTCTCTCATCACTTGCTCAGGCGAGCGTTGGCCGGATGCAATGTTTTCGCCTGCGTATCTGTATTGCACACCGTACGAGCGCATCATGTCGAATGGCGAGCCGTAAGTTGGAGAAGTATGGCTGAAGTAATTGTTCACGTCCATATCTCTCGCTTTCTCCGTTGCGACTGTGGTCAGCAGCGAATCCGTAGCCAGTGGCTTCAATCCTTGATTGGCACGCTCTTTATTAACCAGATCCACCACTTGCGATTGGAATGTCCCCATCTCTGTACCCGTTCCAGGCGTTGGAGTCGGCTCCGGCGTCGGTACTGGTGTTGGTACCGGTGTAGGCTCTGGCGTCGGTACCGGTGTCGGTTCCGGTGTTGGCTCTGGCGTCGGTACCGGTGTCGGTTCCGGTGTTGGCTCTGGCGTCGGTACCGGTGTCGGTTCCGGTGTTGGCTCTGGCGTCGGTTCCGGTGTCGGTTCTGGCGTCGGCACCGGCTTTGCCGCACCACCCGGCCAAGTGATGACGATTCCGTTCCATTCGAAGTTCAGGTTACTGAGGTCGATTCCGCATTTCTCAGCCAAGTGATTTATAAATTCATAATTGATGTATTGCGTTTGAAGCTGGAAATTCGGATTCAGAACGGATGCTTCAGCTTTGGGAACGAGTGCTCCGCTACCGATCATCGTTGCTGCTACAACACTTGCTACGCCGACACGAATAGACTTCGACTTTCTTGTCATTACGAGTATCCTCCCAATGAATAATTTTGCAGGCTTGCGCCGACGCACTAATAGTAGCATGGGGGTATAGCGGATTCATGACACAATAATTTCCACTTCGTCCAAAAAGGAGCTCAATTACGCGCCAATACTGCTTTATTAGAATCTACTCATGCGAATATAAGCGCTTTATTTATGTCTGCAGCCCGCAATTCACCCACTTCCTAACTCCAACCGAGGCTACATGGCCTGCAGCCCGTCTTTCGCACATTTTCCAATCTCCAACCGTGGCTACATGACTTGCAACACCCAAAACAGTTGCTTTCCGATCTTCTGACGATGCACCGTACCTTACCGCCTCTCCCACACGCACCTTCTGCGCTCCGGACTATTAACCGCACGGCAAAAAGCCCTCAGAGCTTCCTCTGAGGGCATGTACAATAGGCAAATTAGTCGTTAACTGTGATGAATTTTCCACTAGCCTGGGATTCGAATGCGCACAGGATAACCTTGAGGGAAGCGCGTCCTTCTTCTCCCGACACCGCCGGCTCGCCTCCGCTCAGGATGCCGTCGACAAATGCGTCGATTACTTCGCTGGACAGTTGCTTCTCATTCGTGGAGATTGCGCCTACTTTATGTCTCTCCACTGTGCCGTTGCGCAGCTCAACGATAACTTGATCGTCCGGATGCGTGCCAATCTTCATCACGCCGTTCTCGCACCACAGAATCGTGCTGTTGTCCTCGCCCTTGTAATAGGTCCAGCTGGCAACAAGCGTGCCGATCGCGCCGCTCTTCATGCGCAGAATGCAAGATGCGTTGTCGTCCACATCGGTGCCTTGCTTATGGAGAGTTCCTACGAATGCGCCGATCTCCGCCACTTCGTCGTCCAGCATCCAGCGGATCAGATCGGACTTGTGCACGCCCAGATCCCCCATTGCGCCCATGATCGCTTCATCCTTGCGGAAGAACCAGCTGTCCGCTCCGTCGACGCTCCACCCGTCCGGTCCAGGATGACCGAAGGATGTACGGAATGTCAGCACTCGGCCCAACACGCCGGATTTCAGGATTTGCTTCGCCTTCACATGCGGAGGCATGAATCGCTGATTGTGACCGACCATCAGATGAACGCCGTTCTCCTTCGCCTCGATAATCATCGCTTCCGCTTCCTCGTCCGTTACCGCCATCGGCTTCTCTACCAGCACATGAGCGCCCGCCTTGGCAGCCGCTATGCTTGCCGGCGCATGAACCGCATTCGGCGTACATACGCTGACCGCGTCAGGCTTCACTTCCGCCAGCATCGTCTCGTAATCGGCGTAAGCTCTGCCGCCATGCTGCTCGGCGAAGGCTTGCGCACGTTCGATAACCGGGTCCACGAAAGCAACCAGTTCGACATTGACATTTGCCGCATATTCCGGGATATGACGATGCTTGGAGATAGAACCGCATCCGATAACCGCTACTCTTAATTTAGACATTTATTCAATTGCTCCTTCGCTTCTATTTCAAATAATGTTCTTTCAGCCATGTGATGCTTTCGGCTACAGACTCCAGCGGCGGGTTCGCGCACCGGTCCTGCTCGACGATCAGCCATTCCACCGACGCCTTGGACGCCGCTTCAATGATCGGAAGCAGCTGAAGGTCGCCTTGTCCCAATTCTACCGTATCGATAGCGTTGTCGGAATCGCCTTTGCGGAAGTCCTTCAGATGAAGGAGCGGCAATCTGCCGGCATACTTCGCAATATATTGCAGCGGGTCCCTCCCGGCGTACTGCACCCAGCCGATATCCATCTCCACTTGCAGATACTGCGGCGCAATGCGTGCGTAGAGCGCATCGAACACAGACTGGCCGTCCAGCTCCACTTGAAATTCGAAATCGTGATTATGGTAGGCGAACACAATGCCTTCTTCATTCAAACGCTTGCCGATGGCTAAAAACTTCTCGATATTGGCTTGCCATGCTTCGGCATCGCGGGCTTCGACCGGCATCCACGGACAGATGGCATACTTGGCGCCGATCGTTTTCAAATAGCTGATCTCGTCCTCCAAGTTGTCCTCCAGCAACTGCAAGCTGATATGGCTGCCGATCGCCTTCATATTCAGCTCTTGCAGCAAGTCGCGCATCCGCCCGGCTTCGATGTCGCCATATCCGGCGAATTCTACGCCCTCGTATCCCATAGCCGCAACTTTTCGCAGTGTGCCTTCAAAATCCGCAGCTGTATCTTCGCGTAACGTATACAGCTGCAAGCCAATTCCCATTCGATCCATATGCGCTGCACTCCCCGTTTATCATAGTGTCGGTAGCTTTTCCATTACCACTTTCAGTATAGCGAATGCATCGCTCAAAAAAAGTTGGGTTATTAGCTTATTTATATGCGATTTTGTCTTCCGGCTCTTTTTTTCCATTCCGATTTTCTTTCATTTTTCTGCAACCTTTCATCGGCTGTCACGTATACATCACCAATCGTACAAAATTGTAACCTTATAATCATCTTTTTTTAATAATGATTTAAGATTTGTCCGCTATACTCGAATAAATCCATAACAGGATGGAGGAATAAAGAGATGAAAACCGTACTGATCTTCCAAGAAAAAAGCATACCCGTCTATCTGACAGATACAAACAAGACGGCGCTGGACAAGCTCTCTTCCGTACTTAACAGAAAGCTTACAACTGGCAAAAACGCATTAAAAAAATGTCTCTCGACGCTAATAAGCGTTGAAATTATCGGCAGCGAAGCAACACTCCATTCCTTATACGAACGGGACTCGCTAACGATTTCCTTATACTGAGTTTACTTTGAAAAAGAGGGTCATTCTCCGCCGCATTGCGGCTCCCCTGGAGAATGACCCTCTTCTTCATGATTTGGTAACGATGGCCCGTCTTGGAAGCTTGCCTTCCTTATTGCCAAGCAGAAAGACAAGCGTACCCAGCCAACCGCATATTGATGCGAATATGAGCAATGCGCTCAAAGAAACGCTGCCGGTCAGCGCCGTTCCGATAATCGGGCCAAGTGTGCCCCGAATGCCGAATATCATCAGATGTATGCCGAACACCATCGCTTCACGCCCCGGCACAAGACGGAACACGAAGGCCAATATGCCGATATCCCAGATCGCCTCTCCAATACCTTGTACAGCGTTGCCTGCGATGACGGCCGGATAAGTGCCCCATAGTCCATACAACATTGGAACGACTGCATAAGCGCCGATGCCTACAAGCAATGTATATTTGATCGGAAAGCGATCCAGCATAAGCCCCGCTACCCAGAAGGTGACGAGCAGCGCTATGAAATAGGCGACCCGGCCATAACCGATCTGCACGTTGGACAGCTCCAGCACTTCGACCTGGATAATCTGATACAGCGGATAGGCCAGCATATTGCCGAATCCGGCGAACGTTGTAGCGATTAGAAAGACGGCAAGCGTCCGATTCGTACGAATCAGGTCCCATTGCTCCTGGAACGCGAATCTGCCGCGGCGCTTTCTTACTTTGTGATCGTCCTGCTCAGATGCCGGACGATTCTCCTTCTTCTTGGACAGCTTGATCGTATTGAACCAGCTAATCGACAGAAATCCCGCTATGGAAGCGGCAATAAGCGGCCCTGACGGCCCGAATGCGTCGGACCAGCTGCCGACGACATAAGCAAGCGGGATCATCAGCAGTCCCATCGCTCCCCGCACATAGCCCATTAATCGGCCGCGGATATCCGCAGGATACATTTTGGAGACGAGAGCCGCATATGCCGGTGCTTGAATGCCCATCAGCAATTGATAAGCGATGGCCGCCGCGACATATACCGCCGGAGCTCCGAACATTGCGGGAAGAAGAATGAGCAGCCTGCCGACCGCATTGGGAATAATGAAGTAGGCTTTCGGCTTGCCTGCCTTCTCCATCAGATTCGCCCAGAACGGCGAGAAGATTAAGCCTACTGCCGGCGCCGCAGCCAGCAAGCCTACCTGCAGATTGCTGGCCCCCTGCTGAATCGCGAATGCGATATAGAACTGATTCATAACGACGTTGAATAAGCCGAACAAGCATGAAGCTCCAAGATCGATCCGGGCATTCCTGAGCACTCTTGCTGTCATCGGCATACCGTATCGCACCATCTGCGATCCCGGTCTATTTGCGCGCGGCATCCTTCATACCCTCTTTATCGTGATGTCGGAATGGACGAGAGAGGACCCTCTGCATGTGCAAAGGATCCTCTCTCGCTGCTCATTCGATAGGATATTACTACATGCCGCAACCTTCTGTATATGATCAAAATTAGATCATTTCCGCCGAGAACCGTCCGCTATCAGCATGGATTATCGTGGTATGCGGCACACGAATGTGATAGACTTGTCATGACGGATATAACGAACCATTATTTCAACATCAGGAGGAGTTCAGCTTGAGTCGTATTGCTGCAGGAATAGATATAGGCGGTACCAAAATAGCAATCGGATTGGTCGATGAACAAGGAACTGTGCTTGCGCAAAGCACATTAAAAACAGATTTGTCGCTCACGCCGAAGGAGATGCTGGGGAGGACCGCAAGCGAGGTGCGCCGCCTGGCGGAAGAGCTGGGAATCCCGCACTCGTCGCTCGAAGGCGTCGGGGTCGGAGCGCCCGGACCATTGAATACGAAGGAAGGCATTCTAACATGCCCTCCCAATCTGAAGAGCTGGTGGGGATTCCCCGTTGTAGCGGAGCTGCAGGAGCTGCTGTCGCTGCCGGTGAAGATGGAAAATGACGCCACAGCTGCCACATTGGCTGAGAAGTGGGTCGGGGCTGCGCAAGACAGCGAGCACTTCGTCTTCATTACGATCAGTACCGGCATCGGCGCCGGCATTTATCTGCACGGCAAGCTCATCACTGGCAACACGGGCAATACAGGGGATGCGGGCTTCATGTTCGTTCATCCGCAAGGCGATGTCGTCCATGGCGAGCCTTCCGGCTACTGGGAGCAGATCGCTTCCGGCACAGCGATCGCCAGAGCGGCATCAGAGATGCTCGGACGGCAAGTGTCCACCAAGGAAGTATTCGATCAGGCTGCGGCAGGCGATCCTGCTATGACGGAGCTGACGGAGCGCGTATACACATACATCGGCATGGGTTGCGTCTCCTTGATCAACTTGCTTGACCCCGCGAAGATCGTAATCGGCGGCGGCGTATCGCAAGTCGGTGAGCCGTTATTCTCCGCCGTACGAGCGTACGTGGCGAAGCATGCGCTGAATCCTTCCGGACGGGAGACGGCTATCGTCCCGGCGCAGCTGCAGCAGAATGCGGGCCTCATCGGAGCCGCAGCGTTAATTCAACAGCCTTATTAATCGGAAGGCGGCAGCCCTGTTCAGGGTCTGCCGCCTTCTCCGTTCTGGCGCAAGCCTGCCAAATACTTGCCCAGCGCATAACGCAAGCTCTCATTCACTTCAAGCTTCAGACCGAATCCGCCTTGTCTTTCAATCGATGCAAAGCCGTGCAGCAGGCTCCTTAATCCTCTCAGTGCGTGAAGCGCATCTTCTCCACCTAGCCGGAAATGCTCCAGGCTGCGCAGCAGCCGCTGCACCAGTTCCTCCCCCAGCCTCGCATGCTCGCTATTCTCTCCCGCAGGAGCCTTCAACGTCAGCTCGTAAAGCCCGGGATGACGTCTCGCGAAGTCGATATAGACGTCGCCAAGCCGATAGATTGCTTCATCGCCCTCCCCTTCCCGCAAGACCCCCTTCACGGCATCGTTAAGCTTCCTCAGTCCATGGAGGACAAGCTGTTCTCTAAGCTGCGGCAAGCCGTTCACATGGTTGTAGAGCGATGGGGAACGTACGCCAAGACGGGCTGCAAGCGCCGCCAGCGTGACACCTTCCACACCGTCCGCATCGGCCATTTCGGCTGCCGCAGCAATGATTTTGTCCAGATCAAGACCTGCTCTAGGTGACATTATGCTCCCTCCTCCCGCTATCCAGTGTTCGCTCCGCCCTTGCAATCGCCCGCTCCATCTCCGCCAGCGGCTGCTCCAGCATATTGCCGTGACCGACGGCAAGCACGGATGGCGACAGCGCTGCCAGCTTCTTCGCACTCTGCAGAGCCAACTCCGGGCTCCAGGTCGCCATCGCCGGGAACGGGAACGTCCATCTCATCTGGCCGGATACGGCGATGCCGCCCCTGGTCTGGAAGGCGTCGCCTGCAATGACAATTCCGTTCCGCTCGTCGAGGAAAGACATCGACCCCGGCGTATGCCCCGGAGTGGCTATCGCGCGCAGCGAACCGACGAGGTCGCCATCCTCCAGCAGACTGTCCGGCTTCGTCGTAATGGTCGATGGTACGGCTCCGCGGATCGGCTTGTCAGGCTCATCATGTGCGAGTGTCTTGTCTCCGGCCAGCAGCCTCGCGTCGCGACGGGAGATTAGCACGGGGACATGCGGCAGCCTCTGCTTCAAGCCGTCCAGCGCGCCGACATGATCGCTATGAGCGTGCGTTAGCACGATGTGGCCGATGGGCTTGCCGATGGACTCCGCCGCTTGAAGAATCGCCCCCACGTTATTCGGCAGCGCCGCATCGATCAATGTCACGCTGTCCTCCTCTTCGACCAAGTAGCAATTGACAGGGAATAGCCGTGGCATATACGTCAACTGAACAACAGACAGGGTATGGATGGCTCTCATTTTTCATTCGCTCCTCAAAACTAATATTGTTAGTTTTAGTATAAACTAATGGTATTAGTTTTGTAAAGCCCATAGTGTATGCCACATACGCTCTAACCCCGAAAAGCCGCGGACGGGCGGACATAGTGTATGCCACATACGCTCTAACCCCGAAAAGCCGCGGACAGGCGGACATAGTGTATGCCACATACGCTCTAACCCCGAAATGCCGCGGACGGGCGCTCGTAGTGTATGCCACATACGCTCAGACCCCGAAAAGCCGCGGACAGGCGCTCGTAGTGTATGCCACATACGCTCTAACCCCGAAATGCCGCAGACGGACGGCCATAGTGTATGCCACATACGCTCTAACCCCGAAAAGCCGCGGACAGGCGCTCACAGTGTATGCCACATACGCTCAGACCCCGAAAAGCCGCGGACAGGCGCTCACAGTGTATGCCACATACGCTCCAACCTCCGTAACACTCAGACTCCGAAAAGCCGGGGGCAAGCAGAGATTGCCGCCCGGCAATTGTCTCATTCACAGCTTACTTCATGATGATATAGTCATACATGGAAGTTACATCAAGCTTGCCCGGATCAGCCGTCGCGAATGCCGCTTCGCCGTCGCTCCGCTCCAGAAACTGCACGGTTACCGGCCTGCCGGGAAGCAAATCAAAGTAGTTGTCCGTGAAGATGCCTTCCTTCTCCGCGGACAGACATACGCCCTTAGCCAGCGATGCGCTCTGCAGCGTAATCCGGGAGCCATTGCTGCTCTCCTCCACAGTTGCTTTAATACGCGGATCTCTTAACGTCATTTCCTGAGCCGAAGCGAAGTCATGCATCTTAACGTCGATAGCTTCTCCCTCTACGAACAGCGTAGCCACCAATACGGCTGATTGCGCTCTCTCGCCTGCGAACTCCTTCGCGGACCAGGCTGCCAGCTTCTCTGCACTTCCCGCGGGCACGGCAACCTCCAGCTCATGCCTTCCCAACAGCTCGCCGTCGAAGCTGTAGACGGCCGCTTCCAGACGGCCGTGAAGCGGCTCCGCCGCATCGTTCAGCACATGCAGCCGCAGCTCCGCCTCATCCGTTCCGTCGATTGACACCATCCTGTCCTTGAAGGATTGTGCGGCAAAATAATGCGTCGCTTTCCAGCGGCCATAATAATCGATTCCCGCCCAGGAAGCAACCGGCCAGCAATCGTTCATTTGCCAATACAGCGTCCCCATGCAGTAACCTCTGCGGCGGCGGTGCGCTTCGAACGCCATCTTCATCGCTTCCGCCTGCAGCATCTGGCTCAAGTACAGGAAGGCGGGGAAGTCCTTCGGCTGCTTCATGTAGCGGTCCATATACTTCTTAATGAGCCTATTGCCCGCAGGATTGCGTTGATGCGCCATCATGACCTCCGACTCCAGCGCCATATCGTCCTCTTCCGCATATGTCCTAACCGTCTTGTATTCCGGGAAAGACTGGAAGCCGTATTCGCTCATGAAGCGGCCGACCTTCACATTGTAATTCTCGAACGGCTCCTCTCCATGCCATACGCCCCAATAATGAATATCTCCGCTGGCGGATTGGTCGGTAGCGTGCTGGGAGGCGTCTCCCGTAAGCGCCTGCATCGGCGAAGACGGCCAATAGTCGATGCCATGTGAATGACTGGAGACCGCATCCGGCAACAAGCGATGGAATATCTCCTCGTAATCCCGCCACAGCTGCTCCCTCTGCTCGGCCGTATACTGCTTCTTCCAGCCCCATCCTGCTGTCTCGTTGTATTGCGCCCAAGCCGTATCGATCTCATTGTTGCCGCACCACAGCACGACGCTGGCATAGTTGCGCAGCCGTCTGACGTTGTATGCCGCTTCCTCACGGATGCTGTCGAAGAAATCATCTCCGCCCGGGTACATGCTGCAGGCGAACATGAAATCCTGCCATACCATTATGCCGTACTGATCGCATAGCTCATAGAAATCCTCAGCTTCATAGATGCCGCCGCCCCACACGCGCAGCATGTTCATATTGGCTCTTGCAGCACTTTCAATTTCATGGCGGTACCGCTCACGGGTTACCTCTGTAACGAAGCTGTCGTTCGGGATATGATTGGCCCCCTTCGCGAATACGGGAATGCCGTTCAGTTCCATATAGAACGTTGTCCCATGCGCGTCCTTCTCCCTTATCAGCTTCGCCGAACGCAACCCGACAGTCGCCGCAAGCGAGGTCGCCTTCACACCTTCCGCTTCGAATGACGCCTCGAACCGGTACAGATGAGGATCGCCAAGTCCTCTGCACCACCATAATCTCGGCTCGGCAATGACGGCTTGCAGCTCCAGAACATTCAAGCCGGCAGCGAGCTCCACGTCTCTCTCCCAGCAGAGACCGTCCGTGGCAAGCCTCAGCTTACCCTTGAAGGAAGCCTCTGATTCAATCTCCACGACCCCGCATAACCTCGCTTCGGCCGCGTTCACTGCATCCTGACGGATATAGAGATCGTTAATCCGGTAATGATCCCACGCTTCCAGTCTCACTTCCCGCCATATGCCGCTGGTGACGAAGCGCGGCCCCCAATCCCAGCCGTAATGATAAGGCGCTTTCCGGGCAAATACGCTTACCCGCTTGTCGCCAAGCCCCCCTACTTCCGATTGGTCGTTGCCGGCCGGAAGCGAATAACCAAGCTGCTCCAGCTTGGGCAGATCCTCGGCGATTGGCGAACGAAACTTCACAACCAGCGTATTGGCGCCCTTCTTCAGATGCGGCTTCACGTCCACCCGCCAGCCGCGGAACATATTATCGGCGAACAAGATAGGCCGATCGTTCAAATATACGTCCGCATACGTGTCCAATCCGTCGAACACAAGCTCGGCTCTTGAAGCTTCCCATATCTCTTCATCCGTTTCGAATACGGTGGCATATTCCCAATCCCGTTTGTCTACCCATTGCATCTCCCGTTCATTGGTGCCATAGAACGGATCAGCAATGCTCCCGTTCCGCAGCAAGTCCATATGTACGCAGCCCGGAACCTGTGCCGGCAGCCAGTCTTCCCCGTCCCCGGATCTGAATTGCCATCCCTCATGCAGCGCTTTCACAATCATCTTCTCCATCCTCCCACTTCTCAATTAAAGCTTGTGCTTCATCCCTTTCTCGCCTTATTGTATCATGTTCCGTACTTTTTTGTTATTTAAATTTGTTAGTTTTGTTATTGTTTTGTTAGGTATTGGTTAATAAAAAAATGATCACATTTGCAAATGTACATCACTTGATCGGGGCTTTATTATCCGTCGTGAATGGACTTAAGTAAAACAAAAAAAGCTGCCTCGATAGCAGCATAGCTACTTCCGGGACAGCTAACGGCATGCGGCTTCACTTCGCCGCAGATCTGCCGTATGAACGTGCATACTCTTTCATTTTATTGTAGGCGCTGCGGTCCAGCGTCTTAAGCGGATGAAATTGCGGATGATTGGAGTTGACCTCCAGCACCCAGATGCGACCGCTGTTGTCAATTGCAAAATCGATGCCCATCTCATACATGCCGCTCCGCTTCCTGCTCAGCAATTTGGCCATCTGCAGCGCGATAGACGAAAGCCTTGCCGTACGCTGCGCACCTTCTTCTTCCGGCAGGCCAAGCTGTCGGTGAAGCTTGCCGATCGTATAGATTGCGCCTCCCTGGAAGTAGTTCGTTACAATTTTCCCGACAGCGCCTACCTTCACCATATGGCCGGTGACCGTCCACGACTTGCCAGGCTTGCGCTGCACCATAACCCGTATGTCGTAGGGACGGTTGTTCACCTTGGCCAGCTTGATTCCCTGCTGGATAATCATCGGTCCCGACTTCATCGCGGCGATGCGGCTGTACGCGCCTCCAGCAGAGCTATACGTGCGGCTCTGTTGCCGCTTGCCCGCTATTTCCTTCAGCGTATATCCCGAATCATGCCGCTTCAGCTTGAATATCCCCATGCCAAGCGATCCTACATCCGGCTTCACATATAGAGTGGAGTGACTTGCAGCCATCGATTCCAGATTGACTCTATTGAAAGAGACGGTCTTCGGAACGTACTGCCTGAGCGTGCCGTCAGCCTGCAAGTAGCGGCATACTTTAAGCTTGCCTCTAATCGTACGGCTGGCATAGTTTTTCTTGGACACTAGGATTCACCTCAACATACTGTATGTGAGGGAATCCTGTCCCACTTGTACGATTAACTATAGTTAAGAGCATATTTTGCGAGTTTTATAGATTGCAAGAGCTTCTTCTCGCCAGCTTAACGGTGCTATTGGCCCATCAAAATTTTCGCATAAGGCGATTCGATCGGCAGCATAATGACAGGCTCGTTGTTGAGCGTCACGATATAACTCTCCAGCGTGCGGTACAGATTGTAGAACTGGGAGTCCTTGCCGTAAGCGTCATTGTAAATTTTCGCGGCTTGCTGCTCGCCTTCCGCAATAATCTTCTTCGCGTCCGCTTCCGCCTGTGCCATCAATTCCTTCGCCGTACGGTCTGCCTTGGAAGTGATCTTGCGGGATTCCTCATCCCCCTCGGACAGATAACGGGCCGCCATCGACTGGCGATCGGAGATCATCCGGTTGTATACGCTCTGCTTGTTGCTGTCCGGCAGATCTGTACGTTTAATGCGCACATCCACAATTTCAATGCCATAATCGTCGCGTTGCAGAGCAACTTTGACATCATCCGTAATTTCATCGTTAATGTTGCCGCGAGCCGTATTCTCGCTAATAATGTTATCGTAGTTCACCTCGGACAGCTTGCGTCTTACCGAGTTATATACCGCTTCGTCGATCCGCGCCATGCCGCCGCTGACGTTATGAACGGTACGAATGAACTTCTCGGGTGATTTGATCCGCCAGATCGTATAGTTGTCTACAATAATAGGCTTCTTATCTTTGGTCAGAATCTGTGTCGGACTGTTCTCATACGCCATCTGATACTTCGGAAGCGTAGATATATTCTCAATGAACGGCACTTTGAAGTTCAAGCCCGGCTCCTTCACCGTCCGAACCGCTTCGCCGAAGCGAAGCACGACCTTGTATTCGCCTTCTTTCACGATAAACAGCGAGCCGGAGCCCACTATGATAAGCAGTACTACTGCCGCAATGGCTAGCCAATGTTTCGTCTTCATCGTGCGTCATCTCCTTGCTTTTCTTGCTGGGCGTTGACATCCGCCGGCGGCTGCTGCGGAGGAGCCTGCGGCGAAGTTGCGGCATCGCTGCCAGAGCGCTTGTTCAGCAGCTCGTTAAGCGGCAAGTAATTGACTGTATCGCTTCCGGAGTTCGTGATGAAGATTTGGGCGTTCGGCATAATCTTCTCCAGCGTCTCCAGGACGAGGCGGTCTTGCGTAACGCCCGGACTTTTCGCATATTCACTATAGATCGCATTGAACTTCGCCACGTCGCCCTCGGCGTTCAGAATACGGGACTTCTTCTCCGCCTCCGCTTGCTCGATAAGCGCCTGCGCCTCGCCTCTCGCCTTCGGAATGCGGTCATTCTCATACTTCTTCGCGTTGTTGATCTTCGTATTCTTCTCCTCGCGGGCATTCGTAACTGCCCGGAAAGCTTCTTCCACTTCGCCGCTAGGCGGCTCGATATCTTGGAACTTCAAGTCGATAATCAGTATGCCTGTCTCATACTTCTTCTGAAGATCGATCAGGCGCTTGCGCACCTCGTCCTGAATGGCCGTCTTGCCGTCCGTAATCGCATAGTCCAGCTTCTGGGAGCCGATGACGGAACGGATGGATGCACTGGCTGAATTGCGCAGGAATTGCTCCGGATTATGAATATTGTGCAGATAATTGCGGATATTCTCAATCTTCCAGGTGACGACCGCATCCGCCGAGACGATGTTCTCATCCCCGGTAATCATCATCGCTTCGTCTTCGACGGGCATCATCTGATTGCCGTTCTGACGGTAGCCGATCGTAATTTTCTGCGTCAGTTCCGCAGGAACGATTCTCACATCCTGGATCGGATAAGGCCATTTGAAGTGCAGTCCCGCGCTCGTCTCTTGCGTATACTTGCCGAATGTCAGTATCGCCGCGCGCTCCTGCTCCTGCACCGTATAGAACGATGAAGTACCGATATAAATAAGCAGAATAACGGCGGCTACTCCGATCACCAATTTTCTCACCGTTCCCGGCTTCAACTCCGGCGGCTTATTGTTCTGCTGCTCTCCGCCCGGTTGGTCTTGATTCATGAAGTTCAATCCCACTCTCTCCCCTCGTATATCGCCTTGCTCACAAATGACTAATACGAAGCAGTCATCGTTTGGTCACACTTTTTTCATCTTCATTTAAGCTTTGCCCCATGCTGCATTACTCCGACGTGATCACAACGTTAAAATCGTAGCCGAGCATCGTCAGTCCCACCGAAATGCCGCCCTTGGAATAATAGTCGATATCCTCGTCCGACTTCTCTTTATTGTATGAGTACCCTTGCTTCTTCAGCACCTCTATGTATTGCTCGATCGCAGCATCTGTCGCGTCCGTCGCATCGTACACATAATAGACCGACTTGCGGTCCGACATGCTCACCCGCTTGCCATGATCAATATTCGCCACATGGGCGAAGTTGGGCACAACGCCGTTATAGTCGTTGTAGAACTGCGGCGGCTCGGTGAATATTTCCACCCGGTGCAGCTCTTCGTTCCATGCGTAATCCAGTCCCGTAAGATCGCCGAACTTTGCGAGCGGCACATATGTGTTGCCCTCGTAATTCAATACGGGCCATTTATCTTCTGCATATTTGGAACCGTCTACATAAATGGGGTATGAAGCTTTCGTAAGTATATACTCATTCACTGCTGCAGCCATCGCAGTAGTAGCTGCGCATATTCCGATCCCTGCCAGAAGTCCCGCCGTAAACTTTTTCACATCCATCCCTCCGCCTGCATCATGATTATTTCCATCACATTATACCGTAAATCGACAACAGTGTATGCATCTTTTCGACCTGTCGAGCATATTGCCCCCATATAAACGAATGCGGCCCGGGAACAAGTTCCCGGGCCGCAATACTTGCCTGTTATGCGCTCAATCGACTGAGCTCTCTCTCCTTCTGCAGCTTCCATAACCGATAGTAAGCACCCTTCCGCTGCAGCAGCTCGCTATGGGTGCCCCGCTCTGCGACGGCACCGTTGTCCAGCACGATGATCTCGTCCATCTTCTCCATTCCCGTCAGCTGATGAGTGATCCAGAGCACCGCCTTATGCTTGAGCCGCTCCTGCACGCCTTCCCGGAACGCCCGCTCCGTCAACGAATCGAGTCCTGTAGCCGGCTCGTCGAACAGCAGCGCCGGAGCGTCCATCAGCAGAGCGCGTGCGAGCGCAATCCGCTGTCGCTCGCCTCCTGACAGCTTCTCTCCCCACTCGCCGATCATCGTATCGTAGCCGTTCGGAAGCGCCATGATCATATCGTGTATGTTGGCCGTCCGTGCGGCAGCGTGAAGCTCCTCTATCGTCGCCTCCCGCTTGCCGAGCTTCAGATTGTCGGCTACCGACATGTTGAACAACTGCACATGCTGCGACACGACGGCGAATTGCGCGCGAAGCGACTGCTCCGTCCACTCTCCGATCGGCCGGCCGTCGATAACCATAGTCCCTTCATCCAGCGGACGCAGCTTCAAGAGCAACTGAAGCAGCGTGCTCTTGCCCGAGCCGCTCTCCCCGACGATGGCGACTTGACGGCCTTGCGCCAATGTCAGACTGACATCCCGCAGTGCGTAGGGGGCACTCTCGCTATAACGGTAAGACAGATTCGCGGCATGCAATCGCCATGGCATGCGTCCGATGCGTTCGGTACGCTCACGCTCTCTGTCGCACTGCTCGGCGTTCTCCGCCGTACCTTCGCTTGCGCGGTCCGATTCCGCTGCGCCCTCCCACTCCTCCGCCATACGGAACAGCCGCTCTCCCGCCGACACCGTCTGGCCGTAATGCTGGAACGATTGCGGCAACGGCATAATCGCCTCGAAGCAAGCCAGCGACATCATCACGAGCGCGGGCAGCGCATATCCTGGGATAGCTCCGGAGGCGACAAGCGGTATAGCGAGCATCAGCACCAGCCACATCGTGAAGTGCGATGCTCCTACCATCAATCCGCTCGTAATCGCGGCGATACGGTTATGCTTCTGCTGCTGCTGGCCAAGACGCTGCTGTATCCGCTCTACGCCGGTCAGCGCCTCTTCCTTCCTGCCGTACAGAGACAACGCCGGCATGCCCGACATCATATCCGACAGCTCGGTATACATCTCGGCCCGAGACTGAACGAGCCCTCTTCCGTTCTCGCGGCCAATGCGATGGCTAAGCCACGGGACAAGCGCTCCCGCGAGCAGCAGCATGCCGGCGAGCACAGCGCCAAGCAGCATATGATGGCTGCCCAGCACGATGAAGCCCAGCGTTACCGTTAGCACGGCTACAACCGGCGGAGCGATGACGCGAAGATAGAGATTCTGCAACTGATCCACATCGCTGATGATGGAGCCGAGCAGATCCCCGCTTCTTCTCTGCTCCAGCAGTACCGCACCACGCGGCTCCAGCCGTTCGTACAGCCATACCCGTATCCGGTGCAGTACCCGGAAGGTCAGATCATGGGAGACAAGCCGCTCCAGATAGCGCAGCACTCCCCGGGACAGCCCGAAGAACCGGACGCCCACAATGGGGATGTATAGCAGCAGAATCGTCTCAGGCTGCAGCGCCGCCTTCGCGATCAAATAACCCGACGTGCCCATTAATCCGACATTGGCGCCGATGACGGCGAAGCCCAGTACAATCGCCAGCAACGTGCGCCACTTGTACGGCCAGAGAAATTGCAGCAGGCGCAGCAGCGTGCTAGCTGCCGTTGAAGAAGCCCGCTTCCCACCGTCGTTCGCGCTAGCTCCGCTTGTCGCTTGCGCCGCCACCTCCGTTCTGTCGCCTTGCCGGGAAGTCGGCAGCTCAGCGCGATTGTGCGCTCCCGCCGATAATTGCTCTGCGCTCTGCATGCGTTCGCCATCGTAACGGGCGTCCCAGTCGCCGCGCTGTACAGCTTCATCGGCAAGCTGCTCTCCTTCCCGCCGATAAGCCGCCAGCATGCGGGCATACACGCCGCCCGACTGCCGAAGCTCCCGAGGCGAACCCGCTTCCTCCAGCTTGCCGTCCGCCAGCACGATGATCCGATCCGCATCGCGCACTGTCTCCAGACGATGCGCCACCGTTATGGACATGCGCCCTTTCATCACTTGCTCCATGCTGCTCTTCAATGCCTCTTCGCTGGCGATATCGAGCCCCGACGTCGGTTCATCCATCAGCATCAGCCGGCTGTCGCGCAGCAGCGCTCTGGCCATTGCGATGCGCTGCGCTTGGCCGCCTGACAGCTGAACGGCTTCCTCCAGCACAGTATGGTAGCCGTCGGGCAACTGTTGTATGAAGTCATCCGCGCAAGCTGCCCTTGCAGCAGCTGTAATCTCTTCCTCTCCCGCATCAGGATGGCCAAGCGCTATATTGTCCATGACCGTCCCGCGGAACAGATGCACCTTCTGCGGCACAACCGCCAATTCTCCGCGCCACCACTGCAGTGACAAGGACGACAGCTCCACTCCATTAATAAGGATGCGTCCTTCGGAAGGCTTAATGAAGCCTTGCAGCAGATCCAGTATCGTGCTCTTGCCGGAGCCTGTCGCACCGACCAGAGCGATCCGCTCGCCAGGCTCCATCGTCACGGACAAGTTCGAGAGCGCAGGGCGGTCCATGCCGGGATACGTCACCGTCACATTTTGGAATTGAATGCGATAACCTCTCCCGCCATCGTCCAGCCGCAATCCGTCTTCCTTCTCCACAAGCCCCTGCGGCTCTGTATCCAGAATAGCAAATATCCGTTTCGCCGCCGCCATCCCGTTGCGTCCCGCATGGAATTGCGTGCCCAGCGCCCTGACCGGTGCGTAGAACTCCGGCGTCAGCAGCAGCACGAGGAAGGCATGCTGGAAGCCGATATCTCCGTCCACCAGACGAACGCCGAGGAAGACGGCGACCATCGCGGTGCTTAGCGTAGCGAACAGCTCCATGACGAATGCGGACAGGAACGCCAGTCGAAGCGTCCCCATTGTTGAACGGCGATGCTCCTCGCTAATACGGGAAATAATGTCGATCTGCTCTCTGCTTCGATTGAATATTTTCAACGTCGGCAGTCCGCGCAGCACTTCATAGAAGTGCCCGCCCAGCCTTCCCAGCAGCTTGAATTGCCGATCCGTCTTCGCTTGCGCGGCAATGCCGATCAAGATCATAAAGACGATCAACAGTGGCAATGTGATGGCATAGACGATCGCCGTTATCGTATCCAGCCCCGCTGCGACGCAGAAGACGGCTGCTGGTATAAGCATGGACATCGCCACCTGAGGCACATACTTGGCCAGATACGTCTCCAGTTGCTCGACGCCTTCGTACACCGTGCTGATCAACTCGCCGCTTCGTTCACTCTTGCCATATTGCGGTCCCAACTCCGTCAGCTTGCGAGCAAGCCGGAGACGCAGCTCGCTCTTGATGCCGCCGGCCATGCGGTCCGCCATATATTCCGCTATGCCGTGAACTACAGCTCTGACCGCGATAAGCGCCAGCAGCATATATAGGGCGGGCATGACCGCGTGCAGTCCGAAGCCGTTCAGGAACGCGTCATTCACGGTCTCCGACAAGTAGACTGCTTCCGCTATCATAATCGCACCGCCGATAACCCCGAACAGAATGCTGGCTGCGAACAGCTTGCGTGTGCCTTTCGACTGGCGAATCAGCTTCTTCATCATGGGGCATCCCCCTTAGTAATCCAAATGGTCGCTTGCCGTCACCCGCTTGCGGAACACCCAGTATGTCCAGGCCTGATAAGCGAGTACGAACGGCAATGTCGTCAACGCCACAATCGTCATCACCTTCAATGTGTAGGCATTGGAGGAAGCGTTGTAAATCGTCAGATTCCATGCTTCATTCAGCGAGGAGATCATCACGTTCGGGTACATCGACATGAATACGGTAATCGTAGACAGCGTAATCGTCGCCCCAGTCATAATGAACGCCCAGCCGTCGCGCCCTGCCTTAATAAAGAAGTGAACGGACAGCAAAGCCATTCCCGCCAATACCGGCACCATGCCCGGGCTGATTCCTTTCGCCGTGAACAGGTCCGTCTCGAAGTAGCTGAATACGACGAACAGCAGCAGCGTTGCGCTCGTCCACTTGCCGATGCGAAGCGCCACCTTGCGCGCGCGTTCACGCAGCTCGCCTTCCGTCTTCAGGGAGAGGAACAAGGCGCCGTGCAGCAGGAACAGCAGCACGATGCTGACGCCGGCAAGGATGGAATAGAGGGATATCAGGTCCCAGAAGCTTCCGACATAGTTTTTATTCGCATCGATCGGTACGCCCTTCATCAGATTCGCCAGCGCCACGCCCCATAGCAGCGGAGGCAGCAGACTGCCGACGCAGATGATTTTGTCCCAGATTGCCCGCCATCTCTTGTTCTCCAGCTTGCTTCGGAACTCGAAGGCGACGCCCCGTCCGATCAACGCCAGCAGCATGAGGAACAATGCCATATAGAAGCCGCTGAACAAGGTCGCATACCACTCCGGGAATGCCGCGAACATCGCCCCTCCTGCCGTAATCAGCCACACCTCATTGCCGTCCCAGAACGGGCCGATCGTATTGATCAGCACTCTGCGCTCCGTATCCGTCTTGCCCAGGAACGGGGTAAGCATGCCTACGCCGAAGTCGAAGCCTTCCAAGAAGAAGAAGCCAACGAACAATACTGTAATTAAAATGAACCATAACGTCTCCAGCTCAAACATCGATTATTCCTCCCTCCTTATAACATGCACTCAATGTGCGGCCTCCGCCGTCGGCTCCGTGCTTCCATCCTTGCGCACCGTATGCACGACCAAATAAATAAACACCGCCGCCAATATGCCGTACACAACTGTAAACCCGATCAGGGAAGTCGCGACCATCCCAGGTGTCACAAGCGGCGATACGCCGTCCTCCGTCTTCTGCAGACCGAACACGATCCACGGCTGGCGGCCGACCTCCGTCATAATCCAGCCCGATGTATTGGCAATGAAGGGAAGCGCGATTGCAGGCGTCATCCACTTCAAATAACGGCGGTAATTGTCCAGCTTGTTGCGCAGCACGGCAACTGTGCCGATGAAGCTGAGCAGAATCATAAGCATGCCGGCACCAACCATAATGCGGAAGCTCCAGAACGTCGTGCGGACAGGAGGAATGTAGTCGCCAGGGCCGTACTTCTCCTCATAGTCCTTCTGCAAGTCCAGCATGCCCGGCACCTTGCCCTCCAGCTTGTTGTAGGCCAGAATGCTTAGCGCATAAGGAATGTCAATCTGGAAGCCGTTCTCTTGCTTCTCCGGATCAATCGTGGCAACGAGCGTCCATGGCGCGCTGTCGCCGCTTGTCTCCCATAACGCCTCGGAAGCGGCCATCTTCATTGGCTGCGAGCTCATCAGATGCTGTGCCTGATCATGGCCTGCGAACGCCGTCAGCAAGCTAGATGCCAGCGCTACGACAATGCCAATCGCGAAAGACGTCTTGAACATCTCGGTACGGCGCTTGCGCAGAATCTGATACGCACTTATGCCCGTCACGAACAGCGCGCCGGTGGATAAAGCACCGAATATAACGTGCGGGAACTCCACCCATAGCTGCGGGTTGCCGAGCAGGGCGAAGAAGTCGGTCATCTCCGCTCTTCCGTTCACAATCTCATAGCCGACAGGCTCCTGCATGAAGGAATTCGCGCTAAGTATCCATAATGCGGACAGCGTCGCTGCGATCGCAACGAGCCATATGCAGGCCAGATGCACCTTCTTCGGCAGGCGATCCCAACCGAATATCCATATGCCGAGAAACGTCGACTCCAGGAAGAACGATACGAGCGCTTCTACCGCAAGCGGGCCGCCGAATACGGCACCTACGAACCGCGAGTAATCGGCCCAGTTCATGCCGAACTGGAACTCCTGCATAATGCCCGTCACGACGCCGACCGCGAAGTTGAGCAGGAAAATCTTCCCCCAGAATTGGGCCATCGCCTTATATTTATCGTCCTTCTTCACCACATACATGGTCTGCATTACCGCAATCAAATAAGCCAAACCAATGGACAACGGCACGAACAGGAAGTGATATACTGTCGTTATTCCGAACTGCCATCTGGCTAAATCCACTGCTTCCACACTACCCACTCCTTTCACATCTCATCTGCTTTCCCAATATTAAGGGTTAGGAGCGTCAGTGTCTGTGATTTTTTTCACTATATAGAGCGGATTGTGAGGAATGGCATATGACAAGAAATGTGGCGAGTTGTACTACTAAAATGAAGAAGCCGATCGGACAGTTATGCCCGATCGGCCGTCTTTACCACAATAGAATTTCTAAGTTTCCGACTTAGCGGGAATTAGAATTCTATTTGGCGATAAAGCCTACCTCATCCTTCCGAAGCGAGTTTGCTTTGCAAACTTTAGTTCGCTCATCTTCGAAAGGCCTCGATAGAGGTTTTCTCATTAAGAAGCTTATTGGTTACTACTTAGACCCATTCATGACTTGTACTAAAGCCCCGAATAAGTAATGTACATTTTTAAATCTGACAGTTCAATCGCATCATTTGTCAGGCGACAAGGCAAGATGGGATTGACGGGGCATGTAGCCCTTGAACGATAGCTTCTACTTTTAGGCGGCTTGGCGGGGCTATGTGACCAAAATGAGCGAAAGCCCACAATTCCCACTTCTTTTCCGAGTCTATGTGATCATTTTGAGCGATAAGCCCTTATTCGCTTTAGCACCTAAGTAGTAACGTTTATTTTCAACTATTGGTCATTGTTCGACTTCCGCATATTGCGGGTTTTGCTCCAGCAAATCTCTAAGTTGATCCATGGCATCATCTATTGCTTGCATGTTTTTTTCTTCTTCTGACTTAAATTTAACCAGTTCTTCTTCCGTACTTGTTTCCAAACCTGCTGCCAACAATAGTTTCCTTTTCATTATCTGTTGCTGCTTCGTTTTCTCATCATACCACTTGGACACATGCTTATTCATTTCTTCCAGATATGCTTCCCGAGCTACCTTCTCTTCATCAACAATGGTGGTTAATCCAATGACGCTATCCTGAAAATCCACATGTTTACCGGCTATCTCCGCCATCTTTCGAAGCGGCAAATATGCCGAACCGTCATAAGCAAGCGGCGCTTTCTCCAGCACGACATCTTGTCCGTCAAGCTTTACTGTATAGTCCGCTTTCACCGTTGCAGGCACTCTATCGAATACCAAGCTTGCAACTACAGTACCTCCCGTAGCCAATAAAGCTCCTGCGACAAAACCCAAAATTACTTTCTTCACATGGTTCACCTCAATTGAAATTGTTGAAATGTTGTATTCATCCGGGGAAATAATTCTTCCTTTAAATCCCCCAGTCGCTCTCAACAAGCCTTATTTTAAACTCCTCTACCGCATATCGGTAGTTCGAGACCTAAGATTGATAGAGATGAGTAATTTCATATTGATCGTCTACGATTAATCATTTTGTTGTACGCTGTGTATCGGCTACACCATCACCCAGGATGACACATACTATATCGGAGGGAGAACCTAATTCGTTCGTGGAAAATCGATCTGTGGAGGCAGTCATGAAAAAAACAAAAACACAAACAAAAACAACCCACGGGCTAAATGCAGACCGCATTGCCCTGGTTGCTGCAATCATTGTAGCTGCAGGCTCTGCCGTAGCATTCAACGCATTGCTGAAGGAAAGAACCGAAAAAGAAGAAATCCCTCCGGTAGTAGGGGTGCTGTAGACAAAATAGCAACCGGTTTATATGATTTAAAAGAGGCTTCATCATTGAATCCATGCAGAAAGAAGCTCCCGCATCGATTAAGATACTCAATCCCCAAGAGCAAATACGTTAGCAAGCATTTATAAGCCCCGACGATAATTACGCGCCGGGGCTTATAAAAAGAATAGAGCCCTCGATAAACAAGGACTTTTCGTTGTATGCGTTAGAGAGGACTCGAACCCACACGTACGCCCACTCCCCCCTCAAGATAAGGATCGATTTTCTGTACATGTTCCAAAGCATCCGCATACCTTTCGTGTCGTGTCATCCAACACTTCGTTCCAGCTCCGCATCCACGATTCCTTCAATGTTAAAATTGGTCGGACTTACAACATCTTTAATAAACGCCTTGTTTGGGGATACCGTAGTTATCTCAATAAATCAAAACTGCATTATCAAGAACAGATATGTTTTGCACTTGATTCCCTAAAATATATACTTTTTGTAATTTCTTCAGATTCACCAGAGGCTCTACATTTGAAATAGCGTTATTTTCTAAATGAAGCACCTCAATTTGTTGCCAATTTTTCATAAAATCCAACGATTGGAGCGAATTGTCTTGCATCGTAAATGAACGCAAGCCCGTCAAATTAGCAAAGTGAGGCATCACGTTATCCATTTCTTTTACATTCTCATTACCGATTTGAAAATAGGCGTGATTCAAAGTTAAATGTTCCAGTGTGTTATTTGAAAGCAGATCCTGATCATTAAATTCGAGTTCACATTTATAACAATTTATCGTTGTTACATGCTGCAAATTGAAAACTGCACTCGTTTCCTCGTAAATAGCCGTCTCATTTAGATTTAATGTTTGCAAACTAGGTAAACTATTTAACGAATGGATACCTTTAAAGGTTCCTTTCATCACTGAAAGTTGTTCTAACTGCGGGTACTTCACTAAATCTGCTCCATTCAAATCTTTGCTTAGTTTATTAATAGTTAAAGATTTTAAAGCAGGCGCCTCTAACTTTGTTAGAAAAGAAGTTGATAATTCAGCTTTCTTTAAATTCGACAACGCGAATGTCGATTCAGATCCATAATAACCAGTTATTGATAAATCGGTCAGTGAAGTTAAGCTATTCACAACATCAACAGATTCTAATTGACTTAGAGATGATACACGCAGCTTCGTCAAAGATTGCTTATTTCTAAGGCGTTCTAAATTCGTAATGGGGGCATTCTGAATATCGAGCGATTGCAAGATAGGCATGTTTTGAATAAAATCAAGCGTTTTTAAATTTTTTACAAACGAAAGCTTCAACTCTTGCAATTGACTTAGTGAATAAAGTGAACTGAAATCTGTTGCTTCGCTATCATTTACCGTCAAAGACTCTAAACCGGTTAATGAAGACAACCACTTTATATCATTGATATACGATATTCCTAATGATTTTAACGGCAGCTGATTCAGGAGATGGAAGTCTGTAACGGATTCATCGACATATGTAATTTCAAGCGATTGTAAATTCGGAAACTCTAACAATAAAGCCATTTCCGCATTGCTTCGAATTTGGGTTGTGAGTTCTACTATTTTAGCTTTATCGCCAAAATAATGTGCAAACGAGCTAAATGATTCGTTAAAAGCGCCCGTATAACCTTTTAACCCTTTCAAGTGTCGAAAACTCACTTTCTGACTTTGTGAGACTTCGTATTCGTTCATAAAATTTAACCCCGTTAGTCCGCTAAATGCCTCAAAGTCTTTTTGTTCGATTCTTTGTGTATTCAGTATCTTATCCGTAATGACATAATCGGAAATGTTAGCTTGCTCATTCGTAAACGGATCGTCAAAGCTGTATGCAAAGTGCCACTGATCTTCATATTTGCGAGTAGACAAATAACGGATACTTGCGATTTCTTCTTCTGTAGGCATAGCAGCACCTTTGTTGAGAATATCTTTCAAAAAAAACAGGAGGACTTCGCTCTCAGGCATGGATCGAATCGATAACTTTACATCGCTGCTATTTTCCGATTGATTGCTGGTCCAAAGGAAATAACCGGCTATTGAACAAATCAATACGAGCGCCACAATGAATACCGTCATTACATTCGTCTTTGGTTGTACAGTCGTATTAGCGGGAGCTGTCCCGTAGTAGTTATTGATCGATTGGTTAACAAAATAGACGTTGTTCTCCTTCAACAATAATTCCGTTTCACAGTAAGGACATTTGAATGTTTTTCCTTTTTTATTTTCAATTTTCCCATTACAATTTGGACAATTTAATTTGATAAATTCCACCGGCCGCCCCTCCGAGTATTCTTAACTTTGAAATAAATTCTATCATTTCTTTTGTATAACGAAAAAACAATATAATATGTTTCCAATCTATCCGATTTATTCTCAATTAAGCTTATTAGCCAATAACTCAAATGTCAACTTTCTCTTGCCTCTCGATCCCAACCCGTTCAGCACGGCGATAAAGGTGCGGCCTGTACCCCGTTTTGCCCAGAACATCAGGAAAGATACTCTTGTCGCCACGGTGCATCATTCCAAGCAATTGGCCACTTCCGCCATAATACGTAGCGTTACAGCGGATACAGTTACCGCCGTACTGTTTCACCATGTCAGCAAGGATCAGGCTAGTTGAAAATGTGAACAATGTGAGCTATACGATCAATTTCTCGCATTCGATTTTGATTTGACTAAAGAAAAAAAGCCCTTGCTTCGCAAGGACTTTTCGATGTATGCGGTAGAGAGGACTCGAACTTCCACGGGCATACGCCCACTACCCCCTCAAGATAGCGTGTCTGCCATTCCACCACTACCGCTTAGAGCCACAAGGCTTTTCATACGATTGAACACTTTCTATTCAGAACTACTACCCATATTATATAGTGTCCTAGCTCTGAAGTAGAATGTGCAGGATAATTTCACGCCTGTTGATTTACAAGAAAATGCGGTTTATTAAATAGCAAACAAGCGTCGATAATCCTTAAGTACGGCTAACTTTACAAGCCAGATGCTTGGTAGTTTGTCGAGCAACAGAAGACGAGAGAATTGTACGAACGTAAGTGCAGCATGCTTAGGAACAATAGAACATCCAGTATCGAATAGGAACCTAACAAGGACATAAACAATTAATGCGGCGTAGAGTTGGCCGTACACTGCATTTTCAGACGTACCGAATATAGACGGAACGTTCAAGTGTTGTTTGATCCAACGAAAAAACAGTTCTATTTGCCAACGCGCTTTGTATATGTCGGCGACTTGCTCGGCCGAAATCGTCCTCATATCTGTGACGACCCGAATGTCATGTCCATGTCCATCATCAAATATAACGACGCGGTGACGCTTCTCCGAACGACACTGCTTTTTCCCGAGTTGACAAGTGATATCACGGACAACTGTAGAATGTTCAATCTTCTGTCGACGTAACGCATGCGGGTTTACAAGGTGGACGTTATCTTTTAAGCGAATGACGAAGGATTGGCCTTCGGCAAGATAACGATCGAAGCGCTCGATCTTTCCGTATGCTCGGTCTTGAACAAGAATAAATGCGTCGTTCGCAAGTTGTTCGCCCACCGGTCCATCATGCCGCAAACCTTCCGTCTCCACTACGTTTAAGGGTTGACCGCTGGAGGGGTGAAAGGCCACGTGTAGCTTGATGCCAGCTCGTTCACCATGGAAAGGAGCCCAGGGCAAACGGGTTTTCCCCACAGTGATAGTAGTCGAATCAATGAGCAGCAACTCCTTGGGCAGTTTCAATTGTCGCCGCGTTTGCCGACTACATTTCTGCAACACGAGTTGAAACAACTTTTTGAACAATTCGAAAGGTACCGCCTTGGCTTTCTTCGAGAACTTTGAATAATCAGCTTGGCGTGGGATAATTTATAAGATAGTGGTCTAGTACAGTCCCTTCATCTGCATCCTATTCCATGCAACGATTGAATCGCTTACTAAAGTTGCCTTCAATTGAACATAGCCCGATGTCACGTTATTGTTTTTAACAATACAGCCTGTTCCGATTTGGCTTGTAAATACCGCTAATGTTGTTGGACTAACTTGGTCATCAGCAAACAGTTCCCATGTTACTGTCTCTCCAGTGATGATGTTCGATCCCTCCATGACTTCAATGTAATATTCCTTCGTCAAGTTTTTCTTTATCTCGTATGGCGTACTTACTGTATATTTAATTGACATTGAATATGACTGAGGTACAGATTCAACGTTAACCGTCACTACATCGCTTATATGGGCATTTGTGGCGTTCTCGATGCATTGTTACCTGACCAATACTAACGCCTGTAACAAGCCCTCTAGCGTCTACAGTAGCAATAGATTCATCATTCGATCTAAAGACAACAGGAGCGCCATCCGTAATATCGACTTTACAAGCATTGCCCCCTACTACTCCATTAACAACATCATCATTGACTGTATTAATCGAATCTTTCTCACAAGTCAGATTGACGATTCCTTCCCTGCTGAAATCATCTATCCCAGTTACCTTGAACACCTGACCATTAACAAAGAACCTATCATCAATTTTAACGTTCAGTTCATTTGTTCTATTTGATAAATGAACTTGTATCGTACCGTCAGCGATAGATAACACCTGTCCAGATGATACGCCTAAATTACCAACAGTAATATAACAATCCAGAGCGTAGAATCGACATTGTGAATTGATAATGATGGTATGAGGAAGTAGTCGCATAATCCCTTTGAATTTGTTATATCGCTTTGATGATGCTCGGTTATGATCATACACCGCTGTCCAGCATAATCCACTACGTCACCACGATGCAAATTAGAGAGCGAGGAAATTTCTTATCGTCGTAATTCTGTTCCATATTCGTATTCGTGATAATGGCTCGTGTTGTTGTAGATGATTCGTTGACAACTACATTGCTACCCATTTCAGAAAGTAAGAACTCAAAGTCAGTTGTATCGGATAGATTAACCAAATTGACCATTTATAGCACCCACCTTATAAATTGAAAAGCATAAAAGTATTTGTAGTACTTGAATCATCGGATACCGACATCATGCGAATTTGACGTTCTAACTGGTCTATGCGGTTTTGAAGCGATTCTGCAAAATCTGAAACGGAAATATCGTCCTCTTTGTAGTTCTTCATGAGTCGGGTTATTTGCAACACTATTAAGAATAGCCAATGCTGCTGAATAGATTTTACGTTTGTTTGAATTAGATTGAGGATCGTATCCATCTGTATCAGTTAAACCTGATTCAGCGAGGTAGATGGATAATTCAGTTGGCAAGAGTATGATTCCTTTTGTTTCAAGCTGTAAGCGTTCTAAATTTGTCATTGTGATTGCTCCTATTATTTTGGTTTTTGGGTAAAGAAAAACCGCCGTTGATTGGCGGTTGAAATTGAGGTTAATTTAATATTGAAGAGTCTGGGTTAGGATTAGCTATTTCCATTACGAATGCATTTTCAATTGTACCCTCCATATTTACAGTAATGTCTGCTAGAAAGTGATTATATGCACCATAGTAGTTGAATCTAATATCCAATGGATAGTCTGGATTCTGCTTCTGTATCTCAACAGAAAATTTCTCCATGAGCTTCTGTTTCAAATCGCCTAATTGATTTAGATATTCGAAAAAATCTTCTAAATCCTCTGCACTACTTCCATGAGCATTAGCATGAACATATACAGTATTTTCTGTTGTTAATGTTTTATGTTCAATTTTAAAAAGTGACTTGAAATTAGGATATTCCTTTTCAATTTTTACTAAATCATTTTTTTGTTGTTCTAGTAACTTATCCTCAGCTTTTTTATTGACTGCTTTGACTTGGTTATGAGATAGTATGAACTTACTTTCTTTTATGTATGAAATTCCATTATATAGGAATCCGTCGGTATTAATTTCAGGTTTATCACTGATAAACAGTGTAACATCTGAATTTTCGAATGATATGGACTTCGTTTCATCATTCCAAATAGGAAAGACTTCATATTCTCTAGCACCATCTCGAAGCGAAAGATAGATTTCATTTTTAAATCTAATTGCAGGGTGCTCTCCATCTTCCATATATTCTTCTAATACCTCTATATCATCTTTTTCAATCGGAACTCGAGTTCCGATTTCAACTCTCTTTAATTCTTCGTTCCACTTCACAGGAGCACCCAACAAATCTCCTGTAATTTTAAGCGGCACATATGTATTCCCATTGTAATTCATGAAGGGAAGGTCATCATTTTTAAACTCTTTTCCGTTAACTAACACTGGAAATTTTAACTTTGTTAAAATATACTCCTTCGCGGACTCAGCAAAGACTGTAACGCTAGTCATTAGTAAGGCTCCAGCAATAAAACCGACTGCGTATTTTCTCATTCCAATCCCCCCCAATTCATTTCTCCATTTGTTATGGTAGCACAATCACAGAAGTAGTTCTGTCGAACTATGTCGGAATGAGAAATAAATTAGGATAGTGGTCTAAAAGTTGTAGAAAAATGAAGAAAAAGCACTCTTAGAAAAGTGTATATTTCTACTTCGTATCAAGTGATTTAATATTTAATCAATTCATCAATAGATGGGTAATTTCTTGGCTTCACTTGACCTTCTGCAAAATGGCACTCAAATCACTGGAATTCAGTAGGGTAGATATACCTATCAACATACCGCTGTAAATTGCCACTAAAATCATCAATACTGCCATCAAAAATAGTATCAATGAACAATTTAGCATCATCATCATTTCGAATGTAATACTCAAACGCTTCATAAGTTTGACTTCAAGATTCTTGAGTCATGAACCAGACATAATTGAGAAGTCCCTGTTTACCGCCGTTGTCAATCGTGTTAAAAAACATTGCATTAACTTCTTCGGCGGTCATTTCATTCATGTCCTTCACTTCAACGTCCATTGTCATAGTCAATACTACTGCCAAAATTAAATCTCTCCCTTTGAATTGATGTAATTTGTAATGATTCTTACACGTTGCTGGCGTAGGCCTTCAATTTCAAGCATAATGGCTTGTCTACGCTCTCTTGAAGTATCTTTATGCCCATGTTCCTTGGCTAACTCTAAATGGACTTTCATAACCTTAAACAATTGATCAAATGTTTCATCGTCCATAACCCACATTAAGCGTTTCATACTAATCGCATTCTCCAACTATTCTTTAGCCATGTTGTTCACCGTCTTACAAGTCGATGGAATTCAGCGGATTGTGTTTATTATCCAATTCCTTCAATTCTGTAGCAAACAAATTGACATACCTCTGTGTCATAGCCAATTGACGATGCCTGAGCATTACAACCTGTCCCGAGAAAGAAAAATGATAATTGTGTGGTTCCTGTAGGCGTTAAACGAGCGTGAGCGCTCTTTAATACGCCGATAGTAATTTAGCATTTGCTTTAGATGATTGTCGTTGAAAGTTTGAATTTGAATATCCTCTTTGACGAACATTAACCCTTTAATCGTATTTGCCTTAGGTTCAATTACTTCCGATTCTTGAAGGTAGTTAAAGAAAATCTTTAGAGTGTGGAGTTTCGAATTACGGGTGGTTGGATTATTGTTACGTTCCTTTTGGCAATGTAAAAGATACGACTTCACATTACTCTGCCTAACATCGTGAACATTAACAATCTCCTGTGAAGCGCAGAAGTCTTGAAATTCGTTCAAGGTCAACAGATACGAAGCGATTGTTTTTGGGGATAAGTTACGGTATTCACGAACATCCTTAAAGTCAGAAATAGCGAATCGTAATAACACGAAAAAACCACTCCCTAATCAGAATTGTGTTCTGAATAGAAAGTGGTTTCATTTATCAGAATCGCGTGAAGGTAATCACACTATCTAAATTCACCATCATAAATCGTTGAAAAGTAAGTTATGGTGCGGTAGAGAGGACTCGAACCTCCACGGGCATACGCCCACTACCCCCTCAAGATAGCGTGTCTGCCATTCCACCACTACCGCACATTTAGGGTTATTGCCATCCTTCATTCATACCCGTCCTCTTCATGAAAGAAGAAAACTGGTGAGCCATGAAGGACTCGAACCTTCGACACCCTGATTAAAAGTCAGGTGCTCTACCAACTGAGCTAATGGCTCTCATGATGATTGAAACCAACTCATAAGAGCTGTTTCATTCCAAGAATGGTTTGGTGACCCGTAGGGGATTCGAACCCCTGTTACCTCCGTGAAAGGGAGGTGTCTTAACCCCTTGACCAACGGGCCATATTCTACTTTCCAACAGCATTCGCTCTTGAGCGACAAGATTTATTATATCAACTCGTCCTCAATATTGCAAGCATTTTTTCTTGCTTTCTTCCCGCCATCACTTGGCATCTTATCCCCTCAATAGATCATGAGGCAAATAAAAAAGACCGCTGAACGGTCCTGCCGTTACTCGTGATGTCTTGGAAATAATGTGGCGGAGAAGGAGGGATTCGAACCCTCGCACCACTTACGCAGTCTAACCCCTTAGCAGAGGGTCCCCTTGAGCCACTTGGGTACTTCTCCAGAGAATGGCTCCCCGAACAGGACTCGAACCTGTGACAACACGGTTAACAGCCGTGTGCTCTACCAACTGAGCTATCAGGGAACAATCAAAGCGAACAATTAATAATTTATCACGCCTTGTCCTTATTGTCAAGCATAAGTAATATTAATTTTCCACGGCAATTGCCGCACGCATAGCGCGCAGGATTCATTCTTCGTTTGCGCAAATATTCCATGCCGCAGCTCCCGCATTTTAGCTTGTATTTGTAAGCGACAGCCTTGCTCTGCGCCCTCTCCGGAAGCGTCTGACAATATCGGGACCCGCCCACATGCGCCAGCAAGTGCTTGAAGTCCTGATCGCGATGTCGGTATCCCCGGTTTAATAGATGGAGATGATAATGGCACAGCTCGTGCTTGATGATTTTCTCCGTCTCCTCCGCCCCGAAGGCTTGCAACTGATGCGGACTGATCTCGATGTCGTGCGAGCCCGTAAAATAACGTCCTCCAGTCGCCTTTAAACGCGCATTAAATGTAGCCCTGTGGAGAAACGGCCTGCCGAAGCATGCCATCGATACCCGCTCCACCCATTGCTGCAGTTGTTTATTATCCATCGTTATACTCCCCCAAACTACTTGAATTGTAACGCTTTTATAGGCTACACTGTCAAGTAGGAATCAGGATGCGAAAGCAATTCATGTAAAGGGGAGAGCAATACAATTATGGCAACGATGCGCTACGTAATAATGAAACAGCAGGACGAGATCAGCTTCGTGGAGATGCCGCAGTCACACGCCTACCAGCTTAGTGCGCTGAACTTGCGTCTTCATAAAGAAATCGATAAATTGACGGCAGAGGGCGTTCCAGCCTTGCCTTATGCCATCGCGGAATGCGACAACGTCGATCTGCATGACAGGAGCGTTAATATCCACCATGGACTAACCTATATGAATGAGCTGGAGCAGAGCTTCGCTTCCATCCAGGAGAAGTCCTACCCTCTTATTTCCCTGCTTACCGAGATCCGCGCTCTTCAAGCGCAGTTGGAGCAATGGTACGAAGAGCTGGAGGAAGAGGAGCAGGCAGGGCTTTAAGTTGAGGCGAGCAATACAGGAATGCAGGCTGCACGAAAAATAGATGCTTGTAAGAAGCAGTTATTCACAGTTATTTGCAACAGACATGCACAGAAGCCCTCTCTTGCCCATATGGTAATAGAACAACAGGTTAAGGCGCGGGAGGTGGACGATGCGCATGCCACAGTGGCTTTGCAATCAACTGATGCGGGCATTCCTGCAGAAGGACCGGCGGCAGATCAAGCTGTTGAACGATTGCTGGTATTTCTACCGGACGAAGCAGACTCCGAAGAAGCAGAGTGAAACGTTTATACCGTAAGAAATTCTTCTATCGAAGCCTTTCGAGGAAGTGCGATCTGAATGCTTGTCAGAGCGGAATCGCTTCGCAAGCATCAGGTTGGTTATATCGCTAACATGATATCGAGCATCTCGATAAGTGAACCTCTCGTCAATGAATTGACAAGCTTCTCAAATCATCGGGACTCGTAACCTCGTCCCTCCTTGAAGGCCAGTTCCTGGCCTGCTGACAATTGATGCAACAGCGTACATTCGCTTTATTCGTTGCATCGGGTTACGCTCACAGCTTAGTACGTCGGGTAGCTTGAACATTTTACTTGACAAAGCCATTCTTGTCACAACCGCATATGTTCAGTTTTCAAGGTGCGCACAAGTAAATTATAGCACATTTGTTTGCCCTTGTTTCCCCGCAAGAGGGATTTCGGGCAAAGCGGACTTTCATCTGCTCCATTGAAAGGAGAGGATTCCCGTCCGCTCGTCCTAAAAATCCATATACAGTAAAAAGTCGGCCTCCTTCATGCAAGAAGGGGGCCGACTTATGGTTGCTCACTTGTATCCGTGCGAGACGAGAGGCACTGTGAGGGACTACGTGACCGTTCTGAGCGATAATCCCAGTTACATTCCGTTAAAGAACGAGATGTCCTCTACCGCCAGACGTGTCGTAGGATGTCCTGGAGCAGCGGCCTTGCCGATTGGCAGCATCAGCGTCGGCAAGTAGCGGTCAGGAATGCTGAACATAGCTTTCACTGCGTCACGGTCATAACCGCCCATCGGAACAGTATCATAGCCTTTGGCACGGACTGCAAGCATGAGCTGCATAGCTACAAGTCCTGTGTCGAAGACGACAATTTCCTTCAGACGCTCATCCGGAAGACCTTGATACAAATTGGTGGAGTTGGCAATCATCGTGTTTTTGATCTCTTCCGTCATGTAGCCTGCAGCAACCGCCGAGCTGTAAATTTCTTCAGCGCGCTCGTACATCTTCAAGTCAGCCATTACAATAACGATGGCGGAAGCCTCGGCCACTTGCTGCTGATTCCAGGCGATCGGGAGCAGCTTCTGTTTCAGTTCCGCATCCGTCACGACAAGAAAACGCCATGGCTGCATGTTGGATGAAGACGGCGCCTTCGTTGCCGTAGCCAACAGCTCGCGAATTTCCTCTTCCGGTATCACATAGCTGCTGTCATATTTACGAACGGAACGGCGCCCCTCCAGCACATCGATAAACGCCGCAGCTTGTTGATTTATTTGTTCCTTCATTTCCACTGATGTTGTCATTTTATATCCTCCTCAAAACTTTTGTTGAATTTCAACCTAACTGTAACTTTCATTTTTACAGTATAATCGCCCTTCGGAGGAATGTCAATTAACTAACTAATTGAAATTAGGTAACAAATTTTTGAAATCAACTCACTCTATACGGCTCCTATTTGGCGTTTGGCTTCTTCATCGTCAAGCTGACGCGGCCTTTCTTCACATCTGCGCTGAGCACCCATACCGTCACATTGTCGCCGACGGACACGACGTCCATGGGATGCTTGACGAATCGGTCGCTGAGCTGGGAAATATGGACGAGTCCGTCATTTTTGATGCCGATGTCGACGAATGCTCCGAAGTCTATGACATTGCGCACTGTGCCCTGCAGCTCCATTCCGGGCGTCAAATCTTCAATATTCAGCACGTCGGTATGGAAGATAGGCGGAGGAAGCTCCTCGCGCGGATCGCGTCCCGGCTTCAACAAGCTATCGACAATATCCCGCAGTGTAGGCACGCCTACGCCGAGAGAGGCCGCCGTTGTCTCCACTTCGATTGCCGTCAGCTTCTCCCGCACACTGTCCGACCGCAGATCGTTCAGCTTCAGTCCGAGCTGCTTGAACAGCTCATCGACGACTGCATACGATTCCGGATGAATCGGCGTATGATCCAGCGGGTTGACTGCTTCCGGTATGCGCAGAAAGCCGATGCACTGCTCATAGGACTTTGCTCCGAGCCGCGGCACCTTCTGCAGCTGCGCCCGCTTCTGAAAGCGTCCGTTCTCTTCGCGGTACTTCACGATATTCTTCGCCACCGTAGCATTGACCCCTGCAACGTATGCGAGCAGCGACGCCGACGCCGTGTTGACATCGACCCCGACATGGTTAACGGCGGATTCCACGACGCCGCCCAGACTCTCATCCAGCCGCTTCTGGCTGACGTCATGCTGGTACTGACCGACTCCGATTGCCTTCGGTTCAATCTTGACGAGCTCGGCCAGCGGGTCCTGCAGGCGGCGAGCAATGGAGACTGCGCTGCGCTCCGCTACGTCCAGCTTCGGGAATTCCTCCGCTGCCAGCTTGGATGCAGAATACACGCTCGCGCCCGCTTCATTGACGATAATATATTGCAATTCGGAGGATACGCGCTTGCTGATCAGACCGGCGATGAACTGCTCCGTCTCGCGCGAAGCCGTGCCGTTGCCAATGACGATCAGCTCGACCATATACTTGTCAATAAAGCCGCCAACCAGCTTCTCTGCTTCGGCAACCCGATTGTTCGGTGGCGTCGGATAGCATACCGCCACTTCCATCAGCTTGCCGGTATCGTCCACGACCGCCAGCTTGCAGCCGGTGCGGTAAGCCGGGTCGACACCAAGCACAACTTTGCCTCGTACCGGAGGTTGAAGCAGCAGATTGCGAAGATTCTCTGAGAAAATCGTTATGGCATGCTCCTCCGCCTTCTCCGTCAGCTCTGCCCGCACCTCACGCTCGATTGATGGGGCGATCAGCCGCTTGTAAGCATCTTCGATGACCGCTTCCAGCGTCTGGCGCACCTCTGCCGCCGTTCCGTTCCTGAGCAGCTTGCGCTTCATATGGTCATGGATGCGCTCCACAGGCGTATCGAACGATACGCGCAGTACTTCTTCACGCTCGCCGCGATTAATGGCCAGCACGCGATGCGGCGGCAGCTTCCGCACAGGCTCCTGATAGCTGTAATACATCTCGTATACGGATTCTTCGCCCCCATTCTTAGCTTCCGTACGAAGCAAAGATTGATCGAAGGTGAATTTCCGCACCCAGGAGCGGATCGCCGCGTCATCGGCGAAGTTCTCCGCCAGAATATCCATCGCCCCTTGCAGAGCTTCCTCTGCTGAAGACACTCCCTTCTCGTCATTCACATAGGAAGCGGCTTCCGCTAACGGATTGCCTTGGCGCGGCTGCGCCCACAGCCACTGAGCGAGCGGCTCAAGCCCCTTCTCCTTCGCCACGCTGGCGCGCGTCTTCCGCTTCTGGCGGTAAGGGCGGTACAGATCCTCGACCTCCTGCAGCTTGACGGCCCGCTCAATACCTGTTCGCAGCTCGTCCGTAAGCTTGCCCTGCTCATTGATCAAGCGAATAACCTCGCGCTTGCGCTCCTCCAGATTGCGCATATATTGCAGCTTCTCCTCGATAAGCCGCAGTTGATTCTCATCCAGCTCTCCCGTCATCTCTTTGCGGTATCGGGCAATGAACGGAATAGTGTTGCCCTCGTCCATCAGAGAGACTGCCGCTTTCACTTTGCTAATGGGAATACTGCTCTCGGCGGCTATGCCGCTCATGATTCTGGCGAGCTCAGCCGCTCTCTCTTCATCCGATAATTGCACCTTGCCGTTCGTCTCTTGCTCTATCGTATGCGTCAATGGGATTGCACCGTCCTCTTTAGAATAGTCAGTGAAGATTAGAGAAGCATCCCCTTCCTGCTCGGTCGGGAATGCTTCCGGTTATGCCGTATAGGGATTGTTCGCCATCTCGTAGCCGATCGTCGTCCGCCCCCCATGGCCGGGATAGACAATCGTATCGGCGGGAAGCTTGTACAGCTTCAGACTAATGGAATCGTAGAGATCGCGCTCCTTGCCTCCCGGAAGATCCGTCCGGCCGACCGACTGCCTGAACAGCACATCTCCCGAGAAGAGATGCTGCCCGCACAGGAAGCTTACACTGCCGGGAGAATGCCCCGGCGTATGCATGACCTGGAACGAATGTCCAATGAAGTCCAAGGTCTGTCCCTCGTCAAGCGCATATTCTGCAGGATCCGTCGATAGCGGTGGCGTGACATCCTGCCAGCGCATGGACCCGTTCTTGCGAGGATCGGTTAGCCAATCCGCTTCCAGATCGTGAATATAGACCGGCGCGTCGGAGAGCTTGCGAACGTCGTCGACTCCGCCCATATGATCGAAGTGAGCGTGCGTCAGCAGGATCGCCTCCAGCTTCACACTCTTCAGCCGTTCCGCCAGCCTTCCCGCATACATGCCGGGATCGATAATAATGCCCCGCTCCTGTTCCCCGTCTGTCACGGTGAGCAGATAGCAGTTCGTCTGCAGTGGTCCCAAGGAGTAGGCTTCTATGTTGAATGTCGCTTCCATCGTCATCGGTTAGAAGCTCTCCAGCAGCTCGCGCAGCTCTTGCACGACAACCGCCTGATAGCCGGGACCATCTCCATAACGGCGCATCATCTCCTGGCGCGTCTCCGCCAGCTTGTCCTGATAATCAGCCGCCTCGCGGTCGGGATTCGCCGTCTTGAATGCGATCATGGCTTCCTGCACATGCTTCGGACGCGGCCCCCATTGGCCCAGCACCGCGCCGCCGGTGTCGGCGAAGATCACGATCGGAATCGATCGGCCGCCCATTGTCAGGTACTGGTCCATCGTATCCAGATGATCCTCCATCACAAGCACCTCGGTAGGGATGCCGGATACCTCCAGTGCGCCGAATACGGCCGGCACATTGCGCACCACGTCGCCGCACCATTCCGCCATCAGAATGAGGCAGCGAAGGTCGTCCCGATTGTTGAGCGACTCGAAATATTCCCGGTCATCGGCGCTCGGCCAGCTGAATTGCTCCATCCAATCGACGAATTTTTCTTTGTTTTTCGTCATGCCATCGAGAAATTGCTGCGGGCTTATCCCTTTGCCAAGCTTGTCCGCAATGCTTTTGCTCATTGCTATCCCTCTTTCCATCACTATGTATGTGATCCATTATACTAGAATTTTCTTGCTCTGCGAATATACAAGTAAATAACGACGATAACGACTAAAGCAATGACCCCGTATACAATGTTGGAGTAGACATCCATGAACGACACGATATCGCTCCAATTGTCCCCCACCGTCGTGCCCAGCATGACCAGGATCGTATTCCATATTAGCGTGCCGATCGTTGTGAAGAACAGGAACGGTGCGAGACGCATGCCGGACATGCCGGCGGGAAGCGAGATCAGACTTCGGATCAACGGAACCATCCTGCACAGGAATACCGCCCAATAGCCATACTTGTCGAACCAGGCATCCGCCCTGCGAATATCCTCCTTCTTCACCCGCAGAATACCGCCCCAACGGTCGATAATCCGCTCCAGACGCTCCACATCAAGCCAGCGCCCGATGAAATACAAGATGATGGCGCCAATAAGCGAGCCCATCGTCGCCACGATGATGACGCCGAGCGGCGTAAGCGACGTGTTGATCGTCATGAAGCCTCCGAATGTCAGAATCACCTCCGAAGGAATCGGCGGAAAAAGATTTTCCAGCGCAATCATCAGCAAAATGCCAAAATACCCGTACTGCTCCATAATATCGGTAATCCAGTTCTCCATTCCTTACCTCCGCTACCATAATACCAGCCTTTACCCCCTGCTATTTTACCATATCATGAGCACCCCCTTCCACAATTGTCCTTGTTCGTCATCGCTTGCTTCAGCCAAGTGACCATTCCGGACTTCCATGCATATGGATGGAATAGAGAGGAGCGACGAGTCCATGAATCCGAATGGTCAAAAACATCAGCAGCAGTTGCCCACTGCGCGCAAAGTGCGCAGGGCATGCCAGAACGAGCTGTATCGGACGGCCAAGCGTCTGAAGCACTGGGTACCCAAAGACAAAATGGAAGCGGCAGCAGAGCTCTATTTCAAAAAAGTGCTGGCCAATATGGCCTGGATTGTAGAGCATCAAAACAACCGTAGAAAGCAGGCGGACTGGTGGGAGGAGCATGTCGCTCCGGAAATCGCCGAGCTGTGGGACATCGATCGGGAACGATTATGCGAAGCGTTCAGGGATGCCTATGGCGGGTAGATGGCAAGGAATGCGGCTGCGTCACGGCCAAAACATGAAAAATCCGGGAAGCATCAGACGTAATCATCGCTGTGCAGCCCGGATTTCGCAGTCTATTCCTTAGATTCCATCAATTGATCCACCGAAACCGTCTTTGTATTGACGGGGTTGTTGCCCACTGTCACCGTGGCCATGCCGTTCGCCTCATCCACATTTTCAATCCAGACGGAGTCGCCCTCCAGATGAACGGGAATCGTCCCTTCGAACTGATAGATCTCTTTCGCACGCTGTACATCCATTGCCTATTCTCTCCCCCTATTCCTCTTCCATCGTATCTGTCGTCGTCTCTTCAATAAGGCCGTTATGCATCGTCACGTTGCCGCCGCCCAGCCCTTCATTGATCATGCGGTCCACATCCATAAAATAATCGTCGCGCCCTTCCACATGCGGCTCCTCCGCTTCCTTCTTCGGATCAGCGGACATGGCTTCATGCTCTCTCATGGAATCCCTCCTGGTCGTAGTCAATCGCCTTGCCTTGACCACAATATGCCCTCAGTCCGACTGTTTCATGCATACTTTACAGCAAAGGAGACACGATGTGCATGACGGCTTCCGCCAGCTTCTGCTTCATGGGACGTGCAGAGAAGGCTTCGGCATCCATTTTTGCGGATTCCTGCAAATCCTGCATAAAATCGTTCTCCAGACGGGAAATGACCGCTTTGTCGAACAGCAAGGCAAGCAGCTCATAATTGCTGTAAAAACTTCGCATGTCCAGATTGGCTGTCCCGACGGAGGCCAACATCTCATCGATAATCACGACCTTGCTATGGATAAAGCCCTTGCCATACCGATATACCTTCACGCCCGCCTCCAGCATATCTGTCATATGGGACAGCGTAGCCAGCAGGACAAGCTTGGAATCGCTTATGCCGGGAATGATGAGCCGCACATCGACGCCGCTTCGCGCTGCGATGCGAAGCGCCGAGGCAATTGCGGGGTCCGGGATGAAATATGGCGTGGCCGCGTATATTCTCGTCGTGGCAGCTGACATAGCGGCAACGAGCACTTCCACAATTTTCTGATCCTCCATGCCCGGTGTGCCGGGAACGATTATAACTTCTCCGCCTGTCTCGTCCTGATGCGTCTGCTCAGGCATATACGGCGCGGGGTCCCGCCATACTTCGCCGGTCGTCATGCGCCAATCGCTCATGAACAGACGCTGCAAGTCATAGACGGCTTCACCTTTCAACTGCAGATGGGTATCCCGCCAGAAGCCAAGCTTCGGGTCCAGTCCGATATATTCTTCTCCGATGTTAATCCCGCCCAGGAAGCCCGTTGCGCCGTCCACGATCACGATTTTGCGGTGATTGCGGTAATTGAGCCTGCGACGAAGCACCCCTGCAGCAGGCGAGAAGCAATGCGCTTGTCCCCCGGCTCGCTTGAGCTCCCCTATAAATTGCCGATCAAGATGCATGCTGCCGATGCCGTCATAGAGCACGCGCACCTCCACACCTTTGCGCGCCTTGTCGATCAGCGTTCGGAGGAACCGCTTGCCCACACGGTCGTGACGAATCGTGTAATAATCCAGATGAATATGATGCCTGGCCCGCTTCATCGCAGCCTCGATCGCATCGAAGGTCGCTTCGCCATCTGTCAACACTCTGCACCTATTGCCGGTTCGCAACGGGAATGGCGACAGCCTCTCCAGTACATGAAGCAGACGCTGTCGATAAGCTTCCTCCTTACAGGATGTTGATATTTCACCGTCCGAGTCCTTGATCTTACGCCCCTCGCCTACGTGCTCATAGCGCTCCAGCCGCCATCTGCCGCGCTCTCTCCTCTTGACATAAGGACTGCCAGCCAGCCAATAGGCGGCAAAGCCGAGAAAGGGGCATAAAAGCACAATGAACAGCCATGCGGTCATATGAGCCTGCCTGCGGTATTCCAATAGCAGAATGACCGCGATCTGCAGAATATAGGCGATAAAAAGAACAGTCAGCCACGCAGCCATCATGCCAACACCTCACCTCTCCGCTTTGCCGCCATTAGCCACAGCTTAGTTTAAGCGGATGGGGAAAGGCATATTCCCGAATGGAAAAACGAAAAAACACACCTCAGTCAGAGATGTGTTCAACTCAACAGCAGTCGCTTGCTACATGGCACTGTCGGCGTTCACGTCGTTCCGCTCCTCGATACGATGCCAGATCAGCTTGTGCATGCTAATGCGCCGAGCCAGAAATCTTGGCAGCTTGCGATGATGAAAGCCTAGCTTGTAACCGAGCAGCTTCGCCGCCGATTCCACGATTAATCTTGGCAGAAGATACAGCTTGCCGCTCGCAGCGAGTCCCTTCAGCTGGAATCGTACAAGCGAGGAGCCTGCGCCTCCAACAGAGCTGTAAGACGTAATCCAGGCGTTCAGCCGCATTGAAGCGCCGTTGTCGAAATAACGGTTGAATTGCTGTCTGACGGAGTAATTGTGCGAATGGACCACTTTCGCATCGCCGCAATACGCAATGGCGTAACCGGTAAGCACGCATCTGGCCGCCATGAACATATCTTCATTAAAGAGCACCGGCTCCTGAAAGCCCCCCATCATCTGAAAAATATCCCGGCGTATGGCTGAGCATACATTGGAGCAAAAAAAAGTGCGAAGACCGTATTCATCAAGCTGATCCAATGACTTCACCGACGATTGCGGAGGGTAGTTATGCTCGCGTGCCAGTCTCTCGAGAATGTCGGCATCGGCTTGAGGCAACTGCCTGGCGTAAGACATGACCACACGACCGGGGGATGGCAGCTCATCCGGTTGAGCAGCTACCAGCAAAGGCTGAATAAGACGCTCAATCACCTCGTTGTCACAGGGCATTGCATCCTGCGTCATGAACATGAGGATGTCGCCGGTTGCAACAGCTGCCGCTTTGTTGCGCGCTCCGCCATGATCGAATTCCGCACGTTTGATTGGCAATACATGAGCGCCTGCCCTCTCCGCTCTTGATGGTGTGCCGTCCTCCGACTCGGAATCGATCACGATAATTTCCTTCGGCCGGACTGTCCCCCGCCATAGTCGCTCCAGCAGCTCTGACAGCTCCTCACCGGCGTTCAGAGTTGGGATAATAACCGATATGGTGCCTGATGGCGATAGAGGATTAGTAAGCATTTTTGTTCATCAGGCCCTTCACGATAGTCTTCATAATGATTTTCAAGTCGAAGATGAACGTCCAGTTCTCTATGTAGAAAATATCATGCATAATCCGCTCTTTAATGGATGTATCCCCGCGAAGACCGTTCGCTTGCGCCCATCCTGTAATGCCGGGACGGATCTGATGCTTGATCATGTACTTCGGAATGTCCTCCTTGAATTGGTGGACGAAATAAGGTCTCTCCGGCCTTGGCCCGACAACGCTCATCTGCCCCAACAGCACATTGAAGAACTGCGGCAGTTCATCCAGGCTCGTGCGCCTGAGGAACGAGCCGAAGGCGGTGCGTCTTGGGTCGTTCTCCACCGTCCACTGCGTGTCGGATACTTGAGAAGTCGATACATGCATGGAACGGAATTTAAACATGTCGAAGGACTTGCGGTCAAGCCCCATCCGCTCCTGCCTGAACAAGACGGGACCGGGAGAAGTGAGCTTGATGCCAAGCACGATAAACAGCATAATGGGCGACGTGAGAATAATCGCCAGAATAGAGAACACAATATCAAATGACCGCTTCAACAATCGGTTACCAAGCTCGTCAAGCGGCACGTCGCGCACGTTAATAAGCGGAATGCCTGCGAAGTTGTCGAAGTATGGCCTGGCGGGAAGCAGATCGAAGTAATCCGGGATGATCATCGTCTTGACGCCTGATCGCTCGCAAATATCGATAATTTCCCCATACTTCCCGTGCGCATCCAATGGCAGAGCCATAATGACTTCGTCGATCGGCCCCTTCTCCAGCTTGCGCTGCAGATCGTCTATCGTGCCGATAATCGGCTTCATATGGCTGTATTCCGGAGCATGCTCGCGTTGGAAATCGTCCAGGAAGCCTAGCACTTCATAACCGAGATCGGGATGCTGATGCAGATTCGCGTAGAAGCTGCGGCCGAGTGAGCCCGCTCCTACGATCAGTACGAACCGCTTATTGAAGCCCTTCCGCCGGAAATGCGACAGAATCTGCTTCACCCCATAGCGATAAGCGGAGACGGCGACGATATTTATACAGAAGAAGATGAGCAGAAATTGTCTGGACACATCCGATTCATTCGTGAAATAGAGCAAGCTCAGCAGTCCCAGAAAGCTGACCGTTTGAATTTGAACAATCTTCAACACATCGTAGGAGAAGCTCTTGCGGCGCTTCGGCGAATAAAATTGCACATAAAAACCGACCAGCACGCAAGAGAACGAATACACCGTCCCCCAGACCAGATAGGTCGAGAACGGGATCGACTTCACATGCGCCAGCCAGTCGCTTTCAAACTTGATCCAATAAGCGCCCAAAAAAACGAGAAGCGTACACAACAGATCAGCCAGCATATACAATTGTGTCAAAAACCGCTGATTTTGTCGCAGCATAACCTGTACCCACCCGCATTCTATCAAAGTTCGACATGATGTGTCGTCGCTCAACTCTTCCAATTTAACACTTCATCTATTAACATTGTACCAAATGAAAGAATGGAAGAAAACAAGTCTATCTGGAAATAATAGGACAACTATGGATGGAACGCCAATCCTAGCCTCATCATGGGCCGGGACGGCGACGGCAATTCAGGTATCCTCCTCATGGAGCAGCCGCCGCGATTTCCGATTGATCATTTTCCGCTTGCGCAGCATATTCGGTATTGTCCTCGCGAGTGTTGGCACACACTTCAGGAGGGCGGGCTCCCTAAGGAGGATATAGCCCAGCTTCAAGGCTTCCAGAATCGTGATAACTGGCACGACAAGCAGCAGATGCCAACCAATCGACTCATTCTTCAACAGCGTATAGAAGCGATTCATATATGAGTGCTGTCTGACGAAGAGCGGAATCGAGCTTCTTCCGCCTTTCTTCCATCCACGAGCATGAACCGCCTTGGCCGATGAGACATACTGCGACTTCCAGCCTAGCCGTTGTGCCCGCCATGCGACATCCACATCCTCCTTATAGGCAAAAAACTGCTCGTCAAAAAATTCTCCGTCGAGAGAGATCTCATCAATCATGCGGCGTGAATACATTGATGCCGCTCCGGACACGCCGAACACCTCGCCGCTTTGGCTCCAATTGGCAGCAGCCTCCCCCGCTCCCCGATCCTTTGCATTTCGGGATAGGCCCATAGCAAGGCCCGTGCTGTCAATCAAATCGGGTCGATCCTCCAGCACAAGCTGACCGGTAGCGCTGCCTGTCTTCGGATGCTGTTCCATCCAGGCGATAAGCTTCTCCACATAGTCCGGCTCCAGGCGTACATCGGGATTCAGTACAAGCACATAATCGCTATCCGTCGCTCTGATCGCCTGATTCTGCCCCCCTGCGAATCCGTTGTTAACCGTATTCCGTATAAGATTGATGGGCAGAGCAGCGGATTGATGCTCCCTTATCGCCTCCAGCGTACGGTCGGCGGATGCGTTATCGACGATGACGATGGACACCGGGATGGTCTGCATAGAGACTGCCTCGAGGCACGCTCCGATATCCTTCGCGCTATTATAGGTCACGATGCATACACTAACCGTTGGAGCAGACATAGACAACCCTCGCTTATCATTCCGTAAAATAGTGCTTCAGCGCCTCTCTCCATGGACGGAGGGACTGAAATCCCTGCTCTGCCAAGTCATCCCCATTCAGCACCGAATAGGCTGGTCTGGGCGCTGGCCGCGGAAATTCCTCCGTCTTACATGGCAGAAGCTCTACCACCGGTGCATCAGGACACAGCTCGAATATCGCCTTCGCGAACTCGTACCATGAGCAGTTGCCCTCATTCGTTGCGTGGTAAATGCCATAAGCTTCGCTGCGTGCAAGTTCCACCAGAAGGCGGGCCAAATCATATGTATATGTCGGACTGCCGATTTGATCGTTCACAACCTTCAAGACATCCCGTTCACTCGCCAGCTTCAGCATTGTAGATACAAAGTTATTCCCATGCTTGCCGAACACCCATGACGTTCTGACAATGAAATGCTGCGGCAGCGTTGCTTGCACCGCCCGCTCTCCTGCGAGCTTGGACTTGCCGTATATCGTCTTGGGATTAGTCGGTGCATGAGCCGGGTAGGGGGTTGAAGCACTCCCGTCGAAGACATAATCCGTGCTGATGTATATAAGCTTGGCTCCCGCTTGTTGCGCTGCCTCTGCTACATATCGCGTGCCCTCAGCATTAATGCGATAAGCTTCCGCTTCATCGGTCTCCGCTTGATCCACGGCTGTGTATGCTGCGCAATGGATAACGGTGTCGGGCTGCAACTGCTGGAATACGCTCATGCACTGTTCCGCATCCGTAATATCCAACTCTTGCCGGGTGAGTGGAATCATCGTCAGCCCTGAGGTGCTTAGCAGCGACAACTCTTTCCCCAGCATGCCTCCGGCTCCCGTGATCGCGATTTTATAAGTAGATTTGCTAGATTGGTTCAAAACTCAAGATTGCCCCCCTTACTCAAAGACGTGACCGGAACAGCACATTACATTCCGCTAAGCTTCTTCTATCAAACTAATAGCCTATTGAGGCTACCTATTCTGCAGTGCCATTCATCGAACAGACCGCTCTGTCGCTTACACTTGTCGTGTTCGATAGGCTCCCGTTATACAATCGTTCATCCACTGCTCACTACGGATATACCAGTCAATCGTTTCCTTAATTCCGCTCTCATAATTATGCTTCGGCTCCCAGCCAAGCTCCCTGCGAATCTTGTCGGCATCGATGGCATAACGACGGTCGTGTCCTAGCCGATCCTCTACGAAAGTAATAAGCGATTCCGGCTTCCCAAGCGTCTCCAGTATGGTCCGCACCACCTGCAAATTATTGCGTTCATTGCGACCGCCAATATTATAGACCTCACCGCTTGCGCCTTGATGCAGCACCAAGTCTATCGCGTGGCAATGATCTTCCACATAGAGCCAATCACGCACATTCAACCCATCGCCGTACACAGGCAGCGACAGATCGTTCCGGGCTCGATGAATCATGAGCGGAATCAGCTTCTCCGGGAATTGATAGGGACCGTAATTGTTGGAGCAGCGTGTAACGTTCACATTCATCCCGAATGTTTCATAATACGCCCGAACCAACAGATCAGCCCCCGCTTTGCTTGCGGAATAAGGACTGTTGGGCGCAAGTGGCGTGTCTTCCGTGAACAAGCCCGTTGCTCCAAGAGTACCGTACACTTCGTCAGTCGATACTTGGACGAACTTGCTGACGCCATATTGCTTGGACAAGTCAAGCAACGTCTGCGTTCCGAGCACGTTGCTCTTCACGAATATATCCGGCTCCTTAATGCTCCGATCCACATGCGATTCCGCAGCAAAGTTAATAACTGCATCGAGCCCCTCTTGGAAGAGGGGCTCCAGCTTCAAGCGATCGTTAATATCCGCATGGACGAAAGTATACCGGTCGCTCTTTTCAACCACACTTAAGTTATTGAGGTTGCCGGCGTACGTAAGCGCATCAACATTAATTAATTGATAGGAAGGATGATGCTTCATCATATAGTGAATAAAGTTGCTGCCGATAAACCCGGCGCCGCCAGTAATGAACAGCCTCACGTTCACTCGCCCTCCTTGTATGCAAAGTTCAATTCCGCCTCTGCCAAGGTCGGATGATGTGTATCCTTCTCAGACAGTACGGGCGAATTGGTCGGCCAAGTAATACCGAGCGCAGGATCATCCCAGCGGATTCCCCGGTCAAGCTGAGGTGAATACGGCGCATCCACTTTATATTGCACCTCCGTATTGGGCACAAGTGTGCAGAAGCCATGCGCGAATCCGGCTGGAATATACAATTGCAGCTTATTATCCTCCGACAGCACGAAGCTCGCCCAATGCCCGTAGGTTGGCGAGCCTCTTCGTATATCCAATACGACATCCATGATTTCTCCGGCAGTTACCCTTACAAGCTTGCACTGTGCCTTCGGATGCAATTGATAATGAAGCCCTCTAAGCACATGGACGTCCTTCGACAGAGAATGATTATCTTGCATAAAGCTTGTATTCATCCCATGCTCGGCGAACTGATCGAAGTTATAGCTCTCCATAAAGAAGCCACGATGATCAGAAAAGACTTTAGGCTCAATAAGCATTACTCCCGGCAAGCTTGTCTCCTGCAGTTTCATCTCTTCACCGCCATTTACAATTTCACCGTACCGAATTTGGCACTGTAGAGAATATCCTTCGCTAGCTCATTTGCCTTGCTGTAGGAAGCATGGGTTCCCGCATCGCTCCACCACTGCGACAGCACATCGTAAGACAACTCGCCTCTAGCTATATAGGCATTGTTCACATCCGTAATTTCCAGTTCGCCTCTTGCCGAAGGCTGAAGACTTCGAATGATATCGAACACCTTGTGATCGTACATATACACGCCGGTTACAGCATAGCTGCTTTTCGGAGAATGAGGTTTCTCCTCTATCGACAAGATCCGATTCTCCGCTAGCTCGGGAACACCGAACCGATGGGGATCGTCTACCTTTTGAATTAAAATCTTCGCGCCGCATTCCTGTTGGGCATAGCTTTCTGCGAATGGAGCGATAGAATCCTGGAAGACGTTATCTCCAAGAATAACAACCATTCGGTCGTCTTGGACAAAGTGCTCGGCCAGCCCCAGCGCTTGAGCAATTCCTCCGGCATCATCCTGCACCTTGTAGGTGAAAGAGAGTCCGAAATCAGCTCCGCTTCCGAGTAAGCTGACCACATCGCCCATATGCTCCTTGCCCGTCACGATGAGGATGTCTCGTATCCCGGCCTCCTCCAGCTTGGCAATAGCATGGAAGATCATCGGATACCGCCCCACCGGCAGTAGATGCTTATTCGTCACCTTCGTGAGCGGGTACAGCCTCGAACCCGTCCCTCCTGCAAGGATGATTCCTTTCATTGGGGCCTCCTTCACTATAGTTCAGCCTCTCTGCACTCGCCGAGGTAGATGGAACAAAGTTTTCCTCATATCATCTAACATTTCTTCCTCTTATCTTGGTAAGAAATTTCCCTAGTTGATCCTAGTTACAAAGACTAGCCACTCGCGGTGAAACTTTGGATGACTAACTTATTTACGTTATCTAAGCTCACGACTTTCATTGCTGACAAATACTCCTTACGTGAATCTTAATCATGTGTCCTGCCTTGCTGTTTCTCCAGACGAATCCTCATATGAAATGTAACCATCATTATCTTTACTCTCAGCCTGGCTTTTATTCCGAGAAACTATTAGTATCACAACTTACTAAAAACCAAATTAATTAATCTCTTAGTTGCATGTGCACCGTTTTCGTTAATATAAGTATTTTTAAATTCTCTTACCATGTCCAAGTTAAATGTCTCGTTTAAAATCTCATTAATTAACTGGTCAGTATTTTTAACCACAGGTCCTGGTACAAATGTCTCATAATCAAAATAAAAACCTCGAGAATTATCTTTGAACGATTTAAGATCATATGCATAGAAAATCATTGGTCTTTCGAGATACATATAATCAAAAATGATAGACGAGTAATCAGTTACTAGTATATCAGAAGCTAATAGTAATCCATTCAAATTATAATATTCAGAAACATCATATAATCGATTAGAATAATTATGTTTATATGAATGCTTCCGAATATGAGGGTGCAATCTCAATAGAATAATGTAGCTTTCATCTAAAGACTCTATTAACTTTTCAAAATTCATTTCGATGGAAGGTGGTGTATTAATCTCATCATCTCTGAACGTAGGGGCATATAGAATTTTTTTCTTGTTTTTCAACTCAGGGTAATTAGTATAAAACTCATTTAAGCTTTCTGATTGTGTACTACTTTCATAAAAGAAATCAACTCTAGGCACTCCTATTGGGTACACATTCTCTCTGTTTACACCAAATGCAGTGACATGTTGGTCAACTACTCGAATTGAACTTACTATAACATGTGTATATGATTGATTAGCTGAATACTCAAGTCTCGCAAGACGACCAGTATTACAATCTTGTCCGAATTTTTTCACTGCTCCAGAGCCATGCCATAGTTGAATCACTTTCACTTTCGCATTAAATTTCATATATGCCATTGGAAGAAATACATTATCAAGAAAAATATAATTCGCAGTCGCCATATGATATGACTTTACTAAAAACAATGAGATTGTCTTGAGCAGTTTTCTTGGAGCAACCCCCATCCCTAAATCATTTTTACAAATCCAGTAATATTTCAACGGATAATCTTTTTTAACTAATTCGTTATATACATACCCTATATTACCTTCTAAATGAAAATCATGAGTCATAATAAATAATACCTTTTTTCGATTCAAAGGAAAAACTCTATATATCCAAAACAAGAATGCAAAAATTCTATACATTAATGACTTCATAAATTCACCTAAATTCTAATTAAGCATTTCTATTAGTTCGACTATTTTTATTGCCGCAGTCCCATCATCTGCATGATTATACTTTTCAACAAAACTCTTATATTTTTCGTTATACTCAATATAGTAAGTTGAACTGGAACTTATTATTTTTTTTATTTGATCAATGAGATCTATGTCATTAAATACTATTGGTCCAGGTACTTCATCGACAATGTCAAAATAAAGCCCCCTTAATTGATCCCTATAAAATTCGTAATCATATACATAAAAAATCATTGGTTTACCCAGTATACTAAAATCAAACATAACAGAAGAATAGTCAGTAATTAAAATGTCTGAAACAATAAATAGCTCTTGTATATCTACTGAAGAAGAATTTAATAAAAGAACTGAATTATTTGTTTCATTATTTATTAATATATTTTTTGAAATCAAGTAATGGCTTTTAATAATAAACACAGCTTCTTCTCCTAATTCTTCAGAAAATAAATCAATGTTTATTCTTAAGTTCATTTCGTATTTCATTTTTGAATAGAACTCATTGTCTCTCCATGTAGGTGCATATAAAATGATTTTTTTTTCTAAGGGGAGCCCGTACTTTTGTTTTAGTGCATTTTTCTGATCGGTGTCATACTTCATTACTAGTCGATCATTCCTAGGATAACCAATCTCAATGATTCTATTTCTAAAGTCAAAAGCTCTTCTAAAAATCTCAGAAGAATACTTATTTTGTGATATTAAAAAGTCCCAATTTTGAGTGTTTAATTTAAACAATCTTTTATAGTTTTCAATATCAGTTTCACCACCCATGCTTAAGGAATCCATATCCAACGCCAATTTTTTCAATGGAGTTCCATGCCATGTCTGGATATAATTCGTATCTTTTTGTTTAATAATAAAGCGAGGATGTCGACTATCAAAAATCCAAAACTGAGAAATCATAATGTAGTAGAAATATCTTATTCTCAAGCGTTTAATTTTTTTGCATGTTCCCACTGTTTTAAGATTTTTATCTTTTGGGTTTTCAAATACCCATACACATTTATATTTTTTATCAAGATTTTGCCGAACCAATTCTTCATAAATGTATTTCGGGTTACCAGTATATGATTTACCTACATTACTTTCAAAAATAATCACACTTTTCTTTACAGACATGAAGTGATTGATAATTTTATATATTTTTATAATCAAATTGATAAACAGACTCCTTATTCGACTCATCACTCTCTCCAATCATCGAATCAGTTATTTATTCACAACTCTTAAATCATTTTTTATTTTTGTTGTTGAAATACCTGTAGTTCGAGGTAAATAAATAACTTCACAAAATACTTTTAGAAAATCAAACTCTCCTTCCCAATCATCTCCCATAACAAATATATCTACATCATTCATTTTAACATCATTAATTTTTTGCTCCCAATTATGCTCTGGTATTACTAAATCGACATACTTAATAGATTCTAGAATTACTTTTCTGTCATCATACGAGTGATACGACTTCTTGTTCTTTATTTTATTAAACTCGTCAGATGATAGTGCAACTATTAAATAGTCTCCTAATTCTTTTGCACGTTTCAATAAATTAATATGACCACGATGTAACAAATCATAAGTACCGTAAGTTAAAACCCTTTTCATATATAGTCCACCTCATTTCATACGTTACAAACTTCTCTATAAAACATTCTCAATGCTCGTACGTTATACTCTTTATAATTAAAATCCAATGAACTGTATTCCTGGTGTATATATTTCTGCATTCCATAAACAAGACCTTTCACATTATTTTCAACTAACAAACCATATCCTCCTTCAAGAACACTCCTTGATCCAGCTATGTCAGTTGAAATAATTGGCTTTCTCATTGTTAATGCTTCCAACAGAACCATAGGCTGCCCTTCATGATTAGAAGATAGAACAAAACAATCACATGCATCGATATATGAAAACGGATTGGTTAATTGTCCAGTAAAAACCACTCTTTCCTTTAATCTCAACTTAGCCACCTTTCTTTTAAGCTCTTTTTCCATAGGACCTTGTCCAATAATATGTAACATAACATTTTCATTTTCTTTGGACAGATACTCAAATGCATCAATCAGTTTGAGATGATCTTTTTCTGGCGATAACCTTCCCATTGTCACAAAGTGAATCTTCTCTCTATTTGGCACTTTAATCCCTTTCAACTCCAAAAAATCGCCTTCTATTTTTTTTATCAAGAGATAATCGTTATCATTCGCACAAATTATTTCTTTCGTAAGAAGTTGCTCCTGAATTTTATTGTAATCAAGACAATTATGTACATAAGTTATTTTATCCCTATCGATATATTGCTCGAGACCATTTAAATTTTTCTCCATTGTATGTTTTGAAACAGCAACAATTTTATCAAAATTACTATAGAGAGGGAAAATAATATCCAAGTTTCTCTTGTGTTTGTATACCCCTGATATTTTTTTTCTATACTCCTCTGCCATATCATTGTGTTGATAAATTACCTTTCTTTTAAAATTGCCTGAGGAAATTAACGATGTCCAAAATGGAGTATATCCGCTGAAATCTACCGCTACATCAAAGCGACTATTTCCCAATATTCTATTAATTTCGCGAGTATACAATTCAGTTGGATAAATTTTGCTTAACCATTTCGAATTTATACCTAGTTTTGTAATAAGTAAATTCTTATAAACTTCAAACAAGCTATGATTCATAGAGCCAACTCGATGTAATCTTTTAACTTTACGATTAATTTTCAAAAGATTATTCCTTGATACTTCATCATATTTATATTTTTCTAGTATTGCGACGTTGTATTTATTATAATCAATAGCATTTAATAAATTGATAACCGAACTTGTTATTCCATTATTAACTAACCCACCACAATAAAATAAGATATTAATTTTTTTCTCATCCAATATTGAGTAACTTGAAGCTATTGTAGCCTTTTTTTCAAACATATTACTTATTAGCCTAGAGCTCGCAAAGCCATCATCATTATAATTAAACACTTTCAGCATATTTTCATATTTCTCTTTACTGAGTTCATGCACTTCATTAATCCGTTCTAAACCTCGCATTAATTGCTCAATGGTTTCATAAACAGGTCCAGGAAGTGTTTCAATATCTATTATTAGTCCTCTTTTATCAAGATATTTATATCTATCAAACATATAAAAAATAATTGGTTTTTTAGTAACCATATAATCGACAAATATACTTGAGTAATCAGTAATTAATACATCGACTATAGAAAGTAATTCATTTGTATCGATTGTATCAGGAATTAATTTAAAACGATCTATATCAAGCTTTATTATTTCCTTGTAGGCTAAATTATGTATTTTTACTATTAGCTGATAATCTGTAGGAATAAGTGCAGTTAGTTTTATGATTTGATCATATGTTTCTTTAATTGCTTTCTCGGGTTTATTACCAATCCCTCTCCATGTCGGAGCATATAAAATTATTTTTCCCTCCTCACCGATTGACAAAGATTCCCTTACATTTTCAATTGGGTTTATTGTTAAATCTATTCTAGGATAACCTTGGTCAGAAATTTCCCCAGAGTATATTCCATCTAAATCATATGAATCGACAATTATATCAGCAGTAAATTTGTTTGGATTAATTATCATATCAGCTTGTAGCAGATTACGAGTTACATTTGCGTGATCTACTAAAGTATTATTAATATATTTCCCTAACGTTTTAATTGGGGTACCATGCCAAGTATTAATATAAACCTGCCCCTCTTTTTTTTGGAAATAAGTAGGGAACGTAACATTGTTAATCAAGTACTTCGCCGAGGTTAAGTATTTCAAGTATTCCTTACTATTAATTCTTACAAACTCAATATTTGAATATGACTTATACTTATTCAAGTAAACATCAAGATTATCATTTAAAGCCCATATATGCTTGTAATCATTATATTTAGGATTCTTTAGTATTTCCAAAAAAATAGCATATGGATTGCAAGACATATTTTTACCATGATAAGATTCATATAATATTGTATTTGAATTAATCTGATTTTCATTAAAATACTTTGTATATTTTATTCTAGTTCTAAAAGAGTTACTTTGAAAATAAGATTTCATTGGAGCAACTAACATTCTCATTCCTTTATTGATTTTCTCAAGCGTTAACACAATAACAGCTCCTTATTCCCGATAAATGTAATAAATAACAGAATTTTAATAAAAATTCTTATACCGCGAACAAACAACATCAGTTTGTCCATGTTCTTTGACAATCCCTCTCTCTAACCACAAAACACGATTACACAATTTTTCTATTTGAGTTATTGAGTGTGAAACAAACAAAACAGTTGTTCCACTTTGAATCATTTCATTCACTCTTTTTTCACACTTTTCTCTAAAAGTATAATCACCAACTGCTAGTACTTCATCAACAATAAGAATGTCTGGTTTGATTGATGTTGCTATAGAAAAGCCCAATCTTGCTTTCATGCCAGAAGAGTAATTTTTCAATGGTGTGTAAATAAACTCTTCTAGTTCAGAAAATCGAATGATTTCTTCTTCTTTTTCTTTTAAAAACTTTTTTGAATAACCCAGTAATAAACCGTTTAAATAAATATTTTCGATGCCCGTAAGCTCCTCTTTAAAGCCGGCTCCTAATTCAATTAATGGTGCAATAGTCCCTTTCCTTTCAACATTTCCTTTTGTAGGTTTAATAATTCCTGATATTATTTTCAACAGGGTGCTCTTTCCAGCACCATTCTTACCAATAATCCCAAAAACTTCTCCCTTATTTACTTCAAATGAAACATCATGTAAGGCACGAAAATCCTTATAATTAATATCATTTTTCAATCTTTTTATGAAATACTCTTTGTATGAATTTATTTTTTCCGTTGCAATCCTATAGTGCATTGAAACATTTTTCACAGTCAATGTAGATTTAGAATTTGTCATTTTAATACCTCAGTATATATATTTATAAGTAAAGAATAAATCGATCTTGGTTTTTATAAAAAATAAACAAACCAATAAACAATAGTATGATAGAATAAAATAAAGCAAATAAAATATCCATCAAGTTTGGGAACATGTTATACATCACAACATCACGTACCATGCCTACAATAGAGAACATCGGATTAAGTTCAATTAGAAATTTATATTTTTCAGGAATAATTTCCTCAGGATAAAAAATTGGTGTAGCATACATTAACATTGTTAAAATTATAGTATAAAAGTGCTTAATATCCCGAAAAAACACATTTATTGTCGATAATATCAAACCGATGCCGGAACAAATTGCAAAAAGTAAAGATAATGGAACTATAATTAGCAAATTATACAATGAAAAATCCATACCTGTTACAAACATTACAATAATAATTGGTACAATTGATATACAGCTTGTTATAAAAGATGAACATACTCGGGACATTGGAAAGAAATACTTTGGTACATAAACCTTTTTAATTAATTGACTGTTACTTCTTAAAGATTCTAATGCAAAATTAGTTGCTTCAGAAAAGTAGGTGTAGACAAGCCTTCCTGTAAGTACATAAACTGGAAAATTATCAATTGTCCTTTCAAATAATGCAGAAAATATTATAGTAAGTACTATCATCATGAGTATAGGATTTAGCATGCTCCAAACTATTCCAATGTATGAATTTCTATACTTTAATTTGACGTCTTGAATAACTAGTTCAATAAATAAATCTTTATACTTATTTAAATTCAAAAGATAGCTTGTCATATATACCTCCACATCACCTGCGAACTGCAATTTCTCAGAAGTCTTTTCTACGTTCCTTCCAACAGTTTACCAAACTATCCAACCCATGAACACACCTTTCTGAATTCCATATTAGCAAAACATGTCGAACTCTTTCACTCGTATAGTAATCCCCCACCACATTTGATAAAATAATAGAGTATCTTTTCCAGTTAAAGCATAGAATAAACAAAGATAGGAGTACATACGAATGGGCGCACGACAGAAAGCGACAAAGCGGAATTACCCGGGAAATACGGGAAAAGGAGAGGTGTCGCCTCTATGGTGGCTTGGCGCTATTGGCCTTGCCCTGTTTTTTGTTATTTTCCCTTATGACAGAGGTTTGTTCAATGGATACGAGTCCAGCTTCGAACCTCCAATCTACAAGTCGGCAATTTATATCTTTATTCTATCATTTCTTCCCCTCATTTACCTAATACGGAATTGGAAAATTTCCAGCCACACCGGTATTTTGTCGATTGCTGTCATGTTGATCCCGCTTATTTACTGGATTTCCTCCATGCAGGCGGTATCAGACTACTACGCAGACTTTATGGTGATGATCTACGGCATGTTCGCTCTACTCTTCATAAGCGGCTTATATACCGCAGGAGCAGCGCGGACGCGCCATATAATCGAGGGCGGTATCATGATCGCCGGCGGCATCATTGTGTTGTTCGGATTGTTCAACTTGTTTGGCCAGATTTATTACATGGACGCGCTATGGCTCGCGCATGACGGCTACCGCCTAACATCGGTATTCCAGTACTCCAATACATATGCCGGCTTCCTGATTGCTCTATTCCTGGCTTGCTTGTACTATGCATCCCATAACGGCAACAGTTATATCCGGCTGATGAACGCAGCTTTCCTTGTACCGATCTGGATATCGTTCATGCTGACGTTCTCTCGTGGCGCATTTGTCATTATCCCGGTCGTCGTCTTGCTTATTATTCCGTTAATGAAGCTGACGAAGCAGATTGCCTACTTGCTCTATATGGTCGTCTCCATAGCTATCTCCATGGTTATTCTGGGCAAGGTTACGGCTGTTATGAACGACATAGCGGCAATCGTCCAACCGACGGGGACGAAGGCGTTGTCAACGATATCGCTGTTCAACTCGCTTCCCGCTACGGGCTGGGGATTGCTGCTGGCAGCTTCCTTAGTAACGGCCGCATTCGTCTGGCTGTATCACGCCAAGCTGGAGACATGGGTAGAAGGGAAGTTCTCGCGAATTGCCGACCGGAAATGGTCGTTCCTGCTCATTCCTGCACTAATTGCCGTCGTGACGACCGTATGCGCCGCAGTACTGCTATCCAGCCCGGCCGTCAGAGGAATGCTTCCGCAGCAGCTGGCGGATCGCTTCGAGAATATTAACTTCAACCAGCACAGTGTACTTGAGAGGATTACGTTCTATAAAGACGGTGTACGTGCAGCCAGCGATTACCCTGTCATCGGTGCAGGCGGCGGCGCTTGGCAAGCGATGTACGAACAATACCAGAACAACCCTTATGAGAGCAGACAAGCACATAGCTTCTATGTGCAAGTGCTTGTAGAGGTCGGCTGGCTGGGACTGGCAATCTTGATTGGTTTTATTGCTTATGCTTACTTCCTGTTCGTCCGGTCGCATATTCGCCATCCCGAGCTTCGCGGCAGCCACTTGGTCTTCTTTATTCTGTCGCTGTCGCTGCTGGCGCATAGCGCAATGGATTTCGATATGAGCTATGTTTACATCGGTGCATTGGCCTTCCTGTCGCTTGGATGCATGCTCGCTCCGTACCATGACAAGCTGGAGGTAGCATCATTGGCCAAATTGCAGCTCAACGGCTGGCAGAAAGCCGTCTACCCCGGACTGCTTGCAGTGATTTGCCTTGTACTGCTTGTCGTTACATCTACCCAATATTCAGCAGTAAGCCGTTATAACGAGACGGTTTCACTAGCCGTCAAGCAGAAGGCTTCCTACAATCAGTTAATGGAGAGGCTGGAGAAGTCGATTGACCAGGCACCGGATCAATCGACGTATTCCATCACCAAGGTAAGCTGGATACTGCAGGTGTACGAGCAGAACAGGGATCCGGAATTGCTGAAGCAAGCGCAAGAGACGCTGGATGCGGCGCGCAAGCATGACGAATACAATCGTGGGCTGCTGGCGCTGCAGATCAGAGTGCATCAATTGAATGGCAAGCTGGAGGACACACTTCCCGTCTTGGATGAAGCGCTGCTGAAGTTCCCTTGGATGATCGAGATGTACGAGCATGCGATGCTCGCATATCGGGATGTCCGTACCATTGCACTGCAGAACAAGGACGAGGAGAAAGCGACGCAATACGAGCATCGTATTCGCGATTTGGAAGCTGAGGTGAACCGAAGAATAGCGATGCTGGAGACGTTGCCGGAGGAGCAGAAACAAGGACGCAGCTTCAATTTCACCGCTCCAATGAAGGAAGTGTTGGCTTCTTTGAAATAAGTTTCAAGGTATGTTTTCCCCTGCAGCGGAATAAATAGTCATAGGACGTTCTGTACGACTATACTGCCGGCGGGAAGGAGCAAGCTACTTGAGACGAGCGCGCAATCCATCATGGTCCTTCGTCGTCATGCGTGGCGCTGACAAGTCTGTCAAGCAGTTCTCGGTATCGAGAAGATCGGTGGTCGTGGCCCCTGTGGCCGCCGTTCTGGCGGTAACCGGCTGCGTAGTCGGCCTCCAGATGAAAGCCGCTTACGAGCTGCGAAGTCTGGAGAATCGGCTGGAGACGCAATCCGCCCAATATGCGCAAGCGATGGAAGGTAAAGACAGCACGATCACGGAGAAGGATCATGCTATCGCAGCTCTGCAGCAAGAGCTTGAGGAGCTGATGCACCAGGCTCAGGCTCTGAAAGAAAAGATGACTGAGCTGAACGAGTTGGAGCTGAAGCTCAAGGCTTTCATTGAAAAGTATGGAAGCAGCGTAAATATTGACTTGGAGGATTCGGAAGCCGGAACGAATACCGGGTATCAAAGGACGACTGCGCCTCGAGTCCAAACCTTATCCGCTTCCTCCACACGTATGAACAAAGAGGCGGCGGTTACGCCCTACTTCCGCGATGCTGTGCAGATAGCCTCCTATGCCCAAGATACTTCGCTTGACCTGAAGGAGCTTAGCCTAATGGTAGATGCGATGGAGCAATCGATGGCCCAGACGCTGCGCCAGGCTCAGCATAAGCGGAGGACGGTCGACGCCTTTCCTTCGAAGTGGCCCACCGTTTCCAAGCGGCTGACCTCCGGCTTCGGCTATCGCAAGGACCCGTTCACGGGCAGCATCAAGTTCCATGCAGGCATCGATATTCAAGGCAAGAGCGGAGATACCGTATTCAGCGCTGCGGATGGCGTCATCTCGGACACCGGTTATGACAGATGGCTCGGCCATTATATAATAATCGACCATCTGACCGATCTGCAGAGCGTGTACATGCATTTGAAGCAGATCGACGCTCGAATCGGCGACGAAGTCGTGAAAGGAGAACGGATCGGATTGCTCGGCTCCAGCGGCAGAAGCACAGGCCCTCATCTGCACTTTCAGATTATGCAGAAGAACGAGCCTGTCAACCCCCTCGAGTATATCGCTCACCGGAGTTAATGACATCATAGGGAGCAAGTCTGTCGTTTCAAATCGCATCGATATGAAATGGAGGATTAGGCCTTATGTTCAAAGAAAACCGGCGAAATGCTTCAACAGACACGCTGATTGGGGCAGGCACAGTGGCGGAAGGAAAGCTGACAAGTGAAGCCAATCTGCGGATTGAAGGGGAATACCGCGGTGAAATCGCATGCAAGGGCGCCGTCATCATTGGCGAGCAAGGGGTGGCGCACTCCAATATTTCCGCTCAGGATGTGACGTTGGCCGGCAAGGTGTACGGAGACATCGTGACGACCGGAAGGCTTATTATTACATCATCCGGTCATATAACGGGCAATATTATGGCGAATCACCTTATTATTCAAGAAGGCGGCATGATTAACGGAAGCTGCCATATGGAACCACCGGCCAGCGAAGCGAAGCCGTCGCATGAGAAGGAATCAGCCACCGCTTCCGGCAAGCAAGACAGCAAGGCCAATGAAGAACGAAGCCGTTCCAAGCAAGCCGTCTGACGGTTTCGCCATTGCGAGAACGCCGTGCCCGGATCAACTCCTGTCAGGAGCACCGGGCACGGCGTTTTTCTGCGAAAGCTTCGTCTTGTCAATCACGATAGTCGTCGCTATTATGCGCGTTCAAGCCGCTACGTCTCGTTTATTGAACACATACCAGGTCAACGCCATGAACAGCACATAGTAACCGGCCAGCACCGCTAAGGAGAAGCCCAACGACATGCCTTCCCGGATCGGAATGTCATTCAAGTATTGCGTCAAGTTCAAATGTACGAATAACAGGTAATCGACCCACTTATATTGCAGTGCTGCGAGCAGCATCACAACATTGTTCACGACCAGCAGCAGAAACAAGGCAAATCCGATTGCCAAGCCGCTGCTGCGAAACACGGTAGACAGCATGAACGCTAGTGTAACCGTCATAACCGTCGTAATGAGCGTCAGACCGTAATATTGCAGCAGGTAACCCATTGCCGACATGCCTTCCATCATCGGGAACGTCGGTTCCGCATGCACGGAATTGAACAGATCGAAAATAAGCCAGTTCACGACGATGGAGCTGATAAATAGCAGCACGGCAAGACTGAGAGCGAAGGCGACTACGGCGATATATTTGGCCAGCAATATTTTGGATCGGGACCAGGGTCTAATCAAAAGCAGCTTGATCGTGCCCGAAGTAAATTCTTCCGCCACAACTCCGGCTGCGACAACGACTGTGAAGATCGTAACCAAGAAGAATAGAATCGACGATTCCAGGAATACGACATCCCACATCGATACGTCCATGCCTCCGAATGCGGCCCACATGATCGAGATCATCAGCACAAGTCCGACCAGGATGGCCCCCATAATATAGGTGCGCACTCTTCTGTAAATTTTCATATTCTCATTGCGCAGCAATCCAGCGAAATTACCCAATACTCTCACCTCCAGTCACTTCCAGGAATTGATCCTCCAGCGACTTGCTGTCTTTCCTTATGCCGTATACTTTAATTCCAGCGGCTACGAGTAAGGCGTTCAACTCCGCCGCCCGCTCTCTCTCGGCTTCCAGGGCAATCAGCCCGTTGCCAACTCCCTCCGCCGCTTGCCCCTGCGTCAACAGTATCTCGAGCGCTTTATCGGCTTGATCGACCTCATACAATATCCTTGATACGCTGGCGCTCTCACGATGCTCGCCAATGATTCTCTCGTCGATAAGCTTGCCGTTCTGGATAATCGCTACGCGATCGCACATCAGCTCCATCTCCGACAGCAGATGGCTTGATACGAAGACTGCAATGTTCTCATCCTTGGCCAGCTTGCGAAGATAGTCCCTAAGCTCCCGTATTCCCGCAGGGTCCAGTCCGTTCGTCGGCTCGTCCAATATGAGCAGCTTCGGTCTGTGAAGAATCGCTTGCGCAAGCCCAAGCCGCTGCCGCATGCCGAGCGAATAGGTTCTCACTTTGTCATGTATGCGATTGCCCATTCCGACAACTTCTATCGCTTCTTGAATTCGCTGCTCCGTTACCCCCGGCATCATGCGCCCATAATGAAGCAGATTCTGATAACCGGTCAAATACTTGTACATTTCCGGATTTTCAACGATGGCGCCAACATAGCTGATCGCTTTCTCATACTCTTTTTCAATATTATAGCCGTTAATGGTAATCTCGCCTGCGTTAAGCGACATGAGTCCGACCATCATGCGGATCGTCGTTGTCTTGCCGGAGCCGTTCGGTCCCAGGAATCCGAATACTTCACCCGGTCTCAAGTCCAATGACAGTCGGTCGATAATGGTGCGCTTGCCGATTCGCTTCGTCACTTCGCGCATCGATACGATGATAGGTTCCATTCCGCGTCATACCTCCTTCTAATCATTTGCCGATTACGAATACCCCATTCTCCTTCGAGGCAGCTTCAACCCCATCATTATATACGATAGCGGAAATGAATGGTAGCAGCGGCTCACAGCGTAGCACGCAGCGATAGAGATGTCCAGGCGCCCAGTCTCAGGCATATTCCATCATATACAACCACAGACTTGCTAATCGTATGCTGATGGGCAAGCTTGTCCTCCATACTCTGATCGGATATTCGATGAAATTGCTTGTACAGCTCTTCATAGTGCACAGGCAATCCCAGCTCAGTCAAGCGATGCAACATGAATTCCAACCGAAAAGCATAGACTCCGCTGCTCCATAATGCGCCTTGATGCACCATTGCTTCGGCTTCAACTAAGGAAGGCCTTCCATGAAAGCTGGCCACCTCGTAATCGTAATGGGTCTCCGTCCCGGTATAATAACCCTCTTCCGGTATGATGTAGCTGTATTGCTCGCAAGCGAAGCTTGCTTTCGTGCCCACCATCATCATTGCCGCTCCGCTGTCGCGCAACAACTTGGGAAGGCTTCGAATGCAATGAAAAAAATCCCCGCCTACGTACAAGTCCATCGGGAGGATAATGATCGTCTCGGATAAAGGAAGGGATGCGGAGTAATAACTTGCCGCGGCCAATGCCGCTGAAGCAAATGTGTTCTTCTGCCGGGGAGAATGAATTATGGGCGTCTCTAGCCCCAATTGCTGCCTAATCATGGCGGCATGCTCACTGCATGCCACAAAGCTGCTGTGCTCCAGCAGATCCGCTCCCGCAAGTCCGCTCCACAACCGCTGCAGCAAAGATTCAGGTTTTCCTTCCTTGCTTTTCAACACCTCCGCATATTGATGATGCCTCTTCTTTCCCGTTAACGGCCACACTCTGTCGCCCGATCCGCCCGTCAATAAAATGATTTTCAATTCATCATCCTCCTCAAGGCTTCTCATACTTTCGTACATTATACCTGAGCCCCGGGAAGGATCATGTCGGATACTGGCAGCATTATCTCGCAGAATACTACGGGTTTTGTCGAAGGTACATAAAAACCCGCAAGAGAGGCACGATGCCCCTCTTGCGGGTTAATTGAACGGTGTCGGCTTACTTGCCGCCTGCGCGAGCCAGCTCACGCTTGTTCGCCTCGAATGCGGCCAGCAAGGCATCTCCGCCTTGCAGCCCCTTGTCCTCAGCTCGTTGGATCTGCTCCAGCATCCGCTTGTAATCCTTCGGTATAATCTTGATGAACTTCGTAAGCGAAGCACCCCAGTCCGCCAGAATGCGAGAACCGGCTGCGCTTTCCGTATATTGGACGTGTCTCTCGATCATGGTGCGAAGCTCAGCAACGTCGCCTTCCATCTCTACACGCTCCAACAGAATCATCTCCAGGTTGCAGTGATTGTGGAAGTCGCCTTTCTCGTCGTAGATATAAGCGACGCCGCCGGACATCCCTGCACCGAAGTTGCGTCCCGTCTCGCCAAGCACAACGACGCGTCCGCCTGTCATATACTCGCAGCCATGGTCGCCTACGCCTTCCACGACCGCGCTCACGCCGCTGTTCCGGACAGCGAAGCGCTCGCCGGCGATGCCGCTAATGTACGCTTCGCCGCTTGTCGCGCCGTACAGGGCTGTATTGCCCGTTACGACATTCTCTTCCGCCTTGAACGACGCCTTCGGAGACGGAGCGACGATCAGCTTGCCACCAGACAGCCCTTTGCCGAAGTAGTCGTTCGTGTCGCCTTCAACCGATAGCGTAATGCCCTTCGGAACGAACGCGCCGAAGCTCTGTCCGGCTGTACCGACGAAGTGATACCAGATCGTATCCTCCGGCAAGCCTTTCGCCCCGTAGCGGGACGTTACTTCATAACCCAGTATCGTTCCGACAACCCGGTTCGTATTGAGAATCGGGAATGTGCCGCGCACGCTCTCGCCGCGCTCTAGAGCAGGTCCCGCATTAGGCACAAGCTCCTTCATGTCCAGCGACAGCTCCAGACCGTGGTTCTGCTTCTGTACGCCATAGCGGTAAGAGCCTTCCGGCACTTCAGCTTCGTACAGAATGCCTGACAGATCAAGACCTTTCACCTTGTAATGCTCCATCAGCTTCTTCGTATCCAGACGGTCAACGCGGCCGACCATCTCTTCGATCGTACGGAAGCCCAGCTCCGCCATAATCTCGCGCATCTCTTCCGCAATGAAGCGCAGGTAGTTCACGACATGGGACGGATCGCCCATGAACTTCTTGCGAAGCTCCGGATTCTGCGTCGCCACACCGACCGGACAAGTATCCAGCTGACAGACACGCATCATGACGCAGCCCAGTACGATAAGCGGCGCAGTAGAGAAACCGTACTCCTCGGCGCCAAGCAGAGCCGCAATGGCAACGTCCCGGCCGTTCATCATCTTGCCGTCCGTCTCGATTACGACGCGGTCGCGAAGATTGTTCAGCATAAGCGTCTGATGCGTCTCCGCCAGACCAAGCTCCCACGGCAATCCCGCATGGCGGATAGAGCCCATTGGAGATGCGCCTGTACCGCCATCATAACCGCTCACCATAATGACATCTGCGCGGCCTTTGGCTACGCCTGCCGCAATCGTGCCGACGCCAACCTCGGATACCAACTTCACGTTGATGCGTGCGCGAGGATTGGCATTCTTCAGATCGTGGATCAGCTCGGCCAAGTCCTCGATGGAATAAATGTCATGGTGCGGCGGAGGCGAGATCAGGCCGACGCCCGGCGTGGAGCCGCGCACTTCCGCTACCCAAGGATATACTTTCAGGCCAGGCAGCTGACCGCCTTCGCCAGGCTTCGCCCCTTGCGCCATCTTGATCTGAATCTCGTCAGCATTGACGAGATAGTTGCTCGTTACGCCGAAGCGTCCCGATGCCACCTGCTTGATCGCGCTGCGGCGCAGATCGCCGTTCGCATCTGGCCTGAAGCGGTTCGGGTCCTCGCCGCCTTCGCCTGTGTTCGACTTGCCGCCAAGACGGTTCATCGCAATAGCCAGGCTCTCATGAGCTTCCTTGCTGATGGAACCGAATGACATCGCGCCCGTCTTGAACCGCTTGACGATGGATTCAACCGATTCCACTTCATCCAGCGGCACGGATTGGCCGTCCTTCTTGAAATCAAGCAGCGAGCGCAGCGTCAGATGCTTCTTGTTCTCGCCTTGGACAAGGCCGGAGAATTTCTTGTACAGCTTGTAATCGTTCGCGCGGGAAGCCATCTGCAGCGTATGAATCGTCTGCGGCGTGAACAGATGGTCCTCGCCGTCCTTGCGCCATTGGTAATCGCCGCCGGAGTCCAGTTCCTTCTCGGAACCTTCCTGTTCCGCGAATGCGCGATTGTGATGCTTCAGCGTCTCCTCGGCGATCACATCCAGTCCGATGCCGCCAATGCGCGACGGCGTCCATGTGAAGTATTCGTTAATAACCTCTTCACGTAGGCCGAGCGCTTCGAAGATTTGAGCGCCGCGATAAGACTGAATCGTGGAGATGCCCATTTTGGACAGTACCTTCACGACGCCCTTCGTGGCCGCTTTAATATAGTTTTTCACCGCTTTGTCATGGGACACGCCTCTCATCATGCCTTGACGAATCATGTCGTCCAGCGACTCGAATACGAGATACGGATTAACGGCGCTTACGCCGTAGCCGAGGAGCAGCGCGTAATGATGCACCTCGCGCGGCTCGCCGGATTCCAGCAGAATGGATACTTTCGTACGCGTGCCCTGACGGATCAAGTGATGATGCAGACCTGCCACGGCAAGCAATGCCGGAATCGCTGCATTCTCCTGATCGACGCCACGGTCGGACAGAATAAGAATATTATGGCCCTTGTCGATAACGCGGTCGGCCGCTTCGCACATCACCTTCATCGCCGCGCGAAGCCCTTCTTCTCCACTGTCGGCAGGGAAGAAGATCGGAAGCGTGATGGACTTGAAGCCCGGACGGCGCACATGCCGCAGCTTGGCGAACTCTTCATTGGACAGTACAGGCGTATCCAGCTTAATATGACGGCAGCTTTCCGGCTCCGGATTAAGCAGGTTGCGCTCAGGTCCGATCGTCGTTGCTGTAGACGTCACAAGCTCCTCGCGAATCGCATCGATCGGCGGATTCGTCACCTGTGCGAACAGCTGCTTGAAGTAGTTGTACAGACGCTGTGGACGCTCAGACAAGACGGCCAGGGGAGCATCATAGCCCATGGAAGCGATCGGCTCCATGCCGCTGCCTGCCATCGGCTCCAGCACCTTGCGGATGTCCTCGAATGTGTAGCCGAACGCTTGCTGTCGCTGCTGCACCGTAGCGTGGCTCGGTTCCGGCAGTTCAGGCGCATCAGGCAGTCCATCCAGATCAATCAGATGCTCGTCGAGCCACTCTCTGTAAGGATGCTCCGATGCGATAGCCGCTTTCACTTCCTCGTCGGAAATAATGCGGCCTTGCTCCGTATCTACAAGCAGCATGCGTCCCGGACGCAGACGATCCTTGTACTTGATGTCTTCCGCAGGAATCTCGACCGCTCCCGCTTCAGAGCCAAGAATGATATGATCGTCATTCGTTACATAATAACGCGCCGGGCGCAGACCGTTGCGGTCCAGCATTGCACCAATTTGGGTGCCGTCCGTGAAGCCCATCGCAGCCGGTCCGTCCCACGGCTCCATCAGCGTGCTGTGGTACTCGTAGAAGGCTTTTCGCTCGTCGCTCATGCTCTCATGATTGGACCATGGCTCTGGCACCATCATCATGGCGGCATGCGGCAAGGAGCGGCCGGCAAGGTACATAAATTCCAGTGTATTGTCGAACATGGCGGTATCGGAACCGTCCGGATTAATGATCGGCTTGATCTTCTCCAGATCTTCCCCGAACAGCTCGGAAGCGAACAGTGTCTGGCGGGCATGCATCCAGTTCACGTTGCCGCGAAGCGTGTTGATCTCGCCATTATGAATGAGGTAATGAAACGGATGAGCGCGTTCCCAGCTCGGGAACGTATTGGTGCTGAAGCGGGAATGCACGAGCGCGAGCGCCGATACGACGGTTTCATCGTTCAGCTCCGTGTAGAAGGAACGAACCTGTTCGGTCGTCAGCATTCCTTTGTATACGATTTTCTTGGAGGACAGGCTTGTGAAGTAGAACATATTGCCGCCTTCTTTGCCTGCATAACGAATGGCTAACTCCGCGCGTTTGCGGATAACGTACAGCTTGCGCTCGAATGCGAGCGTTTCCTTCAGATCGGCATTCCTGCCGATAAATACTTGACGCACATAAGGCTTGACTGCCAGTGCGGACTGACCGAGCTTCTCGTCATTGGTTGGCACAGTACGCCAGCCGATAACGGATTGGCCCTCTTCGGCTACAATGCCTTCCAGTTCCTTCTCAATCGCTGCTCGCGCAGCTTCATCATGCGGCATGAAGATCATGCCGACCGCATACTGTCCTTCATCCGGCAGCTGGATGCCCGCCTTGCCCATCTCCGCTGCGAAGAACTGATGAGGGATTTGAAGCATAATCCCCGCTCCGTCTCCGGTGTTTGGCTCGCTGCCTTGTCCGCCGCGATGCTCCATGTTTTCAAGCAAATCAAGTGCCTGGGTAATGATTTTGTGCGACTTTACCCCTTTAATGCTGGCGATGAATCCCATGCCGCAAGCGTCTTTCTCGAACTGTGGATCATAAAGGCCCTGCTTGGGCGGAAGTCCCAAAATGTTCTCTCTCATTGCATGCAACCTCTCTATTAGAAGATTTTTGGGTTTCTGATCACTTAATTGGCTTCATTTTTGGCATGAAGTGTCATAGAATGGTAGTTAACGAGGCGCATCGGCCGGATACTTGCCATTCCAGTTGCCATCTACCGTTGCTAAGCGATTATTTTATGATTTTATCATTAGGGGTAATTGGAATCAATTTAATATTTTTATAATTGTGATAAGGAATGTTTGGCAGCTTGCTTCACGGCTGGCGGGAACCATGGCACAGTATGCGTACATCGCAGATGAATCTACATATATATTAACAGAAGGATGTGTAATCATTGATTAGAAAATTCAGGAACTTCACTCTTGCCGCCTCCGCTTCCGTCATCTTGGCAACGAGCGTGCACACGAGCGGCATCGCGGCGGCAACTGCTCAACCAGTCACAGGCCAAGCGGACGAGCTTCGCGAGGAGTACCGGATCGTCGCACTTGGCGATTCACTTGCTGCCGGATACGAACACGGCTTCGACCTGGAATCCGTTCCATATGGGTTCGTGGAGCATGTGTACGAGCAAGCCCTGTTCCAGGGTGAACGCGCCATCTACAGCAATTACGGCGTACTGGGATTGCGCACAGACGGGCTGGAGAAGTGGCTGTCTCTCGCAGAAGCAAGCGAGACCGCCGAAGCCGAACTTATTCAAGCCGATCTGCCCGATCCGCGAGCGGAGGTCATCTTCGGTCAGACGCCGCAGCTTCGTGAAGACATTGAGAGTGCGGATCTGATCCTTGTATCCATCGGAAGCAATGATTTCTCTTCATTGATCAAGGAGCTTGGCGAAGAGGCCGTCTACGAAGAATTGGCGGATGCGGAGCAAGAAGCGCTGCTTGCCGGATTGCAAGACTCGCTGGACGCTTTCGAAGCGAGCTTGTCTGAAGCGCTCCAGACAATTGTCGCCTTGAATGACGAGGCGAAGATCGTCGTGTCCAATCAATATTTGCCCATCCCGTTCATAAAGGCTCGCGGCGAACGCAATTATTTGATCGATCAATCCACTGCCCAGTTCCTGGTCGATGGACAGACGCAAATCCATGAACGGCTCAACCATGTGGCGGAGGAACTGCTCGCGGAAGGCCATAATGTGGCAATAGTGGATGCAGCCACAGCTATCGAGAAGAGCATATTGGGCTTCACCTCTGTGAAGGAAGGAGATACTCATCCTACTCGGGAAGGCTACGAAGCATTGGGGAAAGCATTCTCCCAGCTGCTGTGGGGAGAATATCGCGAAATGCAGGACAGGGCGGAAGGCGTACCGATCTCCGTCGTCGTCAACGGAACGGAAGTGCTGACCGATTATGCGCCCGTCATCATTAAAGGCAGGACGTTCCTTGCCATTCGCGATATTACGGATGCCATGGGCGCCGCTTTGAAGTGGGACCCGGAGACCGATACGGCGATCATCTCACTGGCGGATCGCCAGGTTGAATTGACGATCGGTGCGGATACGATCGTCGTTAATGGCGAGCAATTGCCGCTCGGCGCCGAGCCCGCTTTCCTGAAGCAGTTCCCCGGCGAGAAGAAAACTTATGTTCCGCTGGCCGCATTGTCGGACGGCCTGGGCTTTCAAGTGGTATATCGGGCAGAAATGAAAGCCGCTTTCATCAACGAATAGCCAATTGCTGAACCAGGGCGTGTCTGAGAACTCTGAGGACAGCAAATTTTGCCGAATTTTCGTTCCATGCAAGGCGCGTTTGTGAAGGCGTACCCGGGGGTACGTCAAGCAAACGGAACGAAGCAGGGGGCGTAAAGGCGGTGAAAGGCGCCACTGAGCGGGTTTTCAGACACGCCCTAGTTATTGATATTCCTGCTGCAGCTGCTTCAGCAGCTCTACCGATTTGGCTGTCCAGCGGTTCATGCGCTCCAGCGCCTCGATATCCGCCGCTACGGCTGAATGCAGAGACTGTCGATAGTCGGGCACATCAGCCCGATAAGGCTGAATATCCCGTTTCAGCACGGTTGTTTTTTCCGTATAGCTGAGCGCGCGCCGCTCATGGAACATCACCGCATCCGGATTGTAAGGTTGATGCAGATCGCCTTGCTCCGGATGCTTTAATACAGCCAGCACTTTGACCACTGCTCGCGGTCCGTTCAGCTCAACGACTTCTCCAACGTAACGTCCGGAGCGCACCTCCGCCTGCACGATATCGCCAATCGCCCATTCATCCCGCTCATAACCGGTCATCATTGCATTGCCTCCTCTTTCCTGCGCATATGTTTAATGGATTGCTGTCGCTTGTTCAGCTTGACAATTCTTTAATTACTGTAAAACATGCCTTATTTATTCGCAAGCGGTGCGTATAAACTTGTATTCACCTGACATGAGAAGTAATATGGAAAATGAGAAAAGTGAGTAGGTGAGACTATGCGTAGAAAAAGAGTGCTGCTGCTCTCAGAAGGATTCGGCTCCGGACATATGCAGGCAGCGAACGCGCTCAGCGCCGGATTAAAGCAACTTTGTCCCGATATATCCGCCAAGGTTATCGAGCTGGGCAAGTTCCTCAATCCCGTGATCGGTCCGCTAATTGTATCCGCCTATAGGAAAACAGTAAGCAAGCAGCCCAAGATGGTTGGCATGCTGTACCGCAGCAATTATAAAAAACCGACGAACCGATTTACCCAACTTGCCCTCCATCGGATGTTCTATACGCAAACATCGCAAGTAATCGCCCAGTTGAAACCGGATTTGATTGTATGCACGCATCCCGTGCCCAATTCCGTTGTGGCAAGATTGAAGCGACTCGGCTTGCATATGCCCTTATATACGCTTATTACCGATTATGACGCGCATGGCTCATGGGTCAGCCAGGAGGTCAATCATTATTTGGTGTCATCGCCTATCGTAAAGCAGCGTCTCGTTGACAAGGGGGTGCATCCGAACAGTGTAGAGGTAACGGGCATACCCGTTCATCCCGACTTCTGGGAGCATTGCGACAAAGAAGAGGTGCGGCGGCAATTCGATCTGAAGGATATGCCTACTGTGCTCATTATGGGCGGAGGATGGGGAATCCTGTACGAGGACAGCGAGCTTTCTTATATGACGAAGTGGCGCGAGACGACGCAATTGATCTTCTGCGTAGGCTCCAATAAGAAAATGAAGCAAAAGCTGCTCGCAGACCCCATGTTCCAGCATCCCAACATTCGCATCATGGGCTTCACCCGAGAAGTATACAAGCTTATGGATGCGGCCGATCTGCTGGTAACGAAGCCTGGCGGCATGACGTGCACGGAAGGAATGAGCAAGGGGCTGCCCATGCTGTTCTACGAGCCGATTCCCGGCCAGGAGGAAGAAAATTGCGAGTACTTCATCAACAGCGGCTTTGGCGAAATGCTGGAATCCAACGATACGGTGGACAGATGGTTCAAGCTTATACATGATCAGGAAGCCGCCGGCAAGTTCCGCACCAAGTTGCTCTCCATCCGCGATAACCAATACGATCCGAGACGATGTCCCGAAGCCGTTCTGCGCCTGATGCAGTAACGGCTTTTCTTCTTGATTTTTGACACTTTTATCCCCAATAGGATAAGACCACTATGAGCGATTGCTAGCTGAATAGGTGGAGAGAACCCCTGTTGGCGTTCGACAAATTTTTATGAAGCATTTATGAAAGTGATAAATTGGAACTAAGGGGAAATCCGAAATTTGTGTTAAAATAATATCGCCATAGCATAATGAGCTAGTCCATCATGGCATATTATACATAAATGCGAGAGGAGCTGTGCACGATGCAGATGAAAATGGCAGACGGCAAAACGATCATTCTACGCTTGGAAATCGATACGCAACTAGCACAATTTGGCCGTGCAGCGACCGCGATTGAGGAAGCAAAAGGCGATATTGTCGCCATCGACGTTATTCAGACGGATCGCAACAAAAGCATCCGTGACCTCACCGTCAAAATTACCGGACCGGAAGCAGAGGAACGGCTGACAGCCGCATTGGAAGCTGTTCCAGGCATTCGGCTTCTGCACACTTCCGATCGGACATTCCTGCTTCATCTTGGCGGCAAAATCACGATTCAGCCCAAAACGCCGATTCAAAACCGTGATGATCTTTCAAGAGTCTACACGCCCGATGTGGCTAGAGTATGTCAGGCGATACATAAAGATCCTTCGAAAGCCCATACGCTTACCATTAAACGGAATACAGTAGCTGTCGTCTCCGATGGCAGTGCAGTGCTCGGACTTGGCAACATCGGACCTCATGCGGCCATGCCGGTTATGGAAGGTAAAGCGATGTTGTTCAAGCAGTTCGCCGATGTCGACGCGTTCCCGATCTGCCTCGATACACAAGATACGGATGAGGTGATTGCCGCAGTCAAGCAGTTGGCTCCGGCCTTCGGCGGAATTAATCTGGAGGATATCGCAGCTCCGCGCTGTTTCGAGATTGAGAGCCGTCTGCGCCAGGAACTGGATATCCCTGTCTTCCACGATGATCAGCACGGCACGGCGGTTGTGCTCTATGCCGGACTGCTGAACGCTTTGAAGCTGACTGGCCGCTCGTTAAGCGAGGCCAGAATCGTCGTATGCGGAATAGGCGCAGCCGGCACGGCATGTACGAAGATGCTTCTGGCAGGAGGGGCAAAATACATTGTAGGCATAGACCGGCCTGGCATTCTATGCTGTGATGAGCGGTATGACAACAGCATGTGGCAATGGTACGGGGAGAATACCAATCCTACACGGATTCGCGGTGGTTTGAAGGAAGCTCTGGAAGGAGCTGACGTATTCATCGGAGTATCGGCTGGCGGACTGCTGACGCGGGAGCATGTGATGAGCATGGCCAAGGACCCCATCGTATTCGCGATGGCGAATCCCGAACCGGAAATTCGGCCTGAGCTGGTAGAGGATATTGTCGGTGTATTCGCAACGGGCAGATCGGATTATCCGAACCAGATCAACAATGTGCTGTGCTTCCCTGGTATTTTCCGCGGTGCGCTGGACAGCCGCGCTCCTGTCATCAATGAAGCGATGAAGCTTGCTGCAGCTGAAGCTATCGCTTCTGTCATCGGCGATGAGGAGTTGAACAGAATGTATATTATTCCGAGCGTATTCAATACGAAGGTAGTGGAAGAGGTACGGCGCCGGGTCATACTGGCGGCCCAGCAAAGCGGTGTCTCCAGACGCCAGCTGCGCGAGTAATTGCTGCTTCACGCAGTAAAGGCAGCCAAAGCGGCTGCCTTTACTATTTTGAAAGAATGAATTATCGGCTTAATTATACCGCATACCGAAATGCTGCCCGTCAGCTTAATCTAGCCGCTGCAGTCTTCGAACACCTGCGACCGCACGTATGCTCCATTTTCACACCCCAGTGTATGTCACATTCACTATTTCGGCTCGCACGCTTCATATCTGCGCTCCAGTGTATGCCTCCTACACTAGATCCGCTCGCATGCCTCATATTCGCGCTCCTATGTATGTCACATTCACTATTTCGGCTCGCACGCCTCATATCTGCGCTCCAGTGTATGCCTCCTACACTAGATCCGCTCGCATGCTCCATTTTCGCGCTCCAGTGTATGCCTCCTACACTAGATCCGCTCGCACGCCTCATATTCGCGCTCCAGTGTATGCCTCCTACACTAGATCCGCATGCTCCATTTTCGCGCTCCTATGTATGTCACATTCACTATTTCAGCTCGCACGCACCATTTCCGTGCCCCAGTGTATGCCTCCTACACTAGATCCGCTCGCATGCTCCATTTTCGCGCTCCAGTGTATGCCTCCTACACTAGATCCGCTCGCATGCTCCATATTCGCGCTCCAATGTATGCCTCCTACACTAGATCCTCTCGCATGCTCCATTTTCGCGCTCCAATGTATGCCTCCTACACTAGATCCGCTCGCATGCTCCATTTTCGCGCTCCAATGTATGCCTCCTACACTAGATCCGCTGGCATGCTCCATTTTCGCGCTCCAATGTATGCCTCCTACACTAGATCCGCTCGCATGCTCCATTTTCGCGCTCCAATGTATGCCTCCTACACTAGATCCGCTCGCATGCTCCATTTTCGCGCTCTAGTGTATGCCTCC
>NZ_JAOQJC010000109.1 GCF_025567625.1 Paenibacillus sp. J5C2022 | reverse complement strand
AAGAAGTTAGCGTGTGAACATTCTACATAACCATAAAAATTGTATATGAAGAAGTGGAAGTTGAAAAATACAAAATAATTGTAGTGGGTCGACGTCCTGTCTTAATTCGAAGAAGTGGGGCAGATCCAACAGATAACACCGTATTCACGCTGCGTCGCCTATCGGCTCCTTGATCCGGCCGAAGTTGAAGAAGAGGTTTCGGAGAAGTTGATTCAGTCGCAGTGAAGCCCAGTCAGCCGGACAACCCTAAAAGGCTAAGTGGCGGAGCCACCCGGTAATCTGGTCGCTGCGCTTGACCAGTTTCGCTGCTTAAGCCTTTCGGGTTCGTGAATACATGAACGTTAGATGAAATAATTTGCAGTACATAATAAATTGAAGGGACAAAAAATAATGAATTTTAAGCTGATCTTGTTCGATCTGGATGATACTCTTTTATACTTTGATGATTATTGGGAACAAGGAACAAAAGAAACATATAGGAAATACCCATTAACAAGTAATCTTAATAGTGATGATTTGTTTAATATTCTTAAGGTCAAAGAAGAAAATTTAGTGCAGAAATATCATAATCAGGAAATCACATTTGAAGAATATCGTAATCTTCAAGTAAGCGAGACATTCTCAGAATTTAATCTTCAATTAGATGATTCCGAAATTGATCTTTTTCATAATCAACATAAACAAATGATCAAATCATTTATAAAACCCGATATACAGATAACCAATATGCTTGAAGAGGTTTCTACGAAATACCTAATTGGAATTGTTAGTAACGGAATAGCTTCATGGCAATACGATAAGATTGGGGCACTTGGATATGATCGATTTTTCTCTCGTGAATCTTTGATTATTTCTGAACTGATCGGTGTTGAGAAGCCGCATCCAATCATTTATCAAAAAGCCCTCGAACAATTTAATATAAGACCGCAAGATACATTATTTGTTGGTGATAGTTGGAAGAACGACGTCATTGGGCCAACTGAATTAGGTATGAAAGCAATCTGGGTAAACTTTAGAAACAAACCTATACCAGACAACAATATTCCTTACGGAGTTGTTAATAGATTAATTGACATTAAGGAATTTTTGAGCTAACTCTAAGAGGGCATATTACTTCATCTAACACCGTATTCACGCTGCGGGGCTTACGCCCCTTGGTCTGCCCGAGGGATTTCGAGGAAGAAAATTCAGGCAGACAACTCCTGCGAGGCTAAGTCTTCGACCCAGTCGCTATGCTCCTTTAAGCCTCTCGGGTTCGTGAATACAAC
>NZ_JAOQJC010000108.1 GCF_025567625.1 Paenibacillus sp. J5C2022 | reverse complement strand
TGGACCTCTGTCAAGAAAGTAGACACCCTTTAAGCACAATTTAGACAATTTTTTTGTAGTACATCTCCTCAAATTGCTCTGGAGATACGTAACCCAAAGAACCATGAATTCGCTTGCGATTGTAAAAGAATTCGATGTACTCAAACATCTCTTGTTGGGCCTGTGCCTTGGACTTAAATCGGGTGCAGTAAATAAACTCTTTCTTTAGCACGCTATGGAAAGATTCAATGCAGGCGTTATCATAGCAATTTCCTTTGCGGCTCATACTGGCTTTCATTTTGTACTGTTGTAGTCTTGCACGGTACTCTTCTGAGGTGTACTGTGAACCTCGGTCGGAGTGGTGAAGCAGCCCGTCAGACGGCTTGTGAGCGTTGTAAGCCTGGTCTAATGCCGCGAGTACTAAATCTGTTGTCATCCGGTCCCCAAGCTTCCAGCCAACGATTTTGCGCGTGTACAGATCCATAACGCTTGCCAGATACATTCGTCCTTCTCGGCACGGGACATATGTGATATCCGTAACCCATACTTTATTTGGAGCTGTGGTCTCAAACTGCTGATTCAACACGTTAGGTGCAATCGGATTGGAATGGTTGGAATCCGTCGTGTTCACCCGGAACTTCTTCGAGACGCACGCGCGCAGGTTGTTTTCACCCATCAGCTTCCCCACTAGACGTTCGGAAACGTTCCAGCCTTCCTTCCGGAGAAGTTTGGTGATCTTGGGGCTGCCGTATCGCTGCTTGACGTCAAAGAAGATCCATATAATCCGCGCCAGTAGTGCCTTACGGCGCTTCTGGTAGGCGTTCTCGTTCTCCTTTTCCTGGTACCACTTGTAATATCCGCTCCTGGATACTTCGAGCACTTTGCACATCTTCTCCATTCGAAATTCGGAGCGATGATCTTCGATGAATTGGAACCTCAGTTCCTTTCTTTGCTGAAGATGTGCATGGCCTTTTTTAGAATCGCGATCTCCTCTTGGAGATCCTCGATGGTGAGCGCTTGTTCCTTCAGTTGCCGATCCTTCTGACGTAGAGTCTCGCGATCTACGAGCGGCTCATTCTCAAACTTTCGGTATCTCATTTGCCACTGCCGTATTGTGCCCTCCGGCACATTCAGTTCCTGTGCGATCTGCGTCACTGACTTTGTCTGCTCCTGAATATATCTTACGGCCTGTTCTTTGAACTCTTCACTGTAATGCTGTCTCTTTTCACTCATCACGGACACCTCTTCTTCTTGTTGTTATCATTATCTAGTTGTTCTTACGAGGTGTCTACTTTTTATTCTAGCAGCAA
>NZ_JAOQJC010000106.1 GCF_025567625.1 Paenibacillus sp. J5C2022 | reverse complement strand
TGCAGGTAGCCCTGTCCAAATCTCTAACTTAGGAGACAATCGCATGGACAAGGATACACTAATTTCGTCATTTGGTAAATGGGTTGCACCCATAAATTCAGAAATTATTCAAGATTGGCAGCATTTCGGCACACTCGATCGATACACGAAAAAACTAAGCACGATGGTATTTCTGCTCCTATTCGTGGAAGCCCAGCTTCAGAAACGCAAGGGATTACGATCCATTATGAGAGAGGTTCAGGCCAACGAGGAGTTTCAGCAAGCGATTGGCATCGATTCGATCAGCGCTGCTCAACTTTCACGCAAAAACAACAAGTTGGATCCTGTCGTGTTACAAGATATTTTATGTGGCCTCATCTCGCAACTGCATCGACATCAGCTTCCAGCAACTTCTCGAGTTGGGCCGGTCAAGGTGATCGATTCCACGACCATCAGTCTCTGTCTTAACAAGTACAAGTGGGCCACTTTCCGTTCGACGAAAGCCGGAGTGAAACTGCATCTTCGTGTTACGTTCTCGGAGCCAGGCACAGTATACCCAGACAAAGCGGTGATGACAACCGCCAACTGTGCGGATCACACTCAGATGGACATGCTGATTGATGAGGCTGACGCTACTTATCTTATGGATCGTGGTTACCTCGACTTACGCAAGTACGATGATTACTGTGTACGCGGCATACCCTTTGTATCACGGCTCAAAAATAGAGTCACCGTAGAGGAAGTGGAATCCTTTCTCTTACCGGTAGACTCCGAGATTGCTCGTGATGTAAAAGTGATCTTAGGTACGGATAAAAAGCGTATGAAGCATCCGCTACGCATGATTGAAACAACCGACAGCAAGGGGAATCTGGTGCGAATCATCACGAACCGATTTGATATCACAGCCGAAGAACTGGGCGACTTGTACCGGAGTCGCTGGCAAATCGAAACGTTCTTTCGGTGGGTCAAACAGAATTTGAAAATGACTTGCTTTTACGGAACGTCAGAGAATGCCGTCATGAATCAAATCTGGGTCTGTATGATCGCCTATTGCTTGTTGCTCCTGATGAAGCTCGAAATCGCCAAAGAGAAGTCGTTAACGGAGCTGAGTGACCGCCTGAGAACGCTGATGTGGAAATCATGGTGTAAGCTTGAGACAGCCATGAACCGCAAGCCGAGTAAGACCTCTAAAGGCCGACAGAAAGTAAGGTCCGTCGAAGTCACAAAGTAATTGCAGTAATGCAGCTCTTTGACACCAAATATTACCAAATGGACACTGGCTATCTGACATGAAGACCCCTAACGTTTTTGGCTTATGTCCAAAGGGAATTATTTTCTGACTATTCAGATTAATACTCGTGTTAGTTTTTATGCAACGCTACTGA
>NZ_JAOQJC010000105.1 GCF_025567625.1 Paenibacillus sp. J5C2022 | reverse complement strand
AATGTTGACACGCTAGCTTCTCCGACTCACTTACAAAAATACGTTCTTGCTAAATGTTGACACGCTAGCTTCCCCGACTCGCTTACAAAAATACGTTTTTGCTAAATGTTGACACGCTAGCTTCTCCGACTCACTTGCAAAAATACGTTCTTGCTAAATGTTGACACGCTGGCTATCTGGATTAACAAGAGATTTCTTCTACGCACTTCATGTCTCTACTCGAATTGCTTCAAACAACAGGACGTTGTGGATGAGTTACTTACAATTCTCTTGGGGCAGATCTTACAGATAACGTTCTGGTATTCACGACGCCCGGCGAATGCCGGGTGTGTCCACAGCAACTACTTCTCCGAAGCTACTTCTGGGACCGAGGGGCGAATGCCCCGATGCGTGAATATGGTGTTATACGCTGCCCTTGACTTCTTGACTTATCATTCACATTCTTCTATAGCACTGCGTAAAAAACCTGCTTCATATTGAGCTGCCTTCAGAGCAGTCTTTTTAAATTCACTTCGCAATGAGCGGCATTCAAAAATAGCTTTTCCAATTTGCTTCGTAATGAGTTACTTTCAAAATAGTCTCTTCAGACCTACTTCGTAATGAGGTACTTTCAAAAAAAAATCTATTCATATCTGCTTCGTAATGAGTTACTTTCAAAACAGTCTCTTCAATCTGCTTCGTAATGAGGTACTTTCAAAACAGTCTCTTCAATCTGCTTCGTAATGAGGTACTTTCAAAACAGTCTTTTCAATCTGCTTCGTAATGAGGCACTTTCATAATAGTCTTTTCAGATTTACTCCATAATGAGCTACCTTCAAAATAGTCTTTTTAAATCTGCTTGGTTATGAAATACACGCTCAAACTCAAGCTTACTTTCGCTTAGGCTTTTCAATTTTTAATATGTTTCAAGGGTTGCGTATAACGTTCTTGTATTCACGAACCCGAAAGGCTTAAGCAGCGAATCTGATCAAGCGAAGCGATCATATGGCCGGGTCGAAGACTTAGCCTTGCAGGGTTGTCCGGCTGAATTAGCTTCCCTGCTACTGATATACTCCAATCGAATCCGCTTCTTCCTGCTTCGGCCGGACCAAGGAGCGATAGCGACGCAGCGTGAATACGGTGTTATCTGATGCTCCCGACATCTTTGAATCCCCTTCAAATGCTCTTATTGTTCGTTTAATATATTTCCTTCCTCTTTTTTATCTTTACTAGTTTTCGTTTTCTTTTTTGTTTATTCCTGTAAGTCGAACTATTAAAAAATAAAATTGATAATTCCAACAACAATTAATACAACTACACCTACAACGGCAAGACCCAAAAGTCCATATAACAATCTTTCTTTTATTGGTTCTGGTGATGTCTCACCACAATGAGGACAAAACCTTGCATTTGAAGATACCGGTTTATCACAGACACGGCATTTTATTAGAATACTCATTTTTGTCTCCTTGGTTTTGAATTTTTAGGATCTTCG
>NZ_JAOQJC010000104.1 GCF_025567625.1 Paenibacillus sp. J5C2022 | reverse complement strand
TTTTTTTAGATGCATGTAAGGAATTCAGCCCCTTTATGTAGAATTAGTATAAATAAACGACGAATGGATTGGAGGAGAGAGAAAATGAATCTCACGCAGGAACAAGTGTTGACCATTTGTAAGGGAGACAAAGAAATAGCCTCCGTTGTTCAGCTTCTCCTCGATCAACAGTCTGCACGTATCCAACAATTGGAGAAACGTGTCCATGAATTGGAACGTCAACTCGGAAAAAATAGCAAAAACAGCAGTAAACCACCTTCCAGCGATGGATTGCGTAAGCCTACTAATCTGCGTACACCAGGTGGTAAAAAAGGAGCGCCCAAGGAACATCCCGGCACAACCCTGTGCCAAGTGGGGAACCCCGATGAAATCGTCATCCATCCGCTTTCGTCTTGTCCGGACTGCTTGGAATCACTGGGTCAAGTCGAAGCCTATGAGAAACGTCAGGTATTCGATGTACCGCCTCCGCGACTGCTCGTGACCGAGCATCGCGCTGAGAAAAAATATTGCCCAAGATGCCGCTGCACGAAGCAAGCCTCTTTTCCCATGGAGGTTCAAGCTCCCGTGCAGTATGGCAACAGCATGGCTGCATGGACCGTCTATTTGCATGCCTTTCAGATGTTGCCGCTGGATCGCATCGCTCAGTTATTTGCGGACCTGACGACTCATCGTCCAAGCGAAGGTAGTTTGCTTTCTTTCTTGAAAAAGTCATACGATGCGCTGGAGCCTGTCGAGCAAGCTTTGGAATCACAATTGCTTGCCCAAGATAAGGTTCATGCCGATGAAACAGGATGTCGGGTGAACGGCAAAACAAAGTGGATGCACGTGATCTCCGACGAAAGGTACACCTTGCTTCGTTTTCATGCCAAGCGTGGCAGTGAAGCTATGGACGAAATGGGCTTCTTACCTCGCTATACCGGAACAGTCGTCCATGATTGCATGCAGAGTTACTTTAAAGAGCGATATGCCTTTGATCACGCCCTGTGTAATGTGCATCTGCTTCGGGAATGCAAAGGGATTGCGGAGCATGATCGCCATAAGTGGGCTCAGCAAATGAGTGACTTGCTCAAAGAAAGCTGGAAGTTGGTACTCGTCTCACGCCAATCGCAAACGCTTTTGACATCAGAAGTGATCCAAGAGCTTCAAGAACGATACGATGCCATTCTGGAAGCTGGTGCACTAGAATGGGCCCAAGATCCCGTGAGAGTTAAAACGGGAACACAAGGGAGAAAGATCAAAAGCAAAGCAGGCAATTTGGGTGGACGACTATCGCTGCATAAAGAGGCGATTTTGTCGTTTCTTTGGCGACCACATATTCCGTTTGACAACAACCAGGCAGAACGGGACTTGCGAATGGTCAAAGTCAAACAGAAGGTCTCGGGAGCATTTCGTACAGAAGACGGAGCACGTATTTTCGCCAGATTACGTAGCGTCATATCCACTATGATTAAGCACGGCCATCCAATCCTCTCCTCGCTTTCCGATACCTTTCGCGGTAAATCAATTTTCCTGGGTACCTAAGTAGTAACGA
>NZ_JAOQJC010000103.1 GCF_025567625.1 Paenibacillus sp. J5C2022 | reverse complement strand
GGATCCGAATACGCTTCGATATTCTCTTGAAGTGCCGGGCTTACTTCGGATCCGAATACGCTTCGATATTCTCTTGAAGTGCCGGGCTTACTTCGGATCCGATATGCTTCGATATTTCTCTTGAACTGCCGGGCTTGCTTCTGATCCGAATACGCTTCGATATTTCTCTTGAACTGTCGGGCTTGCTTCTGATCCGAATACGCTTCAATATTTCTCTTGAATTGTCGGGCTTGCTTCTGATCCGAATACGCTTCGATATTTCTCTTGAACTGTCGGGCTTTCCTGAAACATTAGTCTCCAATCACGTGGGGGAAAACATTCTTCATTTCTTTAATATCTAGCAGTTTCGGATAACGTTCTGGTATTCACGACGCCCGGCGAATGCCGGGTGTGTCCACAGCAATTACTTCTCCGAAGCTACTTCTGGGACCGAGGGGCGAATGCCCCGATGCGTGAATATGGTGTTATACGCTGCCCTTGGCTTCTTGACTTATCATTCACATTCTTCTATAGCACTGCGTAAAAAATCTGCTTCATATTGAGCTGCCTTCACAGCAGTCTTTTTAAATTCACTTCGCAATGAGCGGCATTCAAAAATAGCTTTTCCAATTTGCTTCATAATGAGCTACTTTCAAAATAGTCTCTTCAGACCTGCTTCGTAATGAGGTACTTTCAAAAAAATCTATTCATATCTGCTTCGTAGTGAGGTACTTTCAAAACAGTCTCTTCAGACCTACTTCGTAGTGAGGTACTTTCAAAACAGTCTCTTCAGACCTACTTCGTAGTGAGGCACTTTCAAAACAGTCTCTTCAATCTGCTTCGTAATGAGGTACTTTCAAAACAGTCTTTTCAATCTGCTTCGTAATGAGGCACTTTCATAATAGTCTTTTCAGATTTACTTCATACTGAGCTACCTTCAAAATAGTCTTTTTAAATCTGCTTGGTTATGAAATACACGCTCAAACTCAAGCTTACTTTCGCTTAGGCTTTTCAATTTTTAATATGTTTCAAGGGTTGCGTATAACGTTTCGTATATTCACGACGCCTGGCGAATGCCAGGTGTGTCCACAGCAACTACTTCTCCGAAGCTACTTCTGGGACCGAGGGGCGAATGCCCCGATGCGTGAATATGGTGTTATGCGTTGCTTCCGACTTCTCTGAATAACATTCAAGTTATAGCTCCGTTGGCTGTCCCCGCTTCGAGTTACGTCCCGGCATAATCTTAAAACGCTCTTAAAAACCAACTTCATCGTGCCTACTTGCAAAAAAACACTCTTCTGGACCGACTTCATCGTACCTACTTGCAAAAAAACGCTCTTCTAAACCAGCCTCTTCGAACCTTGCTTACAAAAAAAGCTCTTTTAAACCAGCTTCATCGAATTTGCTTGCAAAACACACTATTTATTCTTGTTGTGCCGTTGGCTATCGCCTCTTCGAGTCCGTGTCCCGGCATGCTCATAATAATATCTTGTATCACGTTGGCTAAGCCTCTTACCAATGTGTTATTCACATTCATGTTCTTGTATTATTCAATTCTTTCGGAAGTTACGC
>NZ_JAOQJC010000102.1 GCF_025567625.1 Paenibacillus sp. J5C2022 | reverse complement strand
GATGCAGGTAGTGCTGCTGCCGAAGATGCCGACGCTGAAGATGCAGGTAGTGCTGCTGCCGGTGGCAGAAGTAACGAGGGATACTGCGAGAAGTGCGATGAAAGGTCTGGGGAGTTGGCTCATCCGCATCTTGAACAGACCGTTAGCGCTTCCGCCAGCATGCATGCCGATGTCATCATTACCTCTTATCCGCTGCTTAGAAGAGACACTGAGCACTACACCTGCCGCAAGTACCATACGCTTATTCTCGATGAAGCCCAGGCGATCAAAAATCCGACGACAGCCATCGCCAAAGTGGCGCGAGGGCTGGAAGCGGAATATCGATTCGGTCTGACGGGAACGCCGATCGAGAACCGGCTGGAGGATCTGTGGTCCATCTATCGCGTCGTATTCCCGGGCTTATTCCCGGATCGGAAGGCGTTCAGCGATCTGACCCGGGAGACCGTGGCCAGACGAATTCGTCCGTTCTTGCTGCGCCGCTTGAAGAGCGAGGTGCTGAAGGAGTTGCCGGAGAAGATCGAGACGATGCAGACGTCGGAGCTGCTGCCGGAGCAGCGCAGGCTGTATGCCGCTTATCTGGCCAAGCTGCGGCACGAGACGCTGAAGCACCTGGACAGCGACGACTTCGGCCGGGAACGCATTCGGATATTGGCCGGCATCACCCGGCTGCGCCAGATCTGCTGTCATCCGGCCCTGTTCGCGGAGGATTACACGGGGAGCTCTGCGAAGTTCGAGCAGCTGCTGGAGCTCATCGAAGAATGCGCCGGCTCCGGCAAGCGCCCGCTCATCTTCTCTCAATTCACGTCGATGCTGGAGATGATTGGCCGGGAGCTAGGCTACCGCGGCATCTCCTACTTCTATCTGGACGGCTCGACTCCCGCTGCCGAGCGCGTGGAGCTGTGCAACCGATTCAATGCAGGCGAGCGCGATCTGTTCCTGCTCTCGTTGAAGGCGGGCGGAACGGGACTGAACTTGACGGGGGCGGATACCGTCATCCTGTACGACTTGTGGTGGAATCCCGCCGTTGAGCAGCAGGCCGCCGACCGCGCTCATCGCATCGGTCAGCGCAGCGTCGTGCAGGTTATCCGGCTGGTCGCTCGGGGCACCGTGGAGGACAAGATGTATCAGCTTCAGGAGCGCAAGCGCAGCCTGATCGACGAAGTCATTCAGCCGGGACAGGAGTCGTTCTCCTCGCTGACAGAGCAGGATATTCGCGAGATTCTGTCGTTGGAGGAGTAGGCCGCTAGAGCGAAGACGTCAGAGCGGCGGTAGAACGTAGATCTACCGCCGCTCTGGTATCGTTCTTCTCGCTCTGTCTCCACCTCTACTGCTGCTCCAGTGTTGGCCACATACACTAAATTCCCTCGCACGCACCTTTTCGGCTCCCTAATGTAGGCCACATACATTCCAGCCTTTCGCACGCATCATTCCCTCGCTCCAGTGTAGGCCACATACACTAATTCGACTCAAACTCATCTTTTCGACGCTCCAGTGTAGGCCACATACACTAATTCGACTTAAACCCACCTTTTCGACGCTCCAGTGTAGGCCACA
>NZ_JAOQJC010000101.1 GCF_025567625.1 Paenibacillus sp. J5C2022 | reverse complement strand
GAGTGAGGAAAATTACATTGGTAACAGACTAAGCAAAGGCGATACAAGATTCAGACTTATTCAAGATTACAAAGAGTGTTTGCATGACAACATAATTACTATAAATGCAATAGATAGCATCAATCAACTCGAAGTAGCTTACAAAGAATATGTCAATGAAAAAAGATGTACTTGTCATTTTGGACCGGACATATACACTCCGGGGTTTAATTGGTTAGAAATTTCAAGTAATCATGCAACAAAGAAAGAAGCAGTCTTATATTTAAAAGAAAAATTCGATTATAAGAGATTGATTTGTTTTGGAGATAATCTAAATGATTTATCCATGTTTGAAGTTGCAGACGAGAAATATGCTGTAGAAAACGCACATGAGATATTATTAAATAGAGCAGATAAAATAATTGAAAGTAATAATTGTAATGGCGTTGCCAGATTTTTAAGATCAATTTTTGAATGTATTACATAAAAGGCACCAAAATCTGATAACACCGTATTCACGCTGCGTCGCTATTGCTCCTTGGTCGGCAGAAGTAGAAAGATGAGGTTTCAGGAAGGTTGATTCAGTAGCAGAGAAGCCAATTCATCCGGACAACCTTGCACTCCCTACGGTCGTTTAAGGCAGTGAAGGTTCGTGAATACAAAAACGTTATACGCAAGTTCGTTAAAGCTAAAAAACCATTAAGTTCTCAAAATCTATTTTCAAACCGAAAGATGAAAGAATATCAACACCAAGAATTGCATCAAATCCGTATGGTTCTTTCGTCAAACCTAACTGAATAGTAAATGACTCAAGTAAGATGTGATTAATTTTAAGATTTTGAACTTTCTGTTGGTAGCATAATTCGCTTTGACCACCAACACCGTACATTCTTACTGATTTTCCATTGATAAAGTCAGGATCTAATCCGATTGGCTCTACAGCATCAGTATCAAATATAGTTCTGGCACACCCAGAATCGAGAAGAACGTTATCTAAGGAAATAGATTTATGATTGTATATAAGAGATAGAGCAACAATAGGAAGCCCATTAATTAATTCAATTTTCGTTGAAGACCTCTAATCCCAGTGAATGGCTGTTCAATAACTTCAATTTGTTCATTGCCGGTATAGAAGACATACAGTTCACGAGAGGGATCTGAGAAGTGTAGATTTTTATAAGTAGCCCAAGCTTCTTTCGGATTGATATAATCAGATATGACAGACATTTCATCAATTGTTCTTTTATGACTAATGGAATGAGCGGACAATGCTTCTACAAGTACCCAACAATTAGGGAATTGATCACGAATACTAACCCACTTCATGAATTTACACCTCCGATAAGAACTTCTACACTAATTGTACAACCCAAGAGAAGAACAAGCAATGTGGGGGAGATCTCGAAGAAGAACGAACCAGCGTATAACACCGTATTCACGCAGCGTCGCTATCGCTCCTTGGTCCGGCCGAAGTAGGAAGAAGAGGTTTCGAAGAAGATAATTCAATAGCAGGGAAGTTTATTCAGCCGGACAACCTTGCATTGCCTAACCGCGTCGCGGCTGTCCCTTCGGTCACTTAA
>NZ_JAOQJC010000100.1 GCF_025567625.1 Paenibacillus sp. J5C2022 | reverse complement strand
TATTGATGGTTAAACATCCAAGCCCAAACAACGCCCCCCGCAAGCCACGGTGTCACAACAGGCATAAAATAGAAAAGTCGGAATAGTGCTTTGGCACGAATCGCTTGGTTCAACAGAAATGCGATCAGAAAAGCAATTAAAGTTTGCAAAGGTACAAAAATAAGCGCAAATGCGAAAACATTTCGCATAGCAATCCGGAACTCATCCTTATTAATGATGTTGATCCAGTTCGTTAACCCCACCCACTTGGGAGCATTAAACAAATCATACTGTGTAAACGAAATATAGGCAGAGAAAGCAACAGGGAATATCAGGAATACAACAACATTAATGACAAATGGCAGCGTAAATAGATAACCCCAGTAATTTTGCTTGCGCATGAAATACCTGCCTTTCTATGCATTGAAAGGTGCCAGTCCCAGCGAGGCAGCACCTTTCAACTTTATCTGATCTATTAATTACTGATGTTCATCCAATACTTGCTGCACACTCTTATGAGCGGCCGCCAAAGCATCTTCTACACTCTTATTCCCGTGTACGATCGCCTCATTCACTTCTTGCTGAACAAGCAATCTCCATTCGGCCCAGCTAGCGTTCTCATCCAGCGTTACACCAGCCTCGGCTACACCTTCCGTGAAGCCTTTCTTATTCAGCGGTTTAGTCGTGCTGTTGTCGAAAACAGTATAAGCGGATTGTTTTACCGGCAGTGACGAGCCGCTTTCAGCAAGCATAGTTTGCGCTTCATCACCCAGATAGAACTTCAAAAATTGCCATGCCGCTTCCTTGCTGTCATCCGATGCCCTGGATGAAACCAGCCAGGAATTGGTTACAAACGGCACATAACGTTTGCCATCTGCAGCTTTCGGCGCTTTCACTACATCCCAATCGGTATCCGGGAAACTTGAGTTAATAAGCACTTGCTCACTATACTGCATCATGTACAAAGCCGCTTTGCCGGTTGCAAACACTTCTCTTGCACCGCCATTGGCTTTCAAATAATCATTATTTGTGAAATAGCCTTCTACAATGCCTTGACGCAATTGCTCCAATCCTTCAGCTGTTTTCGGATCATCAAGCATCGATTTGGTTTTGCTATCATCAAGAACCATGCCGCCTGCTTGCTTGATCCACGGGAACCAGCCCGTTGCAATAGCAGTAGATGCGATAAAACCAAATTGCTTTACATTATCGCCTTCTTTGATCGTCAACTTCTTCGCCGCTTCTATCAAATCTGCATATGTCCAATCATCTGTCGGCAAGTCAACATTGGCCGCTTCGAATACACTTTTATTGTAAGCCAGTGCTACTGAGTTGATGCCGTGAGGAATTCCCCACACTTTGCCATCAGACGTCTCTGCCGAGAATAGAGCATCGACATAATCAGAAGCATTCAGATCACGCTCAATATAAGGCTTCAAATCTTCAGCCACACCGCGTTTGCCATAGCCAAGAATGGTCGCATTTTCTTGAAACCACACATCCGGCATCGTGTTTCCTGCAATTTGCGTGGCGATCTTGGACGTGAAATCTCCCCAAGGAGCATCTTCAATCTTTACTGTAATATGCGGATGCGTTTCAATGAACTTGT
>NZ_JAOQJC010000010.1 GCF_025567625.1 Paenibacillus sp. J5C2022 | reverse complement strand
CCGGGCAGATTCCTGATTGCAAGCGAATAAACGATCTACATTCCCCTTGGATGCTCGAAAATGTACAACTTGTCCTCTCACCATCACTCTCACCTCGAACCGCTTGTAGATACACTCATTATACCACACATATGTTCTTATATGGAGAGTTTTTGTCAATCCATTCCTGATCTGTTCATTTCTCAAAAGGCTGTTTTCCCTACCCATCCCAGAAGGGATGTTCGGGAAAAGCGTCATTCATCCCCCACCTGCTTCGCTGAGGAAGGAGACTTTTGACCCATGGAGTTAAATGGGTATAACGCAGGATAGTGTGGATCGTGAAGACACTTGACATCTTTGATAAGTGAGTTAAAAAATAATTAACAAAAATGTTAAGTTAACAATAATGTTTAGTGAATCGCTGCGTATAATTTCGACTATTCGGAGGAAAATAATGTTGATATTCAATGATCAGGGCCTATTAGCTGCACAAGACTACCCTATGACATTAGATCAGTTACGTACTTCCTTGCTTGTAACGGGTCCTATAGATGGATCTCCGTGGGATACGAATAAAGGATGACGTTAGTAAACAACTTGGAGATATTGGTTAGCCAACTGTGGAGAGTCGGCATAATGGAAATTGTTATAGATGGTTCATTTGTTGAAGACAAAGCGAGTCCCGGTGACATTGATGGTTATTTTGTAGCAGACGTTAGATCCTTGCCGGACATAGTAAGGGAGCTTAACGTGGCAGCTACCAATGTGGCATCGATATAAAGTTGAACTATACCCGCACGTTGGACAATCATCAGGGATACGCGATGAACATGGTTTAGAATAAATGTTTCCAGCAGCATTCAAAAAAAACCGTGATACATTTGAACCTAAAGGAATTGTGAAAATCATTAAATAACTGAGAAAGTTGATTAAAAACGAAACAGCTTACCAAAAAGCACAGGAAAAGTTGAAACAAGATAAGGATTTTATTTTGAAAGAAAAAATGCGCTTTAAAGAAATGGGTCTAAATGATGAGCAGATTAACATGGCAATTGAACCATTAATATCATTCCATGAACAACTAAAAGAAGAAGTTGAGTATTATGAAAGAATAAAAAGGGGCTCCTTTAACCCTATTCACAAGTTCACGGATATCGGAAAGAGCCTTATTGCTTATAGAATATATATAAATATGACTCAATCGGAGTTAGCTAGGAAACTGGAAGTATCGGAAGCACAGGTTTCTCGAGATGAGCGAAACGAGTATTATGGAGCCACTGCAGAAAAAATTGAAGCTGTAATGAGTGCTATGGGAATGAGGGCAACGATAAATATTGAGGTTGCTACTGGATTAGGCGCATAATAGCGGGGATGTTTTTGGGACCAACAATCGAATATATTACACCAATATACCGATAACTAGTTCATTTTTAGCGTATGTTGAATTCTAACGGGAGACGATAGTGCAATAACTTTTGAGGGTCTCTGATTGTATAATAGTTGCTTCCATGGTTACAATACAGGGCGAAACATGTGTTCAACAAGGTAATGTTGTATACTTTATGTAATAAACCAAATGTTTTTTTATGGAGGAAACATGAAACTGGGCGCATTCTCTGTAAGTTTAAGTGTAAAAGACATTTACAAATCAAAATTATTTTACGAAAATCTAGGTTTTCATGTCTTAGGAGGCGATATTACTCAAAATTGGCTCATTATGAAGAATGAAAGTTGTATCATTGGTCTATTCCAAGGAATGTTTGAAAAGAATATTCTGACCTTTAATCCAGGTTGGGGTGAAAACGGCGAAATTCTTAATTCGTATACGGACATTCGAGATATTCAAAAACAGCTTAAAGCAAAAGGAATTAAAATACTTTCTGAAGCGGATGAAACAAGCGAAGGACCTGCCAGTTTTACAATTGAAGATCCTGATGGCAACCCTATTCTTATAGATCAACACAGATGAAGTAGAGAATGGAATAGCTATGCATCAGGTCCTTCAACAAAGACAGCGTTACGTTATCGGAAACGATAGCTTCATGAGACAGGCTGCCGACCGGCAGCCTGCTCAAAGATTTGGCAGCATTCTGGAATCCACGGGATAGCGGAATGCCGGTTCCTTAGGTATGCTCGGCTCCGTTCCTTACTGACTGCCCTTTCAAGGCCTTACAGACGGGCGGAAGCGGCCTCTGCCTCGCCGGCCAATGCCAACAGCGTCGCCGCATCCTCCAGAAACCGCTGCTGCTCGCCGCCCGCAACAAACTCAATCAACGCATAATGTGTACGCCCGAGTGCATTCACTTGCTTGAAGTGCGTCGCCCATGCCTGATCACCGGCGGCCAACGACTGTTGCACACGATCCTGATAGTAGTACACATGCAGATTAAGAAGACGGTCGCGCAGCGCATCAAGCTCTTGCCGGAATAATTCCGGCTCTCCTTCGTGCAAACGCTGCCAATCGCAAGTGAACGATGGTTCCGGCACAAGCTGCAACAGCTTCAATGTGCTCTCCAGCGTATCGGTCAACGTATTCTGATGATATTCCAGCGTGACTGTCATGTTCCTTGATGCCGCAATCGCCGCTACCCTTCTCGCATCCTCGGCTACGCGTTCCCAAGTCGCCTCATCCGCTTCCGCCGAGCCGCAGCTTCCCGCCCATACCCGAATCACCTTCGTGCCGAGCGACTCAGCCGTCTCTGCCAGCTGATCGAAATCCTCGCCTTCCCCGCTGCCCAGCCTGTAGTAGCTGGCATATGCCGCCACCTGCAAGCCCGCATCGGCCGTCATCTTGCCCACCTCTGCAGCCAATTCGAGGTTTCCTGCCGGCACATGCACATCGCTTCCCCAAGCGATCGCTTGCAGCCCGGCTTGTTTCGTTAACGCGACTATCTCTTGCGGAGCAAGCTTTCGAAATGTTACCGACAGCATACCCGGAATAATCATACCATCACCCTTTGCTACATTTTTTCAAATTGCCATATTCGTCCATTATACTTGTTGCAGCGCCGAAGGTATAGTCAATAGCCGCCGCACATTCAGGTTGAAGGACCTTCTCTTCGCTTAGGAAGGCCTCCGAGGCATAATGCTAAAATAATTGTACTTTTTGATAAAGACACCTTCCCATGAATTCTCTATACTAGCCCTAACATGAAAACTAATGGAGGTTTCCCGCATGAAATTGGCTGTCATTGGGTATGGACATCGCATTCGCCATATGGTGAAAGAGATCATAAAAGCGAATCCGGAATGCTATGTAGCCGCTATTGTAGACCCCAGAGAAGATGAGATTAGGTTGCAGTACCCCGATGAAGTCAAGCGTGCCGCCTTCTATCCCGCTATTCCGGACATGCTAGGCGCTATAAAGCCCGATGGCGTTCTCGTCGGCACCCGCTGCAATCTGCATACCGAGATGGCTGTCCAACTGCTGCCCACCGGCATTCCGTTGTTCCTGGAGAAGCCTGTCGCCATCAGCTATGAACAGCTCGAGCAATTGGAGAGAGCCTATCAGAAGTCCGACAGTCAAGTCGTCGTATCCTTCCCTCTGCGCAACACGCTGCTGGTACAGACCGCGAAGGAAATCATAGATTCCGGGAAGCTAGGCACGATCGAGCATGTGCAGGCCGTGAACAATGTTCCTTACGGCGGCGTCTACTTTCATAACTGGTACCGGGATGAACGGATTACGAACGGATTGTTTCTGCAGAAGGCTACCCATGACTTCGACTACATCAATTATCTGCTCGGCATGCGGCCCGTCATGATCAGCGCAATGCGATCGAAGCAGATTTTCAAAGGCAATAAGCCTGCGGGGCTTCTCTGCAAAGCATGCGACGAGAGAGACACCTGTCCGGAAAGCACGATCGGCCGGGAGGATCTGGGGCCTTACTGCTGCTTCGGCGAGGATACGGGCAATGAAGATTCCGGCAGCGCGCTCATTCAATACGAGAGCGGCATGCACGCCGTCTACACGCAGAACTTCTTCGCAAGAAGGCAAGCGGCAAGACGCGGCGCGCGCTTGCTCGGCTACAAGGGAACGCTGGAGTTCAACTGGCAGGACGATGAAATCAAAGTATATATGCATCACACGCCAAGAGTGGAAACGCACAAGCTGACGATAGACGACTCGGAGGGCCACGGCGGTGGCGACGGCGCACTCGCCAGGAACTTCGTCGGCATTATGCAAGGCAAGGAAGTCTCCAGGACGCCGCTGGAGGAAGGCTTGCTTAGCGCCCGTATGTGCCTGAAAGCAACGGAGTCAGCAGAGACGCATACGTTCTGCATGATTTAAGCCATGACGCGAACAGCGCTGCAAGGATAACTTGTCCCCTGCAGCGCTGTTCCCTATTCATTCCCTTCATTCAGCTTGTACGTATACTCACTCTGTTCATTGCCGATGAAGAAGTTGTGGCTAAGAAGCAAGGCATCCCCTTCCCGCCCGATGACCTGAAGACCGTCCCATTGATGGAATTCGGGACTGTACTTGTCAAGCGACTCCAATATTTCGATCTTCTTGTCATCCAGCAGCACATCCATTAATCTTGTCGCCTGCTTCGATTCCAAGTCGATCAACGTCAGCCATCCGGTCTCGGCAGGCCGTACGACGTAATACTGTTCATCCGCCCATTCCACCTGGAAGGAATCGTCCTCGTAGCCCGTTATGGCTTGCAAGTCGTAATCCGCCAGTACGCTGCCCTCTTCGTCTACCTCATACAACACCGCTCCATCCATCAGCAGCGCGTGATCATTCGCGGATCGGTCGATTGAACGAATAGAGTGACCATAATAATAAGCTTCCGACTCCAACGCCAATTGACCGTCTATGAGAAGGAACTTGTACAGCATATGATGAACATGAGGCTCGCCGTAAATATCAGAAACCTTCAGCACGGCAACATCGTCAGACAACTGGTCAACGGTTAATTCGCCCATATCCTTCACCTCTGCTTCCGTATCAGCCGCCAGCTCTATCGCACTAGCACCTTCGGATACGAACACTTCTCCGCCGGTACGGTCGAACCAGTAGGCAGACTCTCCATGTGCGGCGTAGAGATACGGTTTCTCCACATCAATGAGCGCCCGCCGCTCTTCCGCGATCCAGCTCACCTTGGCGCCGAACGCCTCCGACACGAAGCGAGCGGGCACATAGACGACGCCTTGTCTGTTATCGGGAATGCTTCGCATCTTGTACGTCTTCCCATTGACGATCGCTTGCTTGCTGCCCAGCTTCATCTCGATTCTGGTCGTCGGATTCGTGATGACAATCCGCTTTCCCTCGGCAATCCAAGTCGTATGGCTGTCCAGCATCGTCCCCGTCTCTCTTAGCGGCAAGTAGACAGAGCCATTCTGCAGGAACGGCTTATTCTGAAATTCCTCGTCGAGTCCATTCAAAGTGATGATGAGCGGTTGCGATTGCGAATTTGCGCTGACTTCCCCTTCTCCCGCATAAGCGACCACCCCTACCAATAGTAAGGCTACAAACCACAGTTTTCTCTTCTCCATCTCCCATTGGCCTCCTAATTCTGTATGTATACTAATGATTAGACGCCAACAAACAACCAAAAGTTTCCTTTTTTAAGAGAAAACCTCTTTCACGTACTCTACCCAGCCTCTGGCTGCATGGGACAAGTAGCCGTCCTTCTTCCAAACAATGCCCAGATTCCAATGAATGCTTGGCTCTACACCGTTCAAGACACGAACTTTCTGTGTATCGAACTTCGCGCAGATCGTCTCCGGAAGCAAGGAAATGCCTTGATTGGCACAGATTAATTCATAGATGAAATCCCACTGGCTGCTCTCGTAAGCGACTTGAGGCTCGAAGCCCTCCTGTATACAAGCCTCCTTCACACGGTCATGCAGATTGAATTCATGACGGAACAGAATGAACGACTCATCACGCAGATCGCCAAGCTTCACTTCTTGTCCAAGAGCCAGATGATGCTGGATTGGAACAACCAGCTTCAACTGCCGCTTTACAATCGGAACGATCTCGAATAAGGCATCGTCCACGGGCAATACAACTACCCCCAGATCAAGGCGCCCCTCCTGCAAAAGCTGCTCAATCCGCTTCCCTCCCTCTTCGACAAGCTGAATCGTAATCATGGGATGCCTGTTGCGGAACTCCGTAATGACTTTGGGGAAGAAGCTGGCTCCTATGACCGGCGGAAGTCCCAATGTGAATTTCCCCGCTTTAAGCTGTGTGAGGTCGGCAACCGCCGTTTGCAGGTTATGGGCAGCGTTCATAACGGCTTGTGCATGATGCTGCACCACTTTCCCGGCCTCCGTCAACATCACGCTGCGCGTTGAACGATTAAACAGCACCACGCCCAGTTCTTCCTCCAGCCCCTTCACCATTTTGCTGAGCGTGGGTTGAGAGAGATGAATGGCTCTACTCGCCTTGGAGAAACTCTCATGTTCGGCAACCTCCAAAAAATAGCTCAACTGTCTTAAATCCATCCGCAGCACCTCTTATAGATATTCGGAATAAATACCATTCTATATATGTATTATCACTATATTATGGATTCATGTAAAATGAAAGAAAACAACGACCTAAGGAGGGTGGAATGATTGAAGCACATTGCCGTATTAGGAGCCGGCACGATGGGTCTTACGATCGCCCGCCTGTTCGCGAACTATCGGTACGAGGTTTCCCTGTATGAGCCAATCGGTAAGCAACTCAATGCTGTAGAAGCGCAACTGAGCGGAGAGGGCCTCGGCATTTGTCTGACTGACGATTTATTGAAAGCGGTTGCAGATGCGGATCTCATTATAGAATGCGTCCCCGAGCAATTGACGATCAAACGAGAGCTCCTTCTGATGCTATCCGCCATGATGAAGCAAGATGCCATTGTCGCTTCCAATACATCCAGCTTCTCACTCCAGACATTGGCACAGGATCTGCCCTATCGAGATCGGTTCATGATTGCCCATTTCTTCAATCCGGCGCATCTCATACCGCTAGTAGAAATTGTCGGCATGCCCGATACGCCTCCACATCTCTTGGAAGAGCTCGTCTCGCTGCTTCGGCAATGCGGCAAAACCCCCGTCGTGCTGAACAAGGATATTCCCGGATTTATTGCCAACCGTCTGCAAGCCGCTCTGCTAAGAGAAGCCTGCTTCTTGCTGGAAAGCGGTATAGCTGACGCCAAGCAGATTGATACAGTTGTGAAAGAAGGACCCGGTCTTCGTTGGGCCAGTAAAGGGCCATTCGAAATTGCTGACTTGGGCGGATTGGATATATGGGCCATATTGACTGGCCGGCTATTCCCCGAATTGAGCAATAGCAGCGATACACCTGGAACAATCATGGAGAAAGTGGCTAACAACGAGCTGGGTGTCAAAAGCGGTAGCGGCTACTACGAATACAGCAGCTCTACTCAAGCAGTAGAAGAAATGGGCGACAGTCTGCGGCGCTTGCTCTCCGCGAGACAGTCCGAAGGAGATGATCAAGCTGACAACGCATAATGTCGTCATTACGAGTGCGGTGCGAACCGCTATCGGCAGCTTTAACGGCATGTACAAAGATGTATCCGCGATTCACTTGGGTACGACTTCCATTGCCGCAGCAATTCGACAATCGGGAATCGCTTCAACCGATGTGGATGAAGCCATTATGGGCAATGTGCTGCAGGCCGGACTTGGCCAGAATCCTGCCAGACAGGCGGCACTCGCCGCAGAGCTGCCCATCGAGAGTCGCGCCGTGACCATTAATCAGGTGTGCGGCTCAGGACTGATGGCCGTCAGTATGGCGGCCAATGCCATTCGCTGCGGGGATAGCGACATTGTCGTCGCCGGCGGCATGGAGAATATGACTCGCTCTCCTTACTTGATGCCTGGGGCTCGCTCTGGCTATCGAATAGGCAATCAGACGATTCAGGACAGCATGATGCATGACGGGCTGCGATGCGCCTTGCACGATTATCCGATGGGCAATACAGCTGACGAGCTATGTGAGCGTTATGGATTGTCGCGAGAGGAGCTTGATCGCTTCGCTTATGACAGCCAGCGCAAAGTGAAGGAGGCAAGGGAAGCGGATAAGTTCGCAGATGAAATCGTTCCCGTCGACATACCGCAAAGGAAGGGCGCCCCACTCTCCGTCTATACAGATGAGCATCCCCGTCCAGACACCACCTTGGAGGCTCTGTCGAAGCTGCGCCCGGCATTCAAGCCGGACGGCAACGTCACTGCCGGCAACTCTTCCGGAATTAACGATGGCGCCGCGGCACTCGTTCTGATGAGTGAGGCCAATGCAGCCACCCTCGGGCTCCGGCCGCTTGCAATCATTCGTTCAAGCGCTGCTGCCGGAGTCGATCCCGCTCTCATGGGATTAGGGCCCATCCCGGCAACTGAACGTGCGCTTGCCAGAGCGGGTCTCCACATGAATGACCTCGATCTTATTGAGGTCAATGAAGCATTCGCAGCGCAAGCGCTGGTGTTCACCAAGCGATTCGATATCGATCCCGGCATCTTCAATGTCAATGGCGGCGCTATTGCACTCGGTCATCCGATCGGCGCAAGCGGAGCGCGTGTGTTAGTCACTCTCTTGCATGAAATGATACGCAGAGGCTCACGCTACGGGTTGGCATCGTTGTGCGTCGGCGGCGGCCAAGGCATTGCAACGGTAGTGGAGAACGCATTTTCATAGAAGGGAGTCGATCCTATTGAAGGAAATAGCAACATCATTCTCGGACGCCATCAAGGATATTCATGACGGAGCGACCATTATGGTCGGCGGCTTCGGGCTCGTAGGCATTCCGGAGCAGCTGCTTATCGCATTGGCCGATAGCGGCATCCGAAATTTAACGGTGATATCGAACAACTGCGGAGTGGACGACTGGGGACTCGGTCTGCTGCTCAGGAATCGGCAGATCACGAAAATTATCGCCTCCTATGTGGGAGAGAATAAAGAGTTCGAGCGTCAGGTGCTAAGCGGTGAAATTATAGCAGAGCTTGTACCGCAAGGTACGCTGGCCGAGAGAATCAGGGCGGGCGGAGCAGGCATTCCAGCCTTTTATACACCGGCGGGAGTAGGCACCCTACTGGCAGAGGGCCGGGAAACCCGTGTCTTCAATGGTACCGAATATGTGCTTGAGCATGCCCTGACAGCAGATTTCAGCCTCATACGCGCCTCCCGAAGCGACCGTATGGGCAATCTTGTCTATCACAAAACTGCGCGAAACTTCAATCCCATTATGGCGGCGGCGGGAAAAACCACCATTGTAGAAACGGAGCAATTGGTAGAAACGGGGGAGCTGGACCCGGATCGTGTCCACACACCGGGCATCTATGTGCAAAAGCTCATCAGGGCTGTGCAACAAAAGCGTATTGAGCGGTTAACAACTCGTTAACGAATGAGAGGGGAATCGGCATGAGTGAACGATTATCGGTGCGAGAGCGCATTGCGAAACGGGCAGAGAAGGAAATCAGGAGCGGCTCCTATGTGAACCTCGGTATCGGGATGCCTACATTAGTCGCCAACTTCATCTCGCCGGACAAACAAGTTATCCTGCATTCGGAGAACGGCTTGCTGGGCATCGGACCTTATCCCTTTCCCGATCAAGTCGACCCTGATCTCATCAATGCTGGCAAAGAAACCGTCACCGCCGTCGAAGGCGCATCTTACTTCAGCAGCTCCGATTCATTCGCCATGATCCGCGGAGGACATATCGATCTGGCTATTCTAGGCGGCATGGAAGTATCCCGCTCCGGCGATCTGGCCAACTGGACCATTCCCGGGAAGATGGTGAAAGGGATGGGGGGAGCGATGGATCTCGTACATGGGGCGAAAAGAGTGGTCGTGATTATGGATCATGTCAATAAAGCGAATGAGCCGAAAATCCTCCATGCTTGCCGTCTGCCGTTAACCGGAAAACAAGTGGTGCACCGCATCATTACCGATCGGGCGGTCATCGATGTGACGACTGACGGCTTGCTGCTTGTCGAGGTTGCCGAAGGCTATACCATTGACCAAATACAAGCGTCGACAGAGCCTCCGCTTCTATTGCCGGAGCAAGTCATGTTGAACGCGTATTAGCCGCCAGCTTTCATGATAGGGGGAATAAAGCATGTTCACGAATCGTGTCATTATCGTGACGGGCGCCGCCCAAGGCATCGGATTCCATCTGGCCAAGCGCTTCGCCCAAGAAGGCGGCTCCGTCGTGCTGTCCGATTTTGAAGGCGCCGCTCTGCAAGCTGCTGAAGAAGAGCTTGCAGAGACAGGCTGCCAAGCGGTTGCCATCCCGGCAGACATGACCGTCGAGGAAGATATTATCCGCTTAATCAACCAAGCGTCCTTGCATTACGGACGCTTGGATGTACTTGTCAATAATGCGGGCATTCAGCATGTTGCTCCGATTGAACATTTTCCAACGGACAAGTTCGAGCTTATGATCAAGCTCATGCTCACCGCTCCTTTCATCGCCATCAAGCATGCCCTTCCTCTTATGAAGCGACAAGGCTATGGCAGAATCCTGAATATGTCCTCCATTAATGGCCTTGTAGGATTCGCCGGCAAGTCAGCCTATAACAGCGCCAAGCATGGGGTTATCGGCCTCACTAAGGTCGTCGCCCTGGAAGCTGCGCCCCACGGTGTAACAGTAAACGCGTTATGCCCCGGCTATGTAGACACCTCATTAGTACGCGGACAGCTGCAAGACCTGGCGGATACCCGTCATGTACCGTTCGAACGTGTACTGGAGGAGGTCATCTACCCACTTGTACCGCAACAGCGCTTGCTTGCAGTGGATGAGGTCGCCGATTATGCCTTATTCCTGACCGGCGAATGCGCCAGAGGCGTGACAGGCCAGGCTGTCGTGCTGGATGGCGGCTATACTGCGCAGTGATGATTCTAGGCAGATTAATAGCTCTATTACTCAAAAAACTATATACTTAGATAGACTAATAGACTCGCTATTCCACTGTATAAGAATCATTTTGAGAGGATTGAACTCCTATGCTGAAAAAGCTAGCCGCATTTACCATCGCATCTGCCATCGCATGCGTAACTGCAAGCCACGCCTTTGCATACTCAGCGCAACTAACCCCCTATAAGGATGTGGAAGAAAAGGATTACGCCACAGAAGCTATCTATTCGCTATCCGCGCTGGACATCATTAACGGTTATCCGGATATGACCTTTGCGCCTGACGGCTCTCTATCCAGAGAAGCATTCATCAAGTTAATCGTTACCGCTGCAAGGATAGATGTAAAAACCGCCTTAGGCGACGCACTTCACGATGTAGAATCCGACAGATGGTCTGCCCCGTATATCAAAGCCGCATATGAGTACAATTGGATTGACTTCCTCGTTAATCAGGAGGACGAGTTCCATCCGGAGCAGACAATGACTAGAGAAGAAGTAGCCGCATTGTTCGGCAAATTGCTGCTGGAGGAGCAGCCCGAAGCTTATCGTGAGCAATGGATCTCCGCACAATGGAAATCGGAGAAGACGAAGACAGCCTTTCAAGATCAGACGGAGTTGAGAGCGGGCATTGAACCCTATATCTACTTCTGCGTGAAGAGCGGTATTATGCAAGGAGAGCCCTCCGGCTTTTCCCCCAAGAAACCTTTAACTCGCAAGCAAGCGGCAACAGTGCTCTATCGATACATCGATTCGGTCAACCTGGATCGAAATCTGGCGATTACCGGTTATTATGCCATTAACTCTTATTCTGCTCTTTCGCACATGCCCTTGCTTTCAAATGCAGCCTTTGGGTGGTCGCATATGGAATATGACGAAGAAAGTGGAACCGCCGCTTTAAATACCACATCAACCGAATATAAAATTCCGCAAGGCTTCGAGGAACCGCTTGCCTCGGCGGACAAGGCCGGAATTGCCAAAAGCCTGATGATTTATTACGGCGATGCTAATCTGAAGGAGTTTGTTGAGGATAAAGCCGCGCAGGAAGCCTTTATCGACTCCTTGCTGGCAACGCTGGAGGACTCGACATACGGCTTCACGGGGGTAAACTTGGACTTCGAAGGTTTACGCGATGCGACAAGCCAGACCGGATATTTATCTTTCATACAAGATTTGAAGGAGCAGATCGGGGATATGACTTTATCCGTAACCGTCCCGCCCTCCAACTATTACAAAGGTTATGACTTGGAAGGGATTGGAGAGGCTGCGGACGAGGTCATTCTGATGGCTTATGATTTCACTCATAGCGACAGCAAGCTGCCTTCAGCTCCTCTTCCGCTCGTGAATGAGTCCGTGGCCAACGCGCTTCAATTTATTCCTGGAGAAAAGCTCGTGCTAGGCATCTCGAAGCAAGCCAATCAATGGGTCACTTTGAATGGGGCCACTTCTTTATTTAATCCGCGAATATCGGATGTAGAGGGCAGATTGGCGCAACCGGATATAACGGAAACCGTCGTCATGCCTTTCTTCCTCCAACAGATTTCCTTTCAAGATGAACGAGGCTCTCACGATATTTTGTATGAAGATACAGAAAGTATCGCCAAGAAGCTGTGGCTTGCCAAGCACTACGGATTGAAAGGCGTCTCCTTATGGCATATGGGCAACTTCACTCCTGAGGATTGGTCACGGATTGCGCAAGAACAAAACAAAAAAGCCACCGCGTAACGCTAAAGCTCCCACTTTTCGGTGGTACGAGGCACGCTTGGCGGGGCTATGTGACTAAAATGAGCGATAGCGCACACTTTTCTCAATGTTTCCGAGTCTATGTGAGCAAAATGAGCGATAGCTCCCACTTTTCTCAATTTTTTCGAGTCTATGTGAGCAAAATGAGCGATAGCGCACACTTTTCGGTGGTACGAGGCATGTTTGGCGGGGCTATGTGACTAAAATGAGCGATAGCGCACACTTTTCGGTGGTACGAGGCACGCTTGGCGGGGCTATGTGACTAAAATGAGCGATAGCGCACACTTTTCTCAATGTTTCCGAGTCTATGTGAGCAAAATGAGCGATAGCGCACACTTTTCGGTGGTACGAGGCACGTTTGGCGGGGCTATGTGACTAAAATGAGCGATAGCGCACACTTTTCTCAATTTTTTCGAGTCTATGTGAGCAAAATGAGCGATAGCGCACACTTTTCGGTGGTACGAGGCACACTTGGCGGGGCTATGTGACTAAAATGAGCGATAGCGCACACTTTTCTCAATGTTTCCGAGTCTATGTGAGCAAAATGAGCGATAGCGCACACTTTTCTCAATGTTTCCGAGTCTATGTGAGCATTTTGAGCGACAAGCCCTCATTTGCTTTGGTACTGCAGATGACAAGAAGGAGCCGTCAATTGTGCAGACCAGGCAAAAAGAGGCCCTCATCCCTGCACGATAGCGGGAATGAGGGCCTCTTCATGCCGTTCTGCACACGATGGCTTAGCCGTTCAACGTGGTGCTGTTGCCGCGCGGCCGCGAGCTCGTCCATACCACGACGGGAATTAGGATGAGCGAGAGGATACCCCCTGCGAGAGATAACACCGCATAGCTGGAGCCCGCTACGATCATGCCCGACATCGCGCCGCTGGATGCGCCGGCCAAGGCGATCAGCACATCGACGCTCCCTTGCGTCTTCGCCCGGTTCGCCGGGGTCGTCGCGTCGACGATCAGCGTTGTGCCGCTGATCAGCCCGAAGTTCCAGCCAAGTCCGAGCAAGGCGAGCGCAAGCGTCAGCAACGGCATGGAATGCGGAGGTGCCGCAGCGGCAAGCACACCCGATGCGAGAAGCGTGATGCCGGATGCCACGATCATCGTCATTCGACCAAGCTTGTCTACCAGCACGCCCGTAATGAGGGAAGGCAGGAACATCGCGGCGACATGAATCCCGATGACCATTCCCACATCGCCCAGCCCGTGCCCGTGATGCTTCATATGAATCGGCGTCATCGTCATGATGGCGACCATAACAATCTGGGTAGTCAGCATGACCGCAGCTCCCGCGATCACCAGCTTCCTCTGCAAGGGAGCGACGTCGCCGCCGTTAATAGGCACAGCGCTTCCTGATCGCGAACCGGCTTCATGCTTCCTCGCCAGCTCCAGCGCTGTCAGCAGAGGGTCCGGTCGGAGGAACAATATGAGCACCAGGCCCGCCAGCAGGAACGCTGCCGCCGCCAGAATGAACGGCCCCGCCAGTCTCGGAATGCCGATCCCGCTAGCGAATTCGCCCATGACCTCCACCAGATTGGGACCGGCAACCGCCCCCAATGTCGTCGAGACCATGGAGATGCTGATCGCTGTCGCCCGCTTCCCGGAATCCGCCAGGTCAGTAGCGGCGTAACGGGCTTGCAGATTGGTCGCCGTACCGGCGCCGTACACGAGCAATGAAGCGAACAGCAGGATCACCTGGCTGTATAACGCCGCGACGATTACTCCGATTGCCCCGATACCGCCCAGCAGGAAGCCGGTCGACAGACCGATGCGACGTCCGAATCGTTGCGAGAGCCTGCCTACGAGCAAGGCCGAGCCTGCAGAGCCAAGCGTGAACAATGCGGTCGGCAGACCGGTTACGCTGTCCGTACCCAGCATCTCTTGCGCCAGCAATGCGCCCACCGTAATGCCAGCTGCCAGCCCCGCTCCGCCGAATATTTGCGCTATGACGACAATGAGCAACGATTTCCGGTATAGCTGCTGTTGCGTATACTCTTTCATCGCCGCCGGCCCTCTCCGCTTTCCTTGTTCCCCTCCGTCTGATCCGCATTCGCCGCATCCGCATCCGGACGCGGGTTCGCTTCCGCTAATACCGATTCTCCCGACAGTCGCGCCTTCACATCCGTCACCTCTCCCGACAGCCGCTTCTCGAACGTCTTGCGCCAGCTGGCGGACAAGCCGTCCACTGCCAACAGCTTGCGCATGCCTTCCGCATTGCTCTTGTCATGGTGCATAATCTCATTCGCATAAGCGACCGTTAGCTCTGCAGTATCGCGTTGTACAAGCGTCAGCATATCTCCGCTGCCTACATGCCCTTCCTGCAGAACGCGGAAGTAATAGCCGGTATATCCCGTATTCTGCACCTGCAACGGCAATTCCGGCAAGCCGTACTTCACCGACAACTTGAAGCAAGGCTGGCGGGGCTGGCTGATCTGCACCTTCGCTTCCCCGAGCTGAAATACGTCACCGATGCACACATCGTCCTCCAGCAAGCCTTCCGTTGTCAGATTTTCACCGAAAGCTCCCATCGATAATGCACGGTTCAGCTCTCGCTCCCAGTAGGGATAATGCTCATGCGCGTATACACAGACCGCCTTGTCCACGCCGCCATGATGCTTCAAGTTGGCTTGACCATCGCCTTCGAAGTTCAGCTGCGACAAGTACACCCTGTCCTGGACCGACTGCTTCACTATACCCGTCATCACTTCCTTGCCGCGAAAGCTAAGCGCTGCAGGCTTGCCCACGTTCAATGACCGAATGATCGCTTGCTTCATCTCTCACGCCTCCGATTCCCACTACTCTCCGCGTCTCTATCATCTTGTTATCATTATAGCAGATGAGAACGCGAACCGGATAACGCCTTTATTCATGTACGTCATTGCCCTCGCTATAGCCTTCACTCCTCCGATTCCCGTTCCAGCATGCGAAGAATAACGGTGACTGCCTCCGCTCGCGTCGCCGACGCGGCGGGCGCGAACCTCTCTCCGCCTTTCCCGGTCATCAGCTCCGACTGATATGCCGCCATAATGTAAGGCTTGGCCCACTGCGGCATATCGTTCGCATCGCGATAAGACGGATCAGCGGCGTCATCCAGCGACAGCTGCAGAGCGCGCACGAGCATCGCCGCCATCTCCATCCGGCTGATCTCGGCCTTTGGCCGGAAGGTGCCGTCCGCATAGCCTGTCAGAATGCCTGCTTCAATCGCTTGCGCAATCGCTGTGCGAGCCCAGTCTCCGATATCGCCGTTATCTGCGAACGCAAGCTCCGCGCCATCCCCTCCCAGCTTCAGCGCATTCGCCAGCATGACGATGAATTGCTCGCGGGTGACGGCCATATCCCCCCGGAACGTTCCGTCGGGGAAGCCCTTCACGAAGCCGAGCTTAGCCGCACGGCTGATGTACCCTTCAGCCCAATGGCCCGCCATATCATGCCATTCGATTGCCGCCGCATTCTCCTCCTCGGCTTCATCTCCGTCCCCATCTTCATCAACCTCAGGGACGGTTCCTCCTCCCGGATAGCTGGGATAATTCGGCGTCGAAGGGGTGCCTGCTTTCTTGGCGAGCTCCGCGCGCGCATTGATCAGAGCATACCATGCCGCATCCAGATCGGCTTGCTTCGCTTCGATCCCCATTAAAGTCAATTCAGCCGATGCCAGTGTATCCTGCAATAGCTCCCAACTGTCTGCGGTGTAAGCATTCTGAGCCAGCTCCTCCCGCTTCAGCCCCGTTATCCGCGCCGCCAGACGGGTCTTGTTCCCTATCGCCCGCTCACTGCTGAACACTTCGAATTCCTGGAAGGAGTATCCGAATATCGTAGCCCGTTCTATACCTTGCATCTTCACATATCTGGCTTCTATCGGCGGGAACGTCAGCTCTTCTACACCGCCCTTGCCTTGAATGACGCCGTCATTGCCCGAGATGGCATTGACCCAATTCTCTCCGTCGGCAGACACGAGCAATTGGTACCGCTTGGCATATGCGGTCTGCCATGCAATCGCAACCTTGTCTATCGCCATGGCTTCACCCAGATCGACAGCGAACCAGGCATCGTCCACCCATTCGCTCGACCATCGCGTATCCGATCTGCCGTCCACCGCCTTGTCGGGAGTAAGAGACTGCGATTCCGAGCCGGATGACTGCGCGGACTGCAACAGCGCCAGATTGCCGCGAACATCTATCGCCCGATTGAATACTTCTACCTGATCCACCACACCTTGAAAAGCATTCGTGGCGCTGCCAATTCTCGCCAGCGGCAGGATGAACGTCTCCAGCTTCGTGCCGTCTCTCAAGCTCTCCGCATACTGGCTGCCGTTAACGAACAGCGAGGTGCTGCTGCTGTCGCCGACCAGCAAGAGATGCGTCCACTTCCCGGCAGGAAGCTTGTAATCGAAGACACTGCTGTACCCTTCCTTAACGAAGCCGAGCTTGCCGCTCCCCCCCATATTCATCCGCAATTGCCCTTCCGGCGATTCCAGCAGCACGGCATCGGCCGGGTTATTCTCCTCCGGCTTCACCCACATGGACAACGTCCAGCCGAATCCAAGCGACCGCAGCGGAGTATCCACATAGCTGTCCCCGCCTTGGAGCCTCGCGCCCTCGCCGAATAAGCCCTCTACCAGTTCCATGCGATGACCCGCGCCATGGAATTCGTTCCCTGACGCATCAGCGAGGCTGCCGTTGAACGAATATACCGCTACCTTTCCTTCTTCATTCCCAGTTCTCATCACATGCGACAGGTGTACCGTCGGAGGATCATGAAGTTTGGACAGCTCCTCCTGGAACCTTATGAAGTCCCGGTCTTCTCTCGTTCCCGCCCAGGTCTTCTCTGACAGCGTTTTCATGGACGGCAGCACGCGATAGTGGGAATCGGCCATCGACACACCCTTCTCGATCGACACATCGTTCCAGAGCGCGAACATGGCGCCCTTCACCTGCGAATGCCCGAATGGCAGCACCGACTCTATCCAGTCGTTAGGTTCCCATTCATTGTACAGATAGTCGTAGTTCAGATAATTCCGGTACAGCTGCGGGACAATATACAACAGATTCGTGTTGACGTTCACGATATCGTATCCCAGATCGACTGCTTGCTGAGCCGAGCCGTAGGGCTCATACCATATATCCATCGTTGCGTCGTTGCTGATGGGCGTATTCCCGTCGAACATCGTCAGTCCGCCCCACAGCCGGGCTTGCTTGCCCTTGCCGTTAATGTGGCGAATGAACGTGTCCATATACTGCCGGAACGCTTCCGTGTCGCTCCCCCAATACTCGTCCGTCCCGATATGCACGTCAGGCCCGATGAATACGTTGTCGTCAATATACTCATCGAACAAGCCCTTCACGAAATCCACGGTCTCTTCTCTGGTTACATCCAGCATATTTCCAGAGCCTAACGAAGGATCGTAAGCGATGAATACGCCGGAATGCCCAGGGGTGTCAATCTCCGGAACGACATTCACGCCGTAGTCCATCCCCAATTGCTGCAGCTCTCTGAACTCCTCCTTCGTATAGTACCCGCTCGGGCTGGCCAGTCCGGGATAACGCTCGCTCTCCAGGCGGAATGCCGCCTTCGTCCCGTCCGGGAAAGCCGTTCCCACATCGTCGTTCAGGTGAATCTGGAACCGGTTCATCTTGTAATACGACATCAGCTTCACGTAATCCCGCAGGAAGTCGATCGTATAGAACTTCCTCGCGACATCGATCATGAAGCCGCGCTCCGCATACTTGGGATAATCTCTGATCATGCCTCTAGGCATACGGGTATGCGCATCGTCTTGCTCCAGCAGCTGCAGCACCGTTCTAGTTCCGTAAAAGACGCCTTTCACATCATCCGAAAAAATGGAAGCGTAATCATTTATATCCATCCTATAACCTTCCTCGCCAAGTGCGGCTAAGGTTTGATCCAGCCGGAGATAAATATCGCCGTTATCCGGGGTACCGGTCTCGACCGCAAGCGAGAGCCCCGTCAACTCATGCAATTCGTCTCTGAGGATGTCCGCCGTCTTCTGCAGAGCGGCCAGATCTGCTTCATCAACTACAATTCTTGATGCTCCTGACAGCGTAAATTCTCCCTGACCGCCCAGCCACTCTTGCAGGGACGGCACGACCATCGGCTCGGCGTTCCGCTCAGCCGTCTGCTCGTACAAGCCGGGAACCGTCACCAGCACATTGTCGGACAGCTTGTCCTGCGGGTCGTTCACGTTCTCCACTTGCAGCAGCAGATGAACCTTCACATCCACCAGCGGTTCGTGAATACGTCCGGCCTGATCAATGACCGGCAGCCGATCGCTCCCCAGCAGAGAAACCTTGTAGCCTTCACGGATGGCCGGCAGCACAAGCTCGGTCTGTCCTTCCTGGACCGTAATCTGCTGACGCAGCTCCTCCATGATTTCCGGCAGCGCATTCCTCTCGTTATACACTTCGAATTCGAAGAAGGAGTAGCCGTACACGATGCCTTCTACAGGCCTTCTGCTCACACCCTGGAATTTCACGTACCGGGCTTGCCTCTGCTGGAACTCGATCACGTCGGGCCCTTGCGCGGCTGCCGTCAGAATGCCGTCGTTCTCCATCACATTGTCCCAATTCACCTTGTCCTTGGATACCAGAATCTGATATTTGTCAGCGGGCGTCTGCCAATGAATGACGACTTTGGCGATCGGCTGCACTTCGCCCAGATCGACATAGAACCACTGCCCGTCATCCTTGGCGGACGACCATCTTGTTCCTGAGTCCCCGTCAACGGCATTGCCCGGTCCGAGCCAATCCACTTCATTGCCCGAAGCATAGACGGACTTGCCCACCGAGACGTTGGTGCCCGCAGCCTCGGACTTGTCCGGCTGAATAAAGACGATGGCGAATAAGAACATCATAACCATGAGAATGTAATAATCTCTGTTCCGCTTATTCATATACTTACCCTCCTGAAGAAACTAATAGTATCCAGTTCGTCCTGCTGTACAATCTGAAGTAGCGAACTCCCTCCCTACCCATGAAATTGAAGCTCCCGACACGCAAGCCGATCATAGGGAGCTTATTCTTTATTTTGGTTATAAACCTGTTGAGGAGGATAGATACTATTATTTACTTCCATATACAGTTATTGACCTGCGGACCTGGAGGATAAGCCGAATGGCTACAGCAGTAACCTGTGCGCGATCGGTGTCTTCAGGCTAACGAGGGACTTGGAGCTTCCGAACGGCAGGAGCGATTCCTGGAATGCCGTCAAAGCCTCTATCGACGAAGTCTGCACCTTCAGCATATAGTTGAAATCTCCGCTAGTTCTATGCAGCTCGCACACCTCCGGCGCGGTCTCGCAATAGGTCAGAAACGCCTGACACTTCTCCGTCTTGAACAAAAGAAAGGCGGATACTCCTCTATCCAGTCTTGCGGGATCGAGCGACGTGTAATAACCCGTAATAACGCCGCTTTCCTCCAGCTTAATGATCCGCTCCTTCACGGAAGGCTGCGACATCGCCACTTGCCGGCTGATTCGAGACACGGGCATACGCGCATTCTCCTGCAAGAGCTTCAGTATTTTCATATCTGTATCATCTAACTGTATGTGATGACGCACGACGACAACTCCTTAGGCGAAAAATGGGCTTAACCTTTATTAATAAGGCATTATAGCAATAATCCCTTCTTAATGACATGTCATCTCCCACTGCCAATCTGTACACTTGATGATGAAGGGAGAGACATCTATGTCCAACGTGAAAGGAATCGCACATATCGCCATTCAAGCCAAGCACTTCGAGCAGGCAGTCGCCTTCTATACAGAAGCGCTGGAGTTCCAAGTGGCCCACACCTGGTCCTTGCCCGAATTTCAATTGAAAAAAGCAGCTATGCTGGTATCCGCCGATCGACATACTTGCATAGAAGTATTCGATGACGAAGCGCAGATAGCTGCTCAAGGAAGCAAAGCTCACAGTGAAGAAGAGATGAAGCACGGCGCTTTGCTGCATATTGCCGTTGCGGTTGACAATGTACAGGAAGCCTACGACAGAGCTCTAAAGCATGGCGCGGCGAATTGCATCCCTCCCATGCACTTGAAACTGGGAGAACCTGCATGGGAAGTTCATAATGCGCTCGTATACAGCCCCAACGGGGAAGTCATCGAATTCATCGCATCCCCGATCTATCCGGCTCAGCCCGCCAATGCCTTCACCGAATAAGCGTACGTCCAAGTATAACTGCCGGAGCCGATCTCCAGTTGCATGCCCCCGTTGACCTGTCGGGCCTGCCCTTCCGGCGACACGCTGTCAGGATTGGCGCCGGGAAGCAGGATGGCGGCCGTCGTATTGGCGGGAATGGTTACATCCACCGTCAGCTGTCCATCCTCACCCAGCTGCCACTGACTTCTGATCTCGCCATACGGGGAAGCATAGGAAGCCTTGACATAGGTCAATCTGGCGTCCGGCTCCGGAGCGATAACGATTCGCTTAAAGCCGGGCGCTTCAGGGGCCATATCGATGCCCGCCGCCTTGCGGAACAGCCATTCCCCGACTGATCCGTAAGCGTAATGATTGTAAGAGTTCATATCCTTGCTCCAGAACGTGCCGTCCGGCTTAATGCCGTCCCAGTGCTCCCATATCGTGGTCGCTCCCTGCTCGATGGAATACAGCCAAGACGGGTATTGCTTGTTCAGCACAAGATTGTAAGCCCAATCGCTTCGCCCATGGCCGCTCAGAGCCAGACACAGATAAGGCGTGCCGACAAAGCCGGTCGTCATGCAGCCTTTATTATCCTCAATAAGCTTCACAAGCTCCCGTATTGCCCTTGACTGATGCTTCTCCTCCAGGAGACCGAATTGCAGTGCCAGCACATACGCCGTCTGGAACGGTCCGACCAGCCTGCCGTTCGCCGTGACGAATTCATCGCGGAAAGCTTGCACAATCGACTCATATAATGCCCCGTATTCCGCTGCGTCCTCCGCGTAACCGAGAGCCTCTGCCGACTTTGCCAGAAGCTCCGTAGAATAAGCATAGAAGGCTGTCGCAATCAAATCCTGCGGCGTCGCGCCGATATAGCTGCCTTCCTTCGCATCCATGCCAAGCCAGTCGCCGAAGTGGAAGCCCGTATTCCATAGCGCTTCCGTATCCCCTTGCGCCCGCATGTACTCCACCCAAGCCTTCATGCTGCCGTATTGCCGTGCAAGCACCCGCTTGTCTCCGTACATCTGGTATATCGTCCACGGACATACCGTTGCCGCATCGCCCCATGCGGCGGATGAATGCTGATCGCCTCCCAGCACATCCGGAATGACGAACGGCACCCCGCCATTGGGAAGCTGCTCCGAGCTCAAGTCCTGCAGCCACTTGGTGAAAAACGGCGCCACATTCCTGTTGTAAGCCGCCGTTCGTATGAACACCTGAGCGTCTCCCGTCCAGCCCAGACGTTCGTCGCGCTGCGGGCAGTCCGTCGGCACATCGACGAAATTTCCCTTCTGCCCCCAAACAATATTGCTCTGCAGCTGATTCAGCATAGAATCTGAGCATTCGAACGTGCCTGCCTGCTCCATGTCGGAATGCAGGACGATCGCGGTGAACCGCTCAAGCGCGATGTCTCCGGGATAGCCCGTCACGCGTACATAGCGGAAGCCCTGGAAGGTGAAGTGCGGCTCGAACACCTCTTCTTCGCCCCCCTTGCATATATAGCGGATCTCCTGCTTGGCGCTGCGCAGATTGTCCGTATAGAAGTTCCCTTCCTTATCCAGCACCTCCGCATGATGCAGAATAATGCTATCGCCCGCTGCGGCTTGCGAGATGCGCATTCTCACCCAGCCCACCATATTTTGGCCGAAGTCAAGCACTTGATCGCCCTCCGGCGTAACGATGAGTGACACGGGGGACAGCTCGCCCGACCTTCTCACCGGCTCGTTCACCTGCGCCAGCAGCCGATCATTCAGCGCCTCCACCGGCCATACGGGGAGCCAGCCTGCCGCTTCATAATCCGGAGCGCTCCAATTCCCTAGCTCTAGCCGCGCATCATATACCTCTCCATGGTAAATGGAAGAGGAGCGAATCGGGCCTTCGCTTCCGCTCCAGCTTCCATCCGTGCTTACGACATCCTCCGTCCCGTCCTCGTACCAAATATGGAGCAACGCACTCAAGGCTCTTCGCTTCCCGTAAATATCCTTCTGATCCTTCCAGCCCAACTCTCCTCTGTACCAGCCGTCCCCGACAACGCCGCCGAGGCCATTGTGTCCTTGCCGCAGCAGAGCCGTCACATCATACGTCTGGTACTGAATACGCTGCTTGTAATTCGTCCAGCCCGGCGTAAAATGGCTGTCTCCGACCCTCGTCCCATTCAGATACATTTCATACATGCCGCAAGCGGTTGCATATAGACGAGCCCTTCGCACGGCCGATTGGATACGGAAGGACGTCCGCAAGTAGTCGCAAGACGGTTCGTCTGCGCCGTCGTCGCCGCTTATCCACTCCGCTGTCCAACGCTCGGAAGGATGCAGCAAGCCCGTCTCGAACGCCGATGCCGTCCATCCGGACTCCCTTCCCGCATTGTCCCATGTTTTGACCCGGATACTATAGACCGTCTGAGGCTTCAATGCCTCACCGTCATATTCCACAAGCACGGACTGATCGCTCATCCGTTTGCCGCTATCCCATACGAGAGCACCGTCCCCCTCCTCATGCACCTCAATGTGATAAGCCGACTGCATCATATTCCGGCCATCGCCGGCAAGCTTCCAGGAGAAGCGCGGACGCTGCTCGTCAATTCCGATCGGGTTATCGCGATACTCGCAACGAATATCGTTGATTATCAGGGTGGAGTCTGTCATATCCCAGTCACCTCTTCGCTTTGTTTTCTCTAAGTATAGTGGGATAGACGATGTCATAATAAGGGGAAACGCGACATTTTCATAGGCGTAATCGGCATAAAGTAGTATAGTCGTCTTATAAGTATGGGGATGATTTGTTCGTCGCTTATCGGAATGCTTGTTGGGCAACCCGCAAGCCCCATCACTGAGGGTAGGTGTGAACTGTTCTGGATACTGTACGGAAGGACGATTAGGAGGGGGATATAGTTGAGCAAGCGGGTAATCGGCAATATAGATGCGCTTATTTTTGAAGATGAATTTCCGATCTATGTCAATCGGGTGACCGAGTCGTTCACGCAGTTGGAGCATACCCATGACTTCTATGAGATGACCTATGTCGCGGAAGGAAAGGGAACGCATTACATTAACGGACAAGCGGTTCCCGTCAGCAGGGGTGACCTGTTCTGGATTCCGCTCGGCGTCTCGCATGTGTTCCGTCCGGCGGGCGCAGGTCTGCGCGAAGCGCTTATCGTCTATAATTGCATCTTTCAGGAGGAGGCGATGATCAAGGCAGAGCAAGCCCACACCTCTTCCCTATTCGCCTTCTACAGGCAATTATCTGGCTGGAGGGGCATACGGGCCGTCGATAACGCCTTTGCTTCATTATTCGAATCGCTGCATCGGGAATACACGGGAAGCCTGGACTTTAGCCGTCTCACGGTGCAATGCAACTGGCTTATGCTGCTGGTTCAGTTCAAGCGAGTGCTGGAGCAGCCCTCTGCTTCCGATGCCTCCGGCGTGGCCACGATATTCGACAACATGCTGCACGATATTCGCAATCACCCCGAGCGCGAGCATACAGCGGAGAAGGTCGCCCGGAGCTTGCAGCTTAGCGTCCGTCAGCTTCAGCGATTATTCCGCGAGCGCATGGATATGGGCTTCAAGGCTTACCTGCAGGAAGTCCGGATTCAGCAATGCTGTGAGCTGCTGCGCACGACGGAGTTGACGGTGACGGAGATCCATCAGGCAGTCGGCTATCAGGACGCCAAGCACTTCCATGCGCTGTTCAAGCGGAAGACGGGCAAGACGCCAGGAGAGTACAGGCGGAGTGTACGTATATAGCATCCCTTGCCACATCCGTAGCTTTAACGGTCGCCACCGCTGCTAATTGACCATTTCTATCCGATTCTGCACACTAACGTATGCTATTGAGCCTATTTGATGAAATCCAGCAGCATTCGCTTCATTCTGCACCAAATAAGCGCAATGACGCCCATTAGCAGTTAGAAAATGGAATTATCATTCTATTAGCCTCTGTGGCGCTCGTTAGCTACAACAGCGATTACAATCCGCGCACAAGTCTGGCCAGCTCCAGGAAAGCATCCCATGCGCGGTTAATGCGAAGGGCGATCGCCTCATCCGGTTGTTCGTCACCCCGAGCTTGCCGGAACCATTCGCGCTGGCTTCCGCCAATGGATATCCACTCCGGCACATTGATCCCGTGCACATTGCGGATAATCGTCTGGAGGTGCTGCAGCGAGCTGACGCCGACTGCCCCTCCTGCCGAGCTGAGCGACAGAACCGGCTTGCCGCCAAGATGCTCCTTGCCCAGGAAGTCCAGCGCATTCTTCAGCACGCCGCTCACGCTGCCGTGATATTCCGGCGTAGCCAGCACGACGGCATCCGCTTGCCTCATCAGCTCTTTGAATTGCGTCAACCCTTTATGCCCCTCGTAATACTCATCTGGGCAGTAGAATGGGAGCGGTGTGCGGTATAAATCGAACAATTCCGTATCATGTCCTTTGCTTCGGGTCAGGCGCGCACCATATTCCGCCAGCCTCGTGCTTGTCGCGGAGCTTCTGTTGCTTCCTGCCACTATTGCGATTTTCATGAATGTCCTCAATCCTTTCAGCCATATCCTCTTTCACACTTATTCCGAATTGCAACCGAGGTCACATCGCCTGCAGCCCTCCAGCCGCACACTTTCCCGCCTACAACTGAGGTCACATCGCCTGCAGCCCTCTAGCAGCACACATTCCTGCCTCCAACCGAGGCCGCATAGTCTGCAGCCCTCCAGCAGCACACATTCCTGCCTCCAACCGAGGTCACATCACCTGCAGCCCTCCAGCAGCACACTTTCCCGTCTACAGCCGAGGTCACATCGCCTGCAGCCCTGCTTTATCCATGCCAACTATTCTACTCGTAGACTGCGAACGGATGTTACGCAGGAAGGCTGCTATTCCTGCGTCTACTCTTCCTCCCGCTCCACGAGATGCTTCAGCATAGACAGCTTGTTGCTCCAGAACTGGTCGAAGTAAGCAAGCCATTGCTGCAACTCCAGCAAGGGCTCGGGCTGCAGACGATACCTCTTCTCCCTGCCGACCTTGCGGCCGTTCACCAGCTGCGCTTCCGACAGAATATGCAGATGCTTCACAATTGCCGTACGACTTATGGGAAAGCGGGCGGCTATATCCGAGATGGGCAGCTCATGCTGCGCGAGCAAGCGAACGACTTCTCTGCGAGTCGGATCGGCAAGCGCCTGGAACACATCGTGCTTGGCTGCCCCCACTTACTCCTCCACAGCCTTTCTAAGCCGGTCGCGAACGATGCCTTCCCAGCCGCCATTCATCTTATCGCGGACAACAGAGGCCTTCTCGCCCGCCTTCGGCAGAATGTGCTCGCTCTCCTTCCATCCGCTATGGATCATGGTAAACTCCGTCTTGTCCTCCATCTCCCGCAGTGTGAACGTCACCACCCATCCATCCGTATCCCATGAGAAGGACAGTCTGTGCGGCTCGTCCACCTCCAATACCTTGCACGGAGACGGTCCGAACGGTGACTGCACATGGAATTCATGACCTATAACCGGTTTGAAGTCATTCGGCATGAACCAGACGGCGATGCCTTCCGCTGTCGATACGGTCCGCCATACTTTTTGAATTGGCGCTTCCAGCACCACTGTCTTTTCAATATCCGGTAGATGTTCCACTTAAACTCCTCACTTCCTGATGGCGATAATATCAAAAGTTTACGCCTCAACATAACACCTTAAGGTTTCATTAATTATATAACACCTTAAGGTTTCACGTCAATGCGGCTGGCATACTATCCCTACCTATTTCGGCGTGTGTCTGACGACAAACCATCTAGTAAACCAGAAGCATCCGTCATTGAACAACCTTTCCGTTCTTCGCCGTGAAAAGCGGAAGAGAAGGCCGGATAACCCCGGCCTTCTCTTCCTATTCTAACCTTATTCTCTGCCCTCATCCGTCGGGATCACAATGCGACCGTTCCCAACTACAGGTGCAAGTAATCGTTCATATCCTCAACTCCGGCATAGCCCTTGATCAGCGCGCCTGTGCTGTTGCTTGCATCCTGACTGTTCTGCTGGGAGGCATTCGGCGACGGGGAGAGAAACACGTTGTTGCGGGAGATGACCGTCTTGGCATTGTTGTCGACACGGACGCCCCGATTGCGGCCGCTCCCCGATATGTAGTAATTGTCCTCGAAGTAATTGCCCTCCACGACGGCGAGCTTCCCGATTCCGGATACATAGACATGATACGCGGAGCCGGAGCTCATGCCGTTGCCGAAGCCGATGGACTGATTGTTCCGGAAGATCAGCCTCTCCCCGGCGGTGAAGGTGGCGCCGCGCGAGGCGCCGGAGTCCGGATCGGCGGTAATGAGATTGCCCGTAACGGTCAGATTGTCCCATCCGCCCTTCGACTCCAGCCGGAATTCGATGCCGAGCTCCCTGATCATCTCGATGGAGTTGGACAGAATTTGCCCGTTGTACGCACCTTCGAAGCCCTGTATGCCTTTGAGACACTGACGAATTTTGTTATGCGCGTTAATGAAATGGTTGCTCTCCCGATAGCCGTTCGAGCTGCCGCCCTGGTTGGAGATGCCGGTGCGGAAGCGCTGGACTTCATTCGCAATGCACATCGTATGATGCGAGCCGATCAAGCGAATGCCATGGCTCTCTGCCGGATTCACCCCATTCTCATTGATCATTTTGTTGGCGTAGACCATCGTATTGTCCTGGAAGAATACTTCCACTCCCATCTTGCGCGTATTCAGCATTCGGTTCATCGCCACGATATTGCGGCCTGACACGCGCGCAGGGAAGCCGAGCTCGTGGCCGCCGCCCGCCAGGCTGACGGCAACGTCGCAGTACTCGAAGTCGTTGTTGAAGATGACGATCCGGTCGACGAACCATGACTTGAGACCGGAGTAGTTGTTGGCCTCGCCGCTTCCGCTGGGGCCCGCCTGCTGCGAGAATTTCAGCGAATGCACATTGACGTTCGCAATCCGTGTCATGCGGCTGCTCGTTCCCACCCGCAGCGCATTCCTCTGGCTGTTCGTCGTCAGATGGGAGGACGGCCCTGCACCGAATATCGTAATGTCCCCCCGCTCGCAGACGAACCCATCCGCGCTGAAGTAAGTGCCAGGCGGCACGAAGAGTGAACCGCCCGGCGGAACCGCCGCAATCGCCGCATTCCATGCTTCCGAATCGTCGGTCGTCCCGTTGCCCGCAGGACTGAACCAACCCAGATTGACCGCCCGCTCCGTCGATTCATTCAGCATCTTGGCGATCAGATCGGCATCCTCCGGACGGAACAGCTGCGGATCGCCGATCAGCTCGCTCAGCTCGTCGCAGCAGTCCGCGCCTTGCCCCTTTCCTCCCTTGTCCTTCTTCCCCTTCTCGCCGGCTTTCTCGTTAAAAGCGCTTGCAATGTTGCCGTTGATCAAGCCGCCCGCCACGACCGCTACGCTTGTCGCACCGATCGCCTTGAGCAGCTTTCTTCTGTCCATCATGATGCCGTTCGTAGACTGATCGCTTTCCGAGGCGGGCTCCACATGCCCATTGTGCTTGTTTTCCTCCATCTTCAACACTCCTCTTTATAAGCTAATTGCTACTTTAATACACCATTCTGCTCCAGCTGTTCCGTCACGGCGTCCACATACCGCTGCCCCTTGTAAGTTTCCATGTACGTCTTGACGTAGTCAGCCCAGCTGCTGTCGTCCAGCGCAACATTCGCATAGATGAACTTCATCATCATTTCGTTGACATACTTGTTCAGATCGGCGGCGTATTCGATCGGTTCCTTGGCGTAGCCCATCGTGAAGACGCTGCCTCTCTCCGGCTTGTCGCCAAGCAGCAGCATCTGCTGCTCGTAGAGGAACGGATCGGGATAGAAGGCCTGGACCGATTCCGGCTTCGTCTTCAGCGCCGTCTCTCCGATAAGCGAATAGGCGGGCAAATAATTGCTCTGCTTCCCCGGCAAGAACTCGGTCACCTTCCCGTTCTCCCGCTTGTGGTTCACGCCCTCTACGCCGAACGTCAGCAGCTCTTCGCCTATGCCGCCGTTCATCCAGTTCAGCAGGTCGATAATCTTCTGCACCTTGGCCGGATCGTCCTTCAGTTTCATCGTCACGCCGAGCACGCCGTTAGGCGCATATGTCTTGGCGTTGTTGGAGGCTCTCCCCGCAGGCCCCGTCACCGGAGGAAGGATAACCGTCTCCGCATCGGGATTGATCGCCTTCATATTGTCCACGATAGAAGCCGGGTAGCCCGCATGGAAGAAGATGCCCACCTGGCCCTGCTCGATCTTCTGCGTCACCCGGTCCAGGTTGTTCGTCGCCATATCGGGATCGATGGCGCCTTCCTTCATCAAGTCCTGCATATATTGCAAGTATTGCCGCATGCCGTCGCTTGTGGGGCCGCCCGCCAGCTTGCCCGCTTCATCCACCCAATAGGTTCCCCGCACGTCTCCGGTAAAAGAGGACAGCAGCTGCCAGAATACCTGATTCGTCATGGACGAGCCCGGCGCCGAGAAGCCGAACGTATCCTTCTTGCCGTTGCCGTCGGGATCATCGTGTGCGAATGCCAGCATCACCTCGCGCAGCTCCTCCGTCGTCTGCGGCATCGGCAGCTCCAGCTTGTCGAGCCAATCCTTGCGGATGAACAGACTGTTGGTCACGCTTGGCGGTCTGGAAGGGATGCCGTGGTAGTTCCCGTCGCTATCCGAGATGCTGAACAGCATTTCCTTGTTGATGTAGCCCATGTTGGAAGGCAGATTGTCGAGCGTGAGCACATCGTTGAGCGGCATCAGGTAGCCCTCCATCTGCGCCTTGACGTAATCCTTCATATTGAAGAACAGAATCGCTTCCGGCAGATCGCTCGCCGCGATTCTCGCTCCCAGCTTCGCCCTCCATTCGTCAGACTTGCCGCTGGTGAACGCATATTGCAGGTCGATGTTCAAATCCTTCTTGATCTGCTGCAGGATGGCGTCATTCCCCGGCTCAGGCGGGTCCACCGTGACCGAGAACCATCTCTCCACTTCGATCTTCACCGTCTCTTCAGGCGCGGCCGTCGCCGCTTGACCGGTATCGGTCTGATCCTCTTTCGCCCCGCCCTTCTCATTGCTTCCGTTATCGCCGTTATCGCCGTTGCTGCAAGCGACGCACAGCATCATTAATGCCAATACGATCAAGCCGGACATCCACTTCTTCATCGTCATCCTCCTCTTGTCTATCCCAAGCCATTGTGCCGAACATGTGAAGCTAACCTTTAATCGATCCAAGCAGCACCCCCTTCGTGAAATACTGTTGCAGGAACGGGTACAGCACCAATACCGGTATGATCGACAGTATGACAGCAGCCATCTTGCTCGCCTCCGTCGGAATGACCGTCTCGATCGTGCTCCCCTGCAGCTCCGAAGGGTCTGGTGTGTTCAGCATAGCGCGCAGCACCGTCTGCAGCGGATGCTTATCCGTATCGGACACATACAGAATCGCTTCGAAGAACGCGTTCCAATGCGTCACCGCGTAGAACAGTCCGATGGTCGCGATGATAGGAGCGGAGAGCGGAATGACGATTCGGAACAAGTAACCGATCTCCGTCGTGCCGTCGATCAGCGCGGCTTCCTCCAGATTGTGCGGCAAGTTCTCGATGAAGCTCTTCATAACCAGCACGTTGAATACCGACACAGTACCGGACAGGATAAGCACCCAGTACGTATTGAGCAAGCCCAGCGACTTCACCAGCATATACTGCGGAATCAGTCCTCCATGGAACAGCATCGTCAGCAGCAGCAGGAACAGAATGACATTGCGGCCCGGCATGGACGGATTGGTCAGCCCATAGGCCAGCATAAGTGACAGCAGGACGCCGATCGCCGTGGACACGACAGTAATATAGATGGAATTGGCGAACGCCCTCATCATGCCGGGGTCCTGCAGCAGCTCGCCATAGGCCTGGAACGTGATCTGCCGCGGGAACACGACGAAGCCTCCGTTGCGCACCAGCTCCAGATAAGGCGTGACCGATACGACAAGCACATAGAATACCGGGAACAATGCGATCAGCCCCATAATCGACAACAGCGCATAATTGATATAGTGAAATATTCGCTCGCTTAATGATAACCTCATCTTCACCCCTCCTACCATATACCGGAATCGCCGAATTTCTTGGCCAGCTTGTTGGCACCCAGCACAAGCAGGAGGCCGATGACCGACTTGAATAACCCGACAGCCGTCGCCATGCTGAAGTTGTTCTCGATAATGCCCTTCCGATATACCCATGTGTCGATAATATCGACGGATTCATAGACGAGCGGATTGTACATGGCGTATATTTGCGTGAAGCCCGCATCCAGCACCGTGCCCAGCTTGAGGATAAGCAACAGGACGATGACATTGCGGATGCCGGGGAGCGTAATATGCCACGTCTGCTTCCACCTGCCCGCCCCGTCAATCGTGGCGGCTTCATAGAGCTGCTGGTCGATCGCCGTCAGGGCCGCCAGATAGATAATCGCTCCCCAACCGATGTCCTTCCATATATCCGATCCGATCAGAATCCACCGGAACCAGTCATTCGACATAAGGAAGGCGACCGGGCTCATTCCCCATTCCTGCAGCATATGGTTGACCAGTCCCGTCGTCGGTGACAAGAAGGCGATTACAATGCCGTATATAATGACCCAGGACAGAAAATGCGGCATATACGTCAGCGTCTGGATGATTCGCTTGAACCATGATTTGCGAACCTCGTTCAGCAGCAGCGCCAGCAGAATGTCCGGCGTCATGCCGAATACGATCTTCATGACGCTGATGACGATCGTATTCCGGGTCACTTGCCAGAAGTCGGGGCTTTCCATGAACACCCGGAACCACTTCAGACCCACCCACGAACTGCCGCCGATGCCCTTGAACGGAGAGTAGTCGAGGAAGGCGATCGTCACTCCGTACAAGGGGCCGTATTTAAAGATGAGAATATAGAGCAGCCCGGGCAAAATAAGCAGGTACCGGTACTTGTATTTGAGCAGGACGCGCAGCTTTCTCGTCAATACCCAACGGGCAGCCGATGCGGCAGCTTTTCGTTTTTCTACAGGAAGCGTTGTCATATCTGTCCCCCAGCCGTTAAGTGTTGCCCCTATTGTACTCCGGCCCCTGCACCAAAAACTTACGGTTCCTTTAGCCAATCCTTCGCATTCTTTGGGACATCGTCCGTACACCGCATAAGGGAGCATGCTATAATCGGAATACAATTGCCATGCGATTTCCAATAGGAGTGCTGCGTTATGATGCGTTCGCTATTCGCCAGTCTGCCTCTCAAAATGTTCGGCATCGGCTTCATCTCGATATCGTCCCTTATTCTGCTGCTCGGTCTCGTCTCCCAGCAATACATCTCGCAGCAATTCACAAGCCAGCAGCAATCCTACGTCACCCATGCGCTGAACCGGACCGACTACTTTCTCAACCAATTCATGAAGAGCATACAGAAGGATCTTCATTTTATTGCCGGAGACGACCGGTTACGCTCTTCCGATCCTGACGAGATGATGGAGGCTCTCGACCGCTACAAGCTGCAGTGGAATGAAGACATCAAAAATCTGTACTATATGGATGGAAACGGCCATGTCGTCGGGACGTCCCGACTGCTCTGGGAGATCGCCCCGCCGGAGCAAATAAGCCGGCTCTACCGACACCTGAACAGCAGCGACTCCTCTGTCGTATGGACGGAGCCTTACTTCTCGCCCGTATCCGACTACACCGTCACCGTCGTCGTCAAGCTGCCGACTGCCGAAGACGGGAAGGCCGCGGCCATATTGGCGGCGGATCTGAATCTGGATGCGTTATGGACCAGCTACGTGGATCACGAATACAGCTCCCGGGAGTCGCTGCTCATTGTTAGTCGGGGATACCAGCCAATCTCCATCCATTCGCCTTACGTCGGTTACGATGCGTTCGGGAAGTCCTATTATCTCCGCGGATTCCCCGCCGTTAGCATAGAGAATAATCTGTCCTCCTGGCGGGTGAAAGACGACGATGGAAGGCGGCTGCTGATCACGAGGGCAAGCGGCAACCTGTGGGGCTGGCAAGTGATGATCATGCTGGATGAAAGCGTGCTGGAGCGTTCCTTGTCCTTCATGAAAGCGTTCTCCGCCTTAATCGGCTTGGCGGCGCTGCTGCTGTGCCTGTTCGTCTCCTATTACTTGGCCCGGTATGTCACGAGGCCGCTCAAGCAATTGATCGGACAGATGAAGAAGGTGAGCGCCGGCGACTTCCAGACCCAGATCGCTGTAGCCCGTCAGGATGAGCTGGGCATGCTGGGCATTGCTTTCAACCGGATGGTCGTCAAGGTGAAGCAGCTGATGGAGGCGAACGTGCGGACCGAGATCGAGAAGAAGCATTACGAGCTGAAGGTACTGCAGACGCAGATTCAACCCCACTTTCTCTATAATACGCTTAACTCCATCAGCTATCTGGCCCGAAGAGGAGAGACGAAGGAGGTCGATGCGATGATCACGAACCTGTCCGCGCTGCTTCACTTCCATCTGGATAAGGTGCAGGAATTCGTTCCCTTCTCCGAAGAGCTAGACGGGGTGAACCGTTACGTCTTCTTGATGAATATCCGTTATCCCGGGCAGTTCATTCTGGATTGCGATATCGGGGAGGATATGACCGAAGTGCTCATACCGAAATTCACGCTTCAGCCCGTTGTGGAAAATGCAATCTTCCATGGCATCCTTCCCAAAGGGGAGCTCGGTTCTATCGTTATTGCCGGAGAGAGAATCGGGGAACGCATCATGATACAAGTCAGCGACGACGGAGTCGGCATTCCGACGGAGAAGCGGAAGACGCTGCTGCTGTCGGCTCCCGCCGCTCCCATGACCGGTTATTACCATCTCGGGCTGCACAGCATTCACGAACGGCTGCGGCTGTATTACGGGGACGGATGCGGCCTGAGCATATCCAGTCCCGAAGGAGAGGGAACGACCATCACAATCGTCATTCCGGCAGAAGGAGGACCATCGCATGGCTGAATTGATCACTGCGCGTCCAGAAGTTTCCAGGCTCCGCGTGCTTATCGTCGACGACGAATATATGGTGCTGAACACGCTGCGAGAGGAGATCGCCTGGTCGCGGCTCGGCATGGAGCTGGTGGCGGAAGCGACCGGCGGCAAGCAGGCGCTGGAGAAGTGTGCCGCTTACTTGCCCGACCTGGTCGTCATCGACATCTCCATGCCCGCCATGAGCGGTCTGGATGTGATTCGCGCGGCCAAGGAGGACTTCCCCCATACGCGGTTCGCCATTCTGACCGCCCATCAGGACTTCGCCTACGCTCAGGAGGCGCTTCATCTGGGTGCGCTCGCGTACGTACTGAAGACGCCGGTACTGATGGCCGATATGGAGGAGATGCTGCGCAAGTGCCGCGCGATTCTACTGGGCGAGCGGGAGACCAGCAGCCGCCTGCAATACGCCGATCATATGCTGCAACGGCATGGCTGGGACATTCGGAAGGGGATTCTCCAATATCTGCTTAGAGGCAGCCACATCCAGGAACAGGATTGGGCTTATCTTCTGGGATCGGACGCAGCTTCCGACAGTCGGCAGTCTCATTGGCAAGTCATCCATCTCGCCGTCGCGGGCTTGAATGGCTTACTGTCCCGTTACCCTGATCGGGATCATCCGCTCGTGGCCTTCTCCATCTATCAGGCCGTTCACGAAGCGGCACAGGAAGCGGGCTGTGGAGCGGCGCTTCCCGACACTTCCGGCCATGTCTACATCATTCGCCCTTTCTCCCCTTCGGGCAGCCGACTGCAGAAGGAGGCCGCCATCCAGCAGCTGCATGCCCGGCTGGCGCGCTACTTCCGCAATTACCACTCCGTGGACATCATCGTCGGTATTAGCTCGGAATCAGGAGACCTGGCGCGGCTGCCGCAGCTTCTGAAGGAAGCCGCCGACGCAACGGAGCTGTCCTTCTATCAGCCGGGTCAGCCGCAATATTATTACTACGAGACAGGCAAGCAGAGTCGCGAACCGATCGATTGGAGCAAGCTGGAGCATATGCTTCTGACGGAATGCAGAAGAGACGGGATGGAGGCGCTGCATGGGCTCATCGACCGGCATCGGCCGCAGCCGTCTCTGCTGAAGGCTCAAGCAATAGCTATGCTGGAGAAGGCCGGCCATCCACTTGCGCGGGCGGATTGGTCCGCGCTTACGGACAACGTCCCGTTAGCGGAATGGATTCAACGGTTGGTGAATGTCCTGCTAAGGGATCGGACCGGCGGACAGCTCCCTTCCCCCGGCATGCATGAAGATATTAGCAAAGCGATCGCCTATATGCAGGAGCATCTGCACGACAACCTGACGCTTGCGAAGGTAGCGGAGCATATCCCGATGAACCCCAGCTACTTCAGCCATCTGTTCAAGGTGAACACGGGCGCTACCTTTATCGAACACTTGACCGTACTGCGAATGGAACGGGCCAAGCAACTGCTGCTTGGCCCGAACACGAAGAACTATATGCTGTGCGACAAGCTCGGCTTCGCCAGCTATCCGCACTTCTGCACCCAATTCAAGAAGTACACAGGCATGACGCCGAGCGAATACAAGCAGCAATACAAGTAGAGCCCTCCTCTGCCGAGGCGGTCGGGGTGGTTACCGGCGTCGAGTGAATTCAAGCAGCAGCATGACAGGGCCGCCTCTACCGGAGCGCTCCAAGCTGTCAAGGTAGTCGGATGGTCGGGGTGGTCGAGGTGTTCCCTCTAACGCTTTCGCCAATGTGCCAAGAGCCAATAGCTTAAACAAACACGCATAATGAACCAGAATCCAGAATCAAATCGCCAAATGGATTTTATGTCATTATTTCTCGTGTAAGGGAAGGGGATGCCCCAAACAAATGGAAATTATCCAGCTAATAAAGCTAATCTACACCGGATTGGCTCATATCGCTGATAATAAGTACAGTAAATCCATTTATTCAGTCCGCCACTTCTCTTAGGAGTAAAATTAATGACATCAAATACAGTTAGTTACTCATCCATAAGCGATAAGGCAAACGGTTGAATCTCCAATCGAGCTTACCGCATCATGCGCGAACTCAGCCCCGCTGCTCAGCGATCCCCCTAGACCGGTGTCCTTAATAACTCTCTTTAGCTCGCACACCTCTATTCGACACTCCAGTGTAGGATTCCCACTCTATTCTGCTCGCAGGAGTCGCTCCTCTAGCTAGCCTCTAGCTTTCAGTTAGTCAACTCGAACTTTAGGTTTATAACGCGGCAAAGCCCGGGAACTGCCTCCCGGGCTTCTTCATTATTATAGAGGCAGCAAGCTGATCCGATCCTTGCTCCTGATGCCTTCCATCATGTCGAGCCACTTCTGCGGCTTGTTCGGCAGTACCGTGTAATAGTTCGTCAGGAAGTCCGCCACCAGACTGGCCGGAACGTCCTGTACGGTCTCATCGGTCGGCATGAAGCAGAAGTCCAATCCCTCCACCGCCTCGCCGTCGTTCTTCCACGAAGGGTGAACGTAGGCCAGATCCAGCCGCTTGTAGCCGAGATGGGACAGCACTTCGCGGCGGACGTACGGATGCATCGGCATGACGCCGCCGAAGTCGTGATCGTCGCGCTCGTAGGGATCATAGATCTCCGCGAACATGCCGTACAGCTCCTTGCCGCCCGCCTGCGCCAGCTCATGCAGATCCTTCTCCCGCTTCCGGGCCAGGAAGCGCCCGATGCCAAGGCCGTGCCTGCCGATAATCGTAAAATCCGTCATCGCGATATTCCAGTCGGGGTAGTACCGGTATTCCGTCGCTCCTACGACCTCATCCTCATGCACGGCGACGAACACGCGAATGCCGGGATCTTCCAGCGGCTCCCGCCACAGCTCGTATTCCAGCACTTCCTCGGGAGGGAAGATCTCCCCCATTAACCGGTGCATTTTCTCAAATAAAGGATCATCGATGCTCGTTATTCTTCTGTAGTCCATCCCGTGTTCTCCTCCATTCCCTTGAACGGATTTCTCCATTCCATCAATAAGGCGTAGTGCAACGATTCCTCATCGTCCAAGTAATCTGCGACAAGCGATACCGGCGTTCTTCCGCATCGCAGCAGGAAAGATAGAACGGGATCTCTCCGCTCGCCGCGAATCACCTCGCGAACGTACTGCTCGGGAGTCAGCTCGGCTGCCGCCTTATGGTACCCCGGCATTCTTCCTCCTCCAAGCAGCCGATCCAGCCCCAGCTGAATAACGACACCGTACATCGCTTGCATCATATGCTTGCCCAGCCCCAGCTTGCGATGCTTCGGCCGGACGCTGATATCTACAATATAGAGCGTATTGCCCTGCGGATTATGATTCCGGATATAGCCGTTATCCGTGATCTCCTCCCACTTGTGGGCAGGGTGGGCGGGATCGAAGTCCACGCGAAGCCCCGTCAGCGAGCCCGCCAGCTCACCGCCCACCTCTACGCAGAGCGCCCCTTCCGGGAACAGCGCGATATGGCCCTTCAGCTGCTGCTCGTTCCACCACAGCTCCGGCGGGAACGGCGGCGGGAAGCACTCCGCCTGGATGGCGATCAGCTCCGCTATGTCGCTCATCGTATAGTTGCGGATAACGACCGGTACCGGCTTCTCCTGATCGTAGACATAGAATGTGCTGCGGTATGCCATCTTAAGCCTCTTCCCAATCGGGATACAAATCGGTGCGGCGGTCGCGCCACGTCGTGACGGAGCCCTTCTCCCGCACCTCGTACAACAGGCTCAGATCAAGATCGGCGGTCACCACCATATCGTTGTTCAGCTCGCCTTGCACCATGATGCCCTGAGGCGGGAACGGCACGTCGTTCGGCGTAATAACCGCCGCCTGACCGAAGTTGCCCCGCATGAAATCGACCGTCGGCAGCGAGCCGACCGTTCCCGTCAACACAACATACACCTGATTCTCGATCGCGCGGGCATGGCTCGTATATCGGACGCGGTGGAAGCCGTGCCGGTCATCCGTGCATGACGGACAGAAGATAACGTCCGCCCCCTTCGCCTTCGCCATCCGGACGATCTCCGGGAATTCAATGTCGTAGCAGGTGAGCATTGCAATACGTCCCTTGTCCGTATCGAACACTTCAAGGCCGTCTCCCGCCGACATATTCCACTCTTCCACTTCCGTCGGCGTAATGTGCAGCTTCGCTTGCTCGGCGATACGGCCGTCCGGATAGAACAGATGCGCCACATTGTAGAGCTTGCCCCCTCTGTCCACTACATGCGTGCCGCCGATAATATGCATGCCCGTCTCCTGCGCGAAGCGTGCGAACAGCTCCCGGTATTGCTCCGTGAAGCCCGGCAAGTCGTTAATCGACAAGGCCGATCCGTGACCATCGCCGATGGAGAGCAGCTGCGTCGTGAAAAATTCGGGAAACAGAATGAATTCCGAGCCGAATTCCTGCGCTGTCTTTATATAATGCTCGCATTGCTTCGCAAAGTCTTCGAACGATTGAATCGTATGCAGATGATACTGCACAACGGAAACACGTATTTTCAACGCCATCCCTCTCTATTCCCAATAAAATATGATCATTAATGCCTCATTATTTCATATTCGTCTCCGCAAATCAATTGTACGCAAAGACGATGAGGAAGACGTTTAGAGTGGCCGTGTCCTTACTCCAGATTGGCATGCCTGCCATACATCGCGGCTCCGTCCATGCCTTGTTCGCGCATCAAGCTCAAGACGATGGCGTCACAGAATAAGAGGAGCGTCTGCTCAAACAACGTCCCCATCGGTTGTACGGAGCGGCCTGCTCCTTCCGCGGCATCTTTGGGGGAACCGGGCAATATCACCGTTATATCGGCAAGCCTGCCGATGGTAGATTCGCGATTGATCGTCATAACGGCTATTCGGCCGCCAAGCTTCTTTGCTTTCTCCGCTATGGATACCAAGCCGGCCGTCTCTCCCGACCCTGAGCCGATGATGAGCGTATCGCCTTTCTCCATATTGGGTGTGACCGTCTCCCCTACAACATAGGCTTGAAATCCCATTTGCATCAGTCTCATCGCCAGAGATTTCATCATCAGTCCCGACCGGCCCATGCCCGTTACGAAAATTTTTCTCGACGCAGCTACGGCTTCTGTCAGCTCTTCGGCTTCATGACGGGCAATTTGCGCCATTGCGGAAGTCAATTCCTGCACAATGTCCGCACCATACGCAGTCGTTGCCATCATCGGCATTATACCTGCGCAGCCATTTCGCGTTTTATCATTTTCTGCATGTCTGCAGCCGCTGCTTTCTTATCCGCTTGTCCGGTAATGCCTCCGCCCACGATAACCAGATCAGGCTGCGCCTTCACCGCTTCTGCCAGCGTCTCCAACTTAATGCCGCCCGCAATCGCCGTCTTCGCTCGTGTTACGACGCGCTTAATCGTCTGCAGCTGCTCGAACGGACTTTCTCCCGCTGCTTGAAGGTCGTAGCCCGTGTGCACACAGATGTAGTCGACGCCGAGCGCATCCACTTCTTGTGCGCGCTTCTCCAGCTCCTTCACATTAATCATATCCACGACGATTTGGGAACCGTGCTTCTTCGCCTCCGTTACAGCTCCTTGGATGGTGGAATCATCCGTTGCTCCCAGTACCGTAATCAGATCCGCGCCGGCTTCGGAAGCTTTCATCACTTCATAAGCGCCCGCATCCATTACTTTCAGATCGGCCAGCACCTTCAAATGAGGGAACGTTTCTTTCATTTCCTTCACCGCTCGCAGCCCTTCATTAATAATGACGGGCGTGCCAATTTCGACAATGTCGATATGCTCCTGCACTTCCTCTACTACCGCTTTGCCTTCCGGAATATTAACAAGATCCAACGCCAACTGCAATTCCATTACTCGTCACTCCCTATCCCAAGTTTATGGAATTAAGTATACAGCGTACGTCAGAATTAAAAAGTACGCACTTTAATCGCATATAGTCACTTAAAAAGCACATAGTGTGCAAAAAGTTACTATCCGGAGGATGACTCTACCTGCAAATCTCAAGTCATTGCGATCGCGTATGGACGCTGCTTAAAGCCCTTCCACTTCGGCGAGGCGATTGAGTATGCGATGAAATTTAGAAAGAGTATCTTGCCCAATGCTTTCCACATCGCAGTTCATAAACATAATGGCTGCGACTCCGCTTTCCTTGACATACATAAACGTATTAATTCCCGGGTCCCCCCCTGTGTGGCCCCATGAATTTAACGATGTATAATCCCAAAACAGTCCAGAATTATGCTTTCGCTCTTTTAGCTCATGCGGGATATTTGTATCATTAAACTGTTTTTCCAGCATGGCGGCAATACTTTCCGAACTTAAAAATGCCGTATCTTGTTTTCTCATCAATTCCAATAAAAATGTGGATAAATCATTAACGCTGGTAAATACGCCTCCGTCCGGATAAGTTGCCAATTTATACGGCGCCAGCGGTTCCATTTTTGATCCGGTACTATGCTCCTTCTTCTTGAAATCAATCCTTTCCTTTGAATAATTCAGAGCTACAGCATCGCTATTGAATTCAACGGGACTCCACCCCGAATGATGCATGTTCAGTTCATTGAAAATATGTTCTCTTACATATTCTTCATACGGGATTCCGCTTTTTACTTCAATGCAGTATGCCGCAAGCGCCGAGGCTATATTGCTGTACTCATAGCTTGTTCCTGCGCTTTCATTTAAAAAGTTTGTACGCTTATACCATTCACCGTCTGGACTTAAATAGTTATAAAGGAAATCCTTTAACGTTATCCCCTCATCATATAGAGAGTAATAAGAATGCTGCGCATATATGTCGTCATCATCTTTTATTCCGGAAGTATGTGTGGCCAGATTTCTTAAAGTTATACTATCCTCGGGGGAATTTGGATTGACGACTTGAAAGGGAAGAATATGATTAATATCTTCGTCCAGGCTCAGCAGCTCATCTTCTACCGCTTTCATTAGAGCCGCCGATATAAAGGTCTTGCTTATAGAGCCTATATTCATCACCGTATCTAATGTAAACGGAATTTTCTGCTGCACATCGGCATATCCAAGCTCTTTTTCATATAAAACACGATCTTTTGAGAAGACGGCTACAGCCACTCCCGGAATTTTAGCTTTTTCATATGCTGATTCCAATTCATAATCAAACCGTTGTTCAACAGACATGCTTTCCAGTTTTTTCTTTTCCACAAAACCACTTACACCTACATAACCAAAACAAACAAGAATGAACAGCAACAAAGACAGAATCACATAACGATTTTTAAAGATTTTCAACACGGATCATTACCTCCCAAAACCATTCTCAAATTGATCATTCCAAAAAATAGGGGTTAAAACGCTCTTGCTTACGTTTTTAGTGTAGTTGGTTTGAAGCTGAGGCAAAATAGACCTTTGGGCGGTTCTGAACTGGACTTTGGTCGAATCGCTCGCCCGTCTATAGACGCGGCAACAAACAATCGCCTTTTCCGTGCAATCCGATGCTGGCGAGACCGATAAGGCCAATGTGCAAACGGTCTTTGGCATAAAAAATAACGCATAGCAAGCCGCTATGCGTTATCGTCGTATATGCAAATCGTCTGTTATTTCGTGGAATCCTTCACCTCGACCTCATGGTCGATGACATGCTCGCTATAATGCTTGCCCCACTCGTACATGGATTCCAGGATCGGCATAAGGGTGATTCCGTGCTCAGTCAAGGAATATTCCACCTTCGGCGGCACGACCGGATACACCTCGCGGTGTACGATGCGGTCTTCCTCCAGCTCGCGCAGCTGATTCACCAGCATTCTCTGCGTAATTCCCGGCATGAGCGACTTCAGCTCGCCGAATCGCTTGGTCCCCTCTCTCCCCAGATGCCACAAGATGAGCATCTTCCACTTGCCCCCGATGACGGCAAGCGTCAATTCCTTCTCGCAGCTGTACGTTTTGCCGCACACATGTCCCATGCCCTTCACCTCTTGCTCTGCATAGTATCGTGTCATCACTATATCATGTGCGGGAGCAGAGAGGCAAAGTCGTTCAGCAGTGAACGATTGCAAAGCTCAGCATCTCGGCCAACTTGGAGAATGATAGCCTGCATCTATTGATATTCTGACGGACTCTTACCCGTATATTTCTTGAACACTCTTGCGAAATAGCTTGGGTCCTTATACCCCAGACGATCAGCTACTTCATATACCATCACTCGTTCAATCTGAAGAAGATGAATAGCTCTCTCCATCTTCTTCCGCATGACGAAGTCGGAGAACGATTCGCCCGTTACATCACGGAACAACCTGCTGAGATATGACGCATTGACATATACATGATCTGCCGCAGCCTCCCGGGTCACTTGGTCATAGATGTGCCTATCAATATATTCCTTCGCCTGCTGCACAATCTTCGTCTTGCGGTCGGAACGATATCCCTCATAGGCTCGACTCAGGTCAATAAAGCGCTCCAGCCACCACTCTTGCATCTCGTCCATGGAACGAAATAACTCAGGCTCTCGCCACTTCTTCATATTCTCCTTATCAAGAAAAGCACGAATCGTTTTCCCTAGACGATGGGTCAGACCTGTGAACAAGCCGATGAATTGGAAGGAGACCTCATCAGGATAGGCCAGAGGCTTCTGACTCTTCCACTTGTCGAACAGTCCCTTGATGCTTCTCTCGATGTCCGCAATATTATTCATCTCTACCGCATGTGCCAACAGCGTCTGCTCAGACTCGTAGAGCACGGCAGCCGCCTCTTCTGAATCGGCATGCACCATACGTTCATGAAGAATCAAGTCCGTACCGAAGGTCAGCTTCAGCCTCAGCAAGCGCCTCGCTTCCTGGAAGATACGGGGCAATTGCCGGATATGTACGGCTTCAGGCCCTATCCCCGCAGTGACGCTGACATTCAGAATTGCACTAACTTTAACCCTTGCTCTATCCGCCCATAACATGACATCCTCTACCAGATCGCTCGATACCGATTGATAGATGACAACGGTCTGGCCGTCGCCCCTTTGATATACAATTCCTATCTGCTCAGCAAGCTCGCTTACGATATTATGCATAGCGAACTCCAGCAGCTTGCGGTCGGAGATCGAGTAGTTGCCCGCCTCGCTTATATCCAGCTCGAAGAGCGCCAAAGCAGCAGAATTGTCGAAATCATAAGCAACCCCCAGAAAAGCGAAAGTTTCCTGCAGCGCCTCCTCCGAAAGCGGAGCATTGCCGCTTAGCCAATCGTCCAGGAAAGTATTGTACAAAACAGGCAGATGGCTTTTCAGTTTCTCTTCCAGCAGATGAATCTGCCGCCCCTTCAACCGATCTTCTCTCCAGCTCCGAACTACCTGCTCCAGTTCTGCGTGAAATTGCTTCTTGCCGATTGGCTTGAGCAGATAATTCGTCACTCCAAGTGCTATACATCGCTGAGCGTATTGAAATTCGTCATGGCCGCTGATGATCAGCACCTTAGTATCCGGCTTTCTCTCCATGATCGCCTCTGTCATGGCGAGTCCATCCATAACCGGCATGCGGATATCCGCAACGACAAGGTGGGGCTCGCACTGCAGGAACAACTCCAGACCTTCCAGTCCGTTCGCAGCGGTTCCTGCCAGCTCAAGACCATACTGCCCCCAGTTGACCAGCTCGGCTAATCCCTTCCTTACCTTCGGCTCATCCTCTACGATGATCGCTCTCATCTTCATGCACGTTCACCTCCCAGCCGCTTCAATCGTATTCGGACTGATACACAGGTCCCCTTCATCGGCTCGCTCCGGATTTCAAAGCTCATATCGTCGCCGTACTGTATAAGCAAGCGTTGGTACAAATTGCGCAATCCGTATGTTGTACCGGAGACGCCATCCTCACGCATAATTTCTTTCATCAAGCGGGACAATCGATCCCTTCCTATGCCTATCCCCGTATCCGTCACGGTAAAGCATGCAGCTTCATGCTCACGGTAGATGGCAATCGTCAGCTGGCAAGGCTCAGCCGCCCTCTCAAGACTGTGCACGATCGCATTCTCCACAATCGGCTGCAGCATCAGCTTCATAATCTTGATATCACGCAGCTCCTCGTCCACTGCCCAAATAACCTCAAATTTATCCGTATGCCGGAACTGCTGGAGACGCAAATAATAGTCGAGATGCTCTACACTTTCCTTCACACTTACGTAATCCTTGCCGCGGCTAAGGCTCAATCTGAAAAATCTGGACAGGTCCAGCACAACTTCGCTGATCTCCTCCAATTCTCTCTCCTCGGCAATCCAATAAATAGAATCTAGCGTATTGTACAAAAAGTGCGGATTGACTTGTGACTGAAGAAATTTCAGTTCAATATCCTTCTTATGCAATTGCTCTTCATAAATCGTCTTGCGCATGCTCTGCTCATTATGAACCATATCATTGAACCTCTTCTGCAGATAACCCAGCTCATCCATTCGATCAATAGGAATAGGCTTGAAGGACAATCCCTTCTCAATCTGAACCATACTCTGAATTAACCGTTTGATCGGATTAAAAATTTGCATATAGAGCAATCCGAACGTGAACAGCATAATTACCGCTAACAATGAAAAAATAACGACCACCACACGTTGCATGATCAGAACATCGTACATAATCTCTCGATAGGGAATAATGAGGCTTGTGGTCCAGCCTGTCACATGCGAAGTTTTGTTCACGACAATATACTTCTGTCCCATGACAGCAATGGAGTCGTAAGCCTTCTTCGCGATCGGCATCTTGTCCAGTTGCTCCTCTGTCAATCTTGCCGTATAGAAGACCTTGCCCCGCTCATCGCTTATGGCAATCCCTGTTCCCTGCCAGAGCTTTGCGCTTCCGGTATACATATCCAGTATCTTTTTATTGAAATTAATGAGCAGGATATGTTCCTGGTTCCGACCCGGCAGCTTGCGCATCACACTAATCATGGAGCGCCCTCTAACGGCATAGTCGGGCACAACCCCCTTTGCGTCCGCTATCATGGTCAACGGCTCAGTACTGCTTCCGATCACCTCTTCCCATTCCTCTCTGTCTGAGGACATATTGAATATGCCATCCGTCGTCGACAGGATTTTACGCGACCCCATGTTATAAATAGCAACGGAATCTATATTCTGATTCATGGCGGAGAAGCTCTTCAGCTTCTCCAGCAGCTGCACCATGGACCATACCGAACCGGGCGAAGAGAAGTCAGAATGCTCGCGAAGCAGCTTGATCAAGTTGCTGTCAATCGCGATCGTATCCGACAGCCGGATATGATTCTCCATATATAAATCCACATGATTGATGATCATATCCATCGTTTGCATCGCTAATGCGCTAATCTTATTTTCCAGCACGGACTGGAACCACATGAACAAGGTGAACAACAGTACAGAGAATAGAAGAAGATGCCCGATAACGATGACCATCAGCTTGTTCTTGATCGTTGAATGGTTCCGTTTATTAAGCATCTTCTTCATTGTCAATCACCGTGCCTTCCGGTTGTTATGGAGCGCTTTTACTTGGAGCTCGTATACCATTCCTGTACTTCCTGTGTAATGACTTCCCCGCCCTTGGCATTGTATTCTTGAACGAATTCGTCGAAAGCATCGACGGGCAGCTCGCCGACAATGATCTTCGTGAATGTCTCGCTTCTTAATTTCTCCAGACTGCTCATGTTCTCAATCATTGAAGGTGTCGGAGCACCCATGAACAGATTCGGAATCGCATACTGAACAGAGTGCATAATGGTGCCGACTAGATCGAACTGGGCCCCAAGAGACTCCATCTTCTTCTCGTTCAATTCCTTAGGCTGCATGTACATGAGCTGTTGGCGGTAGCCATATTTATTATGATTCTCGAAGTTCAATGCATATTTGCCATCAACGATATCATACAGCACGCCTTCACCCAAATCCCCGAATCCGAATACGAATTTATCCATCGCGTCCGGTACAGCCATCCAGTTCAACATCTTCAATATAGCATCCGGATGCTTGGCTTGACTGCTGATGACGGCAATTGATTTGAAGTAGGGCCCGCCGAACACACCTTGCTTGCCGTTCGGACCTGTCGGAGGAGCGATTGCAATCCATTCCGCATTGGGATCGTTCTGCACGCTCGTGTTAATCTCGCCGCGCGGCGCCGCCCAGCTGCCTTCGAAGATGCCGGTCTGGTTATTCGCAACCTTCTCCTTCAATGCGGCAATCTTCGTAATCGGCCATTCGTTGTCGAGCAGCTTTTCCTTATAAAGCTTATGGATGTAAGCAAGCGCATCTTTCATCTCCGGCTGGATATCGGATATCACCAGCTGCCCTTCCTTCTCCACCCAGAAGCCCGGGACGACTCCGAATGCACCGAATAGATGGGACCAGCCGAGCATATTGTCGTAGGCGACCATAGCATAAGTATCATTCTTGCCGTTGCCGTCGGGGTCCTCATCCCTGAACGCCTTGATCACTTGCTCGTAGTCCTCCAGTGTCTTAGGCACATCCAGCTTTAAGCGATCCAGCCAGTCCTTGCGTATATACAGATTGTCTGTAGCTTTGTTCCCGTCATTCAAGACAGGAATCGCGTATATCTTTCCATTATACTTTACTGCTTCCCATGATTCAGGATAGACGGCGTTCATAATGTTGCTGTACGGATCGAGCTTGCCATCCAATTCCATTAACGCTCCAAGCTCGGCATTCTCCATCAGCCAATTCTGATAGCTGGAAGGAATCAAGAACAGGTCGGGAATATCGTTGGAGGCGATCTTCAGATTCAACTTGCTCATGAATTCATCCGGAGCTGACGGACCGTAATCAATCTGAAGATCGATATTGTTTTCTTTCTCTATCATTTCTGTCCAGGGATTCTCGTTAATGTCTTGTCCCTCGGGGAACTTGGCTCCTCCCATCATGAACACCTTAATGACGGCGGGCTTATCTGAACCATTTTTATCCGTCGAATCGCCTGTTCCTTTCTCACCTGCAGTTGAACCTTGCCCAGTCGACGATGCGTCCTTATTTGTGTTGCCGCTAGGGGAGTTCACTTCGTTGCCGGAACTGCAGCCTGCCGCAAGGACAACAGCAAGAATAAAAGCCAGAACAATTATTGTCATTCTCTTCATCGATATAGACCCTCCTCTATTCATCTATCACTTCACCGATTACTATCGACACGTCGTTCACTCCTTGATCGCTCCAAGCATGACACCCTTAACAAAAAATCGTTGTACAAACGGATAAACAACAATCATCGGCAGAACACTCGCTATAATCGTCGCAGCCTTCAGCGTCTCCGGAGCTACCAAGAATAATCCGGTAAGATTGGTCATATCGATATTCGAATCATTCAGTACGATTATATTGCGCAGGTAGACCTGAAGCGGAATGAGATTCGGATTGTTGATATACATGACTGCGTCAAAATAAGTGTTCCAGTGCATGACCGCATAGAATAAACTCAATGTGGCCATTGCCGGCATCGACAGCGGTACATAAATCCGAAACAATATTGAGCCATGAGAGGCTCCGTCGATCTTCGCTGACTCTTCCATGCTGTCAGGTACGGATTGAAAGAAATTTTTCAGCAAGATCAGATTGAAAGCGCTGACAGCTGAAGGCAACAGCAGGGACCATATCGAATCCAGCATCGACAGCTCTTTCAACAACAGGAAGGTGGGAATCAGTCCTCCCTGGAACAGCATTGTGAAGATCACCATATTCATGACAACGCTTCTTCCCGCCAGCCTTCTTCTTGACAACGGATATGCCATCAGACATGTCAGCGTCATATTGATGGCGACCCCCGCAACGGTACGAAGGATCGAGATGCCGAATGCTTGATAGAATGCACTGTCATTGAGCAAGAGACGGTACGCCTCAATCTGGAAATTGATTGGATAGACGGTCACCTGATTCGATACGACGGCAGCCTGGCTGCTGAGCGATTGGGCAAGCACGTGAAGAAGGGGAAACAGAGTAATGCAACCCAGCAATGCGAGCAGACTATAATTCGTCAGATTGCCCATTCTCGCGGACAGAGACGCTCTCATCTACCATAGCCCCCCTCCGCCATAACGCTTGGCAAGAAAATTCGCCATATAAATCAGAATTAATCCAACAGTAGCTTGGAACAATCCAACGGCAGTAGCAAAGCTGTATTTCTGTTCCGTCAGCCCTACCCGATACACGTAGGTATCAATAATATCTCCTACTTCATAGACCAATGGGTTGTAGAGCATAAATACTTGCTGAACCCCCAGTTCAAGAATATTGCCCAGCTGCAAAATGAATAAGATGATTATCGTACTCTTAATGCCGGGTAATGTCACATGCCAGATTTCATGCAGCTTCTTAGCCCCATCCATTCTCACAGCTTCGTATAATGCGGGGTCCACGCCTGCAATAGCCGCAATGTAAATAATCGATGCCCAGCCCGATTCCTTGAGAATATCCGAAATGACCAGAATGCTGCGAAAAAACGCCTTCTCGGCCATAAACATAATCGGCTCTCCTCCGAAAAAAGCAATCACACTATTGACCATGCCCTTAGACGACAGCACTTGTATGACGATCCCGCCGAAGATAACCCATGAAAAGAAATGAGGGATGTAAAATAATGTCTGCGCCGTTCGCTTGAACCATAATATTCTGACCTCATTCAGCATAAGTGCAAGAATGATCGGGACGGGAAACCCGAAAATCAGCTTATACAAACTAATGAGCAATGTATTGCGGAATACGGTGATAAACTCATCATCTTCGAAAAAACGCATAAAATGCTTCAGCCCGACAAATTCGCTTCCCGTTATCCCTTTAAACGGGCTATAGTCCTGAAAAGCAATCATAATACCGTACATGGGCAAGTACTTAAATATGACGAAGTACAATAGACCAGGTATTAAAAACAGGTACAGCATCCAATCCGCCCGTATCATTCGCCCCCATCTTCCTTGAACCATTCGATTCACCTCTTCTCTGTGTACTAGTTCGACGATACGATTGAGTTCATTGTAGAAGACAGTAGACGCTATGTGCAGATGATTACCGTTGCAATTCCCGCACTTATATGACCGGATTATTCCTGCGTCAAATAGCGAGCGGCAGTCTGCTGCAGGGCTGGAGCACGGTCATACATCAACAAGCAGGGGATTCCAATGTCCCGTACATCGTACTCCGAACCGAAGTGAATCCAGAGTCCTCTATTGACCCGCTTCATTTCATTCCTGAAGAGCGAAATCCAGTTATCGGCAATCGGCTTATGATGACATATGGCAAGCATGATATTACGGTCGGGTTGAATGCTCTTCAACTGATTCAGCGCTTCCTCGAAGCTGTCTATCAGGCACTCCTCAATCGTTGGGAGTCTTCTCCGCACACCTTCTGCGAAGACACATAAATGACGATCGCAAATGAGCAGCCATGCTGTGTCGGATTGTTCAAGCAAGACCCCCGCTCTCATGCTTCCTATCGGCGTAGCGGCGAGACTTGCCAATTCGAGAGCTGTCTCTTCCGACTCCCTTTGCTTGAACACCTTTTCTTCATACACCGACGGACGGTACAATTGTGCAGTTAACCGGTACTTTTGTTTCATTCTCTTGATGCGGCCATAGGACTCCTCGATGCGCTCCAGTGGAATTCTCCCCCGTCTTACAGCTTCCACTACGGCTTCCAGCATAGAGGCCGCTTGCTGCACATCTTCCGCAGTTGCCAGCAGTATATCGGCCCCGGCAAGAACTGCCCGTATGCACGCCTCTTCCATCGAGAACTGATTAGTGATCCCCTTCATGGATAATCCGTCCGTGACGATGAGCCCCTGGAACTGCATATTCTTACGCAAAAGCCCCGTCGTTATCTCATAGGATAGAGAAGCCGGCATAAGTGAAGGATCGATCGCAGGAACTGCCATATGCCCTACCATAATGGCATCTGCTCCTTGTGAGATCGCACTGCGAAACGGCACCCATTCCATAGATTCCAACCGCTCCTTCGTGAAGGAAAGCACGGGCAGATCCTCATGAGAATCTACATGGGTATCGCCATGTCCCGGAAAATGCTTAGCTGTAGCTATCATTCCATGTTCCTGATAGCCGCGAATAACAGCATTGCCCAATCGGCTGACTAGCTGCTTATCTGCACCGAATGAATGGGTTCCGATGACCGGGTTTTTGGGATTGTTATTCACATCCACGACAGGGCTGTAATTAAAGTTAACACCTATAGCCAAGCTTTCCATCGCCGTTATCCTGCCCGTCTCGTAAGCCAGGCCTTCGTCCGCCGCCGCTCCGATCGCCCGATTTTTGGGGAAATGAACGGCGCCTTGCACCTTGCAGCCTGCGCCGGCTACGAAATCCGCCGAGATGAACAACGGAATGCCGCTGCCCTCTGTCATGGACAAGCCTTGCAGCTCTGAAGTCAGACTGTGTACCTGCTTCGTATTTTGCAAGCTGGCAGTACCGAGGAACAGTCCTCCTGCTTTTAGTTCTGTCAGTAAAAACCGTGTATCCTCATTCAACGACGCTCCGAAAACAGAGAACGTAAACATTTGGGCTACTTTATCTCTCATCTGCATATCCTGCTTATTCATCAGACACACCATCCGGTTCATTTTATTTTTCAGGGCTCAAGCTCGCCTAGACGAACATTGTCGACATACAGGTGATTGGGAAGCGGCAAATAGTTGCTATTGTTCCTCTGATAGAAATCTATGCGTTTTATAGAGCCCACATCCAGTGCATATGAGTTCCCTTCTCCCAACGTAGAAAAGTAAACGGCACCGGCATGAACAGGCATAAGGGCTAACATTAGTAGTGCCGCCATGATGATTGCTATGCATTTCCTCAAACAAATCATCCCCCAATTCAACATTTGATTTGAACCGCAATGCTATTGTACGGATAGGTGCCGAAAGATTATAGATGAAAATCGTAAGATTTTGCGTAGTATTATGACTTCCTGAAGAAACAAAAAATACGCATAACGGCCTTTAATAGCCGTTATGCGTTATGAATAAAAGTAAGGGGTTATCGCTCAAAATGATCACATAGAATCGGAAAAAGAGAGAAAAGTCTGCGCTATCGCTCATTTTGCTCACATAGCCCCGCCAAGCGTGCCTTGTACCGCCGAAAAGTAGGAGCTATCGCTCAAAATGGTCACATAGAATCGGAAAAATAGAGAAAAGTCTGCGCTATCGCTCATTTTGCTCACATAGCCCCGTCAAGCGTGCCTTGTACCGCCGAAAAGTAGGAGCTATCGCTCAAAATGGTCACATAGAATCGAAAAAATAGAGAAAAGTCTGCGCTATCGCTCATTTTGCTCACATAGCCCCGCCAAGCGTGCCTTGTACCGCCGAAAAGTAGGAGCTATCGCTCAAAATGATCACATAGAATCGGAAAAATAGAGAAAAGTCTGCGCTATCGCTCATTTTGCTCACATAGCCCCGCCAAGCGTGCCTCGTACTGAATGGACCTAAGTGGTAACCTTGGCTTGCACAAGCTCCGCCCGCCCCTTCACAGACACCCTGACGCTGACAACCGGCTTGGGGTCGCCCGTGAACTTGCAGCTGAACGACAACGTCTGGCCGCCGCCCCGAAGCGTCGGAACATCCGCATCCGCCCGCACCTCGGACAGCAGATTCCAGTTCAGATCGTAGATGCGGCCCGTCCGGTCGCCGTCGCATACGAGATACTGATTCGCCCCGACTTCCGTATCGAATGTCATATAGGCGCCGTTCGTATAGAAGGTCGGCCGGAGGATCGATGCATCGTCATTGCCGTACGAAGCGTTCACGCGCAAGCAGAACGCCAACGATTGGGAGTCGTACGGGTTGAAATACGCCCAGTCCGCTCCTCCCGGCTGCCCCGGCTGCAGTTCCTGCGGGTCGCACTCCAGCGGCTGCGAGTAATGAACGGGATACAGCTTCCATGTCCCTTCACTCACCGCTTCAAGATGCCAGTCTCCCCTGGGATCTTGAAGACGTTCCCGCTGCTCCTGCGTGAATGCATTCGCATGCCGGGCCAACTCCCATTCGCGCACCGCGCGAAGCAACGCTTCGCCGTTGCCGATACGCTTCCATACGGCAAGATCGGCGACGAGCGCGAAGCCTGCCCCGAAGCCCGCTGCCTTCGACAGCACCCATTCGATCTCATCCAGCTGCGTCGCCTGGAAACGCTCGGAATGGGCCCGAATAAGGAACCAGCCCAGCATCGGCGGAATGAAATTCCGTTGGAAATAACGCTGATTGCTCAGCCGCCATTCCAGTTGCCCCTCGCGGGTAGCGGCCCCCCAAGGCTCTCCCCAGTTGAATCGCGTGAAGATATGCCACAAGTAATTCGGAACTACGATGCTGGCATCGTTAATGACTTCGTCGCCCCAGCCCTCATGGCACCGCTGGACGAAGCGATTCACGCCGTAGCCGTCCTGTCCGGTGGCGTATACGCCTTCCAGGCCGTCGAACGATATCTGCTTCAGCCCCGTCTTCGCGAACAGTCCGGCAATGCGATCGCTATATCGATCCTGCAATTGATGATTCGGGAAGAAGACGTCGTAGGGATGATCCCATAATCGCTCAATCGCCAAGCCCGCCTGATGCGCCGACACCATAGTGCCGTTAGCTCCGCGCTTCACGCCGAGAAGCTTCCACGGAGCCGATTCCGACACGCCGGCATACTCAATAATCTCATCTCCGATGCGTGCGGAGCGGCGGAACAAGGCGACAGTGAACGGCCCGGGATCATCCACTTCCCATTCATCGCTCGTCTCATGAACGTCCGCGACAAGCGATGCGCTTCCCACCGTCTGCAGATCTCGCGAAGGCTTGGGCGTGACATATGGATCATTGAGCGTCGTGAAGTTGGACAACGTATGGACGCCTACCTTCACCCCTTCGCCCGCCGCATAGTCGACGCAAGCCCGCAAGCCTTCATCCCCGTTCGGGAAGCTGCCCGGCTTCAGAGTGAAGTGTCCCCACTCGCTGAACGGGTCCGGATGGTACACATATGAGAGATTGGCCATACGGGCGTAGCGGACGGCATCGGAGATCGTCTGCTCCGTGAAGTCGGTAATGAGATACGATTGATTCGCTGCTGGAGACGTCTTCCCCCATACGCCTTCAATCATCGGATGAGGAAGTCCCTCTCCCAACTCGATATCCTCAATCGTATGCAGCACATCCACGAACCGGCTTCCGAACAAGGCAATTCCCGTTCCTGCAATAAACGCATCTTCTCCCTCGATAGGCGCCACCGGGATATCCGGCAAGTTCCACACTTTCCGTCGTGCAGCCCGCGTACGATTTCTGGCGTAAGCCTGCAGCATGCTGCCGTCGCCGGTTGGCCAAGCCGCGCACACCTCGTATTTGAATTTATTGTCCGAAGGCTTCCTGCTGTCGGGGTCCGGCATGCCGGCATCGCTGCCTGAATAGGTATCCTGCACGCCTTCCAGCCGATCCAGCTCGACGGGCCAGCCTCCGATCGTCTTCGCGTTCAATGCTTGTATGCCGCATGCGAACTGCCCGTCATGCACGACGCCGACCGACTCCCCGATCGAGCCGCTCAGAGAGGACATATAAGGTCCCCAGATGATCGCATCCGGCTCCTCTCCCGCTATCCCGCTGACTCGAAAGGCGGCATAACGGTCCCGGATCGTAACGGCAATGTCGATTCTCGCGCCGCATTCGGCGAACACGAAGGTGAGCGTATCCACTTCTTCCGCATAGCTCATGGACGTCGGCAATTCCGTCTTGCCTGCTACGGCCGCCCGGATGAATGGCAAGCCACGCTTGCCGGACCGCAGCTCCCGGCCGCTGTCCGCATCCTGCCATTCCACGATTTCCCCGGCTTCATTCAGCCGTATGAGCAGCTTTCCCGCTTGTATATGCATAGTGTCTCCCCACTCCCCGCTTCTGTCATCAATTGGATTACTTTAAGTACTCCTCGTACACTTGCTGAGCTTCCTCCAGCACCTTGTCTCCGCCATTCTTCTTCCAATCCGCTATGAAGTCGTCGAACTCAGCCAGCGACTTGCGCCCGGTAATGAAGTCGATGAAGGTCTGAAGCGTATACTGCTCCAGCTTATCCTGCACTTCGTTATAGACAGGCTTGTTGAAAGGAGCGAGAATATCGATATTTCTCGTCATCGCTTCACGGGTCTGCTGCGCCAGCTGCCGCAATTCCTTATCCGACGTATAGGAAGTCTGGAACTCGTAATCGTTGAACGAGCCTGCCATGGAATAACCGACCAGTCCCGCTTTCTTTCGCTCATCCTCATCGGTATATGGCGCTATAAATTCAACCGTCCCCTGATCGGACAACTTCCAATGGGTATCCTTCACGCCGAAGTTCAACATCTCATACGTCTCCGGATCGAACTGGCTGGCTTCGAATACTTGCATATACTTGATCATCTTGTCGCGGTCGTCCGCCAGCTGCTTGCCGAACATGACGCCGGAGGCGAATGCCGGATTGTATTGCGACAGCCCGTAGCTGCCGTCTGGCCCCTTCACTCCGCCGGTAATGGCAAAGTTGAAGTCGGAATGCTTGCTCTTCAGCTTGTCGTACCACTGCTCGCCCCCGAGGAAAGCGCTGCCGGGCAGGAAAGCCCACCAGTAGTACTCAATGGCGCCGATCTTATCCGTCATCATCTTGTCCTCTACATTCTCGCCCTTGTTCACGACGAACTCGGGATCGATCAATTCATTCTGGTACCAGCGATGCAATACTTCAAGCGCTTGCTTCGCCCCCGGTTCGATCTCTCCCCGCACGATCTGCCCGTCTTTCTCCCGGAAGATGTTCGGATACGCATCGTATGCGCCGAATACGGAGCTGAATATCGCTTCGATGTTGGAGCCTTGGGCCGTTATGCCGTACGTGTCCTTCTTGCCGTTCCCGTCGGGATCATCATGCCGGAACTTGGTTAAGGCGATTTCCATCTCTTCGATCGTTTCCGGCGTTTTGTCGATACCGACGTTCTTGAGCCAGTCTTCACGAAATGCCAGGCCCAGTCCGTCCATGCCGATATCCCAGATGACAGGCAGCCCATAGATCTTTCCGTCTCTTCTCACATACTTGAACGGGTCTTCGCCGAGGAATCGCTTCAGCCATTCCATATATTTCGGCATATGCTCTTCAATAAGCTCTTGCGGAATTTCCGCCGCCACTTCCTGCTGCAGGAATTTGTCATAGTCTGTGAACGACGGTTCTTTCCACCAGTCCGGAATTTCGCCGGAAGCGATTTTCAAGTTCAGCGTCTCCTTCATCGCTTCCCGCGAAGCGTTAATGAAGCCGATCTCTACATCGAACTTCTCTTCCACATAACTGAGTCCGGCCGACTCCGTTACATTCTCATCCAGATTCCAGAAGGTCAGCTTCGTCTTCTCCGCCGCTTGCTCTTCGCCCTTTCCTGTATTCGCAGGACGATTATCCGAGCCGGAGCCGCCGGACTTCTCCCCCGCATTGCCGCTGCATGCCGCCAGCAAGGATACGATCATGACATAACACAGCAATGACTGCCACTTGATTATTTTATTCACTCGAACCACCCTTTCTTCTTTTCATTCATGGATTGCCGTGCATGTACTAGCCTTTGATTGCGCCGATCATGACGCCCTTCACGAAATACTTCTGGATGAACGGATAGACGATCAGCATCGGGATGATCGAAAACATGACGACCGTCGCTTGCAGCTGCCTGCCGGAGAACACCGTTGTCTTTCCGATGTTTTGAATGACGCTGTTAATGTCAGCCATGTTGTTCTGAATAATAATTTTGCGCAGCACAATCTGGAGAACTTGCTTATCGGGATCTGTCACATAGATCATGCTGTCGAACCAGGCGTTCCAATGGCCGACGGCTACCCACAACGCAATTGTCGCCAGGACGGGCTTGGATAACGGCAAGATGATCAGCAGAAAAATTCGGAAGTAGCCTGCTCCGTCCACTCTGGCCGACTCCTCGACCTCCCCGGGAATACCGCGGAAGAAATTCCGCATAATCAACACGTTGAACGCTCCGATCGCCGTCGGAATAACCAGTGCCCAGATCGTATTGAGCATATTCAGCTCTTTGATCAGTAAGTAAATCGGAATCATCCCGCCGGAGAACAGCATAGTGAACAAGATGAAGCCGGTTATCGCGCGATTGAACGGCAGGTCGCTCTTGGCAAGCGGATAAGCCGTAATGGACGTCAAGCAGACAGATAGTGCAACCCCCAATACGGTCCGTACGATCGTATTCCGGTAACCGGTCCATAGCGCATCGAACTGAAAAGCCAGCTTATAGCTTTCGAATGTCAGTTCGCTCGGGAACAGAATCACTCCGGAAGAATAAGCTGCGCTGTCGGCGCCGGCCCCATCCAGCGAGATGACAACTTGCGTCCAGAACGGATAAAGGGTAATGAGCGCGATGCCCGCCAGAATGATCGCCAGCCAGACGTCAATGAGGCGATCGCCGGTTGTTTTCTTCGTATGAATCATCGCTTTCTCTCCTTGCCGGTTATGATTACCACAGAGCGTGCTCCTTGCCGCCGATGAGCTTCACCGCCTTGTTCACGGCAAGAATCAGCAGCAGCGCGACAACCGATTTGAACAATCCGACCGCCGTCGCATAGCTGTAGCTCATCTCGACAAGCCCTTTGCGATAGACGTAAGTATCGATAATATCGGCTACGTTGTATACTTTCACATTGTACATATTGAATATTTGATCGAAGCCCGCATCCAGTATGCCCGACATGGACAAGATCAGCATGATCGCAATGACGGGTGTAAGCATCGGAATCGAGATGTAATACATTCGCTTGAATCTTCCGGCGCCATCCATAACGGCCGCTTCGTGCAGTTGAGGGTCGATATTCGACAATGCGGCAAAGTAAATAATGGAGCCCCAGCCGAACCCTTGAAAAATATGCGTAACGACCAGAATGGTACGGAAATAGCGGTCATCTGCCAAGAAGAGCAGCGGGTCGCCGCCGAACAGCTTGATGATGCCGTTCACTGGTCCGTCGAGCGAGAAAATCGTAAAAAAAATGCCGGCCAATACAACCCAGGATATAAAGTGCGGCAAGTAGGAAACGGTCTGCACCATTTTTTTAAACTTGACACTCGTCATCTCGCTAAGCAGCAGCGCGAATAGAATGGGTACCGGAAATCCGAATACGAGCTTGTATACGCTGATGACGATCGTGTTTTTTAGCACCGTATAGAAATAAGAATCGTGAAGAATGGTGGTAAAGTGATGGAATCCCGCCCAAGGGCTGCTCAGTATGCCTTGCGTAATTTTGAAATCCTTGAATGCCAGCAGCACCCCGTACATCGGCAAATAGTGAAACACGGTAAAGTAGACAACGGCCGGTATCAGCATCATAAACAAAATACGGTATTGTCTGATCTTTTTTCGCCTCTCCCCTTTCATGAGCCGCTTGATTGGCTGCGGTGCTGTTCCCAGCTGCATAGGCACTCCCCCCTCTAATGTTAGCGCTTTCTTGTTCACTTCAAACTTTATCACAGACGATCTCCGATGAAATTATCAAATCCTTCTGAAATGATTCAGTATTTTACGCGTTTTGGAGAAAAGAAAAAAATCTGCCCGAAAAGGCAGATTTCTCGAATCTCGCTATACCCTCTTATTCAACTTGAACCTGTTTTATACTGCGGACAGGTGATTCGCATCAATGTACCCTCTCCAAGCCGGCTATGAACGGATACGCCGAAGGCCGCTCCGAACAGCAGCTGCAATCGTTCATGCACGTTCTTCAGCCCGTAACCGGAAGAGTTCATCGACAATATCGCATCCGCAGTCTCCGGCGACATGCCCGGTCCGTTATCTTCGATATCAAAGACGATCGTCTCTCCGACCAGTCTGGCGCTTACCTTCAACAGGCCGCTTCCCTCTCGCTTCTGCTTAATGCCATGCTTGATTGCGTTCTCGGCAAGCGGTTGAAGAATCAAATTAATGGTCGAGTACTCGTACACCGCTTCGTCGAACCGGTACTCCACATCGAACCGATATTCGCTCATCACTTGTACGATCTCAATATAGGACATAATATTGTCCAGCTCGTCTCGAACCGTAATCATGTTATGGCCCCGATTAAGCGCCGTCCGGTAAAACCTGGCCATAGCCGTAACGACCTGGCTGATATCCTCTGCGCCGTTCCTTAACGCCTGCCAGTTAATAAACGACAACGTATTGTAAAGAAAATGGGGGTTAATCTGCCACTGAAGCGCTTTCATCTCAGCTTCCTGCTGCTTGATCTTGCTCCGGTAAGACTCCTCAATCAAAGCGTTGAAGCGCACAAGCATATGGCCGAACTGATTCGTCAATTGTCCGATCTCGTCCTTGGAATCGCTCGATATCCTGATATTGGTGTTGCCGACCTCTACCCGCTTCATCAAGGAATTCAGCTTGTATATCCGTCTGAGCATCGTCTTCGAGAATATCGTAATAATGGCAAGCAAAGTGATCATGCATACGCCAATAATGACTAGGGTGGCGCGAATAATCGAGCCCGCATCGGATGCCACCTGCGCAATCGGCACGAAGCAATAAATCGTCCAGCCGGCATGCTCCACTTGCTTGCTGACAAGAAGAAATTCCTTCCCGTCGATCAGGATTTCCCTGTCATGCAGGCCAATCAATCCCGCGATGTCATCGGCCGCCAATCCCCACTCGCCATAGTTGCCGTACAGAATCTGATTCTCTTGGTCGACAATGGCAATCCCGTATTCATTCGTCAGCTCTGACACCGGCTTGAAGAAGCTGTCTTCATTGATTCGCATATAGACAAAGTGACGGTCCGGTGAGAATAGAATGGGAAACGTTCCCGTTGCGAAAATTTCTCCGTCATAAAACCAGCGGATTTCGCTGCCTGTCCCTTCGGTGGCCTCGTCGTACCACCATTCCTCCCGCACCCTGCCGGCGGACTGCACCAGATTGCCATACTCCGGCACATCGCCTTGCGCATAGACAGTCACCTTCTCCACATCCTGATCCAGATTGGCTATCATGGTGACGTAAGGCGATAAATACGACTGCAGATCGCGGGACAAGTTGACGAGATCAATATAATCGTTCGTGACGATCTTCTGGAACGTCCCGTTGAACAGCATCGAGCGAAGGAGATGATTATATTGACCGGTCGAACGGCTCATGCTCTCAGATACAGTGCTCACAGTCTTGTCCAGCCCCTGCAGCATCTGCATGTTCAGCATTGTCTTGGATTGCCAGTAAGCATATGCGCCCAATACGGATACGGGAATGATCACGACGAGCAAGTAGGAGAGAAACAGCTTCCGATTAAATCTCAAATGGTTGAAATAGCGATATACTGCCCGTATCATCGCTTAGGCCTCTTCCCGGTACTGGGACGGAGATACGCCGAAGCGGTTTTTGAACAGAGAGCTGAAGTAAGGAAAGTTATGATAGCCGACATCCCGGGCAATATCGACAATTTTGCGATTGGTCGTTCTTAGCAGCTCCTCGGCCTTGTTCATGCGGAATAGCGTGATATATTTATTGACGCTTATCTTCTTCTCCTTCTTGAACAAGTGGCTCAAATAGTTGGGCGACAAGTACACTTGCTCGGCGAGCCCTTCCAGCGACAAATCGGAAGCGTATCGTTCCTCAACAATGCGAACGACCTGCTCGATCGCCTTCGATAGCCCCTCGTCGGCCTTCGGAGCCGTTCCCGATGACCCGTGCAGCCTCGCAGTGTTGCGCGATTGGCGTTCCTCCTCGCACATGCGGATCACTTCGGTTACGACGTTGACGAATTCCGAGACTTGCACCGGCTTCAAAATATATTGAACCGCTTTCAAATGTATGGCGCGCTTCGCATATTCGAACTCGCCGTATGCGCTCATAAAAATGACTTTGGTCTGCCGGCCCATATCCCGCACTTTCTCGGCCAGCGTAAGTCCATCCATCTCCCGCATGCGGATGTCCGTGAACAGAATATCCACCTCGTTCTGTTCCATATATGCAAGCGCGCTCTCACCGCTGTCCGCTTCAACGATTGCCGTGTTCAGACCGTACTTATCCACCAGGAATTTCACGCCTTCTCGCTCGAACTTGTCGTCGTCGACAACCAGCATTGTCAGCATTGCCCTCATCACCTTCCGGCCAGTGTCTTTTTAAGAGAGAGTCTACCACAGCCCTCCAAGAAAGCACAATGACTCCATGTTCAGGCTAGCTTGGCGATCAAGCGCGGCTTCCGCCTGTATACCAAGCCTTTACCGCATGCGCCGTATCCGGCTTCAGCCTGACGGGATTGCGGCAGGTCAATCCGATGTCCATGCCTTGCAGCTGCGCTATGAGCTTGGAAGTCATCGGGTAGGCTCCGCCGCCGGTAAGCATGCTGTCCAATACGACCAGCTCGCGATGAAGCCGCTCGGCCTCGGGGTCTTGCCTGATCGCCTTCTGCCAGAAGTCCAGAACCAGATCGGCTGAAGATGCCGATGAGATTGCCATAATGCCCCGCGCTCCCATCCGTACGGCCTCCAGCATGTAAGGGTGATTGGCTTGATAGACCACACTGTCGGGAGCGGCGTCGATCTTGCCCTTAATGCCCTCTCTCGTGCAGGTCGTATCCTTGATCCCCCATACATTATGATGATTCGCCAGTTGTTCGTACACCTCCGTGTCGAGCAGATAAGCCTGCACCATCGGCCATTCGTAGACGAGGCAAGGGATCGGGGCGCTGTCCGCGAGCTTGGCGTAATAGTCGCCCAGAGCCTGCTGATCAACGCCCATGCCGTCCGGCGGTACGAGCACAATGGCCGCCGCCCCTGTATCCGCCATCCGCTTTACCTTTTCTCCGTGGCTTGCCGGATCTGAGCCCAGATTGCCTGTGACGACGACAGGGACGTTCCCAGCCAGCTTCGCCGCCCTGCTCGCCAGCTGCTCGCGCTCTTCAAGCGTCAGCCACTTCATCTCGCTGCTGCCGCAGACGCCGAACAGTCCATGCGGCTTCCGCTCCAGCTGCCACTCCACATAGCGGTCGTAAGCTTGCCAGTTCACTTCGCCATTCTCATGGAATGGCGTCAGCAGCAAGGAGAATACCCCCTCGAACTTGCCGCCCGCTTCCCTTGAATACCATTGTGCCATCTTCCCATTCCCCTTTCATCCTTCAGAATTGGTCCTGCTCCACTTCTCTGTCGGGCTTCCGCACGATTGCCGGATGACCAGCCGGTGCTGGAACTGAACGGATACCGGCGGACTCGCCTTGCGGCTCATCAGGTCCACCAGCAGCCGGACACTCGATGCGGCCATCTGTTCCACGGGCAGATGAATCGTGGTCAGCGCCGGAATGCTGTACTTTGCCGTCTCGAAGTCATCGTGCCCGACGATCTCCATCCCGCCCGGCACCGCGATGCCGAGCTCATGAAGCGCACAAAGCGCCCCTACCGCCATCTGGTCGCTTAAGCAGAACAGCGCGCCGGGCAAGGAGCCGCCTTCGGCCATCCGCTTCACTCCGCGATAGCCGCCCTCCTCCGAGAAGTCCTCCAGCACCGTATGGCCCCCGGCCACTAGCAATCCTCTGGCGGCGCATTCCTCCAGGAATCCGTACCGCCTTAGCTGCACCGCCTTCGAAGACACATCCGGCACAAGAAGCCCTGCCTCCCGGTGGCCCCTATCTGCCAGCAAGCCCGCTACCGTCCTGCCTGCTTCGTCATTGTCCACGTTCACCGTACTGTACTTGCCGGAGTCCCGCTGGACAAGAACGATCGGCACCGGGATGTCGCTTGCTTCCAGATAGGCTTCATCCTCCTCCGTCGGATTGGCAATGATCGCTCCGTTGAATCTCGTCCGGGTCAGCAAACTTTTTACATCGGAGAGCCGCGAGCTGACATAGGGCTGAATCAATATTTCATGCTCCGTCTCCAGTTGGCTTACCGCCAGTTGCACGCCTTTCAAGAAGCGCCCCATCAGCTCCCAGCGAGTGTCCATCGTCCAGAATAAAGCGATAATCGGGACGACCGATTCCCCTTGGCTCCTGAGCCGCTTCGCCGATATGTTCGGCTGATAATTCAGTTGCCGGGCGATCTCGAACACCCGCTCTTGCGTCGCTGCCGCAATGCGGTACTGATCGCCCTTGCCGTTCAATACCAGCGATGCCGTCCCTTGCGACACGCCCGCCTGTCGGGCGATTTCCTTCATGCTCATGCCTTTTGTCCCACCTTCTTGCTGCAGCTCGCTGTTATGCTGCGATTGTAATAACGATTGAGTCCGCTAGTCTGCTGAATAATATTGCGTTATTGCTCTTTATTGCTCTCGGACAATCATTTCGTCCAACTGATGCAGTTGCAGTACTGCTCAATGCCCACTGATGATACTTAGTGGTTTAGTTCAATCAGTCAATTCTGCTAATACGTATTAGCAGAATTGACAATATTATAATGCTAATACGTATTAGCATGCAAGAAGATTTCATGCAGAAGATTTCATGCAGCTGGTTGCTTTCAGACATACCTTTAGGCTGGACGGGGGGTGCGGTTGGGGAGGAAAGAGCCTCGGTTGGCGGGGCTATATTAGAAAAAAAAGGGCGCGACCCCGAAGCAATGCTCGATGCGTGCCCAATAATCATTCCGCTATTGTGATATCAGCTCGCTGACAATCTGATCGAATTGATGCTCCAGCGCAATCGCATCGCTGTAGTAGAATGCGTCGACGCTGTACGGATACACCTTGCCGTTCTGCACGGCAGGCAAGTTCTGCCACAGCTTGCTGTTCATAATCTGGCTCTCCATCTCCGATGCGTCATTGCGGACGCCGAGGAAGATATGATCCGCCTCGCCGAGCACTTCCGGAATCGACTCTTGCGAGATGCCTGCCCAGCCCGCTTCGAAAGCCAGTTCCTCCACTTTGGCGGGAGCGTGCAGTCCCAGCACTTCATAGATGATTTGCCCGCCTCTGCCATAGGTTTTGCCCATCAGATAAATTTCCTTGGCACTCAATTCAACGATAGCGACTTTCTCGTCGGCGCCAATAGCCTTTAACAGCTCTTCCTTTTTCTCTGCGCCTTTCTGTTGAAAACCGTCGATCCATTTCTCCGCTTCTGCTTCTTTATTCAGCACCTTGCCAATCTCGGTCACCCGCTGTTCGTAGCCGTATTCCAGCGGAATGACGATAGTCGGCGCAATTTTGGACAGCTCCTCATAGCTGTTCTGATCGTATGTAAGGATAACGTCGGGGTCCAGCGCAATGACCTTCTCCGCCGACACTTCTCTATTCTCGCCCACGTTCTCAATGTCCTTGATCAGCTCTTTATGATATGGCGAGGTCTCCGATATCCAGCCGGCCACACCGATCGGCTTCACGCCCAGCACCAGCACATCGCCGACATAATCCTGTACGGCAAGCAGCACCCGCTCCGGATTGGCAGGCAGCTCAATCGCACCGTTGATGCTTTCATAGATGCGAACATCTCCGGATTCGTTCTCCTGCTTGCTGTCATCCTGCTCATTGACCTCGTTGCCCGGTGCATCCTCTTGCTTCTGCACATCGCCTCCGTTCGAACCTGCAACATTCTCATTTCCTTCTGCACCGCAACCGCTCACGACCAATACCATGCATACGAGCAGCGCAGCCCATAGCAGCAATCTTCTTGTTTTCAACATCCAGTTCTCCTTCCTAATCCTCATTCGGTTTTGACAAAGTTATGATAACTTGATAATGATACTTATTATCAATTAACCCAACCGAATTCTACCATACCTGACTTGACCGGGTCAACCCGGATATATGCTATCGGTTAGATGTCACCGTATTGGCGCCCTCACAACGATTTCTCCGTATATTCCAACGACCAGACGCCACTAGGCTCGGCAACCTGATCGCCTGCAAGAGACCGCCCGTGCAGAAAACGGCGTAGACGTTCGTGCAGATGGCTGCATTGCTGACAGACGTCCGCGCAAAGCAGTTAAAGGAAGTGCGAGCGGCAATTGAGGAACATCGACTGATGCCGCTGTTGATGAAAACGGAGCATTGCAACGTATGCGAGGCCATCCAGGCTAAAGTGGAAAGTATGGTGGAGAAAATGCCTGGTACATAGCGGATATGTGTATGTGGAGGATGTACCGGAGCTTGCTTCCGAATATTTGGTGCTTACTGCCCCTGTCCTGCTGTTATTCTTCAAGGGAAGAGAGGTGCAGCACTTCTCCCGCTTCGTCAAGTTAGAGGAACTTCATAGCTTGTTGGAGAGGTATACCGATTGGATGGATAATGGCCATTTCAATCCATTCCATCTGGAGCAACTTCCACTTTTCTAGTTTAATAGATTGGAGGAAGGCTCCAGAAAAAATGAAGTTATTGTGGAGCGATAAATGCATACTGGGGTTCGTTGCCTGCTTGATGTATTTCTTCAAGCTATCAAGAAACTTCAGAGTCAGAGGTTCAGGATACCCAATCGCTCAAAATCGCTTTGAAACCCATCGTACGGAAATAACCTCCGGCGGCGACCTGTGTCTCCCCGTCAATCAAAGTGACGGAATAGGGGAGGTCTGCAGGAAGAAAGACAACCAATTCCCTGTCGCTGACACATTCATAGTAGATTCCTTTCTCTGTTTGCCGCCACGCGATCCTCACCGTGCCATCCGTATTGACAATTGGCCTTGTCCCGGAAGCATATGTCAGCCCTCCCGTATGCAAACGGAAGTCGAAAGCCAGCGTTTCTCCTGCACCTCTCGGCTGCAAGCCGAGAAAGTAATTGGATAATTGCCATGACGGGCAGCCGGACCAGGCATGGCAGTGACTCCATCGATGATCGAATACCTCGAACAATGTTGTCGCTCCCTGCTCCAGCATCCACCCCCAGCAGGTTCGAAACTGTTGAATGACGAACGCCGCCTCATCCTGCTCCAACAGCGCTGTTAGTGCGTAGTGCCCAAAATACGGCGTAATAAGCTGCCGATCATTCGCTGCCGGATTAGACAAACGAGGAGCGTCCGACCGATTCGGAAAACAATTCAGCATATGCCGCTTGATTAAGTCAACTGCTCGTGCACGTAAATCACCGCTTAATAAGCCATATCGCAGCGCAAACACATTGGCATGAAAACCAGGATTTTCCACGAACGTATTCGATTGGCCAGAGCAATCGGCCGCCTGGACTGGAATGGAAGCGAGCAGCAACCCATTCGCTCCGGTCATTTTGTCCAATATTATCTGCGTAAGCCGATCACGTTGCTCGGACCGGCGGCGGAACTGCTGTTTATCGCCAAGCATCTCCGCCCAATTTGTTAAATCACTGATTGCCTTCCAGACCAGCACGTTCAACGCAACGTTCACTTCATCCTTCGTCACCATATGGCCCCAATCAACGAAATCCCAATATGGAAAACGGGCAATGCCGTTCTCGGTCAAACAAGACCAATACAGGTCAACAACTTCATTGGCAGCAGCGAAATGAGACTGAATGAAGTGACGATCACCGGTCAATCCGTAATATCGCATGCACCCGGATACCCACAGCATGGCGAATGAAGACACCGGAATGATCTGCCCCGGGTAGCATCCCGGAATCATCCCGTCATCCCGTCTGCAAAGCACGGCCTGTTCAAGACTTCTGCGAATTAATGACAAATCGCCATAAGCGGCTTCCAGCACTTCCATCCCTACCGCTACTGCATCGCCCAGCCACTGTCCTCGCTCACGCGTTGGTGTGTCGGTAAGTGCGTCCTCACTGCATGATTGCAAAGTTTCCACACACATGGACCAAATCTGGTTCAAGAGCGGATCCGAGCTCTCAAATCGGCCAACCGGCGAACCGAAATAAGATCGTTGCAAGGCTGCCGCTTCATGCACCGCAACCTGTTCAGGAGGTGCTTCAACATGCAGCTCCAGAAAACGAAACCCTCGTGCCGAGAAGGTCGAGAAGGTCTGCTTGCCTCCGCGTGCGATCCATCGGTCCATATGACAAGACTGGCTGGCAGAAAGCGAGATTACCGGCATCACTCTCTCATCTGTCAAAAATTCGCTATAGCCGGCTTCTATCACCGTTCCTTTCGGCACGTCCAGAATAATGGAAGGACGATACAGCCCCACCTTGCCTAAATCGAACCGAAACCACACACCATCCGGAGACAACGTTGACTGCAGCTCCCGGAGCATGAAGCGGACCGGAGGATCATCCATTTCATAGCCAAATCTGTTCACATAACGACCTGCGCCTATCTGCGCGGCCTTCACCGATAAGCTGTGGCAACGGCGTTCAGCCGTTGCTGGGCGAAACATTGGAGGCGCCAGATCGATCCACGGATCAACAGGTTTAACCGGTCGCCACATCAACGATTCATCAGGGGCTTCCATTCTCTCGTCAACGTTCCACTCGGGAAGCAGCCGTGTATCGCAACGTTCCGCCCATCCGAGTTGTCCATTCACCCTGCGTCCCATCGGCAAATAAGCATCGAGTTCCCTGCACAGCCACGTTAGGATAATCGGCTTTCCACCGGAATCCCGCACGTCGGCCTGAAGAAAAGGCGGAAGTTTATTGGCCGTTATCCGTGTAGGTACGCCATAATAATGTACAGTGACAATCAATTCATGTCTGCCTTCTGCAAGCTCCAGCAAGTACGTATCGTATTCCGGCTGCCCAAGCGCAAAGCGCGGGGGACCTTCGCCAATTTCACGGCCCTGGCAGTATATGCGGTACATATCGCATCCAAACAGCCGAATGGTGATCGGCTCTGGATGCTCCAATGTGATGGTCGTGCGAAAAGCAACGTAAATATCTTGCCATCGAGACGGTGCGGGGTGCCAAAAAGCCTCTACTTGGTTCATCGATGGATCATCCTCCCTCTCCCTCCGAACGAATAGCTTCCGAAACCCGACGCCGCACAATGTGCTGCGGCGATTCAGAAATACCGGCTGGCCACAACACATAACTATCGGAATACCGATCGCCTTCCGTATGGAAATGATCCGGTGAATACGCGTTGCTGTAAACAGGAACCATGTGGAGCGGACCAAAGGTATTGCGGCGCGTCATATAGAGTTGAAGTTCAAAACCAGCCTTAGCACGCACCGGCCCCGTAATATCAGCTTCAAATGGTGTCCAGGGCATCAATTGCTCCTCGCCTTCTTCGAATACCACCTTGGCGCAAGCTGCGTTGACAGACGGAAGCCGCAGCAGGTGAACAACACTATCCGATTCGTTCCCGTCCATGTTCACAATCTCATTTGCGCCCATAGGCGCATTCACCATTCGCCGCTTGTCGGTATGGATTCGAAAGGTAATCATTCCCCCATAGAATGGAAGCCCCTGACCGACCAAATCGCCGACTGCCATCGTATCAGCCAGACGCGTCAAAATTTTCTTTGTGCCCTCCAATCGGACTCCAAAGCTGCCCAAAATGTAAAGCGGCTCCAAATCGACGCGTTCATGGAACGCAGTTTCCAGCGTAATCCGATTTTCACCGATTCGCAGCATGGAGACAGGCAAGGGTAACAGCTTGAAACAATGATTGACCCAATGCTCCTCCGTTGGAGTTGCCAATAATAGCTTTCCATTGATGGAGATGGCAAATTGCTCAGGCTTCTCTACCGCCAGATACCAAGTCCGCTCATTCCCATGCTCGTCCTGTGGCAGTTGTTCGATGATGAATGCAAATGAAAGCGCGATACTGCCCAGCATTGCAATCGGCCACAGACCGTGCTCCAGCGCATACCAAGGCTGCACCATCTTGTTGTTTCGCCAATCCGTCTTAAGCTTATCTCGAATCATCCGATCGGCCTTCAGAATGTCGATCTCTGCCTGCCACTCCCCTTCATCAATCCGATATTCCGCTCGATCAAGCACACATACATTCGGCTCACTGAGCCGATAAGGAAACGGTCCTTCCCAGCACCCTTCCACATGCTCTTCATAAACCGGCTGATACGGAGGAAGTGTTGCTGCCGGATTCTGATCGGTACGGATAAAGTACAAGCGTTCCCCGGATGGCGGAAAATCGGTCGTAATTTCCATACCGTGTGCCCCGCTAGTCGCAGAGATTCGATTTCGCCCCCCCGTCAGCGCATTCCACTGCTCCACGGAGCCGTGTAAACTAAAGCGCAAACGCACCTGGCGATGCCAGTTGTCGCGATCCATATTCATGAACAGCGCCAAGTATCCTTCATCAACCTCGCGCACTTGGCAGAACAAATCCCTTATTCGTTCATTCGCTACAGGGTCGAACGCCTCTATTGTTACTCGTTGATAAGGGGTGCAGGCATCCTCAATCGCTTCCTCGTCCCAGGCCACCTGATCACCTCGCTTCAACAGTTGGGTAGCTGTCTGCGAAGGCTGTGCATCCACATAAGCAGGCGGGGCTGCAGCAGTTACAACTTGCCCTCCCGCATTCAGGAAATCTTCCAGCAATCGTAATGTAGAAGAACGTATCGTCACCAAGCCCGCGACGACAACGACACGATAGGATGACTTACCCACCTGCAGCACAGGAACACCCGAAGTATCCTGCGAGATGGAACCGTATTGAGACAACAAATGCTCGTCTCCATAATCAAAGTCAAGCTGCGCCCCCGCCAAAAAGTGGAAGAGCTCCTTATATTGCCGCTCGATTTGAATAACCTCAGACGAGACGGCGGCAAGCGACGATGACCAGCCGCAATACACTTGACACCATACGCTCTCCACAGGATTGATGACGAGGATATCGCATATTTCCTTTCCTTGAGACATCACGGACCCTAGGCGAGAAAAATACATCTCCACCTTCTCATACTCCCGCCACCAGGCGCTGGCCGGACCAATGCTTCCCGGGAAATCCCGTTTGGACTCCCCTTCCATCGTATACCAGGTCAAATGATGGCTTCGCGCATTAATCCCGAACAACGCCTGCCAGTCTCCCGTCGCTTTGTGTCCTTGAAATGGCATTTGCCAGCCGGTGCATCCGTATAGCTCGGAAAAAAGCCATTTCTTTCCCAATTGCCTCGCAGCAGAAGAAAGCTGCTTGGCTACCCAATAGCTGCGATTCCCCTCAGTCAATACATCAATGCCCGGTTCCTCCATGTGTTCATAATAGCGCATGACCGAACCCGACATGACGGTCTGCGCCGTAAGCGAATCCTCATGGAGAATATGCCCGGTCAGGCGAAGCCCATGCTTGGTACACCATTCCTGCACGGGGATTGCAAAGTTCTCCAGGAACATGCGTTGCAGCAATTCGATATAATGCCATTTCACCGCAGAAACCGATTCACCATTATTTCGATAGAACAACTCCGGCAAGCGGTCCGTCAAATCATAGCCAAATGTGTCCTGAAACCGTTCAAACAGATCGTAAGTCCACGGCAAATGCCTCTCCTTGTCCGGATTCGTAATGCCGAATCCGTCAAGCACGCTGCCGCGATGCGGTTCGTCCGTAAAGATGCCCTGGATCGCATTTCCGAACAGATTGGCGCAACCTTCACGATACTTTTCGTGCGTCATCTCTAGGAAGCGTTCTGTTGCTTCACGGTTCAGCGTATCAAGGTAAGTTGCCCCGTTGTAGAACGAGGAAGCGGCCATCTCCGTGATGGTAAATGCCAGTACCTTACGGCTCGACGTCGGGACAGGCGATTCCCCCCGCTTGATCCGCGCGCAATGGCGTACATCGCTGCCATCCAATTCACAGTGGAAAGCGGCAATCGTATCAGCTGTCCATTCGAAAGTGGATGGTTCCATCCAATCTGCTCTCACGAATTTCAATCTATATCGCGGTTCGCTTGTGACCATCCCCCCGGCTGTACCGCTTGGCCAGCGATCCTCATCGTAAAGCCACGCTTCCATCCCGATTCGCCGCGCTTCTTCCGCACATACACGAGTCAGCCTCATCCATTCATCACTGAGATATCTCGTCTTCAAACCAACTCTGGCGTGCATATAAAACCCGCCGAATCCCATTACTTTGAAATCATGAATTTGTTTAATCAACTGCTCCTCATCCAGTTCACCGTTCCACGACCAGAGCGGCTTGCCTCGAAATTGATTCGATGGATTGAGAAATTGTTCGTACAAGAATTGTCCCATCCTAGAGCTTCCTTCCTTGCAGCAATTGTTGCTTGATCCACGGATTCGCCACCACGCTGTCCCCTTCTTGCAACAGGATCTCGTACAATCGTTTTCGAAGCGCCCGGATTTGATCTGTCCAATCGGCATCATGGATTAGATTGTTTAATTCAGCGGGATCGCTCTGCAGATCATATAACTCATCGACATCGGTCGGATTCCATACCAACTTCATACACCCGTCCGTTATCATCCGTTGAATGAACAGTCCAAATTGCTGACCATTATAAGTAGAAACAATTTCCTTTCGCCATTCTTGCGCCAGGACATCATACAAGGGATCCAGCAAAGGCTTCAGCGATCTTCCCTGAAACTTGCCCGGTTCAAACCCGGCCAGTGCGGACAAGGTTGGCGGAAGATCAAGCAAATTGTACACCAGCTCCTGACGAATTTGGCCGTGTGGCATCCCCGGTCCGCTTATGATCAAAGGGACGCGCATAATATCCTCGTACATGATACAGTGCTTATCCATCATCCGATGAGCGCCGCACATATCGCCGTGATCGGCAGTAAAAATCACAATAGTGCGTTCGCTCAAATTCGAGCGTTTCAGGAAGTCGATGATCTTCCCGACAGCATCGTCCATCTGACTGATGGCCGCATAATAACGGGCAACCGTCGGCGACCAGTCCGACCATTCATAGTGTTCCACCTGCCAGTTCAGCAGCTGTTGCTTCTGAATGTAAGGCTTGTTCTCGAATCGCTCATTAAAACTATCCCATCTTGGCACTTCATCCGGCTTGTACCAGGAGGCGAATGGCTCGCTCGGTCTGCACGGCAGATGCGGCTCGTCAAAGTCAAGCCGAACATGCCATGGGCCGCTATGCTCGCACTCGTATCGTTCAATTAACGAGATGGCTTGATCAGCCATCCAGTGCGTGCGCGCATCATCAATCGGCACAGGGTCCGTTTCGCCAAAAAATCCATTGTTATATGCAGGCGGGCCATAGTTCGCTTGCCGAAACTGCTGATAGTCCTGCAGGGAAACATAATCGTCATATCCGTAACTTGTAGGATCGAACGTTGGATGCACATGCCACTTGCCCAGGTAGCCCGTTGCATAACCGATTCGATTCAATTCTCTTGGCCATGCATACATATCCGGCCCCAACGCCGGTGTCGGTGGACCGAGATCATAATTCCAGAGCGACCCGAAAGTCTCGGGCCGCCTGCCGTTCAGTAAACTTTGTCTCGCCGGACAGCATAAGGGAATATGCGTGTAGGCGTTGGAGAACCAGACACCTTCATCAGCCAACCGATCCAAATTCGGCGTCCTAACCGGATATCGACCGCTAAAACCTATGCAATCATAACGAAGTTGATCCGACACGATGAGTAAAATATTCGGCTGCGTCATACTCATTGGAACCTTAACTGTACTTCACCCAAACCGATTTCGGATTTGAATATTGCCGGTGCCGTCGGCCCCTCAGAGGTGGCGGCGACATACAATGCGCGGAACGTGTCGTTCCCCAAATATTCCAGCTGACCTGTTCCGTCTATCGTCGACAAGCCGAGAAAGAACACGCTGCTGTTCTCCAGAGGGCCATCGCTGGTAGCCAACATCGGATATTGACGCGTAGCATCACGCTCCCATATCAACCCGTCCCTGGACAGCTCAATGGTGGGATGCCTTTGATTGGTCGACGGATTGTTCACGAACGTAATGCGGACAAACACCCGCCCTCCGGGGGCTTCATTGGCATAGCCGATTTGGTTGCCGAGTTGTCCCATGCCATCCGTGCTTTCGTGCTCCAGCCAATCGAAAGTCGTCGGATCGTCCGAACGGATTCTAACATGGGATTGCGCCTCTCCATCCACAAAGTAGAATACGTACATCCACCACGGTTTTCCATCCTCATCATCCGGCACATACACCATTTCGTGATGCGTCAGCTTCGTGGATGCCGGCGAAGTCAAATTAACGACAACTCCCCGATCGGTCTTGCGAGTCCAGTTCACCCCGTCTGTGGAAGTGGCAAGCCCAATGCGGTCGGCCAATACAGTGGCGGTCTCTCCGGTGTCCACCTGATCTCCCGGGAAAATCTGCGCCTGCCAAAACATATAATAAGTTCCGTTCACTTTGATGACTTCCGGCTCCAGCGTATTATCCGTCCACCAACCGGTAAAACCGATTTCCTGCCCCTTATAGAAGACGGGACGCTCAATTTGCCGGGACCAAGTGTAGCCATCAGCCGAACTTGAATAAAGAATATGGTCTCCGTCATACAGATTTTCCCCGCCGACCAGAATTGGGTCGCCATTCTGATCCACCGTCTTCCAACGACCTCCCGTCCACATTCGGTAACCGCTTCCATCCTTGATCAAATGAGCGGAATAATCATAAGCAGCAAGCCCTGTAGCAAATCTGGCTCTGAAATACAGATTGCCAGGAATAAATTCCACGAGATCGGCTGCCCCGTCGGCATTGATCTGTCCAATACGGGCAATAGCCGCAGGATTGTTCCAAGTATGCCGCGTTCTCAGATGATATTCGCTGAGAGTCCCGAGTTCACTCGGCTTGGGCCCGAATGTACCGTCCCCTCGGCCCATGCGGAAAGCATAACCGGTCGAATGCGAACTGCTGCGATACAGACCAATGTCAACTAGACGATCCTGATTCAGATCCCCAACGACCAATTGACCCCCAACCGGTACTCCAGACCAGTTTGTGCTGACACCGGATATTACAGGGAAATCTCCCGCGCCGTCGCCAAACCACACATCGACAGCTCCAGTTGAAGCGGAATAAACAATGATGTCGGCATACGTGTCCCCGTTAACATCGCCGACTTCCATCTGGCCGCCCGTAATCGGCACATTCACGGCAGTCGTTGTTCCGCCGAAGCCTCCGATTCCGTCTCCATAACCGATCGTGACATCGGCGCCAGTGCCCGTCAGATGAACCGTTCCCAAATCAGCGTAACCGTCTCCGTTGAAATCACCGGCCAAAAAGCCGCCGTTGATGCCTGTACTCCACATATAAATATTTGCGGCTCCAAAAGTGCCGTTGCCCAAGCCAAGGAACCAGGTCAATTGTCCACTGCCAATATGGTAGTACAACGCATCGTCCAGGCCATCACCGTCCAAATCTGCCAGTCGAAAACGCATGTCGCTGCTCCAGACAATATTCATCAGATGTTCAGATTCGTTTCCGAAATTAAATCCGTAATTGGTAAAATCGCGATTCATAGCCTTCTGATAGCCATGAAATTCACTAGTATAATCAACAGAAGTAAAGCCGGCAAATCCGCTGTAGCTCACTGTTTCACTTACCGGCGAAGCGACAGAAGCCGATGCGCTTAACACAAAAACCAATGCCGTAATCAGCAACTTTTTCCTCATGTTCAGCCCCCCTGATTCCAGCGATCATAAGCTTGTTGATAAATATCTACATATTCCTGCACATTCATTTTTTCCAGCGTGCTGATATAGGCATCCCATTGGTCAAGAGAAGTATCGCCAACGATGAATTTGGCAGACATTTCATTCACATAGGACGTAATGTCCACTTCCAGCACCTTTAACCGTTGCTGCTCTTCCAGCGTGAAGTAAGTCAGCGGGAATGCGTCCCGGGCGATCGGTTCGAGCTTGAGCTTTGATTCAACCGCAATATGATGGTTAAGCGGATTCGTTTCCTCTATCTTGTATTGATTCAACTTCTGTACCGGCTCGTGTATGCGTGGAATAAATGTTCCTGCGTTTGGCGATATCGTCCCACGAAACTGCGCCGGGTTTTCCCCTTCAGGTATTAAGGCTTTCAGCCCCTGACCGTTATCCACATATTCGAAATGCTTGCCTTCAATCCCTTGCGCGGCCAGTATCGCCCCTTCCTTGCTGTACAAATGATCCACCCAGCGAATCGTCGCTTCGGGATAAGCGTTGCTGGACGTAATAGCGAAAGTGCCTCTGATCAAATTGTTGCCGCGAATGGAGAACGGCTGCTTGTTCGCCTCGGAAACAAGCGGAGGCAACAGATTATAATTTTTGTCCAACTCGTTGCCTACAACCTGGAAAGCTCCTCCGGCAGAAAAAATGCCCAACGTGCTATTGTTCCCTTTCGCGTTTTTTTGCTGCACGGTTTGCGAGTAACCTTCCTTATCAATCAATCCTGCGGCATATAGTCGATTCATAAAAGCAAGATATGATCGATATTCAGGCTCAAACGGCGCGAAACGCACTATACTATCATCCACCGTAACCGGTCCGGTAAAACCGAAAGCGCTGAACAAGAAGGATTGGATATCTGGAACGCCACTTCCCGGCACGAGATGGAACGACATAGGAATTTCATCAGGCTGACCGTTTTGGTTCGGATCCTTTTCCTTGAACGCCAAGAGTACATCGAATAATTCATCGACCGTAGATGGCATTGGAAGCTGTACCGCTTCCAGCCAGCGTTCGTTAATCCATAATTTCGGATAGACGCCGAAGGCGCCGGGAGTGTCCACGAACGGCAAGGAGTAAATGTGTCCTGACGGCGTAGTAAGATTACTGCGGATGTCCGGATTATCATCAAGCAGCTTCCGAATATTCGGCGCGTATTCCTCAATCAGACCTTCCAGCGGAATCAATTGCCCCTGGCTGCCGAACAAGATTTCATTCTCCGGCAGCAGATTTGCTCCGAACAGCACATCAGGCAAATTTCCACTCGCAAACCTCAGATTCAGCTTTTCTCTGTAGTTCTCGGCCGCAGGCGTATCAAATTCAAAACGGATCTGGGTCAAATTCTCCATTTCCTGAAAGAACGCCATCTCTTCCCAAACCAGTTGATTCGCTGTCTTCGCTCCCATCATGGCAAGCGTAATCGGCTCCTTCACAATAGGAAATTCTGCCTCGTTCAAATTAGCCGGCAACTGCTCTTGATCACTCTGCCCCTTGTTATCGGATGTTGCGTTGGGCGATCCGCTTGGCGTTTCATTTGCTGTTACGTGACTGCCAGAATCATTTTTTTTGTTGTCCGAGCAGCCCGCTACGACGGCAGCGATCAATAAAGCCACCATAAACGGCACCCACCATTTGCTGATTTTCATTTGTGCCACCTCTTCTTTTGATTATTCGAACAAACCTTAACCTTTCAGTGAACCAATCAGCACACCCTTTACAAAAAAGCGCTGCAGAAACGGGTATACGACAAGCAGCGGCAAAGCGGAAATAATCATGACGGCATACTTCAAAATGTCCGCGATTCTCGCTTGCTCTGCCAAACCTTCCAGTTGATCCCCGCTCATCATCATCGAGGTATTCATTTCCTGAAGAATGAGAATTTCCCTTAAAATGAGCTGCAAGGGAAACAAGCTGCGATCGGACAAATACAGCAATGCCGAGAAGTACTGGTTCCATAACCCGACCGCATGAAACAGTGACATAACGGCGATTATCGGTCCTGAAAGCGGCAGTGCGATTCGAAAGAACACACCGAACAAATGACTCCCGTCGATTTCGGCCGCTTCCTGCAGTTCTTGCGGCACATTCATCGCAAAGAACGTGCGCGTCACTACGATTGACCAAATGCTTATCGCCCCGGGAACCATCACCGCCCACCCGGTATTCATCATACCAAGCTCCTTGATCAACAAATAATTGGGAATCAACCCACCGCTGAAAAACATAGTCAGCAGAAGAAATAGCATGATGATCCCCTTTCCGTGCATATCTTTGCGCGACAAGGCAAATGCGCAAGGTAGGAGCAGCGCAAGATGGATTACAGTACCGATCAACGTATAAACACTCGTGTTCAGGTAGCCCATCCCAATTTCTCGGTTGTCAAACACCCGCATGTACCCTTCAAATGTCATGTCCACGGGCCATAGCCACATTTTCCCTGAATTCACATCTAGCGGATTGCTGACGGAAGCGCTGAGAATGTAAATAATCGGATACAGAATCACCAGCAGCATCAGCAACGTGAAGGCAAAATTTAATACTGTAAAGAGTTTATCCGATAGAGACTGTCGCAAGCGCTCACCCTCCTTCTATAACAAGCTCGTACTGTTTAATTTGCGGGCAATATGGTTTACGGAAAGCAGCAAAATCAGATTAATGACGGAGTTGAACAGTCCCACTGCGCTTGAGAAACTGTATTGCCCTTCCAGGAGACCGCTGCGGTAAACATAGGTTTGAATGATGTCAGAGGCTTCCATGTTCAGGGAATTTTGCAGCAAGTATATGCGTTCAAAACCGATAGTCATGAAATTGCCGACATTTAAAATAAGCAAAATAACGATTGTTGGCATTATGCCTGGAATATTGATGTGCCAAATACGCTGCAACCGGGTGGCACCGTCCACTCTGGCCGCCTCGTGCAGTTCCGGATTGATGCCGACCAAAGCCGCCAAATAAATAATCGCTCCCCATCCAAGATTTTGCCATTCCCCTGACAGAACAAAGATACTTTTAAACCATACAGGCTCCGTCATGAATGAAACCGCTTCAAAACCAAGCCACTCGATAAACTTGTTAATGATCCCGGTAGAAGGACTGAGGAAGGCAATAAGCATTCCGTTCATCACGACGACAGAAATGAAATGAGGCGCATAGGTAACGGTTTGTACTGTTTTCTTGTACCATCCATTGACAAGCTCATTCAATGACAACGCTACAATAATCGACACCGGAAATAAGGCCAATTGATATAAACTAATGAGCAGCGTGTTCCGAATTAGCCGCCAAAAGTAAAAGGATTGGAAGAAACGTTCGAAATGATCGAAACCGATCCATTCACTCCCCCATATTCCTTTGGTCACATAATAGTTTTTGAAAGCGATTTGAACCCCGTACATCGGAACGTATTGAAAGATAACGAAATGCACGATCGCCGGCAACACCAGTACATATAGCGGCCAGGTTCGCTTCAGTCGCGAGACAAACATGATCTTCACCTCCTTCGTGTGACCTCGGCCACACTTCAGAAGTATACGTATCGTGGTGCCCGGCGTATATATACCATTGAGCGTTCGCATGTTCCGTTCATGACAATGGCCATTCGTTCGATATCCCTCTGTTGATATTGCCGCAGTGACGATAAAAAAGCCGGAAGAACATCCGGCCTCATTGCATCATTTTTTCTTATACAGTTTTCTGTATTGGCCCGGCGTTATGCCTTCCTGTTTGCGAAATTTCTCGATATACTTGGAAACACCGATATACCCGACGCGTCCCACGATCTCCTTCACCGGCATATCCGTCTCGACAAGTAGACGCTTCACCTCATTCTGCCTCAAATGCTGAACATAATCGGTAAATGTCATACCCGTTTGTTCCTTGATAAACCTGCTCAAATAGGAGGAGGATAATCGAAAATGCATAGCCAATTGTTCCAACGAAAAATCAAGGGAAGGATACCGCTCATTTATTTCGGCAATGACTGCATCCCTCAAGCGGGTATTGTTGCTTTCCCGATTATGGACGACATGCTCGCATATGTCCTCGACCACTTGCCGCAGCCGCGCTGCCAAATCATTCAGCGAAGCATACTTCGCAACCATCCGGATTTGATCCGATATGTCCACGAACCCCATCTCTCTCATCGTTTTGAATACCGAATTGATCAGATCGGAGCAAATTAAACGGAGCATCAACATCGACTGCTCCCTTTCCGCGATGCTGGCTATGATGCGCTGCAGCGTTTCCGAAGCAATCTCTGCATCCCCTTGCCTCAAGCTCTGTACAAACCTGACTTGCTCTTCTACTGGATACCATAGATCGTCATGCAAACTATTTTCGATCTCATCGAAGAAAATCAAACTGCCGCTGCCTTCCCGAAGTTTGAACGCCATTGCACCTGACGCTTCGATAAAAGAACGATTGATCCAGTGGAGTTGCTTGTATGCTTGTCCCACAGCCAGCGTAAGCGGCGTACCAACTCGCTCTGCCGTTAGTCGCTGCAATTTCCTCACCACATTCAATTGGACCTGTCTGATTTCATCTTCCTCGTGTTCGACCGATATAATTAGCGCCATCCTCGTTTCCCAGTCCAACATCACGCCATAAGCAGTGCCTCGATCCACCGTGAAATGGTTCAGAGCGCTCGAAATCTCTTCCTTTTTATCAGCTGACAGCAAGTCATCCGGACCGTTCTCCAAATCTACTGTCAGCACAAAAAACAGATTGCCCTGCAATTTCAGATTATATGTTTTGATCCCGTCTTCAAGCTCCTGCAATTCAAGCTTTCCTTCCAACACATTCAGGAAGAATTTTTCTTTCACGATCTCCTTTTGCAGATCGACTTGCTCGATCAATTCGAGGTTGTTGCGATAAGTCGTTTGCAACGTAGTTCCGATAAAATCGAGTTCGCTTTCCAACCGATGTCCGGAAGACCCGGAGCGAATCGTCAGCGCACTTTGAAACAAGCTGCCGATCGGTCGGTACTGACGCCGCGAAATGACAAGGGAACCGACAAATCCGAGGCAAACCATCATTCCCAAAACAATCCAAACAAACATCTTCATATCAATAACGCGCGAAAGAAACTGTTTCGTGGGCATCAGGGTGACATACGACCAGCCCGTACGTTCCGACTTGGCATATGCGAGTGAATAGCTTTCTTTTTTCCAATGGATTTGCCTAAGCCCCGGCGACCAATCCGATTGCCATACATCGGAAATGATCGTTTGTCCGACAGGCAGACTATTGTTCTTGTATGCCATCACCTGTCGGCTCTCATCAAGGACAAAGATGCTTCCGCGAAGATCCCCCAGCAGTTTATCGATCTGGTTCGTCAGACTGTCTCCGTTCAGCATGAGCACGGCCTTTCCGTAATGCAGAAACGTGCTTCTTGGAATGGGTGAAACATAGGCGATCAAGTTTGAATCTCGTTTTTTCTCAGTTCTGTCCTTCAAGTTGATCGCCTTTATGAAAGACGAGGCGGGCTGAACATCCGATCGCTCAAGCCAATCTGACAGATTTCGATCGGGGAAACTGTAAAATTCGCTGGACAATATATCCACCGACATCGTTCCGGTGGTGGAGTAAATATTGGGGTCGCCGTAATAATATATCAAAATATCTTCGAGATGCGGGTTGTAGGATTGATAACGATTCAGTTCACGAACGGTTTCCAGCAAAGAGTAGCCGGATTTGCTGACCAAATAAGGCGTAAGCTTAGGATCCAAGGACAGTTGAGTAGCCAGCGTATCCATCTCCTGCATAAGACTGTCCATTTCGTCGCGCACCAAGCCAAGTTGCCGAATGTTGCTCTTCTCGATTTCGCGCTGCAAGTTGATCACCATGCTGTAATAGACAATGCTGCCCAAAATCAAAAACGGTACGGCAAACATCAAACCGTAAGACAGCCATATCTTCTGTTTTAAACTCGGCCTTCTCATCATAAAAATCTCTCCACTGCTAAATTCATCTTTGAGCCGGCAGTTGATCTGGATTCATCTCTGACTGTCAGGATGATTCAAAATGAAACACCTCGTTAATCGGCCTCAGCACTTCTCCATTCTGCCGCAAGAGAAGATCCGACATGAATTGCTGCCATTTCACATTTGCCGGATGGTGCTCCAGCATAGCTAATGTTTCTTTAATATTAAGCGCTTCCATATAAGCATACAACCTGCCATTATCGTAATAAATGCTGTATGTCCGCACACCTGTTTCCCGAAAAGCTTGCAACAGGTCCTGATCGACGTTCCTGTGCCTCTCTAAATAAGTCTCCAAGTTAGCCGGATCGATTTGCAGCACAAACGAAAATCTTTCCATATTTTTATTCGCCCCTTTGTTTATCGTTTTACTTTGTCGGCTCCGCAGATGCATTCCTTTATTTTGGATCTGTTCTATGAAATAATAGGGCTACTCCGATGCAGTGAAAGAAGGAATGCACATTGTCGTCTTTCAAGGAAAATTATATCCAGGCTTGGAGCGCCGATTCCGAGCGAATTATCGCCACACCGTCCGCATTTGCTAAAAAAACGCTTTTCTTCATTCAGGAGATCGGAAATTTCCGCACGCATCCCCCTTACTTTACCGAGCGGGAGCAATTGACGTCCTTCCTGCTCGTATTCACAGTAAGCGGAGCCGGCAAATTAACGTACAATGGAGAAACTTACTCGCTGCGCAGCCGTCAACTGTTCTTGATCGACTGTATGGAATACCACCGTTATTGGACAGTACCCGGCGAATCATGGGACTTGCTGTGGGTTCACTTCAACGGACAATCCGCGAGAGGCTATTTCGAGCTGTATGACGAAGCTGCTGGCCCCATTCTGGATCTTGCCCCGGATTCGCAAATCCCGCTTTTGATCAAGCAAATGATTCAACTGCAAAAGCAACGAAGTGTTGTTCATGAACTGCTAATCTCCAAATTATTGGTAGAGCTGTTGACGATATGCATACTGGACCATCGTCATGCGCAAGCCATTGCCCTTGAACCACCGATATACATTCAAGGACTTATGCAGGAGATCACAACCCGCTATGCCAGTAAGCTTACACTGGATGATTTCGCCAAACAGTTCTCGATCAGCAAGTATCATTTGGCGAAAGAATTCAAGCGGCACACCGGATTCACGCCGAATGAATACGTTATCAATATACGAATCACGAAAGCCAAGGAATTACTCAAATATACGGATCGATCAGTGGCTGACATCGCTGCCGAAGTCGGGATTCACAACGTCAGCCATTTCATTAACTTGTTCAAGCACCGTGAAGGAAGCACACCGCTAGTTTACCGAAAACAATGGCGCCCCGAGTAGTGCTCCTCCCCGGATTATAACGCCACACACTTGGTATTCATGAGTTCCCCGACTTTCTCGAACAGGGAAGCGTTATGACCGATAGACATGGCGCAATGGTGCGTAGGCGCCTCCGCAAACCACTTCGACATATAGGCATCCGGATGGCTGCTAAATCTAATCGGGGTTTGCGTGTTGCCAATGCGCATAATAGGATTGTCCGTAGATTCGCCTTCGCTGATGATCATCTTCAATCTGCCGTCGCCCGTTTGTGTCATACCTAACGTTGTAATCGGTCCCGTCTTTACTTTCGCTTCCACGGACACGCCCGTTCCCTGTTTGCCATGATATAATCCCATGCCCCGAAGAATCGGCTTACCTTCGGAGATCGCAATATGAAACGGACCATCATGACCGAGCAAAATCGTACCGTCCACATAGTCCACGACGACGATTTCGGAATAGCTGCCACCGGTTCCAAGTATATCACAGATTTTCATCGCAACAGCTGTCTTCAGATCCCCTTCACCCGAACAGGGAATGCCGCGCGCCGTCAGCAAAGAGTGCCCAACGATGAACCCGCCCTGCAGCTTCTCGTATTCTCCCCCCGGAGACCCGTGATAGTAATAAGTCAATGCATCCAAGTCATAGGCCCGCACCATCTTCTCCTGAGCCGCCGCCACTTTGCACGACCACACCATCTGCTCGTCAGTCGGCTTACGGGCAATGGGGTCCGAAGGAGAATCGCCGCTAATTTGGAACATCGCTTGCACCTGCTCCAACTTCTCTTCAACCTCCGTCTCTGTAACCTCATGCAAAAAGCGGTTTAAGTCGCACAGCTCCAATACTTCGACATGAAGCCCCGTCTGCGCCTGAATCATGGTGAAATCACTGTACATATCGAGCATGCCGCTGTAGGTATTCCCCAGGAAACCGAATCGGCTGTGTCGCAACATTCGCGGAACGCTGGCCGCTTTCGTCCACTCCTCGATCTCCCGCCATGCGCGGATAGCCTCGATCCGTTCATACGTCGACTCATTCGTTAAAGATATCGCCGGGGTATCGTGCAGGCCAAGCAGACCGTTCACGACGCGGAATGCGATTCCCGCGCGCGCCAACGCGTTGGAAAACTCCGGAACCGGGCACGCCCCGCAATGCGCCAGCCACTCTCCTGTTGTCGTATGCTCATAATCGATACTCGCTGTCGGCTGCAAGTTCAATAGGACAACCGGCGCATGACAAATTTGGTGGACGGGCAATACCGTTGAGCTTGTCGCATAAGTGGCAGCATGACAAAAGACGATGTCGACGTTGTTGGCATTCAACCATTCGCCCGCTCTCCGTCCTTCCCCTTCGGTGTCTACTAATCCGAAATTATACACATCGGCCCATTCCGATATACGTTGTTCGATGAATGCATTGTACTCGCATAACCGCTCCCGCAAGCCCTCGAATTGCTCCCAGTACGCCCGCAATCCAACAGAATACAAGCCCACTCTGGCCTTCATGTTGGGTTTAATCGGTGAAAAAAGCACAGGCTCAGCCCCTCTCAATATAAAATAACAGCATCACAACTCCATTATAATTATTATATTTATAAGATCATCCAATAATATTGTTCAAATATAATAGAATCTTGTTGTCTAAATGCCACGGTGTAGATGCGCCGGCTAGCCCCCATCCAGACCGAAACATCCCTACTCTCTTGTAAGAGATCACCTATGTAGACGATTAGATAGATGCCTATACAGATGGCAAGCGCCCGCGTACCGTAGACGCAAACGGCTTTACCGGTAGCTTTGCAACACCAACAGCTTCTAACGGTCGTGACAACCGCTAATTCTATTAGCAGAGCTGCATTTCATTCTAGCGGTCGCGACTGAGCCTATTTAGCCACAAGCTGCAGTCGACACCGCGGCAACCTGCAAACCTTGCAGCATTATTAGACACCGCCCCTTCATTCATGATACGCTGAGCCAAATCAGTAAAAAGGAGAATCGGAATGAAGGCATTCAAGCAGTTAAATGAAGTGCGAGCGACAATCGAGGAGCATCGGCTGATGTTGCTCTTGATGAAAACGGAGCATTGCGGCGTATGCGAGGCTATTCAGGCTAAAGTAGAAAGTCTGGTGGAAGAGATGCCTCGTGCACATAGCGGATATGTGTATGTGGAGGATGTACCGGAGCTTGCTTCCGAATACTTGGTGCTTACAGCCCCTGTCCTGCTGCTATTCTTCGAGGGACGAGAGGTGCATCGCTTCTCCCGCTTCGTCCGTCTGGACGAGCTGCACAGCGTGTTAGAGCGATATATCCAATGGATGGATGCTGACACTGACATTCCGCACCCTGAGCATGTGGTAGCGGATGGAATTTTTGGGGGTCAACAACCCGATAAACGGATTTAGCGATGGTTCAAGGAGCAAAACCACCCTGGTCAGCAGACGGCTTTTCTGAGATTGAAGCTCCTTGGCCAGTATGCTGCTCCTTCCATATCGTCATTCCCCTCAAGGATCTTCTCCACTACAAGTAACTTTTCCCCTTCCGCTCTGGCCACAGAACACAAAAAAACAGGCTGATCCCTTGACATAACCGGAAATACAAGCTACTCTTTATACAAGATTAAACTTATATAAGTATAGACTTGTATAAAAACAAAATTTGCAGATGGAGCTGAGTGTTGATGTTTAATTTAGAATCTTGTTTGGGAGCGGTTACCCGTACGGTATCGGAGCTCGAGCGAGAGGGAAAGCCGGCTCGCAACGTTACGCTGGAGCGCTCTTACGATACGACGCCGGAGGATCTTTGGGATGCAATGACCAATCCGGAGCGGTTGCTTCGCTGGTTTGCGCCGGTCAGCGGTGAATTGAAGCTCGGGGGCCGGTATCAAATTAAGGATAACGCCGGCGGCCTTATTACCGAATGTGTGCCACCGCATTATTTCTCCGTGACCTGGGAATTCGGAGGTGGCTTTAGCTGGGTCGAGCTACGCTTGGCCGCTGAAGGGGAAGACCGGTCCCGCCTGACGTTGTCTCATATTTGCCCGATTGACGACCATTGGAAAAAATTTGGACCGGGTGCAGTCGGTGTCGGCTGGGATCTAGCTTTGGTTGGCTTGGCTTTCCACCTTTCGGCGAGCGATACGGACCGTATAGATGAAAACGCCTTTAGCGCCTCGAATGAAGGAAAATCTTTTATGGCTGACTGCAGCGAGGACTGGCGGCGTGCGGCTGTTGCAGCCGGAGAGAATCCGTCCTGGGCCGAGGAGGCAGCGAAGCAGGTCACGGCCTTCTACACGGGCAGCGGATTGCAGGGTGCCGAATGAACGCCTTCGACGTACTCGGCGACCCGGTACGGCGTCGCATCTTGGAGTTGCTCGCCGAGGGCGAACGACGCTCGGGTGATATTGTCGAGGTCATCCAACAGGAGTTCGGCATTACCCAAGCCGCCGTTTCGCAGCATCTTCGGGTTCTGCGGGACAATGGATTCGCCAGCGTAAAGATCGATAAGCAGCGTCGGATCTATTCGTTGGACGCCCAGTTGTTGCAGGAGGTCGACGATTGGCTCGATCGTTTTCGCTCCTTCTGGGAACCGAAGCTCAGCGCGCTCGAAACCGAGATCGCGAGGGGCAAAAAGATGCGGAAAAGTTGAAGTCGACCTTCAGACATGAGTGCAGGATGGACTTCGATAGCATGATATGGCGCAGTGGTATTGGGCTGGACATGGCTCACAGCGCTGGCAGCGCGGAGGTTTAAAAAAAGAAGAAGGAGTCGATTGTCATGGAAAAGATTACGCCATTTTTAATGTTTGAAGGAAAAGCGGAAGATGCGATGAATTTCTACATCTCTGTCATCGAGGATTCGGAGATTACGAGCATCTCTCGTTATGGAGCAAATGAAGCAGGCGAAGAGGGAAGCGTCGTTCAGGCTACCTTTACGTTAAAGGGCCGGGAATATATGTGTATCGATAGTAATGTGAAGCATAATTTTACTTTTACACCTTCGTTTTCTCTTTTTATTACAGCCGACACGGAAGAAGAAATTGAGCGTCTTTATAAACTGCTTTCCGAGGACGGGGCTGTCCTAATGCCGTTAGCTGATTATTCGTTCAGCAGGAAGTTTTGTTGGGTCGTTGATAAGTTCGGAGTTGCATGGCAAATAAATCTCCCATAATTGCGAATAAGTGATTGCAAAGGTTTACTATCTAGTTGCTCCACATGTTCAATACAACTCTACTACTTTTCTTTCTTCACAATGCCCTCGCATCAGCTCCGCAATGAACTAAAAGTTGATATGTGGATGATTGGTGCATGCGGCATTGCGTATCGGATGTCTATCTTGGCGATGTCGAGGGGGTGCAGCGCTCTCTCTCACCTCGAATTAATAGTAGATACACTCATTTTACCATACATACGTTCTCATGATAGGATATTTTTGTAAATCCATTCCTAACCTGTTCATTTCTCAAATGGCTGTTTTCCGAACATCCCAGAAGGGATGTTCGGAAAAAACGTCATTCATCCCCCACCTGCTTCGCTGAGGAAGGAAACTTCTGACGCATGGAGTTAAAACTAAAGGGTTCAGACAAAATAAACGCATCTATCCATCAGGATGGTACAAAATGAACGAGATGGTTTTGAGCTGCCGGAACCAGTTTTATTGTATAATATATGTGCAAATCACATTAAGGATGTGAAGGTGATGAAGAAAGCAGTGAAGTTTGCCTCCTAAATATCAAAAAAAATTTAGGAGGCATTTAAAAATGAATTTCAATCCAATTGATTTAAGAACTTGGGAGAGAAAACCTTACTTTGAACATTTTCTAAATAATACTAGATGTACGTTCAGTATGACTGCAAACTTAGATATTACAAAAGTGCTGGAGAGAACTTATGCTGAAGAAATTAAGTTCTATCCAACGTTTATCTATATGGTGATGAGGGTCGTTAATTCTCAAGTTGAATTTAGAACTTGTTTTGACAGAGAAGGAAAACTGGGTTATTGGGAATATATGATGCCTAGTTACACTATATTTCATAACGATAATAAAACGTTCTCTAGTTTATGGACAGAGTATGAAGTGGATTTTCAATCCTTTTATAAGAAGTATGAAGAGGATATGAATCAATATGGCCATGTGAAGGAGTTGAGTCCGAAAAAACAAGCCTCGGAAAACTTAATTCCCATTTCTTGCATTCCTTGGACGACCTTCACTGGTTTTAACTTGAATATTTTTAATGAGGGCACATTCTTATTACCAATCATTACAGGTGGAAAATATTTCAACCAGGAAAGCAAAGTAATGCTGCCTATTTCCTTACAAGTCCATCATGCTGTCTGTGATGGTTATCATGCCAGTTACTTCTTTAACGAGTTGCAGCGGTTAGCTTATACCTGTGATGACTGGATGCAATCGCATTGTTGTTGACAGCAATACAAGGTGGCCTAACGTGCAGTAAGCAAGGATTTGCAAAAGGGCGGTTGCTTCGGCAACCGCCCTTTCGCAACGAGCAATACTAACGATAGAACAAGAGAACGCCTTCCATTATAAGTGCGGCATATGCTACTTGTAGCAGCGGACCTCGCCAGTTAAACCTTGCTGTGAGGACTCGCATGCTGATTGCGGCTGTTAACTGGATTTTATGTCGTTAATCAAGCTGAAATCGTCGTATTAGCAGCCATACATGGAATTTGTACAGTTAAAACAGCTCATTTCGCACAATAGCCCAACTATGGTTGAAATCAGTAGCATGAAATCCAGTTAATCTCGAAAATGGTTAACCGTATGAAATATTAATGACATAAAATCCAGTTAATATTTGTGTGAGAGTAGTAAAAGAAGCAATCCGATCCACCCGATCCACTCCACTCACCAACCGGAATACCGAGAGAGCGAGCGCTAATACACTTCATATCCATAAAAAGGAGGTCGCCTTATGAAACCGGACAGCATTCAAATTCATTGCGATTATCCCGGAGGAAACATCATATGGACGGGCGTGGAAGGGAACACCGTCTTCGCCGGTCCCGACCTGCATGGAGGGCCTTGGTGGTTCTACTGGAGCTTTCGGCTGGAAGGACCTGCGGGGGAACTGGTCACGATCCAAATGAACGACGAAGTCATCGGGCCATGGGGGCCTGCCTTCAGCACCGATCGAATGCATTGGAATTGGCTAGGGGAAGAAAGCCGAATCGACACCAGCAGCTTCCGTTTCCGCATTCCGCAAGAGGGCGGCAGCTTCTACTTCAGCTTTGGTCTGCCGTACCAGCTCTCTCACTTCCATGCCTTCGCCCATTCGCTCGCGCACGATCCTCTTGTCAGCGTCAAGACACTGACGGTATCCGAGGGCGGACGCGATATTCCGCTCATGTCGGTGGGCAGTACAGACGCAAAGCGCCATGGGCTGCTGCTCGGCCGCCATCATGCTTGCGAGGCCGTTCCCGCTTATACTGTAGAGGGACTGCTGCGCGCTCTGCTGGAGCAATACCGCCCGTGTCTGGAAGGGATCTGCTTCCACTATGTGCCGTTCGTGGATATAGACGGCGTGGAAGAAGGGCTTCAGGGGAAAACAAGGCAACCGCACGATCATAACCGCGACTACACGGAGCAGCCGCGATACGCCGCCACAAAGGCGATTATGGCGTTGATCGATACGTACAGCTACGACATCGGACTGGACTGGCACTCCCCGTTCCGCTGGGGCGACCGCAACGATCACTTCTTCTTCGTTCTGCCGGAGTCGCCGGCAAGAGAGGAAGCGGTGAAGCTAAGCCGCCTTCTGACGAGGGCCGCTGCTCGCCTACAGCAAGCGAACGGGCCGGCGCTGCGTTACGATCCCGTCTGGAACATCGAGCCGGGAAAGGATTGGAATCTGCCCGGTAAGCCGACCTGCAGCGCCTATATGCGCGCGCGGCATATCCCGTTGGCGACCACGCTGGAATCCCCTTACTTCGGCACGCCCGATTCCAAGGTAACGATTGAGAGCGCGCGGCAGTTCGGGGCCGTATTCGCAGCGGGACTCATGGACTATCTGGCATCGTCCTAGCGCTCCAACAGCCACTTCGCCGTCTCTTCCGGCCGATTCAGCGGGAAGTAATGCCCGTGGGGAACACGCTTGACGCGAATGCTGGAAGGAATGTCATCCGGCAGACGGTACTCGCCGTCCCCCTCGCCCCAGACGATGCGCGCACGGCGGCCGAGCCGCGCCAGCTCCTCCGGCGCAAGCGCGAGCTCCCCGCCGTACAGCGCGCGCAGCAGCCCGGCGTTCGCCGACGCAATGCGCGGCGAGCTAAGCCTGCGGCTGGCCGCGGCGGCATAGCCCGGCGGCAGGCCGCCTTCGCCCGCGGAGCGGCGCATCGCCGCCGCCAGCGCGCGCGGCTTCATCCGGCGCAGCAGCATGCGCGCTGCAGCCGGGGACACGCCCAGCGCGCGCTGCAGGACGCCGCGCCGCGGGCGGTGCAGGACGGGCTGGAGCAGGATCAGCTCCTCCAGCCCGTCCTGCAAGAGCGCGGCCGCTCGGGCGGCGATGACTGCGCCGGCCGAGTGGCCGACCAGCCGCACGCGGGAGCCCAGCTCCGCGGCGGCCTCCGCGACGGCGGCGGCGAGGGCATCCGGCCCGCCGTCCGCCGCGGATGGCGACCTGCCGAATCCCGGCAGGTCGAGGGTCCACACCGGCGCGCCGCTCAGCGCGTGCAGCCGGTCAGCCAGCGGCGCGAGGTCCTCCGCGCCGCCCAGCACGCCGTGGACGAGCAGCCACGGCACCCCCTCGCTCGCACTCTCACTCTTATCCGCATTCACACCCGCTGTCGTCTCCGTTTTCTTGCCCGCCTTCACACTCGCTGTCGTCTCCGTTTCCTTGCCCGCCTTCACACCCGCTGTCGTCTCCGTTCCCTTGCCCGCATTCACACCCGCTGTCGTCTCCGTTTCCTTGCCCGCCTTCACACCCGCTGTCGTCTCCGTTCCCTTGCCCGCCTTCACACCCGCTGTCGTCTCCGTTTCCTTGCCCACCTTCACACTCGTTATCACCTCCGCCACTTTTCCCGCGCTATCGCCGCCGCGCACCAGTGCGGCGAGACGGCCTGCGCGGGCGCGGGCGAATCCCGCCGGCTCCGCATGCCCGGGATTCGACAGACGATAGTCGAGATCGGCGACGACCAGCGGAAGCACATCGCGCACATCCATATCTTGTTCGGCGTCCATCCCCCGCAGCAACTCCTTCGCTCTCGCCGTAGGGAACGGTTTATTCGTGATGAAGGCCATCGATTCCACGGGAATGCCCGTCAGCCGGCCAAGCCCCGTACCCATCGCCTTGCGCAGCAGCCCGACAGGCACGGAACCGCGCGGCTTCGGCATTCCAAGCCCTCCCGCAATCGTATCCAGCAGCTCTTTCATGTCGGGGCTCGCCGCCTTGTCGTCCAGCATGTGATAGGTGCCGCTCTGCGGCGCTTGCTCTCCCGCCAACCGTATGATCGCGCGGGCAATTACGTCGTTCGTCACCATCGGCACCCAGTAATCCGCGCCGCCGGGCACGACCGGCATAAGCCGGTTGCGCACCGCATGTACAAGTATGCCGAGCCCGCCTGTCTGCTCCGTTGCGCCGGAAGGCCTCGCACCGATGACCGTGCTGGGATTGACGACAGACAGCGGATATCCCTGCTTGAGAGCCTGCTGCCGGATATACAGATCGGCGAGAAACTTCATTTTCTCATACGGGGCCACTCCGTCCAGTTCCTTCTCCATCGCCGCCATATTCGTATTCGCTGTTACGTTGCCTTCGTGGAACGGACTCATATACCCCACCACATGAATCATATGGCGCAAGCCCTTCGCCCGATGAATCTCGGAGGCCAGCTCTGCCAGATAACGCGCGCCATCCAGGAACATTCGCCTTGCCGCAGCCTCGCCCAGCGTAATGTCCATCGGTCCTCCAGCGTGAATAATGACATCCGCCCCAAGCGCCCTCTCTCTGTCCGATTGGCTCAGTCCAAGCCCCTGCGCCGCGAGGTCTCCTCGCAGCAAGTGGATTCTCTTGCCCAGAACCTCCCCCAGACCAAGCTCCTCCAGCATCGCACGCGTCTTCTCCGCCGACCGGACAAGCAGCAGCAGCTTCTCCTCTCCCCCGGCCCATTGCCTCAGCACTTCCTTCCCGATAAAGCCGGTACTGCCCGTCATCAATACAACCATCATTGATTCGCCTCCCTGATCTCATGTGTGCAAGCCAACTCTCATTACGGTGATCGCCGAACTAACTCGCTCGGAATATCACACATTCAGCTTTATTTTAGTACCATTCAGTACTACTCAACTTCAAAAAAAGATGCTCCGCTAACGAAGCATTTTGAAAAACGACCGCCCCGATTGTGCAATGAGCGATGCATCGGACGTCGTCTCGGCCAAAACCAGCGCCCCTTCCAACGTGGTCAGGAACAGCGTGGACACCTCTGCCGCATCGATGCCGGAACGGAATTCTCCCGCTTCGGCCCCTTGCCGGAACAGCTGCTCCAGCGCCGGCCTCAGCTCCGTAAAGAAACGCCCGATTCGCGCTCTCACCTCGGACGCTTGGCCCGGACTTTGCACATAGAGCGAGACGAACGGACAGCCGCCTCCGCCATTGCGGGCCTCGAACCCTTCCGCCAACACCTGAAGAAAGGCCATCGTACGTTGCTCCACACTGCTTCCCCGGCTGCTAATCAGCTCATTAAGCGCCGTCTCATACTTATACGCCCAGTATTCCACGACAGCTAACAACAGCTCCTCCTTGCTCTTGAAATGATAGTAAATGTTCGACTTCGAAACCCGGCTTTCCCGCATCACATCATCCATGCTCGTATGGGCATATCCGCTCTGCAGGAACAACTGGGCGGCTGTCGCGATGGCATGCTCGCGATTGGATGGCTGGACAGACTTCATTTTTTTGGATGTTCTATTCATGAGTAGAACTATACAGTACTAATCCCTCATTAGTCAATAGGATTTATGGGAAGAAAGGACGGACACTAACAAGGGGAATGCGCACGATTTCCGCACGCACTCCCCTCTCTATCCCTCTCGGTCATTCCCCTCTATTCCCCAGCCTTCTATTTCACGTTACAGCAGCTTCGCCTCCAGCTTGTCTATGCGTTCGCATAATTCCCGCTGCCACTCCAGATCTCCGCTTTCATACGCCACAAAGGCTACCGCCTTCAACGAATCCAGATTGAACACGAGATCATAGTTCACCTTCAAGCAATGCTCCAGCTCTTGCCGCTCCACCGGAGACAATGCGCTGTAGCTCCCCAGCTTCCTTGCTTTGTTCGTCAGCTCCGCCAGCCTGCGATGCACAGGATGAATGCCAATCATGCCGCAGCCTCCTTCCAAATCATTGGTGTTACTAGCATTGCCCGACAAGGCTTTCGTGAAACGGAATAATCATTTGCAAAAAATAATTCCTTCGCCGGTGTGGCTTTTCCTCCCTATGCGGTGTCTAATAAAATGTAAGATCAAGAGGAGGAACCGCCCTATGTCACGAGCTCATGACAATAGCACTGTTCATCCGGAGGAACAGGCTAACCAGGCATGCTTTGAAGACGTCTATAATCGTTATCGCCATAACATTTACAACTATATCGCTATGAAAGTGAATCCCGGCGCCGCGGAAGATTTGACACAGCAAGTATTTTTGAAGGCTATGGAGAATCTGCAATCGTTCCATGGCAAGTCCGGCTTATTCACCTGGCTATTCAAAATCGCTCAAAATACGGTTAAGAACGAATTCCGCAGCCTATCCAGAAAAAAGGAACTCCTTTATGATTTTACAGACTACGATTCCCAAACGATCTCACTGGATTTCGCCAAATATGTAGAAATACGCCTCGATATTAGTCACGCATTAACGAAGCTAAAGGAATTGGATCAGCAAATTATAGTTTTACGCTTCTTCGTCGACTGTCCTATCTCTGAAGTAGCCGTCATTGTAGGCATGCGCGAAAGTGCTGTTAAAAACCGGTTATACCGGGCACTGGAAAAGCTAAAAAAAGAGTTGAAAGAATGGGGTGACATTGCCATTATGTCTATTCAAGAAATGATTTCAATTGTCAATAAAAACGAATCGGAATCCGCTGACAGCCGGAAGAAAGTCCATAACGACTTAATGCAGCAGTTGAAAAAGAACGTGGACCGACTATTGACGATTTATGAACATCAGCCATCTCAAAAAATCATAATCGAAATTTATCCGGATCTGCCGACCTTTCACCGGGCAGTCGGGGAAGCCGATGCTCCCAATTGGTTCATGGGCACTTACTCCGGGAACGTGCTAAAGATCGTCTCTCCGCTTAATCCCGGTCCGGAGCATACGTATGAATCGATTCTGAAATCGACGATTCATCTGTTCGCAATGTGGTTAATTCATGATGTGAATCCCCATGCGCCCAAGTGGCTGCGTCAAGGCATTGGCGGATTTGAAGCGAAGCAGATGGCGCCTGCATTCATTCAATCCACCACTGCGGATGCGATCCGCAACAAGAACGTTCCTACGTTCCGGCAATTAAACGATGATACATGGGGCTTCGGGAGCATGAAGGGATTTCAGTTCTCCTACTTGCTGGTCTCCTTCATCTTGCAGACGTACGGGACGGATGCGCTGAACAAGCTTATTAGAACGCCTGATGATTTCATGGGCATATTGCGTCTATCGGAATCGGAGCTATATGAGCAGTGGGTAGATTACCTGACGGAACGCAACGCTTAATAATCCTTGCATGCCAACAGAGCGAAGGGTCGACCATTCCGGCCCTTCGCTTCATGACCATAATCATTCCGTGGAATCCCCATGCTTACTTCTTCCTCAAAGGCACATCCTTCAAAAAAAGCATCAGCACCAGCCCGACGCCCGCAATGATGCAAGTCGTCGTATAGATTGCACCGATAGAAGCCGCCAGCGTCTCCCGCAAGCCCAGCAGGTAGTCGTCCAGCCTGACCGCCTCCTCAGCCGTTATGCCAGCCTTCAACGAAGCCACATATTCGCCGTCGAATAACGCTTCCGCACCTTCCAAGCCTCCCCCGCCGCTGCTATCCAGCTTGGCCGCGACAAAAGCGGGAGCCGCAGCTGCATCTCCGCCCGCCAAGCGGCTGTTAAGCAGCATGCCCAGCAAGGCCACGCCGACCATGCCGCCGATATTGCGAAGGAACTGCACCGAAGCCGTCACCGTCCCGCTCTCCGACTGCGGGAATACATTCTGTGCCGATATGACGAAGATCGGCATCATCAGCCCTATACCTGCCCCCGTCACCGCCATATTCACGGCCGCGTAGGCCGTCGACGTCTCCATATCCATCTGCGACAACAGCAGCAGGCCCGTCAGCAGGACGGCGAATCCGGCAACCGTCATCCACTTGTACCGCCCGATCCGGGAGATGAGCTGTCCGCTTGCAATGCTTGCCACTACGACGCTTAGCATCATAGGCATAATCAGCCTGCCCGCATCCGCCGACGATCCGCCGATAACCCCCTGGACGAACAACGGCGTATACGTAATCGTCCCGAACATGGCCACCGCCATGATGAAGCTGCCCAGCCCGCTAAGCGCGAAGGTCGCGTTGCGGAAGTAGCGCAGCGGTATGATCGGCTCCTTCGCCTTCGCCTCTACCCTGATCAGCAGCAGGAATGCCAGCAGGAACAGGCCCAGCAGGCCTATAATAAGCGGCGACGACCAAGCGTACAGCGAGCCGCCCCATGACAGCGCCAGCAGCAGCGGAACGAACGATCCAATGAGCAGCGCGGCTCCGTAATAATCGATCGACTTGCTCCCCGCGCGCCGCCCTACGGCAGGCATCCCAAGCCAGACGACCGCCAGAGCAATCAGACCAACGGGCAAGTGGATGTAGAAAATCCAGCGCCAGCTCAGCTGATCGGCAATAAACCCGCCCAATATCGGCCCTGCTACGCTGGCCAGCGCATAGACGGAGCCGAGAAGCCCCTGATACCTTCCTCTCTCCGCCGGCGGGAACAGATCCGATACGATAGCCAGGGCGTTCACGGAGATAATCCCGCCAGCTACACCTTGCAACATCCGGAATAGAATGAGACTGTTCATCGATTGCGCCAGTCCGCACAGCACCGAGCCCGTCATGAACAATACAATGCCAATGGAGAATATTCGCTTCCTTCCGTACAGATCCGCCAGCTTGCCGAAGATCGGCATGGAGATGATCGTGGCCAGCATGTAGGCCGTGAACATCCAGCTCACATATTCCACTCCGCCAAGCGCGGCGGCGATTCGGGGCAGCGCGGCGCTGACGATCGTCGTATCCAGGGAGCTGAGCAGCATCCCCAGCATAATGCCTGCCAGCACTAGCCCCTTGCGCCGTCTATCCAGACCAATATCCATCCGCTCACAACCTTATCTTCATCCTAGTATCGGGCAGCAACCGTATTGGCGCTACTCTTCCTCATTCGTCCTACTCCAAAATCTGCACATACCCTTCCGTTCCATTCAGACGAATGCGGGCTCCATCCTTGATCACCGACGTTGCGTTATCGATGCCCGCCACCGCGGGAATGCCGTATTCGCGGGCAATGACAGATCCGTGCGACATCAGTCCGCCGACTTCGATAACGAGACCTACGGCAGAAGCGAATAGCGGCGTCCATCCGGGATCGGTGAACGGAGCGACCAGTATCTCTCCCGCATTCAACTGCGCGTCCTCCGGCTTCATGATGACTCTCGCAACTCCCTCTACGATGCCTGCAGATACGGCCGTGCCTTCCAGCGCGCCCTCCGGCGCCTTGCCGCCCTTCACCTTGCCCGTCAGCACTTCCCCTTCGCTGGTCATGACGCGGGGCACCTCGCGCTCCAGGTTGCTCTCATGCTGATGCTTCCTCTCCTCGACCATACTGCGCACATCCCGGTAGAACGTCCCGTCAACGAGCGCTATAAGCTCCTCCATTGTCAAGAAGTAGACGTCTTGCTCCTCCGCCAGCACGCCCTTCTTCGCCAGCTTCCTAGCCTCTTCCATAATGACCTTCTTATACAGGGCAAAATGTCGGATAACCGCATATTTGTGATGCTCCCGCATGCCCATCAAGTACCGGTAGCGCTTGATCGCCTTCTTCAGCTTGCCCCGCTTCATAGCGCCTGTCTGCTCCAGAATGTGCCGCTCCGCCACTTCCGCTTCCTTCACGCCCTGCTGGAACTTGCGCCGATGCTCCCCGTTCGAGGAAGTGCGCATATGGCTAAGCAGGGATGGCAGTATAAGCGTAGGGTCTTCATACCATCGTGGCTTCGTAATGTCGATCTCGCCAGAGCAGCGCATGCCATGCTTGCGGAGGAACGCCTCCAGCGCTTGCCGGAACGCTTGGCCTCCGCGGCATGCGAGCAGCCGCTCCTGGAAGTCTTTCGCCTCCGCACGCTGCAGGTATTCCGCCACCTCCGGGTGTTGCCGAGCCAGATCGGCCAGATCCCCCAGCTCCAGCCCCATCTCGGACGTCACATTGCCGGGCAGTGACTTGTTCAACTGGCTCATATACTGCTCCGCTTGCTTCTCGCCGAATAAGCTCGTCAGCTCTCTCTTCAGGGCGCCCGCCGTCTGCACGCCTACTACCAGCCCTGTAGCCACCTTCGTGACGACCTGCGGCAGCAAGATGCCAAGCTGTTGTCGAATGCGGGCGAGCCGCTCAGCCCCCGTCGCCTCCGCAATCGCCCGTTCGTGCTTCACCACAGCCTCCTCGATGAAGGCGTCTCCCCACGCTGCCACCTTCTCCGGATCGGCCTTCTTGTGCCGCATCACTTGCATGACTCTGTCGAATGCGATCGGCACAAGCTTGCCTGCCATTCGTCGCACAGCCTTGCCCGGCAGCTTCCCGGATTGGAAGCCCTCATGCTGTACGGCTTCAGCAGCCGCCGCAGCCAGCTTCGCATCCATGCTGCCCAGCACCTTCAAGATGACCTTGCGCGCCGGCTTCATCTTCAGCGGTCCCGTGAAGTCGATGAACATGCGGCCGCCGGACGGATAGAAGAAGAAGCTGTCGACCGAATCCGGGTCCTCCTTGAGGAATCCCGGCAGCTTGCTGATGAACGACAGCGCAAGCGGCCTCATGGGGTCGGTCATCATCTGAATATGGCCGAAGGACAGCAGCACCCGCCACTCCTCATCCGGCAGCTCCGGTACGGGGTACAGCGTCGTAATCGGACGGCTTTGCAGAATATACAGCTTATCCCCTTCCAATCCCCACTCGATATCCTGCTCCGAGCCGTAATGGGCTTCGATCGACTGCCCCAGCTTCGCCAGCTCCAATATGTTCGCATCCCGGAGCGCTTGCTTCTCCTGATCCTGCTCCGGAATATCCGTCGTCATCGTTCCGCCTTCGGGCAGCGAGTAGATCGCCGTCCGCTTCCGGGAGATCTGCTTCTTCAGCAGCTTGCCTCCGCGCACCTGATACAGGTCCGCGCTGACAAGACCGGACACAAGCGCTTCCCCCAGCCCGAAGCTGGCATCGATCGAGACAGTGCCGCGGCGTCCTGAGATAGGATCGGCCGTGAACATAATGCCGGACACCTCGGGGAATACCATCTGCTGCACGACGACGGACAAGAAGACCGAGCGATGGTCGAAGCGGTTTTTGATCCGATAGAGAATGGCTCGATCTGTGAATAGAGACGCCCAGCATCGTTGAACGGCATGCAGCAGCTGCTCCTGTCCACGCACGTTCAAGTATGTATCCTGCTGACCGGCGAATGACGCGGTAGGCAAGTCTTCCGCCGTTGCGCTGGAGCGCACCGCATAAGCCTTGTCGCTCCCCGAATTCGTCCAAGCGTCTAGGATCGCATGCTCCATCTGCTCCGGCATCGTCATGGAGAGGATATGCTCCCGAATTCGTCCGCCCCATTCCTTTATGCCGTCGCTATCCTCCTGTCTCAGCTCATCCAGCCGCTCCAACAGCTCGCCGATCTCCTCGCTTCCAAGCAGCAGCACCTGATAGGCGTAGGTCGTCACGCAGAAGCCGTCCGGCACCGGGAAGCCCGCTTGACTCATCTCGCCCAGATTCGCGCCTTTGCCTCCGACATACGGCAAGCAGGATTTATCGATTTCCCTGAAGGATAGAACGTACTTATCCATCTTCCATTCTCCTCTTTATCGTCATTTGGCTTTCATAGAATACTATGAAACCATAAAGTATTTTTCAGTTTCCGCGCGCATGGGATGAGAAGAACGCGGCCTTCTTCCTATCCCGAACACAGTTCACCGCAGCCATCTGCTGCTCATCCTTCTATTCGCATGCCAGCTTCAACGCATCCATCCACTAATCCGCCTTTATACGCAAGCCTACCTTCACACATCATCCATCCACTAATCTGCCTTTATCCGCAAGCCTACCTTCCATTGCCACCCAAATGGATTTAATGTCATTAATTGCACCGATTAGCTTCGATTAGCACTATTCAAATGGAAATCATGTACTTATTTAGCCTGATCATGCGCCAACTCGACTCATATGGCAGAAAACAACTGGAAAAAATCCATTTAGCTGTACTCACCAACAAGATTCGTTAAATTTAATAGCCAATAATCCATTTAGCCAACTGATGCGAAAGCAGTAAACTTCTACCGATCGATCAATTGACCTGAATAGAGCATTCGATTAGTGCACTTCCGCATCTGCCCGTTATCATTACTCCGCAGCTGCCTCTTCTTCAATGCCTCCGGCTGCAATCCCCTTGCAGAAAATGTCCATGTACGTATCCAGCACTTGCATTCTGGAGTAGCGCAGCTCCGATGCTGCATCCCTCGTTGCCAGCGCGTGCATGCATGTCGACAAGATTTCCGCAAGTAGCGGTACAGAAACATTGTCGTCAATGACACCGTCGTCCTGCAGCTTCTGCAGCAGCCGCACCCCCTTCTCCCGCCTCTCCATTCGGAACGTCTTGTAGCGCGAAGCCAGATCGGGGAGGTACTTCTCCATATCCTTCAGGAATAGTGGGCCGAATCGCATCGATTCCTCCCTTACTTCGATGAGCACTTCCTTAATGACGCGAAGAGAATCATTCTTGTCCACATGATCGAACCTCTTGGACGCTTCGTCCAGCCGCGACATCGACTCCATGACGACCGCTTCCGCTATTTCCTCCTTGCCGGAGTAATATTGATAGATCGTCTTCTTGCTCATGCCGAGCTGCTCCGCAATCTCTTGTATCGTCACGCTCCGGTAACCCCTCGTATTGAAAAAATCTCTCGCCACCTTCAATATGCGGGCGTGATTGCCGTTATCCGTATGAACATGCATTTCTCTCACCTCATGCTTTATGTTAAGAAAAAACTAAGGAAACCGACTTATTTATTATTAGTTTCCATCTTATTCTTTAAAATTTACATTGTCAATAGCTTAAAACAAACTGGCCCATCCATAGAAAAAGCAGGCGGAGAGGACAAATCCGTGCCCCGCCCTCCCTTGCCTGCTTCTTACCTCAAAAAATTCGTCTTTACTCTTCATTAACATTTTCAAGCCAGTCAAATTGAAGACGAGACGCATCAGCATGCACTCCCAGTCCCAACATATTGAGCTAACCGCCACAGCATTTTTTATATTTCTTCCCGCTTCCGCATGGGCAAGGATCGTTGCGGCCGATTTTGACGACTGTGACGGGTGGATGCGATACCATCTTAGACACACTTGACAGCAACGATTGCGTGTCGAGCTTTTCCTTTAGCTGGAAGCATCCCCAATACTCCATTTCTTTAATCGTATCCGTCAGCAACTCATACCTATAACGATATGATTGAATGGCCATCTCCTTTGACTTTGCCAATGTTTCCTTCACACTGTCCAAGTCAATCATTCCAGGATCTAGCATGTCTTCGTCATACAGTCGTTCAATCTCCGGGTATACTTCTTCGGGATAGAGGTCATTGCTACAGCTGACGATCTCCGAATTAAAGTAATAGCTTGACTCCGTAAGCTTATCTGTCATAAGTTGCTTAAAGTATTCCAAAACGAACTCTCTCGAAAACGTCCCTTCATGAACAAGAGCAACCATAGCAACCAGCCCTTGTCCTCTGGCGTATTCGTCCGCTTCTTCATTTTCAATAAGGGAATATAGTAATGGGAGATCCCCATTGTAAGTGCTGGCCAATATCCTCCCCATGTCCTCCGCGATAGAGTCGCCGAACAACTCATCTGCTATATATCCTGGCAAGGACAATAACTCGATCAGGAGGGGGAATGCCTCTTGCACGCGGAATTGAGCCAATAAATAATAGGCATATGTAAAATCTATCCGACGCATATCTTCAGTAATGATTGTGTAATCATCTCTAACATCCTTCAATATCTGCAACAATAGCGGAATAGCCTCTTCCTTTCGCTCAATTATTTGCAGCAGCTCTTTCCGAGGAAAAGTTCCGTCGTTGTGCTTTATGCTTTGTATAAGCTCTTTCATGTCCATTCTCCCTTAATGTGATGATACTATAAGTATATATGCAGCAAGGCACTTGGGACCAGCACGTTTTGGCATTATTTTTTCACAAAACTATACGGATGCAACGGACGGGCGTTCCCGTATGGCGACAGTTCGACAGCATCCACCATTCCCCTTCAACCCAACTGAGCGTATTCATCCGGCTTGATGCCTTCATAGCGGGTGAAGGCGCGCTTGAACGAATAGACATTCTCGTAGCCTACCCGGTGCGCAATGTCGTCGATTCCGCGCTTCTGCTCCCGGAGCAATTCCTTGGCCATTTCCATTCGCAATCGGCACAGATAATCGTAAAAGTTGATGCCGCTCACTTCCTTGAATATTTTCGAGACGCTCGACACCGACATGCCATGCATCTCCGCCAGTTTCTTCAACGATACGTCCGCATGCGTATAGTTCTGATTGACGTATTGCAGCAGCTTGCCGCCGACTTCCATCGCCGACGACGTATTGGAATACTGATTGCGTTCGCATATTAACGTACCCACTTCGTACACATAGCTCCACAACGCCTCGGGCTCCGACCCGCTAATTCGATTGGCGAATTGCTTCGCATAAATGCCCGTGTCCAGATTCAGCTCTTGCAGCACCCGAAGCATCGTCTCCATAAGGAGAGACACCAGCTTGATCATTCTGCCTTCGGACAACTGCCGCTTCTCATTCTCAGCATTAATTTCCTGCAGAATATGCATCGAGGTATCAAGGTTGCCAACCTTCAAATTGTTGATCAGTTGCACTTCCCAATCCGTCGGATAATAATAGGCCACTTCATTCCCGATCTTCTCTTCCTGCATCGCATGCAGATGGCCGCGCGAGAATATCATATACTGCAAGCTTTCATTCGCCGCATAATAGGATTTACTAATCCCGATTAGTCCCCTCTCCACCTTGCCCGGCAGCACATCGGGGAGAAATCCGCTGGACTGCTCGATTTCCGACGCCGCCTCGAACGCGATTCGTTCCATCATGCTGTCGCTCCCGAATGCCGCGGCGGCGGATACGATGATCGCTTTATCGGCATTGGTAACTTCCAGAAGCTCGAACTCCAGCCGGTAGCGTTGCATGACCTTTCCTATGACAAGCATAGTGAGCATCTCCATTTTTCGAAGTTTCCCGAAGTCGGATATATCATGAACGGCGTTGAAGCTGACAAGCATGACACAATAATACATATCGTCGGTATACGGAATGCCTAATTTTTTTATTTCGCTCATGTGCATATCTTCTGCGAAGTAACCCTTCAGCAAGCGCAGATACAGGCTAGACTTGGCCGCATGCTCATAATCCTGCATCGTCTCATGAAGCGTATGGTTCTCCCTTACCAATCTCTCGAACGACTTCTCGATGAACTTGTACTCGGAGCCGGAGTAGCCCCCGCCGCGGGTGTCGTCGTACCGAATCGCGGTCATCAGCTTGTTCAACAATACACCAAGCGGACGGTAAGTGAGCTTGGCCAGGAAGAAGGCGCAGCAGGCGCCAAGCGCAATCGAGATAAGCGTCGCCGTCAGCGAGCCGACTAGCGTGCTGATTCCAATAGCGTTACTGTCGAAGTAGGTCATATTGTATTGCCAGTCGCTTTCTTGGGAAGGCACCGCGAATACACTTTCTTGCCGCCGGGAAGCGCTCCCCTCTTCCGTATCTTGTATATGTCTATAGACGAACGATTCGCCATGCGTTATCCATATGTTCTTGGCATCGAGACTGACGAAGCGTTGGATATACTCCGACAAGTAAGCGCTGTCAATAAACTGAACCAGGACAGCTCTCGGTTGATTGACGGCCTCCAGACTCTGAATGACAGGAATGACATGCTTGGCACTATCCCACACGTCGATTGCTCCCGCCGGCATGATTCGGAAATAATGCTGCTCTTGCATGGCGCTTCGGATCGCTTGCAGCATATCTCCCTCCGGAATCGCAACGGTCGAGAAGAATTCCTCCTCGGAGAACTCCCCCCAGGCCGACTGCACAAGCTGCTTCTCGGGAAAAACGATGATGCCGAAGGAGAGAATGTTCAACGAGCTGATGGCCGTATTCAGATCGTTTCGAAGCTCGATCATTTTGAGCAAGTCGAATTCCTGATTGTATACGTTCGTGCCTTGCATCATTTTTTTCAACCACAATTCATTGCGAAGATTTTCCCCCATCCACTTCAGATCGTTCAGCTTATTGTCCACAATACTTGCTATTCGCTTCGCATCCCTCTCGTGCTGCTCATACAGCCTCGCTTGCTCCTCCGTCCAATTCCGCTGCACGCTTATGGCGCTGAATACGATAATAGGAATAATCATGATCGCCATATAGGACAAAAACAAATTGCGAAACGCGCCGCTTCCAAATTTGATTTTACGCAATTGACCCGCTCCTTTCCGAAACGCTCTCTGGCAGGAAACAAAGGAAGGAAATGACGAATTGTCCGCATGATGAACGGAGTTCGCCATTCCCAATCCAGCTTATAGTACTGTGTTATTGAATGCTATTATACCTGTCATGCAAATACTGATCGATTTCCAGCAACTCGTCGAGTCCCAGCTTCTTCAGATCGGCCATATAATCGTCCCAGTTGTCGAGCGATTTCTGTCCAAGCGCCAGCTTCGTCGCCAGCTCGGAAGAATAGGTATTCAGGTTGGTTAAAATTTTCGTCTTCCGCTCTAATTGCTCATCATCCGGAATCGCCAGATAGTTGTGGTTCATGTTGACGTAATACGGCTTATAATCCATAATCTTGAGCTGGTGCTCCCCTTTAGGCTGCTTCACACCTTTAATCTCCGATTCGACGTTGTCGAATTGCACGCGCGGGAATACCGTATCTCCATAGAGCTCCTTCCCGACGACATTGCCCGTTTCGGCTTTTGCCGCCTCCGATCCCGCATCTATGCGTTCTTCCATCCCGCTCTCTCCCAATGTGTAGGTCTTCCCTTCGATTCCCCATTGGACAAGTCTGGCATACGGTTCAGAGTATACCGTATCGAAGAACTTGATGGCTGCTTCCACGTTTTTGGCGTCTTTCGTAATCGCATACTTCTCCCACACCAGGTATGGAGGCTCCACTTGCGCGGCCGGCACTATGGAAGGGTGCGCTTTAAGCGGCATAAGCGGGAGGAATTCGCCGCCCCCCTTAATGGTCGGCTCATACCACTCGATCATGTTGTAATCATGCAAGGAAGCGACCTGGTTCTCCGTTATTTTCTGTTGTCTCTGCTCGCTTGACCCGCCGATGAGGCTCGTATCCAGCACTCCGGCTTCCACCAGCTGCTGCAGATAACGGAAGTAATCCTTGATGCCTTCCTGGTACCACGGCGATACAACCTTCTTGTTCTCGATGTCGACTGCGGAGATATCCGTTCCAAGCCCGAACCATTGCGCAATCGCGCCGGAGAAGTTGCTTGGATCGTAGACCAGCACTTCATCCTTCTGACCGTTGCCGTTCGCATCGTTCTCACGTATATCTATTAACGTCTGCATATATTGTTCCGCCGTCGTTGGGACCGGGAGCTGAAGCTTCTCAAGCCAATCTTTCCGAATGAGCATAGTCAGCCCGACGGGCGCCGGCTTGGAGCCTTCGTACGTCTTTTTGTGCAGGTTGCTGAACCAGTACATTTTCCCGTCCGGCGATGTGGTCGCTTTTTTGGCGAATGGGAACTCGTCGTTATACATCTTCATGATATTTCCATTGCTGTACTTCTCGATGAGCGGATTCAGGTCGAGCAGGACGCCTTGCTTCGCCAGATTCAGCACTGTCGTATTATCGAGCCTGGAGATGTTGACGATATCGGGCAGATCGCTTCCCGTCGCCATCCGCGTCTTAATGACAACACTGTACTGTTCGTTCGGGACGATCTCGTATGCAAGGTCGAGACCGGCTTCATCGAACAGCTTGATCGTTTCCTGCCATACAGGATATTTTTCCCGCTCTTCGAATTTGATTTGCTTATGCGTTTTTCCCGGCCCCAACAAGTTCAGCTTAACGGCGGCCTTAGAATCGGAATCGACGTTCCCCCCGCTTTTCTCCATTGCTTTGTCGCTGCTGCAAGCCGTTGCGACAACGCCGACCACCATCATTGTCGCCATCGAAGCGAGCAACGATTTTTTCCAGTTTCTCATTTTTGAATTCCTCCTCGCAAGATCTCCATAATTATTCTTTCAAGGAACCAATTAGCGCTCCCTTGATGAAGTACTTCTGGAAGAATGGATAGGTGAATATAACGGGCAATGTCGTAAACACGATAATCGCATATTTCAATTGAATGTTCGACAGCATCGTAGTCATCGCTTCCTTCGCGTCCCCGAGCGACAGCGTCTTCAGATCGACCGATTGTTGGACGACGACGCGGTATAGGTACATCTGCAGCGGATGCAGCTTCTCATTCGACAAGTAGACGAGCGCGTCGAACCAGCTGTTCCAGATGCCGACGATCGTATAGATGGCGATAACTGCGATAATGGGCTTTGATACGGGCAAGATGATTCGGAATAGCAGCTGCCAGTGGGAAGCCCCATCCATGAAGGCGGACTCCTTAAGCCCGTCCGGAATGGTCGTGAAGTAGGTTCGGACGAGAATAATGTTCCAGATGCTGACCATGCCGGGTACAATGACCGCGAGCATCGTGTTGTACATCCCGAGCTTATATACCAGCAGGAAGGATGGAATCAATCCTCCTCCGAAATACATGGGGATCAGCAGGAAGGCGACCACCCATTTGCGCCCCTTGAGGTTTCGTACTGTAAGCGGATAAGCACCCGATACGGCCATCAGGCAGTTCAGTACGGTGCCGGCGACAACATAGATGATCGTATTGGAGTAAGCCCACCACATCTTTGTATCTTGCACGATCAGTTCATAGGAACCGAGGAAGAACCCTTTGGGATACCAGAATACATTCATTCCCGCCGCCTCCAGAGGCGAACTGATAGACATAATGATAACGAAATAGAAGGGATACAGCGTAACGATACAAATCATGATCGTAATGATGAATAAGACAACGTCAACGACGACAGAGCCTTGCTTGATCCTGTTCGCATTTTTCCTGAGCGCGATGGCCACATCGTTCTCCTCCTTACCACAAGGCGTAATCGGCGTATTTGCGGCTTAAGTGATTGGCGATAAACAGCAGCGTGAAGTTGATCATCGATACAAACAGTCCGACTGCCGTCCCCAAGCTGAAGTTGCCGCCCAGCAGACCGTCGCGGTACAAATAAGTGCCGATAACGTCCGCTGTCTCATATACCATCGGATTATAAATCAAGAGAATAAACTCGCTGTTCGCCGTGAGCAGGTTGCCGATGGCAAAGATCAGCAGGATGAAGATCGTTGGACGTATGGAAGGCAGCGTAATATGCATCATTTGTTTGAATCGGTTAGCTCCGTCCATCTTGGCCGCTTCATACAAGTGAGGGTCGATGGAAGACATGGATGCCAAGTACAGAATACTGCTCCAGCCGAATGACTTCCATATGCTTGTTATGATGTATATCGCTGGGAAGTAGCCCGGTTCTGTATTTAAGGCAATCGGCGCTCCACCGAACAATTTGATGACAGCGTTTACAATTCCGTCGATATTGATGAAGGATAACACCATGCCCGCTACGACAACCGTCGAAATAAAATGAGGCAAGTAGCTTGCCGTCTGGATCAATTTTTTGAATGCGCCACTCCTCAGTTCATTCAGCAATAGCGCGAACAGAATCGGAATCCAGAATCCGAACAGCAGGAAGTAGAAGCTGAGCAGAAAGGTGTTGCGCATCAATCGGCCGAAATAAGGACCGTTGAAAAATTCAATAAAATGCTTGAAGCCGACCCAGTTGGTTTCCGTAAACGAGAAAAACGGTTTTCCCGGGTAGTAATCTTGAAAAGCAATAATGATCCCATACATGGGAATGTAACTGAATATGAAAATATGAATCAATACAGGAACCATTATGAGATAAAGCTGCATATTCTCCCGAAAGCGAAAAGAAAAGCGTCTGCTGTTCGATTGTTCAATGGCCTTCATGATCTACCCCTTTCACCTGAAAATGACGGAAAATTCCGGGCCCGTTCCGCAAGATTTATGTTAAAGGGTCGCTTCCGTATGAGGCAAGCAACAATATTTGATCGGCTGCGCAATATTTGCGAAGCCCGACAGCATGCGGATTCGCCTCAAAAAAAAGCAAAGAAGACATCGACACCGCCAAGGTATCCCTGTCTTCTTGTTACCGCTATTACCGTGAACTTACCCGCCACAGCATTTCTTGTATTTCTTCCCACTGCCGCATGGGCATGGATCGTTGCGCCCTATCTTCTGCTTCGTCTGCATGCTGTACACATTGCCGATCTTGTTTTCCGCTCGCAACGGAGCAATCTTTTGTTCTTCCCTCATGTTTGACATCTGATTAGGCGAGTGACCCTTCAACGCCCACTGCGGTGTCGCATGGTATAACGTAAAGAACAAATCCGTCAATTGCTTCATGATTTCCATAGATGGCGCGTCGAATTGTCCTAACAGATCGGCCAGCACTTCGTTCGGCGAATTGCCCATTACTATCGCCATTACACTTTCTTCTACGATGAGGTCTGCCATTTCTCGCTGGATATCATAGTGACTCGTCAGGAACGACACCAACTTCAAGTAGCTTTCATTCCGCTCGACATAACCATCCTCTTCTTCCGCCGCTTGCATGACTTTCTTCCTGGGGAGATGGGCATATTCCAACTCCGAACGAGCCGCATGCTCCATGACAACCTCCTCCTGATCCGCCATATAGTAAGTGAACCCTCTGCCAAAAGGAATAATACCTTCATCAAAATGCGAATAGTCCAGCAAAATGTCCATTACATCTACAGATGAAACTTCTCGCTTCGTATATTCTTCTATCTTCCGCTCCAGCAAATCGAAGCTGGCATATCCATAATAGTAGAGCAAGCCCTTGGCAAGCTTGGTCCATTGCGTATTTCGCCGAATGACATCGCTGTACTCTCTCAGACGCTTGTCCGTCAGCTCCTGCCGAACCTCCCAAGGCACGCACATCCGGTCTTCTCTTGCAGCATCCGGCAGCAGGAGACCGTATGCCATGAAATAACCGATATTTATATCATCGAATATGACAAGCTCCTCGACCGCTACTCCTACAGGGCTATCCAGAACTTTTTGGAGCACCTCTAACCGGCGCACGTCGAAGCGATGCAGTGCCACATTCACATAGAACGGGATATCGCGCGCAAGACACGCTGCCAATTCGCTCTTATTCAACTGACTAGCTCCCTTTATCCTCAAGTTTTTCCGAATTTGATGAAGCTCGTCTTTCGTTAATGCAGCTAATAATTGTTTTAGCGTCTGCCCTTGACTAGTCATGCTCCAGCGCTCCTTGTTCGCTACCGCCAGTAACTGCTCTTTTCCCCGGATCTGCCTGACGTACCTTCGCAGCGGCTTTTTTTGCCGCTTTCTCCTGGCGCTCCTCATACAACTCGTGAATCCATACATGCACAGGGGCTTTCCACTGTTGATTGGGAGCAGGTATGTTCTTTATCAGACTCCGGGGGTTCAACCCCATTTCCTTCGCCATGCGAACCGTTTCCTCATTTAATCGGCATAGCTTCTTCGCCTTCTTCCATTCTTCCGCTTTCTTATCCGGATTAGCCAATGCTATCTCTCCTCTGGATGTAATTATAATGCCAGCAGCTCCCGAATGTCTTGTTCAGATAATGCGGACAATTGTTCTTCACCCGGTTGCACGACTTTATCGATCAAGTCCCGCTTCTCCTGCTGAAGCTCGTACATTTTTTCTTCAATGGTTCCTGCTGTCATCATCCGAATGACCTGCACCACATTTTGTTGCCCGATTCGATGGGCGCGATCGGCTGCCTGTTGTTCAACAGCGGGATTCCACCACATATCATATAATACGACTGTATCTGCTCCGGTAAGATTCAGCCCCGTTCCGCCGGCCTTTAACGATATTAAGAAAATACTGCGCTCACCTGTATTGAATCGTCTGCACAACTCTACACGCTCGCTTGATTTCGTGGAACCATCCAGGTAGAAGTGCTGAAAGCTTCGAGCATTCAATTCTTCGCGAATAATGGACAGCATTCCGGTAAATTGAGAAAACACAAGCACTCTGCGGCCAACGTCCATATATTCCTCAATCATCTCCATTAGCTGTTCCAGCTTGCCTGACTTCCCGCCATAGTCTTCAACGAACAACGAAGGGTGACAGCAAAGCTGACGGAGTCTGGTGAGCCCCGCAAGAATTTTCAATCGGCTCTTCTGAAAGCCCGCCTCATTCAATTGTTGAACCGTCTCCTCTTTCAATCGCATCAAATAAGCCATATATAGTTTTTTCTGTTCTGGAATCAATTCCGACGTCTGCAGCGTTTCGATCTTATCCGGCAGCTCGGTAAGCACATCCCTCTTCAGACGTCTCATCATGAACGGACGAGTTTTTCGAGCGATTTGCTCTGGCGACAGCTCCTTAAAGGATTGCCTGCCTGCAAACAATTCCGGGAAGATGGCATTATAAATCGACCACAGTTCCTCTATGCGATTTTCAATCGGGGTCCCTGTTAATGCGAAGCGATGTTTGGCGACAAGACTTTTAATCGCTTGAGCTGTCTGTGTCGTATGATTCTTTATCGCTTGAGCTTCATCAATTATGATGCTATGGAATTTCCGTTCCTCATATAAATCCGTATCTCTGCGAAGCAGCGGATACGATATAATCATAACATCAAATTGATCAACCCGCTCCGCCAATGACTCCCTCTCGGCACGAGTGCCAGACATAACTGCACACCTTATATGCGGCGCGAACTTGGCAAATTCATGTTTCCAGTTGAACATTAAAGATGCTGGACATACAATTAACGTCGGCGGCAAGGCCTGATTCGCCAATGGCCGTGCATCATGCTCCGATACGATGTAAGCGATGCTTTGGAGTGTTTTCCCCAAGCCCATATCATCGGCTAATATACCGCCGAAACCATAGTAACTCAACATTTTCATCCATTGGAATCCTGTCAGCTGATAATCGCGCAAAACACCCGTTATAGATGCAGGCAGCTCGAACTCCAGATTATCGGGATATCTCAAATTATGAAGAAGACGCTTCAACGATTTGCCCAGCTTCACATTGCCGCGACGCGAGTCGGACCACTCAGCCAGTGAAAGTCCGCGAACAAGAGACAACTGCACCTTGCCCCCTTTCAACTCAGCTTTCGTCATCCCCAACTCATCGAATAAACGGTCAATTTCCCTGAAAGCTTCATCTTCAAGGGAGACGAAAGCGCCGTCTGACAATCGGTGGTAAGAACGCTTCTCACGAATGGATTGCAGGAGCTTGAGCAGATCCTTGCGGTTCACTCCTTCCATATCGAATGTTACCTCTAGCCAGTTCAACGAATGGTCGGCCTCAACGGATGTTTTCGGAATCATTCTCCGTTCCGGTTGTATCGCCTTCACCGCATTGGTCGCATATACCTCGGCCACAGTCTGCAGATGAGTCAAGCTTCCATACAGGAATGCATATTGCCCATCCTCGGAGTCGAGAACAAGCTCGGCTCGCTTCTCCTGGAATCCGGCATGCCGCAACAGGGTGAGAATAGCAGCTTCTTCTTCCTTCTGCCGCAAGATGACGACTTCTGTCGTCTCTTCCTTTCGATTGTCGACGAAGCATGGAATAACGTGCTTCCCGTACTGGAACTCGACTTTAGCGCGAAGCAGACCGTCCTGATAGTCCAGATACACATGCGATTGAAGCGGTTCGTTGACGATGCGCTCTTCTACCCTTGCATCTATCGTGAGCTTTCCAATTTGCCTAAGCCCGGGAATGACTTGATTCAAATACGGCTCCAACTGAGCAGCGGGAATCGCCACTTTTCCTGTTCCCGTATCGGAAGCAATGGATTGCAATCGGTGAAGCCTCGCTAACTCGCTCTGCCCGAGCTTATACATCTCGCCTTGCTTCCCTACTGCCAATTGATAGGCATGTATCGGCAACAGTTCCTGAATGCCTGTCATTGACAACCAATACTCTCTATCTTGTCGTCCTCTCTCAATGCCGAATGTGATGGGCGGCGGCTCGTCCTTCCAAGCAAGGGAGGGGCAAGCTCGTCCATTCACCGTATATTCCGTATTCGTCTCCTTTAAGAGCTTCAGTAATTGTTGAAAAAAAGCAGGAGGAATAAACAGAGCGCGATCACCATTGCTTATAGAATAAGGATAAGATTGTTGTCTTTTCTTATAACACTGTTCTATACCATAGATTTCATGAAGCAGCTTCAAGACATCTTCATCTTGCTGGCGAAATACATGAACGTCGGAATCGTATGTAAACTTCTTCGTGAACGGATAAGATTGACCTGAGGCAAGCTTGGTCAGGAAATCTTTTATCTTGTGCACAACGTATGTCCTCGAAACGCCTACTTTAAGCTCAATCTCTACCGACTCTTGATAACCTGTGCTCATCTTGCAAATAAACTCCGTCGTTAATTCGTCTCGCCAACTATTTTCTCTGACCACTGCATTATTGTTCGTATGGCTATCGGCTTCGAATAAGGCTAAAAGCTGTTCGGATACTTGTCGTTCTTGCCATGATAGTCCGGCCGTATCCTTGGCCGGCTGGGCAACGGATGAATTCCGTCGAGGCTGCGATACCTTCTCTTTCAGGCTGACCAACTCCTCGACTTCCAGCATGACAGCGGCCACGTGCTTGCAGTATTGGTAGGAGGTCGCGAACGCCGGGCAATTGCACTGCGCCTCCACATCCATCGTATGCTCATCAATCATAACTGCAACTTGATAGCTGCTGCTCCCTCTTACAACCGCATGATAGGTGAATTCGTTGGGGTCATAGCTAAGCTTGTGCACTTTGCGCATAATCTGATCGTTCATTCCCCTTGTATAGGAAGTGTTTCCGCATAACTCCTTAATTTGCCGCTTGCTGAGCGAAGCGCCTGTGATCACATCGTATTCCCCTTTCAACCTGGACTAATACTAATTTCTGAATCCTCCGTACAGTTGATCGTATTTCCTCTCTCTCCTCACCATCCACTTTACGCCAACGTGCATTCCGTCCATTCGATATCGTCATTATCGCACCTTTTTTCGCGAGGCTCAAACCTAATAAAAAAAATTAAAATTTATTTTCAAACAATGTCGATTTCCCCATTTCTCATTCGTAGTCTTAGTAAACAGGCAAAGGAGACTTCCCATGACTATGAACATGAACATTGCAAAATCGAAAGACGGAACCAAAATCGCATATGACAAAATCGGAACAGGACCGGCGCTCATTCTCGTAACGGGCGCATTCGGCTATCGCAAATTCCCTGCGCAAATCGAGCTTGCGAAGCTGCTCGCGGGGCACTTCACCGTCTACAGCTACGATCGCCGCGGCCGCGGCGACAGCGGTGATACTGCCCCCTATGCAGTAGAGCGCGAGATTGAAGACCTCGGGGCGCTCATTCGCGAGGCCGGAGGCTCCGCCCATGTATGGGGCTTGTCATCCGGAGCGGTGCTGGCGCTGGAAGGAGCCGCTCGAGGGCTGAACATCACGAGATTAGTGCTTCACGAGCCGCCGTTCATTGTTGATCCAAGCGACCGCAAGCCGCCCGCCGACTTCAAGAAGCATCTGAGCGAGCTTGTAGCGGGCGACCGCAGGGCGGAAGCCGTAAAGTATTTCATGACCGAAGGAATGGGCGTCCCCTCCTTCATCGTCGGCATGATGCGCATGATGCCGGGCGTATGGTCGAAGCTCGTCGCGCTTGCTCATACGCTCCCTTACGACGCCGCTTTGCTGAACGACTATTTCCGCGGGGCTCCGCTCCCGGCGAGCCGCTGGAGCTCCGTCGCCATGCCTGCGCTGGTGATGGAAGGGCCGGAGAGCCCCGCATCGCTGCGGCACGCTGCACAAGCCGCCGCCCGCGCCTTGCCGAATGCGCGCCTGCTGAGCAAGAAGGGACTCGGCCATACGAAGAAGCTGAACGCAGGACTGATTAGCCAGGAACTTATCACGTTTTTCCAGGAGGAACAATCCCTATGCACATCCAAGTAACCGCGAGAAGAACGTCACCCGTCGTGCGAACACTTCTGGCAGGGGGCGTGGCAATTGCCCCGTTATTTTATGCCGTATCCATCATTCAGGCTTTGACACGAACAGGCTTCAATCTCAAGTATCACGCCATTAGCAATCTCACATTGGGAGAGCTCGGCTGGATGCAGAGCGCCGCTTTCGTTCTTGCAGGATTGCTTGCGCTGCTCATGGCCATAGGCATACGAGGCTTGCTGCGCGGCGGCAAAGGCGGAACATGGGGAGCTGTTCTGATCGGCATTTATGGCGTTGGCATGATCATGGCCGGCCTGTTCAAGCCTGACCCCGGCTTTGGCTTTCCCCCAGGCGCTCCCGACGGCATGCCTGCCGCAATGAGCAATGAAGCGGCTGTGCACATGATGGCTTTCTTCATCGCCTTCATCTGTCTGATCGCAGCCAGCTTCGTACATGCCCGAAGATTCGCCGCGATCGGCGAGCGCCGCTGGAGCGTCTGCTCGATGGCTTCCGGCATTATTGCCATAGCGCTCATTGTCTGGGGCATGAGTGCAAGCAGTTGGATCGGTGCCATTATGGGCTCCGCAGGAATTGCCGCCTTCGGATGGCTGTCGGCGCTTGCCGTCCGCCTGCGCGCCGAAGCCGCAGCCCGATGATATCCCACCTTGCAGGAACAGAGGCAGTCGTTATCGAAGAAGCTATCAGATGGTGATGAAGCGAATGCAATCCGTTTTTCAATAATAAGGAGGAATAAACATATGCGATTCATGATGATTGTAAAAGCAACGACAGATTCCGAGGCGGGCGTTAAGCCGAGCCATGAGTTAATTGAAGCGATGCAGAAGTATAATGAGGAGTTGGTGAGAGCCGGCGTATTGCTGGCCGCGGACGGCCTGCAGCCAAGCTCCTCCGGTATCCGAATCTCCTATCCCGAGCAGGGGGGCAAGCCTAAGGTAACCGACGGCCCGTTCACGGAAGCGAAGGAAATTATTGCGGGCTATACGCTGATTGAAGTGAAATCAAGGGAAGAAGCTATCGAATGGGCGCTGCGCATGCCGGACCCTCACGGCTTCGGACAAGGGGAGATCGAGCTTAGACCCGTATTCGAGGTGGAAGACTTAATGGATAATCCCGACTTGCTGGAGAAGGAAACCGTGCTGCGCCAGCAGCTTCAAGGTCAGAGCAAGCCGTGAGCCGCTCTCCCGGTATGCAGGCCTATCGTCAGATCGAGACGATATGGGGAATGGAATCGGCCAAGATCATCGCCGCATTGACTCGCATGCTGCGCGACGTGGCTCTTGCGGAGGACTTCGCCCATGATGCCCTGGTCGCAGCCCTGGAACGCTGGCAGGATACCGGCATTCCCGATAATCCCGGCGCATGGCTCATGATGACGGCGAAGCGGCGCGCGATCGATTATTTGCGCAGAATCAGGCTGCGTGACCGGAAGTACACGGAGGTCGCGCGCAATACCGATTGGCATACGGAGGTTCATGAGCTGTATACGGGCGAAGATACAATTGAAGACGATCTGCTGCGACTCATCTTCATGACCTGCCACCCCATCTTGTCGAGGGAAGCGCGCGTCGCCCTGACGCTCCGGCTGCTATGCGGACTGACGACGGAGGAGATTGCCCGCTCCTTCCTCTCTGCCGAGTCGGCAGTCGCGCAACGAATTGTACGAGCGAAGCGAACGCTTAAGGAGAAGGACGTTCCGTTCGAGGTCCCTGAAGGAGATGAGCTTCAAGAACGGCTTGCGACCGTCCTTGAAGTCATCTATCTCATGTTCAACGAAGGCTACTCCGCCACGTCCGGGAAGGAATGGGTCCGGCCGCTCCTATGTCAGGAAGCGCTGCGCCTGGGGCGGATGCTGGCCGCGATCGCCCCCGGAGAGCCGGAGGCTCACGGACTGGTCGCCCTGATGGAGCTTCAGTCTTCCCGATTGAAGACGCGGGTGGGACGTGACGGACAACCCATTCTTCTGATGGATCAGAATCGGGCACAGTGGGATCATCTGCTTATCCGCCGCGGCCTTGCCGCATTGGAGCGCAGCCGCGCAATTAGCCGGACACCGGGCCCTTATGCCCTGCAAGCCGCGATATCGGCATGTCATGCGCAAGCTCCCACTGCGAGTGAGACGAATTGGCCCCGCATCGCCGCTCTGTACGAAGCGCTTGCCCTCACAGCTCCATCGCCGGTCGTCGAATTGAACCGGGCCGTCGCGATCGCGATGGCGTTCGGTCCCGCCTTCGGTCTGCAGATCATCGATAACCTGGAGGAGCAGTCCTCTCTGGACGGGTATCATCTGCTGCCGAGCGTCCGCGGCGACATGCTGGCGAGGCTGGGCCGCCACGAGGAAGCCCGCATCGCCTTCCAATATGCCGCCTCCCTTACCCGCAACGAGCGTGAGCGTACCTTGCTCCTGTCGCGAGCTGAGGAATGTGAATGGGAGGCTTCCAGATGAGACATTGCATCGTATAGCTAGCTGACGAACACAGGCGATATCCAGGCGAACTGGTTGTTCGCCTGACGAATTTCCGCATAATACACATCCGTCTCCAGCTCTTTTTCAGTGTCGCTCCACTCCAGATGCACTTGATAAGCGGATTTCGGAACGGCGCGATGAATAAGCAGCGCTTCCGAATTGTAAGAATGGATATGCATCGACCTTGACCCTTCCAGCAGCTCTCCCACGCTTACTTCTTTCTCCATACCGTTAGCCTGAACGGCAAGCCTGGTCGCTTCGTCGCCTTCGATCTCCAGCACAACCGCCGCCGTTGCCGGATGCAGGGTAGAAGGGTTCTGGAAGGTGGTGCAGGTCCAGGCAAGACCCTCTTCCGATTGTGCCACGATTTCATTGCCCAGCTTGTTCATATCGGGGTTATCCCGCATGCCGGGCTCAGGCGCCAACACGCTTTGGCCCCGGAAGCAGCTGTCCACCGACAGCAGCTTGCCGCCGCTAACCCGTGCTTTCGCCTTCCAGCTATACCCCTCTCTCTCGCTGCCCCAGCCAAGCTCTATTCGCACTTTATAGGTTCCAATGCCGCCTTGACTCTCCTTACGCACCAAGCTCTCGCCCGCCAACGCTTTCCATGGCTTGGCATTTTTATAAATGGTGATTTTGTCGATGTAGTCGCAGCACTCCGCATCCAACACAAGCTGTCTCGGCTCCGAGGTTTCAAGGCTGCTGCCCATCTCGGCGCCGTTAACGGAGAAGCGGCAGGCAATCTTGTCTCCCGTTACCGCATATGTACGGCCGGCTTTGATCGCCTCCCATATCGATTCGCGCGTTTTCTCCTTCGCCCATACGGCCACCCTGCCGTCGCCGTATGAACCGGGATAGCCTGCATGATGATCGGTGGAGCCGGCGAAGCTGAATTTCTTTCCTTTCTTGAGCCCGGTCAGTACCGTATTGCGGGAATCCTTCGGCCCCATCGTATGGTAGTAAGGATAACTGCTGGAATCCGACATGCCGCAGCCATGCTTGGAGAACACCTCGACAATCGGCGAAATATCGGAACGGAATGCCTCCCAGTCAATGCCGCGATACCCTGGCGTGTAGCCGATATGATGCGGCACGGCGATGGCGTCATACGCAGCCAGCTGATCGGCCAGATCCTGAGGCGAAGCCGCATACTCCAGCGGCAGCTCATCGCTTGGCGACAAGATATGATGATCGCCGAATGCGCTGGAATGAATCTCATAGCCCTGGAAGGTCACGAATTCATGCGCAATGTTCGCTTCCTTCACCTTGGAGCGAACGTTCTCCCAATCCTCTCGCAATTTGGCGAATCCTTCATTGTGGAAGTCGACCAGGAAAGCCGTTGCGTCCGTTCTGCCCGGCATATCCGGCCACATCGCGTGACCGATAATGGCACAGAAGTCGAGCTGGCTCTTCGCCGCTTCCAGCGCATGCTCCAGTGCGCCGAATCCATAAGTAATGCCGCAATGATTATGCAAATCTCCCCATAAAAGCTTCATACTCTCTTCCCCTCTTCTTGCTGCAGCTATTGCTGCAATTGATATAAGCGAACCTCGGCATACGAATTCCATTGATTAATACTGTTGCCATGACCCGTAATCCGCACATAGCGGGCATCATGCTGTCTGACATATGTTTTCTCAAGAGCGAGCGTTTCGCCGCTGCTTTGCCCGGAGAATGACTTGTACCAGGAGACGCCATCCATAGAAGTCTCGATGTCGAACTTGAAGCTGCGCTCGTTGCCGCGTATGAATGCAATGCCGACGCTGTTCAGCGTTCGCGCTTCACCCAGGTCGAACATGATCCATTGATCGCCCTCGGCTCCCCAGTACGTATCGAAATTGCCGTCTATCGCTTTGTCTTCCGTATTGCCTTTGTCAGCCTGCGATGCGCTGGCGGACACGGCCGCGATTGGAAGCTCCGCCAATCGCTCCTCTTCGCCGTTCATAGGAACCAGCTTGTAATGGAAATAATAGACGCTCTTAATTTCCGGACTTTGCAAGGAAGAGACGATCAGCTTCGTTACCCCCGGCACCTCATCCGCCGGCACAACCTGAACCTGATAGCGAGTCTGATCATACGTGAATGTCAAGTCAGGGACATCCGTATAATCCAGCGGGTACGCAATCGTATAGTTGAACGTCCGCTCGTCGAAGCCTTCGACAGCCTTGCCGTCAATGCCGGCCCCTTGAATAACCGGAACAATGAGATCGCCGTCCGCAATGCTCCACTGCCCCAGCGGCATGGGAACGATTGTCGTATCCATGTCTTCCGCAGCGCCGACAATCGGAATCATCGTTACCGTCAAGCGCATTTCCTTCACTCCGTCAAGCTTGACATACAGCTTGCGAATGCCCTCATTGGCATTCTGATTCGCCGGATTCGGAGATTCCGGCAGCGGCTGTGCATCCATCACTGCGAATCGGGCGGATACCGGCTCGCCGGACTCGTCGCGGGCGTCGCTGTTCAAGCCGACCCACAGCTTCTCCCCGCCTTTGCTGAACACTGCGGATTGGCCGTCCTCGCCGATCTCAATCTCAGCCTCCGTATGCATGAACCAGTAGGCTGTCGATGGAGACAGGAATTGAACCTCATCCTGGATGGTCGCTCTCATCCGGTTGGAAGCCAGCATGACGCCCCGCTTCGCCTCGGACACCTGCCCGTCGTATGCTTCGGCAAGATTGGCGATTGCGAATCCGCCCAGCGGCTTGCTTTCCGTCTTTTCTATTTTCGAGAAGGCTTTAATATTTTGCTGCGCGCCGCCATCCGGGTTAATAACCAGCGTATTGTGGCCTTCCGGATTCAGGCGGTAATACGTCAGCCGCTCCTTGTCGTAATTGGAATAGCCGGGCAGATTGTAATCGTCCTTGCCCAGATCGATCGCCCACTGCTGGCCCAGCGCTTCGAAGACAAAGCTGCCCAGATCGTAGTGGCCGTGGCTCACAACGTTGTTCCCCGCCTTAAGGCCAAGGAAGGTCGCGGCAGGGTCATCCCACTTGCTTCGGAATGTCGCCACTTCCGTTCCGCTGAAATAACGATCCAGCTCAAGCATCTGACCGGGCATATAGAAGCTTGGCTCGTACCACAGCATTTCCAATTCCGATCCTGCGTTTCTGTATTTCACTTTGTTGTCCAGATGAACGGAAGCCAGCAGCCTGTCCCCGTATGTCTTGGCGATCCACAGCTCCTCCGCGGAGATGACTTTATTGTTCGAGGCATCGCCGTAGTTAAGCGAACCCACAGCTCCGCTTAAGAAGGTTGGGAAGTAAGCTGTCTTGTCCAGCCCGGGCGTCTGATCGTAGCCGTAGCTGGTGCCGAGCGCCGTCTCCATTGAGGAAATAAAGCGGACAATATACTCCAACGTATATTTCCAGTAGCTTGGCCCCTCCGCCCATGCGCCATCCGGCGTGAACTCCAGCAGGATAAAGTCCTCCAGCGCATTGAAGGCAATATCCAGTATCTTGCCTCCGAACTGCTGCATCGTCACCGTTTCTTTTGATGGAAGCGCAATCGACTTGTCCACGTCCCCGATTGCCATTAAGGCCAGTATCGTGGAGCCGTTGCTTACCGCATTCCAGTTGTTCGCTCGGGGATAAGTATGAATCCACCATACATTTTTGTTATAGGCTTCTAGAGATTTAATCAATCCTTTCTGAACAATCGCCTCTTCCAGCAGCTGCCGTTGGGCAGGTGTCCAAGCATCGTACAGCCAGTCATAGGCGATCGCCACGCCCTCCATAAACTCCGCCGTATTCAAAAATTCATTGTCTTCATTCCAGCTTGGAAATTGCGAGACGGCATACACTTCATCCCATATGCGCTGCTTGTACTGCTCCTTCTTGACCGCATCGTCGCTAAGATGATAGAGCATGCCCAGATTGATCACAAGCGGTCCGACCTGCCTGGAGCCGATCATGCGTCTGCCGTCCGGCAGGTCGTCGGTAGGGAGCGGCATGGCGAGGTGCTTTTCACCCTGCTTCCGGATATCCTCGTACCACTTGCCAATCGTTGGCTCGTTCTGCAGCAGCATGGCTTTAATCCGGTCGAAATCGGAGGACGTCGCCAGCACTCTCGGATGCGGAGCATTGTAGTCGATCAGGCGGTTCATCGCTTGCTCGCCGCTCGGGCGATCATACACGATCTGCTTTACCGCTTCCTCAATATAAAACTTCTCATTGTCCCTCGGCTTTATATTTTCGTCCGCCCGGTCAAGCGCATCGTCGAACGGCTGCGCATCGTCGCCTATGACGATAAGCCCCCTGCCTTTGTAATCCGTATAGACCTGCTTCTGCAAAATGCTTGCCGCCATATCAAGCGGCACCAGCACCTCGCCGGCAATAAATGCAATATGCTCGGTAGGATGAACGACGCCGCCAATAACGGCATGATTCTTCGTCACGACATTCATCTGTCCGTTTACTTTCGCACGGGCGCTTTTGCCGCTTATTTGCACGTCGATACCAAATAATTCGCCAATTCGGCGCAGCGGCACGATGACGGTTCCATCCACCTTGTGCGGCTCAGTCTGTTCATTGAATGCGTTAACCATTCTGACATTGTCCATGACCGCATTGGGATTATTCAGCATCATGGCCAGTGCGCCGGCCAGCCGATCCTGAATCGAAATGCCCAGCTCATTGTCGAAATCCATCAGCGATTCCGGTCTTTGAAGCTCCTCCAGCTCTTCCATCGTCTTCAGCTCAGAGCCCTCATACACCCGCATTTGATCAAGCAAAGTGGTAAAGTTATGATTGCCTTCCGTATCCGGCTGCAGATCGGCCGGCGATACTCTCTTGGCTCTTACTCTGATATAATTCATCCCCGCCGCTTGATTGCTGTTGTTCAGCGCAATCGAATCCAGCTTCTTCTCTCCGTCCACATAAAGAGAGGCCGTCATGGCGCTTCCTTCCACATTCATGGCGAAGGAAAGTCTGTGCCATTGATTCAATTGCAGCGGAACCTTGCTCATTCCCAGCTTCAGCATGCCATCCGTGCCGATACTGGCGAGCGTTATGCCTTTGTTGCCGCTATCCTTCATCTCGATGAATCGGCTGCCGTTGCGATCAAGCAGCTTTATCTCGAAGTCGACTATAAGCTCGCCGGTCAGATCGTCCGCCCCGAATCGCTTGGCTAATCCTGCATCCGGCTGATCGGGCACACTTTCCTCGATACGAAGAGACACGCTCGTTCCGTTGGGAACAGTATGCTCGTTCCGAAGCGCGCCGCTTGAGCTTTTCACGGCAGCATTGCCTGTCATCTCGAAGCCGCTTGGCGGAGCGCCCGTTTTCGCATAATCCTCGAAATCGTCATACAAGTGCACGGCAATATTCGCTTCTGCCGACGCAGGAAGCGCGGCGCCCGTTATTCCGCTCATCCCCAGAACCATACACAACAGTACACCGATGAATCGATACGTTTTTTTACACATTCTCATTGCTCCTCTCAGAGTCATTTATGAATCCGCATATCCTTGCCATATACGGCAATCCGATAACGTTCTTCATGTGTGAATTCGAAGACGCCGCTCTCCGCTTCGCGTATCCGCACTTCCGGAAGCTCTTCGCCTTGATACGGAATAAGCACCGTCAGCATGACTGCCGTGCCGCTGTACCTGCCTTGGAAGCGGACTCTCGTAGCCGGTCTCGCCACATCGTTCGTATCCGACAATCTGCCCGGCAGGAACTCCGGCCGCTCCAGCCCGCTCGAATAAATGGCCAGATTAGCGATATCGCTTGCTGCCATGACACCGCCCGGACATTCCCGCACATCGGTGAAATCCAGGTGGAAATAACGTTGAACGTTATTCCCCTCCAGCCCCTCCACACGATCCGCAACGACGATGAATCGGCTATCGACCAGCGCAATATGGCGATGATGGACGATCGGCTCGTAATTCAAGTGGTAAGCGCTTGCAATTTGATAAAACTCCCTGTTATCCACATTATAAATTTCTCCGTTTTTTTGCGGACCGTAATGGAATGAGCCCCTATACTCGAAGTGATCCCTCTCGTCGATTAAAAGCGTGGAATGATAGTTCGAGCTTTTGAACTGTTTGCGGTCCTCATCGTCCCGATAGCAGAAAATGCCGGGATCACACACCATATCCTTGCCGAGCGCCGTAAAGTCGAAGCTCATCAGATCGATATGGGCATGGAAATTTTGAATCGGACTTCTGCAAGTGAACAAGAAGCTGAGCGCCTCGGTATCCCAGCCGCTGCGAATAATCGCCTGATGCAGCGTGCGATTCCAGAAGGTCGTCCGCTTGTCGCATTGAAACGGCTTGTCTTGCACGATGCGCAGATCCTCCGCGAACTGCCGCACGTCAAGCGCGCGCCATGCATGCTTGCCTGCCTCCCGCATGACCTCTGCCGCATCAATCAGATTCGCGGCGAGCCCGAGCCATGTGCTGTCGTCCAAGGCGAAATAACCGTATACGCCTCCCATAACCGCCAGATGATTGGCATGCGAATCTCCGACCGGCACGCACTTCCCCGTAGGCCGCAGCGAATAGATCGAATAATCCAGATTGCTCCTGAATCGTTCCATATAGGCCTCCGAGAAGCGGAAGCCGAACCGCTTCGCGAGCACGACCGCCAGTCCGAACCAGAACATGCAGCCGTTATGATACGACGGACAGCCCTCGATCTGTCCACCGTCCTCCGTCAACTGCGCCATGCAGCATTTCTCAATGCCATCAATCGCGAACGCTTTCCATTCCTCCGCTTCCTTCAGCTCAGGGAAATAAAGCGACGTGGTCAAGATGCCCAGGCATTCCATCAAATAATGATTATGATCCGCATTGGGCCACAACTGCGGCGACACTTTACGCAAAATGATCATTTGCATGCGGACGGCGGCTATATATCGCTCCAGCACTTCGGCGGTGAACAGCTCGCTATGTCCCAGATGCTCCAGCACTAGCGGCCATGTCTTATAGCTGCGAATGCCGAGCTCCAATGCCCGAAGCGGATGACACTCACTATAATAGCTCAGCGGCCGATCCAGCAGGTCTTCCGTTATCTCCACTGTCTGAATCCAGTCCAGCAGCTCATCGACGACCTTGCGCCCGTATCTCTCCTCCTTCGTCAAGGAATAGGCCTCCAACAGATCCTGCCAATGGTTCATCCGGTTAAGCTGCCATAGGTACTCGTTGTCATTATGCCTGCGCTCCAGCCAGCATGGCGGATTGCCGACAAATTCCCTCACTCCTCCCGTGCCAGGGAGCTTAATCATCCCCTGATAAGCCAATTCCGCATTAGCGATCGTATCCCGAGCCAGCTCCGGCATATGACGGGCAATGTAGTCTGCCTTGGCATCCATCGGCTCCAGCCGGGAGCGCAATCGGTTCAGCAGCTCCGATGAGGACATCGGCTCCTTCAGCCAACTTTGCAAGCTCAAGCGCTCATCTCCTTTTCAAAGGCTGTAAACCTTTCAGCATCTTTCATCGCTTGACTACAGCTCATGAATGCATCCGGTTTACAGCCTTTTCCCTTCCCGATTATTGATTCAGCTCGGCTATATAGCGATCGTAAGCCGCCTGATTGATTTCGACCAGACGACGTGCACCAAGCTTCTCAAGCTCCTTGACGAATGCCGCGTGATCGACCGGCTTGGCTCCCAGTATCCATTGCTGCCTCGTTTCGACAATATAGGTGTCTACTTTGGGACTCAGCTTCTGGAGTTCGTTCTGCTCTTCTTCTGTAAATTTCAGTACGGGATATTTGTCCATGAACACATCATTTTCTTTATATTGATTAATGCCTTCCATGGCAAGCGGAAGCGTCCATTGCTCCTCGTAGAAATAATCCTGCTGGAAGCCGAAGTTCGATTGCGCTCCCGTCTCGCGAATGACGTCCACCGGCGCTTTATCCGATTTCAGCACCATATCTGTGAAGATCGGCTTGCCGTCTACCATGTTGTAAGTATCGCCTTCGATCCCAAAGTTGGCCATCCGTCTTCCTTCCTCTGAGAACCAGAAGTCAAAATATTTAATGGTTGCGACCGGGTCCGGATTGCTATGCGAGATTCCCCAGCCGTAGTTTTTGGCACGATCCCGCTTTGACGGCTCTTTCACAACGCCGTTCACGTCTGCCGGAGGCAGCATCGGCTCGAAGCGGAACCCTTCAATTTTGCCTTGAAGCTGCTCGTTGTAGTTGCCCGTAGATGCGAAGAAATCATGCGTCAAGCTGCCCAGATTGTCCGCAAGCAGTATATCTCTCGCTTTGCCGCCACGCGTAAAGATCTCTTTGTCGATAAGGCCCTCTTTATACCACTTGGCCATATTCGCCATAGCGTCGCCGTATTCCGGCTCAAGCGGACCGAATATGACTTGATCGTCGAAGGCGCGGAAGCTCGGATAAGCGTTCCACAGCGCCATCAGCCCTTCAATGCCGATCGAGGTATTTCTATGGAAGAAGCCCACCTCATCCTTCTTGCCGTTGCCGTTCGGGTCATCGTTCACGAACGCCGTTATGACCTTGTACAGCTCATCGACCGTCTTCGGCTCTTCCAGGCCCAGCGTCTCCAGCCAATCCTTGCGGATGAACCATCCCTTCTCCGCTTCGCCGTCCGCGATGAACGGGATGAACCACATGTTGCCGTCGTTATCCGATGCCGCGCTTCTCACTTGCGGATTCTCCTCCATGAACTTCTTCAGATGAGGAGCATGCTCATCGATCAAGTCGTTAAGCGACAGGAATGCGCCTTCGGGTCCGTATTGCAAGAAGTCCTTGGACAAAGCCTGCATAATATCGGGAAGCGAGCCGGAAGCGATGACAATGCTGAACGTCTCGCTGAAATCGGACACAGTTACCGGCAATGTGCCCTCAAGCGTAACATTGGTCAATTCCGCCGCTTTCTTGAATATCGGCCAATCATTATTGAATACGCCCGAATCCTTGGTTCCCATATGAACCGTGAGCTTCAACGGTTTTTCCGAAGCGAGATAAGGATTCTCGTTGGCGTTTCCTTGATCCGGCGCCTCGGCGGATTGCGTCGGCTCCGGCTCCGCATTTTTCGGCGAAGAGGAGCACGCCGCAAGCGCCCCCGTCAAGACCGTTGTTGCCGCCAACACACTAACGAATTTTTTCATCTTCATCGTATTGCACCCCGCAGTTTTTATATTGTCTAGCCTTTCACCGCTCCGACCAGCATGCCTTTAATAAAATACTTTTGAATATAAGGATACACCAGCACAATCGGCAGTATAGAAACAACGATTGTCGCGTAAGTGACGGTTTCTGCCGAGACAGTAGACGCAAAATCCAGCGCTGCCGCAAATTCCGACTGAATGTCATTTTCCACAATCATCTTCTTCAATAACACCTGCAGCGGAATTTTATCCATGTCCGTCAGCATAATCATGGACCAGAAGTAGCCGTTCCACCGCTCTATCGCATAGAACAAACCGACCGTCGCAAGCGCCGGCTTCACGAGAGGCAAATACACATAGCCCAGCACATGCAGGTCATTGCCGCCGTCCACCTTCACCGATTCCTCCAGCTCATCGGGCAGCGCCTCGAAGCTTGTACGCAGCAGTATGACTTTAAAGGCGTTGCAGGCAAAAGCGATAATAATGCCTGTCCGTGTATTCAGCAACCCCAAATCTCTAATGGTCAAGTAAAACGGGATCATCCCCGCATCAAACCATAATGTGAGCGTCACGAAGATCGTAAACCATTTTCGTCCGCGAAGGCGTCTCTTCGATAAGGCATACGCGCCGCATATCGTGAAAAGCATCGACACCGCCGTCCCTACTATTGTATAGAAAATCGTATTTCCGTAGGCGATCCATATATCGGAATTTCCCAACACCTGTTTGTAAGCGTCAAGAGTAAACCCTTGAGGCAGCAGGAGCACTTTGCCGGTTACGACATGATAGGGCAAGCTTATCGAAGCGGATAATACATATACGAACGGGTAGAGCGCCGCCGCGGCCATGATGGCCAACAATACGTTGTTGATGATTTTAAAAGCCTTTTCCCCTCTTGATTCAATCATATCGGTCACCTACCATAAGCCTGCATTCGTTACTTTCTTGCTCCATCTGTTCGCCGCGACAACAAGCACAAGAGCTACAATGGAGTTGAACAGCCCGACGGCTGTCGCGAAATCGTATCTGCCGTCAAGCAGTCCGGAGCGATATACATAAGTGCTGATTACATCAGCCTTCTCATAGGTTGCCGGCTGATAGAGCAGAATAATCGTCTCATATCCGACACTCAGCAGGCTGCCGATTTTCAGAATAAACATCACTACGATCGTGGGCAGAATGCCCGGCAATGTCACATGAAGTATTTGTTTGAACTTGTTGGCGCCGTCCATCTTCGCCGCCTCGTACAATTGCGTATCAATGCCGGCGATTGCGGCGATAAAGACGATGGAAGCAAAGCCCGTTTCCTTCCACAAGTTCATAATGGTATAAATGCCCCGGAAGTAATCGGGATTGGTCAGAAAGTAGATTTCCTCGAATCCCAGCTTCACCAGTATAAGATTGATCAGACCGCTCTCCGGCGACAGAAAGGTCGTGACGATTCCCGCAATGACGACAACCGATACGAAGTGCGGCAAATAAGTTAACGTTTGCACGACCTTCTTGAATTTGTCGCGGGTAACCTCGCTTATCATAATAGCCAGAATAATTTGCGCCGGGAAACATATGATCAAGCCGTACAAGCTGATAATGACCGTATTTTTAAATACGCGCAAAAAGTACTCGCTTCCAATAAATTCACTGAAATACTCGAAGCCGATCCATTTGCTGTCGCCTATTCCTTTGAATAAGCTAAAGTCCTTGAAAGCAATCTGTATGCCCCACATCGGAAAATACTTGAACACAAGAAACCAAATGAGGAACGGAATAAGCAAATAATATAGCATGCGGTCTCTGAATATATCTCTTCTTAAATCATGGAAGTAACCGCCAAGCTTGCTCCCGGGTTTCCTCCTATTCAGCATCGCGGACGGTTCGATTGAAGCCTCGGACTGACTTGCGTTGTTCATGCTAATGATTCACCTCCCTCAGCCGCATGGCAGCCTTGTCAATTAATTTGCCTTACCCGCATCGTATACGAGCGGCGATGAAAGCGATATCATTATTATTTGTCTTCATCCCCGTTTTATCGTTTTTGGATAGAAAGCGTTAATTGTATGCCTGTTTTGAAGATGAACAAAAAATCGATACAACGAGCCTGTCTTAACTGTAAAAGCGCTTACCCGCAAGGGTTTCCGCGGCGTCAAGAAATGTGTATGCTCCCTTTTTCCGCTGCTTCGCTTTTGAAGATTACGTAAAAGTAATGTAGACTGTATATGAAAATCCGAAGCTAGACAGCCAATTAGAGACATCAGTAGATTACGCAAAAGGGGATTTCGCGACATGATCGTAAAGAGGAAGTTTCTATACAAGATGCTGACCTTGTTTATCGTTATCGTGCTTCTATATTCGATCATCACGTCATCGATTATTTTTTACAAAAGCTATCAAATGCTCGACGCGCAAAACAACCACAGCTACCAGCTCTACACTGACCAAGCCGGCAATTATGCGGACTTCAAAATCCAAACGGCAATGGAATTCGTATACAAGATATCTACGCTGCAAAGCTTGATCGATTACCGTTACAGCGACGATACGAACTACCTCACTATTGCAAATCTGTACAACGACCTGATCGAACAATTGCACGGATTCGGACAGCTCGGCTTCACGCTCGGCATTACGAAACTGACGGATGATATGATCATTACGGGCGCTGGCACCTTCAGCGTTGACCATTACTTTAAAGAGCTTGGCATCCGGCCCGCTGCACTGGACCGCTTTGAAGAGTCCCAACACGAAGCTCTGGCCGCCGACACCTATGTCATTCCGCAATCCTTGGCAACAAAGCCGGATAAAATTGTCATGATTCACCGAACCGTCCATTCCCGGCTTGCGCCGCTCTATTTCTTTATCGTCGTCGACAGCGATTCATTGCTGCCCAAGTCGGCCGATAACCCGGAGGGCAATTTCTATTTATTCACGGATGAACTGGTCGCTTCCTATGGAGAACACAATGGCCTGAATGAAAACTTGCTGACTATGGATGACGGCATGAATGCGCAGATGGATCACAATCCGGTCAGATGGGGATCGACAATTCATTATGTGCATCATTCGAAGCTGGTTCCTAATCTGAAATATGTGTACTCAAGCGAATTAACTTCGTTCGGCACCATCTTTGCCGCGTTATGGAAGACAGCGTTATTTCCCGGCATGCTGCTTCTGCTGTTCGGCGTTATTCTCGCATATATGGCTACCAGATCCAGCTACAAGCCCATTCGGCAGCTGCTGCAATTTCTGGATGAGCGCAATAAAGCCCACGGCGATCAAATCAATCAAATTCATGAACTCGCTTACATTCAATCCAGTATTGAGCAAGTCTATTCCTTGAACCACTCCTTGCAAAACAAGCTGGAGCATTCGGTAGCGCACTTGCGCGAGGACTTCTTCCGAAAAGTCATTTATGGCATAGCAAGCGAGAGATTCATCCAGGATAATATAAAGACTCTGAATCTGGAAGTCTATGAAGATCGGCTGAATCTGATGCTGTTGGAATGCGAAGGCTTGGAAGCGCATACGATTCCTGCGCCTCATCTGTCGGCTACCTTCCACGATAGGGTCGAAGAGAAGCTGGGGAAGGAGGAGCCCTTCTTCGTCCTGCCTCTGGACCGCAATAAATATTGCATTCTCTTCCGTACGCTGGATTCCGACCGTCTCAGAGAGATCGCCGAGCATATCATACACCGCATTGAAAGCATCTTGTCCCTGGACATTACGATATGCATATCGGAGGCCTATCCACTCACCGAGCTGACTTCCGGGCTGCAGGAGCTGTTGCGCTTAGGCAACCATCAATACGCCGCGGTGAATAAAGTGATGACTTCCCGGGAAGCCGGTTATGCGGAGGAGGCCGTCTGCTACTATCCGCTGGAAATCGAGAGCTTCCTGATTAACTATGTAAGCACGAACGAGTTGGGCAAGGCATACGAGCTGCTCGGCAATTTAATTGAAGAGAATGAGAAGCAGGCCAAGCTGGCTCCGGCCAATCTGTCGAGCTTGAAGCATTCGCTCTTGACTACGTTCAAACGCTGCCTCAACACCAACAATAAAACGTTGAATCAGTTCGTCAAGGAATATCCCAATGCGCTGGAGGAGTTCATGGACGTGGGCGCGGCCGCCTTTTCCGAGAAGGCCATTGGCCTGTTCGAGCATATTTTCAACTATTGCAACAAAGACAAATTCAGCCTGGACAGCTCGACCGCTTCCCGCATCTTTATTTATATCCACAAGCACTTCGATAAAGATTTATCGCTGACGGATATCGCCAGCCACTTCAACTTGTCGGAAAGCTATGTGAGCAAGCTGCTTAAAAACTCGCTGGACATTAACTTCAAGCAATACGTGAATACGTTGAAAGCCAAACGGGCCAAGGAGCTGCTTAATCAAAAAACGTACAAGGTTCATGAAGTGGCTTCTATCGTCGGCTGCAACAACACCAATACCTTTATTCGCATTTTCAAGCAATATATCGGCGTCTCGCCCGGCGAATATTTGAAAAGTCTGGAGTAGCGAACTATGTAAGTTCGCTTGTGTAACGTTTTTTTGCACCGTATTCATTATTTGTTCTTTCTCGTATCTACCCGGTTCCAGCGCCGTTATTGGAGACGAAATCAAGTTATGGCGATATCCTTCTTTTGGCTTGCTCGGTACAATGCTGACTAGACGAAACCAATGAGAGGGGTAATCTTCTAATGACACAAACCATAGCACGCGAGCTTGACTGGATAGATCAGGCGTATTCGGATTCATTGAACAAAATCCATTCACTGCATGGGAGGATTGGAGCGAGCTTTCCGCATGTATGCCTGGAGGGCAGATACAATTGCGAGAATGCGGACTTTTGGACTTCCGGCTTCTGGGGAGGCTTGCTGTGGCTTGCTTATCGGGAGACGAAGGATGAGGCGCTGCGGGAAACAGCAGAGCGTATCGAACAGCAGCTCAATGTTCCTTTACAGCAATTTTATTCGATCCATCACGATGTTGGCTTTATGTATTTGCCTACCGCTGTGATCAACTACCGGTTAACCGGCCATGAAGAATCCCGCAGAACGGGACTGATTGCGGCAAGCCACTTGGCCGGGAGATTCAATCTGAGCGGGCAGTTCATTCGGGCATGGACGGACCGCGTCGATCCTAACAGCACCGGCTGGGCTATCATTGACTGCCTGATGAATTTGCCGCTCCTCTTCTGGGCGTCCAAGGAAGAAGGGGACCCGCGCTTCAAGCACATCGCCGTAGCTCATGCCGATACCGTTCTCAAGCAATTCGTCAGAGAGGATTGGACCGTTCCGCATATCGTCAGCTTCGATCCGGAGACAGGCCAGAAGCTGGAAAACCTTGGCGGTCAAGGACTGGGCCCCGACTCCGCTTGGTCGAGAGGTCAGGCATGGGCAATTTACGGATTTGCAATCGCTGCCCGCGAAACCGGCAAATCGGAATACTTGACCGCCTCCAAAAACATCGCCAACTACTTCCTGTCCCATCTTCCCGAGGATCGAGTGCCTTATTGGGACTTCCGCACAGCGGACAAGGATAAATTCGCACGTGATTCCACCGCGGCGGCCTGTGCGGCAAGCGGGCTGCTGGAGCTTGTCATGCTGCTGGAGGATGAAGCGGAGAAAGCGTTCTATTACGAGAGCGCAGTTGCTATTCTGAAAGGGTTATACGACAACTATGCCGATTGGGGAGATGGTCAGGATGCCATCTTGACCAAAGGCACTGTCTCTTACCCTGTTAATCGCCATGTCAATGTGCCGATCATTTACGGCGACTACTATTTCGTAGAGGCTCTGGTCAAGCTGAAGGGACAGCAGGGCTTGTTCTGACAAGCCCTCCAGTATAACGTTCTATAAATACGACGTCACCGATTTTTGTTCCTCGCGATGGCCGACAGCCCATGGGGGATTTGTACGATAAATCGTTACTACTTAGGTCTATTCGGTACGAGGCACACTTGACGGGGCTATGTGAGCAAAATGAGCGATAGCGCACACTATTCTCTATTTTTCCGATTCTATGTGACCATTTTGAGCGATAGCTCCTACTTTTCAGCGATACAAGGCACGCTTGACGGGGCTATGTGAGCAAAATGAGCGATAGCACACACTTTTCTCTATTTTTCCGATTCTATGTGACCATTTTGAGCGATAGCTCCTTCTATTCGGCGGTACGAGGCACGTTTGGCGGGGCTATGTGAGCAAAATGAGCGATAGCGCACACTTTTCTCTATTTTTCCGATTCTATGTGACCATATTGAGCGATAGCTCCTACTTTTCGGCGGTACAAGGCACGCTTGGCGGGGCTATGTGAGCAAAATGAGCGATAGCGCACACTTTTCTCTATTTTTCCGATTCTATGTGACCATTTTGAGCGATAGCTCCTACTTACTTTAGTATCTAAGTAGTAACGAAAAATCATACAAAGTGCCGAATATATGTAGCGTCCAACTCCAATTTGTAAGAAAAATCGTACAAAGTAGATACTTATTCGGGTGGTCTCATCATTTTAGTAGACGGTGCTTTTCAGACAGAACTGCTCAAGGTTACTAACGTTATTTTTGGATGGATATACCCTACCATTAATCCTCGTCACTGCGCCCCAGCTTCGCGCAGCGAGCTCTCGATTTCTCCGAACCCGAGCTTCTGCGCATGCTGGAGCGGCGTGATCCCCTGCGAGTCGCCGATATGAACGTCCGCTCCGTAATCGATCAGCAGCTTCACAATCGTCTGATGCTTCTCTCCGCCGTCTCCCAGAATGACCGCTTCCATTAATGCCGTCCAGTGCAAGTTGTTAATATGGTTCACATCTGTATCGGAATGTGCGAGCAGCTCCTTCACGACTTCCACATGGCCTCGTTCGGAAGCCGGAATCAGTGCTGTGCCTCCGAATCGATTCGTCAATGTCGTGTCGGCTCCTGCCGCCAGCGACTGCTTGACGATATCGAGATAGCCCGAGGCGCCCGCATACAGCAGGACATTGTTGAGATTGTTATCGCGGATATTGATATCCGCCCCTTGCTCGATCAGCGCCTTTACCGTTTCCGCCTTATTCGCATAGGTGGCCGCCACGACGGCCGTTCTTCCCCGATCGTCGACTGCGTTGACGTCCGCTCCCTCCTCCAGAAGGTTAAGAACTCGCTCTGTATCGCCATTCTCAGCTGCCAGTATCAGTTGATTGTTCACTTGTTCCGCCGCCTTTTCAATAGAATTTGTTTCTTCCGGTACGATATGAGAGGAATCCGTATTGCTCTGACATGCTGTTATGAACAATACGCCTGCCAGGACGATAGACATTGCCAATTGACGAAGCATCGTTTTCTTCTCCTTTTACAGCTTTATCCTGTTATACACATATGCTAACATGGAATAGTATTATATGAAAAATATTAATAAATTAATGATTTCTTAGGTTTTCCATATACAAAAAGGGGACGTGATTGAAAGTGGATATGAGACAGCTGCGTTACTTCATCGCCATCGTGGAAGAGAGGAAAATATCCGCAGCCGCCGAAAAGCTACACATCTCCCAGCCTCCATTAAGCCAGCATCTGAAAGCGATGGAAGAGGAGCTCGGAGCGAAGCTCGTGGAGAGAAGCGGAAAATACTTCGAGGTAACCGAAGCGGGAGAAGCCCTGTATAAATATGCCTTGCAAATGACGCAATTGCTGGAGGAAGCCAAAATGGAGGTAAAGGAGGTGGGAAACGGCGTTAACGGAAAACTGAAAATAGGCCTTAACACGTTCTCGGTAGCCGGATTATCTCATCTCCTCCATCAATTCCGGGAGCTATATCCCAAGGTGACTTATAAAATACAGCAAAACGAGTCGGCTCAGCTGTGCCAGCTGGTAAAGGACAGAGCCATTGAGCTCGCGTTCATCCGCTTGCCGCTGGAGCTGTCCCCCTTCTCGGTGCTTCATCTTCATGCCGAGCCCTTCTACTTCCTGACCTCCGCCCGCAGCAAGGAACAGATGAAGCGGGAGGTGTCGCTTGCCGACATCCTCCACTACCCGCTCATGCTTCCCAGCACGGAGGGATTAGGGGTGCACTATTTGGTGATGGAAGCCTTCTCCCGCCTCCACCTGCACCCCAACATGCTTGGCGAATGCTCCGACATTACATTGTTAATGGAGCTTGTCTCTTCCAATTTCTGCGCATCGATCGTTCCGGAGACGATGATCAGGCAGCATCGAAGCTACGACATTCACGCTACTCGCATATCTCCCTCGGACGAGCTGTCCTCGCCTGTCGGACTAATATGGCTGAAGAACCATACGCTCTCCAAGGCCGCTCAAAACTTCGTTGCATTGTTCCAACGCTCACTCGGCGTCTAATGCCCCGGACACCAGCTCGCCGCCGAACAGTACCGCCGACCGCCGGGCTCTCCTCGCTACCGCCTCTGCCGAGCAGCTCGCTTGCACGAACACGGCGTCCGCGGCATCCCCGACCGTCGGCCATACGCGCTTGCCTTCTTCGTTGAGAGGCAATACTCCCCCGGTAATGAAGCCGAGCGATGCCGCAAGCGAGCGCTCGTCGACGAACCGGTACAGCTCGGCAAGCCTTGTCGCCTTCTCCAGGCAGTCCCCCGTGCCGAACGGCGACCAATGATCCGTGATGCTGTCATTGCCGAGTCCTACCCGGACACCCTTCTCGCGCAGCATCGGAAGCGGCATGATCAAGCCGCCGAACGGAACCGTCGACGTAACGGATATGCCCAGACTTGCGAATCGCTCCGCCAGCTCCGCCGCGGCCGAAGGCTCGCCGGCAAAGCCGAAGGCATGGCTGGCCGTTACCCTTCCCTGCCAGCCGGCCTGCTCTGTCAGATCGGCAAGCCTGTGCATTGTCGCCATTCCCGTCTCGCCGCGATCGTGAATATGCACGTCCACACCCGCATTCGCCTCCACGGCAATGTCCATAATCGTCTGCAGCGATTTCTCCATGTCGCCGTCCACGGTGACCGGGTCGACGCCGCCGACATGAGTGGCGCCGCTGCGCATCGCCTGACGTACCAGCTCGACTGCATCGGAGCGCAGCAGCCCGTGCTGCGGGAAGGCGACGACTTCGGAGGACAGCTTGCCGGAGAATGTCTGAAGCGCTCCCATCGTCGCCTCCAGATTGCCGAGACCGATGACCGGATCGATATTACAGTGCGTCCGGACATGGGTGGAGCCGAAGCCAAGCAGCAAGTTCAGCATATTCTCCGCCCGCTCCTGTGCGGTCGGCAGCAGCTTCGGCAGCAGCTCTCGCTCCTCCTGAATTCGCCCGAATATATCCTTGACCGGCCTTACCGCCCTCCACGGCCCGCTGTAATACGTTTTGTCGATATGTATGTGCATCTCCTGGAACGCGGGCAGCATGAGCAGCCCCTTCGCATCCTGCTGCGGCAGACCGTCATCTGGCCGTTCACCGGCGGTAATGGCGGATATGCACCCATTCTCCACGCGAATATGGCTTAATTCCGTTTCGGTTCCGGCAATGACGCCGTCTCCATAGCTATAACCGCTCTCCAGTCTTACATTCACCAGCCAATAAGCCGATTGCTTCATCTCGATCCCCTCTCCAATGATCCCGCTACGATCATCCCTTTATTCATGACGGCAGGCCGTCTCGCTCTTCTGGCTACAGCCTCAGCCGAGCAGCTCGCTTCTGCGAATACGATATTCGCCTCGTCGCCCGGCTGCGGCCATACCTGCCGCCCCTGCTCATCCAGCGGCTTCCGTCCGCCCGTAATCAACCCGAGCGTCTCCGCCAATGCCGGCTCTGCGCTTCTGCCGAACCGCTCTGCCAGGCGTCCCGCCCTCTCCAGAATGTCTCCGTTGCCGAACGGCGACCAGGAGTCGAATATATTGTCGCAGCCGACCGCGACGGGAACGCGCTTCGCCTGAAGGAACGACACTGGCGGGATCACCCGGCCTATCGGTACACTTGTAATGACCGTTATGCCGGTCTCCGCCAGCAGCCCTGCCATCTCGTCGGCTTCGCTGCCCTCCATGTCGCCCAGGGCGAATGCGTGGCTGACGGCAACCCGGCCTTGCCAGCCGGCTTCCTCGGTCAACATCGCCAGCCGCTTGATCGTATCCAGCCCGATGCGGCCGCCGTCATGCAAGTGCAGATCGACGTCGGCATTCGCTTCTACCGCCAGCTCCATCATCCCCTGCAGCGACCGCTCCATATCTCCGTCCACCGTATGGGGATCGACCCCGCCGACGAGTCCGCAGCCTTGCCGCAGCGCTTCTCTTACAAGCCCGACGCTATGCGAGCGCAGCAGTCCGTGCTGTGGAAAGGCCACGATCTCATTAGATAGTTTCCCTTCGAATGAGGAGAGCGCTTCCTTCACGGCCTCCAGATGGCGAAGCCCGACGTCCGGATAGATGTCGACATGAGTGCGAATATGCGTCGATCCCGCCTGCAGAAGCGTACCGAGCAAGACTTCCGCGCGCTCCTTCATCGTCGTCTCCAGCTTCGGCAGCGTATCCTTCTCGATATTGAATCGTTCGAATATCGTGTGCGCCGGCCGAACCGGCCGCCAACGGTCTCCAAGCAATGTCTTGTCCAGATGACAGTGCTTCTCCACGAACGACGGCAGCGCCAGCAGGCCATGCGCATCCACAACCGGCAGTCCGTTATCCTCCTCGTTCCTCTCCGCCGCCGAATCGTTCGAGAATCCGCTTGCAGGAATGATTTGCGCAATTTTGCCGTTCTCGATTTTCAAGCTGTACAGCCCCGTCATTGTCCCTGCGACAGCGCCGTTCTCCTTAATAAGTCCATTCTCTAGGCGTACATTTGTCAGCCAATAGCTGCTATGCAAGCTTCCCGCCTCCTCTGCGCATTTGTCATTTCCTACAAACCATGCTAACACAGATGGACACCTATAAAAAAATATAGAATTCGTTGCATTTGCTTAGGTTTTTCATATAATCACTTTCTCTTTGTAAAAACGCCTGACGGCGTTCTACACTATTTCAGCTCGCACGCCACTTTCCGGTGCTACAGTGTAGGATTCCTACACTATTTCAGCTCGCACGCCACTTTCCGGCGCTACAGTGTAGGATTCCTACACTATTTCAGCTCGCACGCCACTTTCCGGCGCTACAGTGTAGGATTCCTACACTATTTCAGCTCGCACGCCACTTTCCGGCGCTACAGTGTAGGATTCCTGCACTATTTCAGCTCGCACGCCACTTTCCGGCGCTACAGTGTAGGATTCCTGCACTATTCCATCTCGCACGCCACTTTTCGCCGTTCCAGTGTAGGATTCCTACACTATTACGGATCGCACGCCACTTTTCGCCGTTCCAGTGTAGGATTCCTGCACTATTCCATCTCGCACGCCGCTTTCCAGCGCTACAGTGTAGGATTCCTACACTATTTCAGCTCGCACGCCACTTTCCGGCGCTACAGTGTAGGATTCCTACACTATTTCAGCTCGCACGCCACTTTCCGGCGCTACAGTAGGATTCCTACACTATTAATTGTATTTCGGGTCACCAATGAAGTGGTGGATATACTACTAATCGTTTATGTTCTCACCATTGAGCGGCATACGCGCGATATGGCTTTTAGAATTGCCCATGGAAGATTAAAGGCTATTCGGAAGCTTACTAAAGAGCAAACGCGACTTCTTCATGAGAAGCAAAAAAGTAGCCCCTCAAGCGTTCACCCGATTAGGAGCGATTAAAAGAAAAAGGTTAAAAGTTACAAAAAAAGATAAAGGAGCTGCCGCTGCAGCTCCTTTATCTTCTTCACCTTCACTTCTTGCACGCTTCGTTACTTCTTCACCTTCGCATACCATTCTCTTGCACGCTTCGTTACTTCTTCACCGCCGGATTTATGCCACTTCTCGACGAACTCGTCGAACTTGTCGATGGAGTATTGGCCCAGAATGATCTTGGTCGCATACTCTACGTACAGCGTGCGGTTATTAATGTCCGCGTAGCCTTCATAGATGCTCGCAGACAAGCCGTCGCCGGCAATCGTTTTGACATACTTCTGGTTCTCTTCCATATTTCTAATCCCCTGCTCGATAGCCCATCTCCGGTCCTCGGTGATATTGGAGCGGTACAGCTCCATTTTGAAGTCCAATGTGTCCAGATTATGCCACGGCGAGAATACCTTATTCTGCATCACGCTCTTGTCAGATGGCAGCATCATCCGCTTTCCATTCTCCATCACATAGTGCATGTCTTCTACCCCGTAGAACAGCGCATCCCATTTGCTTTTATCATAGACATTGTTCAATGCCTTCAACGTAGCCATCAGCTTCTTGTCATCCTTGCCTTTCTTCACGACCCATACCGGATTCAGCAGCTTCTTCGCCGAATAGAAGCCTTCATAGCCTTCCACCTTAGGAACAGGCATGACAGAATAGTCGCCTTTCACCTCGGTGTTCTTATAGATAGCTTCCAGGCGTGTGGTCGCGGCCTCTGCCCAGTGGAAGTAGTTGCCCACCTTGTCGGCGTCGATCTTGCCGTCCCAATCCGCCTTCTTGTTCAGCAGCGATTCCTTATCCAGCAATCCATCCTTGTACAGCTTGGCTATGAACGCAAGCGCGGCCTTCATGTTGGGCGTGACAGCCGAATAAGTGAGCTCTCCGTCGTACAGATCCCAGTCCGGCTTGCCTTCGTCTATCGCTACTCCATACATGGCGAACAGATGGTCCATCCATGCCGCCTGCTCGCGCCCTCCCGTAGGCAGCTCATCCTTCTGACCGTTGCCGTTAGGGTCCCCATCGCGGAACGCCTCCAGCACCTTCACATACTCTTCTTGCGTCGTCGGCATCGGCAGACCGACCTTATCCAGCCAGTCCTGGCGGATCATCCCGCCCATTCTTCCGTAGTCGAGCACGCCGGGGATGTAATAGATGCGGCCTTGTCCGGTAGGATCGTTCGCCTTGACAACATCCCATACTTGCGCCGGAATCGCATTCCACACGTTAGGGGCATGCTCCGGGAGCAGCTCGGTCAGGTCGGCAATCGCGCCGTTCTTCGCCAGCTCCGCTTCCAAGCCCTGTACCGGCATGAACAGGTCGGGCATTTCGTTCGCTGCGATTTTGAGATTAAGCTGATTCAGATACGATGTTCCGCCGTTCCATTCCACATACGGATGAATGACGCCTATTCCCAAGTGCTCCTTATAGAACTCGTATAACGGGCTCCCCTTGTCGATCGGCTGCGCCCCCAGATTCGTATACCATACTTCAATGTCGACGATTTCCTCCGTCTTTTCTTCGTCGGCCGGACTGCTTGTTTCTTTCGCTGTCCCCTCTCCCGATTTCGCTGTTTCTTTCGGCGCCTCCGACTCCTTGTTTCCGTTGTTTCCGGCACATCCGGCGGTTAAGGACGCCGCCAGCATAACGACCATTAGGAGCATACCCCATCTTTTCCACACCATTCTTACTTCCCCCTCTTATTGATTTTCGATTCATAACCTTCTTACTTCCACCAGCCGAATCTTCACGTCACATTACCCCTTCACAGAACCGATCATCGCTCCCTTGACAAAGTACCTCTGCAGGAAGGGATAGACGAGAATGACCGGGACAATCGCGAAGATAACGGTAGCCGAGCGGAGCGTTCGATCATTGTAGTTAATGTCGGTTACAGGCCCCATCAGCGGCATCTCGTTGACGTCTGTAATGAATTGTCTGATCTTGATCTGCAGCGGGAACCAATCCGGATCTTGGATGAAGAATAGCGGATGCTGGAACTGATTCCACAATACCACCCCGTAAAATAAAGCTAGCGTAGCCAGCACGGCCTTCGACAAGGGCAGCACGAAGCTGAATAAAAGCCTGAAGTACCCGCAGCCCTCCATGAACGCAGCCTCCTCCAGCTCCTTCGGAAACTGCTTGAAGAACGCTCGCATAATGATCAGATTGAACGGGCTCAAAATATGCGGTACGATCAGCACGAGAGGATCGTTGTACAGCCCGATGCTCCGCACTGTCAGGAAATACGGGATAATGGGAGCCTTGAACACCATTGTAATAACGACCGCTATCATCAGCAGGCCTGCCGGAAGGAATTCCTTCTTGGCCAGCGGGAAGGCCAGCAGAGCGGTGACAAGAAGCGCCAGGAGCGTGCCGATCACCGTCGTGGAGAGCGTCAGCATGAATGACTTCCACAAGTCCGGCCGGTCGATAATGTACAGCCAGGAATCGAAGGTGAATTCTCTCGGCCATAACGTCACTAGATTCTGGTCTACCATACGGCTGGAGCTGAACGATAGAGACAGCACCGACAACATGGGAATGAGCGCCGTCACGGACAGCAAGCACAGCAGCACTACGATGCTGTATCGCATCACTCTTTCGCCTCTGGATTCGAACATAATTACCACAACCCCCCGTCCGACACTTTCCTCGACAGCTTATTGAAGATGAACACCAGGATGAAGCCGATCACGGACTGGAACAGGCCGACTGCCGTAGCGAAGCTGTATTGCGCCTGCTGGATGCCGATCCGGAACACGTAGGTGTCCAATATATCGCCGACGCTGTAGGTCATCGGAGTAAGCAGGTTGTAGACATGGTCGAAGCCCAGTTCCATGAAGCCGCCGATCTCCAGCAGGAACAAGATCAGTATGGTTGGCAGCAGCAACGGGAACGTCACATGCATCATCTGCTTCAGCTTGGAAGCGCCGTCCATCATCGCCGACTCGTACAATTGGGGGTCGATCGAGCTGATTGCCGCAATATAGACGATCGTTCCCCAGCCTGCATCCCGCCATATGCCCGTCGCTGCATAGATGAACCGGAAGTATGCGCTCTCCTGCATGACCAGCACGGGGTCGTATCCGAACCATCCGATGACGACATTGAACAGTCCGCTTAAGGAGAAGAGATCGAATGCGATGCCCGCCACGATGACCCACGAGAAGAAGTGGGGAATGTACAGCGCCGTCTGAATCCCCTTCTTCAGCAGCACCTGCTTAACCTCGTTAATGAGCAAGGCGAGCAAGATCGGAACCGGGAACACGACTGCTACACGAAGCAAGCCTAATACCAGGGTGTTGGTGAATACCTTGCCGAAGTCGTAATGATGCAGGAGAGCTTCGATATGCTTCAGTCCGACCCACGGGCTGCCCAGGAACCCTTTGAATACCGAATAATCTTGAAAGGCGATCACCGATCCCATGAGCGGGATATATTTGAAAATGACAAGAAAGGTGACGCCGGGAATGGCCATGATGTACAGCGGCCAATACCCCTTCATATTTCTCAACAACAAATGTCCATCTCCTCCCCTTTGCCCCCTTGTTATGGCGCCTCCCGACTATGAATCCGTTTACATATTTAACTATAAAGCCCTTTCCATTTTCCGACAAAGGGAGGTTTTTAAGTTTGCATCAGGCCATTTTTAAGTTTCTGTCTCCGAAATAGACTCTCCAACATACAAAATGCCCCGCCTCCCGCATAGAGAGACGGAGCACCGCACATAACCCCCGCTTTACCGGTTGAATTGCCTTCTATACTCGCTTGGCATCATGCCGACTGTCTTCTCGAATAGCTTGCTGAAATAATTGGTGTCGGAGTAACCGACCATCTGGCAAATTTCATACACTTTCAAATCCGATGTCTCCAGCAGCTCCTTGGCCTTGTTCATGCGCACCCGCTTCACATAATTCATATACGTATTTCCCGTCTTCTCCTTGAACAATTGGCTGAGATAGAAAGGATTGATGAAGAAGCGCTCCGACAAGTCCGCCAAGGTAACGCCGCTGCCGCAATGGGAGGCGACATACTCCTTAATCTCGGCAATGACGTCCTTGCGGCCCGCCGACTGACGGGCAGTCTTCAGCTCAATGACGCTTCTCAGCGCTTGGGTCAGCCACTCCTGCACCTGCTTCAGCGTCCTGAATCCCGACAAACCCTCAAGCGACAGCATCCCCTGGCCGAGATCATCATGAAGTTGCAGCTGCACGAAAGACACCTTCCTCATGCCGGCAAGCAGAATGCTCAAGCACTGCTGTTGGATATCCGCCAGACTCCAATTGCCCTCCGCCTCAATTTTCTTGAAGATGCTGTCGACGATCGCCGCGCAGCCGTCGGGGTCCATGCTGTCGATACAGTGCTCCAGCTTCATGATTTCATCTGCATCCGCAACTTTCTTATCCGATTCATTCCTGTGGATAGTAGAGTAAGCCAGAACGGTACTGAAGCCCTTGATCACTTTATAGCGCAGCGCGTACTTCGCTTCCTGGAAGGAGAGACTGATGCCGCTGGGCAGATCATGCACCCGCCCCGTCCCGACCGATATCGGCAAGCCTGTGCCTGTCCATTCCCCGTGGAGCCTCCGGATGAACTGCTCCCACTCCGCCTCGTCGATGCCCGTCTCATGAGCCGTCAAGACCGCATATTGTCCGCTCTCATAGGGGAAGGCATACACTTGGCCCATCGGCCTTAAGCAAGAGATCAGCGCACGCTCCAACGTCTGGCGGATGTCGTCTCCCCAGCCGTCGCGCCCCCCTTCCCATTCCATGATCGCGCATGCGTACTGTCCGCCTGCAGCCGGCAATGGCAGCAGATCCCGCACAGCCTCCAGATCGGCGGCCGTCTCGTAACCGCCGTCCAGCATATCCCGCAGCACGAACTGGCGCATCCGGTTCCGCTCCGCTTGCTCGCTGTTCACTTCGGCCATCACCTTGTGCAAGCATTCGGCCAACTCATCCTCTTCCACCGGCTTGTTCAGGAAGAACTTCACTCCCAGCTCAATGCCCCGCTTGGCGTATTGGAAGTCCGCATAACCGCTCAGAATGATAAATTTCGCTCGGCTTCCGCCCGATATGAGCTTGCGAATCATCTCCAGACCGTCCATCTGCGGCATTCGAATATCCGTAATGACGACATCCGGCTGCAGCTCTTCGATCAGCTCGCAGCCACTAATCCCGTTATAGGCCGTGCCGACGATCTCGCACGCCGGCACATACCGGCCAATAAGCTTGTTCAAGCCGTCGACGATCCCCTTCTCATCATCCAGTATGACTGTTCTCAATCGCATAATCTCCCTTGCTTGATCTTCCAGGTATAAGCAGTTGCACTGTCGTGCCCGTCCCCAGGACGGACTGGACCGATACGCGGTAACGCTCCCCGTATTGCAGCCTGATCCGCTCCGCAATATTCGCAAGGCCAATGCCCTTGCCGGCATCGTCTACGTCCGTTCCCCACCTCGACTTATCGGCAGCCGCGCCTCCCAGAGCGTCATTCAGCTCCTCCAGCTTGCCGGCCGTCATGCCCGCTCCGTTATCCGTTATGCTAATCCGTATATCGCCCAGTTCTGTTACGTCTCCCTCAATCGCAATCCGGATCGGATGATCGTAATCCACGAATCCGTGCGCAATGCTGTTCTCCACAATCGGCTGGAAGACTAGCGGCATAATGGGGCAGTCCAGCACTTCCTCGCCAAGCCGGGTGGATAAGGTGAACAGGTTGTCGAATCGCATATTTTGCAGCTGGACATAATTCTCCGCATAGTCGACTTCCTGCCTGATGACATTCTGACCGCCGTCTTTGCTCAATGTAAGCCTGAACATCCGGGCCAGAATTTTGATCATGGCCGCAATCTCTTCATCGTCCTTCATAATCGCCTTCATTCTAATGGATTCCAGCGTGTTATACAGCATGTGCGGATTAATCTGGGTTTGCAGCGACAAGTACTGGGCATGCCGCTGCTTGATCTCCGCCAAGTACACATCCTCGATCAGCGTCTTGATTGTCGCGATCATTTTGTTGTAGCTGCCCACCAGACTCCCGATTTCGTCGTTGGCCGCATTGTGCGCGATAGGGGCATATTGCCCGGCTTCCACCAGCTTCATGCTTCTTCGCAGGTTTTTAATCGGCTTCACAACCGTTGCGCTTACGGTGAACGATGCTGCGATAATAATCAGAATGCTTATGGCGATAATCAGCCAGGTCGAGTATTTGATTTTCTCGATTTTCAACAGCAGCTTATCCCTTGGAATCTCCGTTCTGACCACCAGTTGATCCGCATTCGTGCTGCCGGACAACTGAATCAGATCCTCGCGCTTTGAGGCTTGGCCGATCTCTTCCGCAGATTCCTCGATCTCCTTCCAGATCAGCTTGCCAATGACCAGATCGGAATGATAGACCATTCCTCCGGAACGCGTATTGACGATGACGCGCATATCGTACCGGTCGCGGGCCACCCAGAAGTCCTGATTCAGCTTCAACAGCTGGGAAGGGTCCAGGTCAATAAGCAGTACACCGGCATACGCTCCGTTGCCGCTAAGCAGTATCCGCCCTACGGTGAATACCGCCCCTCCCCCTTTGTCTTCATAATACGACCGGTCGTGAAGCGGGGTAATGAACAGCGTATCCTCCGCATAATGGCTTTGCTTATACCACTGCTGCTCCAGCAATATGGCTTCGTTGATCGTATTGATCCAGTTCCCATTGGCATATTGGTAGACGTCGTCATTCCTCGTAATGAGCATAATGCTGCTTACCTCGGGTCTCAGGACGGCGATTCGCATCAGAATCCGGTCGATCACCAAATTATTGATAATTCGTTCATCCATCGATAGCTGCCCGTTCTCGTTCAAGCGCGAGATGATGTCGTTATCGATCAGGACGGACTTGGTCAGCCTGTCGTATTCATCAATAAATTCCTGTACCGAAGACTGAATCTGCGACGTGTACAGCGCGGCGAACTCCTCGGCTGCCTCCTGGAGGCTGCGGGCCGACTGATGATAGATAATGGCACACGCCGCAGCCAGCGGAATGATGCATACGAGCAAATAGCTGAGCATGAACTTTCTCTGCAGCTTCATGTTCTTCAATCGGATATTCAACCGGAATCCCTCTCTCCAATCCGCCATCGCAAGTCCCTTGCCGATTCATTAATTAATGAGCTTGAATGAACCCGACCATCTCCGGTTCGCCTCCATCATGAGCGGCTCGCCTTCGGCCGAATCTCCTTGCCATACGATCAGCGAAGCATCCTTCGGCTTGCCTAAGCTGAATCTTACCGTATACACTTGGCCCGTCTCGTCCGTCGCCTGTCCCTGCACATGCATCTCCTTGTCGGCAATGATGAGCCATTCGGCCGACTGCATCCGCAGCGACAAGCCGTTAGGCAGCGTATTCAGGACCAGGCTTCCTTGAGGCAATCCTTGTGCATCGTAGCCCCACTCCGCTTCTATCTGAATGCGTCTTCCGAATGCTGCGTTCTCCAGCTTGAAGCTTCCATCCGCCTTCGCCGAACCGGCAGCGGAATTGTATACGGCCAGATCATCTTCCCTTGCGACCGCTTCATACGAGCCGTTGTCCAGCAGCTCCGACTTCACCTGATAGAAGCCGGGCGTCAGAGGCATACGAATCGCGATATCCCCTTCCGAATCCGTATAGTGAATAATCTGCGACAAGCAGCCGCTCTCTTCGAGGCTTCCGTCCGCTCTTACCTGCGACAGAGTGAACCGGACAGGCAGGCCGTTCAGATCGTCAGCTCCTTCAACATCCTGAGGCGCGACGCGGGCCGCCAGCAGCACCGGGGCCGCATTCTCCGATAATATGGCGCCGGCATAGGCCATTGAAGCCTGTTGCTTCTCGACGACAGGATCACCCGGCTCCGCTACCCTGAAGTCGTCTATTCTGGCTTCCTTGTTGGCTACGCGTATTCCTGCTTTGCCTTGCAGCAGATCGATGTTGTCGGCGCCGAAGCCGAAAGCGTCGGCGGAATCGTCGATGTCGAACAGGAGATGGTCGTCCGCATAGCCCCGAATCGTCGTGCCTTCGACAACTAGCCGCAGCTGCACCCAGCGGTCGAGTCCATGCGCATATGGCGTCTCCTGTGCGCTTCCCAATTCTCTCATCGTGCCGTTCACCGTCTTGGCTATACTGATGAATCCACCGCCCTGATTATGGTGGCGCAGCATATAGAACGACTTCCCGTCATCGGACACTCGTGCCAGAATGCCGGGAATGGTCGTTGTAGACCCCGTTGCCTTGACGCGAGCCGTCACCTCGTAATTCGTCCACAGGGAGGAGCCTGCATAGGCAAGCGATGTGGACGTCGCATACTTCTCCAGCACCTTCCCGAATCCGTCCTCGACAACTCTGAAGCTGGAGGAGAACGGTTGCCCGTCCGGCATCGCCCAGGAGCTGTCATAAGCGCCGGATTCGAAATTATCGCTCAGCAGCACTACACCCGCTCCCGGCTCGCTATTGACCACGAACGTGAACGTATAGTCCTGGATCGCACCGCTCTCCGAAGTGACACGTACGCTGGCCGTCCCTTGTCCGTCGACAAGAGGAACGTTGCTAATGTCGACGGTCGCGCCATATGCCGCTCCGGACGGCAGCGCCTCCTGAATCAGCACCTCATGGGTTCTGGAAGGAACGGCTATCGTGTACTGATATTGTCCCGGCTGCAGCTCAATCATATTGGACACAGGGTTGGGAATGGGATTCGCATAAGGGTACAGGGACAGCTTCACGCTGGTCAAGCCGGTATCCCCGCTTATCTGGCGCATGTACAGACGATAGAGATTGGCGCTGTCCCCATCTGCGGACATCCCCATCGCCGTGTATTGCACGCCCTCCTGGGATACGACCGCCTGTCCATTGTCGGGCAGCCATACCAAGCCGCCGGATGGCTCGTCGTACACCGAAGCGCCGACCGTCACATTGGAATGGCCCGCTGGTACGGTAATGTAGTAATCAGTAAGCGTCGGGTCGAATCCGCTGACGGTGGTCCCGTCGACCCTCAGATCCGTAAGCAATGGAGCCGGATGCAAGGAATAGATATGAATGTCATCGAAGCTTGCTTTCGCTTCATGGCTTCGCAGTCCCGGCTTGCCGCCCGTTCGGCTTGCATCGGAGGTCTGAATAACCTGCACGCCGTTCACATATCCCGTCAGTTGCTCTCCTCTGCTCTCCAGCTTCAGCGTATACCATGCGGCAGGATCGATGGGCTGCGGCATATCGTAAGCGGCAAGCGCCGTTGTGCTGCCGTTGATTCGTTTCTCCAGTATGGCCTTGCTGATTCCCGACTTCCTCTCCAGCCTGAAGGAATAGTAGTTGTTGTAATCCGAAGCCCTTGCCAGCAGCCCCAGCTGGATATTCCCCGTATGCTGGTCATTCGCCGCCTTCACTCGCGCTTCAATGCCGTAATCCGTCATGCTGTCACCGAAGACGGCGAAGCTCGGCGTGACATCGTTCACCGTACCGTCCTTCCGCACGTAATCGGAAGGAGATTGTAGCATCCGGTTGCCACCGGCGGCTTCCTCGACAATGTTCCATAAGATCGGCGTTCTCCCGTAGCCTTCTTTCGTCCAGCTGTCCACATCCGCGGTCTCCCCTTGATTCGTGAACGCATTCGTATAGAATGCATCCGCGTAAAGGTGAATATCATCAATCGACAATGGCTCGTTATGATTGGCGCCGGTCACGGTTAATCGGACATAGCGGGCATGCGCGTCAAGCCGCTCCGACGCCGCTCCCGGAGGTGCTTGATACGCTGGATCTCCTCCGCCCGTCCGATCCGCAAGGGGCCAGTAATCCGTTCCGTTCCTGCTGGCTTCCAGCCTGTAGGCGTATCCCTTGCTGCTCGCCGAAGTCCAGTTCAAGTCGACTCCCGTCAGATGGTAGCTTCGATTCAGATCGATCGTAATCGTCTGAGGATACGCCGGGCTGGCAGTTGACCACGCCGTATGCGGATTCCCATCCAGCAGATTGCCGGCGGACGTCTCCGTCCCCGCCGGCACGATCGCCTGCTTGCCTAAGGAGACGACAGCCGAAGCTTCGCCGTCCTCGGCCGTCAGCACAATCAGCATCACAGCGTTGACAGCGAGACGCTCGTACAATACGGCTCCCCCGCCACCTTGCATCAGACGGTCGTCCGTCAACTGAAGCGAATCGTCCCCGTTGTATTTGTAGTTGCTGTGTGTCTCGTCTACCAGATACTTCTGCACACGGATACGCTTTCCCTGGAAGCCGGCGGGAAGATTGTCCGCTTTCAGATAGAAGGCCTTGCTGTCCGCGCCCTTCAGCTGGTTGTTCCAGACGAGCATGCTGACCTGCTCGTCGCTGTTCTTCGTGGCAAGCATCCGTACGCCGTGAGTTGCATCGCTGCCGCCCGAAGTATGAACCTTGGCGTCTCCGAGCATGGAGAACATGCGCAAGGTGTGGAAGTACGGCGTCATCCGCGTCTGCCCGACAATGTCATGGAAGCTTAGCGAATCGGTCGTCGCATAGATCTGGAAGCTGTTCTTCGCTTCATTGCCCCACAGTATCTTCACCTTCGCTACGGCAGGCGGATTCGGCCCCAGATCGAAGATCAGCTTCGACCAGTAGCCGCTCATGCTGAGGGAGGTCGCCGCATTGCCGTCGATCGTATATCCTGCATTCGCACGGCCTGAAGCGGAGACGATTGGAATTGGCTGGTTGCCGCTATCGAACAGCTGAATCTCTTGAATCACCAGCGGGCTGGACGATTGGGTGGATTCCCGCCATGCCCGCAGTGTATAGTAACGCTCCGCTACAGGGCTGGCGACCGAATAATCTTCATAGGCGGCTGGCTGTGCAGCCCCTCCGCTGCTCGTTGCCGGCTCTACTTCGAACTGGTTTTTGAACACGGCGTCTCCGGTGTGCACCTGCACCCAGTGCATCGGAATATCCGCGCCTCCGGCCTCGAGATAATAAGCCGCATCCGTCATATACGCAGCTTGCTTGGCAAGTCCGGTATTGGTCTGATACCAGATGTCCGGTATTTTCTCCGAGCCTTTGCCGCCCGCATAACCATACTCGCTGACGACGATTTCGGCACCGGGTATATAGCTGCTTGCCATCCCCCTGATCTGCTCCGCATGAGACTTATTCAAGGCGGCATTCGCATTATAGAGATGCCAAGCGATGAAGTCGCACTGCAATTGCTGGGTCTGGCAAGCGTTCGCGAACGCTTCCAGCTTCAGCAGATCGAAGTCGGCAAGCGCCGGTCCGCCAACCTTCAGCGGACTGCCCGGCAGGCCGAGCGCGTTCACCCACTGGACGGCGCTCGCCATGTGCTTATAAAGCTTCATATATCCCGCCATGTCACCCTTGGCAACGCCGAAAGCAGGCGCCGCAAGGTCCGGTTCGTTCATCACTTCCACGTACTCCAACTTGGGATTCCGCTCTTTCAACCGTTTTAAGATCTGCTTGCCGACCTCTTCGTACTCCACATAATTCAATTCCGTCTCCGTCGATCCCGGAAGCTTCATTCTGGCATGCTCGCTTCCGCCGAAGCTCAGGTTGATGAACAGCGCATCCGAGAATTGCGACAGAAAGTCGTAATAATCCCCTCTCCCCTTCTGCATGGCTGGACCGTTCAGGTTTACGGGGTCCAGTATCGACTTTGTCTTGTCCGCATAGAAATCGTCGATCTTCACAAAATCCCTTACCATTGTCGTATTGATCGCTTGCAAGGCTTGTACCGCATCGACCGGCAGCGGCCAGTAAACGGCGTTATTGTACCGTTCTGTACGTAAAAGCGTACCTTGTGGCTGTGAGAAGTCCGCCTCCAGCATTACCGTCTCTTCCGCGGCCGCCTGCGCCGCGTTGGATGGCCAGACGGCTGCCAGCAGCATGCTTATCATCACCACTAAGGCCATAGCGACACGTCTATTCCTCATCATATTACCCCCTCGATTGAATGGAATTTTCCGGGCACAACCTGCACCGCTTGTTTTGTATCCGCTTTCAAAAATAAATATATCGTTTCTTGCCATATGACTGAGAGGGGGATTTTTAAGTTTAGACTACGCCATTTTTAAGTAGTTTTCGTCGATGTCCGTTCTGCCGCCATACCAGTACTCCTTTATATCTTTTATCCTCCTCGCCTTTATTGCCTTGATCATCCTCCTTTCACGCCTTCACCCTCCTCGCCTTTATTGCCTTGATCATCCTGCCCGATCAATCTAACTGGATTTCTTGCTACTAATTTTATCAGACTGCTCCTTCTTATCTTCAAGAACTGGATTTCTTGCTACTAATTCGACCAATAGGAGAATCGTTGTGGATTATGACCGAATTTTAATGTACTTATTCCATTTGCAGCGTGTGACAACGATGATTTCAACTTCAATTATGACATAAAATCCAGTTAGCAGTCTCGTTAGCAGTCTCGTTACATGAAATTGACCGCCAAAATAAACTCACCGTCTGCCTCATCTCTCTATTAGTAGCGCCATTAGTAGCTCTTACGGCCTTAGATCCTTCAAGAATGAGCTTATATAATGAGTCGATTCTACAATTTGTCGAGCTTATCTTCTATGTTCCTCCTCTCCTGCTCGCCCTACAATAGAACGAAACAGAGGTGCATATGGAGGAGATCACTTGCGTACATTCAAGCAGCATCATAGAAGACAAACGGTATCATTGAACGGTCTGTGGCAGTTCCGCATCGACCCCGACGGGATTGGAGAAAAAGCCGGTTGGTTCGCCCGATTCCCGTCAGAGAGTGACGCCATGCCTGTACCCGGCTGCTGGAATAATGAGATCGGATATTACAATTACGAAGGTGCGGCATGGTACCGGACGTCGTTCGTACTGGTGGAGAACCGTTCCATTCGTCTCTTGTTCGGCGCCGTATTGGGTTATGCGAAAGTGTATATGGACAGCGTGCTTGTGGCTGAGCATGAAGGCGGCTTCACCCCATTCCAGTGCATCCTTCACAATGTCCCGCCGGGTAAGCACGAATTGATCATACGCACGGATAACACATCGGACGACGCCACTGTCCCTTACCGCATCGTAGACTGGCATCATTACGGCGGCATTCACCGCAGCGTAGAGCTTCAGCTGCTGCCGGATCACTACATTCATCATGTGAAAATCGACTACTCGCTTAATGATGCCTTAACGCAGGCCGCCTTATCGATTGAGACGGAAGTCGTCTCGCTGTCGTCGAAGCTGCAGCAGGTCCCGCTGCAGGTTCGCATTGGAGAGGGCGATATGGTGCTGACAGAGACGACATCGCTTCAACCCGGCGAGTCACGCATCGTCCGCTTTACTTGCACAATGGACGATATCGCCTTATGGCAAGTCGGCAAGCCGGCATTATACACCATCTCGGTCAGCACCGATCAAGACGACTACATTGATCGCATCGGCTTCCGCAAGATTGAAGTGGCTGATGGACAAGTGCTCGTCAATGGACAGCCGCTCTATATGCAAGGAGTGAATCGGCATGAGGAGCATCCGGAGTGGGGCTTCGCCTTTCCCGAGAAGCTGATGAAGAAGGATCTGGACATTATTGAGCAGGCTGGGTGCAACAGCATCAGGGGTGCCCATTATCCGCAAAACCCTTATTGGCTGGACTTGCTGGATGAGCGCGGCATCGTATACTGGGCGGAAGTGCCCGTATGGGGGGCGCATATGCCAGTTGAAGTGTTCGCCAATTCTGTCTATCAGGAGAAAGCAGCGATTATGATGGAAGAGATGATTCGGCGTGATTATCACCATCCCTCCATCCTGTTCTGGTCGGCGCATAATGAGATCGATACCCGGACAAAGGAAGCCTACCAATTCTCCGAGCTGATGGTGAACCGAATCCGGAAGCTCGATCACACACGACTTGTCGCTTACGCCTCGCATTTCCCGATGGAAGATATCGTCATGGATCTGTTCGATGTGATCGGCATCAACAAGTATGACGGATGGTACCGGGGAGATGTGGAGGAGTTCCAGCCGTTCCTGGAGCAATTCGAGACATACAGCCGCCAGCATGGCGGAAGCGACAAGCCATGGATCATGACTGAATTCGGCGCAGCGGGTATCTACGGTGATACGGGCTGGGAACCGCGCTTGTTCAGCGAGGATTATCAGGCGCATGTCGTCGAGACGGCACTGCGCATCTTCCGGCGGCATAAGCGCATTCAGGGCACATTCGTATGGCAGTTCGCCGATGTCCGTGCCGACCTGCACAGCGACAAGACGACTTTCCGCGACCGAGCGCGCGGTTTCAACAATAAGGGCATCGTGAACGAGTACCGCAAGCCGAAGCTGGCTTACCGGGCGGTTCAGCGAGTCTATCGGGAGCAGCGCGACAATGAGCATTAGCGGTACGTGAAGAAATAGACGCGAGCTCCAATGTATGCCGCATACGCTATTCCGATCCGAACTCACCATTCCGGCGCTCTATTCCGGCGCTCTAATGTATGCCACATACGCCATCCTGGCCCAAACGCACCATTTCGACGGTCTAGTGTATGTGGCATTCACTATTCCGCTCGAACGCATCATTCCAGCGCTCTAATGTATGCCACATGCGCTAATTCCGCTCGATCGCACGATTCCGGCGCCCTTAATGTATGCCACATACGCTATCCCGACCCGATCGCACCTTTCCGGTGCTCTAATGTATGCCACATACGCCATCCTGGCCCAAACGCACCATTTCGACACTCTAGTGTATGTGGCATTCACTATTCCGCTCGATCGCACGATTCTGGCGCCCTTAATGTATGCCACATACGCTATCCCGACCCGATCGCACCTTTCCGGTGCTCTAATGTATGCCACATACGCTATCCCGACCCGATCGCACCTTTCCGGTGCTCTAATGTATGCCACATACGCCATCCTGGCCCAAACGCACCATTTCGACGGTCTAGTGTATGTGGCATTCACTATTCCGCTCGAACGCATCATTCCAGCGCTCTAATGTATGCCACATGCGCTAATTCCGCTGCAAAGACAAAGTGCTCTCCCTCCAGCAATCCGGCGAAGGAGATACCCATCTGCAGCTTACAGCTTATGGGGTTACCGGCTCGGGTATCGACAGATAGAACATTCCCCCGCCACTGCCGCCGCAGCCATCAAGTCGATAGGCGGTGCCCCGCTCGTTCTTCTCCGCTTCCAGCTCCCTGCAATATTCCATTCGCTTATTAGGCGTGCCGAAGGAATCGTGCGAGTTGTCATAACGGTGCCGAATCGTCCCTCCGTCGAACCGCAGATGATGGAAGATGGGGTCTCCTTCCTTCGTATAAAATACAACCTGCACTTCACCTTCTACGCCGGTCTCCACGCTTTCCACAAAGCTGTCCCACGCCTCTCGGTTGCGCATGTCGCCAAGCGAAGTCAAGATAACGTCTCCATTCGCAGCCGCAGTGTCCGGATTGTACGGAATGCCCCAGATCAGAGTACGCAGCTCTTTCGTCGCTTTCTTCGTTAGCCGATAGCCCGTGCTCGTATCGTACACATAGGTGAACAGCCCCTGCTCGGATTCGGTATCCAGCCACAGGTGAATGTCATATTGCTTGCCATCCTGCATTACAACAACGTCAAAATCGGGATGGGCGATGTCCAGCTTGCCAAGCATGCGTTCCGCCGTTCTCACTGCTTTGGCGAATGACGCAATCTCGTCTTCGTCCCGAAATGTTCCATAAGTCTTCTTATTCACACGACCGAAGTCCAGCGAACGGCTGACGGTCACCCCATCTTTCACTCTCAGCCCCACATCCGGAATCGCTGTCCCCCGCGGCGTATCTGTTGGCGCAGAAGCCGCTCCTGAAGGCGCATCGTTCCCCGTCAGAGCATCGCATCCCGCTATGAGCAAGATGAGCAGCAGCAAGACTGCACTTATCATCCTCTTGACCATGGCCTAACCCCCTTTTCTATATTCGACGTATCATAACAGGAAAAGGGTGCTGCAAACGATTAGGCGTTGACTGATCCTGTAATGGAGCTCTAACGGATTTCAGCGACCCAAGTACTGTGGGGACCGCTAGCTTGGCGTTTCGCTTGAATTTAGCCAGATAAGGACCGTGACGTTCGCTAAACTGTGAACCAGCAGTCGGCGCAGGGTATGGGGGCAATGTGGAATCGGGTATGATACGGTACCGGGGGCGGTACGGGTACAGATGCGATACAATGCGAGGCGCGGGGTACGGGGCAATGTGGAGTGCGGGTATGATACGGCACCGGGGACGGTACGGGTATAGGTGCGGTGCGAGGCGCAGGGTATGGGGCCAATGTGGAATCGGGCATGATACGGCACCGAGGACGGTACGGGTACAGGTGCGGTGCAGTGCGAGGTGCCGGTACAGTGCGGTACCGCACCTGTAGACGTGGAGCAGTTGCGTGCCTCTGGACACATAAGAAGAAAAAAGGACGCCCGAAGGCGTCCTGAGGTTTCTCAACAGGTGCAAGTTAACTGCGTTAACCGTTCCATTTCTTATAGTAACTCCATAAACCAATACCTATTACTGCTGGCGAGTCTGCCTGCATCGCGACCGCACCTATTACTGCTGGCGAGTCCGCCTGCATCGCGACTGTACCTATTTACTGCCGGCGAGCCGCCTGCATTGCGACCACACCTATTACTGCTGCCGCGCCGCCTGCATCGCGGCCGTCTCTTCTTCGTTCGGGCCGTAGACGCCTGGAGCTGCAATACCTGCTTGCCGCATAAGAATCGTCATTTGCCCTCTGTGGTGAATTTGGTGACGGACAAGCGTAGTAAGCACTCCGCTGTAGGTCGTATCAATGAATCCGAACAGCTTCAGCCCATCCTTCAGCTTGTCATCGCTCCACTGTTCCTTCAGCGCTGCCACAGCCTCTGCGCTCATGCGGCGATAGCCTTCCGCAATATCGGCTGCGCGGGAAGGTGTCGGTCCCTTATAATCAGGCCCATCAAGCTGCAAGCCGCTGGAACCGAGGAATGCAGCGATACTGCCCACCAGATGCCAGCCCAGATCGCCCAGCGTTCTCGGTTGCGCTTCAGATACCGCTTGCTTCAAGGAATCGTCCGTCAGAGCATCCAGCACCTTCAGCGTCAGCCCTTCCTCATAAGCCCAATCTCTCATAAAGCCTTCCATACTTTGATACATTGTCCACCACTCCTTTAACCAGATACTACCACTAACTGGCAGACTAGCGCAAGAATGATATCACGGTACAGGATTACAGCGTCCACCCTCAGGTCAACTTGATAATCTGGTCCTTATACTGGCGGGTCTTCCGGAAGTCCGGCATCTCCATTACCTTGCCGCCGTTCATAACCGACAGCTCCGACAACAAGCCGACGGCTGTCCATTCGCACGCGTCATAGACATCTATTTCCGGCTTCGTCCCCTTCATAATCGCATCGATGAAATCCTGCACGATGAAGAAGTCACCGCCCCAGTGGCCTGCAGACCGCTGCTCTTCCGTCACCTGCTTGTATCGGTCCGGCAAGTAATCGTAGAAGTCCTTGAGCGGCCTCCACTGCGGATTGTCGCTGCCGCCATGCACGTCCTTCAGCCATATTTTGTGGTCATCGCCCATTCCCCGCGGTGCTTCATAGCACCCATTTGTACCTTGAAGCGAATAGTAATTCATGTTATGCGGCCGCTCCGATATGCAGTCTACCCGGATCTTGATCAACTTCCCGCTCTCCAGCTGGCAGAGTGTAATGGAAGTATCCTCTTGCCGCAGCTCCTTGGCGGTATGCCAGCCCGAGCCGACACAAGATATCGATTTTATGCGGTCGTTCTTGAACCACTGCATGACCGGTCCCAAGCTGTGCGTCGGATAGAAGGAGCCCCGTTTTCCCAGCTGCCAATATTTCCGCCAGGAGGTTCTGCCGTCTTCCTGATGCTTCCGGTTGTAGCCTTTCAGCAGCTTTTTGTTTTCGTGCAGATACTCCCCTTCTCCGAAGTAAATGTCCCCGAACATTCCCTTCTCCACCATATTCCGAATGAGCTGATTTTGCGGAATGTAGCAATAATTCTCCGCCATCATATACACTTTACCCGAAGCCTCCACCGCCTCGGTCAGCCACCACAGCTCATCCATCGTCACGCCGGCGGTTACTTCGCTCATCACATGCTTGCCGGCATCCAGCGCTTGCAGCGCCTGGGGAACGTGCAGCTGCATCGGAGTGGCGATGACAACGGCGTCGATATCGGAGTCCAGCATATCCTCGAATATTCGGTATGTGCGTGGAATCCCGTATTGCTGCGATTTCTCCTTCAGCAAGTCTTCATCCAGATCGCACAGCGCGACGACCTCCGCATCCTTGGAGACCTGGAATCCCTTCAGCGTGCTTAATCCTCTTGCCCCGGCAATCCCTACTTTAATGGCCATTCTCCCAGCTCCTCTACTTGTAAATGAATATCACCCGATTGTTACCGTATGCCAGCCCATGATGTCGCCGAACCGCTCCAGCACCTCGATAACGTCGCCGTAGACGATCACACCGTGATGGATGCCTCCATGCTTGCTGAAGGAAGAAAGAAACTCGGGTGCGGGAAGTGATGGTCTGAACCATCCGCGAATACTGTCTTCCATCCTGTCAATCCCCTCGACATCCAGCATCTGTATGCGCGACAAGATGAATGTATAGGCATTGTCCGCTCCCGGAGCCAAGCAAGCATACACCGCTTCGCCGCCGCGGAATCTGCCGCAGGCGACAATCGGGTTGCCCGCATCCGTGAAGGGGAATGGCTTCTCCCGAAGCACCGGCTTGTTCGCCGCGACACGCACATTCATCTCTCCCATATGGCTGAGGAATATCGCATCGTTATCCCAGTCCGGACAGAACATCTCCGTGAACGATGCATCCGGATAGACGGATAGCAGCGCGCCGACTAACGCCGCCGTCAGCACATCCCCTTCCCCGGCGTAGCCGATTCCCCGGCTCATCGCCTTGCTCGCTTCCAGGAAGGGCATAGTGAATAACGCAGATCGTCCCGTAATCGCCATGAAATTGACCGTTAATGCGGTTAATCGTTCCGCTTCGATCAGATGCCGCAGCGACAGGCCGTCGTGAACGGAGCGGCGGTACACCTCCTCATCAAAGCTGCCCCATTGATAATCCCGCTTATCTCCCTCCATCTCTTCATCGATCTGACGATCCGACACGGCTTCGAACAGCTCCGCGTCATTCTGAAGGTCGAAGCTTATCGTCTCGATCCCAATCGTTGCGCGCAATACCTCCTCCGGCACCAGGAAATCCCCCATGCCTTGGAACGGATCGCCGATTCTGCCTACCTTCGCCCGCTTCATCTCCTTCGAGATTCGCGCCGCCCTCACGCAAGCCGCAACCCGATCGAGGACATCCGACTTCTCCCAATGGCCTGATTCAATGAGAAAGCGCTTCCCATTGCGCAGCAGAAGATTGCACATATCCTGCACGCCGTGTATGCCATGGTTATACAGAATCTCATCGGGATGCTGAGCAGGACTGAAGTCGTAGGTGGGTGTCGTATTCAAAACAACCAGCGGTAGCCCGGTTGCCGCCAGTGCGCTTGCCGACTCCAGAGAAGGCGAGTAAGCCAGATGTAGCGTAACGACAGCGTCGGCCCCCTCCCTCTCGAAGCTTTCCATCGCCGCTTCAAATTCCGCCTGTACCCGGCATACGGGCGAAGAGACAACGTCCAGCCCCCTCTTTTCAAACTCTCCTATAATTATCTGATGGAACGCATCCACGCGCTCCCGCAGCTCAGGCCAGCTGTCATCGTAAAGCTGAATATACATGGGCAGAAGGGCCATCCTCAGTCTGTTCCCCATTAGCGCCGTCGCTCCTTCTCAATCTGATCGATAAGTGCCTTGGCATTAGAGTAAAAAATGTCCTCTACGTCCCGCTTCGTTAATCCTTCGGCCTCCGCCGCCACCCGGAAGGCATCGATCTCCTCGTACATGAAGAAGGAGAGCTCCTCCGCTTCCCGCCCTTCCACTTCCCGCATGTTGGGATCTCCCGATACATCCCCGTACAATCCCTTAGGGACAACATTGACGTACCTGCCGTTCTCGCAATAGCGCTTCATCCTCATCTTGACGATGGGAAGATCGCTGCCGAACAATATTCTCTTCGGGCCGACGGCCTTAATCAGCTCCCGGAACACATGCGAATTAGTATTGGCGCTAAAGTCGAATACCATGTTCCTCGTCTCCGCCAATAGGTCGAAAGCATCTCCCACATCCTCCGGACAATACGCTCGGCCGACATGGGCAATGATCAGCTTGACCGCGGGGTACTTCCGCTCGATCTCCAGCATCTGTGCCAAGTTGACAGGGTCCTTCAACCTGCCGTCCCTCGGAATATGCAGCATGACCATCCATCCGCGACGATTCAGCACCTCAAGCTGATGCGGCGGAAGGAAGTCGTAGATGCGAATTTCCTTCTCCGGAATGTACGGGTCCGCGAAATTCAGATACACCTTGCAACCCAGAAATCCGCCCCGATCGATGCCCTCTTCAAAATCGGCGGCGCTCTGCTGGGGCCTCGTCACCATCAGCGACGGCAGCTTATACTGCTCGGCACATGATCGGATATATTCGTTCCCCGCCGCAATATCATATTGCAGGCTTACTTGCGAGAAAATGAGCGGCGTCACTTCCTTCCCGGGAAACATCGCTTCATACGTCTTGAACAAATCTGCAATGGAATTGTCTCTTGCGACCAATGACGGCCAAGTCACCGCTCTAACGGGAGCACCGGTCGATTCGAGCCGGATGTGGTCCAGCCAGACATGCGTATGAATATCGATCATCCGGTCCGGCAAAAAATCCTTCAATTTCTCTTCATAGAAAATCTTGTCTACTTCCTTCATTTCGAACAAGGCATGCATGTCAAGACCTCCGAACCTTTTGATAATTGCCGGCAAAGCGCCGGTACTGCTCGCTGTACACCCTGTGCGCCGCTTCGTCCGGCGTACGGACACCCCTTCGAAAAACCAGCCTCCGATGCGCATCCTCTTCATTCCGATACAGTCCCGCACCGATCCCGGCCACGATCGCCGCTCCAACCGCACCCGCACAGGAACCGTTAACGGTGACCACTTCCCTTCCGAGAACATCCGCCACGATCTGCGGCCATGGCGCGGTCTCGGAAGGTCCGCCGACCATCGTCACCGATGTGAACGACAGGCCGGCAGCCGCCAGCTTCTCCACCTGCTGAAGCAATAGATAGGCCGTTCCTTCCATCAGCGCTCTCGCCAATTGTTCCTTCCCATAAGCTCCTCCAGCGTCGAGCTCCTCCTCCAGCATGGGATGAATGAGAAGCCCTCCCGCTCCCGGAGCCGCTGCGCTTGCAAGCCTGTCGAACTCGCGATACCGGTCCGGTCCGTCTGCGATATAGCGGCAAATGTACTTGTCTATGGAAGTCGCGATAGCCGGAAGCGAGAACATCGCTCCCCAAGGCCCTCTCGGCTGAAGGAACGGGTCCACCAGCAGCTTCCCTTCGACCGCCTTCCGTCGATCGAACGTCGGGAAGAAGCCTACCCAGGAAGTCCCGCAGGAGAGAAGCAGCTGTCCCTCCTTCACAATGCACGAGCCTCTCGCCGCACAGGGATGGTCGAAGGCGCCAAGCACGACGGGCGTTCCCTCTCGCAGCGTCGTAGCCGTAGCGGCGCTTGGCGTAATGCCTCCCAGCACGCTTCCCACCGGATGGATAGGGGGCAATTGGTCAACGGATACGCCTAATCGCTCTGCGTAAGGCAAGTGCCATTGCATCGCCTTCTGATCCTGCAAGTAAAAGGTCGTTGCGGTGGAGGGATCGATCCCCCACTGCCCCGTCAAACGATACAGCATGTAATCCGTACTCAGGCAGATGCGGGCTGCGCCTGCCAGCGTCTCCGGCTCATGACACTTCAGCCACGAGAGATGAGCCAGCGGAAACAGCGGCATGTACGGCCAGCCGATGCGTTCATGGACTTCGCTCGCTTCCGCATCCCCGAATACTTCGTCCATCTCTTCTCTTACTCGCTCGTCCATCCAGCTTATTGCCGGACGCACCGGCTCTCCCCGCTCATTTACAAGCACAGTATTGCCGCTGGCCGAAGCCATGCTGATCGCTGCTACTGTCCCCCCTGACGGAACAGCGCCCGCCAGTCTGCGGATGATGGCTGTGACAGACTCGTACCATTCACCGGCATTGAATTCGATCAGACCGTCATCGGACGGCAGATAGCGGGTGGCCGCCTTCTCACGCGAGAGGATGGCTCCGCCGGCCGACATCAGCACGCCTTTCACTGCAGACGTTCCGATATCCAGTCCGATGACGTATTCCAATTCGTTCTTTTCGCCCTTCATATGCTCATCCGACATCCCGATCGCCCCCTCGCTACACCAGCCGGATTTCAACGCCCTTCTCGCGCATTGCTTCCAATTCTTCTTTATTGGCATTGTCATTCGTAATCAAGCAATCGATTTTATCGACACCCTCAATTTGTGCAAAATTGCCCCGCCCGATCTTCGTGTAGTCGGCGACCAGAATCCGTTTATCCGCCTTGCGGATCATCTGCCGATACAGCTCCGCTTCAAGGTGATGATAGGTGGTGACGCCATATTCCGAGCTGACGCCGTCGGAAGACAGAATAAGCTTGTCGGCTTTGTACTTGCTCAGCTGGCGGATCGCGTCGTCGCCCGATACAAATTCATACTGTGTATTAATGTTGCCGCCAAGCATGACGACCACATGCAGATGGGGATGGAAGCCGGCTTCATACGCAATCGACAATGAATTCGTAATGATGATGAGGTTTTTATGATTTTTCAACTCTCGCATCACATAGAGCGGAGTCGTCCCGGAGCCCAGAATAATCGTGTCCCCATCGGAGATCATGGCGGCGGCTTCAACCGCGATCCGTCTCTTCTCCTCTTTGTTCGTCTCTACCCGGCCACGGAACGTCATATTGTAATAGTTTTTATAAGCGCTGATCGCTCCGCCGTGAACGCGCTGCAGCAGCCCTTGCCCTTCCAGCTCGTCGAGATCGCCTCGAATCGTCACTTCCGAGATGCCGAACCGCTTGCTCAGCTCTGTCACCTTCACCTTGCTCTCCTGCTGGAGCAATTCGAGAATCGTCGCTCTCCTCTGGTCAATGTCCAGTTCACCTAGTATCTTCTCTGTCATCAGCTTCCCTTTCCTCTCGGATGGCTTGCAAAGCTTCATCCATTCTGGCAATCATATAATCCAGCATCTTCATTGTAGCAATAATCGGCGGTTTCGTAAGCGCGGCCGGCGGGCAATTCGCTTTATACGTCTGCGCGCTAATGTCAATGCACTGTTCCCCCAACCTGCCTGTGAATGCGGCTGCCAGCTCCGCTTCATGGAAGAACAAGGTGGACAGATGCCCCTTGCCCTCCGTCCGTTCTATTATCGATGGATAACGCGAAGCGAGCGCCTTCAGCCGTTCTTCGTAATATTCGCCCATTGCGCCAATCCACGCAGCATTCTCCTCCGCGAAGGTCATTGTAATGAGATAAGCCAGCGCCGCCAACTCTTCTTGTCCGTTCGTCACCAATGCGCCGAATTGATTCAGCGTATCCATCTCGGCAGTCGTTATGATGCGCGAGGCCGGATACTGCCCTCCCGGGAAGCCCTTCCCGATAACGACAAAGTCCGGGTTCAGCCCGTAAGCCCGGAATAAAAACATCCCGGGATACCACATGCATGACTGGATCTCGTCACACATAATGGGAGTGTCGTTCCTGTGGCACATGTCATAAGCTTGCTGCAAGTAATGCTGCTCAAGCCTGATGCCGCCGTAATTCATCAGAATGATTTCATGCAGGAATCCCGCGACTTTGAACGGGGGTTGATTGTATCGTTCGAATTTGGACTTGAAATCCTCATAATCGTTGATGCCAACCGGACATACCTTCCATATGCCCGCATCCTCCAGCTTGTCGGTCATGTCGGGCCACATATTGCGCAGCGTCTGCGCAATGACGCTCGTCCCGTGGTAATTAGCGGCGGCTCCGCCGTCGCGATCGCCCATGACGAAAAATACCGGCGTTCTTCCTTTGTATTTCGGTTCAGGGAAAGTCGCATCCAGGCGATAGAACCTCGCAAGCATCATTTTTATTCCCGCTTCGCACGCCAACGTTCCGGTCTCCAGATTGATGACCCGGTTCAGCACATGCGGCTCGCGAGAATCCAGTACACCGTTCAGTGAATCCGTATCCTCCCGAGTGAGCCCATTCGCCGTTCTGATCAACTCCCGCTCCAGCAGCCGCGTCACATATCCCCGGGTATTGTTATGGGTAGCATTGGTAATGCCGAGCGCCCTGGCATAGTCGATGAGCTTGTAGCCGGGGAAGTTATGTCCCAGCGGCGTATGGTAATGCTCACTTTTCCCCACCAGATAGAGCCTGCCGTCCTCGCCTAAGCGTAGGTAGCCAATTCCGCCAAGCGGGCTAGCTTTCGGATTACTTGCTTTTCGATAAGCATTCGTAGGCGCACCGGAAGTAGACGCTTTCATTTCCGGAATGATCTGCTTCCCTACTTGTTCCAATAGCAGGTCCGTCTTATCCCTATACGCATCGGGCAAGAACTCGATCTCTTCCGCCGCAAGCTTCCTCGCCTCTTCGCCGCTCAAGTCGGTTAGCAAGGCAGCACCCGCCGTGACGGCGTTCGTGTACTCTCTTCCCAGCAGCCGGGACAACGATCGCTTCACAGTCTTCATCGTTTTCATGGTTTTCATGGTTTTCATCTCGCTCTCGCCGCGTAATGAGCTTCCTCATAACATTTCGTTCTACTTTCGTTTTATGTTATATAACTTTCTTTTTGTTGTCAATATATTTCGATTATGTTTCCAATCACTTTGTATTCGCATTTCGTTTCATTTCGGCTCAATATCACCAATGGAAGAAAAGCGCCTAACGGTGTCCATAAAGAAACTTAATGGCCTACTCACTTTTGGCTCGCGCGCACCTTTTCGGCGCTCCAGTGTAGACATACGTTCGAGGACGGGAATGGCTGGTTAGAGCAGCTATAGTGTATGTGGCATACGCTCGAAGTAGGGAATGGTTAGTTTGAGTAACTATAGTGTATGTGGCATACGCTGAAGACGGGGAAGGCTGGTTTGAGAAGCTATAGTGTATGTGGCATACGCTCGAAGTAGAGAAAGGCTGGTTTGAGTAACTATAGTGTATGTGGCATACGCTCGAAGTAGAGAAAGGCTGGTTTGAGTAACTATAGTGTATGTGGCATACGCTCGAGGACGGGAAAGGCTGGTTTGAGTAACTATAGTGTATGTGGCATACGCTCGAGGACGGGAAAGGCTGGTTTGAGAAGCTATAGTGTATGTGGCATACGCTCGAGGACGGGAAAGGTTGGTTTGAGTAACTATAGTGTATGTGGCATACGCTCGAAGTAGGGAATGGCTGGTTAGAGCAGCTATAGTGTATGTGGCATACGCTCGAGGACGGGAATGGCTGGTTCGAACAGCTATAGTGTATGTGGCATACGCTCGAAGTAGGGAATGGTAGTTTGAGTAGGTTATAGTGTATGAATTCTACACTAGTACGGCTCACACGCCCCCTTTCGGCGCTCCAGTGTAAACTGATGCTCGCATCATTTCCTAAACACCAAAAAAAGACCGCTCCAGCAGGAGCAGCCTTCATCATTCTTCGTTTTATTTTCCCATCTTGTCTATAAATCGTTTCTGCACATTAATAGTATTGAAGTGCATGCCCTCATGATAGAGCGAGAAATTGACGAACTCGCCAATCGTGTGCATCGTCAGCCCGCTTCCGGTTGTATAGGGAGCAATCGCGGGCTCCGACAGCCGCTGCTTCAATTCGTTCTCGACGCGGCCCGACTGCGCTTCAAGCATAGCCAGCAGTTCCTCCTTGGCAGGAGGCGCCACGGACCAGTCGGCCGGCTTCGTCCCTTTGCTGAACAAGCTCTCGAACCCTTCGGGCAGCTGCAGCTTCCCACCAGAGAAGTGGAAGGCGAACTTCTCTTGCACCAGGTAGATGTGTCCCAGATTCCAGCGGATATTGTTATTGAACCCTTCCGGCACGATATTCAACGCCTCTTCCGACAATTCCTTCACCGCATGAACCGTTAACTGTCTTACGAATGCAAGCTGCTTCCATATCGCTTGCTCCATATCCATATCCCCATCTCCCCCAATGCTGCATGATGTACAACCAGTGTACCATGATCGCCTGTTCAGGAACAGCTAACCATCCACTCCGTAATCGTACAGGAGAACACCCGACCATTCGCGCGAAGGCCATTTCTTCATCGGGAGCGCCCCATCCTCCGAAGGCGTTCCGTCTACCCCGTAAGCAATGCTCGTGCAAGGTGATACGAAGGCTCGCTTCTCCTCCTGCCATGACAGGATACAGCTTTCCCTCGCATTGGGATCTTGCGCCGAATACACCTCGTGTCCTTTATCCCTCTCCACGATGAAATACCGGGAGGAGCCGTACGATTCCCAGTATACCGCTTCTCCATCCCGGTCTTGCTCCAGCCTGTGGGCAGCCTGCCCTTCCGGCAGCAGAATGCTCCACGTCCCCGTATCCTTCGCATTGCGAATGAAATAATGGCCTTCATATTGATAGATCGGCGTTCCCTCCGTATACGTGCCCGCGCCATCCACCAGCAGTTCCGATATGTCGCTGCGCTTCGTATACCGGATGTGATCGGGAAGAGCCGACGTGACGACGGCAACCTGCTCCATCTCCTGCTGCACACTATCTCCCCAACTACTACCCATGAAATAAGACATATGCTTCTCCCCGTTAATGATTGCCATTGGACGCCAGTTATCCAGCGTAACGCTCACCTTGCCGCCGCTTGCCAGAATATCGTCCAGATCCATCGCGAGCAGCTCGGCCATACTGGAAGGCAATCCATAATGATAGCGGTCTTTGACCAGCATGATCCCGTTCTCCGTTAGTCCGTCGCCTGGATGACCAGAGTATATCTCTGCATTGAGCTTCATGCCGGCGCCGTCATTTATATATAGAAAATACCGGTCTCTGTATCCTTGCAGAATGGCGTTGTCCGGCGGAAAAGCCTCCTTCACATATGCCGCATCCTTCCACTCCGAGAGCAGCCCGCGAATCCAGGCTTTATCCCGAATGCTTATAATCTCCTCTTGCAGCGGCAGCTCCCCGTCCCTTCTGACCAGTTGAATCTCGTCCACTTGGTAGGGATTAAGCTTGGCTCCCTCTATCCATGGACGATCCATGAAGAACCAATAATAAATGCCCAAGGCGACAGCCGTTCCGGCTACGAATAGCCACTGCCTGCGTAATATTCGTGAATGGCGCACAGACCCATCTCCTTGCCTTTTATTCCATCTAGTCATTAGACACCTTGAACAAAGAGAATGTTGCGCCGCATCATCTATTCCCCCCGCGAATCAAGCCCTGAAGCACGCTGTACAGCAGTGCAACAATCCCTTACACTAGTAGGATAAATCTGTCCGATAGAAGGTGCTAGAGATTGGATTATCATCTGCTGCACAGGCTTCACCCCAAGCTTCTTGATGTTGTCATACGAGATGCCGACTTCTGGCCGCCCTTCCGCTATGAACTGATTCGCCGGCCTGCCAAGCTTCATATCCTCGCATTGGTCTATACGGGCAAGGGAAGCCTGGAGCTGAATGGCGAGCATTACGAGCTGGCTGCAGGAAGTATGTTCCAGCTCCATCCGGGGGCAAGCGTGCATATCAAGTCAGACGATACAGATACACTATGCTTCTACTCTATTCAATATAAAGGATATGTGAGCGTCACCGATCAGTCAGGCGAGTCGCTCGCTCCGCTGACAGGCATGCTGCCTATTCCCGCACATGCCGTCTATCGCGATTGGCAGCCGATGCGCGATGCGTTCCACTCGTTATGGCGCGATTGGAACGGCAAGCGCCCCCGCTACGAGTGGCGGAGCAAGCTGGCCTTCTTCACGCTATTGAACGAACTCGTGCAGCTTCAAGCGATGCAAGCGGAAGGCTATGCGCGAGCGGCCGCCATGGATGGCGTCATCGACTATATTAACGCCCACTACATGGATTGCCTGGACCGGGACCGTCTCGCGGCATTCGCCAATCTGTCGCCCAGTTACTTCTCCACCATATTCAAAGAACAGACCGGCTACTCGCCAATCCAATACGTCACTAAGGTACGAGTTGACCGGGCCAAGCAATTGCTCCGTTCCACCATGCTTTCCATTGCCGAGGTCGCCGCGCTTGCCGGCTTCCGGGACGCCTTTTACTTCACCCGGTTGTTCACGAAGGAGACGGGCTTCTCGCCCACAGAGTATCGGAAAGGATAGTATTGTGCGGAATTTTCACACTCCGCCGTACATTCATACAGTAGCTTCAAAAATATGCGAATAGAATGATAGGAAATCATCCACCTCTCAATTGCGAAAGGAATGAGGACATGTCAGACAAGCATATTTTTGATTACATTGTCATTGGCGCCGGAACTGCCGGAGGCGTCATTGCCAAAGAGCTGACAGACGATATGGAAACTTCCGTACTTGTTCTGGAAGCGGGAACCCGCACCACGAACAGCAGCCCCTCTCTTGAAACGGCAAATGCTTTATCCAGCGATCATAAGCTGTCCTTCAACACGCTCTCTTCCCTGGAGGCAAATATTAGCCGTCAGCTAAAGCTATCGGGCGGACGCGTGATTGGCGGGAGCTCGCAGCATAACTTTATGTATGCGGTGCGGGGCAGCCGGAACTTGTATAACGAATGGGCCAAGCTCGTTGGAAATCAGTGGAGCTACAAGAGCATTCGCTCTCTATTCAAACAGAACGAAACGTATACAGGCAACACACAACGACCAAGCGCACGAGGAACGACGGGGCCTATATACGTCAGACAACAAATTGTGCCGGATGGCGGGCTTACCTATACGCTTGCTAGGGCAGCTTCCCGAGCATTGGATATTCCCATTGTACAAGACTACAATACCGGGATAAGAGACTGTACCTTTTTCAAATCCCAGTTTATTCAACAAGAAGTAGACGGCAAGTTTGTCCGTTCATCCACTGCAACCGGATATTTAAACAAACATGTTGTTACTCAAGGAAATGAAGTTCATTCCGACGAGTATGGAGTCGGACAGAGAAAACTGGTCATCTGCGCTAAAACAACAGTTAATAAAATTCTGTTTAAAAAAGAAAAGCGGATGTATAAAGCTGTCGGCGTGGAATTTATAAAAAATGGTGTCTCGTATCGTCATTATGCCCGGAGAGAAGTCATTTTGTCCGCAGGCATATTTTCCTCTGCGATCTTACAGCGTTCAGGTATTGGGAGAAAGTGCGATCTTACCAAAGCAGGCATTAAAACGTTGGTGAACAGCCCTCAAGTAGGCTATAATTTCCGGACACATTACTTTGCAGGGATGGGCATAGAAGTAGAGACCAGCCGGCTGCTTGGTGTGCTGTCTTCCGATCCCGATCAGCCCATAGCGCTAGGTGCTTTCAAGAAGGGGAACGGTCCCGGCCGTCGCCTCCAGCTCTTGGGTGCGCCATTGCCATTGTTCATTCCCAATCCGGATGTATTCGCCAATCAGTGGGGATTCAACCCCGAAGCGCCAAGCAATGTTATGAGCATTGCAATATTAGATGTCAATCCCCGTAGTACAGGAAAAATTACTGTCACACATAGCGATCCGACAGCTTATCCGTCCATTGAATTTAATCCGCTTGAAAACGCTAGTGATTTAAACTATATGGTGGATCAATATATCCAGACTTTTAGATTGATTATGAAAGCCCGAGAGCTGGACCCGGAAGGAATCTATCGGGTCGTCTATCCATCCGAAGATGTCTTTCACATCCCTAATGAAGCTGAGAGAAGGCAGCGGCTCTCCGATTTCGTCAAAGCATCGTATACCAACTTCTCCCACTTTGGAGGGCATTGCAGAATGGGAAGAAATAGCCGGGAAGGTGTCGTCGACGGGTATCTGAATGTTTTCGGAACAAGAAATCTGAAGATAGCAGACCTTTCCATCGCTCCTTATATGCCGGATGGAAATACTTCCGCTGCAGCTCAAATGATCGGCTTGAACGCAGTTCGGTTTATCCGTGAAACTTGATTGGTGAATCATTCCGATAAAAACAAAAAGAGAGCATGATTTGAAATGTAAGACTTCAATTCATGCTCTCTTTTTCCTGTGACTGACCAATCAACAGACACAATACTGTCGTAGAACTCTATCTCTATCAGGCTTTCTATCACATCTTTGAGCTGCACCTTGACAGGATATCTGGACATGATTAGAATAAACATCAGATAATTGGATCATCCAATCACCTGATTATCTAATTATCCGATTTTCATCATTATTTTGGAGGGGTGTTCATGTATTCACGCAAATCAAAGCTTTTCGCTCTTGTATTTCTTTCATTGACTGTTTTTGCAGCAACACTGAACGTGGGGAATACCGAAGCGGAAGCGTTATCCGGCGGCACGACCGACACGGTTACTTTCGTCTCGCATGCTCTAACGGACGATTCCAGACCGGGCAATGACGAACTGACTTATAAGATATATTTGCCCGAAGGCTATGATGCCGACCGTTCCGAAGGTTATCCCGTCCTTTATCTGCTTCACGGAAGCTGGGGAGACGAGAACGGCTGGGATGATTTCTGGGATATTCTCGACGACATGATTGCAAGCGGTTCCATTGAACCGGCTATCGCGGTCGCTCCTGGCACGGGCAACAGCTACTGGGTCGATTCCGAGAAATTCGGCGCATATGAATCCGCCGTTACCCAAGATCTGATCGCCAAGATGGATCAGGATTATAACACGGTGGCCGATCGTGAAGGGCGCTATCTGATGGGTTATTCCATGGGCGGCTACGGCGCGCTGCGCTACGCGATGGTCTATCCCGAGCTGTTCGGTGCCGCTACACTGCTGAGCCCCGCCATCCAGCAGAACGAGCCGCCATCGACTTCGGGAGCTGTGGAACGCGGCGCGTTCGGCGATCCGTACGATCCTTCGCTATGGACAGCCAACAACTACCCTACGGCCATCGGCTCTTATGTGAATCAGCCTTATCGGGTACCCGTTTACATTTTCGCAGGCGATGACGACTGGAATCACCTTAGCGAGAAGGAGGATCTGCCGGACGACGCTTATAAATACAACATGGAAGTACAAGCCGTACAGCTGTACCAGGAGCTTCATCGAAAAAATCTGTTCACCCTTCCTTTCAATAAATGGGAAGAAGTCCCTTCAAATCCGGCGGAGCTGCGCATCATCAACGGCGCTCATGACGAAGAGCTGTGGCGGATCGGCTTCCGCGAAGGATTGAACTACATGTTCGGCAGAGATGAAAGCGTTGACACAAGTCCCGTCTACGATGCGGAGCAATATGCCGCGGTACAAAAAGGAAGCGTCGAAACGCATTCGGCAGAACTGGAAAGCTTGATCTCCGATTCCGCTGAAGGCAATGATATGACCTATAAAGTGTACTTGCCCCACGGCTATGACAACGCCGGAACGACACGTTACCCCGTCATGTACTTGCTGCATGGCAGCGGCGGCACGGCAACAAGCTGGGACAAATTCTGGCCGATTCTCGATAAGATGATCGAAGACGGAACCACCCCGCCCGTCATCGCGGTCGCGCCCGTGACAGGCAACAGCTACTGGGTTGACTCCGGCAAATACGGTTCGGTTGAAACGGCGGTCACACAAGATTTAATTGCGCTGATCGACCACGAATACAAGACGATTGCCAGCCGGAAAGGACGAGGGCTGGTCGGGTTCTCGATGGGCGGATATGGAGCGCTTCGCTACTCGCTTGCTTATCCGGAGCTGTTCGGAGCGGCAACGCTGCTTAGTCCGGCCATTCAGGACGGTGAGGCTCCGGTCACATCAGGCGCCGTATCGCGAGGCTCTTTCGGAGAGCCGTTCGATTCCGAGCTGTGGGATGCCAAGAACTACCCTCAAGCCTTGCAGACATACGCGGCGCAATCCAATCTTGTTCCGATGTACATCATTGCAGGAGACGATGATTGGAACCATCTGAGCGAGAAGGAAGATTTACCGGATGACGCCAACAAATACAATATGGAGGTTCAGGCCGTCAACCTTTATCAGAAGCTTCATCGCCAAAATCTGTTCGACCTGGAATTCGACAAATGGGAAGAAGTTCCCGGAAGCCCTGCCGAGCTTCGCATCGTTAATGGCGGCCATGACATGGGTGTATGGGCGGCAGGCTTCGAGCAAGGTCTGCCTTATATGTTCGGAAACGGCCTTCAAGCGCCGGTGGAAGACACAGATCCGTCTCTCAAGCCTTTCGAAATAAGCGGAGGAGCATTCAGCGCTGCCGGAGGCGTTAAGGCAACCGTCACCGTCATGCCTTCAGCCGGAGCGCCAGAGCATACCGGCAATGAAACGGTTATTTTCGAGCTTATGAAAGGGTCGGAGCCCGTCAGCATTGTCGCGATGGAACGCGACATCGCTTCTTCCGAGCAGTTGACCGCCCACTTCAATGTTGCCGGCAGCGGCTATTCTGTCAAAGTGTTCGTCGTCGACGGCTATGACAGCAGCTTTACCAGCATCGGCCTCTCTCTGGCCGAACCGCTAACTCTACAATAGTATGAAGAAAGCGAGGCAATAAGGTGAACAAAAAACGTTGGATTGCGGCCTTGTGTCTGACTTCGCTCCTGTTCTGGCTCTGCGTGCCGGGCATCCTGTTCGCTGATGCAAGTCCGGTTCGTCTCGATAAGCCGGCGAACAAGCATGCAGGCGAGACTGTGAACATATCAGGTGCGACAACGCTGGAAGAAATCACTGTGAAAGTCATTCGGCCGGACGGCACGATACTGTATTTCGATATTATGGAAGCCGCTGCAGGTACATTCTCGACTTCCTTCCGATTGCCTGCAGACGCTGCGCCCGGAACGTATACCATTGTCGCAGGTGCCGGAAGCGAGGTCGCTTCCGCCGCATTGACGGTAACCGAAGCGGATGCCGGCTCCGGAACGGCAACTCCGCCCCCGGCTTCATGGACGAAAGATCCCGAATCCGGTGAAATAACGCTTCATGACAGCTCCATTCATCTAAGCCGAACAACAGGCAGGGACGGGAGTGCCGAGACATCCGCTTCCGTTCGGGCCGAAGCGCTGCGCCAGGCGATAGCGGCAGCTTCCCGGACATCGCAGGAACCGCTCGTTCGTATTCCGATCAATGGAGCAACCTCCCGGCTCATCATAAAGCTGCCTGCCGATGTCCTGATGGAGGCGGCGGGCTCAGCTCCTGCGACTGTCATCATGCTGGAGGGTAATGGCGCTTCATATCGCCTCCCCTTAAGTCTAACCGGATGGCGGAATACGTTAAGCGAGCTGACCGAGACGCCGGCAGATGCAAATCTTGTCATCGAGATGAGTCCAACTAGCGGAACAGCGGCGCAGCGTGCAGCGGATGCGGCGGCAACTGCCAATGCCCGTCTCATTAATCCCGGTTACACGTTTCAGGTTTCCGTTGAGGCAAGCGGCAGTTCCTTCAATGTCGGCGGCTTGGGATCTGCGTACACCGTCCGCACGTTCACCATGGATGGCATCGTCCATGCCGCCGCCGCGACCATCGCCTTGTTCGACGAGTCGACCGGTACATTCGCTTTTGTTCCCGCCTTGTTCGAGCGCAGAGGCAATGCAACTCACGTTACGGTAAAACACTCCGGGAACGGCATTTATACTGTACTGTCGGCAGAGCGGACATTCCGGGACATTGCAGAGCACTGGGCCGGTTCAGATATTGAGCTGATGGCAGCCAAACTTATCGTGAATGGGCACACCGCCAACACCTTCGCACCGGACGCGCCCATCACACGGGCCGAATTCACTGCCCTGATTGTTCGAGGTCTCGGCATTCCGGCTTCGTATTCGGAACAATCGGCCGAATCGGGCGGGACATCGTTCTCCGATGTGTCCAATGATGCCTGGTATGCGGGATCGATAGCCGCAGCCATCGCGTCGGGGCTAATCGAAGGCTCCGGCAATGGCATCTTCAATCCGGATGCACCATTAACGCGTGAGCAGTTGGCGACGCTTGTCGTGAGAGCCTTGCAAGCATCGGGAAGCCTTGCTTCCGCACAGTCTCAGAATAATCCCGGCAACAGTGACTGGACCGATCGCAATGAAATCAGTGAATGGGCTCGCGATGCCGTCGCAATTCTGGCAGATGCAGGAATCGTTCATGGCTTCGCCGACGGCAGTTTCGGACCCGGGAAGACCACGACCCGCGCTCAAGCCGCCGTTATGCTCAAGCGGATGCTGGTCTATTGCGAATTCATTAATCCGTAAGTGAAATAACTCCACTTTTGAAGAGAAGAAGCGCGAGCTCCAGGGCAACTGCATTAGCCTCAGGAGTCGCGCTTTCCACTTATCTCACAACATTATTCCTGTTCTGAAGAAGCCCCGAACTCGATCTCCGTCAGGCTTTCTATCGCATCTTTAAGCAGCATGTAAGCTTCCCCATCCGTTAGCTGCTCCGGGTCGGCGATGAGATCCACTGTAGTCTGCGTAATGATCGACTTGCTCAGCAGGTCGTTGACGGCCTGTTCCCTGCTGGTCTCCACACCGGCGGCCTCGGCTATCGTCAAGCATGCCTGCTGCAGACTTAACGGCTTATTGGCAGGCTCCTCCACATTGTTCACGGCCGCATAAGGATCTCCCGGCAGTTGCTCGGGGAACATTCGCCTGGCTCCGTTCATCTGATTGACCATGCGTTGAGCATTGGAGGGACGATCGAGATCGAACGCTGCATTGCCATAAGAACCATAGGCCAATCCCATATATACAGCGGCCTTAAGCCCGGCATAATCCTTGTGCTTCATGTAGGACTGAGGCTCCAACGTGTACGGCTCAAGCTCCATTCCCTGATCGTTCAGCCGCTGCTGAAGCTCTTCAATCAACGGCTTGGATGCGGCCAGCTCACGGAAGGTGATGCCGTGCGCCTCCGCTAACTTCGCTGCGGCACCCGCCGCCTGCCCTTCAGCCATTCCGGTAGGAATCACTCGCGCGCTGCCATGGGCCAGCGTATCATAGCTGGCAGACCGCCCGACCACCAGCAATCCGTCGATATCCTTCGGAACAATGCTGCGGAACGGAACGGCATACTTCAAGGGATGAAGGACAACGGCCCCGTTGTCGGAAGGGGAGGTCCGCTGAATATCCGCGGGATAAGAGCCGAAGGCTATGCGATCCCAGTGGTCGCGATTTTCCAATAAATCCACAATACTGAGCCGGTATAATCCCACCATATGCCGAGTCTCGCGAACGTACAGCTCCGGGGCAACGGCGTCCAGCTCCGCATGCTTGAATTCTTTGTACTCCTTCAGGTATTCCACCACATTCGGAATTTCCTGTCTGGCCAATTCCAAGCCTTCCTCGCGGGATTCCGGGTCCAGCCCGTCAATGTCGAATATATGCAGCGCGTTGATCAACACCGTGCCATCCCGCTGCCGGCCTATGTTCAGACCGCGCATTTTGGTTCGTTCATTATCCAGCGGCAGATAGCCGCTCATTTCCTTTCCGTATCCCCATGCGGACATTTTGCTGACACCGGTATTGCCGTCTCCGTCACCGTTCAAGCGGTCGGATATTAACTTCCAGGCTTTGTCGTCCATGTTTTTCAAGCGAAAAACGGCCGTGACTGCCATCCGCGAATCGGGGTCTCCTATATCCTCGCGGCCCATCGTGAACTGCACTCCGGCCGCCGCGGCAATGTCCGCATCCTGCGTCGCATCGATAACCGACCTCGCCAGAACATTCTGCGTCGATCCATCCGAGTTCGTTAAGGCAATTCCCTCCACGGCCTTCGCACTTCCTTCGGAAACGATCGGCTCAACGGCTTGTGCGGACATGTAAAGATCGATGTTGCTCTCCTTGCTGACCAAATCGTAGAAAGCGTTGGCCGCAGTAGTCACATCAAAGGAATGGCCTTCCGTTTTTTTATACCATTCTTTAAAGATGCCTTTGTTATAATAATCCTGCTCCCGACCAGGCAAGGGCTTGCTAGTCCGGTCCCAATTCATGTCGATGCTGTTCAGCCAGCCCACCGTCATCAAGCCTCCCAGCAGTTCGCGCTGCCGGTTCTCGATGAGCAATGTCTTCGCTCCGTTGCGCGCGGCCGAGACTGCCGCACTGATCCCTTCCGGGTCGGTGCCGACGACGATGACATCATACGTATCCTGAAGCTGTTCCACGGAAACGACCTGTTTGAGCTTCTGACTTGCCAGCACGAATTCCGCAGCCGGACTTTCTTCTTTTCCTTGAATATAAAACCAACCCGCGCATGCTCCCAGCAGGACAACCATGACAGCGGCAATTGAATATAAGCGTTTCTTAGACATAAAGCACCTCTTATTTTCTGCAAATTTGAAATTGATCCTTCCCCTGCTCCCGGCGTTCTTCCAGCTGCCGCAGCTTCTCCTCATAGAGCGCCGCTGCTTGGGCCAGCCGGATAGTCCGTTCCGTTAAACGGGATACCGCTACGGTTAAATGCAACAAGATGAACAATATCCCGAGAACGGCCAACACATGCAGCAGCGAGGGCGGATACGACACATTAAGCCGGGCAGCCAGCCAATCCAACCCGTACGGGAACAGGGACAGGACCATCATTACGCCGCTTAACGCCAGCCATAGGAAGGCATATTGCTCCTTCAGCTTTTTCAACCGGATCAGTCGAAGAATGGTAATAAGGAACACCAAGCTCAGTCCGAAGCAAAGATAGAAGATATAAGCGGTCATAATGACTGCTCCTGCCCGGGCTTCCAGGAATGCGACAGGAGGATCGCCAGCGTCACTTTCACCATGTAGTACATCGACTTGATCGCAGTAATGCTCGATTTCCCAAATGCCCGGCTGCGCATCGTAACCGGTGTTTCGATGAACCGAAGCCCATGATTGTTCAACAAGATAAGCGACTCCACTTCGGGATAATCCGTCGGATACCAATGCGCGAACAGGGAGATCGCCCTTCTTCCGCATACGCGAAATCCTGAGGTCGTATCCGTCGCCCGATGCCCGGTTAGTCCGGAGACGAGATTCGAGAGAAAGCTAATGCCGATCTTCCTCATCCAGGTCGATTGATACCCTGCCTTGTCCAGAAAACGGGAACCAATCGCCATATCCGCCCCGTTGTCAACCAAGTCGCTCAACAATTGACGCAAGTCTGCCGGATCATGCTGGCCGTCTCCGTCAATCTGTACAGCTATATCGTAATCCTCATTCATAGCGTGCAAATACCCCGTCTGAACAGCGCCTCCTATGCCCAGGTTATAGGGCAGATTCAAGACGGTTGCTCCGGTAAGCAATGCCTGCTGCAAAGTGTCGTCTGCGGAGCCGTCGTTCACTACGGCAATATCCGCGTATGGGGCATGAACTCGGATATCTTCTATGACGGCTTTGATTTGCTCGGCTTCGTTGTAGGCCGGCACAATAATCAACACTTTCAAGTGAAGAGAAGAGACTGACATGAAGCATCCCATCCTTTATCCTTCGATTTTGGACATGTGAAGCCTTCGCCTGGCAGACAGCCATTGCCAAGCCTTCACGCCGACAATACAGTCGATCATTATAATCAGGGGCATGGTCATGACGTTATACCGGTATTCCGGTACAAAACCGAGCCTAATAAGCGTGATCGCCGCTACGATGACGACCAGCAAGGCCGAAATTTGCCGCCAGCGCCGGAGAATGACAACCGCAGCCAACACCCCCAGAACAAGCAGGGCATGATGAATCCGGTCCGGATGAAGCCCGGGAATGACATTGTAGAAAGGGGCGTGACCGCCGCCGTAATAGACATGCGCATAGAGATACGACAGCTTGCCGACGGTGTACCATTTTATGAACAGCCACGGTTGTGTCGAGAAGCCTGTCTTCAGTCTCTCCACCGCCACTTCCATCTCCGTTTTTCCGGCTTCATCCACCATTCCGTCATCATAGTTTTTGTACGGGTAGGTTCCGGCTTTGAACGGATTGGACTGAGTGGCGGTAAGCACCCATTCATCCAGCGTTACCGCATTGCGTATCCACCAAGGCATAAGGACAAGCGCCAGACCGATTATTGATAATGCAAGCAGCTTGAGAACCTCTTTCGCATTCCTCTTCCAGAGCCAATAGAATAAGTAATTGACTGCAATCAGGGGCAGGAATTCCGGCCGGACCAGAACCGTCAGACCAAGCAGGATGCCCGACGCCAGAGCTGATAGTAAGGTTGGAGCGCGGTACACCCGGAGCTGGGCCCATACGTGCCCGAGCAGCAGGAAGATGCCGAGCACTTCTGTCAGGATGGCTCCGTTCGCCCATACGAAGGGCGGATAGATGGCGGCCAGGAATGCTGCGATCAGACCGCCTGCAGCGTTGGATAGCCGGCGGGTAATGCTGTATATCATCCAGACGGACAACAGGCTGAGCATCACCTGGACCATCCGAACCCAGGGCAGCGGATCGTTCTGCTGATAGTCGGACAGCCAGTAGATCGCCGCCATGAAGAGGGGGTAACCTGGAGTCACCCGAGCATTCGGGCTGGTATCCTTGTAAGCGTAGACTCCTTGCTCCAGAAGCTGCCGGACCATGAGATCATAATTGATAGAGTCGTGCGGCATGACATGTGCGACTGACCGCACAAAGTCAATCCGCAAATAAGCGGCCAACAGAAGAATGGCTATTAACACTATCGGGACGATTTTGGATCGCTTCACGGATTCATCTCCTATCGGGAAGGCTTGATGGCATTAGTATACAAGCCACTTATTAATGAGTCGTTTACTTCCGCTTATCAGATGCTTAAGTAGTCCTTAATAAAAATTAATAATTGATTGCGCCCGGAACATGAAAATAACCCCACAAAGTGGGGTTCTACTTCGAAGCTTACTGGTTTACTTTGCGGGGGACCACGGAACATATAAATTCTAATAATGAAAAAACCGCCTGATGGCGTCCTTTTACTCCCCCCTCAGGTTAGCCCCTCTTTTCGGCGCTCCAGTGAAGGATTCAAACACTATAGCTGCTTAAACCATCCATTCCCTGCTTCGAGCGTATGCCACATACACTATAGTTACTCAAACTAACCATTCCCTACTCCGAGCGTATGCCACATACACTATAGCTGCTCAAACCAACCATTCCCTACTCCGAGCGTATGCCACATACACTATAGCTGCTCAAACTAACCATTCCCTACTCCGAGCGTATGCCACATACACTATAGCTGCTCAAACTAACCATTCCCTGCTTCGAGCGTATGCCACATACACTATAGCTGCTCAAACTAACCATTCCCTACTCCGAGCGTATGCCACATACACTGTAGCTGCTCAAACTAACCTTTCCCGTCCTCGTGCGTATGCCACATACACTATAGCTGCTCAAACTAACCTTTCCCGTCCTCGTGCGTATGCCACATACACAATAGCTGCTCAAACTAACCTTTCCCGTCCTCGTGCGTATGCCACATACACTATAGCTGCTCAAACCAACCATTCCCTACTCCGAGCGTATGCCACATACACTATAGCTGCTCAAACCAACCATTCCCTACTCCGAGCGTATGCCACATACACTATAGCTGCTCAAACCAACCAATCCCTACTCCGAGCGTATGCCACATACACTATAGCTGCTCAAACCAACCATTCCCTACTCCGAGCGTATGCCACATACACTATAGCTGCTCAAACCAACCATTCCCTACTCCGAGCGTATGCCACATACACTATAGTTACTCTAACTGCCTGGCTGCGGCTGGCTGCCGCTGCCCGAACGGCTTTCCCATTGCATACTGGACCCTCCTCATGATCTGGAAATGACATAGACGCCAATCAGAATAATGGCGATCCCTGCCCAGCGCGTAAGCGTAACGGTTTCTCCGAAGACCGGACCAGCCACAAGCAAGGCGAGGACATAAGCTATGCTCTGAAGCGGATAAGCTATGCTTAAGGGTAATCGTGACAGTACGACAAACCATAACACCGTCGCCGTACCGTACAGCGCCAATCCTCCATAAATGTAATACGAGGTCGCTAATTTATCCCAAACAAGCCCACCCGCTTTTTGAAGCCCCAGCTTGAAGAAGGTTTGGCCCAAGACCAGCAGGATAATATTGCCCAACAATATGCCGTAGTCTGTGAGATTTCTCATGCGAATCACCCAATTCAATAGTCTGTGAAAATCACACTAACTATAGCACTTCCGCCGCGAGGGATCTCTTAAGATATTCTTAAGGGGAGTAAAATAACCCCTCAAAGTGGGGCTCTACTTCGAAGCTTACTCAGGTACTTTGCGGGGACCCCGAAACTTATAAATAATAATGTAAAAAACAAGAACAAGCCGAGCGAAAATCAGGGAATGATCCCGGAAATTCGTTCGGCTTGCTACAGTCGCTATTCCATTAGTAGCCACGGTTGACCGGCGAGGCTGCCTGAAAAAACTCCTTCTCCCAATCATAATGTCAATCCGGCGTACCATCGTTTGTGTCGATATAGGCGATTTGAATGCTGCCCTTCGCCTCGTCAATATGAATAACCTATACAGCGGTTAGCGCGATAGGATTGGGCCTCATCGGCGATCCCGTCGCAAATTATCACTATTAAGCAAAGCTTTTTGCTTCCGTGTGGCATCTGCTTAGTCTTTTGGCTTTCACTTATATGCTATTAATCATCGTCATCGTCCCTGTCGTCATCATCATCCTTCTTGCCATTCGTGACGGTCACTACTGCTGAAGCTGTCGCAACGTTGCCCGCACGGTCTGTTGCTGTATACGTGATTATATATTCTCGTATTGCGTTCTTTTTCGAGGCCTCTGCACGCAGCTCGAATGAGGTATCATTTGTGCCATAATCGGCATTTTGTATATCCGCTAATCTCTTTTTTGGTTTTTTCTCGTTTTTTGCTTTGTTTGACTCGTTATAAGTAATCGAGCTTAACACGATTTTTTCTATTCCCGATCCAATGTCAACACTGTCGACCGAGACGTGAATCGGAATCATTTTATGATTAGCAGGCGAAAGTTTATACTGATTCAGTGCAAGCTCCAACGTTGGCCGTGTTTTATCGATATTTACGTCAAGCGTCTTTGGCAGTTCTGTATTTCCAGCCCGGTCCATGCTTCGATACAGGAGTTTGTTCTCGCCTTCCGATGCGATCGTTATCGCTTCGTTGTAAGGCAGCCACGTGCTGCCTTGATCAAGACTGTACTCGGTATACTCCACACCGGACAATGAATCGCTTGATAATAAGGCTACATGAACATCTGAGCTATACCAATCGTTATGAACGTTCCCCGACACGGCTGCTTCAGTTGAAGGAGCTGTTTTATCGATGTTAATCGTGATGCTGCCTGTTCCCGTCATCCCTCCGCTGTCTGTCGCCGAACCGCTAATAACTTGGTTAGCCCCCTCTGTCGCAACGAGTACCGGCGGATCAATTTCAAGCTCCGAGTCATCGTCACTCGCCGTAAAAGAAACCGTCACATCCTCGTTATACCAGCCGTTGCGATCCGGGGCGCGGTCTGCGTGCGCTTGGACAATCGGAGGATCGTTATGAATGAGCTCAAACTGTAATGGATACAATCTGCCATTCACGTATATACTTTCTTCTTGAGGCAAATAACCGGGAGCGGTCACTCTTATATGATGCAGCCCTCCTCGAATAACACCTGTGTCAAATACACTCCCTGTATACTGGAGTGCAACATCTTCTCCTATTATCTCAACTTCCGCATTGTGAATGGGACTGCCCGCTTCATCTATAATTTGACCCTCTATTACGCCGTTCAAATATTGTGGAGGAGCCATATCCGATACTCTTTGATCCGCCGTCCGATGATCTCCCGGATCAAGCCTGTAAGATGTCATTTCATAGCCGTTATTATGAAACATACTATACGTATTCGTGCCGCGTGCGGAAAAAAAATGACCTCCTGCAAGAGAGAATCTATAATTTCCATCTCGATCCGATACGGCAGTAGCAACATCAATATATCCGACTCTTCCTCCAAGATATACTTTCAAGCGCAGCGGATAACCTTCTATAGGTGTTTCATATGTATCTGTATAGGTAACCTTTCCTGTTAATACCGTTCTTTGCTCCGGCAATTGGTAGTCGAAAACCTCCGGTTGTGCCTGGAATTCATTAACGACAACAAATTCTTGGATGTTTAAAATGACAGTTACTGCTTCACCGAGATATCTCGTATAAGAAGGAATTGTATAATATCCGTCCTCATCCGTAACAGCCGAGGCGACTAGATGAAAACCACGCTCGTAACTATACGTCGCTATTTGAATCGTGGCACCTCCAACAGGCTGGCCGTTTTCATCCGTAATGAACCCTTGATGTGAACGAACCACCGGATCACCTTCATTTTGAGCATGAGCGAGATCTGCATTTGCTATCATAAATGCCAAAATCACGATCAAAATGACCGCAAGCTTTACCCTTCCTAAGCTAATCGTACTGTTCACGCCATCCCCTCGCTTTTCCATAATTTTCTAAAGTTTTTTTGTTCTCAATAAAGAATATCATGTCGCATTTATTTTTGTAAGGGGACTTTTCATTCCGTGACTTGAACCAGATCGGTTTTATTCCTTTTCAAATCCATAATCCCGCTCGACCTTGCAGATCCTCGTTTTGTATGCGCGATACCAGTCGGTCCTGCCTTGTTGTCGAGCCACTAAATGTCGTTCGTTCTGCTTCCATTGTTGTATCGCCTCAAGAGACTCCCAATAAGATATTGTAATGCCTAAGCCTTCTCGGGCACTTTCTACTCCTAGAAATCCTGGCTGGGCAGAAGCAAGCTTAACCATTTCTTCTGCCATCTCCCCATAACCATTATCGACATCCGTTCTTTCCGTTGTGAAAATGACCGCGTAATGAGGCGCTTTTGGTGTTTTTGCAATGTCGCTCATCATTTCCCTCCACATCTATTTTTGCTCATATATTTCAAATGAGTATACTACTTTGTTGTTGAAATTTATGCTCTTCAGAGCAGATTGATCGGGACAGCAGTTGCCTTCCGTACAAGCTTTGTAATACCATTAATGAAATTGATTCACATGTTAGAGGGGATGAGTAATCATTCATGAGCATCGTGCGATTCGAGATTGTCGCGAAAGTCGATGAGCTGGGCAGCTTCACGAAGGCGGCCGAGCAGCTCAATATGACGCAATCCGCCGTCAGCCACGCCATCGCCGGCCTGGAAGCGGAATGGGGTGTCACCTTGTTCCATCGTGATCGCAGGAGGGGCGTCGCACTGACGGACGTGGGGCGGAAGACGATTGTCCATATGAGAGAAGTGCTGAACCGGATGGAGAATATCCGGCAAGAGATCGCTCTGGCTTCCAGCCTTGAGATCGGGACGATTCGCATCGGCACATTCGCTAGCGCTTCGGCCTGCCTGCTGCCGAAAATTCTGTCCACTTATCAGAAGCGTTATCCGAAAATCGAATTCAGATTTTATGAAGGCACCTATGAGGAAATTAGCGAATGGCTCCATACCGGCATCATTGACATCGGCTTTGTCGTGCCGGGTGCGGCCAAGCCGTCATTCGAGCTTGTTCCTCTTATCAAGGACAAGATGGTGGTCGCTTTTCCTCCCGAGCATAAATTTCATAGCCAGCGCATGATTCGCATACAGCAATTGCGAGATGAACCCTTCATCATGCCGACCGGCATGTATCGGGTGCATGTCGAGGAGCTGTTCAGACAAGCCCATATGGAACCGGCTGTCCGCTTCGAAGTCCACGACTGCAATACGATTGCCAATATGGTGCGGGAAGGGCTTGGCGTCACCATTGGCCCCGAGTTGTTCTTGCAGACGCAGACGAACTTGAAGCTGGGCCGCCTGGATAATACCACCTGGCGTGAGGTGGCATTGGCCTGCCCTTCGGCTTCAGACGCTTCCCCCGCAGCCAAAGCCTTTCTGGCCGTTGCCAAAGAAGTGTTCGCCGACGGGAATGAAGCCGGGGCGGAGCTGTGATCAATTCTAACGGTCGCCATTACCGCTAATTAAGCTATTCGAGCTACCTTTTCGTTTTAATGGTCGCCATGGACCTTATTGGGCCGATATGCCCCCTTATCTCAGACTTATTAGTCAAATAACGTCACCCACGTCCGTTACAATTTCAACTGCCCATTTTCCATCGAAATAGCTTCTCTCGCGTTCGTTACGCCGATCGTTATCGAGCAGCTTCTCTCGTGTCTGTTACCGTTGCAGTTACCAACAATAGGAGCCCAGCTGCCTTTAAATCAACCGATATCCGCCCGCAATACCTGCAACGCCTGCAATACGGTGCGGATAATGTCGGGAACCCGGTCCCCATACTTGATACGCTAATGATGAAAGGAGGAGCGATAACGAAATGCTGGATAAGTTGAACAACGCACTGGAATATTTGGAGAACCGGCTGGAGGGCGACATTGACTTCGCCCAGCTATCAAGGCTGGCGCAATGCTCGGAATACCACTTCAGCAGAATGTTTTCCTTTCTGGCCGGCGTCACCTTGTCGGAATACATTCGGCGGAGAAGGCTTACGCTTGCCGCGCTGGAGCTGATGAACGGCAATGTGAAGGTCATCGATCTCGCTCTCAAGTATGGCTATAACTCGCCGGATGCCTTCACCCGGGCATTCCATGCCATGCATGGGGTAACTCCGACAGAAGCCAGACAAGGCGGTACGCCGCTCAAGTCTTATCCGCGCATCTCCTTTCAACTAACCGTTAAGGGAGGCAATGCCATGAATTACCGAATTGTGGACAAAGAAGCATTCCGAATCGTCGGCATCAAGAGAAGGGTGCCGATCCAATTCCACGGGGTGAACCCCGCCATCGCAGAGATGTGGAAGAGTCTGGATGCAAACGCCATCACGGAGCTTAAGCAGCTTTCCGATGTAGAGCCTGTAGGCTTGATCAGCGCTTCCGTGAACTTCTCGGAAGGAAGAATGGCGGAGCAAGGCTCGCTGGACCATTACATTGGAGCAGCCACAACGCAAGACTGTCCGTCTCATCTGACGCAGCTGGACGTTTCCGCCCTGACTTGGGCCGTATTCGAAGCCGTCGGACCTTTCCCGGACACCTTGCAGCAGGTATGGGGGCGAATCTACTCCGAGTGGTTCCCGACGACCGGCTATGAACAGGCTGAAGGCCCCGAGCTGTTATGGAACGAGAGCAAGGACGTCTCCTCTCCAACGTTCAGAAGCGAGATCTGGATCCCGGTGTCGAAGAAGAAGTAGCAAAGTTATAATGAACTGGGCTGTTCCCTTGCAGTTCACCGCGTACTGCGGGTCGAGGGATAGTCCTTTTTCATTTGTCACTCGCACTTCCCCTTAATGAAATTGGAGTCTTTCCACAGAATCCTTTCCCGCATACGTCACAGTCATTTATGCTATGTAACATAGCTTTATAGATTTATAGCTTTATAGATTTATAGCTTTATAGCTTTATAGCTTTATAGCTTGCTTGCATTGTATTATCCATTCTCCGGCCACTCATCACTCATCCACCTATCTCCTATCCACTTATCTAACTGGATTTCATGTGTTTATTTTCTTTGAAATATTCCTGCTTCACACAAAGAACTGGATTTCATGCAACTCTTTTGGTCGATTATCGGGCTTTTGCGCAATCCACCTTAATTCAACTGTACTTATTCCATTTGCAATGTGTGATTAAGGCGATATGTCCTCACTAATGACATAAAATCCAGTTAGTGCTCTCCATACTCTCCATGCTCTCCATACTCTCCATACTCTCCATGCTGTCCACGGCTCATCCCCGCACACTCCCCGATATCCACCGAAATGGAGGCCTTCCCCTTTCTACGTTTCTCCCTTGATTTTTCAAGCCAAATCCGTATAATCATTATTATCACTTACATTTACTTAAATTAACTTAAGTATTAACAAGCCATCTCAATTCATCTTGCAGCAAGGAGGGACTTACATTCACATGTTTCAAGAGGAACGACTGACATTAATCTTGCAATACCTGCAGGAAAAGCAGCGCATCGAAGTCGATGAAATTTGCGGATTGCTCGGCATTTCCCGGGATACCGCGAGACGCGACATCATTAAGCTGGAGCAGCAAGGTGTCATCGTCCGAACCAGAGGCGGCGCCATTCTGCCTCCCGTATCCAAGGTCATTCCGGGCTACGAGCAGCGCATGGAGCTGGATACACCGCTGAAGGATTCTATCGGCCGGCTGGCGGCAACTCTCATCCATGATAGCGATTATCTATATGTGGATGCATCGACTACCGTTCGCCATACGATCGAGCATATGACGAGCAAGAACAACTGCGTGGTCACGAATTCACTGCACACCGCCGAAGCGCTAACCCGGAAGGATGGCGTTCACATTCATATGCTCGGCGGCATTATGAGCAATGAGCATCGGTTCGTGTACGGTCCGCGGGCAATCGAGATGCTTGACGATTATCGGATTGAGAAGGCCTTCCTCGGCGCATGCGGCATCGCTTCAGACGGCCTGTCCACATCCTTCGAGGACGAATGCTACCTGATTCGTCACGTCATACGCATGGCGGAGCAGGTCATTCTGGTCACTGATCATTCCAAGTTCGGGAAGAAGCTGTTCCACAAAGTAGCCGATCTGAGCGACATCGACATTATCGTGACGAATCAAGAGCCGGATAAACAACTGAGGGAGCACCTTCACGCTAACGAGATTGACATTATGATTGCAGGGGAGCAAGATCGCATTGATTAACCGCTTGATCGGAATGAGCTGTCTTTCTTACATCATGACAGGAGTGGCGCTGGTCATCATCGGCGCCCTGCTGCCTGAGCTGCTGACGAAGTATTCTATCAGCTACGGGGACGGCGGCACGCTCGTCTTCGTTCAATTCATCGGTGTGCTGGTCGGCGTGCTCAGCATGCCTCTTGTCTCTCGCAAGCTAAGCCGGAAGACCAGCGTTACGCTCGGCCTTCTGCTCATTAGCCCGGAGTTGTTCGTGACGCTGCTCCCGCCTTGGCCTGTCGTAATCGCAATAACCGGGGTCGCCGGATACGGCGCGGGGCTTGTGGAGGCAAGCATCGGCACGATTATTCTGCTGTCTGTCAAGCGCAAGGTAGCCATTGCGATGAGCAAGCTCGAGGTAACGTTCGGCATCGGCGCGTTATCAATGCCCTTCATTGCAAGCTTTCTTATTATTCGCGGATGGTGGACTTACTCCTTTCTTCTGCTGGGCATAGGCTGCTTGCTGACGGCTGCTTTATGGATGCGCCTCTCATTCGGAGAGCTGGATGACCTGTTGTCGCTTCGGGAACGGAGGGACGAGGTCCGCGCCGCACGTCCGGCGTTCAGCAAGCAAGCCTTCCCTTTCCTGGTCCTATGTACATTGTTTTTTCTCGGCTATGGAGGAAGCGAGGTTTCCGTCGTGCACTTCTTCCCTTCTCTCTTTATGGAGAAGTGGGGCATTGCCAGCTCGCTCGCCGCATCGGTCGTAACCTTCTATTGGGTCGGCATGGTCATCGGGCGCATCTTCTGCGGCATTCTCGCCGAGAAGTTCACCTATTACCGGTACTTGGCCTTCTCTACGGCGGGAAGCTTGCTTGTGTTGCTCCTGTTGCCGATTACTACGGAAGCATGGGCCGGCTTTGCGCTAAGCTTTCTATTGGGATTGTTTATGTCCGGCATTTTCTCGATAGCGCTGATCTTCGTGAACAAGGCACTGCCGGGAATGACGGAGCAGACGACCAGCATCCTGTTCGCATGCAGCGGTCTGGGAGGAAGCCTGCTGCCTCTCGCAGTCGGCATGACGATGGACGGCTTCTCGGTGCAGACCGCATTCTGGCTGCTGTTCGGGGTTATGTCGGGCATGATGTTGTTATTGCTTATGGCGAAGAAACGGAGGGATTCTCTTGTACACATGCATCATATTTGATATCGACGGCACCATGATCAATACGGAGAAGGCGATGATTGAATCTATGAGGCAAGCTCTTTACGAAGTAACGGGCTCTTCATATTCCTACAACGATCTGCTCCCGTTCATGGGCATACCGGGCGATACGGCCCTGCAACAGCTGGGCATTGAGAATATAGCCGCAGTCAATAAGAGGTGGAGTGACTATCTAGGCCAATACGCCAATGATATTCATCTATATCCGGGTATTGATGTGGTGGTGAAAACACTGCATGACATGGGCATTGCAACAGGCGTTGTCACTTCCAAGACGAGACGGGAATTAAAGGACGAGTTCGCGCCTTTCGGCTTAATGCCTTATTTGCCCATCTCCGTATGCGCCGACGACACGCTGCTGCATAAGCCGAATCCGGAGCCGATGCTTGAATTTCTGGAGCTATCCGCTATCGACAAGAGCCGTTGCATCTATATCGGCGACACGATTTATGATCACATGTGCGCTTCTTCGGCCGGAGTCGACTTTGCATTGGCGACATGGGGCGCTTCCGCTCCCGACCGAATCGACGCCAAGTTCAAGCTGAAGGACCCCAGCGACATTTTACAGCTAGTTCAAGGCGTGTTATCGCAGTAATGGCGCATACCGCATCGTCCACAAAGTGAGCTTTGCCTCGCTGCTTGCTATGCAAAAAGCCGATCGGAGCTTCGCCTATAGGCGAAGCTCCGATCGGCTCCCGCATCAGCTTGCTTTATAACGATCGTATGCGGCTTGATAAATTTGCATGTATTGATCCTTGCCCATCTTGTCCAGCGTCTTCACGTAATTGTCCCATTCGTCGAACGACAACGAGCCGTTAATGAACTTGGCTTCCGCTTCGGTAATAAAATCCGACATATCCTTGCCTGTCGACGACATGAAAGTTGACTCCTCTTCCGTATAGCTGAAGTTGGACCAGATCTCCTGGACCGCCACATCCTTCACCTTATCCGCCGCCTCAAGCGCTTCCGGCAGCGCCTCGGAACCCATGAAATTATGCTGCGTAGCGAAGGACGGATAACTGCCCCCCATCCAGGTGAAGTACTTGACCGAAGCCTGATCTTGCGTCAAGCCTTGCGGATTGTTGATGATCTCGTCCACATACTGAATCGTACCGTCGGCACTCTCGGTATATGTCATATCCTTCTTGCCAAGGAAGTAGAACTTGCTGCCTTCCTCGCCGTAGAAGTAGTCAATCCAGCGAAGCGTAGCCTCAGGATGCTTATTGGCGCTTGTAATCGCGAATGCGCCGACCCACACCAGCGGTACCTTCACGTGAGAGAACAGCTTGTCCCCATGCGGCCCCTCCAGAGAACCGAGACCGATGTATCCCTTCTGTCCCATGACCGCCGCAGGGTTAGGCGAGATGACCGAACCCAGCAAGCCCGCTTGTCCCTTCGCGTTAAGCGAGGTTTGCTTGATCGTGAATATTTCCTGATCGATCAGGCCTTCGGCATACAGCTTGTTCATATATTGCAAGAGCTCCTTGTACTCGTTCGTCGTCTTTGTGAATCTCAGTTCGTTCGTCTTGGGGTCCACGTCCACCATCTTGTGCCCGAGCCCTCTTGTACCCAGCCCCCAAGAGCCTTTCAACATATCAATAATTTCATTCAGATTCCATGCGCTAAGCGGAACTTCATCTTGCTTCCCGTTATTGTTCAGATCGGTGTTCTTCACCGCTTTAAGGTATGCATAGAGCTCGTCGACTGTGGCCGGCTCCTCCATATTCAGCTGCTCCAGCCATTCCTGCTTCACCCAGAACGGCATCCCGATCAGCATGGACAGGAATTCCGGATCGTAGATGGTCGGAAGCGAGTAAATATTGCCGTCCGGCATCGTCAAGCCTCGTTTAATGTCCGGGTACTTTTCCAATAGCGCGCTAATGTTCGGCGCGTACTGCTCCAGCATGTCGTTAAGCGGCACGAATACCCCTTGCTTGCCATACTTGTACAGCTCGTTGGAGGATACCCTGGCGGAATAGAAGGCGTCCGGATACTCGCCGCTTGCCAGCACCAGATTGCGCTGATTCGTCAAATTTTCGAACGGAATAAGCTCGAACTGAACGTTCACATTCGACATGTCGGCATATTCGCTCCAGACCAGCGTATCCTCGAATTTGTTGCCGTTCGTAGGCGACTTGCCCGTGAAGAAGCGAAGCGTAATGGGCTCCTTTACGATCGGAAATCCCGTCTCATTCAGATTCGAAGCCGCCGTCTCTTGCTTTGCGGCCTGATTATTCACCGCCGGAGTAGAGTTGCTGTTGCTGCCGCTGCAGCCTGTAATGGAAGCTGCCGTTACTGCCGCCGCCAGCGCAAGCGCCATTCGTTTGTTTTTCACCATGTTCGCCCGATCTCCCTTTCGTACATCCCATTAATATTGTAACCGAATTAACCTTTAATGGCTCCAATCATGACGCCTCTGACAAAGTACTTCTGCAAGAACGGATAAAGAATCAACATTGGCAGATTAGCGACGATGACCGCGGCGAACTTGATCGCCTCGCTGTCCATCATGCTCTTCATGTTCGTATCGTCTCCGATTCCCACCATATCCTGCATCTGGCCTTGAATCAGAATTTCCCGAAGGATCAGCTGCAGCGGGTACAAGTCCCGATTCGTCAAATACATGAGCGCGCTGAAGTAGGCATTCCAATGGCTCACCCCGTAGAATAGCAGCATGACCGCAATAACCGGGCCCGAGATTGGCAATATAATGCGTATGAGCGCCTGCATATTGGAGCAGCCGTCAATGAATGCAGCTTCCTGCAGTTCATAAGGTATGCCGGTCTGGAAGAACGTCCGCATAATAATGACATTCCATACCGATATGGCCGAAGGCAGAATGAGCGCCCAGAACGTATTGAGCAGGTTCAAGTCTTTCACCAGCAGATAAGTGGGAATAAGTCCTCCTCCGAAAAACATTGTAAATACAATGATGCCCGTGAACAACCCACGACCATCGAAGTCCTTGCGGGATAGCGGGTACGCTGCTGCGATGGTCAGAGCCAGATTCAATGCGGTACCTCCGACAGTATACATGATGGTGTTGGCATATCCCCGGATGACCTCACCATTCTGCAGCAGTCTCTCGTAGCCGACGAACTGAAGGTCGGACGGCCATAGCCATACCTCGCCAACGAGCACCTTCTCCGGACTGCTGATGGAAGCAATAAAGACATACCACAGGGGATAGAGAACGATGAGCGACACAACGCCCAGTATGATCGCAATGATTCGCTCCGTCCAGACATCCTGCCGATTTTCCATCATCCGCAACACTCCTTCTTACCATAAGCTTGTCTCGTTCAATCTGCGCGCAATAACGTTGACGGCAACCAGCAGAACGAAATTGACTACCGCATTGAACAGCCCGACCGCTGCGGAATAGCTGTATTCGGCGCCTTGAATGCCGCTGCGATAGACGCTGGTCGAGATGACATCGGATGCCGACATATTGAGACTGTTCTGAAGAAGATAGATCTTCTCGAACCCGACGCCCAGCACCGAACCGACATTCAAGATCAACAGGATGACAATGGTAGGCATAATGCCCGGCAGGTTGATATGCCATATGCGCCGCAATCTGCTCGCCCCGTCGATTTTGGCCGCTTCATGCAACTGGGGGTCAATGCCTGACAGTGCCGCCAGGAAGATGATCGAGTTCCAGCCCATGCTCTGCCATATGCCCGATCCGACGAAGATGGTCTTGAACCAGGCCGGCTCCGTCAGGAATCCGATCTTCTCTCCGCCCGCCCACTCCATAAGCCGATTCAACAAGCCGGTCTCCTTGGACAGGAACATCATGATTATGCCCGCGACGACAACAGTGGAGAGAAAGTGCGGCGCATAAGTCACCGTCTGCACGAACCTCCGATAACGCTCGGAACGCAGCTCGTGTATGAGCAACGCGAGCAAGATCGGAAGAGGAAAGCCAGCGACCAGTTCATATAATCCGATGCCAAGCGTATTCCAGATCAGCCTCCAGAAGTAATAGCTGTCGAAGAAACGCTCGAAATGCTCGAACCCCACCCACGGGCTGCCCCAAATTCCTTTCGTGGCAATGAACTCCTTGAATGCAATCTGCACTCCGTACATCGGTACGTAATGGAACAACACATAATAAACGATGACGGGCAAGAACAACAAGTATAAATCATAGTTTCTCCTCATGCGAAGCAGCCTTACGCGCCATACGCCGGCCCTTCCCCTCGTTAGCGCTTGCTCTCTGTCTATCCTTGCTCCCCGGATTTGTTCCAGCTTCTCACCCCCTTCACGCCCATCATACCGGCAGCCATCCATCCGCGACTATCACCGATATTTTAGAATCTTGCCTTTGCTTATGAATCGTGTCATATGCCAGTCTCCATAGGCTTTGTTAAACCGAAATCGTAAAATGTGCAAAGCATCTAAAACAATGTCATCTTTCGCTCACAGCCTTGTTGCTGTAACATAAATGCTATTGGAAGCGTGCATGAACGGCGCGACGGAATGGAGGGAGTTGGACGGAATGGAGAGGAAGTCAACGGACCAGAGCTTATTCATGAAGATTTTCCTTAGCTTTTTGTCCATCATCGTGCTGTTTACTTTATTTCATATTTTTTCATTTGCTTTTATTATTTCCAACGTCCAGAAAAGGGTTATCGCATCGAATCAACAGCTGCTAGCCGAGTCGACGGACAAATTCGATTACTACTTCTCCAGAGTGCAAATGATGCTGCACAGCTTGTACAACGATAAGGCGGTATCCGAATTCGCAGGTCAATTGCGCAGAGCGCCGCAGGAGCAACCGGATTATTGGCTGGCCAAGGATACTGTCGCCTCCATCAGACGAGAGAGTTTCAATCCGTACTTGTATCTGCAAGCGCTTATCATACAGTACGGAAGCGCCTCCGTCACACTCGATCAGGCAGGCAGCAGCAGCGAAGAAGATATGTTCGGACGGGCTTATGCAAGCAGCGACTATCCGTTATCCTTCTGGAAAGAACCGACCCGCCAGACATTCCGTCTGCTTCCTGCCGCTTCATTCCACAGATCGGACGAGCTGCGGGAAGACAAGCTGCTGCTGCCTTATGCATTCGAAGTCCTATCTGCCGATTACCGGGTGATCGCTCTTATTGACATTCAGCAAGTGCTTGGCGCATTCTTCACGAGCGATGAATCGCGCGCGCTGTTAATCCGCGATCGGGAAGGCAAGACGCTGCTGGCAACGGGCGGGCAGGAGGTACAAGAATTGCCGACGATGGATGGCGATTCCGGTTACCTGCACGCGGGCGACAGCTATTACTTCTGGCAGACCGATAGCGAAGGAAGAAGGTACATCTCCTCCGTACCTCAGAACAGCATTGCGTCTCAAGCGCAGAAGCTGTCGCTGGGCTTGCTTTTAATCGCCGCTATGTCCATCGTAATCGCGCTATTCGCCTCCTACGTGTTCAGCAATCGGATTCATCGTCCGGTGAAGCGCATGCTCTCGGAGCTTATGCATCCCAATGCGGATCAACTGAACAGCGGCATCAAGGAATTCAATCTCATTCATGCCAACATGCGCGAGCTGGTTCGGGAGAAAGCGTCTATTCAGGAGGAAATCGCACGGCATTCATCCATTCTGACGAGCTATGGCTATATGAATAAGCTGAAAAGCATCAACCACGATATTCAAGAATGGAACGAGTTCCTGGCGATGGACGAGTCGTATCATATCGTGCTGTATACGCTTCGGCTTCGTCCAGCGGGACTGGCTGCCAGCCAGATTCCTGTCGAGAAAGCTTTGTACGCCTTGCGCGAGCATATTGGATTTATTTGCACAGGGACATTCCCGGATTCCCACACGTTCCAGATGGAGAAGGACCAGATTCTGTCCGTTATCAAGGGACGGCAACGTGAAGGTATTCTGAACATGCTTCGCAAGCTGAAGTCTATTGTCGACCGGGATCATGAATACTATCTGGTGACTGCTGCAGTCAGCTCGCACTTCGAGCACTCTTCCCAATTCAATTATGCGTACGATCAGGTTATCGGAATGAGCCGCAGGTCGCTGCTATTGGAAGAGATGCAGATATTCGCCGATTCCGGAGGCAGCGTCCCTGCTACAATCTTCTTCAATAATATGCAGCAGCAAGAGCTCCATGCGGCCATTCAATCTGGCCAGCCGGAGAACATGTTGTCTATCGTCGAGAGGCGACTCGACGAGCTTCACGAGAAGCAGGCTACCGCCGAGCAATTCCGGAAAGCTGTGGAGGAGTGGACGGCCAAGTTGCTGCACAGTCTGGAGCGCAGCGGGGTAGCAGCACAGACCGACTGGCAGCTGAAATCTTCGCTGCGCCAATTGGGAGAATGCTGTACGCTTGCAGAATACAAGGACGGATTTCGCCGCTTGTTCTGGCATGCGGGGGGACTGATGCAAGAGAGAGCGGAACAAATCGGCGATCCCGTCATTAACCGAGTGCTTCAAATCGTGGACGAGGAATATCGGGAAGAATTGTCGCTGGACTACCTGTCCGGCAAGCTGAACATGTCCAGCGCTTATCTGTCCGCTTACATTAAAGAGAAGACCGGCGAAAACTTCACCGAGCATCTGAACAGGACGAGATTGCGCAACGCACAGCAACTGCTGGCCCAAACGGAGGGCGGTATTGCCGATATTGGCAAGCAGGTCGGCTATCATAACGCTTCGTCGTTCAACCGGATGTTCAAGAAGTGGACCGGACAGTCGCCCAGTGAATATCGCAGGAGTGTCCATTTCACGGAGGAGGCGGAGGGATGACAGCGCAAGCAAGAAAGCTTCGCGGAGCCGTTAAGCTACGCGAAGCTTTCCTGTCAGTCGTTATGGCAGCAGCCCTCGTCTTCATTCAAGTGCCCGGACCGTTCGATTTTCGTCTTCAAATATTTCTCGTTGTACGGAGATACATCCCCCCACAGCTGCACGCGATCCTCCACATCCAGGCCTGCTTCTCTAAGCGCATCCAACTTTTTCGGATTGTTCGTCATTAAGGTAACCGGCTTAGTCCGCAACGCCTTCAACACCTGGATCGCATCGCTGTAATCGCGTGCGTCATCTGCGAATCCCAGCTGCAGATTGGCATCCACTGTATCGTATCCGTTCTCCTGCAATATATAGGCAAGTGCTTTGCTGAAAAGCCCGATGCCTCTCCCCTCATGATTGGCCAAATAAAATAGTGCTCCGCTTCCCTGATCGGCAATGTGCTTCATCGACTGCTTGAGCTGATAGCCGCAATCGCATCTTTTGCTTCCGAAAATATCTCCGGTGTGACAAATAGAATGAAATCGGATCAACGCTTGATCGGCATCATGAAAGTCGCCATGGACAAGTACGCTGGATTGTTGATATTCGGCCAGATTAGCAGAAGATAATTTGGCGACAATGCGCTCGAAATCCTCCGTCACTTCGTTGCAATTCAGCCAGCAATACCATTGAAACTGGGCCGTCTCCCCGAACAAATTAACCGGAAGCTGGATGGGTCCGACCAGATAGATGGCTCCTTTATCTGTCTTAATGAGTTTGATTTTATCTTTCAGAAGCGATATGGCTTCAGGATCAAAGTTTTTTACAGCAGGCATGGCAGCGAATCTCCTTTATTGATCACAATGTATGATTCCGATTAGTCACCTTTGTTCTTTATTTTGTTGAAAATACAAACCCGCTATGCAGGACTTCATCAATATTATTGAAATTGCCAGCAGCTTAGGCTCAGGTTGCCGAATTGATAGCTGCGGTGAAGCAGCTTCGCCTGACGATTGGCGTCGCCGCTTCCCATCGCAAGCAGTAGCGGAATAAAGTGCTCGCTTGTCGGGACGGCCTCGCGGGCGTGCGGAGCCTGTTCATGATAATGGAACAGCGCTTCTGTATCCCAGGATTCCAGCTTGCTCTGAAGCCAATTGTCGAACTGCTCCGCCCACTCGTCAACTCCTTGCGAGCGCCAATTCAATGCTCTCAAGTTGTGAACGGTCCCTCCGCTCCCGATAATAAGGACATCATGCTCCCTGAGCTTTCCTAATGCTTTGCCGATTTGGTACTGTTGTTCGTTTGTCAAAAACCGGTTCACGGATAAAGCTACAATCGGGATATCCGCATCCGGGTACAATAGCTTCAGTATCGCCCACGCCCCATGATCGAGTCCTCTCTTATCATCAAGCTCGCTTGGAATGCCGTGCTTCAACAACAGAGATTGAATCTGCTCACTGAGGGGACGATCGCTATTGGCGGGATAAGTCATTTCGTAAAGCTCGTCCTGAAACCCGCCAAAGTCATAGATCGTTCCGTACGTTTCTGCGGCACCGATGACCTGCACCGATTCCTCCCAATGTGCAGAGAAGAGGACGATCGCTTTCGGTCGGGGCGTTTGATCCTTGAATATTTTCAGCATTTGCGTATATTCATTATCTTCAAGCACGATCGACGGTGCGCCGTGCGCGAAAAAATAGGAAGGCATCATAATTCTTCTCACTCCTTGACTGATTGGATTTATATATTAGTTATAATAAAATATAATTTATATGAGTAATTTAATATAAAATACATAGCTTGTCAACTGAAAAATTGTTAATATGTAATTATGTTTTATATGACAAATATTCAAGAGGTGCAATCATATGGATATCGGCTCCGCTATCCGGGCCATTCGGAAACGAAAGAACATTACAATCGCTCAAATATGCGAGGAAACCGGTTTGTCTCAAGGCTTTATGAGTCAGGTGGAGAACAATAAGACCTCTCCCTCCATATCGACTCTGGAAAATATAGCTCAAGCATTAAAGGTGCCGCTGGCTTATTTACTATTGAAGAAAGAGGACCGAATGAATATCGTCCGGCACAATGAACGGAAGATAACGACAAGCGGTTCCGAGAAGTTGAAAGTGGAGCATCTGAGCTCCACGAAGAATATGAGGATGATGCTTGTAGAACTTCCTCCCGGAGCTTCGACGGGCGATGGGCCTCATGCTCATGAAGGCGAAGAAGTTCACATCGTGATCACAGGAAGAATCTACGCGGAGCAAGGGGAAGATACGGCCGAATTCGGAGAGGGCGATTCCTTCAGCTGGAACGCTTGCACGCCACATTTGGTAAAAAACATAGGGCATGATACGGCAACCGTGCTCATATCCGTCTATACGGAAACCGATAACGGTCCGTTGCTTCTCTGACCCGTTGAATAATCCCGAATCCTTTATTCGCCTAATTGTACAGCGAAGGCAGTCGGTCCATTCGAATTCGGCTGCCTAATTCATAATGATCAAGTTAACTACTAATTTTCTGTCCGTTGCCGATTCTTACAGCTACCTTCCGCTGCCCGCTTGATACAGACATCTGACCACTCCTTAGGGAACTGTACGTTATTTATGTATTATAGCATTTGAAATGACAAAAAAAGCCCCCTATCCAATTTGGATAAAGAGCTTATTCGATATCGGGATGACACGATTTGAACATGCGACCCCCTGGTCCCAAACCAGGTGCTCTACCAAGCTGAGCTACATCCCGAAAGGAATGGCACGCCCTAAGAGATTCGAACTCCTGACCTTTTGATTCGTAGTCAAACGCTCTATCCAGCTGAGCTAAGGGCGCATAATGGAGCGGAAGACGGGAATCGAACCCGCGACCCTCGCCTTGGCAAGGCGATGCTCTACCGCTGAGCCACTTCCGCATATGGTGCGGTCGAGAGGACTCGAACCTCCACGTCATTGCTGACACTAGAACCTGAATCTAGCGCGTCTGCCAATTCCGCCACGACCGCATATGAAACTGGTGAGCCATGAAGGACTCGAACCTTCGACACCCTGATTAAAAGTCAGGTGCTCTACCAACTGAGCTAATGGCTCGCAATTTGTTAAGCGTTATATGGGGCGATCGATGGGACTTGAACCCACGAATGCCGGAGCCACAATCCGGTGCGTTAACCCCTTCGCCACGACCGCCATGAAATAATGGTGCCTTGAGATA
>NZ_JAOQJC010000001.1 GCF_025567625.1 Paenibacillus sp. J5C2022 | reverse complement strand
AGCATTATACATTCGGAGTGGCCTGAGGTGAAAGCGAGACTTGAAGGCATGCTGTTAATCTGAAGTGACATAGGGGATCGGATGAATAAATATAAAGGGATTATTTTTGATATGGATAATACATTATTGCGCTCCGACATTGATTTTGAATCCATGAAGCGGGCTACTCACGACTATTTGTTGAAGAAAGATGTATTGCCATCGCCTCTTGATCTTCATAAGCATACTACGGCAACCGTGATACAAGCAGGGCAAGCGTCGCAGAAGCTAACCGAGGATATGTCGGCCGAGATGTGGAGCATCGCAACGAAGTATGAAATACAGGGGATGCATAATGCGCCGCTGGAGCCGGGAGTGATGGAGCTTCTTAACGAGCTTCACGGGCATTATTGCATGGTTGTTGTGACGAATAATGCGATAGATGCAGCGAAGCAGGCGCTTACGGATAATGGTATTATCCATTTGTTCGACTTGCTTATTGGAAGAGAAATGATGAACGAGCTGAAGCCTTCACCATCGGGAGTTATCTATGCCCTGAAGCAATTCAACCACTTAAATACCGAAGATTGGGTGTCGGTTGGCGATGCATGGGTTGACGGGAGAGCGGCGTTGGATGCGGGCGTCGACTTTATTGCGTATCGGAGCGACCGGGAGAAGTTATGTGCCAACGGCGTTGCGCCAATGGCGGAGATTCAGGAAATACATGAGCTGCTGCGATATGTATGAGCTTTAATTACAAATTCCATTCGAGGTGACGTAAGCTGCTTAAAATAGGAGAAGGTAGAACGGCGGATATCTACGATATAGGAAAAGGCAAAATCTTAAAGCTATATAAGATAGGGTTCCCTAAGCAGGCCATCGACGAAGAGTACTTGAATAGTCAATACGTGTACGCACTGGGAGCGGCGGCACCCGAGCCTTATGAAAGAGTTGAAAACGGTGAACGTTACGGGATTGTTTTCCAGAAAGTCGATGGTACGACCGTTCTTCAGCAGATTGTGAACGATCCGCCGAATATCGAACAGTATGCTTATATGCTGGCGGAAACTCATGTTCAACTGCATCAGATGTCTGCCGACAGGATGGAAAGAAAACAGAAAGCGGCGTTAGCACAGCAAATTGCAAAAACAAATCGGCTGACCAGGGCGGAGAAGGACGCTGTGCGGGGTCATCTCGAACGCTTGCCGGACGGGATGCAGTTGTGCCACGGCGATTACCATCCTGGCAATGTGATTGCTGGCCGCAAGTCTTGGGTAATCGATTGGATGTCCGGCATGTCCGGCCATCCTTGCGGCGATGTCGCCAGAACGTGGCTACTGCTGACGTTCGGCACTGTTCCTGATGAGATGCCCGAGAAGGAAGGCAAGCAGTTAAATCTAATGCGAAGACGGCTGACCGAGATTTATTTGAACAATTATGTAAAGCTGTCGGGAGCTACACAATCTGGCATTGAGGAATGGTTGTTGCCGATGGCAGCCGCGAGACTGGACGAGTGGATACCGGAAGCAGAATTGAACACCCTAACTGCATTCGTGCAGGGCCGATTACGTTAAAACATCATATGTTGACATCAAAAGTCATAAAAAAGCATGTATATTGACCGATTCTTTCTGTATCCTTCATTTGAATGCGCTTACATTACTAGGAGGGATATGATGAGGAAGAAGGCTATATTATGCGTGTTGCTGTGCGTCCTGATTTGGCCGCAGCTGGTGTGGGGGGCCGATACTAGCGTAGATGAGCTGCAGCAGTATGACCAACCCATTAACTTCGGCAGAGGGGTGTCGGAATCGCCGGATGGAGGTGCGCTCGCATGGGGCGAATCGTATTATTTGAAGAGCTACATGAATATGTATGACGCAACCGGCGACAAGGTCTGGCTGGACAAGATGACCGATCACTTCGACCGGATGCTGCTCAATGCTTGGGATCACAATGGAGACGGATACAAGGGCTGGCCCGATATTCGCTATGCCCATAATCAAGTAAAGAATGGACAATTCGCTATCGAAGGCTCATTGGCAGGAGATGAGGCCGAATTACTAATGAATGGATCGTTCGAGGTCGATTCTGATCTGAATGGCATACCAGATGGCTGGCAGCAGGAAGGCAACCCGTTATCGGGCTCTCGCTCTGTCTTGCCGGATGACGTATTCCATGGTTCTGCGGGCTTCATATTGGAGAGCGACGGTGCACAAACGAACCGGCTGGTGCAGCAGCTCGATTACGTGCCTGGGGAGACTTATGTCGTGGAAGGCTTCTCTGGCGTAGACACGGAGAAAACGCAAGCGAAGATCGAAATATATCATGAAGCCGGCAATAAAGTGCTTGGATACGTTCGTATACATCATGTCGGCTATGAGCGTCAAGTATTTACCTTCCAGGCGCCGCAGCTTGGTGCCGTTCAATTACGGTTAAGCCTGGAGCACTATGATCAGCCGGGCTATAAGGCGAGATTCGATCAGCTAAGCGTGAAGCCGGTTCGCACATCCGATTCCGATGGGGGCGGCTTTCCTCTTCTGTTGAATGGCGGCTTCGAGGACGTCGACTCGCAAGATTCGACGATGCCGGAGCATTGGTCGCGCTGGAGCAACTCTGTGTCCCAGAATGTCTATCTGACTTCGGACGCATATGCCGGAGACTATGCGTTCGCGGTTACGACAGACGCTTCGTCGTGGGAGATTGCCGAGCAGGAGATCTCCTATACGCCGTCCGAGAAGTATACGGTATCCTTCCATGGCAAGGTACTGCAGGCCGCGGGGGCAGGACGAGTGGAGGCTTATAATGCAACGGATAATATCAAAATAAAATCCGTTCTGTTCAATCAGACCGATTGGCAAGCGCTCTCCTTCACGTTCACTGCGCCGGAGCAAGCCGGAAAGCAGCTGAAGATCCGCATCTATCAGTCGAACTGGCAGCTGCAGGGATTCACCTCGATCGTCGATGAGTTGACGGTCACGCCCTATCAGCCGCAGCTGCTTATGAACGAAGGGATGGAAGCGGTTGACAGTGCGGACCCTACTATGCCGGAGCATTGGTCGCGCTGGAGCTATTCGGTGACGGACAACGTGTACAGGAGCGGAGCTGATGCTCACTCCGGCAACTACGCATTGGCTGTCACGACGGACAACACCTCATGGGAGGTGGCCGAGCAGACAATCGGTTACGAGCCCGGGGAGACGTATGCCGTCCAATTCTGGAGCAAGGTGCTGGGGACGGCAGCGGGCGGAAAGGTGCAAATCTATAATGCGACCGACAATGTGATGCTGGCCACAACGACCTTCTACGCAGCGGAATGGAAACCCTATACCTTCACATTCACAGCTCCGAATGCGGAGGGAAAGCTGCTGAAGCTGCGCTTGCTTCAAACGGATTGGCAGCTTAACGGACATACGGTTCTGTATGACGATTTCAGTATGAGCAAGGTCCTGATTAAGCCTGCTCTACTCGAGAATGGCGGATTCCAGTTCGCGGACAGCCAGGATTCCACAATGGCGGCAAGCTGGTCGCGAACATCGGGGGCGAATGCAAGCGATGTCTACGTGACGGAAGCGCTCAACACCTACTATACAGGGAATAAAGGGCTTGCTATCACAATCGGACATGGCGCATCCCAGCAGCTGAATACGGAGTCCGGCACGAAGTATGTATTGCAATATAGAGGCCGGACATCCAGACCGGACGAATCGGCCAATGTCGACATCTTCAATGTGACGGATCAGACCATTCTGGCATCGGCGCATATAAGCGGGCCCTCATGGCAGAAGCGTGCACTTGTCTTTACAGCACCCCATGAGAAGATGCTGGAGCTCAGACTGCACGCGACAGGCGAGCAGAGTAGCGGGAATGACGTCTATTATGACGATATCGCCATTAATGAAGTCGTCGCAACACTGCCTGCCGGTTGGCAGCTGCTTGATACAGATGTTGCGCAAGCGCACCGGACTAACGACACATCAGTCTATTACGAGGGTGGTGCGACGAATACGAACGATTGGGTGCTGGAGCTGCTGCATGACGGCGTGAGCGAATCTGTCATCACGCAGCAACTGCATAACTACGTTCCGAATGTTCCGTACGCATTCGCGATAACCGGACGGGTAAGCGATGGGGCAACAGGAACAATACGCGCACGCGACCTGACGACAGGAATAGAGCTCGCATCAGCATCGTTCCAGAACAACGAGAAATTCGAACGGATATCTGCAGGCTTCACAACGCCGGCTGAAGGCCATGACATTCGTCTGGAGATAGCCCTAAGCGGCGGATCGAGCGGCGACAAGCTGTACGCCTATGATGCGATGGGCGGGCAGCTATGGGAGCAGATGGTGCATGAGGGGATTATTATCGCGCCCGTACTGCGATTCGTGAAGGCGATCTATGATGATGAGACACTGCATGAACAATACTTAAGCAGAGCGGATGCATACCGTGACTTCGTGGTGGACAATCTTGTTCATAAGTGGGACCCGTATTGGAAGCAGATTAGCGGAATAGACGGTGCGAACAATGGTCGGGGAACCTATATTTTCCCGCCGGGGTTCAGCACAGAGTGGTTCCCTTCCCGCAGTCTGCCGCATAATCAGTACCTGGCTTACGCCGTCATGCTTCATCTCTTGTACGATGTGACGGAAGATGCAGCCGAGTATGCAGCTGAACGCCCGTTATACTTGAGCAGAGCGAATGACATGAATCGGACGTTCAAGGAGACGTTACGCGAACATCCCTTGAACGCATCTCTCGGGACGGACGCGTATCTGTGGAATTACTGGGACAATCTGGGCGTATGGGATGACGGCCATTACTACACTTCCAACCAGGAGGATATGTCTCATGCCGCGCTTACCTTGACCGGTCCGCTAGAGGCATATGCCTATAATCAAGTGTTCGACGCGGAAGACATGGTGAAATTAACGCATACCTTTACCGACATTATGTGGAATCAGAGTCTTGTCGACCCCGTGCTGTCCTGGTACAATTCGCGGCAGCCAGCCTACACGGTAGATCAGATCAGAACGAGACAGTTCCACCATTGGATGGACTTCGCCCAATTCGATCCTGTCGTATGGGAGATCGGCAACGCTGTATGCGAGACGGGCTTATGCTCGAATTATATCGCCTCCGGCGTAGCGAAGTGGAGCCGGAATAAAGTCGTCAATGGCGGGTTCGAATTCGCGTCACCCGCTTCATCCTCCTTGCCGGGCTATTGGACAGCATCCTCAAGCGCCGGCACAGGTGATGCGATCTACCGGAGCAGTACGGAGGCATATCGCGGGGCTTGGTCGGTTGCCATTCCGAAGAACGGTCCCGAAGTTCATCGACTGCAATACCGCATGCAGCATTATGAACCGAATACAACCTACGAGTTGTCGTTCTTCGGGAAGACGGACGGAAGAGCAATGGGACGGATCGAGGTCGTGAACGAGACGGATCAAGAAGTGCTGAAGGGAAGGTACTTCAGAAGTGAGGAATGGAGCGGTGAGCAACTGACATTCCGAACGCCGGAAGCAGCTGGCAAGGAGCTGTACATCTCGTTCGCCGCACACGAGAACGAGCATCTGGACGGCATCGTCTATGTCGATGAAGTACGCGCTTACCCGTCGCTTCATCGCTCTCAGCTGCCCAACAGCGGCTTCGAGACGGCAGATAGATGGGATGAAGCGTGGCCGCGTTATTGGCGGCGAGGCGAGACGACGGAAGCAGGTCTTATTCAGCTGGATGCGAGCGTCTCCCAAGCCGGAAGCCAATCCTTAAGGCTGGAGAGCGCTGCAAGCGGAGCGGAGCAAGAGGCGATATACGAATGGACCGGTTATCTGCCCGGATCAATCTATCAATTGTCCGCATACGGGAAGGCGGAAGGCAGCAGCGAGGGAAGCATTCAAGTGATGGATACGGCAACGAATGAGCTGCTGGCGGAGGGGGGCTTCTCCGACAGTGAATGGCGGAAGCTGTGCATCACATTCGCTGCTCCCGCGGAGCACGATCACAAGCTGAAGGTGATCATCACGCATGACGATCCCTCGCAGCCTGATCAGACCTTATGGGTGGACGAGATTGGCATTGTGCAGGCCGATTAGCCGGATACCTTGCAGCCTTATCCCTTAACGGAACCCAGCATCGCGCCTTGAACGAAGTATTTCTGCACGAACGGATAGAGGCAGATAATTGGAAGAATGGCCACATACACGGTCGCGTACTTAATATTCAAGCTCATCACGGCCAGTTCTTCCGCCCCTGTCGTCGTCGTCTGTGCAGCCATATCGCCCTGTATCACGATATTGCGGAGAATAATCTGCAGCGGGTACAGGGCTTTCTCGTTCAGATAGATGAGTGCAGGGAAGAAGCTGTTCCAATGGGCGACGGCATAGAACAGGAACATCGTGGCCATCACGGGCAAGGATAGCGGCAGCACGATTCGGATCAAGGTGCGGAATTCGCCTGCTCCGTCAACAGTGGCCGACTCATGCAGCGAATCAGGGATGTTCTGGAAGAACGTGCGCATCAGAATCATATTGAATACATTAATAGCGGTCGGGATCAGAATCGCCCATACCGAGTTCACCAGGCCGAGCGAGTGAACGACCATGTAGCGGGGGATAAGACCGCTGTCGAAGAACATCGTCAGCACGACGAACAGGGAGATCAAGGAGCGACCGTACATATACCCCCGCGACAACGGGTACGCGCATAACGCGGTCATGATCAAGTTAATCGCGACGCCTCCGGTTGTATACATGAGTGTATTGGCGTAAGAACGCAAGATGGAGGGATCAGCCAGAATGACATCGTAAGCTTGCAAGGTGATGTCCTTGGGGAAGAAGTAGACCTCGCCGCGCGAGACGGCATCCCCGGCGCTAATCGAGACGATTCCCATGTAATAGAGCGGGTAGAGTGTGATCAGTATAAGAAAGATCATGAATAAGATATTGCAAATATCGAATATTCGGCCGCGCATAGGAAGGCCTCCTTAGAACAGCTTCGTGCCGCTAATTTTTTTGGCGAACTGGTTCGCCGAGACGACAAGCGCGAATGCGATGACGGACTGGAAGATGCCGACGGCTGCGGCAAAGCTGAAGTCGCTGTCAATGAGCCCCCTGCGGTAGATAAATGTCTGGATGACGTCCGCCGTCTCATAGGTAGGCCCGCTGTATAGCAAAATAATCTTCTCGAAGCCGACGGACAGCATATGGCCCAGCGTGAGCAGCAGCATGATTGTCACAACAGTCGAGATGCCGGGCAGCGTTATATGCAGCATTTTTCGCCAGCGGCTTGCGCCGTCCATCGTGGCCGCTTCGTACAGCTGCGGGTCGATCGACGTCAACGCAGCCAGATAGATGATGGAATTCCAGCCCATGCCTTGCCATATCTCGGAGCTGATGAAGATGGTGCGGAACCATTGCGGCATGGACAGGAACGTCTGTGCTTCGCCTCCGATCCACTTGATCAGGCTGTTGATCAGCCCGTCAATGGACAGGAAGTTCACCAGCATGCCTGCAACAACGACGACTGACAAAAAATGCGGCACATAGGTAACCGTCTGAATAAATCGTTTAAACAGCTGCAAGCGCAGCTCATTAAGCAACAGGGCGAAGATGATGGAGGAAGGGAAAAAGAACAGCAACGAGTACAAATTGATAAGCAGCGTATTGCGGAACACCTTCCAAAAGTACGGATCGCCGATAAATTGCCCGAAATACTTGAAGCCTGCCCAGGGACTCTTGAAAAAGCCCTTCACGATCGAATAATCCTGGAACGCCATCAGATTGCCCACCATCGGGGCATAGTGAAAGGTCAGGAAGTAGATAATGGGCAAGGAGATCATGATGTACAGCGCTTTGCTTTTATAGAGTTTTTTCTTCATATCCACCACGGATTGCATGCCTATCGCCCTCTCTTTCCAAACCGGGGGAAAGCGAACGTGCTTTCCCCCGTCCATTGCCTATCGTACCCGATCCAGCGCCGCGTTGTAGATGCTGACGAGCTCGTCGGAGCCTTTCTTCTTCAGTTCCGCGACGAAGCCGTCCCAATCCTTCATCGAGCCTTCGATCATAATGAACTTATCCATGTTCTGCGTCAGATACGCGTCCAGCTGCGAGCGAAGCTGCTTCAACCGTTCCCGCTCCTCCATCGTGAACGGAGGATCGCTGACGAAGCGGATATTCTCGCCCGCTTGCTCCGCCTTGGCCGCCTTGTCGTCCCACCGGATGGACTCCTCCGTCTGCCAGGTGACGCCCATGCGATTGTCCTCGTACAGCCCGAAGCCCAAGTAGCCAAGGCCTAGCGCAGAGGCGAGCGAGTAATAGGGACTTTGCTCGTCTTTATACTTGTTGTATACGTCATCCGCCATCTTGTACTCGCCGTTCGTCAGCGTATAGTCTTTTCCTTCCATGCCGAGACTGGTCAGGCTGGAGCCTTCCTCGGAGTATAACCAGTCCATGAACGCAATGGCCTTTTCTGGGTTTTTCAGCTTCGCATTCAGAACATAGGACTCCGACAGATGACCTTTCGGATAGATGAGATTCCGCTTGGCGCCGGTCGGAGCAGTCAATGTATCCAGCATGTCGAATTGATGCTCCGCATTCACCTTCTTCAATGTGACGTTGAAGGAGCCGGCGAAGCCATGATTGTCCTGGAAGTAGAACGACTTGCCGGAGCTCAGCTTCTCTTGCCAGATCTGAGAGGTGGCCGTCGAGTAATCGGGGTCCAGCAGCTTCTCTTTATAGAGCATATGGAGCCATTCTACCGCTTGCTTGAATTCCGAAGATTCCGGTCCGAATTGATATTTATCCGTCTCGGGCTCATAGTAGACCTTGGAGCCGTTGAAGGTGGTGTAACCGCTTCCAAATCCGAAGGTAATCGGATTGAGCAGATTCTCTGTGCCCGTCAGGCCGTTCGCGGCGCGAGCGGTGAACGGATAGGAATCGGGGTAGGCTTCCTTCATTTTTTTCAGCACCTGATAAAGCTCGTCATAGGTGGTCGGCTGATTTAATCCCAGCTCCTTCAACACGTCTATGCGCATCATCGGAAGCTGTCCGCCCGAACCGGATTTTTTAGCCGCAAGCGGAAATCCGTACAGCTTCCCGTCGATTTTGTTTTTGTTAATATCGGGCTGCTCTTGAATCACTTTCTTGAAGTTGGGCATATCGTCCAGGTAAGGGGTCAGGTCCAGGAAGATGCCTGAATCCGCGAAGTTCTGTATATCGTCTTGCTTTACTAGCAAGATGTCCGGCATCGTATTGGTTGCAATCAGTGTTTTTTTCTTATCATCGTAATTGCTTTGGGGCACACCTTGCACGTTCAGCTTGACATTCTGCCGTTTCAGAAATTCTTGTACAGCGACGGAATCCGTCAGCAAAGCTTGCGAGGGATGCTCATACCTCATCCAGGTCAATTCCAGAGGTTTGTCGTCAGAGCCGGCTTTTTCTTGCTTGCCGCTGTCTCCTTTGGCCGTTGGCGCGGGACTGGCCGTTCCTCCCGACTCGGTATTGTTGTTGTTCCCGCTACAGCCCGACAGCAACCCCAGCAGCAAGGCCATACAGCATAACCATAACCATCCTGTCCTTCTTTTCCGGTGCATCGTGATAACCCTCCTCAGCGTTCATCTATTTTCTTGCACTTCCCACGATAGCACCGGACTATCTACATATATAGAGTCAAAAAGGAGCTAAGCGCACCAATATCCCTTATTCCACGAAATGTTTCACATTTCCACCATGCGCTAAAAAGTCGCCTGTGCCTATAAACCTTGCTTTCGCGTATGAAGCTGGCGATAGTCAAGAGGAGAGAGACTCTCGTGTTTCTTGAACAGTCGCAGGAAGGTCGTTCGACTTGTTATTCCGATACGCTCCGATATTTCGCTTACTTTCATATCCGTCTGCGCCAGCAGCTCCTTGGCTTTGGATATGCGAACGAGGCTGATATATTGGGTAATGCTCGTTCCTGTCGTTTCCTTGAACAGGCGGGAGACATACTTGGGTGACAGGCCGATCTCATCGGCGATCGTCTCCAAGTAGATGTTGTCGGCATAATGCTGTTCGATATATCGGGTTATGTCCGACACGACGGAACCCGACTTGCTCCCGCCTTTTACCGCAGTCTCCAATGCGATTCTCCCATAGAAGTCCAACAACTGCTCCGTCCGCTCATGCAGCTCGCCGGGAGACATGCTGGGTCTGACAAGCACGGCATATTGCTGGTCGCTGAGCAGGAGGGCGAGAGGGAGCTGGCGGTCATGAACGAAGCGAACGCCTGTGTGCATCAGATCCGTCAGCAGGGCTCCCAGATACGTATAGGACACGCCGATGTTTTTATTCGCTTGCAGCAGTCGTTCCACCTCGGCTCGCAGAAGCTCCAGATTGCCTGCTTTTAGTCCGTTCACGATTTTGTTCTCATCCAGGAAGGAATAATAATACGTTTGCTCGATTGCTAAATCTGCGGCGTCCGTCATCGTTACGCCAGTTGATCTTTTGCCGTGGACAATAGCCGTTATAGCGTCGCTGTACGATTTCACTATATCGCCCGGCTTGTCGTACAACTTGCCGATTCCGACCGTCATCCTGCAATATATCGAATCATACTGAAATGTCGTCTTAATCTGCTCCAGCGCCTCATCGAACAGCTCCCGTTGTTGCGGCTGCTTCAGATTGACGATACCTGCATACAGATTGGGCTCAGCCTCCAGCACATAACAGGATACGTAGCGTCGCAGCAGTCCCCATATAACATTTTTCATCTTGTCCTCGATCATGATCCGGTCAGATTCATGCACCTCCTCGTAGAAGCGCTCCTTGTAGTGAAAGAGGAAGCAGCAGCATAGATAGTTGCCGTCCTGAAATTTCAGTTCATCCAATATCCGGCTTGGCGGCTCTTGCTGCGTCCATACGCTTCCTTTCATCATGTTGGTGAAAAACTGGTCGAGCAGCTCGCTGGAGTATTCGTTCAGCTTGATTGAAGCGTCTCGGTTGTGCTGGACAAGCTGACGGATCATGCTGCCGATGGCCGTCAATTCGTCATGGTTGTCGTACGTACCGCCAGCATTCATGTCTTGCTCGCTGCGCAGCAGTATGTTCTTAATGTTGCGGATGGGATTGTACAGATTGACGCTGAAGATGAAAGAGAAGATGATTCCGATCAAGATAAGGCTGATGCAAATCCAGATGACGAGACTCAAGATGTTGGCCGCTTCTCCGCTGAATGCGGATAGTGGCGTGATAGAGATATAATTCCAACCGAAGGCGTCGGACGGGATGTTGACAACGAGAGCGTCGACGCCGTCAATCTTCATAATACGGTTTGATTGGGTATGGAATAACCCTTCATGCATGGAGGTTATCGCTTCCGGCTTCAAGGCGCTGGTATTAAGAATAAGATGGCCGTTGCCGTCTGTAATGAGGTAGGCAGTGGATGAGTAGAGTGCGTTGTTCTTAAGCGTAGATGCGATGGCCGGAACGGAGAGTGTCGTGACAAGCGTTACCCGGTTTCCATTGACGTATTGTGTCGATATGCTCGGAATGACTTCATTCGATTTGCGCTTAATGCTGCTGCTTGCTTGCGTAGGACCAAGGATCTGGAAGAAGCTCGTTGAATGAAGCCTTTCTTCCCAGTAAGGCTTGTCGTAACCGTCGAGTGAGTAGAACTTATCGAAGAACGTATTGAACTCGACAAGTCCTTCACTGGAGAATACGCGTTCGGCATCCGCATAGAGGAAGATATAATCGATGAAGGAGCTGATCTCATTCCGCTTCTGGGCGATCGCCCTTACGATGAGCTGGAGATTGACCCGTTCCGAGTCGGTCAGCTGGGGGTAGGGGGTCAAGTGCTGTTGGATAACATCACTGAGCAATAAGTTGTTGTTCGTCGTATGCGCCATGCCCAGGTAGATGTCTATGGTTCCGGAAGAGAACTTTAAATTGGCCGTGAGCTTCTGCGTGACGTCGCGCTTGGCCATATGATCCACATTCAGATAGACGATGCAGCCGATGACGATGATGGGGATCAGTAGAGAGAGAAAGTACATGAGTATTTTTAAGTAGAGCTTATTTTTTACGATATCCACAAGACGATCCCCCATTTCCATCTTCATTAGAGTCATAAATGCACATTAAAAGTCATTATTCGGCCTTCTGTTGTCCATTTCCTTCTGATACGCTACCGAATGAAGCGTTTACATGAAATTGAGAGGGATGGGATAAGGAATCGGCTGGTTGTACCTTTGTATATGCTGCTCAGCGGATTTTATTCATAATTCCGAATGAAACGGGAAGGGCGGCACGAAGACACAGAATTTACAGAAAAGCGGGGAATAGAGATGAAACGTATTCGAGCAGTTATCGTCGGTGCAGGCGCCATATCGGAAAATCACCTGAAAGCTATGCAAGACAGCAGCAGGACCGAGCTTCTGGCCGTTGCCGATCTGGAGCAACAGCGATTGGAGCAGTGCGCCGCTGCATACAGCATCAGAACTTATCACGATTATAAAGCAATGATTCTACAGGAGCGTCCGGATGTAGTCGTTATCACGCTGCCTCACTTCCTCCATAAGGAAGCGGTCATCTGGTGCGCGGAGCAAGACTGTCATGTGCTGGTCGAGAAGCCGATGGCCATGAACGTGCAGGAGTGCCGGGAAATGAACGAAGCGGCGGCAAGAAACGGTATCATCCTGGCTGTCGGGCATATGCAGCACTATTTCCCCGCTTTGATTCGCGCCAGAGAAATTCTGCGTTCCGGCCGGCTGGGAAAGCTCATTATGATGGATGACCGGAGATGGTGCAATTACTTCCATCCCGGTCGTCCGGCCTGGTTCCTTGAACGCGCGAAGTCGGGCGGCGGCATTGTCGTCAATCTCGGCAGTCATTCCATCGACAAGCTGCAGTGGCTGACGGACAGTCGGGTGACAAGCGTGAAAGCGAGCTTGACGGCATATGGCGAGCGAGGCGATGTAGAAGGGAGCGCCAGTCTGTTCCTGGAAACAACAGAAGGCGTGACTGCAACCGTATCGCTGTGCGGGTATCGCCAGAGTATCGTGAACGAGACTGAGTTGCTGCTGACTGGAGGTCAATTGAAGCTGCAAGGCAGCAATAAGCTATGGTTGTATGATGGACAATCAGACGGGTACGAGGCTATCGACACAGATGACCTGCCGGAAGCTTTCGCGGCGCAATGGGACGATATGCTGAATGCCGTGCAATTTGGGGGTGAGCTGGGCATCTCGGGCGAATACGGCCAGTCGGTGGCAAGCGTCGTAGAAGCCATATATCGTTCTCATTCTTCCGGCCGGGAGCAGATAGTCATAATTTGAACACAAAAGTAATAATCGCACATGTCAATCGACCGCAAAAAGTAGTTCAATGGAGACAAGAACAAATAAGGGGGATAAGCCGAAATGAATGCAAAGAAGAAAGCACTTACATGGATATGCTTGGTCCTTATGCTTGGCTTGCTTGCAGGCTGTGCCGGGAACGGCGATAACAAGAACAACGAGCCGTCAAAGCCTCCAGCAGGCCAACAAGAAGAGAACGGACAATCCGGCAAGGGAAGCGATACGGCCGATGGATTGCCCAAAACGGAAAAACCTGTATCGCTGAAGCTTTATACGACTTCCGCTGTCGATAAGACAGAGTTCGATGAAATTATCGGGGAGTGGAAGAAGGTTGAACCCAATATCGATGTGGAGATGGTCGTTCTGAGCGGACAAGACTCGCAAGAGAAAATTCGGGTCGCCATTGCCGGCGGAGAGAAGATTGATCTGGCCATGATGGAACGCACGACGTTCAGCGACAAGGCGGATAAGCTTTACTACAAGCTGAACGATCTGATGGAGCAGGAAGGACTTGACTATCTGAAGGAGTACGGCGATTACGGGAAAGCGACGATGGTAGGAGACGATATATACGGGATTGCCAAAGTGCTGTCGCCCGGAGCTGTCTATGTCAATAAGGAAATGTTCGAGAAAAACGGCGTTCCGATTCCGGATGACAATACATGGACCTACGAGGACTATTTCAAGATGATTAAGGACTTGACGGTAAAGGATAGCGGCGGACGCACGCAAGTTCGCGGAGGCATGCACTGGCAAGGCTCATTCTTGGCTGTGACCGATCTCGCTTCCATCGGGGGCTGGGATATCGTGAATGAAGACGGCACGCCCAATCTCGACAGTCCTATTCTAAGAAAGTCTATTCATTACTACTATGACGCTATGTACGTAGACGGCTCGATGCCGACTGATGCGGATGTGCAAGCCAATAAAGTGGTCGGACTGTTCGATTTCGTCGGTGAGAAGTTCGCGACATTGATCGGTGCATCCAACAGCATTCTGTTCCTGGATGTATGGAAGGAAGCAGGGCATCTCGATCCTGCGGTCGATGACAGGGATCCCTTCTTGCTGCTGAAGATGCCGCGGTGGGATGAGAACAGCCCTCCCAATCAGATTACGACAATCGTGACCAGCTATTCCGTAACCCGCACGACGGAGCATCCTGTGGAGGCTTATAAATTCCTTCGCTGGTATACGACCAAAGGATTGGAGCTGTCCGCGAAGGTGGCGCATCGGGTGCCGGCATGGCAGGGGGCGGACGAGGAGCTGCTGATGGACAGCTGGCGGTACTATAAAAACAACGATGGCGAAGTCGTGCAAGGCAAGGATAGAAAAGAGCTGTACCAGCGGGCGCTGGACAAATCCGCCAACGTCGTGTTCCCGAAATACCGTGGACAGTATCCTTACTCCTCCATGCTGTTGGAAGAGCTGAAGAAGGAGCTTAGCCTGATTCTTGCCGATGAGAAATCGATCGAACAGGGATTGCAGGATGCCCAGGCTGCGGGATTGAAAATCTATGAGCGCGAAAAATGAAATTGAATGGGGCGTGAAGCGATGAAAACGTTAAAACAGCGCGCCAGAGAAAATGTGGCAGGATATTTATTTATCCTGCCCAACATCCTCGGGTTTGTCGTTTTTACTGCCTTTGGAGTAGGCTTCTCCATGGTAATGAGCTTTACCGATTGGGATATGTTCAGTGAATTATCCGATGTGAGCTTCGTAGGCTTCGATAATTACATTGAAGCATTCAAGGATAAATGGTTTATCGATTCGATCAAAAATAATCTGTTCTTTCTTCTGTTTATCCCGGTTCAGATGCTGCTATCGCTTATGTTCGCCGTTTTTTTAAACGAGAAATTTTTCGGAAGAAATCTGCTTAGAAACTTGTTTTACTTGCCTTATATTACGAGCTTCGTAGCGATTTCATTAATTTGGTTCCAACTGCTGCATCCTTCCGAAGGCGTCATTAATCAGCTGCTGATTCGTCTCGGCGTCGAACAGCCGCCGTCCTGGTTCGGGAGCAGCGATTGGGTGAAGCCGGCCATTCTGGTCATCCTGACATGGCAGAGCCTGGGTTATAAGATGCTGCTTTATTTGGCTGGGCTTCAGGGCATACCTTCGCATTTATACGAAGCGGCCGAAATTGACGGCGCGACGGGCGTCCGCAAGTTTATTCATATTACGATACCGTTGATCTCTCCCGTATCCTTCTTTATCTTCATTATTTCCATGATCGATACATTCGTCATGTGGTCGAAGATACAAATTTTGACCTCGGGAGGTCCCGGTACGGCAAGCACAGTGATTGGCTACTATATTTATAAAATGGCATTCGAGCACAGCAAGATGGGGTACGCCTCCGCTATTGCATGGATATTGTTTATCATCATTTTTGCCGTCACGCTCATCCAGTGGCGAGGACAGAAGAAGTGGGTGAATTACTGATGATCAGGTGGAGATGGGGCAAGTGGATCGGAATCGCGCTTTCCTATGCGTTAGGCGTGACGATGCTGTTTCCTTTCCTATGGATGGTATCGACTTCCTTCAAGAGTCCGGGTGATGTATTCAACTTTCCGATCGAATGGATTCCGAATCCGATTGAGCTGGACGGTTATCTCTACGTTTGGAAGAACGCCATATTAGGCGTCTCGTTCTTTACATTTTATATCAATTCCATTAAGGTAGCCGTCATCGTATTAATCGGCACATACTTCGCATGCTCGATGTCCGCTTATGCGTATGCCAAGATCAAATTCACGGGCAGAAATGTGCTGTTTCTCATTAAAATGTCGACGATGATGATTCCGTTCCAGGTGACGATGATTCCAACCTTTATGATCTATCGCAAGCTGGAGCTTCTGGATACCCATGCAGCGTTGTGGCTGCACGTCTTCTTCGGATCGACCTTCGGCGTCTTTCTGCTGCGACAGTTCTTCATGTCCATCCCGGATGAGTTGTCCGAGGCGGCGAGAATAGATGGGGCGGGCCATGCCCGTATCTATTGGTACGTCATCTTGCCGCTGACGAAGCCCGCTATGTCTGCGTTGCTCGTTCTGACGTTCGTGTCTACCTGGAACAATTACGAAGCGCCCCTGCTCTATCTGCGCAGTCCGGAGCTGTTCACGATACCGCTTGGGCTGAAGGTAATGAGCGACGATATATACAACATTCACTATCCGGGCATTATGGCCGGGGTTGTCAGTTCGTTAATTCCGATTCTGATCATATTCGCGCTGGGGCAGCGTTACTTTATACAGGGAATTACATTCTCGGGCGTGAAAGGATAGATTAGGCTTCATGAGCAGGAATGACGTGCCCTCATGCAGAAATTGTTGAGAACAAGATAGCGCTTTCAACAGAAAAGGGGGGGCATGTCTATTAAAATCAAGCATAAAATGGCCTCGACTGCATTCATTCTTAGCACGTTGTGCTTTGCCCTGACCAGCGGCCTGTTCTACTTGCTGTTCACGAACACGATCCAGACCAATGCGGCCAGAATGAACGCCACACAGCTGCAGGTTGTGCAGGAGAATGCGGATTATTTCTTCCAGAATATCGAGGAAGGGGCAAGGCAGGTTACAGAGCATGCCAATATTCAGTATTTATTTCAGCATTATCCCGAATTGTCCTCTAACAGCAGAAATCAACTGCTTCTGAAATCGTATGATGTGCTGGACAACCTGAGTATGCGTTTAACGCAGGAAATTGAATATATCGAAATATTGCCGGCCAAAAACGATGAAAGGCTCATGATTAAAAATACTTGGGATAGCCCCACATTGTCTTATAAACAGCTGGAAGATATTCTTCAGGGGAAATCTTCCAATTGGGGAAGAGCGAACAAAGTAGTGTATGTCAAGGAGTTCGTGCAGAAGGAAAATGACAGAATGCTGGGATACATCGCCATTCACATCCGTGACAGCTTCTGGAAAAAGCTGCTGGAGGAGATGGAGATCAGTCTATATCTGTTCGACGGAAACGGCGATTCCATCTATCAGCAGCATGCCAAGGATGCTCCAGCTATACCTAGCTTGAGCGGTCTGGATCAATTGAGTCGCGAGACATTTATTATCAATCGGGTGCAAGCGGGAGATACGGACTGGACATTCGCCAGCGTCATCAATAAGCAATCATTGCTGGACACATTCACCAATCCTGCCCGATACCTGATATGGTCCGGCGTCGCGTGCTTCTTCATCTCGATTCTCTTCTCATTCATCGTCTCGTATCGCATTACGTCCTCTCTGGGGCGTATGGAAAGGCTAATTATTCGCATCCGCAACGGCGAGCTGGAGCCTGGAGGCGAGCTGCCGTTAAGACTGTCGCGCTTCAGCCGTGCATTGGGCCGCAGATGGTTCGTCATCGCCGTCTACCTGTGCATTATCATCGTGCCGCTGACGTTGTCCGTATATGTGATGAACCGAATGTTCACGGAATCGATTGGAGAGCAATCGGAGACGTATTATCACAATGAAGCGGAGCTGGTGCATCAGATAGCAGATAGGAAGTTGAAAGAACACTTTGATAATTTAAGCTATATTTTCGGTGATAGCGAAATGAATGAGTGGCTGGCGGACTATTCGAAAGAAAAAATATCCCGGCCGGATTTGGCTGAAAAGATCTTGGAAAAGCTGAATGCGATCGAGGAGTTCGAAAGTGGCGATGCTTCCATTCTGCTGCTGGACCGAGGCAAGAACGTCATTCTGAACACAGGCTGCAACCGAATCAATAACAGCCTATTGTCGACTGTATTTGATGATAAAAACAACACAGTGTGGCTGCCTTCCGAGAGAAATTGCGGCACCTACACCTTCCATCTGGGCAAGAAGCTGGTCGCAATAGGGAACTATTCGGACACTTACTTTCTTGATCCGTTAGGGTATGCCTGGCTGTCGATAAATGAATCAGAGCTGGAGGGCATGTATCGTCCTTGGATGAAGTCGGTCGACAGTCTGATCTACATCATCGACAGTGGAGGACGTATACTGTCGCATCCTGACAAGGCTCTCATCGGTACAATGACAGGTTCTGTCCATGCCAGCTCTCTTGAACGCAACGACATAAGGGTACAGGCTGAACTGGATCTAGTAGATTGGCAATTGAACAGCACGGTTCCGCGATCGAGCCTTCACATGAATGCGAGGCATCTGGAACGGTTCATTGCTGTTATGATAGCGGTTAATACGCTCGTCGTTGCGCTCACTTACTATTACGTTATTGGCCGTATGACTGCCAGAATCCGTGCCATTAACGATGCGATCGAGCATGTGTCCAAAGGGGATCTGGGCGCGCATGTCACCATTACCTCAGGTGACGAGATGGAGCGCCTTGCCGAAGGCTTCAACGGCATGGTCCGCAAGCTGAAGGAGCAGGTCGACGAGATCTACAAGCAAGGCTTGCGCAGGAAGGAGGCGGAATTGAACGCTTTGCAGGCGCAAATCAATCCGCACTTTCTGTACAATACGCTGGAGTCGATTAATTGGGAAGCCATGATGCTGACTGGGGGACCGAATAAAGTCAGCGAGATGGTAACTGCTTTGTCCGATCTGCTGAGACTCAGTATCAGCAAGGGACGGGAGATCGTTACCTTCGTGGACGAAATCAATCATGTGAAAAATTACATTATTATTCAGAAGGAGCGTTATAGTGACAAGTTCGATGTCCATTGGGAGATCGAGCCCGCTATCCTGTCATGCAAAACGTTAAAACTCATCTTGCAGCCATTGGTCGAGAATGCGATTTACCACGGATTGGAGCTGAAATCCGGCAAAGGTCTGATTACGATAAGCGGGAGTATTGTGCAAGGAAATGTCCGATTGGAGATCTCCGATGACGGGCTTGGCATGGATGAAGAACAGCTCGCTTCCGTAAGGAAGCTGCTGCAATATTCGGAGCATAACGAAGAGGGACGCAGCATCGGCATACAAAATGTGAATGAAAGAATCCAGCTGTACTTCGGCAAGGAATTCGGCATTGAAATCGACAGCAGACCCAATAAAGGAACTCGAACCCGAATCGTATTGCCTCTGGTGCACGACGTAGAGCAACCACTCTTTAATCGCCGACTGGGAGGTGCTTAGCTTGTACAGCGTACTCATTGTGGATGATGAAGACAAGATCAGACGGGGGCTGAAAGCCATCGTCAACTGGAGTGAGCTTGGCTTTACCGTAATTGGCGATATGAGCCATGGACAAGAAGCCCTACAGTGGATGCATGACAATGGCGTACCTGACGTCATACTGACGGATATCCGGATGCCGCTTATGGACGGACTTGCATTCATGCAAGCCGTCAGGGAAGAGTGGAGGGACAAGCATATTCCGTTCATCGTGTTAAGCGGATACGATTACTTCGAATATGCGAAGAAAGCGATCGAACTGGGTGCTTTCGATTACTTGCTGAAGCCGACGAAGCTGCCGGAGCTGCAACAGAAGCTGGGCAGTCTGCGTCAGAAGCTCGATCGACAACGTGATGTCGAGAAGCTGGTGAGCGAACAGCAGCAGGTGCAACGGGAGAAGGGGTTGCGGCTTGTGCTGGAAGGGAAATCGGACATCGAGCATGATTATGAGCCTGTGAAACACAGCCTGTTCGAACCAGGTGTCGTAAGCTATTCCGTAATGGTCGCGGAAGTGCTCTCCGACCAACATGCCGAAACGCTTCAAGCAATGGCAAGGGAAATGGTCACCATGGCGAGAGGACGTATGTCTTGCTGCGAACTGGTTGATTCCGACAGCCGCATCATCTGGCTGTTCGGCTGTCATTCCGAGAAGTCTTCAGAGGAGCTATTGCGTCATTACGCTGCAGAATGGATGAACAAGAGGCGGGCGGGCTTCGCAGGTGTTAATATCGGAATTGGCCTCACTGTCAGTGGATTAAGCCAGACCCGCAATAGCTATGAAGAAGCGAAATCAGCTTTAGCGCAATGCTTCTATTCCGGACCGTACTCCGTTCGAAACTTCGATGCTGCTATACACGAAGAGCCGCCGCTGATCTATCCGCTGCATAAAGAGAATGAACTGGATGACCTGATAAAGAAAGGTGACCGGCAGGCGATGCTGCTCGCAGTTAATGAGATGCTCCATAAGGAATTGCCGGGCAAGCCGCCTTATCAGCCACGCCAGCTGATTGAATTGCTAACCAGGCTGGCATGGTCGCTGGAATTGCGGGTGTCGCGTCGCACCTCTTCACAGCATCATGAGTCCGTCGGATTGGAAATTTCTTCGCGTGAATATCCGCGATTCGTTGATTATAGTACGCTGCAGACTTGGTTCCGCGATCGCATGATGAAGCTGATGGATTGGCAAGCTGCCGCATCAGACGAAGGGGACACGGCCCCGGGAAGAATTGTCAAGCATATGATAGACGTCGTTGCCAGAAAGTATCACGATCCCATTACACTATATACGATCGCGGATTCGCTTCAAATGAACGCCGAGTACCTTAGCCGCCTGTTCAAGAGAGAGACGGGGCAATCGTTCATTCAATACTTGACGGCTTATCGCATTGAGAAGGCAAAGCTGCTGCTAAGGGACGTCTCTTGCAAAAGCTATGAGGTAGGTTACCGCGTCGGCTATCATAATCCCGGATACTTCGCCAAAACATTCAAGAAGGTGACCGGTCTGTCGGTCACGGATTATCGGGAAGCTGAGTTATAAAAAAATGAGAGTGGCAGGTGGCAGCAGCTACCGCAAGTTTCCGGACTTAAGTGAGAAGGAGTACGCTGCGACGGCAAGCGCCAGCAAAACTGAGATTCCGCCTATCCATCCCAGAGCGTGGATGGGGGCATATTCGATAACTAATCCGCCCAATGCAGCGCCAAGCGTGATGCCTATGTTCAACAGTGCGGTGTTCACGCTCAAAATAATCTCGGCGGACTGCGGCTTCAGCGAGATCATGTAGTATTGATTAGCGGGCGTCGTCGTCCATGCGGCCAAGCCCCACACTATGATCATGATGAATACAGCCGGCATCGATTGGGAGATTAGCATTAATGCGATCAGTGAAGCGGCGTGAATAACAAGGCTGACGCCGATCGTACTGACCGGCCCCCACCTGTCAACGGCATATCCGCCGACACGCGAGCCAATGAAGGCGAATATGCCCAACAGGAATATCGCCGTACTGATTTGCTGCAGACTAAACCCCGCAGTTTTGCTTAATATTGGTGCAATGTAAGCAAAGACGATCGTATAGCCTAATATCCAGAATAAAGTCGTCAACAAACCGCTAACCAACTTTTTATCGCAGATAAGCTTGAGCTGCTGCTTGAGAGGAACAGGAGAACTGCCTTCCAGCATCGGAATAAACCGGTAGAGCAGCATAATGACCATTAGCGACACAATCGCCATGATGAGAAAAATATAACGCCAGTCCATATAAGCTGCCAGATATGTGCCGATCGGCACACCCAGTACGAGTGATACGGTAAAGCCGGTAATGACTGTAGCAATTGCACTGCCGCGCTTGTCTGGCGGGGCAAGTCTGGCGGCGTAATAAGTAGCTACGACGAAATACAAGCCGCCGCTTATCGCCAATACAATGCGAGACAGCATGAGCCAGCCGTAATGGTAACTAACAAAGGAAAGGAGATTGCCGGCGGCAAATACAAGCATTGCGTATAACAGAACCTTTTTTCTCTCCAGTCTGGCAGTGAGCATGACGAGTACGAGAGCTCCGAACGCATGAGATAACGCGTATACTGTAATTAATTGACCTGCAACCGATACGGACACGTCCAAGTCGCCTGCGATTAGTTCCAACAGACCGGAAATAATAAATTCGGCTGTTCCTACGCCGAATGCGCCGAGAGCCAATAAGAGGACGGCAATACGATTTTTCATAGTGATAGCCCCATTCTAGATAGAACGTTATTGATTGGTAAAATCTTCTTCGGTCAGCTCCATATTTATACTTATAGCCGCACGACTGCCGCTGGCTGCCGCCATAATAAGCTGGGCGGAACGCATCGCTATCGCATCGCCTGCCGAGTAGAAGCCGGGAACGGAAGTTTTGCCCGATGCATCGGTACGAATTTCTCCGTTTTCCGTCAATTCACACCCTAACTCTTCGCCTATCGATGAGCTCTGTATAAGCTTGGGAACTACGAATCCGCCAGTTCTGGCAAGGAACGCTCCATCGGAGAATCGCAGCCCTTGAAGCTGTCCGTCACTGCCGATGAATTCTGCAATAGGCTTCTCGATGACAGGAATGCTTCTCGCTTGGAGCAGACGTGCTTCTTCTTCGCTCAATACCGGATTGCCGTTCGTGCACACGATGATATCTTTGCTCCAGTTGAGCAGAAGCTTGGCTGTATGGAATGCGGTAGGCTGTTCCGATACGACGACTAAAGCCCGATCACGCAGCTCCCATCCGTCGCAATATGGACAATTGAACAGGCTTCTGCCGTAGAGCGGCAGGAGCCCTTCGATAGCGGGAAGAATTTCCTTCAAGCCGCTGGACAGTAGAAGTTTCCTGGAACGCAATACTTGGCCTGTACCGACTTCGATCTCGAAGCCTTCGTCCGTCTTAACCGCTGCTACGGCTTCCTGCTGTATGTGCTCGACAGTAGGATAGTGAAGAACCTCTTCGTACGCAATACGGCGAAATTCGCCGGGCGTGACACCGTCTCTTGTAATAAACCCGTGAGAGGATCGGGTTACTGCATTCCGAGGCTGATTGTTGTCCACAATCGCTACTCCTCTTCTTGCGCGACCCAGCACCAGCGCAGCATTCAATCCCGCAGGACCGCCTCCGATAATGACACAATCGTACAACATGATCATACACTCCTTTAAAGGGATATTACGGACTCGTTATGTCTATAATTGAGCGCTAATGAGCCCATTCAAAGCCAAGCGAAAGAGTTGTGCCGCAATCCGGCATGCAGAAGCCCCTCATAAGGGGCTTCATGTTCGGACTAGATCGACAAGCTTGGCTTGTCTCAAGTGCTGCTCCATCTTCTGCTCCGCTTGCTTCATAATCTCCTGGATGGCACACTCCTCACCGTGTACGAATCCACACTGGAACAAGGAAGTGGTTCCCTCAATCGCATGAATAATGTCCAAAAATGAAATGTCGTCCCTTGCACGCAACAAGCGGTATCCTCCGCCTGCGCCCGAGGCAGACTCAATCAATCCGGCTTTCACAAGCTTCGTTAATATTTTGGACAAATAAGTGGGGGAGACGCCTTGAGATTCCGCCATCTGCTGAACGCCTATCGGTTTAATCGGAGAGGCCTCCAACATCAGTAGCATCGTATGAAGCGCATAGTTGGTTGCTTTGGAAAATTTCATGGCGATCACTCTTTCGCAGACTTATTGTATCCATAATATCTCTTATTAAAAAGAAGTGTCAAGTCCAAGAAAGGTTTGTTAATAAAAGCGAAAGATTTGCCCCATCATGCGTTACTACTTGGGTGTACTAAAGCAAGTAGGGGGCTTATCGCTCAAAATGGTCACATAGAGTCGGAAAAGAAGTGGGGATTGTGCACTATCGCTCATTTTGATCACATAGCCTCGCCAAGTGAGCACCGTACCGAATGAACCTAAGTAGCAACCATGATGAAGAGAAAAAACGTTCTGCCGTAACCGCTTCATTTGTGGTAAACTTCTCCATATACGATTCCGTACACTTGAGACTGAAAAGGAGGAGTTTGCAGAATGACTGAAAATGCCGGGTTTTGGATCAGATTCGGAGCTATTCTGCTGGATGGGATCATCGTTGCCGTTCCATTGACGCTGCTCATGCTTTTGGTGCCCGGACCGGAAGCCGTTAAGTCTCGTTTTACGGATGTTCTAAGCTTTCTCTATGCCTTGCTGCTTCCCGTCTTCTGGAATGGATACACGATCGGCAAGCGGATATGTCCGACTTTAACGCAGGAACCGAAGTCGTACATGATTAACAGCAGGAAGGAGTGAATGGAGTTTGGGACTGTTTATCGTCATTTTGCTCATTGTCATTCTGATCTTATTATTGAAAATTAACAGCAAGCTGACTGCAAGGGATTATGTGAGAGAAGCCTTGAAGAGAGATGAAGATAGAAAGCCGAGTGAGCGACGTCATTAAGGCGAGAGGAATAAGGAGAGATGGTAAATGTCCGATGTTGCGTATAGGGAAAATGCACATGTTACGCCGGAGCAGCTCGCACAAGTATTCAGTTCTTCGGGCATCCGGAGACCTTCCGATGACATGGCCAGGCTTCAATTAATGATTGATCACGCTGACTTGCTCATTACGGCATGGGATGGGGATAAGCCCATCGGTGTGGCAAGAGCGCTGACAGACTATAGTTATTGCTGTTATCTGTCGGACTTGGCTGTAGACCGCGCCTACCAGAAGCATGGGATCGGCAAGGAGCTGGTTGCAATCGTACAGGAGCGCATTGGCGAATCCTGTTCCTTAGTACTCTTAGCGGCGCCGCAAGCGGTAGACTATTACCCGAGGCTGGGATTCGAGCGAGCGGATAAAGCGTACTTGATCAAACGGAAGAGATAAGGTTTACGAATTGCTGAATGGAGAATCTAGCCGCAATCGACAAATGAACAAAGAAGGATTTGAAAACGAATATGCGAAAAAAAACAATCATCATGATATTGACAGCGGGTTTGCTGCTTGCAGCTATGTTCATCCCCGTATCCGTTGCACCTTCGAATGAAACGAGAATCGTTCTGGATCATACCAACAAATACTATATCGCTCCGCCATGCTTCGAGCAGGCGGAAGGCGTAACCAACCATCTGGCCGATACGACATGGAAAGAAGCTCTGGCAAGCGGTTATAAGCCGGAATCGGATTGTACAGCCGAGAAGGTGAAAGCGAAAACGAAAACAGTCGGCTATTGGATCGGTTATCGGCTGGGGCTGGTTAATGGCGGTTGGGATTGGTAGGAGGATATTTTGTTAATTGAACATTCAAATATATGCGGAATTGGAGAGGCTTGTCTGATGCGAGGCGCATAGGCAAGCTTTTTTGCGGTCTTCGGCATGACAGTATCAATTCCTCAAACAGTTGTTCTATTGTACATTGGATAAAGATGGTATAATCAGGCTACATCCGAAGAATAGCATCCTGAATGATCTATTATCGTAGCCGGAGGAGAGATGAACAATTGACTATTTGGGCGGACATCAGGACTTTCAGCGCTGTGCCGGGGGCGCGCCGGTTGCTGGGAGCACTGTTTTTCTACGGAATTGGGCTTGGCATTCTAGCGCCGATGAATTCCATTTATTTAAGTGACAGCATCGGTCTTGGGAAAGGGGAAATCGTCTCCGTATTCTCCATCTCGGCCTTGTTGAATATGGCCGTTACAATGACAGTTGGCGCATACAGCGACCGGATGAGACAGAAGAAACCCATCGCGTTGACTGCGGCCGTTATTTGCATGCTGGGCCTGCTTGTCTATATGCGAGCGGACAGTTACACTGGCGCATTAATTGGCATGTGCATAGCTGCTGCGCCATCGGGATTAATCATGGGACAACTGTTCGCCATCTCCCGCCATCACTTCACCAGGCTGGCTCCGACGCTTGTAGAGATGGCATTAATATGGCTTAGATCTTCCCTCAGCGTCGGCTTCTTCAGCGGACTGCTCATCGGTGCGAACCTGTATGTGCTTGCGACCTTTCAAGGGGTGTTGTGGGGGAATGTAGGCGGCTATGCCGCATTGGTTATTCTGCTTCTGCTTCATCGCGAGCTGGATTCAACTCCGAGCAAGGAGGCGGGTTCCGAGAATGCTTCTACCGGAGAACGCTTCTCGCTTCTTATGCTGCTAGCCATCCTCATGATTGCATGCGCGGATTCCATTCGCGGACTGTACTTGCCGCTTGTCGTGAAGGAGCTGTTCGGTCGAGCGGAGATCGCTTCCTATATTTGGAGCGTACAAGCCGTATTCGAACTGTTGCTAATGACGGTCTCCGGTTATTGGGCGGCCAGGTACGGTACGAAGCCCGTCCTTATCATTGGCGGTGTCAGCGCCATTATCTGCTACGCTGTCTATATCTGGTCTCCGCCGCTTATCCTGTTCTTTCTCGTACAGCCGCTCTATTCCTTGTTCGTGTCCATCAAGTTCGGCGTTGCAATGGGCTATGTCCAGCGCATGTTCCTATCCCGCAGCGGCTTCGGAGCCAGCTTGTACGAGTGTATCATTCTCATGGCGACGCTGGTCGGCTATGTGCTTCCGTTATTTATTGCGGGGTATCATCCGCTGTTGTTCTACATGCCGCTCGTCATTGTTGCATTGGCGCTGCTTATGATTGGCTGGACAATGCTGTCGGATCGACGCCAACATGATAAGAAGGGGGATTACCGTGACAGTGCTGCCATCTGAATGTCTGGTCCAGGAGATTGAACATTCCGAAATTCAGTATATGCTGGACAGAATGTCGGCCATGCAGAGCATGGAAGGCAACCCGGAAGGAATTGAAGTGAAACATTTTGGTATGACGGTGTGTTTATATAGTGAACATATGCCTTGGGCGATGTTTAATACGGTGAAAGGCATGACGAGCGCGGATGCGAAATACCTTGATGACATTATCGCATTTTATCAAGTCAGAGGGCGGGCGGTGCAATTCGAAATCGTGCCTTCGCGGGCGGACCGCAACTTGCTGAAGTCGTTGGCGGAACGGGGGCTCTATTCATCCGGGTTTCATAATTCCTTATACACAGTGCCTGGCGACTCGGAAGAACGATTGCCGGAATCCATTGTGATCCGAGAGCTGCAGCAGGACGAGTTCCAGCTATACGCAACTATTCATTGCAAGGGAACGGGGCTGTCGGAGAACGGAATTCCCTACATAGCGGCCAACAATCAAATCCTGCATAGCCGCCGGGGGTGGAAGTACTTCCTTGCTTATTGCGACATGGAGCCCGCAGCGGTCGGGGTCATGTATATGCAAGAAGGTGCGGCATCACTTACGTTCGCTGCGACACTGCCAGAGTATCGGGGGAGAGGATTGCAGCAGGCTTTGATCAGAAGAAGGATAAGGGAAGCGGCAGTTCAAGGCTGCAGGCTAGTGGTAGGGCAATGCGCCTTCCTGTCCCAGAGCCATCGCAATATGGAGAGAGCCGGCATGAAGCTCGGTTATGTCAGGTCGACTTGGATCAAGCAGGAATAGCTGTCCACTGGCAGGTTGCAAGCTTGTTACAGGCGAAATCGCAATTGAATTACATAATTATAGTTATGTCAACTAATGAGGCGTCGAGGAGAGAAGAAGATGAACATTTATATTGTGGACGCTTTCACGAACGAGCCCTTCCGGGGCAACCCGGCTGCCGTATGCATGCTGGAGCAGGAGAAGTCCGAACAATGGATGCAGCAGGTGGCTGGCGAAATGAACCTGTCGGAGACGGCGTTCGTCATTCGGCGGGACTGTGGAGACGGCTATACATTAAGATGGTTCACGCCCGTCGCGGAAGTGGAGCTATGCGGTCATGCTACGCTGGCCGCCGCCCATCTGCTATGGGAGCGCAGCGGGGTTGATGATCAGACAATTGCGTTCCATACGAAGAGCGGAGTGCTTCACGCAACCAGGCAAGGGCATTGGATTCAATTGAATTTTCCGTTGGAGCTGGAGCAGGAATGCGTTCCGCCGCCACAGCTCATCGTCGGATTGGGGGAGAGATTTCATTACATCGGCCGGAACCGGATGGACTATCTCATCGAAGTGGAGGATGAGAGCGTACTCAGAGCGCTTAAGCCCAACTTCCAGGAATGGTCGACGGTGAAAGCGAGAGGCATCATTGTTACTTGCAAAGCGAAAATGCCGGATGTCGACTTCGTATCCCGATGCTTCTATCCCGTCATCGGTGTCAACGAAGATCCCGTCACCGGCTCTGCCCATTGCTGCCTCGCGCCATACTGGCAGAAGAAGCTCGGGAAGAGCAGCTTTACGGCGGTTCAGCTGTCGAGGCGCGAAGGATTGCTCACGCTGCGCATCGAGAACGACCGGATTCTAATGTCCGGCCAAGCGGTTACGACGTTAGCAGGCAGGTTGGCCAACATATAATCATCCGACAGCGCAGAGAGGGGAATATGCCATATGGAGCAGAAGACGCTGCTATATATCGTCCGACACGGACAGACGGAATGGAACGTTGAGGAGCGATTCCAAGGCCATCATGATTCACCGCTTACGGAGCTTGGCAGGAATCAGGCCATCCGGCTTGGAGAAACACTGGTGAACGACCCGATCGATATCATTTTCTCCAGCTCGAGTAAGCGTACCCGGCATACTGCAGAGCTTATTCGTCGCAATCGGGATATCGGCATAGTTGAATCGGATAATTTGAAGGAGATTCATCTGGGCATATGGGAAGGAAGACGGAAGCAAGAGATCGAGCGAGACGATCCTTCGAATATGGACAGGTTTTTCCGAGATCCGGAACGATTCTCCGTCGAAGGTGCGGAATCGTTCCGGCAGGTACGGGAGAGGGCGCTGAGCCAGTTACACATTATTATGCAGGAGCATGCTGGAAATTCTGTTCTGATCGTGACGCATACGGTCGTCGTGAAGCTGCTGCTCGCCTACTTCGAGAATCGGCCGATGGAACGGCTATGGCAAGAGCCCTACATCCATCCCGCTTGCTTGAGCAAGGTTGTGATCGGGAAGGATGGACATGAAATTGTGCTGCAGGGAGACACCTCCCATTATCGGGATTGTCACGAACGATAATTGTACGATAAGCGAGGAGAGGGAGGGGCACTTGTGCGGAAGTTGGTATCGTCTCTGTTGTTCATGGCGGCCATTGGGTTCCTCTTGAGTTCATGTTCAAGAGTTGGAAGCGGCAATAAAAATGAACCTTCTCCGCCTTATCCGTTCCCAGTGGATCTATATTCTGTACTGAAAGTGTCGGAAGTCAGTCCGGGAGCAGAGTCCGCTACATTGCTGTTAATGAATAACGTGCAGCGGAATACGGAAATGTATGGCGCCGTCACGCTTGATTATGAAATACATCTCTATGGTAACGAGCATAGCGAGCAGCTACAGGAAAAGCGGCTGCTGGATCAAGATATTGCGCTGTATGTGAAGAAGATTGTGAATGAAGAGATATTGCTGGACAGGTATGGTGAATATACCATTAAGACAGAAGCCTACTACGGCTCCTCGGGACAGCAGCATCAATTCGTCGTCAGCTTCGGTCCCGATGGCATCAGTGTAGAAAGGCTGCCTTAGGCAGGGAGTGACGAAAATGAAATTTCGTTATCAACGTCCCGAGATTGGAAACGCCGCAGTCGCTCCGCTAATTTGCTTTTCCACCGTATCCACTATAGCAATGACCAGCGGGGATCGGCAGTTAACGTGGGTAGATTCTATAATCATGGTGCTATTGTCGTTCATTTACATCGGATTCGCCATTAGACTGGCTATGAAGAAGCATGAGCTGATCGTGGAAGAGTCGCGTATCATCTCCAGACATCGGGAATTTGCATCATCCCATATGACGGCCATCCGTATTGTGAAGAAGCGCAGGGTCATTATGCTGAAGAGTAGCAGATATTGGGGCTGGAACAACTTTGTCATCGTGCGGGATGAGGCAGAGGATGCTATGAAAGCCGTCGAGGAATGGGCGAAGCGCAATGAAGTCAAGTTGTCTGATTAACAGAGCAGCCTGATGAGGAAGGCGAAGATAAAGTCAGCTGAAAGGAACAGGAATTGCGTCTGCTATTGACGAAGTAGGGAATAGGATATACACATCACATGAGGAGGGATTTGCATGATTATACGGGAAGAACCGCAGCATTTCATTATGATCGCACAGCATGATCACGGTCAACTGTCCGGAGAAATCGCCACTTCTATAAACCCTTCCTATTTCATTGATGAGAAGCTGAGAGACACGGTCATTAAAGCCATCTACGAGCACGACCGCGGTTGGATCAAGCTGGATGAGACGCCAATCTGGCATGATGCAGCAAGCCGTCCCTTCACCTTTGAAGATTATCCGCTCGCTCCCAAGCTGCAATTTTACGGATTGGGGATAGACGAGATCGAAGAGAAGAATCTTTATGGCGGCTTGCTGTGCAGCATGCATTTCTCGACATTTGAGCTGCTTCGCCAATCGGATCAGGAGGATTGCGTCGCTTTTTGCGCCCGGGAGGACGATAGACAGAAACGGTTAAGAGAGCAATTGGGCAGCTGGAATGAGGAAGCGCTTATGGCGCATTTTAAAATTCTTCAGCTCTGTGATGATCTATCGTTATATGTATGTCTTAACCATGCCGGAGCAGCCAAAGAGGAAGAGCATCCTTGGTTCCGTGACGGCTTCAAGCATGCGGATTACTTCACCGGCAGGACAGATGGCGTGCTAATGGCTTCATGGCTCAGCTGTGAGGAGGTCCGGGTAACACCGGAAGTGTTCGCAACAAAATGCCAGGCTAAGCTGCTGTATAAGCGAGTTGCGAAGGAGGAAATAAAGCGGTTCGGCATACATGAAGCCTATCTTCAGTCGCCGTTGCTGGAGCAAGTTGTAGCATTCAGTTGAGTGACTGCAAGTATGTATAGGAGTAAGCAGGGGATGTCTAGCGCGGCTTCCAAGCGGCGAAAAAAAGCGGAACGGCGATTCCGCCTTTTTGTTTGCAGATCTCTTCTGCTTATTCGCGTACCTATCACTTCCTCAGCGAGCAGGGGGGAAGTCCCCACAAGCTGCTGCGGCATTCTGCCCAGATGCGATTCAGCAGCAGCTGCAGCTGCCAGACGTTCATGCCGAGCATTCGGACGACCAACCCTCCATGCGCATGCAAGCTCGCTCCTGCAAGCAGCTCGTCTCCAGCCGGCAGCAACAGGCGTATTCGATCCAGCATCGCCTCCAGCCCCGCTCCTTCGTGGAACAGCCAGAAGCTCGCTTGATGCGTATAATGCTCCATCGCTCCCAGGCTGCCGCCCACATCCCGTCCTGGCTCCAACCGAAAGTGATCCCAGCCTATTAACGATTCGCCCCGATAGATTTCCAACCGATTGGAGACGGAGTGAAAGGCGAAGCGTTCCCCGCGTCGAGTTCTTCCCGGCGTCCAAATATCTCCGAACATGAGAACAGCACCCTTGGCAAGGTGAAAGCTCGTGACGCTCTCGAACCGACTATTAGCATAGGGGATAGCCGGTTCGGGCATAAATTCCAATACTGCGTCGGGACCAATTGTGAATCTCTGCTCTATGATAGAAGTCAGTTGGCCGGAAGGGTGGACCTTCGTGAACGACTGATTAGTCAGAACAAGCCGAGCATCCCTCTCAAGCGTCACCGCAATGTCATAATGATCGCCTTCCAGCAGACCGGGCGAGACGTCCATCACGTACAGAATCAGTCCGCTCGTCGCAGCTTCCCGGAATGGCTTGGCAACCTTCAACGGCGCTGTCGCATAACAGGCTGTCAGTTCCGTCTTCCCAACCTGCGAGCTGCATAATGCGCGGAGGACAGCTCGCTTAGAGGGGAAGGTGTCGGGATATGCGATGTCCATGCTCATGCTCACCTTGATGCAATAGCTGATGCTCGATCCAGTGAACGATCGTGGGAAGGCCATCGCCGGCCATCAGATTGGTCATGACGAACGGACGTGCTCCGCGCATATATTCCGTATCCCTTCGCATCACTTCCAGACTGGCGCCCACATAGGTAGCCAGATCGATCTTGTTAATGATGAGCAGATCGGACCGCATAATGCCCGGTCCGCCTTTCCGCGGCAGCTTCTCTCCTTGCGCCACATCGATAATATAGATGAAGCGGTCAACCAGCTCTGGACTGAAGGCCGCGGCCAGATTGTCTCCGCCGCTCTCGATCAGGATCATATCCAGATCGGGGAAGCGGCGCTCCAGCTCTTCCACAGCTTCGAAATTCATAGAAGCATCTTCCCGAATTGCGGTATGGGGACAGCCTCCAGTCTCCACACCAATAATTCGTTCCTCGGGCAGCGCGGATTGACGGAGCAGAATTAATGCATCTTCCTTTGTGTAGATATCGTTCGTGATGACGGCCAGACTGTAATGCTCCCGCATGGCTTTCGCAAGCTTCTCGACGAGCATCGTCTTGCCAGAGCCCACAGGTCCGCCTATCCCGATGCGAATCGGGCGGTTGCCGGCTACTGCGGGCGCTGCCCATTGTTCATGCGAATGATCTGATCCTTGACACATCGTACATTCCTCCTAGGACATGAATAATCTGGAGTAAAGCGTTTCGTGCTGCATGGCACGAATATCGTTCGCGATGGCATAGTTGGATGGAGGGCGGGGAGGATTCGACATCTCATCCTGCCAGGCTTCCTCGATCCGATCGATCAACAGCCGTATCATTCGCTGCCCATCGCTCTGTCCGATTGACATCAGGCGCAATGCGCTGTTCACCATCATGGTCATGCTTGTGTACAAATAACCTTTCACCGTGTCGTCAACATTCATGCCGAGCTCATAGCTTATCCAGCAATGGATGGTCGGCAATGTGCCGTAAGCGCCATGCTTGCCGGCGATGGTGTCCCATTGCATCCATGGCAGCTCGGGGTACAGCTTGCGGCTAAGCGCAAGCAGCCGCTTCCCCATCTTCAGAGCGCCTTCGCGCGATTCTCTGGCCGTACGCTGCACATGCAAGATGTTATCGTAATAGGCGACAAGGTCGAACCGCTGCGTCTCCAGAGCTTCGAATACGCTGCGTATACACCGTCCATCCAGCGGAATGAGCGTATTGTGGAGCAGTGCGGTCGAATAATGTTCCAACTGCTTCAGCGTCGCAATCTTCTCCTGCTGCACATACGTTTCCAGTCCGAAGGAATGGGAGAAGCCGCCAATGGGCAGGGCGGAGTCCAGCAGCTGCACATAGGACAGAAACGAACGGGACATGCTCAAGCCTATCCTCCTCCTTGCCGCCGTCAAAACATGAAGTACCGCTGAGCCATCGGCAACACTTCCGCAGGCTCGCAGCTCATTAGCTCGCCGTCGACCGTCACCTTGTACGTCTCCGGGTCGACTTCAATATGCGGCATGACGTCGTTGTGAATCATATCCTTCTTGCCGATGCTCCTGCATCCCTTGACAGGCTCCACATGCCGCTTAAGTTCCAGCCGCTCATGCACCTTGCCCCGATAGGCCGCTTGCGAGACAAAGGTGATGGAAGTGGAGGCTGCGGCTTTCCCGTATGCGCCGAACATCGGTCTTGGATATGACGGCTGTGGGGTGGGGATCGAGGCGTTGGCGTCGCCCATCTGGGCATAGGCGATGAATCCGCCTTTCAGCACCAGCTCAGGCTTCACTCCGAAGAACGCGGGCTGCCAGATGACCAGATCCGCCCACTTGCCGATCTCGACCGATCCGACGATATGCGAGATCCCGTGTGCAATCGCCGGATTGATGGTATATTTGGCCACATAACGCTTAATGCGCCAGTTGTCTCCGGCGGAATCGCAATCCTTCTGCAGAGGTCCCCGCTGCGTCTTCATCTTATCTGCCGTCTGCCACGTCCGCATGATGACTTCCCCGACTCTGCCCATTGCTTGCGAATCGGAACTGATGATGCTGAATACGCCAAGGTCGTGCAGAATATCTTCGGCGGCAATCGTCTCCGGTCGTATGCGGGAATCGGCGAAAGAGACGTCTTCCGGAATCGAGCTGTCCAGATGGTGACAGACCATCAGCATATCCAGATGCTCTTCGATCGTATTCACCGTGAAGGGACGCGTCGGGTTGGTGGAGGAGGGGAGAATATTCGACTCCGCGGCGGCCCGGATAATATCTGGCGCATGACCGCCGCCGGCCCCCTCGGTATGGTAAGTATGAATCGTCCGCCCCTTGATCGCCGCCAGCGTATCCTCCAGAAATCCCGCTTCATTCAACGTATCGGTATGAATCGCGACCTGCACATCATATCGATCGGCAACGGTCAGACAAGTATCAATCGTCTGCGGAGTCGTGCCCCAATCCTCATGCAGCTTCAATCCGATCGCGCCCGCTTCAATCTGCTCCTTCAGCGGCTCTTCCGTCGCACAGTTGCCCTTGCCCAGGAAGCCTACATTCATAGGGAACGCTTCGGCCGCTTCCAGCATGCGCGCCATATTCCAGGCTCCCGGCGTGCATGTCGTGGCGTTGGTTCCTGTCGCGGGACCGGTGCCGCCGCCAATCATGGTCGTTGTGCCGGATTCCAGAGCCGCCGTTATCTGCTGCGGACAGATGAAGTGGATGTGGGCGTCAATGGCGCCGGCCGTCACGATTCGTCCCTCGCCTGCGATCACTTCCGTGGATGCGCCTAGCACTAGCTCGGGAGAGACGCCGTCCATCGTGTCCGGATTGCCCGCTTTGCCTATGCCGACGATACGGCCGTCGCGCAAGCCGATATCGGCTTTCACTACGCCAGTATGATCAATGATGATAGCGTTCGTGATGACAACATCCGGTACTCCATCGGCTCTTGTTGCCCTTGAGGACTGTCCCATGCCGTCCCGGATCACTTTGCCGCCCCCGAACTTCACTTCGTCTCCGTATACCGTATAATCATGCTCGATGACGGCCCATAAGTCCGTATCCGCCAGACGTACAGCGTCCCCGGTCGTTGGGCCGAAGTGTGCGGCATACTCGTTGCGCGGCAGCTTCATCATCCCCGTGACACCCCCAACCAATGCTCTAACTGAGCCTGCTTCTGCAGGAGCCAATCCTTCACTTCCGGCAACTGCGGCCCGTTCATTAATCCGTTGAAGCCGTAGATCTCTCTGGCGCCGCCGAACGGGATCAGATTCACCGGCTTCTCTTCGCCGGGCTCGAATCGGACGGCGGTGCCCGCCGCTATCCCCAGCCGCTTGCCCAGCGCTTGCATGCGAGGGAATGACAATGCCGCATTCACTTCATAGAAGTGGTAATGCGAACCTACTTGAATCGGACGGTCTCCCAGATTCGTTACGAGGACGGGTGTCACTTCACGGCCAGCGTTCAACGCAATGTCGCCTTCTTGTACACGATATTCTCCCGGTATCATGCTTCATCTCCTCTCACGGCTCTCTTGGAATCGGAACGGCTATGCCTTGCATATGGGCTCATGCACCGTGACAAGCTTCGTTCCATCAGGGAAGGTGGCTTCCACTTGAATTTCATGAATCATTGCCGGCACACCTTCCATGCAGTTGCTCCGCTTCAATATGGTCTTGCCGTATGCCATCAATTCAGCCACGGTCCGACCATCGCGTGCGCCTTCCATCATCTCGGACACGAGAATGGCCATCGCTTCCGGATAGTTGAGCTTCACGCCGCGCGCCAGCCTTCTTCTCGCCAGATCGGCGGCACAGCTGATGAGCAGCTTCTCTCTTTCTCGCTCAGTCCAATGCAAACCTATCACCTCGTCCCGCGCGCATAATGTGTTACTATATCTAACATAATACACAATTCAGATGCGATTGAATAGACTTATTTCAATGTAACGAGCATAAATGTCATTATATCTAACTTATATCGAGGTTTTATGCGTGTCCCAACTACAAATTCGACTGAATCATAAAATTAAATGTAATATAAGTTGACACTTATTGTGCGCCCATCTATAATGAGCTCACGAACGTTAAGAGAAAAATATGGTAAATCGTTCGTGAAAATACATGATATGAAAAGGAGTGGTTACATGACAAAAACATCCAGAGGCATCATCTTTGCATTAATGGCATTCATCCTGTTATTGGCGGGTTGCGGCAACGAGGGAGCAGGTTCAAACAACGGGGAAGAGGCGGTGAACGAACCCGCCAGCGCTGCTAATGAAGGCAAGACGATTGAAGTTGGCATTCTGCACTCTCTGAGCGGAACGATGGCGATCAGTGAAGTGTCGGTGAAGGATGCCGAGCTGCTGGCCATCGAAGAAATAAACGCAGCCGGTGGCGTGCTTGGCAAGACATTGGTGCCGGTCGTCGAAGACGGTGCATCGGATTGGCCGACATTCGCTGAGAAAGCGCGAAAGCTGATCCAGCAGGATGGCGTCGCGACAGTATTCGGCGGGTGGACATCGGCAAGCCGCAAAGCGATGCTGCCTGTGTTCGAAGAGTTGAACGGCTTGTTATGGTACCCCGTGCAATACGAAGGGGTGGAATCTTCTCCCAATATCTTCTATACCGGCGCAACTACGAACCAGCAGATCGTCCCGGCAGTCGAGTATTTGCTGGATACCGGCCACAGCAAATTCTTCCTTCTAGGTTCTGACTACGTATTTCCTCGCACCGCCAACAAAATCATTAAAGCACAGCTTGAGGCAACAGGCGGTGAAACGGTCAGCGAAGAATACACCCCGCTTGGACATACCGACTTCAGCACTATCATCAGCAAAATAAAAGCGGCAAAGCCGGATGTCGTATTCAACACCCTCAACGGGGACAGCAATGTCGCGTTCTTCAAGCAATTAAAGGATGCCGGCATTACCGCGCAAGACTTAACGACGATGTCGGTGAGCGTAGCGGAAGAGGAGATACGGGGTATAGGCCCTGACGTGCTCGCCGGGCATCTCGCAGCATGGAACTATTACCAGACAACCGACACGCCGGAGAATTCGAAGTTCGTAGAAGCCTACAAATCGTTCACTTCGGCCGATCGTGTCACTTCCGATCCGATAGAAGCGGGGTATATCGCCGTCTACTTGTGGGCTGCAGCCGTCGAGAAGGCCGGTACGACGGATGTGGACGCCGTGAAGGAAGCCGCCAAGGGACTCCAGTTCAATGCGCCGGGCGGACTTGTGACGATTGACGGGGACAATCAGCACATTTACAAAACGGTTCGGATCGGCGAAGTACAGCCGGACGGCATGTTCAAGGAGTTGTGGAAATCCGACAGCCCCGTTAAGCCAGATCCATACTTGGAGGGCTATGCCTGGGCGGAAAGTCTGACAAAATAACGGAGGAGGGAATGCGATGGAAGTCATGCTGCTGCAGCTCTTCAACGGAGTGAGCGTTAGCTCCATTCTGCTGCTTATTGCGCTTGGCCTTGCAATCACATTCGGGCAGATGAACGTCATCAATATGGCTCACGGGGAATTCATCATGATCGGAGCTTACGCAGCTTATGTGACGCAGCTGTTTTTCTCGGCAAGTCTGCCGGAAGAGTTGTTCAGCTACTATTATCTGCTTGCCATCCCGGCTGCCTTCCTGACCGCGTTCCTTCTCGGATACGTGATGGAGATCAGCCTGATCAGGTATTTGTACGGAAGACCGCTGGACAGTCTGCTTGCAACATGGGGCGTCGGCCTCATGTTGCAGCAACTGGCACGCACTATCTTCGGCGCTCCCAATGTCGCGGTGATAAGCCCGGATTGGCTAAGCGGAGGCGTGACAGTGATGAGCGGCGTCGTGCTTCCATACAAGCGGCTGTTCATTATCGGGCTAGTTGCCGTCGTACTGCTCGCAGTCTACCTCTATATGTATAGAAGCCACTCCGGAAGAAGGATGCGGGCCGTTATGCAGAACAGGGAGATGGCGGCTTGTCTGGGCATCTCCACCAGACGAGTGGACGCCGCAACGTTCGCCATCGGCTCCGGTATTGCGGGCATCGCAGGCTGCGCCATTACTCTTCTTGGCTCCATCGGCCCGTCAATCGGCACTTATTACATCGTGGATGCGTTCATGGTCGTCGTGCTGGGCGGTGTTGGGAAGCTGATTGGATCCGTTGCCGGCGCGTTCGGAATCGGCATGACGAATACGCTGTTCGAGTTCTGGACGAATGCATCAATCGGCAAGGTGCTTGTATTTGTAGCCATTATCGCCTTCTTGCAATGGAAGCCGAAGGGGCTCGTCATGATGCGAACGAGATCGCTGGACTAAGAAGAGAGGTGAGAATGTGCTGCTGCACAAAGTTTGGCAAGAGAAAAGATGGGTGTACACGCTGCTGCTTATAGCTGCTGTTCTGTTATTGCTTTGCGCACCGATGTACTTGAGCGATTTTCGGCTCAATTTGCTGTCCAAGTTTTTGGCCTTCGCCATCGTAGCACTGGGGTTGGATCTTATATGGGGCTATACCGGTATTCTCAGTCTGGGTCATGGCGTATTTTTCGGACTAGGCGCCTATTGCATGGCCATGTATTTGAAGCTGGAGGCGTCAGGCGGCGCTATGCCGGACTTTATGAGCTGGAGCGGTCTTGAGGGGATACCCTGGTTCTGGGAACCTTTCAACTATGCATTCTTCGCCATTCCCGCCGGTATAGCGCTGCCCGTCCTGCTGGCCCTCCTGCTAGGCTACTTGACGTTCCGGAACCGGATTCGCGGCGTCTACTTTACGATATTGACGCAAGCGCTAGTGATGATAGCGGTTACCTTGTTCGTTGGGCAGCAACAGTATACGGGGGGGACGAACGGCATTACCGGCTTTCAGACACTGCTTGGGATGCCGCTTAAGGATGAAGCGACGAAGTTGATTTTGTACTTCGTGACGGTTGTGTTCCTTGTGCTCGCCTTCCTGTTGTGCCGTTATCTGGTGAACAGCCGGACGGGACGCATCTTGAAGGCAATCCGTGACGGAGAGAACCGAGCGCGCTTTATCGGGTACGATCCGGCGAGGTATCAATTGTTCGTCTTTTGCGTATCGGCAGGTCTGGCGGGCCTGGCAGGCATGCTGTTCGTGTTGCACGTCGGCATCATCTCGCCCACGACGATGGGAATTGTGCCCTCCATCGAGATGGTTCTCTGGGTTGCGCTAGGCGGACGGGGCACGCTGATTGGCGCCATCATCGGCGCAATTGCCGTCAATGCCGCGAAGAGCGGCCTTAGCGAAGCTTATCCGGAAGGGTGGCTGTTCTTTTTGGGCGGATTGTTTGTCGTGACCGTCGTATTTTTGCCGAAGGGGTTAACCGGTCTGGCTGCGAGTGTTCAGACCGCACTACTATCGAGGAGGCGATGGAGCGATGATAAGAGAGAGCAACGGCTTTCTTTCCTGCGAAAACGTAACCGTGTCGTTTGACGGCTTCAAAGCGGTGAACGGTATGAATCTTCATCTGGAGCAAGGAGAGCTGCGCTTCCTGATCGGACCGAACGGCGCGGGCAAGACGACGATGCTGGATGTCATCTGCGGAAAAGTAAAGCCGGCTTCTGGCACACTGCGCTTGGAGGGCGGCATCGATCTCACAGACAAGAAGGAATATCAGATCGCCGAGCTTGGCATCGGCAGGAAATTCCAGGCGCCTTCCATCTTCCCGGGATTGACAGCATTCGAGAATCTGGAGTTGGCTATGAGTCAGAACAGAAACGTATGGTCAACGCTTCGTTCCCGTATGACGAGGACGGACAGAGAGCGAATCGAACGGCAGCTGGAGTTGATTGGGTTAATCGACTATGCAAGCAAGCTATCCGGCAGTCTCTCGCACGGTCAGAAGCAGTGGCTGGAGATCGGGATGATGCTCATGCAGGAGCCGCGGGTTCTGCTTCTGGATGAGCCGGTAGCCGGCATGACGGATATGGAGACGGTCAAGACTGGAGAACTGCTTATAGAGATCGCCAGGGACAAAGCCGTCGTCGTCGTGGAGCATGATATGGAATTCGTACGCCACTACGCTTCGAAGGTGACGGTTATGCACGAAGGCAAGCTGCTGAAGGAAGGCACAATGAAGGAAGTGCAAGCGGATCAATTGGTTGCGGAAGTGTATCTCGGGAAGAAGGCGGGTTGACAATGCTGTCCGTGCAGAACATTCAATCGGGCTATGGAGAGAGTATGATTCTTAACGGCGTATCCCTGGAGGTGAAGCCCGGTCAGGTCGTCAGTCTGATGGGGCGCAACGGCGTCGGCAAGACGACGCTTATGAAGACGATAATGGGAACGCTGAAGGCGCGGCAAGGCTCAATATGCTACAAGGATAGCGACCTGACGAAGACGCCGCCTTCCAGAAGGGCGAAGGCCGGCATCGGGCTCGTGCCTCAAGGAAGAGAAATATTCGGAACGCTCAGCGTGCGGGAGAACTTGCTGCTTGGTCTGGAAGCCGGCCGAACGGGAGAGAAAGAAGTGCCGCCGGAGGCGCTGCAGAAGTTCCCGGTGCTTCCTTCGATGTATGATCGGCGCGGCGGCGATCTGAGCGGCGGCCAGCAGCAACAGCTTGCATTCGCGCGCGCATTGGCTTCGCGACCGGAGCTGCTGCTGCTGGATGAGCCGACCGAAGGCATACAGCCGTCGATCGTCAGCGATATTCAAGATGTCATCCGCTCGATCAGAGCTAGCGGCAAGGTGGCCATATTGCTTGTCGAGCAAAGCATTGAATTCGTCAAGAGCGTCTCGGATTATTACTATGTGATGGATAAAGGGACAATTGTGGCGGAAGGTTCCATCCACGAGCTTGATGAAGGGAGCATCAGACAGTATCTCGTTGTATAAAGCAGGAAATAGCCTCCGGCGCCGCTTGCACAGGGTGTCGGAGGCTTCGCTATGTATGCTATAATGGGGAAATTATACAATGGACTGGGGGCTTCAACGATGATGAAGGAGGCAATGGATATGGAGAATGCCGACAACTTGCGAGTGGAGCGACTGGCTGTGGGAGAAGAGCCTCCTTACGAGCTGTTATTGCTGGCCGACCCGTCGAAAGCGCTTGTGGATTCCTATCTGAAGAGAGGGTATTGTTACCTTGCTTATATTGGGGACGAGCTGATCGGGGAATACCTGCTGATGGAGAGTGAGCCCGGAGTGATGGAGATTATGAACATCGCGGTCAGCGAATCCTATCAAGGCAGGGGGATTGGCAAGCGGCTGCTGCTTCATGCGATCCGGGAAGCTGCGCGCCTGAAAGCTTCGGTGCTGGAGATCGGGACAGGCAATTCCAGCACCTATCAATTGCTGTTCTATCAGAAGTGCGGCTTCCGTCTCCATCGCATCGATCATGACTTCTTCGTCCGCCATTACGAGGAAGAGATCATAGAGAATGGCATTCGATGCAGAGACATGATCAGATTGCGCATGCCGTTGGATTAGCGATGTATTTCATGCGAACGCATTGCAAGAACGTTTTTATTTCGTGTATGATAGTGGATATGATTTGATAGAAGGAAGTGGGAGTCAGCATGGGACGCAAGTGGAATAATATTAAGGAAAAGAAGGCTTCGAAAGACGCGAACACGAGCCGCGTCTATGCCAAGTTCGGCGTGGAAATTTATGTAGCCGCCAAGAAGGGCGAGCCGGACCCGGAATCCAACCGCGCGTTGAAGGTCGTCCTGGAGCGCGCCAAAACTTACAACGTGCCGAAGGCGATTATCGACCGTGCGCTGGATAAAGCGAAGGGCTCCGGAGACGAGACTTATGTCGAGCAGCGATACGAAGGCTTCGGCCCGAACGGTTCCATGGTCATTGTGGACGCACTAACGAACAACGTCAACCGTACGGCGCCGGCCGTTCGCTCTGCATTCAACAAGAATGGCGGAAGCATGGGCGTGACGGGCTCCGTATCCTATATGTTCGATGCGACGGCTGTGTTCGGCGTGACAGGCAAGTCGCTGGATGAAGTGATGGAGATGATGCTGGAGGCGGATGCCGACGTACGCGACATTGTCGAGGAGGATGATGTTGTCATCGTATACGCGGAGCCGGATCAATTCCATAACGTGCAGGAAGCGTTCAAGGCGTCCGGGATTGAGGAATTCTCCGTTGCCGAGCTCACTATGCTGCCGCAAAACGAAGTAGCGCTGCCTGAGGACGCACAGGTGCAATTCGAGAAGCTGATTGACGCTCTGGAAGATTTGGAGGATGTGCAGCAAGTGTACCATAACGTTGATTTGGGCGATTAAATGCCCATTGGGACCTTCATTTATCGCATCGCTGCGGCAGATGAAGGTCTTTATTATGCTCACCCTGATGGCAAGCTGCGCTTATTCGGCCGGATGGGACAAGATCCGATAGGAGAGGTGACGACGATGAAAGCAATCTTGCACGATCAAGACGTGTTATGCGTAGGTGAAGCGGCGGAGCCGTCGGTCGAAGACGGCGAGCTGCTGATTGCGGTTAAAGCAACTTCGGTTAACCGGGCGGATTTGCTGCAGAAGCGCGGGAATTACCCGCCTCCTGCAGGTGCTTCCGGCATTCTAGGGCTGGAAGCTGCCGGTGAGGTGATCGAAGGCGCCGGTAGATGGAAGTGCGGCGATCGGGTCATGGCCCTATTGCCCGGCGGCGGATATGCGGAGCGGGTTCGTATTCCCGCCGCAATGACGATGCCCATACCGGAGTCTATGACGTATGAGCAAGCGGCAGCCATACCGGAAGTGTTCCTGACGGCCTACTTGAATATGTTCCAGCTGGGCGGATTGCAGGCAGGCCAGTATGTGCTTATTCATGCAGGGGCAAGCGGAGTCGGAACGGCGGCCATTCAGTTGTCGTGCGATGCCGGTGCGCACCCGATCGTCACCGCCGGTTCGCATAACAAGCTCCAGGCTTGCAGAGCATTGGGAGCCATGCATGCGATCAATTATAAGGATGGACCGTTCGGGCCGCGAATTCGGGAGCTCACTGACGGGGCTGGCGTTCACCTCGTGCTGGATTTCATCGGCGCACCTTATTGGGATCAGAATATCGCATCGCTCGCGAATGACGGCAGGTTGATTCTCATCGGCATGATGGGAGGGAGCAAGCTGCCGCAAGTCGATCTGGGCCCGCTGCTTATGCGCCGCCTGCAAGTGATTGGCACGACGCTGCGCCCATTGTCATTGGATCGGAAAGCTGCTCTGACGGCTGACTTCACATCGTACGCATTGCCTCGATTCACAGATGGACGGCTTAAGCCTGTGATCGATTCCGTCTGGAACTGGGAACAAGCGGATGAGGCGCATGCTTATATGGAAGGCAATCGGAATATCGGCAAAATCGTTCTGCGGGTTACATAGCTTAGTGCAACCCGCTTTTTTTCCATTCCTGCTCCAGCAAGTCGTTGTTAATGATCTCCCCGACGATGTATCCGTCGTTCGCCGCACCGATCAGGCCGGAAAATATTGTCCTTGCGTCTCCGATAATGTAAAGGCCCCTCACTTCGGTTTGTCCATGGTGATCCGTCTCATAATGACCCGCTGCCGTACGTCCGATGCCTAAGCTTTCCGGCATGTTCGTCGCCTGCCGCTCATTCGAGTCCAGCAGAAATCCGCCAGTCCGGGCGACACTGCGGCCGTCACGCATAACGACATGAGTCAGTTGACCGTCTGCCGAATGCTGCAACTGATCAATCTCGCCTTCCTCCAAGCCGATTTGACGAATTTGCAGTGCCAGCTTTTGCTTCTCATTCAGTTTGGCGGGCCCGTCAGTGAATACAATCAACTCTTTGCTCCAACCGTAAATTTTCCGGGTAAAAGCATAAATGTTGTTCCCATTCCCGAATACGGCTAACGGCTCGTCGCGCAGTTCCCATCCATCGCAATAAGGACACAGAAATACGGACTTGCCGTACACTTGCGCCATTCCTTGCCATGGCGGCAAGCTATCCTTCACTCCTGCCGCAATTATGATATTCCGGCTATACAGATTGCTTCCGCCACAGGTGCCGGCCACAAAGCTGTTCTGCTCCTTGACGACCTTCGTTACAATATCTTCTACTCTCCATACCGAATCGTATCGCGCCAATTCCTCATGCGCCGCATGCCTGAACTCGGCAGGCGCAATCCCGTCTCTCGTCAGGTACCCATGGGCTTGTTTCGTGACACTGTTGCGCGGCTTCCCCTCATCGATCAGGGCGACCGTTCTGCGGGATCTGCCCAGAATAAGGGCCGCACTAAGTCCTGCGGGTCCTCCGCCTACAATAACAACATCCCATAGCTGATCATATCGCATCATAAGCGCTTGACCACACACCTCCGCATCCAAGGTTACGACTGTAGTGTGCACAATTATGCGGATATAAAACAAAACAATCGGCATACTAAGAAAAAATGCAAAGGGGTGTGTTGAATTGAAAAGAAGCTCAATCTTGCTGCTGTGCCTTGTCGCGTGCCTGCTTATCGTTGCACCGGCTTGCACCATGAAAACGAAAAATAACAACGGCGTCACCGATAACGGGATGGAGGCCAAAAATTATCGCAACAATGCTATTAATAAGGGAATGCGTGGGTACGATAGGGAAATGCGCGGATACGACGGCAATCGCGATTACATGAATCAGAGATACACGGGAAAAAATAACACGATGAACGAACGCGTCGATATAGCGGAGAAAGCGGCAGACAGCATCACTACCATTAAGGGTGTAAAAAGCGCAAATGTATTCGTGACACGCAACAATGCTTACGTGGCAGCCTTGACGGATACCGGGAAGGATCTGTCGAAGGATATGGAGAAGCAGATTGCGGATAAAGTAAGAGCGACGGACGCCAATATTCATCATGTCTATGTATCCACCAATCCTGAGCTGATGGATCGCATGAATACGTATATGAAGGATGTTCGCGAAGGCAGACCGGTCTCGGGATTCGTGCAAGAGTTCAATGACATGATTATGCGCATCTTCCCGAACGACGAATAATCGCAGAACGATGAAGCCGATGCCTCAAGCGTTATGCTTGGGCATCGGCTTTATTGACAGATTTATGTTTAGCAACTAAACTATATGCATGAGAGAACAACAACATCAGCATTATTCCCCTTCCATTGTGAAAGGAAGCCACCAACTGGGCCGATTCATTATGCAGTTGAAGCGGCTGGAACGCGAACCGAATGTATTCGGCGAGGCAGGTAGGTTGACACCGAGCGAAATGCATATGATTGACGCCATCGGGCTGGGAGGAGACATGCTCATGAGTGAAGTGGCTGCTCGTCTGGGTGTTACGAAGGGAGCTGTCACCCAACTGATCGTCCGGTTGGAGAACAAAGGAATTGTGAATCGCAAGCCGCATCCGCAGGATGCGAGAGGCACGATCCTCGCGCTTACGCCGCTAGGAGAGGAGGCATTCCGCATTCATGAAGCGATGCATATCCAGTTTTATGCCAAGCTTCGGGAGCAATTGCAGGAAGAAGAGATCGCCATTTTCGAGAAGAGTATTGCCATGCTGACGGAAATGATGAAGAAACATACGTAGTGGAATATTGTGCCGTTCCCTTCTAAGGTGCAGCGGTCCTTATTTTTGTGATAAGGTTTAGAAACTAAACTAATGAACAACTTATTCATTCGACATATGGGAAGGTGATAGCTTTGCATATAAATACGAAGCCGCATAGCGAGTCGGCAATAGCGGATATTGGCTACCGTCGACCTGTTCCGAATAAATCTCTCGTCATTGCGGCGATTGGAATCGGTGCTTTTCTGTCCCACTTTACAGCTGGTGTGGTCAATGTATCTTTACCTTACTTGATTCAAGCGTTCCATACGGATATGGCGCTTATGCAGTGGCTGACGATGGGTTACCTGCTCGCCATTGCCGTTCTGCTTCCGGTTATGGGCAAGTTGGGAGACCGATTCGGCCACGCAACGATACACCATATTGGCTACATTTCTTTTTACTGTAAGTTCAGTGGGATTGGCCTTGTCCCCCAGCTTTCTGCTATTGATGCTTGCGCGCATCATGCAAGCGATCGGCGCATCGATGTTCCAGGCAACCAATATCGCGATAATTGCCGCCTATTATCCGGCAGGAGAGAAGGGCAAGGCGCTCGGCTTGATGACGACATGTGTCGCCATCGGCGCAATGGCTGGACCGGGGATCGGCGGTATGATTGCGGAATGGCTTAGCTGGCAATGGTTATTCCTGATCCCTGTCCCGTTGGCCGCCTATGCTTCCTGGCTGGCGATCAGGCATATTAAAGAAGATGTGAGAAAGCCTGTGAAGCACAGTGTATTCGATTGGCCAGGCGCTGCGATGCTGGCCTGGATGGTGGGTTCGTTCATTTATTGCTTATCCCGGAATCTGGAAGGGGGCGCTGGCTTCGGCACGAGAATGAATCTGCTATTGCTTGTCGTTGGCGTTATTGTTCTACCGTTCTTTCTGTATTGGGAGCGTCGGCACTCCAGTCCCATCGTGCCGATAGCGCTGTTCCGCATCCGCTCAGTCTGGATGGGACTTGCTGTCAGCGCCATGAGCTTCATCATCGCCAACAGCCTGCTTGTCGCGCTTCCAGTACATCTCTATAAGCAAGGCAACTTGACCGCTGCGTCGATCGGCTGGATGATGCTGGCTTACTCGTTGTTACTGGCTGTCTCCAGTCCGCTTGCAGGGAGATGGTCCGACCGTCTGGGATCGAAGCCGCTTATGCTTGCCGGGCTGGCGACTATGGCAGGAGGAACCACATATCTTCTCCTTCAGCCCGGATTCATCACAATCCCGGACCTGCTCTTGGCGCTTGGGCTGAACGGAGTCGGGATGGGGTTCGGCGCCGCTATCGGATTAGGGATGGTCCAGTAGAAATTTCAGTAAAAACTTCTTGCTAATCGTAACATTAACGATTATAATTCGTAGGTATTACGATATATATCGAAAAGAATGGAAAGGTGATCATCACAGCCGTCACGATTAAGCGAAGCGATTGTTGGCGGTAGATCATCTGGAAGGATGCTGACATGAGCAAGATAATTGGAGTGGGGAGAGCCGGGGCCGTCTCCAAACCGCTGCTTCGGCTCTATGCGCTGGCGCTGTTGTTCTTCAGCGCCAATGCGATACTGAATGTCATCGTTCCGCTGCAGGGACATGAGCAAGGCTCCAGTCATACAACAATAGGTTGGATTATGGGAACCTATATGCTCACCTGCATGCTGTTCCGCCCATGGGCAGGCGCGCTTATCCAACGATACGGAGCTTCCAGGCTGCTGCGGCTGATCTTGCTCTTGAACGGACTGGCGCTCATATGGTACACCATCGCAAGCATGGAGTATTATGTAGTCGCCAGAATTCTGCAAGGCATATGCACGGCGTTCTTCTCCATGACGCTGCAGCTGGCCATTATAGATACACTTCCTGAAGAGGAGCGTTCAAGAGGCATCTCGATGTACTCGCTGTTCACCTATATTCCGACCATCGCCGGTCCGCTCGCGGCAGTAGGCATATGGGAATGGGGTGGCAGCAACGCTTTCACACTATTGATGATCGGAATTGCCGTCATGACTGCATTGTTCGGCATGGGGGTGTCCATCAGAGACCAATCGGAATCGCATGATGTGGATGGCGAGTCTGAGGAACGGCAGGTACATACGATGAAGCAGTCCCATTGGCTCCGATCGGTGGGGAACCGCCATCTGGTCGTCTGCAGTCTGTGCATGCTGGTGGCTTCCATTGTATTCGGTGCCGTCGTCACGTTCATGCCGTTATATGCTAAGACCCTGACTTACGGCAATGCCGGATTGTATCTGTCTCTGCACGGTACAGCGCTTGTCGCAACGCGAGTTATGCTCAGCAAGCGCATCCCCTCAGACGGCAGTTGGCGGCCAGCGTTCATGGCACTGCTGTGTCTGGGCGTTTCATTGACCGCGTTATTATTATCCTTTGGGCCAATGGCCGGGCTGCTCATCTATCCGGCGGCCCTCCTGTTGGGAGTTGTCCAAGCTGTCATATATCCGTACTTAATGGCTTATCTGTCCATTGTACTGCCTAAGGATAAGCGCAACGTACTGATTGGCGTCTTCATCGGCTCGGCCGATATGGGGGTCGCATCCGGCGGATTTCTTATGGGCCCTGTTGTCGACGCCGTTTCCTACGAAGGCATGTATCGGCTTTGCGCTTATATGACGGTTGGCATGGCGGCAATTGCATGGATGAGCGGCAGTTGGCTGAGAGCGAGGGAAAGCAGGACAAGCATCCATCCGGATAGTGGGATTTAAGCTTGCGAATCATTGTATTTTTTACCATTAGCCGTTAGGATAGTGGTGAGGAGGCTGTCAGATGACATGGAATAAACGTTTTTTTATCGAAGCTGTGGTGTTCGCTGCCCTCGTTCTCATCCTCTACCTGACATGGCAGGTTGCACAAGGCATGCTCCTTACAGCCAACTATGTGCCAGCTATCATCGAGAGCTATGAATCGGTCGATCAATTGGATAAATCCGTCACAATTGGTTATTCGGCAAGCGGGCACTGGGGATGGTCGGCAGCAGCAGCGACTGCGGCATTTGTCGGATTGGCAGCAGGTTATTACATGATTCGTTATCTCATGAAGAAGAAAAGCGCGTAACAGTATATGAAGAGCAGGCCTCGCCGGTTTGGGGTCTGTTTTTCGTTCGGCATAGCATGCTTATGGTATTGCTTTATCTCATCCATACGCGCCTGCTTCAGCTGATCCGCTACATAGAAATCCAGCATATTCGATCGTCCTCCTTTGTTGCTTTCGTTCATTCCATTATGAGGGGACAAAAAGGGGATAAAAAGAGTATAATTGGATATAATTGTTTTCCCCTTTTAAATCCCCCAATTATGAGGTATACGAAGGAGGACAAATAAACGATGCTGACTGAAGAACGCTATCTTCATCTCTATTCCATTCTTGCCTGCAAGCATGGTGTTGAGAAAGACGTAGAAGTATCTGTGCAGCAGCTCTCGACAGCGCTTCATTGCACGCCGCGCAATGTCAAGATTATACTGCGCAAGCTGGTGCAAGAGAATCTGATTGCCTGGCGTGCGGGGCTTGGCCGAGGCAATCGTTCACAACTTTCCTTCCTCGCGACAAGAGAGAGTGTCTTGATGAGGCTCGCCCAGCATTTCGCCTTGCAAGGCGAATATAAGCGGGCTTTTCAGCATATTCGGCAATATGGAGCGGGAACAGCGGTCCGCCCGGATTTTATTCATTGGATGAACAGCCAATTCGGCTATCATAGGGAGCAAGAGGATGAAGGGGAGTGGGATTCGCTGCGCCTTCCTGTATATAGGAGCCTCATTACGCTAGATCCCAAAGAGGTGCTCTATTCGTTCAGCGCGCATATGGTACGCCAAATGTTCGATAGTCTGGTTACCTTCGATCAGAAGCGGAGAGAAGTGATGCCCTCCCTGGCGCATGCGTGGGAGCATGACGATAAAGGGCAGACTTGGACGTTTTATTTACGGAGGGGCATTATGTTCCATCACGGCAGAGAATTGACGGCGGACGACGTCGTCTTCTCCATGAAGAGGCTGAACAGCTGCGGGTGGTGCGCGCGCTCCATTATGAACGTCGAAAGCATTGGTCAACGATCCGTCCGCTTTACATTAGCGAAACCGAATTGGATATTTCCCCGGTTTCTATGCTCGTTCGCCTACTCGATTGTTCCCGAGGAGCTGGTCAAGGAAGACGAGAGCTTCTGGAGACATCCCGTTGGCACAGGACCGTTCCGCTTCGTAGAATGGACGGAGGATTACTTCAAGCTGCATGCGAACCCGCAATACTTCCAGGGAAGGGCTCATATCGACGAAGCGATTATCGTCATGATGCCCGAGGATACCGCTTCCTTCGGCATTCGTTGGGTCCAATTGCTCAGCGACGGCGAACAGGACGACAGCGTTCATACGCAAGCCTGGAAGAGTGAAGAGTCGCCCAGCATTGGGTGCAGTCTGATCGTATGGAATGTGAACCAGGAAGGTCCTCAGCAATCTCTAAAGTTCAGGCAGGCTGTCGACATACTTATTGACCGGAACAAGATGATCCGGGAATTGAAGGATGAGCGGATGTATCCCGCTATTGGATTCTATCCGACGAATGATGAAGTCGTGTACCCTTCGTCGCCTGATCGTCAGTATGCCCGGCGCTTATTGCAAGAAGCGAATTATAAGGGAGAAGCGGTACAATTATATACGTATACAGCGCATGAAGCGGAAGTGAACTGGATATCGAAAGAGCTTGCGGGGTACGGTGTTGATGTGCAGATCCATTGGCAATCTGTCCACACTCCGCCAGATCAATGCAACCTTCAACAAGCGGACGGCATCCTTTACAGTATCGTGTGCTCCGATGATGAAGTCGATCTTGTAGAGCTGTACGAGCAGGGCAGCTTCCTAAGCCGGAATATGACGCAGGAACTGATAAGATGGACACGCGATCAGACTGACCAAGCGCTTGGAACTCGTTACAAGGAGGATCGCATTGACTGGCTGAAGCGCATTGAACGGAGAGTCATCGAGCAATCGCAAGTCCTATTCCTGACGCATCAGACGATGAACACCAGGTATCATCCCAGCTTCAGAGGAATTGTCTTGAATGAATTAGGCTGGATTGACTTCAAGGATATCTGGCTGTCAAGGTAAGCTGCCTGCCTGCGCTCCGCCAATGCAACTTGGAGGGAGGCAGCGCGCAGGCAGGCTGATCAGATTCGGCTTACGCTTGCTCCAACTCCCGGCTGAGCAATTGTTGGAAGGCGGGAGCAAGCGCATCCGCCATTCGCAAGAAACCGAGGTCTGTCGGATGCGCGCCATCGACCGTACATTCGTGGGCATCATCGCCGCCGAACATATCGCTGCCGTCGAAGAAGTGAATGTTGCGATCTCCTTGCTGCTTATATTGCTCCACGACATCGATCGCAATCTGCTTCATGCCGAGCCGGCGCTGCAGCGCTTCCGGATTGAAGTTCTCCAGCGCGTATCGGAATTTCGATACGACCAATATGGGCACTTCGGGATGCGCTTCCCGGTAGATTCGGATAAATTCCGGCAGCGTCTGGCTATACAATTCATGACTGACTGCATTAGCTTCGTAATCCAATACCAGCAAGGCGGGATCTTGAATGTCGCTAATGATCTGTGCGACTTCGGGTTCGCCGCGGCCATTGCCGGAGAAGCCCAGATTGATGAACTGGAGCGGGATTCTGCGGCTTATAATGTTCGGATAAGCCATCCCCGGACGGTTGGCGCAGCCGCCTTGCAAGATGGAAGTGCCGTATAAGACCACTTTCTTGTTGCTGGCATAAGGAGTCGGGGGGAGGACTTCGCAGTCGCTCTCCAGTCCGATGGATACCGACTTCACGCCTTGATAGAGCGGGAAGTTCAATGTTACCTCACGCATGGTGCTCTCCGGCAATTCGAATAATATACACTCGTAGGATTGCTCTCGATGGTCATAGCGGGAAGTTGCAATATATCGCTGCTCTCCCGGTGTTCCAATATAAGCGTCGAAGCCGCATTGTCCGGTCGCCGGCATATGGTACATATCCGCCGCCGCTGCGAGTTCTACGGAGACCGCAAGCCGCGGCGAATTCGTACGGAAGCTGATCTGTCCGCCTGCGGTGCAGTTCGCCAGATAATCGACCGCTTGAGACAGCTTGCCGCTCTCATTCAAGGGCATGCGGCGGAACAAGCGCTCTTGGTCATACCAGGCGAATCCCGACAGACGGAAGGGCGCTTCGACAGGGGAATGCCAGACAAGACCGAGTGGCCCCGTTTCCTCCAGCTTCATATTCTCATCCAATGACTGTACATTAATTGTTGTGCTTCCTTGTGCAGTAGCTTCTGACATGGCACAAGACCTCCTCACATGATTGGAAACGCTTAACTCCGATTTTACCACATCTTGTATAGAAGTCGATTGCTTTTTTGGAGCTTGTTGGAATAAAGTTTACATAACAATGATTATGTAGCTCTATATGATACAAGAAATATAACCAACGCTGCATACATGAATCGAATTAAACCATCATAATATGAATAAGGACGATACACTTTCTTCATTAACGCACATTATTGCAACATATAGTGTACATAATAAGATATATGATGTATACTATATTCAGAGTTCGATACGAAAGGTGTGTAGCATATGACGGATAAAGGGTTGGATTTGGGAGTCATTATTTGCAAGCATTGCATGACCGTTATCGACACACTGCCTACAGAGCGAGTAATGCGTTATTATTCGGATTGCCAGGAGCTGGATTGTCTTATGGCAAGGGTGAAGGAAGAGCAGACGTCTTACGCAGCATCTACTCATATGCTTGCAGCAAGTAGACAATCCTAAATTTATCGGGATGCCGTCGATTTTTAGCATGATCAACATTCTGAAGCAGCCATTCGGCTGCTTTCTTTTTTATACATAAAGAATTTGCAACTGACTGCTAACGGGACTTCGTCGCACATCTCCGGTATACTGAAGAGAAGAATCCGGCTGACGAAGGAGCGACAACGCGATGATGCCAACGAGGTTTTCACGAATACCCCGGATAATGGCTGTTCCGGTACCTCTCAGTTTGTGCGATGACGACTATGCATGGCTGCACACGAACGTATCGGATGTGAAGCGGAAGAAAGCGGAACGAATGCACCGACCGCAAGACGCTTATCGCACGCTGATCGGCGAGGTTCTTGCAAGGACCATGGTTAGCAGCGCATTAGACAGCTCTTATCACAACATCGTCTTCGAGCACAACCATTACGGCAAACCGATGCTGCCTGACAACCCGTCTATCCACTTCAATGTCTCGCATTCCGGACAATGGGTCGTATGTTTGCTAGGGAGCTGTCCGGTTGGCGTTGATGTGGAGGAGGTAGCAGCCATTGACATGGAATTGGGCAAGACGTGCTTCGCGCCGGAAGAATACGAATCCATTCTCCGCGAGAAGGGGGAGTCACGCTTATCCCGCTTCTATGAGCTTTGGACGCTGAAGGAAAGCTATAGCAAGGCAATCGGCCGCGGACTGTCATTACCGCTTCAGTCGTTTCGAATCGAGATCGACTCGAATCGGTCGATTTCGATTCATGCCGGAGGGGAGCCTTGCTTTTTCCGCCTTTATGATTGGGGGGAGCGCTATAAGCTGGCTGCTTGTTCGATGGAAGAACATTTCCCTGCATCTGTTGAGGCGATTACTTTGGCTCAACTAAAGGAAGAGGCGGCTTCTTCATCCAATAGATAACGAGTAGCGAGCAGCCGACTGTCGACTGCTCGCTGCCGATTAACAGTTAGAATTATCTTCGTTCCCTTTCCGGGAAGTGCAGCTTTCGGAACACCTCATAGCTCCTTCGTGCGCATTCGGAGATGGCAATGGGGTGGAACCCGCTTATCTCGGCATACAGTGTATCGTTCAACGGGGCGATCCAGGATGCGGGGAGCGCGTTCGCTCCATTGACCGCACCGAGAATGGAGCCTACAGTAGCGCCATTGCAGTCCGTGTCCCAACCGCCAAGTACAGCCGTCGTAATGCCCTTCTCGAAGTCGCCTCCGGAATGGATCAATGCGGCGGCGCATAAGGCGGCATTGTTGTTCGTATGTACAGGATGATAATGCTTGAACGCCTGCCATACGCGATCGACGAGCTCCACTTGATCATCCGTACTCTCCGCTATCCTTACCGCAAGCGCGATGTCCTCGGCAAGACGGCTTTGCTTCGGTATTTCGCTCAATCCGATCTCCACAATTCTCTTCACATCGCTTTCCGCGAATGCGGCGGCAATCATCGCAGAGCAGAACATGGCTCCGTAGATGCCGTTCTTCACATGGGAGAGAGAGGCGTCGCGCCAGGCCAGCTCCGCTGCGAGCTGGGGATTGCCGGCAGCGCCGTATGCATAGCCGTCTACGCGAATCTGAGCGCCGATCCACTCGCGGTAAGGATTGAGATAGGTACGCACCCATTCGATATGCCGCTCCCAGTCATGAGGCTTGTCATTGTGCATATGGGATAGGACGCGCGAGAAGTTCATATAGGCTTGGGCCTCTGCCGTGAACACTTGGCCGAATGGAAGATGCCGCAGCCAGTGCTTCCCGACGTCCCATGCGTCGAATGCCAGGCCGCGCTCCTCGAGCAGAAGCAAGCCGAGCACGGTATAACGAATATCGTCATCCGTCTCCATGTAAGAGATATGGCCGCTGCAGCTGGCAGTTCCGAACCAACTATTGATCGCGATGCCGTATTGTTCTCTCGCTTGGGATTCACTTGGCGTATAGTGGCTGATGGGCCACTGACCGGCGCCTTCGAACCACAGCTTGATATTATGCCAGCCGGCTCTTCCATGGGAGCCATGCATGAAGACATGCGTCTCCAGCGGCTTGCCAAGCGCGCAGCCCGCAGAACGGCCCAGCCAGGCGCCGTAGAACTTGTTCATCCATTGTTGGTCCGACAAGTCGCAGTGCAGTTCACGCGGCCCATGCGGACGGACAGACCGAATTTCCTCCAGCCCCGACGGCTCGCAATACTTGAAATCCGCTGTGGACTCAAGCGCCATCAGATCTGCATACACACCCATTAATTCCGCTTCATTCGCCTCTGCCTTCTCGACGCGTTCCGCATAACCGGTCACATCGCAGCCTTCCTCGCGGCGCTGTGTAACCTCTTGACGGATCAGTTCCCGAAGCCCGTTCCAATTTGACATTTACGAATCCCTCCTGCCATCTTAATCAAGATCACTTATGCACTTATTATAATGGCATGCGGAGGTAACAGCTTCTCATGAGGCGACGGCATTTTCTCATTATTTGCTTATACAGAAGCGCCTAAGGACAGCCGGTAAGCGGCAGGCGACATACCGGCATACGTCTTGAACACTCTGTAGAAGGTGGGCAAGCTTTGGAAGCCGCATTCGAACGCGATATGGGCAATTGTCTTGTCTGTGCCTGCCAGCTCCCGCTTGGCTGCCTGAACACGCAGCAGGGAGAGATAATCCGAGAAGCGATACCCCGTTGTCTCCAGGAATGCCCGACTAATCCGGGAAATGCTCAGCCCCAGCTCATCCGCCAATTGCTGAAGCGTAATCGGTTCGCGGAAGCGGTGCTCGACAGCATCCGTCAGCAGCTGCACATGCCGTGCAGTCTGTACGATGGACTGCCGCATATCCTCCGACAGCAGTTCACTGTAATGGCGCAACAGATGCCCGCACAATTGCACAAGACCGCTCTTGGCCATGGCCAAATACCCGGGTTTCTGCTCGTTCAGCTCCCGGGCGACAGCATGCATCCATGGCGCCAATTGCTCCGCGAGTGTCGAACCGCCCGGAATATGATTGCAGAATCGGGTGGAGCGATAGGAGAAAGGGAGCAGCAGAGCGGGGTCTTCAGCCAACAGAAGCGATGCGTCAAAGTTGAGGAATAGATAGCGGCTGGGATCGTTCGTATCGGACATTGCGATATGCCGTTCCTCATTGTTCACAAGGAACAGATCGCCAATGTCTGCGGCATATCGCTTGTTCCCGAAGGAGAACCAGCCTTTGCCCGACAGACAGAGACCGATCTCCAGACTTGTATGTACATGCGGCGGCTGCGGATAAGTAGCAGGCGTCCATTGGAACGCGTTAATCGGAATGGGATGATCGTAGGTAATATGCAGCTTCATCGATTCACTTCCTCCTCAAGGCAGACGCATATTCATGATTTCCATGTAGCGCATGATTTCGGCAATGCCGCGATATTGCAACGCCAACCGGTCATGCAGCTTTTGCATAGCAAGATGAAAGGATTTCCCCACACTTTCCAAGCTTTTCGTATCCAGATCATGAAGAAGTTGCTTCATATGTTCGATGAAATGAACCGTTTTCCTCAAGCTGCTGATGACCATTATTTTTCTGACTTCACGTATTGAGAATTGTCTGTAGCCATTATTCGCATTTCTGAACGATTGAATCAGTCCTTCCTTCTCCCAATGACGGATGGCTGACGCATTGACACCTGCGTACTTGGACACTTCCCCAATCGTCATCGCGGCATCAGCGTTCTTGACGATGCGAAAGTCCGAAAAATCCGCTCCTGCGATCATGGCCATAATGGATTCCACTCGCTGCTTTTCCAATTGGGCCTTGTGCAGCTGCTCGTTCATCAGCCACATGGCTTCCGCGGCGCTTCCTCGCTTGAGTGTTCTCATTATCTCGTAAGCGATCGGAATATCGCAGCCCTTCAACAGCGCTCTGACGGTTACGAAGGCTTGCAAGTGAACAGCCGTATAGCATCTGCGATTGCTTGCCGTTCGGACCACGTCGGGAATCAAGTCTTGCTCCTCGTATCTGCGCAATGTCGTCGTGCTAACCTGAATAAGCTCAGCCATCTCCTTGGGCGTATACATATGCTTCAAGATTCTCACCTATCCTTAAAGTTGAACCTTCAACTCCTACAACAAGATTAAACCGAATAATAGCCCGGAAATCAAGACGTAGATCACAGTAAACCGAAATATTGCATCAATGTTGTAAGATGGAATTGTGAATCGGAATCAAGGAGGCGTCAGAAAATGTCCAACATGATCGTGAAAGGTGCTTGGGAAGGCAATTTGAAAAATGTGGATGTGGAAATTCCAAAAGGAAAATTGATCGTGTTAACGGGACTTTCCGGCTCAGGCAAATCCACTCTCGCCATCGACGTTATTTTCCATGAGTGTCAGAGACAATATTTAGAAGCGATCGGGCTGCAGGGCATCCATAAGCCGAAGGTGGAATCTATTCGCCATCTGTCGCCGGCCATCATGATCTCGCAGTCGGAGTCGAACAGAAATCCCCGATCGACCGTAGGCACCTTGACCAATATGTATACGGACTTGCGACTGGTGTTCGAGAAGTTAAGCGTACGCGTCTGTCCGGGTTGCTGCAGAGAAATATCGTCCGGGGATTGCCGGGAAGAAGTGGAGAAGCGGAAAGACGAATTTAAGGTTTATATGAGCTGCGTACATTGCGGTCACCGGATGGAGAAGCTGACGCGCACACACTTCTCCCATAACACCAGGGAGGGGGCGTGTCCAACTTGCGAGGGCTTGGGCAAGGTCATGTCGATCGACAAAGAGCAGACCATCGATGAATCGCTGTCGCTGGAGGAGGGGGCTGTTCACTACTGGGGTCATAAGTATAAGGAATATCAAATCTCTGCTCTATATAGCGCCTTCCGCCATTATGGCTTATCGGTCGCTAACCACGCGCCGGTTGCCGAGTACAGTCCGCTACAGAAGGTTATTCTGCTTCATGGTACGGACAGTGTGGAGGTCAAGCGGGCATTCCCGAACATTGCAGCTCCCAGAACGGTCGCGGACGGCAAGTTCGAAGGGGTAATCTCTACTCTGTGGAGACGGCTGTCCGAGAAGGAAGGAGAGGCCAAGAAGCTGGAGCGTTACTTCGTAGAAGAGGTGTGTTCGTCTTGCGAAGGAGAGCGACTCGCTCCGTTAGGCCGCAGTGCAACAATAGAAGAAGTCCGATTGCCCCAATTGTCGGCATTCTCCCTGGACCAGTTGCAGGAATGGATTGGCGGGTTGAAGTGCTCCTTGTCCGAACGCCATCTTCGACTGATCGAAGATTATATGCTGGACTTGAATACCAAGCTGCAGCGGATAAGCAACGTCGGTCTATCGTATCTATCGCTTGATCGTCAGATGACGACGTTATCAGGAGGCGAGAAGCAGCGAATCAAGCTGGCCGCCGCGCTCGATAGCAATCTTAGCGGCATTATCTACATTCTGGACGAACCGACGGTTGGACTCCATCCGAAGGATACGGCGGGTATGATGACAATCCTTGCGAAGCTCCGGGATCTGGGCAATACAGTGATCGTGATCGAACATGACCCTGATGTCATGCGGGCGGCCGATTATTTGATCGACATCGGCCCTGGCTCAGGCAAGCACGGCGGCGAGATCATCGCAAGAGGAACATGGGAGGAGTTGCTCAGGCAAGAGGACTCTGTTACCGGCTCGTACTTCAAGCGTAAGAAGCAAGAACGCCGAACATGCCGGAGGGGAACCGGCGAGATGATTAAGGTAGAAGGAACGAGCAAGCACAATTTGAGAAATGTACATGTCAGCTTTCCGATCGGCTGTCTTACTACTGTGACGGGCGTATCTGGCTCCGGCAAATCCACGCTCGTATTCGATGTGCTTGCTGCCGAAGGCGATAAGAGATCCGCAAGTCCGCTCGTTGCCGGCATGGAACAGTTCGACCAGGTCATCACGATTGAGCAGTCCGCCATAACAAGAATGAAGCGGTCCAATGTAGCCACTTATTCCGATGTATATACCGAGATTCGGAAAATCTTCGGAGGTTTAGCGGAGGCGAAGGAGAGAGGACTGAACGCGAAGCATTTCTCGTTCAATTCTCCGGGTGGAAGATGCGAGGAATGCGAAGGACTTGGCTATGTCATGAGCAACATGCTCTTCTTCCAGGATATCGAGGTGACATGCCCGACTTGCGGCGGCAACCAATTCAATGAAGAAGTATTGTCGGTCGCTTACAGCGGATATTCCATAAAGGACATCCTTCAATTATCGATTGATGAAGCGCTGCTGGTGTTCCGGGATCATGCGAAGCTTATAAGACCGTTACAGTTGCTACAAGAGGTCGGGCTTGGTTATGTGGAGCTCGGACAGTCGTTAACGACCTTGTCCGGGGGCGAAGGGCAGCGGTTGAAGCTCGCCAGAGAGCTGATGAGCCATCGAGGAAAGCCGGCGTTATACCTGATGGACGAGCCTACAACCGGACTGCATCCCCTAGACGTGGAGAGCTTCATCAAGCTGCTTCATCGCATGGTGGATGCGGGCAGCACCGTCATCGCAGTCGAGCATAATCAGCAAGTGATGGCCGCCTCCGACTGGATTATTGATCTGGGTCCCGAAGGAGGCGTCAATGGCGGACAAGTCATGTTCACGGGGACACCTCAAAATATGATTGAGCAAGGGGAGAGTGTCACGGCAGAGCACTTGAGAAGCAGCCATTAGCCCTTCAGATTGGCAATGGCGTGACGCACTCCGGAGAAGGATAGCCAGCCTTTGCTTATTAAGCGAATCATAATGAAGTGAATCTCGGTCGGCGTCTGAATGCGTCCTGTATGGAACCAGTGCTGCAGCACTCCGACATTAGCGGATGTGACGTAAGCAATGAGATATTCCAGCGGAACTTGCAGCTCAGACGCCGAATCGGTTCCTTCAAGACCGGACAGCTTAATGAATAACCTCTGCTTCATAAGCTCCTTCACTCGCAGAACGAATGAAGGGTCGCCCTTCGGCCCTAACAGCCACTTGCAAAAATCCGCATTGCGCTCCCAATGCTCAATAATGGAGATCAAGCCGGGGAAAGGCTCATCGCGTTCTGCCGCAAGCAGCAAATCCGTGAACTGAACCTTCGATGCCAATTCTGATAGCTGATTCAGAAATTCATGCACTTGTTGTTCAATGAAATCATGCACATCCTCATAATGCAGATAAAACGTACCGCGATTAATATCGGCGCGGTTGGCGAGATCGCTAACCGTAATTTTCTCCAGTCCTTTTTCCTCCATGAGCTCGATCAACGCTTGCCGCAGCAATTTTTTGGTGCGCAGCTTGCGACGATCCGTTTTATTGTTCATCGCTCGTTGGTCCTCCTGTTCCCAAAATTGAAATCCAATCAACGTTGAAGCATAGTGTGTTTTTTAATGAACATATGCAGTTATTCTGATTATTGCAAATTCCTGTCTCCTCATTATAATTAACATTGCGATCATTAATCAACAGCATGTTCATTAAAATGAAGGAGTGTACTAAAATGATCAAACAAAAAATGTTATGGATTGGAACAGTTGCCGTTCTTGTTATTCTGATGATATTCGGTCTAGCTATGATGGGCTCCGTCTTAGGCGCAAAACCGAAATCGTTGCCTGTTGCTTTCGTAATGTTGGATCAGCCGATTGATCTGCCGGGCAGTGGAACGATGGCGTTGGGGGAGATGATCGGACAGAAGGTGAGTGGGTTGGAGCAGCTGCCAATTGACTGGAAGCTCATGTCTTCTGAGGAAGAAGCGCAGGAAGCGATGAAGCGTCAAGCGGTGTACGGGGTGCTGGTCATTCCGACCGGCTTCAGCAAGGGGGTACAATCTCTTCAGACCCCTTCGCCTAATCCGGCTACTGTGAGAGTGTACGTGAATGAAGGATTGAATATGCAGGCGGCTACCATGGTGAAGACGATTTTGGGGCAAGTCATGCGCAATGTCCAAGTAGAAATGACTAGCCAGCTGCTGGAACAGATTGGTCAACGCGCACCACAACTGCCGGTATCGTCCATGCAAGGGCTATTGACTCCTTTCTTGGTAGAAGAGATCACATCACATTCCGCAGGCGAGAATAACGGTAATGGCAGTGCGCCGAACATGCTGGTTCAAATCGTCTGGATTGGCAGTCTGGTAGGCAGCGCGTTTCTGTATCTTGCGGCAAGAAATGCCAATCAAGCAGGGGGGCGGAAGTGGCAAAATAGCACTATGCAGGTACTGCTTGCAGTGGCTTTTGCTCTGGTTAATTCCCTGTTCACATTGTGGATGGCCAAGTCATGGTATGGGATGGAAGTGGACGATGCGACATCGGTATGGATGTTCCTATGGTTGATGGCTGCCGCATTCATGTTGCTTCAGCTGTCGCTTGTAAATTGGATCGGCCTTGCAGGTATTGGTTTATGTGTCCTGCTGTTCTTCTTCTCCATGCCGCTTCTGAACTTGCCTCCGGAGTTCATGTCGCAAGCTACACAGGATTGGATTTATTCCTGGACGCCATTGCGCTATGCCGCTTCAGGCTTGCGAAACATCATGTACTTCGGCGGGGAAGAGGGAATGTTGCTTCCGCTAGGCGTCATGTGGTGGTTGGTCGGCATCTGTGCTGTTCTTCTGCTGGCTTCGGCACTGCGCAAGAATGATGATAAAGCGATGAAGGGGAGCGCTATGAAAGCTTAGTGCTAAGCAAACCCGCCAAGCATTCTTTCCATGATGGATAGAGAAGCTTGGCGGGTTTTTAGTTAGAAGTAAAGCGAATTTAGTGGATGAGCGTTAATGCCGTCGGATAAATCAGTTAAGTCTATTTTTTATCTTGAAATAATTGGGATAGCTTCTCGATAATGTACCATGGAGGGGAATTTTTTGGAGCTTGAACCTCAGGCAGATCCCTATTTCGAAAAAAGGAGTGATGGTGTTTTGAATCGGAATAAACGCAATCGAAAGCCTTTGAGAGGTTCATTTTTCTAAATGTATACCTCTCAGGCTATGATACTGAAACCAATCGATAAAGATAATTGGTATGCCTGTAGCCAACTTGAGGTAACAGCAGAGCAGAAGCATGTTTTTCCTGTTCCAATTGTGTACTGGCTTGCGGAATCGGCCTATTGCGGATTCACACCTTTAGCGGTTTATTCTGGCGAACAATTAGCGGGGTTTACCGTTTACGCCATCGACCCGGACGATGGAGAGTACTGGATTATGGCTTATATGATCGACCATCATTACCAACATCGAGGCTTAGGCAGAGCCGGTCTGGAAGAGCTAATCAGGTATATGAAAGAGAAGCATGCTTGCCATAAAATAAAACTGGGACATCGATTTGAAAACGTTCGTGCGTCCAACCTTTATGCAGCTTTAGGTTTTAAAGAAGTGGAGCGAAATAAGCAGGAAGTGATACGAGAATTGATGATTTAGGCATGATTAGGTTGGCTAGAATACCGATATAGGGTTGGGAGGAATGGGAGAATGGATACGCAAGCTAATATTTGGACCGGTTTGAAAGTGCGATTACGCTCTGTAATACCTTCGGATTGGAAAGAATTCCATGAGAACGATCAGGATTCGGAGTGTGCAAGACTTTGTGATGCGATATACTTCCCAAGATCTGAAGACGGAACAAAAGATTGGGCAGAACGCACATCAACCAAGGCGCCAGAAGGGGATAATGTATTCCTTGCAATCGAAACACACGATGGAACACTAGTTGGCAGCATTACGGCTAACAGTTGCGACACGCGCAACGGAACTTTCAAATATGGTGTTGCCATTTTTCGTAAACATTGGCGAAAAGGATATGCTTCAGAGGCAATCAGAGTATTACTTCGTTATTATTTTGAGGAATTACGATACTGCAAGGTGAACGCCTATGTATATGCCTTCAATGAAGGATCACGTGTTTTGCAGGAGCATCTCGGATTTGTTCAGGAAGGCGTTCTTCGTGAGATGATCTTTACGAAGGGCAAGCACTATGACGAGTACGTGTATGGGTTAACGAAAGATGAATTTGAACAACTCAACAGCGTGATGAATTGATGGGGCTCTTGGGGAATCATTAGTTGTGAAATGGAGGTATGTCGTATTGCAAATTTTTTGCCTAAATGAAAAGGTCGAACAATTCGATAACGCTGTCCAAGTATTTTGGCGCCAGTGGGGAACAGATAGGAATTTTAATTTCTATCATGACTGTATGCTTCATTCGTTGAAAACAGAGGACGACTTGCCAAAGTTTTATATGGCCATGCAAAATGATTCGATCATAGGTACATATGCGTTGCTGAGGAATGATCTGATCAGCCGTCAAGACATTTATCCGTGGCTCGCTTGTTTATATGTTGCAGAGGAGTTCAGAGGGAACAATATCGGGGTCGAACTGATGCAACACGCAATTCGCGAAACTCGTAAAATGGGGCATGCAAGCCTTTATCTCACCAGTGATTTGGAGGGCTACTACGAAAAAAATGGATGGGTTCACTTAAGCAACGGATTCAGTATTTTTGGAGAAGAGACGAAAATTTATGCGGCCAAAACTTTAGCTAGTCCAGATTTGGATGAGTGTTTTATAATCCGTTCTGTAAAGGAATGCTCTAACCGTCGAGATGAGTTCATTCAATACATTTCTGAAGCTTGGCCCGCAGTAAAGAACTTAGTGATTGCCCAAATAGATGGAAGCATCTCAACATTTACTCATTTGCCACTCACTTTTATCATGTTCAAGAACGAACGTATTATCGGCTTTTATCAATTGATTGAACAGGAAAATCTGATTCGGAAAGATTTTTCCCCTTGGATTGCACCTTTGTTCATCGATAAGAATGAGCGGGGGAAGGCATTGGGAGCGGTACTTTTACAACATGCAAGGAAAACTGCAGGGCAGATGGGGTATGAAAAAGTGTACTTAACTACGGATCATATTCAATATTACGAGAAGTATGGGTTCCGGGAGATTGGACTAAGCAATTTTGAATGGGGACGTCCCAGCAAAATTTATGAACACGATACTTTACTGCGAGGGGATCGCGATCGTTGTACAAAGTTCCATACAACTCGTCTGATACATGACTATACGGATAGGAGGGAGGGGAGCCTATAATGGGACTCCATACTTCTGAAGACCTCTTCATTATTGAATGCAAGGATATTTATTTGAGAGAATTCGTTGCTACTGATTTAGATAAACTTCATTCTCTAACTTGGCAACCAGAAATTTTCGAATGTTTACCCGGTTGGAACGTACCACTCGAGCAAAGGCAGGAATGGTTAATTAATTATGAAATCCCAGAAAACAAACGGTTTTTAAATGAAGCATTGAAAAATGGGGATATTGGTGAACTTCGACTGCGTTTAGGGATTATACTACAAGATTCAGGAGAGTTTATTGGTTGGTGCTGCACGGGCATAAAAGAAGAACTGCCGGCTCCAAATCGAGAAGTTATGTTTGCAATATCTAAGGACCATAGAGGCAAGGGATATACTACACAAGCTGTTCAAGGGATAATTAAGTATTTATTTGAGAATACGAATGTCGAGGGGCTGAATGCAATTGCACTTGTGCAAAACATTCCATCAAACAGAGTAATACAAAAATGTGGTTTTGTTTTTCATAGTAATATTAATATAAAGCACGAGAAATACAATTATTACAAACTCACTAAATGTGTGTGGGATAAGAAGACGCAGTCACTCGCTAAAAACTAGTTACAATCTAATCATAAATGAAATAGCTTGACACAAAATCCCGCAAATCATGAAGATGATTGTGGGATTTTTATGTTTAAAAAGCGAATAAGGTACGGAATGGAACAATGATACTATTGAATGATTTTGAAGGATAAACATGTAAATGCTATCCGGTAAATATAAAGCTCCGAACTTTATGCCACGAATTTTTGGTTGATAATGGTCAAGCCAATTAATATATTGAAAAATGATCGGATTCTAAGCGGACTATACTTGGTTTTTTTAAGTTAATGTATTACTTGTTAAGAAGTACATTGACTCACATAGTAATATCTGATACGATGCATTTGTGGGGTGAGTATAAGGTGAAAGAAAACGGAATAAGCAGCGAATTAATTCGCGGTAACATCGACACCATTATTCTTCGTGTTTTATGTGATGGAGATAGCTATGGTTATGAAATCATCAAGATAATCTCGAAAAAAAGTAACGGAGAATACGAATTAAAGGAACCATCTTTATACACAAGTCTAAAAAGGCTTGAGTCAAACAAACTTATTCAATCTTACTGGGGTAATGAGAGCCAAGGCGGTAGACGGAAATATTATAAAGTGACAGAAGCAGGTAAGGATACCTTTCACCGCAACTTTGCGGATTGGAAAATAGCCAGAGAATTAATCGACAAATTAATTAGATAGCAGGAGGAACCTTGTGAAACATTTACAATATTACGTTGATCAATTATTTAAAGAACATAAAGACAACAAACAGACGAATGAGTTGAAAGATGAAATCTTAAGCAATCTCGAAGCTAAAGTAGCTGATCTTACAGCCAATGGCATGGAATATACACAAGCAGTAAAAGTAGCTACCGATAATATTAGCGGCGTTGAATTATTGATCGACGGTAACACAAGAGTCTATACAAACAAGTATCGGATTGAATTTTTACAAATCGCATTGTTATATTTTCTAATCGCATGGGTCATAACCATCCCCCTAAGATTAGTAGGGATGGGAATTCTTCTCAACATCTTTCTGCTGATAGTCGTATTTGTAGTTGGTATCTTATTCTTCGTATTAAATGCAAAAAAGGAAAGCTACTTTTGGGGTCAGACATCCATCTATAACATTAATATTGTCATGCGCTATAGAAAAATTGCTTGGCTCATTTGGGGCTTGTTTGTTACGGTGTCCATACTTGGTAATACGGCAGTAGTATTTGGCAGTAGTATTTGGTTTGGGAGAGAGATAAATATCACTGGGCCTTATCAATTGGCCGTGTTGGTATTCAGATTTTTATTACCATTTGTTTTCATTATTATACCATTGCTTTTCCATGCGGCTTTGAAACTAATTCGTAAATATGAGGTGGGTGAGAATCATGAGAACCAGGAATAGAATAATAATTTGTTTAATCATTGTGGGATTAGCCTTATTTGGAGTGGTACAAGGTATTGTCATACCCCAAATAGAAAATACTAAAAAGCAATATATGGAGGATCAGCAAAATCCACTTAGTCACGATATTGAAAATGCATCACAATTCAAATCTAAGTATATGGGTGATAACTCTAATATAATTAATCTATTCAACTCATTGCCATTAAACAATGTGGGAATGTCATTTCGATTGATTCCTGAAAAACTAACGGCAGAGATAAACTATAAATCCTATGTAACAGATATTGGCGAAGATCAGGTCAATAAAGCATTAATATACAATGCCACAGCTGCATTTGCATTAATTGACAATTTGGAAGCCATAAACTTTAACTTTATTGAAACGTCATATAAGGTTTTGCGAAATGATGTTGCTAGTTGGTATGGTATAGAATTGTCGACATTATTAAAAAAGGATGTTTGGGAAAAGACGGTTCAGAATAAGCTTAAGGACAATGAGTATGTGTTCGATTTCACAAAAAAAATTCTGATAAGAAATTAACACGTTAATTGGTTACAAAAAACAGCCTCAATTGAACAAATATCGATCGAGGCTGTTTTGATGTTGTAACAGTAACTCCGAACTAATCATGAGAACACATAACACATAAATACTTATTTTATGAGATAGTCCGAAGTGAATGCAATAGGAGTTCGTATTTAAATGTTACTGGACAAATGCGTTGAAAAACGGTATGAGCCTATTCGCGATCCGAATACTTTTACACAAAACTCGTATTTTGTACATAAGTCTATAAATCGATTCAATGCCTAGTCACTACTGAATTTTATCGAAAATTTCGGCGACCACCTGACTCCTGCTGACCGCTTTGATTGTTGGACACCTGTTTGGGTCATACATTTAAGTGTTGGTTTAAAGCCTGCGTAATAAGATTACCAAACCTTTGAATATCAGATACGTAATCAAAACCATTCTTTCCGCCAAAAGTCCATAGACTATTCGTCATTCGTACAACCACCGCATTGCGTTCAGGGATTACAGTACATGAACAACCCGATGCCCCCAGGATTTGGTATGTTCCTTCAGGAAGATCTGGTCCAATTTCGGAGTTTGCAACCTTCTATCTTGTATCCACCAAAAATATCCTATTCTAGGAAACTGAACAGGCAGTGAGTTGGGAGTCTTAACAGAGGTAACATCTTCGAATAAAGCCTTTGGAAGAATCTGTTGTCCTTGTATTGCTCCCTTATTCAGATGTAAGTTCCCCCACAAAGCAAGTTCTCTCGCTGTTATGTAAAGATTACGATCACTACCTTCATTTGACTCGAATCTTAAAGTAGGATATGAATTAGGATCATTTATATCACAAACCAGAGTTTCTTTCCCTTCTGTTCTCCACTCCGTTTGAGTAAATCCTAAAGGTTTAAACACTCGTACATTTATGATTTCTGCAACTGTTTTTCCTGTAGCTTTCTTAATAATCTCAGCCAAAACCTCAGGTTTTTTCCCTTCAAATGATGTACCTTCTGAAAACTTACGTACAACTACGCCACTCCCCTGAAATTGTAACCCAGTTGTTCTTGTAACTAGATGTCTTATTGTGGTGCTACCGAGAATGTTAAGATCGTAGTTCTTAAGATAATTACTTATTGGCTCATCCAGGCTTTTTATCGCACCATCCGCCTTTCCGCCCCCTGCTTCGTTCCGTTTGCTTGACGTACCCCCGGGTACGCCTCCACAAACGCGCCTTGCATGGAACGAAAATTCGGCAAAATTTGCTGTCCTCAGAGTTCTCAGACACGCCCTAGTTGATTTTGTAATTTTTTAGCTGCAGCATGACGACCCACTTTCGCTAGACGTTGTAGAGCAAGTGCTTTCAGACTGATTGTCAGCTGGCTGTCTTGAAGAAAGACTACTACTTAATTGTACTGATTTATTAACACTGCACACACCTGTTTCCGGAAGATCCAATTCCACGTTCTCAGCCGCTTCCCAGTCTCCTGTAAGTGCTGCAACGATTGATCTTACTTGTTCATAGCCGGTTGCCATTAGAAAGGTTGGTGCACGACCATAGCTTTTCGATCCCACAATGTAAAAGTTGTGGTCTGGTTGCCGCAATTCTATTTCACCATGGGGTCTAACTGTTCCGCAGCTATGAACATTCGGATCGATTAATGGTGCGAGCGCACCCACACTTTCAATGTCTGAATCGATATTTATTCTTACTTCCCTAAGGAAAGATAAATTTGGACGTGACCCCGTATTACTAATAACCTCATCCAATCCATAGATGCCAATCGTCTCTCCATTGACCGTACCCAGCACATTGACTTGAGCTTCATTTTTTTCGAAATGTTCAATTAGGAATGAAGTATAAACAGATATCTTTCCAGATTCAACTAGATGCTGCAATCGTATACCAAGTACACCACGTTCACGAAGTGCGTCGCTTTGCTGACCACCATAAACATCTGCTACATTTGATTTTCGAATAACCCAGGTTATTGATGTAAGGGGTTCACGCTCCTGAAGTCGTTCCAGGTCTAACAAAGTATTAATTGCTGAGTGCCCGCTACCAACTACAAGGACATTCTTTCCTGCAAATCGTTCCATATCCCTGCCTAATACATCTGGAATCCCATAAGAAATATGGCTGTTTAATAACTGCTCCTCCCTTGTCCAGATGCCTTCTGAAACAGCAGGATTAGGAGTTGCCCAAGTCCCGGATGCATCGATCACAGCTTTAGCCTGATATTTCAACAGTTGATCCCCTTGCTGCACATGAAGAACGAAGGGCTGCTCAGCACGACCAGTTGTTTTTACTTTACTTAATCCCTTGCGAGTTACTGCAACTACTTCAGTATTATAATGTATAAAAGGCTTTATACTCGGAAGCTCCGATAATGGAGACAAATATTCATCGATTAACTCTCTTCCTGTTGGAAATGCTTGTTCATTCGGAGATTGCCAATCTGTAGCTTCTAACAACTGTTTAGCCGCATTATCCATATTATATTGCCATGGTGAAAATACACGAACATGCCCCCACTGATTCACATTACCTGCAATTTGTGCAGAAGCTTCAAATAGGATAAAGGATTCCCCTCTTGTAACTAGATGAGCAGCAGCTGCCAGTCCTATAGGACCTCCACCTATAATAGCCACAGATAGATCATCATGGGACGAAGCAGGTTTTGAAGTTGTTTTTGAGATTGGCACAGGAACTGATTTAGAACCACAACATTGACTCATTGATACTCTTCCCTCCAAATGTTCATTTTTTTCTACCTACCTACATTTTCAATTCATCTAAATCAACTTTTCTTGATATATTGATCATACGATTGCATTTAACAGCAACCGTTTGACTTTGCTTCATTCGAACGAAAAATACAACACAACTCAGAAGACAGCAGATTATTAACTTCCAATGAGTTCAACTCGTAATAACTCCAAGTTCCTCTTGTCTCACGATGAATTAACCCAGCATCAAGCAAGATTTTGAGATGATACGATAATTTAGACTGCGGCATATCAACGATCTCTGTAAGATCACATACACATGTATTGCCTCGTTGTGTTAGCTCATACATAATCTGAAGTCTCTTTTGATCAGCGAGTGCCTTAAACTTCACTTCATACTTTGTGAAATCCACCTTAACTGCATCTTGCTCCAAAATCTGAAGTTCATTAATCATCGCTGCCTACCTCCAATCCTTAACTACCGCATTCATCAATTTTATTTGATGTATATGTTTATCATAGCAACCCCTTTCCTAAAAGTCAACAACTAATCAAATCATTTTGATTAATAACCTATTTTCACTTCCACCTTAGACATTTCCCCATCTTATTAACAGCATTGGCCGTTCCACAATCCGTATTAATCCACTGAAATGTATACAATTATAGATTGTGACTATTAACTGTACATTTTGCTAAACTACTAACTAAAGTTTTCTTGCTTTAAAAACAAAGGACAAAGGAAACAGTTTCGCATTAAAAACGGAATGATAATTCTGTTCAACTTTGCTCTCGCTTTCAAGGGTTTGTTTATCAGTTTCTTCTATCATTTCCTCAATAATAAAACCTGCTTTGGATAATGCATTAATATACGTTGAAATCTTCCTTTTGCTGAGTGAAGCATCAAATCCATATTTTTCAAATGTAAACAGATTCTCGTCGTAATAAGAGCTTTTAACCACAAGATTATCTCCGTCATTTTCCATACATCTCATAACAGGGTGATCCCAGCTAAATATAAAAGTACCATCTTTCTTTAAGTAGGATGCGATCAAATGAAATGTTTTTTGTAAATCGGTAGTCCAGCCGATTGCATATATCGAATAAACAATATCAAAATAATCGATCGGTAAACCTGGATTCTCTTCCATGGGGCTATTGTATAAATGTGCTTCATGTCCACAATCTTTTAAATAACGGGTTGCATTTTCAATTTGCTGTGTTGACATATCAAGTCCCCAAAGTTCTGAGGCATTACGGTCACCATGATATTTAAGTGAGTGGCCACTTCCACAACCAATTTCAAGAACTTTTTTACCAGACACATCACCAAACAAATGTAAATCTTCTTCGGATGGTAATAAGCAACCGAGTTCTGGGAGTGAAGTTACACCGAACCATTTGTCAGCGGTACTATCCCAAAACTTCTTATTTTGTTCCAAAACCCCTTTAGTATTAAGCGTGTTTTTTCTTGAATTTAATAAAATATTGCTCATTTAAACATCTCCTTAATTCTTGGTTTCGAATGTTACTAATCGTAAAATAGAATATGTTTTTTTACAAACCGCAAAAACACACGTTCGCTATTTTGCATAGATTTGCACATTCGCATGGCTATGCCTATATGTAGGCTTTTCAGAAAATAACAACTCTTTTTATCTCTTGAAATCTTAGATTTTCTCATTTTCCCTCTGCTTTATTGCGCTAAACTGCCCTTTCGTGTTGCAACCGTCGCAATAAGCCTGCGTCCCGATCCAGTGACATCGTTAAGTAAGGCTATCCTTCCTTGGCTTTATAAAGATCAGCCAATCGTGTGGATCGGTTGAAAGCTAGTCCAAACAAAAGAAAGTACTTCCTCATATACTATAAAAAAGTTGGGAGGGATTGTTATGGCTAGAAGAGGTAGATATGCAAACCGATGGGTTTTGTTGAGAACGGTTGATAACCGCTGGGTTTTCGGGAAGATATACGAATATAATTCAACAACTATGAGGATCCTTGCATTTTATAACGTCAATGTATCAACATTCCATCCGGAATATGGCGAATTTCACTATATAGATGTGCCAATGGCGAATATTAGTGAAGCCTGGATTGTCAGTCAGTGGGTCAAATTCATTCCGCTTCCGCCTGGGGAAACATTCAACTGGTACAATTATATTAATCGTTGGGCCTTATTTTATAATTTTCATAGACATTGGACTTTCGGCAAATTAACTGCGTATAATCCTTCAACAAATGAAGTAAACATTCTTGCATTGATTAATGGGAAGTTTCGCACCATTACGTATCCACAAGCAAGTCTTATCGAGGGATGGTACGTTAAAAGCTGGGTTCGAATTCGATAGCCTGCTAATATAGCCTATTATGGCCGATGTCATAATAGGCTGTATTTCGCATGCTTCATTGTCGGCATGGCTGTGTTATATGTGCTCAAGGATAGATGATTTCTGGCTTCCCCTTTCCCCACACTGATACATGCGATGCATATCGGTTGCCAATCTACTACTCCGTTATATCAGTTGTGCAACTTGCTGAGCATGGTGCAGCAAGATTTCGTCCTGTCCAAATTCGGCAATGCATTGAAACCCAAGCGGGAGCCCTTCCGCTGGCCTTCCGGGCAGGCTAATCGTTGGTCCACCAATCGTTAACGCTCAGAGTACCTGTCGAGCGCTACGTCAAGAAAGTTTTCATGATCTTTATGTAAACCCTCTACCAAATTCCAGTTATAGTAAAAAACATCCATCATGTACCGCCTCCTTCTCCCTTTTCAGCCAAAGTACCGTTAGGCTCACCAATATAAAGCAGTCGGTCCGGTTCCTGCAAGCAATCTGAAGCCGCCCCAAATCCCCGTCAGAACCATGAGAAGGATCGGGTTCATCCTCCACTTTCTCAAAGCAATCAAAGAACCTGTAAATATAACAATGGCAAACCAATCTACTCTCGCAGCCACGCTTATTGTTGATGCCCCAATTAACGTCAATAGTAATATTTTTACGGTCGCGGACATGATCAGTCCCAGCGAAGCTGACTTCAATCCGTTCAACGTATCCAACACATAGATAGATTTATTGAATCTTTGAAAAAAACGATACATGAATATGGAAATACAGATTCCTGAAATTACACAGCCGAATGTTGCGATTATTGCGCCAGGTATCCCTGCAATATGTGAGCCAACAAACGTTGCGGTGTTTACCGCTAACGGTCCAGGCGTCATTTGCGAAATCGTAATGAGATCAGTAAATTCCCGTTGCGCTACCCAAGCGTACCTTTCTACGACCAGTTCCTGAATGAATGGAATAATGGCGTACCCTCCGCCAATGCTTAACAACCCGATTTGAAGGAAGACCAAGAGAAGTTTTATTAGTCCGCTCATTCATCCTGCCGCCTCTCGTTTAACCACACTCGCGCGATGCAGAAGAGACAGCAGGCTGCGAGGATAATTGCCACATTAATTTCCAAGAAAAGGTTTGCCACAAGTGCCAATGGAGTCAGCAAGATAAGTAGGAAAGAACGTTCCTTGATCAACATACTGCACATATCAACAACGAAATCTACAATAAGAGCCGCCACACCGGCTTGCATTCCTTTCAATACTGCAGAGATAACCGGATGCGTTGCAAAAGCAATATAAAACTTGGAGATAAATACCAATAGAATGAACGATGGAATGACAGCAGCGATGCAACTTATTATAGCCCCTGTCTTCCCTGCTACCCGATACCCTGCAAGCGTTGACAAGTTGACTGCAATTGCTCCTGGTGACGACTGTGCGATAGTTGCCATATCGACGAGCTCATGTTCATGGAAGAGTTTTTTTCTGGTTACATAATACTTACGAATCATAGGAACAACTACGTAACCGCCGCCAAACGTAAATGCACTAATAAACAAATTTATGCCAAGAAGCCAGAAACATAACTTGGTTTGTTGACTAAGCGATATGATCGCCTCCTCATCCCCCCATCCTATTATAAAGTTTGTAGATCAATTATTAAAATGATATGATTTTATCATTACAATTAGTTTTATTCATACCAGACAGATGGGGTGCCAACGATGATGACGCTTCGGCATTTTGAAATAATGAAAGCAGTATCTGAAACAGGGAACTTTACTAGAGCTGCGGAAAAGCTATATATTACGCAGTCAGCTGTTTCTCATGCGATACGCGATCTGGAGGCAAAGGCAGGAACAGCACTATTTGATCGGCTCTCAAAAAGTGTTCAGCTAACAAAAAGCGGCCGGCTTTTGCTGGAGGAAATTTTGCCAATTTTATCTTCGTGCGAAACATTGGAGTCACATATCCACTGTTTGGAAAAACAGGCGCCTTTGCACATTGTTTCGAGCATTACAATAGCAGCCTTCTGGCTGCCTCAACTTTTGCAGGCCTTTCATAAAGATTGGCCAGAAATAACGGTGAACGTAGATGTGGTCAGCGCAGCCAATGCCATTGAGATTTTGCGGAACAGTAAAGCAGATATCGCCCTGATTGAAGGTGCTGCTCCTCAAGGGCCATTTATATGTACCCCTTTTGACTCCTATCCATTACATATCGTGTGCGCTCCGGACTACCGCAATAACAATGAATTGACCCTTCAACAATTTTGTTCCGAAAAACTGTTGCTGCGCGAAAAGGGAAGTGCAATCCGAGATACGTTAGACAGCATTCTTTATTTGGCCGGATATACGGCGCAACCTGTATGGACAAGCGTCAATTCCCTCGCCTTAATCGAAGCTGCGAAGGCAGGACTCGGTATAACGATATTGCCGGATGTTCTTGTAAGGGAGCCGCTATCACAGGGAACATTGGTCTCGCTATCTGTTCAAGACTTGTTATTGACAAATGAATTAACCTCAGTACGACATCGGGATAAGTACCTGACAGCTCCATTGAAAGCCCTTCTGTTGCACATAGAATCGATTAGGTCTAGGTAGCATACTAACTGAAAAAGCGACAGCCGATCACAGTCGGCTGCCGTCAAGTTGTAATATGAATCGTGAATACTAATTGCCTCACAACCGAATTAAGCTTACTCTTTAATTGAATATAAAACCGTTTTCTTGTATTTATAGTTACTATAAATAATTAAATACTGTTTTCCGATTTCAACATCAATCTCTAAGGGTCTTAACTCGACTCATTCATAATCATAAATTCGTTTAATGTTTGTCCGGTAATTTTCTTGAATACTTTGCTGAAATATGCCGGCTCGGGATAACCGACCATTTCTCCAACTTCATAAGCTTTATACTTTCTCTGCAGCAGCAATGCAACTGCTTTTTGTACCCGGAACTGTCTTAAATATTCAATAAATGTAATGCCGGTCTCTCTCTTGAACAATGAGCTTAAATACTGCCTGGATACATGCAGCTCACGGGCTATGTCAGCAAAAGATACAGCCGTTGCATAATGATGTTCCACGTAGTTTTTGGTTTTTCGAATATATTCGTTCTCGTTGTCATTGGAATATTTACTTTGAATCAGCTCACATAAACATTCGATATACCGATAGGTATCACGTACAATCTTCTCCTCGCTGCCTCTTAAGATCTGCTGCATCATGTCCGTCTGCTGCTCGCTCTCTACCAATAAGGGATCGAATTTGAGCAATTTTACACCTATATCGCTAATCAATGCCATGCAGGTCATTCTAACGAACATTAAATCATGACTGGAATTTGACAGATAATCCTCAATAGCGCGCCAATGGGAACCTACCTCCTGCTTATTTCTGCCAAGCAACCCCTGAATCAATGAGCCTGCCCGTTCCTTCAAATAGTCCAGCCGTTCGACCGAATGATCCTGCTGCTCCTCAATTTGCTGAAAGTCCATTATTTGCTGATAGCCTTCCAAATCGCACAGCTGCAGTATTTTGCAAGATTCACGCCGCGATGCGGGGTAATCATGAACCTCATTGTACCAGCTTCCCACGCCAATATTCACTTCAAGCCCCAAATAATGGTGAATGTTTCTCATGATCTCTTGCGCTGCCTGACTGGCTTTCTCCCTAGTAGGTGCACTCTCTTCACCGCATACCAAGATCGGCAGACGGTTCTTGCTATAAGGCAGCACGAACCCCCGGTCAAACTTCGCCATAATCTCTTTCGAAATATTCATCGCGCTGAATTTGAATAGCTGCCAGTCAGATTCCGAAGATGTCTTCTCCCCATCCAGTCGATAAAGCTGCACGCTCATAACGAGTCCGCCTCGAAATAACGCTTCGTCAAATCCGTAAAACTGTTTTACATTATCCGTAATCTCATACGATTGTTTGGAGGAGGTGATGCATTCCAGCAAAAACTGTTCTTGAAGAACGGGCAGGCTGTGGCGCAGCATCTGCTGGAATTGTTCCGAAAGCTCGACGCTTCGCTGCACCGCCTTCATCTCTTCAACAACTTCGACCAGTACCTCCTGAATTTCCGTATATACCATTGGCTTAAGAATATAACGATGAATGTTCAGCTTAACCGCTTCTCTCGCATATTCAAAATCATCATAACCGCTCAATATAATAATAGGAATCTGCTCATCCAGCGATTTTATTTTTGCGGCAAGCTCCAGCCCATTCATCCTGGGCATCATGACATCCGTCAGAACAACGTCAGGCTTCGACTCATTGACCTTCTGCCACGCTTCCTCACCGTTGCAAGCAGTGCGAACCTGACTGATGCCAATCGCTGGCCAGTCAATCATCTCCACAATTCCATCGAGAACGTATTCCTCATCTTCGACCAGCAATATATTCACTCGTACCCCCGCCTTTTCGCAATAGCTGTTCTAATTGTTCTGTGCTTTGCAAGCAACGCATAGTGATGACAACTTTTACACCGCCTAACGAAGACTTGGCAAGCTGAACGCCATACTTTTCACCGAAATACAATTGAATTCTTTGTCTAACATTGTCAATGCCGTAACCGCCTCCTCCGTCCGGTGAAGGAAGGTGGCTCCTATGCGTCACATCTTGCCAGTTGGCGGGAAGCCCCCTGCCGTTATCCTCGATTATGAGGCTTAACATACCGTCATCATTGCAATCACCGGATATCGCAATGATCCGTTCTTGCTTGTCGAAATCTTGAAAGGCATGAATGATCGCATTTTCAATAAACGGCTGAACGATAAATTTAGGCACGTACATCCCTTTAATAGCCGGGTTTACCCTTTCGACAACACGTAGCCGGTCTTTGAAGCGCTTCTGATGAATTTCCGAGTATATCCTTCCATGCTCCAGCTCTTCCTTAAGCAAAATAAACGGCTGTCCTTTGCTCAAGCTGATCCGAAACAAGCGGGCCAGCTTTGCTGTCATGACGCTGGCGTCATGAGCTCCCTGCTTAGCCGCCATCCAATTGATCATATCGAGCGTATTGTACAAGAAATGAGGGTTGATTTGACTTTGCAGCACCTTCAGCTCCGCTTCACGCTTTGCTTTATGCTCGTCATCCAATGATTCAATTACATTTTTCAACCGCTCCGAAGAGTGATTAAAGCTAATAAACAATCGTTTCAACTCTGAGATCTGATGTGCTTCCGGAAGCCTGTAGTCCATATTGCCCTGCTCCAAATACTTAAAGGCAATCAGCAGTTTCGAGATCGGTCCCGTTATTTTACGGGATAAGTAAACAGCAATGACTATGGAAACAAGAAGTCCGATCAGACCTATTAGCAAGACGATATTGCGTATTTGCACGACTTGAGCCAATATTTTATCGTATGACATCACTTCGATCACTCGCCATCTGATATCATTCGGCGAAGAGAATGTGATTAAGTAAGCAGATTCTCCCACATATATTTTCCGGTACCCCTTCGCTTCAATTGTACCCAATTGCCTAATCCAGTCCGCCTGCCGGTAAGCTTCATAAGAAAACAGTTCGGTATTTCCCGATGCCACTATGTTTCCCCCGCTATCCATAACCAGCAAATCACGCGGATTAGGCGTATTATCGTAGAATACATCAGAAAGAAAAGACGGTTTCAAGTTAATTTCCAAATAGCCTAGAAACGTTCCGGAACGAGCGTAAATTTTGGATACGTACGTAATGACCTCATCATCATAAAATTGGCGGTGCGGGTTGTTCCTTTTGCCGCTCCACAGGGCGTCGGAATTCTTCAGCTGTTCAGCTAGCTCGAAGCTCGATAAAGGAAGCACCCGGTCACCGTTCTGAGAAGGTACATCTTCGTAATGAATGCCATAGACAAATATACTGCTAACATAAGCTCTGGAATACAAATAACTGTTGATCATTTTGTTAAGATCGCGCCGTTTCTCAATTAACGGATACAGTTGCGACGCTTCTTCGCTAAGCGCGTCGGTCAAGAGCTTGTTCGATGCGATCGAAACGGCTAACGCTTCGGTATCTCCCAGCCGGGAGGTCAATTGCTTGTTCGTCTCCGTCAGCAATTCCAGCTTCGACTCTGTTGTCGCCTGGATGACGATCCGAGATACACTCGTATAAGTAACGATGGCCATAACAGTGAAAATGCCAACAAAAAATACGGCAAATACAAACAGCAGCAACGGTCTAATTCTCCAGTTCATAGCTCCCCCTTTCCTATTAGAGTAATCTGCCTTATCCTTTTAGTCCAGTGGTCGAGATTCCCTGTACAAAATACTTTTGGCAAGCGAGAAAGAGGCCAAATGTAGGCAGCAGGGACAGCACCGACATCGCCAGCATTTGTCCCCATTGATTCTCGCTCGAGCTGTCGATGAACAAACGCAGTCCTAATGGAACGGTATATTTGGCAATGCTGTTAATGTAAAGTAGCTGGCTGAAGAAATCATCCCACGTCCATATAAAGCTGAAAATTACCGTTGTTACGATAGCCGGCACGCAAAGCGGCATAAGAATGCGGTAGTAGATAGCGAATGTGTTGCAGCCGTCGATGATGGCCGCTTCATCCATGTCACGCGGAATGCCGCGAAAGAACTGAATGAACAGAAAAATAAAAAACGGGGTGCCGCCTAAAAAATGCGGAATCGTAATCGGCAAATACGTGTCAATCCAATTCAATTGGTGGAAGATCACATACTGTGGAATTAGCACAACCTGATAAGGGAGCATCATCGTCATCATCATCACGACAAACCAGAACGACTGCAGCGCAAATCGCAGTCTTGAGAAAGCAAAGCCGACGAGAGATGCCGAGAGAACATTGCCGATAACGACAAGTCCGCTAACGATCGTAGAATTGATGAAAAACTGGCCGAATTGCACATTCGGAATGGCAAGCCATCCAGAGCTGTAATTCTGCAAACTCCATTCCTTCGGCAGCAAAGAAGCGGCAAAAATTTCATGCACCGGCTTAAAGGAACTGAAAACCATCCAGATTAGCGGATAGATCATCATCATACATGCTGTAATCATCAGCATATGGACGAACAACTTCCGCAAGCTGGCGCTGATGCCTCCTTCAAATCCAATTCGATGTTCCATTCTGTTCCCCAACCTCATCATTTCGCAGCCCCTCCTTCCGATTCATAATAAATCCAGTGCTTCGAGGTCATAAAGATAATGGCTGTGAAAACGCCTACAATAACCAGCAAAATCCATGACAATGCGCTGGCATACCCCATCTGAAAAAACTTGAATCCTTTCTCGTACAAATAGATCGTATATAGAAGCGTTGAATCCAGCGGTCCGCCCTTCGTAATGATATAGCCTTGAGTAAACACCATAAAGCCGTTTATAGTTTGCAATACCAGATTGAAGAAAATAACCGGCGAAAGCATCGGCAGCGTAATCTTAAGGAACTGCTGACGTTTCGTAGCCCCGTCTATAGAGGAGGCTTCATACAAATGCTCCGGTATTTGCTTCAATCCCGCCAGAAATATAATCATTGGCGAGCCAAACTGCCATACCGCCAAAATAACGATTGTATAAATCGCAAATGTCGGAGAAGCGATCCAAATCTGGCCCTCGATATGAAACCAGCCGAGCACTGTATTCACAAAGCCGTCCTGACTGAATATCCTCTTCCATACAACCGCAATCGCCACGCTTCCGCCTAGCAATGAAGGCAAGTAAAACACACTTCTGTACAACCCAATGGATCGGATGCTCCGATTCAACAGAATAGCCACGAATAATGCGAAGGCCAGTTTAAGGGGAACGGATGTGAATACAAAGATAAACGTAGCCTTTAACGCTTTCAAGAATCGCATGTCCTGACCGAATATTTCTTTAAAATTCGCGATGCCGATCCACTGCGCGGGAGAGACAATATCATACTTGGTGAAAGACAAGTACAGCGAGCTGATCATCGGTCCGACCACAAATGCGAATAATCCCAGCAGCCAAGGCAACAGAAACATATATGCGACCGCATTTCTTCTAAAAGTTGATGATTCCATTACCATTCCTCCCGGTGTTTTAAAAATAGAAACGGCTCACGCCGCCTAAGGACGATCGCCGTTTCTATATCTGTTCATTTATGCTTGCATAATGAGCAATGTCTGCTTTAATCGCTTTGCTTGCTTAAAATATCATTTGCTTCCTTCACGAACTTCTTGGCCGCGGCATCCGGCGCCATTTCTCCGAACTGTACGCTCTGCGCCGTATTCTCGAACAATTCCTTTACCTCTGCCGATCCCTTCGGCGAAATGTTGCTGTTCAATGGACGGGCTACGGCTGACAGCTCATCAATAATATTGAACTGCTTCCGATCCGCGTCGTTCAAGGAGGCGCTCAGCCGTTCTCTGATATTCGAAGAAATCGGAACGCCTCTGGTCGCTCCCAATATATCGGCAGCTTCAGGATCATGGGTCAGAAAATCAAGCAGCTTCTTTACTTCTTCCGGGTGCTTGCTGTCCGCATTGATGGACCATAGAATGCCGGCGGACAAAGCATGGCCCTCCTGGCCTCCATCCATCGTCGGATACAGCATCATTTCGAACGGCTGGTTCGCCAGCTTCTCGTATGTCCCGATCTGATTGCTGCCATCCACCTTGACAGGGCCTTTGCCTGTTACGAGCAGCGTCTTCTCATATTCTGCAAGTGAATAAGAATTGGCCAGCTGCGCATCCGGTATAACGCCTTCCGTTCTCAAGTCGGTCCAATACTGGAACCAAGCAGCGAGCGTTTCTTCTGTAAAGCCAAGCTGGTTGCCGTCATATAAATTCTCGCCCTTCTGACGAACGAAATACTCGAAAAACCCGCCAAACTCTGTGCTGAAGTCTTCGCTGCCATAAAAGCCGTCTCCCAGCTTCTCAGCCACCTGCTTCGTATTCGCCGTAAATTCATCCCAGGTCAGACGGCCGTCAATCGTTATACCCGCCTTCTCATAGAGCGCCGGATTGTACATCATAACATAGCTGTTCAATCCAGCCGGAATGGCATACAAGCCCCCTTCATGCTTACCAATTGCAAGTGAGGATTCTGCCACATCAGAATAGTCCATGGCAGCGCTAAGATCGGCCACTAATCCCCGGGTCACGTAATTGCTTAGATAGCTCAAATGCATTTGCATCAAGTCGGGGGCGTTGCCACCGCTTGTCTGCACATTTAGCTTATCCCAATAACCGTCCCATCCGGAGAACTCCGCCGTAACTTTAATATCCGGATTTTTCTCCATAAATAAATCCAGTGCTTTCATCGTTAAATCATGCCGGCTTTGCGAACCCCACCAGGAGATTCTGATCTCTTTTTTCGAAACAGGTGACTCTTTGTCCGATGAGGATGAATCAGGGGCATTATTCGACGGCTTCTCCTGTCCTCCACCGGAACAGCCCGCAAGTGCGGATAACACCATCACTATAACTAATGCAGCAACGATTGATTTCTTCATTGTTCGACCCTCCATAGTCATTGTGTATTAAGATGCTTCTTCATCGTACTGTACTATTCGCGCAGGCTGAATGAACACTGGTCCTATCCTTGTTGTCCATTTGTCGCATCATTCGCAACGAACGGGTGAATAAGAAGTCGATCGGCTGTTCAGCGCTTTCACCTTCAACTTGGAATAAGGAATCCGGCCACCGTCCAGGTGACGGATCGGAATAGTCCGTGAGGTGTTCGGCATCATATCGAAGAAGTTATCTTCGGGAACGGCGTGCCGGCAAGGAATCTGTATGTTGACAAAACGCGCCAGCTTGTCGGTTGTTATCGTGATGGCTCCTCTTGCTTCATCAATCGCTACCTCTAGCTTGGCTTCAGGCAGCCGCAGATCCTTCTGATCGCACAAATAATACATATTGGACTCCGCTAGCCCTGACTTGGAAGACAGCTGCAGCACAATTTCATCCGGCGCGGCATCCCCGATCCATGCCCTCTCGATAAGCGCAATGCGCTCGCTCGAATTTGCCTTGACGGCTGCTGTCCACAGCTGACTAGCCAATAACCGTCCATGAAAATCGTATAATCTTAGTTCAAGCTCATCCCGGAAGAGCTCCAGCGTATCATTGACCACGAATAATTCCAAGTCTCGGTTTGGCTCACAATTCATTGTGAGCAGCAGCGGATGAAAAAACTTTCGGGCGTAATAATAAGAGGCTTTCGGCAGCAAGCTGTAATCAATCATGGACCAGCTTGTGCCCGGCCAGCAGTCATTCAGCTGCCATATAAGCGCACCGCTTGTACGAGGCTTGCGACGGCGATAATGCTCGACCGCTGTCTTCAATCCCTCAGCTTGAGTCAGCATGGAGAAATCAACATACTCATCAATATCATTCGGGATGCCTGTGTAGCCTTCCATAAGCAAAATCCCTTTGGGCTGGTGGGCATCCTTGTTGCGGTAAGCCATTTCGTTGCTCAGCCAATAAAATTTGTCGGCAGGCATGCTGCTTTCCAGTGTATGGCGGTTTGCCGCCGCATGCATGCCGAATTCGCTGGAAAATAACGTCATATCTTTCTTGTAGTTTTTGAAGGAAACGCCATTGATGCTATAATCGATGACCGGAATCTCACCGAACCGTCTCGGCTCGAGATAGCCGTGCCATACTTGCCAATTGTGGCGATCGCCTTCTTCCGCCGAATTATGGTCGTTGCCCCCGAACGGGGAGCTTGGCCAATAAAATCTGGAGCTGTCGAGCGAATGCATTAATTTCGGCATAAGTTGATGATAGATTTTCTCTCCATAGAACGGGGTCTTGATCTCGCCCGTCGAATATCGCTTCTCATAGATCCAATCGTTCTCATTATTGCCGCACCAGATTGCAATTGATGGATGATTGCGCAGACGCTTGACAGTCTGTGTCACTTCCTCGCGAACACTAGCCATGAAATCGCGGTTATAGTCCGGGTACAACGCACAAGCGAACATAAAGTCTTGCCATACTAGCAATCCTTGCTGATCGCAATACGCATAGAAAATATCGCGTTCGTATATGCCGCCGCCCCATACCCGAATCATATTCATATTCGCAGATTTGGACAAATCGATTAAATGAGTATATGTCGAATCCGAAGCAGAGGCAAAAAAGCTGTCCACCGGAATCCAATTGACACCTTTGGCAAATAGCTTCACGCCGTTCAATATAAAAGCGAATTCGGGCTGTTCATTCTCATCCCGGCAGCTTACCTCCACTGTCCGAATGCCGAATGATGTATGATACTCGTCCAATACTTCTCCGTGCCGCAATAGCTTAACATGAAGCTCGTACAAATTCGGCTCTCCCAAATCATGCGTCCACCATAATGCGGGTCGATCCACCTGCAGCTGCAGGCTGCCGGCTGGCTCCTCAATCCTTCCTCTCACATAGTAACATTGATCGCCGCGTTGCAGCAGCGCCTCTGCTTCCATCGGCTCCGTTACATAAGGGGAGTCCACCTCTATATCAATCTGGACGGTGGCTTGCCCGGCTTTCAATTGATTCGTCCTGGCGAACACGTTCGCGATTTTAGCGTGATTTCTCTTCGTCAGCCGCACATCTTTCCAGATCCCGACAGTTACCAGCCGCGGCCCCCAATCCCATCCGAAATTCATCTGCGCCTTGCGCATCCAGGTCCGTTCGCTGTTGAATCCGGCCCAATGGCTGCAATCCTTGCCTTGCACATGCTGCTGTACCGGATCAAATTTGACGGCAAGCGTGTTCTTGCCCCGGCGAAGCTCGCGGGTTACATCATACGTATAGGACAGGAACATATTGTCTGCCTTTCCCAGCTCCATACCGTTCAAATAAACGGTGGCATACGTATCCAACCCCTCAAAGACAAGCTCGACCCACTCATCCCGCTCCACTTCTTCATCGAATTGAAAATCAGTCTTATACCACCATACTTTCTGCTCGACCCACCGGCATTTCATATCATTATGGCCGAAGAAGGGATGCTCGATAATTTGGTTGTCAATAAGTGCAGAATGAACATCGCCCGGTACTTGTGCCGGTATCCAGAAATGATGGCTGAAGCCGGGACCGGCCACCTCCAAATCTCGCATTTGCCCAACATCGAATGATTGTATTTTCCAATTTTCATGCAATCTCATAGGGGCTTCCTCTCTTCTTGTTCATATTTCTTATTTCAGCTGCTATTTTAACCCCTAACGCGCTGCAAGATGAATGTGCTGCGTACTGTTCTTCCTTGTCGTTTTGTCAACTATTGAAGATTCGAGTTGAAGATTCGAGTAGCTATCAACTACGCGATCGATATATAATTCCGGATTTTTCAATCGGCAGCAAAACAAGAACGAAAAACGGAAGAGACTGTCCGCACGCGGACAGTCTCTTCCGTTCTTTCTATCTCCTCAAGCTGCGCTCATCGAACTTCGCTGCCTGATGAGACGTAAATATTGTTCACAAAATTATTCATACAGAAATTCGCTTGCGCGATATGCTCGACCGGCTGGCCGTCCACGAATAGTCCTTCGACAACTACCTGCTCTACGAGATGCCGATTGTCAAAACCATGGAACAAGGATGGCACACCTTCCGGAATTTGAATGTTGCGGAAAACGATATTGCGAATACGTCCTGCCGCCTGATCTACCGACCAGCGGTCCTTAAAAATAAGACAAACCATTGCATATCGCTGTTCGTCCTCGATCCGCATATTTTCAAAACGGATATTATCAATCGTACCTGAATCGCCAACAATGATGCAAAGCGAGCCCAACTCCTCGGTCCAGATAGCCCGGCTGTGCACGACATCGCAATTTTCGAACACAACGCCGGAAATGTCCGTTCGCGTCTCTCCCGTAATGCCGAAGCAGCGGACTTTATCGTTCCATACGGTGCAGTTGTACACTCGAATATCTCTGCCTCCCAGTGCAGGCGGTGCGGCCATTGCCTTGACTACAACCGCATCATCCCCGGTACGAATAAGACAATTATCAACGCGCACGCGCTCACTGTTGACAATATCGATTCCATCACTATTCTCGCGGTAACCAATCAACATCAGGTCTCGGATGATACAATCTTTGGATTGTGACAAATGGATGGTCCAATGTGAAGTGCCGACACAAGTAATGCCTTCGATGCGTACGCGCTCACAGTTCTGAACCAAAGCCGCCTTGCGGGCATGCCAGTCCAGCATAGACAGATCAACGATGCCGCGTCCGCGAATGGCAATATCCGCTGCATGTTGGGCTACAAAAGTATCCCGGTACAGCTTCTTGCCCGCCCAGTCGCTCTCCACATCCGGCACTTCCCCTTCCGGCACCATTACCCTCAGCACCGCACCGCCGGCTATGTACACCGTCTGGCCGGAATACAACTCCAGCGTGCTGACTACATGCAGGCCCGGCCCGTAATAGATGACATTGGCATTGCCTGCCGCCGGAACATTCTCCTCGGAAGCATGCACCATAATAAAGAGCGGCCGCTCCATCTCGTCATTCGTCTCCACGATGTATTTGCCGGGTCCGCGAATTGGAATCCGCACTTCATCCTCTAATACTTCTGCCACAACTCCAAGAACAACCGGACGAATCTGAGCACGATGTACTGGCCGTTTGCTTTTCGCCTTGAGCACAACCGCTTCCGTACCCGCAACATACTCGAAAGAAGCAAACGACAGCGGCCCGCCGCTCGTCACCGGGACTGCATAGACCGGAATCTCATGGCCGCCCGCCGATAGTTGCCAGTCCCGCGACAGCACAAGACCATCCGGGTCGGCACCGTAGGCGTCGTTACCCTGCACAGCCAACCGGGCCTCAGCAGCAGCGAAGCCAATTTCCTCCGGCGCCGGAAAAATACGCAGCTGCACGTTATCAATGGTATATAAAAACGGATCACTCATCGTTGCTTTCCCCCAATATGGATGTTTCGTGTTTTATTTTCGGTTCATCATTAACCCATTGGACATTCAAGAATACTGCCCGTTCCAGCGGGCTTGTATTCGGCTGGTGCAGGCTGAGCCGCCACTGTCCCTCAAACGTTCGGAACAGCATGCCATGCCCTCCATCCTTGCGAAAGAACGGCTCGCTTTCCTGTATCCACGGTCCCCGAATATCGTTGGAGGCTGATTTGGCCAGCCCAATCGCATACCCCTCCTTACCGTGGCTCGACCATAGCATCCATAGCTCATTTTGCGGTGAACGGAACAAATAAGGTCCGTCCGTAACATAACCGGAGCTGCCTTTGTATTTCGTCTCACATACCCATGGTGCTTCAGTTGCCGAAAACAGCTTGATTGGCTCACCAGCCGTTGCCTTCAAGTCCGGCTGCAACGGCTGGGCATATATTTCGCCATCGGTTGTTTGCAGCCATTCCCGACAATAGACGATCCAAGGCGTACCTTTCGCATCCTCATAAAGCGTTCCATCCAGACATTCCCAGCCGAATGGTGTGAGCGGCTCATTCGTCAACGGCTGGAATGGCCCAAGCGGACTATCCGCCACAAGAAGCTGCGTAACCCGGCAGCGTAATTCCGCCTTAAAGCTGGCGAACATATAATAGCGCTCCTTGTAGAAGTGAACCTCCGGTGCCCAGAAGTTTTCATCAGCCCAGAAATCCGCTGCAGGGCGAAAAACCGGGAACGGCCCTTCCCAATGCCGCAGGTCCCGGCTGCGGTAAGCGTCGAAGCCCGTCGCCTTGCCACCCCAAGGCTCTTTGTCCGTTGTCCCATACATGTAATAGCAGCGTTGTTCTGCTACCGGCAAAATGAATGGATCTCGGATTTGAATATCCGCTGTTTTTAGTAATTCATCGTTTGATTCAATGTTTTCTAGTTTGAACATATGCATCCAGCCTCCTAATACCTGATCACCGGGTTCCACGCCGTAGAGTCATAGCCTGAATTAGCCCGTTGGTCTACGCGGAAGGAGAGCGTATCATCTTGCGTAAGCTGCAAGGTAAAATCATGTGCTACGCCTGTTCCGTCTTGCGCCGCGATCGTTTGCCACTGTCCGTCCGCCGGCCAAACCATCGTGCCGTTTTTCCAGATGCTCACATTGACGCCGTCGCCCCCGGTCGTATCCGCCTTCCTGACCTGGCCTTTCACCCGCACAGTGCCAGCTTTCGGCGCTTGCCATTCCAGCATCGCCTGACTGTTGTCCGGATGAAGATACATGTTGCCCGAGCCGTTCCAGATCGCATCGAACGCCCCCGGTCCGCGCCAGTGATTGGAACCGTCAGGGTTCCAGTTCATATTGGTTGTGCCGATACCGCTGCGCCAAACCCGGTAGTACCACCCGTGATTTCCTTGCAGATGTCCCATATCCCAGGCCGCATTGAACACATTGTTGAATTCGTAATTGATTTCCGGATTCCACGACGTGCTGTCATAGGAACTGTTCCCGTTCTGATCGACGCGGAAGGATATTTTGTCGCCTGCCGCCACCGTAGTTGACACTTGGTGACTCACCCCTGCCGTATCATTATAGGCGATCGTCTGCCACTGTCCGTCCGCCGGCCAGATCATCGTGCCATTTTTCCAAATGCTCACCTTCACACCGTCGCCGCCTGTTGCAACCAGCTTGCTCGCCACTCCAGTTAAACGTACCGTCCCCGGCCGCGCCGCCTGCCACTCCAGAGCTACCTGATTGTTATTGTCCGGATGCAGATAAAAGTTGCCGTTGTCGCTCCAAATCGCGTCAAACGTGCTCATGCCGCGCCAATGGTTGCTGCTGTCCGGGTTCCAGCTCATATCGGCGGCCGTTCCGCCACCAGGCAGTACTCGGTATCGCCAGCCCTGATTCCCTTGAACGGTTGCATAGTCTTCAGCCGCCTGGAGGCGGCTCTTTGCCGCAAGGCCTCCCGGCGCCTTCACTTCAATGCGATTGACATAGCTATTCATATTAAAGTGCGGATCGTTAAAGTCCTGAACGACTGTGCCATTGATGTTGATGTTGTCGAACATGACATTGGAGATCTGATGCTGGTTGTCCCATCCGGCCAGTTTGATTTCATTTGTTCCATCGGAGTAAGACGTAATATTTTTATAAGTGATGTTCTTCATTTCACCCGGCCAGGACCAATTGCCATGCAAGGCTCCAAAATAAAACGAGGTGTCCATTTGAACATTAATAAGCCGTTTCGCCTTTTCCACCCGAATGTCTTCAAATGTAATGTCGCTGAAATGAGTGGCTTCAAGCGCAAAGATATTAATCGCAGAACGATCCGGCAAAACATCAGGATGATTGCGGTCATCGAAATTGTATAAAATATCTATGTTCTGAAAATGGATGTTTTTCACATAAGAGGCTACCGTTTCGGCGCCAATGCCAATTGCGTTATTGGCATCCGACCACAGCTGCGTATCGAAAAAAGCAATGTTGTAGATCGGCAGCGCTAGGGCCGGCTCCGTCTCATCCGACAATCCTTTGATCGCTATGGAATCATCGGCCGAGCGAATAAAGCTCCCGTTAAACGTAATATCGTGGCTGCTGTTAATATCGAAGCCGTCACTGCTGGCGAATTTCGGGCTCACACCCTTGTAGTTCGTCACATTGACAAATTCGCTCCCATGGACGGCAGACGTCCAGTTCGCCGTATTGTTGTTGACGATAACATCCTTGATTGTGGCCTGGTTAACGAAATTAAGCGCCAACGTAATATTCCCGTGAGCATCGTTCGGCGTCGTATCGTTGAGCAAAATCCCCCGCCCGCGAATCGTCACATTTGAAGCATTATAAGCCCGGACTCGGCCGCGGACAATTGCGCCTGGCGCGATATACAGCGTTTTATTGGAGTCCAACATAATCGGCGAAGCGCCGCTGCCTGTCAGATCATGATAGCCTGGACCATAGTAAATCACATTCGGATCATTCTCGCTAGGGATGTTCGTATCCGGCCCGTCGGCGAACAGATGAAGCACCTTGCCCTGATAATTGTCATCCAGAATTAGCGTGACATGAGACGGCTCATTCAGCGTGAACGTAATGGTGTTGCCGCTTCTTGTCACATTCAGCCCCAACGAGCGGGGAACGAGCCGATAGGACGAATAATTGAAATTCGGTGTAATGGATACGCTTACGCTGCCTGTCATTTCAAAACTGCCATAGCTGACATTATTGCCCCAGCTGTTGCTGCCGGCATTATATGCCGCTACCTGACTGCCTTGCGCGGTGACGGTAAAATCCGCCGACTTGTATGCAGCAGGCAAATTAGCAGGGGTCGGGTAAACCGTGACACTTCCTGTTGCATGAGCCGTTCCTTCTGAACCGAAAACAAGCAATGGCATAACAAGCGCTGCGGTCAGCAGCGTCAACATCAGCTTTTTCATCATGATGGCTCGCTCTCCTCTATTGGACGTTTATGTTGGCAGTATACTTGTTTATGGTGAAATGCGGATCATCTATATTTATTAATTTTTTTCCGTTAATGTTGATATTTTTGAATATGACGTCTGAAATGAGATGCTTTTCATCCCATCCGGCTACTTTAATTTCATTCGTGCCATCGGAATATGACGTAATATTCGAGTACGTAATGTTGCTCATCGAGCCGTCCTCTACCCAGCTGCCAAGCAGCGCGCCGAAGTAGAAGGTCGTGTCCATTTGAATATTGATGAGCCGCTTCGCCTTTTCCACCCGAATATCTTCAAAGGTAATATCACTGAAGTGAGTAGCATTCAAAGAAAAAATATTAATGGCGGAACGGTCAGGCAGCACATCCGGATTGTTGCGGTCATCAAAATTGTACAGGACATCGATATTGCGGAACGTGATGTTTTTAAAATAGGCGGCAACTGTTTCCGCGCCAATCCCGATAGCATTGTTGGCATCCGACCAGAGCTGGGCATTTTGATATGTAATGTTATAGATCGGCAATGCCTTGGCAGCCTCTTTTTCCTCCGACAGCCCTTTGATCGCTACAGCATCGTCGGCGGAATGGATGAAGGTGCCGTCAAAAATAATGTCATGGCTGCTGTTAATATCAAAACCGTCGCTGCTGGCAAATCGCGGACTGACCCCTTTATAGTTCAGTACCTCGACAAAGCTGCTGCCATGCAGGGCCGATGTCCAGTTCGCAGTGTCGTTATTGACAATAATATCCTGCACTTTGGAATTGGTCACATAGCTGAGCGCCAGCGTTACATTGCCATGCTCGTCATTGGTCGTATAATCGTTATACAAAATGCCCCGCCCCCGGATCGTTATATCCGATACGTTGCTCGCCCTCACGCGTCCCCGTACGACCGCACCGCCTGCAATGTAGAGCGTCTGCCCGGATTCCAGCATGACCGGCTTGCCGCCGTAACCGCCGAGATCGTGATAACCCGGGCCAAAATAGACGACTTTAGAATCTGAAGGGTCTGGTATATCGCTCTCTTCCTTCTGGGCGAACAGATGCAGCACTGTTCCCTGGAAGTCGTCGTCGAGAACAAGCGTTACATTCGCTGCTTCCTCCAACGTGAATGTAATCGCTTTCTCTTCTTGCTTGCTCTTGAGTTCCAGTGAGCGCGGCAGCAGCGTATAGGTATTGAAGCTGTCGCGTGGCAAAATCGTTACCTCCACCGGACCGCCGGTCATATCGAATGAGCCGAATATGACCGGATTGTTCCAGCTGTTCAAACCGCCATTGTACAAATCGATCGGTTTGCCGCCGGCCGTGACGGCAAATTCCTCTGCCCGCAAATGGACCGGCAAATCTTTGGGCGCAGCATAGGCTGTTACAATGCCTGCCTTAACCGGCGTGCCGCTGCAGCCGAGCGCCAGATGCAGCAGCAAGGCAACGGCAAGTAGCCGAATAACCGATTTCATGATGATGGCCTCCTCATACGAATTTACTCATCAAGTGAAGCATCCATATCCAGCGGGATATGGAGTGTTACTGTCGTTCCGCCAAATTCCTGGCTTTCGATGTGCATCGCAAATTCTTCGCCATAATAAATCCGCAGCCGGTGGTAAACATTGCGCAGTCCTACTCCTGTCGAACGCTTGCGTTGTACCTGATCACTTATTTCGTGTTCATGGCCTCCATCGCTTTTATTTCCAGCTTCTCCTTCATCTTGTCCTTCCCTTCCCTCATAATTCTCTGTCAACGAACAGCGCAGCTGTTCCAGCACCTCTTCATCCATACCCAAGCCATTGTCGCTAATTTCAATTTGCAATCCGCCCTCTGCGGGATGAATCGCAATGCGAATGATTCCCTGTTCATACAATTCCTCAATGCCGTGCTGCAGTGCGTTTTCGACAATCGGTTGCAATATGAATTTAAGGATCGGCAGCGAAGCAGGCACGGTAATCTTCCATTGCACAATAAATGCATCCTTGAAGCGCAACTCCTGAATCGTCAAATAATTGCGCACATGCTCGATTTCTTCGGCAAGCGGAACGACCTCGCTTCCGGTATTAATCGTGAAGCGGAATATTTTCGCCAGCGAGTTGACCATGGCGCTAACCTCAACTGCGCCGTATTGTCTGGCCCGCATATTGATTGCTTCCAGCGTATTGTACAGAAAATGAGGATTGATCTGCTGCTGCAGCATGCCAAGCTCGGCTTTCATTTTGGAAGTGACAAGATCTTTCTCTCGGATCTGCTTTTTAATATTTTCTTCCATCAAGTCATTAATCTTCGTAATCATATTATTGAAACTCAGTACGAGCAATCCGACTTCATCACGCCTGTTCAATTCCTCGATCACCGTCCCGTCGAGCGCCTCCCCTGCTTCCAGTGCCTGTGTCAGTCGCTCGATCGGCTTCACCAGCAGCAAGGAGAGATACCAGACAATCGCCAGTATGGCCGCAAAAATCAATACGATCAGCAGCAAATAGCGATAGAGCATTTCATTGATTTTCAAATGAATATCGTCGATTGTAAAAAATAGCGTAGCCGTCCATTGCGAGTCTGGAATAGCGCGTTGCATCATGACTTGATTGCTTGAACCTACTTTTCTGATTTGCGACTGCTCCCGCTCCAAAGTGCCGGCAGACCACTCCTGCACAGCCATTTCTGCAAAACCCTGCTCCGGTGCGCTGGAATAAAACGCTTTATCACTTGCTTCATCCAACAGCACAATCGTTTCACGACGATCCGATGTTACCGACTGGAATGTATCTTCTTTAAGCACCATTTGCAAATAGGCATCTGCCATTGTACCGTCCGGCGTTGGCAAAGAGAGCTTCTTGATCAGCATAATGGCCGGATGGTCATAAACATCCTTTTTGCCGGCCACCCAGACGATTTCCTCCGGCTCGAGCTTCTCCAGCGATGTCATCTCGGACGTTGACAGGCGGAACAGCCCGATATTGTTAATAAATGTCGATGAGTAGCGCGCCAATCCCTGGCTGTTATAGAGGATAAAATAAGAAACGTCGACAAGCCCCGGGTAGCTGGAAATTGGAAATTTCTCATCAATGCCGGGAGCCGGGTTGTATGGCATGAACAGACTGGTCAACCGGGTATCGGTTGCGACGCTGTTCGTCAAGCTTTCATAGCTGTCCATCCGGTTGCACGTTTCCTTCACAATCTGATTGGCGGACTGGACGGTCGAATCAACCAGTTTATTGAACATCGAGTGATAAGTTAACGCCACATGCAGCACTACGGCAGCGATAAACGGAATCATGACCGAAGTAAACAGCAGCAGCAAAATCTTGTTTCGGATCGAAAATCTGGATAAAGACAACCGGGAAAAGCGGTCTTCCGGAATATGCTCGAAATCGATATTGCTCTCTTTCTTCCAGGAAATCCGCGCCAGAACGTTGAATGGATACATAATCCGGTTCGAGAGCTTGATGGAAACGAGCAAGCTGATCAGAAGAGTCGTTCCTAATGACAGAACACTGATTCGCAGCATCAAAGAATCCCAAATCACATTGCTTGCTTTACGTTCAAAAAACAGCAAAGTAATGCCATAGGGAACAATTGTATTGGTTCTCACTTCATACGCAGCGTCCCATTCCTGAACCCACTGTGTCTTTCCCTGCTTGCTATTTTCTATAGCCGAGCCGATGACCTGCTCATCGTTTAAATTGGACCATAAAATATGATCATTATTGTCCAGCAGTGTAATGTAGCCGTCCCAGCTGTCTTCTCCGGGCAAAGCCATGGACAGCATCTGGTCATCCAGCACAATGACGGTCAGCACATTCAGGGAATTTACGCCATTGTTAATAATCATATGACCTTCAATGCTCTCAAAAAAGGCTTGCAGCCGTTCTTTTTTCCCCTCCTGCAGATGTTTCATTTGCCCCAGTGGAGCCGTAAACATCCCATGCGGAATATAGGTCGGCATATCGTAAAAGCGTGTAAATAAATCGATAAGTCCCGTATCGCGCAACTCATCAATCCACGGAATCTGCTCCTCGGGAATGAGCGATGATTGGCTGAATTGTTTGCCTAGATTTTTCTGGTTTTCGTTCTGGCCTATAAAATAAGCCCTTTCTACCAAAGAAGGCTGCAAATGCAGCTTATTCAGCCGATCATTTAATTCCGTACGCAGACGCTCGGCTTCCTCGGGAGGGCGGAGATTATAATACTCCCGGGAATAGTTGATGAAATCCATCGAATTAAGCTGGGTTGCCAAGGAACTGATATCCTTGAGCTTGGTCATCAGCTGGCTCTCGACATGTTTGGTTACATTTTGTCGGGCGGCTTGCCGAATATCAATGCCAATACCGCTTGTATTCCAGTAGCTGATAGCTATGAGAAAGCCCTCCGACAATACAGACAACAGAAAAGCGATGAATATCAAGCGATTGCGCAAGCTGCGAAATTTCATGTTATCCGTCCTTGGAAGCTGTATTGTAGTGGGCATTCCGATATTCCAGCGGCGATTGTCCGGTATACTTCTTGAAAATAAGCGTGAAATAACGCGGGTTTTCATAGCCGACCATTTCTCCGACTTCGTACACTTTCCAGTTCGTATCGGCGAGTAGGCTCTTCGCCTTGTCCATACGATACTCTGTTAAATATTCGATATATTTCATCCCGGTTAATTCTTTAAATAGATGGCTGAGATAGCTGGCATTCAAATGGACATGCTGCGCCACCTCATCGAGCGTAATCGTACGGTCGTAATGGCCAGCGATGAAAGCTTTCACCTCGTGCACCAGCCGCCTGCCGTTTGCATGGCTTACATCCGGATCATCGCCGGATTGCACTTCAGAGCCGGCAGCATCAGTTGCTGTGGAAGCAACTGATGCGGATGATTCAGCGGCGGCAAAGCCGGCTTCGGCCATGAGGCAGGAATGGTGAATCTCAGTCGCCCTGCCGACAACAGGGCCGATCCGGTATTGCAGATGAGACTGGAATAAGCCGCGAAACCGTTTAAAAGCCCGCAAAATCCGTTCCAGCTCTGTCTTTATCGCCTCTTCTGCTTCTGCCTGAACCGCCGGCAGCAGTGCTGCTTCAGTCACAATCAGTGCACATTGCGCCGTTACCGGGTCGACATAATGATAGCCGAAACCGGGATCATCCCAATAATCGTGCAGTAAATTATCGAGTGCGAACACAACCAGCTGCCACTCGGCATCCGACGCAGGCTTGGACCGCGTTGGATAGGACTGGAATCGAAGCACACACACGGAATAAGGAGCTTCAACTTCCAGCAGCACCTCGGCGGCAGCGCTGTCCAGCTCTATCATTTCTTCACTTAAGGAACGCTGCAGCAATTCCGCCAAAAATTTCGTACGCAGCATATGTGCGGTCAGCTTTGCCTTGCGCTCCAGGCTGGCCTGCTTAAGTTGCAGCTCGCGCTCTTCGTTAAGCATCGTCGTCGTTTTGTGCAGCAGCCGAAAATATTCTTCGAAATCAAGGGGCTTGAGCAAATAGTCCAGCACTCCGAATGCAATGCCCTTTTTCGCATATTCAAAATCGCCGTAGCCCGACAACACAATTTTTTTGGTAAAGGGATATAGGACGGACACTTTACTGATCAGTTCGAGCCCATCCATTAACGGCATTTTAATATCGGTCAGCAAAATATCGACGGGCGTCTGCGCCATCGCCTTCAGCGCTTCGATGCCGTTCTCGCAGATGGCAACAACTTCAATCTGAAATGAACCATAATCTGCTTTTCTCAAGCCTTCCCGAATTTCATACTCATCATCAACGATCAGCATGGTGAAACGTTTCTCTAGTCCTGTTATCACCGTTCATCATCCTTTAACAGCAGAGGATACGACTCCTTCAACGAGGTAACGCTGTCCGATAAAAAACACGACAATAATCGGCAGGACGAAAATGACAAGCCCTGCATTGAGCACTTGCGTCATTTCGATTCTCTGGTCGCCAGGGAATGAATAGCCTACCGAGAACAATGCCGTTGCCAGCGGATATTTGTCATCATGAAGGAACATGAAAGGCGTTAAATAATCGCCTCCCCATGAACCATTAAAAGCTAAAATCGACACCGTTGCAACAACAGGCAAAGAAATCGGCAGAAAGATATTCCAAAAAATCCGGAACGTTGAACAGCCGTCAATTCGTGCTGCTTCCTCCAATTCTTTCGGGAAGGAGGCGAAAAATTGTCGATACAGGAAGATGCTGAAGGCACTGCCGCCAAGTGCCCAGAAAAACCATGGCCAGTACGTATTGATGAAGCCGATTTTGAAAAAGATGACATACGTCGGAATTTGCGTAACAATGCCGGGCAGCATCATCGTGGAGAGCATCAGCATGAACAAGACGCCTTTGCCGGGGCCGCTCAGCCGCGCAAATCCGAATCCAACCAGTGCGCTGGTCAGTGTCGGCACAATGACTGCAATACCCGAAATGATAATTGAGCTTTTGGTAAAACCCCAATAATCGATTAATGTCACGGCATAACGATAGTTTTCAAAGTGCAGACCTCCTGGCCAGAAGCTTGACGATGATCCAACCAGCTGCAAAGAATTCGTAATGAGCCAATACAACGGCAGGACAAACAAGATCGACAAGAGGACAAGCAAGCCATAAATAGACGTTCTCCCAAACCAGTTTCCGGTGCTTTGGCCTACCATGCTATTTCCCCTCCTGATCCACTTCGTAAAAGACCCAAAGTTTGCTTGTCGTAAAAATCACAATCGTCAACAGCAGGATCATCAGGAACAGCACCCACAGCAAGGCCAGACCATATCCGAAGCGGCTGAAAGCGAAAATTTGTTGAAAGGCGTGAACTGAATACACATAATTTGGCCGGATCGGCGTCGACAGCAAACTGTTCGAGTTGGCGGCAAGCAGCACCGGTTGAACGAAAATTTGCAGTGAGCCGATTATATTCATAATGAACTGGAAAAATAAAACCGGCGTTACGAGTGGCAGCGTAATTTTTACAAACCGATGAATCGTTGTCGCACCATCAATGGCCGCCGCTTCATACAAATCTTTGGACACCGCCTTTAGTCCTGCCAAATAGATCAAAATCCCGCCGCCGACACCCCATAGCAGCATAATGAACAAGGGCAGCATCGCATAGTCATAACCCAGCCAGTCTACCGGCTGCAGCCCCAGTTGAATCAAATAGTCGTTAATGACCCCATCCTTCGTAAATAGTGAACGCCACATCGTACCGACTGCGACTACCGGAATGATGGATGGAATAAAGAACAAAGTCCGATAAATCCCAATATTGCGCACCTTTTGATTCAGCAGAATCGCCAGCAGCAAGCCGATTGCCGTACTGAGGGGAACGTTAATGATCGTAATGAGCAGCGTCCGTCCCAGCGCATACATCGCATCATTGTCGGTAAATACTTTCATGTAATTGTCGAACCCGACAAACTTCAAATTGTCCATATTAAAACCCGCATAATTCGTAAAGCTTAAATAAAGCCCGTAGAACAGCGGAATCAGACCAAGCAGCAGAAACACGATAAACCATGGAGAGATAAATGCATAAAATTCCAGGGCAGCTTTGACCGATCTTTTGCTCATGGATGTCCTCTCTTTCTCATTACTTTGCGCCGATCAGCTGTTTTCCTTCCGTGATGAGCGTATTCAGTTCATCCGTCATTTTCTTCCCTGCATTTTCAACCGTTTCTTTATCAAAGTAAACCGGTGTGAAGTATTTGTCGAAGATAGCATTCACAGCCTGATAATTGAGATAAGGATTATAGCTCAAGTAGCCTTCGCTGTATTTCAGCTCATTTTGCACAAAATCATAGCCCATTTTATTAAATGGCGTATCCTTAGGCAGCAATTCCGTCAATGTTTTTACCGCTGGCAGACCATAGCCCGCTTTGGCGCGGTCTTCTGCCGGCTTGCCGCCGAAGAACCATTCAAATACTTGCCAAGCCTCATCCGGATGCTTCGTTTTGCTCGAAATAATCGCGCCTGTTCCTGCCGCGGACGGCGAGATCCGGTTGCCATTTTCCATTACCGGTGCAGGCGCAACCCCAAAGTCGTCCAGACGGTCTTTCGTTAGCTGATTATCTTTGAGGAAACCGGAGAACCAGTAGCCGGCCAAAATGATCGCTGCTTTATTATCTACAAACAATTGACCGCCCCAGTCTGTTTCCTGATGCAACGGGCTTGGACCAACAGAAGATTTAACCGCGTCTGCCCAGAATTTCATTAGTTCCTGCAGTTCCGGCGCACTCAGGTCTGCACTGCTCATATCGCTGCTGAACATGCTCTTGCCGATTTGCGCAAGCTGCAGGTTCAACAAATCCTGCTGTGCCGCGATGTTGCCATTGTAGTAACTCAAGCCGTATTGCGTCACTTTTTCGCCGTTTTTCTTGGTCAGCTTTTTGCCAAGCTCAATCAGTTCTTTCCATGTCATTGGCTCTGTGCTGCTTGGCAGCGGAAGGCCGGCTTCTTCAAACATTTTTTTGTTGTAATAGATCGTGAAGTCCGGCGACCAGTCCTTTGGAAAACCATAGATTGGACCTTTCCCATGCTCGCCTGACGTTTTATCAAAACGGAACTGATTGACGATCGGCAAGAAGTCATCTTGCTTGAACACTGTGCTTGCTTCAAAATATTCCGTCAAATCCAGCGCCATATCTTTCAATACAAAGCCCGGTACTTCAGTTACGCCGGCTGCACGGATCAAATCCGGTGCATTGCCAGCCGCCATCATCGCCATCAATTTATTGTAGTCGGCTTCCACTCGCTCGATTTTAATATTGGGATGCTCTTCTTCGAATTCGGCAATCATTTCTGCCGACATTTCCGTGTCATACAGAGTAGAGCGAATCACGACACGCTCTCCGTTCGATTTGTCTTTTCCTTTATCTTCCCCATTACCGGTATTAGCTGTAGCATTTCCCCCGGAACCTTGATTGCCGGTTCCTCCATTATTCCCGCCACAGGCGCTCAGCAGCATACTGCTGATCAACAGACCAGACAGGACAGTTGACCAATTCTTCTTGTTCATTTCAAATCCCCCTAAGATGTAAGATGATAACTAGCATGATGTCGATATCGTTTACAACTTTCGTGATCACAACATTTATTATAGGTTTCAATGTCAGCGGCAACAACGCGCATTCTTTTTTGATTTAGTCTATTATTTTTGGAATGTCGGATTTTCGAGTATACTGGCCACTGTCAGGCAATTCATTGCGCTTATTTTAATCGTTTCGTTTTTTACTATTTGTGATCGGATATAAAAAATCGCCGCTTATCTTCCGACAGCGGAAGTTAGCGGCGACAATTCATTATCAACGTTAATGTCTTACTCGTACCACTGCCTCGGTCCAATGAGATGGAATAGCTGATTGTCATCAGGGTTCATTGCTTCCTGAATTCGCTTAATCGTAAAATCACTAATCGGGCGAGGCAGATCCTCTATTCTATAATACTTGCATTCCGTTACTTCCTTAGAGTCAGGGTGAGGTTGTTGGCTGTCATTTAAAGCACAGATGAAAGCAAAGTGATGCATGTCATGTTCTGGCTCAAAATATACGCCAGATAGTCTCTCCACTGTAACCTCAAGACCTGTTTCTTCAAATACTTCCCTCTTCGCAGTGTCTTCCGCAGATTCGTTCTTCTCTGATAGCCCGCCAGGAAGCTCCCAGTTGTACTTCCCATAATTGTGTTTTACTAGAAGGACTTCACCTTCGGCATTCAATATAACTGCAGCTGCTCCAACCTTTTTTGACATTGGATATCCTCCCAAACCTTTATGTAATACACCTTCACAATAACGTTAAGTCACGGCTATATATCGACCTCAAATTCATTTACATAAACTGCGTTTCCGGTAATCTCTATCGCATTGCCGTTCTCGGATACTGTTACTCTAACCCTGCCATCCCGACCAATTTCTTGACCTTGTTCGATTAGAAGATTCAACGAGGCGGTATGTTTATCTATATATCTAGCGCAATAAGCACCCATTACCCCCGATGCAGTTCCTGTGACTGGGTCCTCAATGGTACCTGAGAATGGAGATGAGAAATGACGAGCATGCATATGCGCCTTTGGATCGTGGGTTTGCAAACAAAATGGATGGACAGAAGCTCGAGGCTTTTCTTTCAGCACATTTGGAAATAGCTTGTTATCGGGTAACATGCGATTGAATACTACAAGGCTCTTGATTGGAATTAATAATGTCCATGTACCCGTACTACCATACACTGTTGGCAATTTGGTATCGATATCCATCTCATCAATACCCAGCGAGTGAGCAAGTTCTTTAATAGATCCATTGAACTCTTCAAACTGAGGATCAGCTTGTCTCATCGTCATGTTGAGTCCATTATTTGAATTGAATTTAATCGGTAACACACCTGCTTTTGTTTCAATGGTCAGATCATCTTTATCATCGAGTAATCCTTTTGTTTTTAAAGCATATAGTGTAGCCATGGTGGCGTGGCCGCAGAGATTGATTTCATGTCCTGGCGTGAAAAATCGGATTTTCTGATCAGCCTTGTCTGATGGCAGTGGGAAAGCCGTTTCATTAAATCCGACTTTCTCCGCCACTTCCCTCATTTGTTCATCTGTAAGATTATCTCCATTAAAAACGACCCCAGCTGGATTTCCCATATTCGGAATATGGCTGAATGCATCATAATGATATACCTTTACTTTTTTCAACTGCCCACCTCGTTCATTTCAAGAAGTTGTGATTATCTTAGACATTCATTGTAGCATCAAATGCCAATAATTAGTTCATTTGTTACTCATTATTACGTTCAGAGCTGCAGCAGCTTTAGGCCATCCAATTCTTTTTTGCTAATTGGAGATGGAATGGAAGCTGTTCCGTATTGCCAATAGCAATCAGGGCCGAAAGTGTACATATGCTTCTTTCTTTCAAAGTCAAAGCAGGATCTCGCCATACTTTTTCAAACAATATATTCTCACTATAATCGACAAAATCAGGAGCTATATCTTTCATATTCGTTGGTATTTTGGATTCAATACGTTCATTCACTACTCTCTTCCCTCCGTCATTTTTATCATCTGTGCTATTCCTTGACCAAATGACCAGTTCTCGACAGATGACTCATTTAACGTAATAAATATGTCCGCTTTGGAAATGTTTAAATGTTGATGAATAGCTTCCCCGATTGAGTGGTACAACTTCCTTTTCTGATTTATTGTTCTACCTGATGCACATGTAATGGAAATATGCATTATTTTGTCTGATCTTTTATTATCGCCTTCTAAGAGATAATCGGGATCATAAAAGAAATGATTAGATGGATAAGGTAAACACATATGAAAATAATCATCTTCAGGAATATTAAAATGCTCTATTAATGAATAATGAATACAATTACTTCCCCTTTTTAACTCCTCTTTATTCAATAGACCTTCTCGATAATAAATTTGGACAAACGGCATACCGTCACTTCCTTTCTTTTAGTCCCATTTTACTCACTTGATAATGATTTGTATAATTGAAATAAAGGCATTATGTTATCAATAAATCCGATGAAGATGAGGTGCTAATATGGATATAAAAGAGTTGAATACATTTAAAACAATTGTTGAAGAAGGTACTTTTTCACTTGCGGCAATAAAATTAAACTATGCTCAGTCAACCGTAACGACGCAAATAAAAAAACTAGAAAAAGAACTGGGATTCCTTCTATTTAAACGAGGATGGGATGCCAAGTTAACGGATGAAGGAGCTTTATTCGTAGCGGAAGTAGATAACTTGCTAATGCATTGGGATTATTCAATAGCGCAAGCGCAGCGTATAAGCAATGAGGAGAAAGGAGCATTAAAGATAGGACTTACAGAATCTGTTGCAAAGAAAATAATCCCATCCATTTTAAATTATTTAAACGACGAGAAGCCTTATATACATTGTGATTTTGTAGTGGGAAATACCGAGCTTTTATCACCATTGGCAGATCAACATAAGATTGATTTTGCCGTATGTGGAAATAAGAACAACAGCTCCAATCTGATTTTCACTCCACTTGGTCATGAAGAAATCGAATTTATTGTGAATAGTCCTTCTCATCCAATATTAGATAAAGGGTCGGTTGAAATAACCGATATCATTCATTACCCGATATTAATTGGGGAGAATAGTTGTTATTATACGCAATCTGTGAATGCTTTTTTACTAGAAAACAATTTAGCCTTTAAAAGAGTTTACAATTGTAGTGCATTGCATCTCATACCCCAAATGATTTTTGGAAATGCAATTGGAATTATCCCGAAAGGAACCCAATTCGTACAAAGTAATATCTCATTTAAAGTGAAAGGATTTGACCCGAAAATGCCGATAGGCTTATTAGTTTCTGCCCATAGAAACAATTACTTGACCCAGACGAAACGTCAAATTATGAAACTAATTGAATCGTCGTCCATCTTTAACCGTTAACATTCGGGAATAACAGTAACCGGATGATTCCGGTTACAGTCCCAGCCTTTTAAGGCTGTACCTCGGTTTCCAGAACGTCAAATCGAATCCAGGTGTTCACGATTTTAATTAGTAAACCTATCCTTATTTATTGTTGATTATCTCGGCATCTTCCTCGAACAGTCTTTCGCCACGGAACAAACGCCATGCGATCTTAGTCGTGTGCGGCAATTCCCGTGCACTTGGAGCGTGGGCCGCCAAATATCGGGTGCATGCGAGCAAGCAAGTCTCCTTGGCCTGCTTAGCGAATGCATCGCAACCCTCATCCCAATGATCGAATTCGGCAACAGCCGCCTCATAAAGCTGAAAGGAGTGAAATTCGGCGTCCTCGCGAAGCAGACAAAGCCCAAGTGTTCCAAGCAGCTTCTGCGAGTCCCGCTGTTCAGCAAGATAACCGGCTACCCAGCTTGCTGCTTCATCCACTTGTTGCCTGCGGTCCAGAATATCGAGCAATTCCTCAAATGTGAAATTGCGGCTGCTGGCAGGCTCCGGCTTCCTCGCTCGCGGCACATTAAGAAACCGGTCATGGTAAATGGCCATTGCTCCATAATAGAGCGCGCGATGGAGTAACGGTTCCTTCGAACGGCGCAACCGCTCATGCACGGCGTGAGCAAAAGTAAAGGTATGCAGCACAGCTATCCAATCACTGAATTCATTCTGAGTGTGAAAGCGCACGATCCTCTCGGCAGCAGCGAGGCAGATCAATTGGGCCAGACGTTCAGGTGCTGCTCCGCCGAGCAGAAGCTTTGTTAACTGTTCGATCGTCTCATTTGCTTTGTCGCTGAGTAATTGATCCACGAATGCTTGTTCATCTAACTGAACGGTGTGCTCCGTTGTCGAAGATTGCTTTAACTTCTCAAAAGCAAGCTGAATCGGAGTTACCAGATCGACAGGTGTCTGCCAGTGATGGAGCTCTTCACTTCGGGTGGGTGCAGCGAGGAGCTGTACAAGAGAAGCGAGAACTGGCTTCGTGAGCGATGGCCCCAAGCTTTCCAGCGCTTCAAATGCTTTATTATGAAAATCAAAAGTATGACCGCCGTCCAAATAATAATGGTCCGTCACCGATATCATCATCATGTCCGATAGCTGTTCGGGCGTAGCTCCCTGCTCTATGGCCGTCAGCAACACCTTCTCTGCCCCTTGGGTGTCGCGCACCTCGATACAATTGCGATACCACTCTACCAGTCTGTCCACAGATGCCTTGGAGGAAGGCAGCGCTCCGAGCAGGTGGCGGGGAGCTCGGCCGGAACTGGCTCTGGCTACGTGCACCAATCCGTGGTATAAGGCAAGTATTTGGCCTAAAGTATCGAGCTTGGGGAGTACATTTCTCATCGCCGTCAAGATGGTCAGACCTGCCCCCCAGCCATTACCTTGCGATGTACCGAATTTGACGCCGATCATGACAATTTCATCAGTCGGGACTTCGGATTCGATTAACCCGATTACGGCCTTCGCAATGACGATGCCGATGTTCTGCTCAAGACCTTCCCGCAAACGTTGTTTAAGCTTCTCAGCATTGCCTACGTTCTTTGGTATCGAGTTGACCCAAACATCATCTTTCTCGATCTTAACGTCATATGCGGGTACGTCGTCCGCCCAAGGGTCCAATGTTCCGCCGCTGCAGATATCGAAGCGGGCATTGTGCCAGTGACAGGTCAAGATTCCATTGCAAACGCTTCCCAAATGAAGTGGAAAACCGAGATGCGGACATCGATTGTCTATCGCTCTTACTTCATCCTCATGGTAAAGAACGACGATACCCCCTTTGATCACTTTTGAGCTTGCCTGCTTCAACTCCTCCACAGTACCGGCGTATATCCATTCCTTTGTCCCCATAAAATCGCCTCCATCCTTGTCTTTTCTTACAGTATACAGCATTTGCATGTTCCCTTATATGCATGAAAAGAACCTGATCATATGATTCAGGTTCTTTCTTTCATTTATAAGGACAAATGATTGAGCAGAGTGAAGGGTCAAGCCGGCGGAATGCTTTGAGGGTTTCTAAAGACATTATTGGGGTCGTATTTCGCCTTCACTTTCCGTAATCTTGCGTAATTCTTTCCATAGTATACAGGCCCGGAATTTTTAATCCCTTGATCAGGTACGTTAATATAGGAGCCTACAATATAGGGCTGCAATTTCCTGCGCGTTTGTCGCACCAGGGATATATTCCTGGCGGCATGGGACGGTTTAATCCATGAGCTGTTCCACTCTACATAGAACTTGGCATCGCGCCAGTAGAATGCAGTAGACGTCGGTGATATGCGGCTGACCGCACCTCCCCAGTTCAGGAAGAAGAAGCCTGCCGTCGTATTCCCCTCTGCCTTCTCCAGAAATTCACGCATTGCTTTTATCGCTTTATTGTTGAACGGTCGTCTACCGAATCCGCTGGAGAATTGATTGCTGAATCTCTGAGTGAGCACAGGATCGGGAGCCAACAAAAAGTTTAAAGCTTTCGTATACGAAAGCAGCCTGACTGTCTTCTGTGTCGGAGTTCCCACCTTGATTATTGGAGCTAACAAGCGCAATGCTTCATCTTTCGAGCCTAGATACAGCCCCAGCATGGTGACATTGCCGCCAACTTTCGGACCGATAGACAATTCGCTTCCTAGTTTGCTATTCACGGACGGAGCCCATCTCTGCCATACTTTAAGCACCTTTTCGAATTGACTCCATGGCCATACGATACGAAATACAGTAACTGTCGCGGGAGCGCGCATGACTTTAAATTTGTACTTCGTGTAAACACCGAAGTTTCCGCCTCCGCCTCCCTTTGAAGCCCATAAGAGATCCGCATTTCTTTTTTTGCCGGCATGAATGACTCTCCCCTTCGCGTCAACCATCTCAAGCTCAAGAAGGTTGTCGCTCATAAGGCCAGTCGTACGTTGAACGGGACCTATCCCTCCACCAAGTGTAATTCCGCCGATACCGACTGACGGGCTGTCGCCGAATGGAGCTATATATCCTTGTCTGGCCAGGGACTTCACAATTCTTCCGACGCTATTTCCTGTTTCTACAACTACGGTACCGCTTTTTTTATTCAATGCGATTCTCTTCATATCACTTACATCAATGACTATTCCTCCGTTAACCTGTGATAGGTTGTTCTCCAGTGCATGCCGACCGCTTCTTGGCCTTAAGGGGACCTTGTTCTCCCGTGCCCACTTAATGGCGTTTGAGACATCTTTGGCACACTGAGCAAAAACAAATACTTTCGGAAATCTGTCCGTATGCGGGTCCCAGTTTTTGCGTGCCTCGGCATAACCCGGATCGCCTTTGAAAATCACTCGTCCAGTCAGTTTCGTTCTTGATTTCACACACACCCAACTCCTCATGAGTAAATGACTTGCCCTCCATGCCTTAAATCGGCAGTCATTATATTCTATGAAGATATCTTTATATGGCTACGGGCGGCTAATCGTATAAATAGATGATCATTACAGCTACTGACGAAACAATGAAGTGGAATCATAATAACGCCGTAAATACACTCCTTTAGGTGTTATTTGCAAATGAATCTGCCAAATTTCAAGGCCGCTTTGAATCGAAGCCTGTATCGTCTCCAAAGCATCCCGGTTCTGTTCCCACTGCATATCCGGTTTGCTGCACGGCGGTTCGTACATGAAACAGAGTAGTAAAATCGCCCTTCTGTGACGCTTTAAGCAGTCTGACAATACCCCGATTTGTTTAAGTAGCCGATCAAACGATTTGAATTCTCCCTTCTGCTCATCTGTAAGGAGATGCCCCTGCGGTTCAAACGGAAGTTGTGTAAGCGGCGTTTTGACTTCCAGATAGACGTCTCCTGCCAAAAAGTCCAGCTTTGCATGACCGAACGATGGCTCCCTCTTGATCGGCTCGTCTGCTTGAATCATTTCAGATAACTGACCCGCTCGCAAAAAATGCTCAACATAACGATTGGCAGCGTTTTGGTTAATGCCGATCCACGCTTTCTGACATTCTCCGGGAGGATCTGCTGATATGGCCTCGACCGTAAATGCAGTTCTCCGATTAGCGTTCGGGCTGACAGAAAGCAGGCATGGGATATTCCGAAATACGATTTGACCGATACGGACGGTTACCGGGCAATGACAATCATAAAGTCTGCCTTCGATCTCCACCTCCATCACAAACCGATTGCGTCTGCGGCATATTATCCCTTCAATCAGCGGCTGTTTGAACAAGTAGCCACTCTGCACTTGTTGCATACGCACTTCTCCTTCGCCTGGAAGTAGATGTCAGATAATCGTAACGCTACATCATGGCGCATTTTCCCAAAAAAATATAGACTTATAATTATGCTCGAGATATGATTTGAATTATGGCCTTTGCAACTTTCGCGGATTCATAAAGACTTTATCAGATACATATGATATTGAACAACTCTAGGAGGCGCTCAATGGCTACGATAAGTAAAAAACAAGAAAAATCCGTATCCAGCTTGCCAATTCGAACTCGCTTCTATTACGGATGGTTAATGGTTGTCATAAGCGGGATCGGCATTTTTTTCTCCGGCCCCGGTCAAACGTTTTCCAACTCCGTATTCATAGAATCGTATATGAGAGATTTTTCTTTGAATCAAACCACGGTTGCATCTATATACTCCGCGGCTACTCTCATCTCGGGACTGCTCCTATTCTTTATAGGGCGATTGGCAGATAAATACGGGCGGAGAATTATGCTCGCCTGTGTAGCGCTAATGCTTGGTCTAGCCTGCTTCTATAACAGCTTCGTAATAGGCCCCGTCACTTTATTTATTGGTTTTTTTCTCATCCGTTATTTCGGACAAGGCTCTATGACTCTGATTCCCAATACGCTCGTGTCGCAATGGTTTATGAAGTATAGGGGACGCGCCTTAAGCTTTGCTGGTCTAGGTGGATTAATTGGCGCTGCCACCTTTCCCCCGTTAATCAATTATTTGATTGAAGCTTACGATTGGCAGACGGCGTGGCGGATTCTCGGAGCCACTCTTATTCTCTTCTTTGTTCCCGTCGCTATTTACTTTGTTCGAAATAGTCCTGAGGATGTAGGTTTGCTGCCTGACGGAGCGAAGGAGTCTATTAACGTGCAATTGAATGCAGCTACTATTTCGGAGGACTCGTGGACGCTTGCAGAAGCGATTCGAACCAAAGCCTTCTGGTTCGTCATGATTTGTGGTGCTATTCCTGCCATGATTAACACAGGAATAACGTTTCAGATCTTCTCTATTCTCTCCGAACAGGGAATTAACCGTATGTCTACAGCTTTCGTTCTAAGCCTGGTTCCGATCGTCAGCTTCGGAAGTTCATTACTCGCTGGCTTCATAGTAGAACGCTTCCGAGCGCACCGGGTATTGAGCCTTTCCTTTGTATTAAGCGTATTGTCGCCAATCATCCTGATTTTTTCGGAGCAATATACCATCGTGATCCTGTTCGCCATTGTTTGGGGCATAACACAGGGGTTAATGAACATTCCTTTGGGAGTGATATGGCCCAATTACTTTGGCCGCAAGCATCTGGGAAGCATACAAGGGGTAACACATACCGCCCTTGTCATCGGTTCCGCATTAGGTCCGATACAATTCGGATGGGCTTACGACCAGTTCGGAAGCTATACTTCCATCCTTCTCGTATGTTCGGCTATATGGGCAGTTGGTGCCGTGCTGGCATGGATTGCCGTTCCGCCTAGTAAAAGAACATAGTTTCTCCTTGCTTGTAAGGAATAGGAAGATGATGCTGCGTTACAACATATCACGCTTCGTTATTCCCAACTTACGTAGTAAGTACCGAGCATTTTTTGAAGATCCTCAAGCAATTTTAAGATATCAGTGGATGTATCAGTAATTGGTACACCTTCTACGAGGGGCGTTGCCAAGTATAGCTTTCTCAAAATAGCCGTTTCCGCTGCAGCCGTAAGATTCTCCCGTGTCACACGTATTCGCCATGATTCCGTGAGCAGCTTGTCATATGCTTCAGCTGTACTCGCCTCTTCACGCAGCAACTGTTCGATATGCGCATCTGTCATGACTGGCAATTCAGCAACATCAAGCTTGCCATGGAAAATTAATTGGCGCACTAACTTCCTTAACATAGCGTTTATACCGATGTTCGCTGGAGAACCATGCATTCGTGCTTCCTCCACAATAAGCGTGAGGGCATGCCGGCCTGCCTCCGGCGTAAACTGAAGATAACCATTCAAGTACTTCATCCCGCTTACAAGTTCATCGGTAGATATGGGCAAGTAGCCGCCGACAAAGGCACTTCTCACCCAGGAGTCCAGATGATCTGCGTGGAGTACACCATCTTTATTCCGAAGCAAGCTTCGCGTAGATCCGTCGATATAATCCATGACTACCGCAGGCGAAATACTAGCAGTAGACAGGATGCTAACGATCTCATCCGAGAAAACGACTTCCTTCGTCCATTGGTGGTGGTCAACACCTTCGATCGCATCGAGTGTATGACTGAATGGAGCATGTCCTGTATCGTGCAGCAGCGCCGCCGCTCGCAGCGCCAGGTTATCGGGATCGAAATGGGCTGCGAGTGCAAATACGCCTAGTGTATGCTGCAGCCGACTGTAAGTATGGTGGGAATTGATAAAAGATGCTCCGCCATGACGAATAAAGTGAAGACGTCGAACCGCATTGCTTCGCATCAACGCTTGTTCTTCATGAGACAATCGGATCAGCTTAAGCCATAGTGGCTCCCAGACAGTGTTCAGTGCTCCATCCAGTCTTAAACGATAATCCAACACTTCTAATTTCCTCTCTTCCTGCTGTGATTCTGCCGTCTTGCAATTTTTTCTGAATCTACAATTCAAAAACTTCGCCATTCTTCAAAGTAACCGTCACCTTAAAGCTGTATTCCGGGAAATCATTATGCCTGACTTCTGCACCGGTGTCAGCATGCAAGACAGTTACGATATAGTAGCCGGATTCTTCGTCGTTATCGTCAATGGACGCTTGATTATACTCCAGATCAGGCAAATCAGCAGGAGCGATTTCTCCTGAAGCGATCATCAGCCTCATTTTGTTTCTTTCTTCAGCATTCGCAATGCTGTAAGCCGTAACATCTTTCGTAAAGACTTCCTTGTCCGCATAGAATGCTTTTACAATGACACTTTGGATCTGGAATTCAGGCTCGCCGAATGTTTTATTGCGCAGTGAGAATGAGTATTGCGTTCCTTCTTTATCAGTGCTTGTTCCCGATTCCGATATGCTGACTCTGTTTAGAAATTCGCCTTTCAAATGGTTTGTGTACGAACGGGAATTCAGCTTTTTATTGCTCCCGTCCGCAGATTTTTGGAATAAATCTAAGGTATAGTCGTGCTTGTAAGATAATGCAGCTTCACAAGCATACTGCAAGCCATTTTCCGTCGCACATTCAAATTGCTTATCTTCTGAATTTTCTAGCGTAGTTGCCTGAAGAGAAACCGTTGATCCCGCCTCGGCTTCTTTAAGCGTAAATTCGACCAGTGTTTCAACCGTCTCCTTATCTGCATCTACACTCGTATAGGAAGACTTATAGTCGGCCACAACGCTTTGCTGTTCGTTCAGCAGATGCTCCACTTGATTAGAGATACTGTATTGCAGATTATTGATACCTTGATTAAGATTGGCTTCCATATTTGAGATGCGACTGTGCAGATGCTCCATTTCCGACTTCAGCTTGCCATTTTGATATATACTCATAATGAGCAATATGATTAAGCCGATTATGACATACGTTAATTTTCTGCTGTTCTCCACCGATCTTCTCCTTCCTTACCACCAATAGTAGCCCGAATGCTTTTTATTATTGAATAACAATAAACCAACAGGTATGGCAGTCAATAAAATGTATAACCCAAGAAATAGCGGCAAAGGAAAAACCTCAGATCGTTCGATAATCCCCATGCCAATAAATATCATGCCTGATAAGAGATACGGAATAACCAAGCCCTTTTGATAAGAAACACGCTCTTCCTCACTTAATGCACTAACAAAGGATTTTCTTAGTAGAAATTTGAGTTTGAATAAATGACAAAAACCTTGTACGAGCATCCAAACGCCCAGGAAAATCTGTGCATACATTCTCTCCCCTCCTTCCCCCTTAACATCTTACCATATATCTCCTACCTTTGATTTAGACCTCCCATTTCGGGAGAGTTGAAAGCAGCACACTCATTCTTCAGGCACAGTCAGACTGCTTCGCAACAACTCCTGGAATTTCCCCGCTGGCAGAGGAGGACTAAAATAATAGCCCTGCATCCCGTCGCATAAATGCTTCTTCAATATATCGAATTGCTCTTGTGTCTCGACGCCTTCCGTCACGACTTTAAAACCCAAATTATGTGCGATGACAATGACCGATTTGACAATCATCTGTTCCTTCCGGTCAGTCGTAATGTTCGAAATAAATGACTTGTCCAGCTTCAAATAGTCTAGCGGTATGTTCTTAAGGTAGCTAAGCGACGAATAACCGGTACCAAAGTCGTCCAGTGATATTTGAACGCCCATCTCTTTTAATTGCCTCAACAGCGTTAATGTCTGTGAGCGGTTATTCATAAAGACACTTTCCGTCAATTCCAGCTCCAGCATATGAGGACGGATATGTGCAGTTTCTATATTATTTCTAATCATCTCCAGTATAGCGGCGTGTTGAAATTGAATCATCGAAATATTGACTGCAACTGTCAATGGCGGAAGTCCCATATCCTGCCATTTGCGGTTTTGCCTGCAGGCCGTCCGAATGACCCATTCGCCAAGCGGATTAATTAACCCCGTTTTCTCGGCGATTGGAATAAAATCGAGTGGAGAAATAATGCCGAGTTCCGGATGCTTCCAGCGAATAAGCGCTTCTACTCCATAGATGCGTTCTGTTGAAAAATCTACTTTGGGCTGATAATACAACTCGAATTGTTCTTCCTCCAACGCTCTGTACAGGTCATTTTCCAGCATTATCTCTTTCGAAGGCGCATAGTTCATGGCCGAATCAAATATACGGTAGCTATTTCTTTCTTTTTTCGCTACATACATGGCCGTATCGGCTTCTTTTATTTTGCTGTCGATACTACCGAAGCTTGACCATGTGTCAATAACGATGCCGATGCTAGCTGAAATATAGAATGGGCGTTCCTGCAGTATAAATGGCAATGCCAAAGCACGATTGATCCGAATAGCCGATTCCACAACCTTCTCCTTGTTTGCCGCACAATCCAGCATAACCAGAAATTCGTCGCCTCCAAATCGAAATAACAATCCATTATCAGAAAGGACGTCACGTATTCTTCGGGATACTTCAATCAGTACGTCATCGCCTTTCTCGTGATTCAATGTATCGTTAATGAGCTTGAAATGGTCCAGGTCGATAAACATTAATGCGGCTAACTCATCCGGTGGCTTCTGATTCAGTCGTTCCTGAACATATTTATAGAAGCCATTGCGGTTGTATAAATCGGTCAACGTATCATGCATCGCTTGATATCGAATTAAATTCTCCGCTTCCTCGCGACTGGAGACCATGCGATTGAAGTGGCCCGCCATCGTCTCGAACTCATCACCGCTTCGAATATCCAATCGCTGCCGGAGATCACCATCCGCCATTGCCGATGAAATAGCGATAACGCGGCGTATATTGTGTACAACGATGCGACGTATCAGGAAGATCATAATCGCAATGACAGCGGCAAGCGCCAGGAAGGAGATGAGCAGTGAATCCCGCAATGCTTGTCGAAACGGCTTCAATATTTTACTTTTCGGAATAACTATCTCTAAATGCCATAACGCATTCTCAATCTCGATCGGGTAGTACAATCGATATGTAGGAGCCATGTCGCCAGATGTATCCAAAAACATCGCTGTCATCTGATCATTGAGCCATTGCGATTCTGACTTGGACGATACAGGGTTGTCGTAAGGCTGAAGCAGCCTTGAGCGATCCTGGCCATGTGCCAGATAATTATGCTGCTCGGTAATAATTGTGGCGTAGCCCTCCAGCGGATGGATCTTTTCAATCTCCCTCTGTACAAAATTCAGCTCAAAGTCTGCGCCGACAATGCCCAGAAAGCTCCCGTCTTTATCCAACAGCGGAAAGACAAGCGAGGTCATAAGTATTTCCGCTCCATTCACGCTGTACCAGTAAGGCTCAATTAATGCGAATTGCTTGCTGGACTTGGGAGTGTGATAGAAGCTGCCTTCGGTTTCCGAATTGTAACTATGGATCGGAAGCGTAAGTATCTGACCTTGACTCCGGACGACATAAGGAATAAAGCGACCTGTCGCATCATGATAATCATTGCCGTTAACGAATAATGCATCGTTGCCATCGAAGGCATCGGGCTCCCACAGCGTATATATGCCAAGCAATTCCGGTCTGTTCTGCAAAAGATCCTCCATTAATGATACTACGTAATCACGGTTGGACCCACCGTATGCTCTCATCTGCAGCAATGTCGAACTCAGCGTCTCCACCATGGAGATTGTGCGGTCGAATTGATCAGTCAGATCGTTTACGAAAGCAAGGGACTGCTCTTGGGCGCGAAGCTGTCCCTCCTTCAGACTAACGCGGAACAGATTCACAAGATTGTATGCGATCAGGCCGGAAAACGATAGGACGAACACAATGCCAAGCGCCAGCATTAATTTTCCAGCTATACTCTTTCTCATGCACACTTCACCTTTTCTGATAAAATCAAAACAGGAACTTTTTGTCATTATTCTTTATTTTTCGACATTTTTTGATAAGTTCCTTCTTGACGCAAAGCTTGCATGGAAAATGAAAGAAGTCCTCTCCGCATTATCATGCTTAGAGGACTTCTTTCTTGCCTAATACCCGAAAAAGGAATCCTTTTTAATGTTCCTTTTTGAAATTTGCTTATTTTGTACAAACGCGGCAATATCGCTTACCATTGACTTCGGACCTGCAATCAGATACTGGCCGTCATTTTTGTACTTGGCGGTGAGAGTATCGATCTCCCGATGCAAATCATCTCTCGTATCCAGATAAGTGACGTGCAGCGGCAGGTGCCCAGCCAGTTCCTCAAGTTCCTCCTGAAATAGATAGGATTGCTTGCTGTCCAGATAGAGCAGATGGATCGGGTTGCCCCCGCTTCTTGCTTCAGCTTCTATCTGCTTCAAGATCGAGCGGAATGGTGTAATGCCAATTCCGCCTGCGATCATCACCAGAGGACGGCCAGTATCGCCGGGATGAAATGTTCCAACCGGTCCTGTCATATTCACCTTCATACCCGGCTTCAATTCCAGCATCGCTCGTTTAAACTCACTCGGGTTATGACCAATGCGCATGGTCAGTTGAATATAATTCTCCGTCGGAGCGGATGATACAGTGAACGGCTTCAGCGCATTTTTGATTTTCTTGTGCGTAATGCTGAACAATCCATGTTGTCCGGCGATCCAGTTGACATCGCTATCTTTTTTAAATCGGAACGTATACACCTCCTCCGATTCTTTACCGCTTTCCACCAGTACAATTTCCCTTTTTTTGAACATTTTCAAAAAATCCCGGAAAAAGCTCACGTCTTCTCCTCCTAATAAGTGTTCAAGTATTTCCCCGTAATCGATTGCTCTGCCTCGATAATCTGCTGTGGAGTGCCCTCGAACACGACCTGACCGCCCTTGCTGCCGCCATCCGGCCCCATATCGATAATCCAATCCGCTTGGCTGATAACATCGAGATTATGCTCAATAACGATTACCGTATTGCCGGAATCCACAAGCCGGTTCATAATCCCCAGAATTTGGCCGATATCCGACATGTGCAGTCCGGTTGTCGGTTCGTCCATCACATAGATGCTGCCCTTCTTATGCAACTCGCTTGCCAGCTTGATGCGCTGGCATTCCCCGCCTGACAGCGTACTTAGCGGCTGACCGAGCTTAATATAGTTCAAGCCTACGTCCTTCAACGCCTGGAGTCTGCGCACAACCTCTTTCAATTCAAAAAATGCCAACGCCTGCTCCACCGTCATCTCCAGTACTTCCGCAATCGACTTGCCGTTCAGCTTGTACTCCAGCACCTCTTCCTTGAACCTTCTGCCGCCGCATGCTTCGCACGGCAGCTTCACACCGTCGAGGAATGCGAGGTCTGTATATACAACCCCCAGCCCTTGGCAGTTCTCGCAGGCTCCTTTGGAATTGAAGCTGAACAGGCCTTGATTCACCTTGTTCGCGGATGCGAATGCCTTGCGCACATCGTCCATAATGCCCGTGTAAGTCGCAGGATTCGAGCGTGTAGACACCCCTACCGCCGATTGGTCAATGACGATCGCATCCGAATGCTCGCTAAGAAATACATCGTTAATCAGCGTACTCTTGCCCGAGCCTGCAACACCAGTCACTACAGTCAGCACTCCGGTTGGAATTTCGACGCTGACGTTCTGCAAGTTGTGCAGTGTCGCATCCTTGATTGTTAGCTGTCCAGTTGGCTGCCTGCTATCTTGCTTCAACTGAAGTGGGCGTTTCATATGTGTTCCGGTCAGTGTATCCGCCTCCAACAGTCCACCGTAGCTTCCTTCATATACGATGGTGCCGCCGCGAGCGCCGGCGTGAGGTCCAACATCGACGATATGATCCGCTACCTTGATAACATCGGGGTCATGTTCGACGACAATGACGGTATTGCCTTTATCCCGAAGCTTCTGAAGCAATTCGTTCAGTCGATGGACATCGCGAGGATGCAAGCCGACGCTAGGTTCGTCGAAGATATAGGTGACATCCACAAGACTGCCGCTCAAGTGCTTTACCATCTTGACGCGCTGCGATTCACCGCCGGACAGTGTATCCGTCTCTCGGTCCAGCGTCAAGTAGTCAAGTCCGATATCCACCAGATGCTGTAGCCTCTCTACAAGCGACTTTACGACAGGTACAGCAATCGCATCGTCAATCTCCCGCATGACCCGGATGAGCTGTCCGACCTCCATGGACGACATCTCCGCAATGTTTAGTTCGTTAATTATACAGCCAAGCGCGGCCTGATTGAGTCTTGCGCCGCGGCAGCTGGTGCATGGCCCTTCGTGAATAAACGGCGCAACCATTTTTTGCGTACGTTCGGACTTTGTCTTCACGTCCTGCTTAATGTATTTGTTGCTGAACTTCTCAATAACGCCCTCGACCGTAATATTCGTGGCCTTGCCTGCGAAATCCATCTTCACCTTGCGCGCCTTGCCATTCAGCAGCAGCTCCAGCTCTTCCTCCGTATATTCGCTCAGCTTCTTGTCTGGATCGAAGGAACCCGCCTGCACGACAATATTCCAATCCCAACTATCCACTTTATAGTCAGGCAACAGGAGGGCTCCTTCATTCAACGATCTGGACATGTCCAGCGCTTTGTCCATATCAACGCCCAGTCTGCGCCCAAGCCCGTTGCACTCGGGGCACATGCCTTGCGGATCGTTGAACGAGAACATACTCGCCGCTCCGACGTGAGGCTGACCTACTCGGGAGAAGAGAAGTCGCAGAATAGGAGATATATCGGTAATCGTCCCCAGCGTGGAATGGGAGCCGCCACCCAGCCGCTTCTGATCCACGATGACCGCCATGCTGAGGTTTTCGATCCCATCCGTATCCGGCTGAGGAACGCGTGGCAAGAAGTTGCGAACGAACATACTGAAGTTCTCATTCAGCAGTCGCGTCGATTCTGCGGCGATCGTATCGAATACAATCGATGACTTGCCGGAACCGGATACCCCGGTGAAGATCGTAATCTTCCGCTTCGGAACACGCAAGGATACGTTCTTCAGATTATTTTCCCTGGCGCCTGTGATGACGATGTGATTGGATTCACTCATGGATGACATCCTTCCGGTTGAATTCATTATTAAGCCGACAATAGCTGCTCAAGATCGCCGCACCAGTTGGTCCAGCCATACTTGGCTCCTCCCAATGCTTGTTGATTCGAGATCCCGCTTTGCTCGAGATGCAAGTTAACCTTCCCTTCCCCTACATCCTGCAGCGTCCATACGACGGTATGCCGCTCATCGCCTGTGCCCCAAGTATAAGACAAGCAGTTGGGCGGCTCGACGACAAGCACTTCACCTTCCACGATTCCATCCCAGAATTCGGTTGGCTGCGCACGGAATTGGAATTGGTAGCCTACAATAGGTTTAAAGTTATTTTCCATCGTCCACTTGGCAAGCTTGCTTGAATCAGTCAATGCCGACCATAGCTTCTCCATCGTGGTTGTATATTGAAAGTCCAAAGTTAATGTTAAGCTCATTCTTCTTCCTCCTCTAATAATTGCTGCAAGCGCAGCATGTTGGCACTCCAGAACTTGCTGTAGAAGGATACCCAATCCTGAATTTCTCTGAGTGGGGCAGCGTTTAGCCGATAGCGAGTTTCTCTTCCGACTTTTCGATCCGTTACGAGTCCAGCCTCCTTCAAGATTGTCAGGTGCTTGGACACCGCTGTCCGGCCCATTTGAAAATGTGACGTTAACTCATGAAGTGGTTTTTCAACCGACTCTGCCAGCAATCGAATCAATTGGCGTCTCGTCGGATCGGCAATCGCGCCAAATACATCCCGCAACTGGTTGTCCTCATTCACATCAATCTCTCCTAACATTGATTACCCTAGGACAGCCGTCAGTTTCATCACCCCTTGTTAATTGGACACCATTTAGTGACACTTTGATTATAGGCCACCATTTGGTGTCGTGTCAACCTCCAAAACCTTGTTCAACTGATCCTGTACGATCGTCCCTTTATAACAGAAGACAGCCGATCGTATAATCGGCTGTCTTCGCTTATCGCAGCAGTCCCCTCATGAGATATGTTTCGGAGCAGTCAGCTGCTATTCCTTGTAATAACCCGTCTTAAACAGCTCATACCATTGTTCAAGCTCACTCTCGCGCATGATCTGGAAATGCTTAAGAATTTCTCTCGCAAATTCAACCGCAGATGTTCCGTTGGCCGTGATCCACCCATCATTGGAAACGACTTGTTTTTCAATGAAGTGCTTCGAACCTTTATAGTTGGGTGCCAGTTCCTCCATATAAGCTGCCGAATTGCCTGTGTGTTCTCGATGATCCAAATATCCTTGATTCGCCAGGAAAGTACATGCATCACATATTGCAGCGACAGGAATATCCTTCTCAATACATAGATCCACAGCTTGTTTGACTTCATCATTTTCCCCTGATAGCCATAAGGTACCGCCCACTAAAATTAACATTTGAAATTGAGTTGGCATTTCTGTAATTGAATAATCCGGAACAACGGTGAAACCACCCATGGATTTGACTGAATCTTTGTTAACTGCTAATGTTTTAATGATGAAATCTGTTTCCGGTTTATTCAGCTCTGAACAAATATAAGCACTTTCCCAGTCAGCGTAGTTTTGCGAAATAAAGACAAGGATTTCTTTTTTCATATATTAACCTCCTCTGATTTATTTTATTTTACTGCATTATCGTTGACAACTGTGTGTCAGCATTAATTGATGGAGGTACTAAAAAAACCGGACCCTTTGCTTTAGAAAGGGATCCGGTTTTTGTAATTGGGCAATGAGGGATTGCAATGAAAGATTAAAGAAGCAGATCGGCTATTTCTGTTAAGTTTTCTGCAAAACCAATAAAGACCTTGTCTTTAATCAAGATTGTCGGTACAGTCTGCTTTCCCGTTAACTCCAGTACTTCTTTTGCGTATTCCAAATTATCTTCACAATTGTAATCCACATATGGAACCTGATGCTCATTGAAATAACGCTTGGCAAAGTGGCAATCGCTGCAGGTCGGGATCGTGTAAATCTTAATCGGTTCGTTCTGATCGATTTGCGGCATTGGCATTTCACTCCTTTAGGCAACGACTTGTTTTAGCTGCTCCATTGTGATTCGATTCACGAATTTGCTGAACTTCTCTTTTCCTTTCGCCTGTTGCTTGTAAAACTCGATGATCGTGGATACAACGGGAACAAGCTGTTCCTCCGTTATACCAGTGCAAAGCAGTCTCCCCGTCGTTGCCTTGATGCCTTTGGGCTCTCCACCTACGTAAATATCGAATGTATCCCGCATTTTGACGACGCCGATATCTTTCAGCAATGGTTCACTCGTGCCCAATGCACATCCAGCGTAGCCCACCTTCAGCGGCGTTGGCGTCGCGATGCCGGCAATCGCCTGATTCAAGATGCGTGCAGTCTCCAAGCCTGCAACTTCCGCGCCTTTGCAGAAGTTGCAAGCGATCAAGCTTTTGGTTGCAAAACCGGCTGGGTTCACTTCCAGTCCGACGAGTCTCAGCTCTTCCTGAATGGCTTCCTGCTTATCCATAGTCACTTCTACGTAAAGCTGCTTGAACGAGGTCATTTCAATTTTGCTGTCCGAACCGGCGACCACTCCGATCTTGGCAAGCTGATCAGGTGTAAATAGACTTCCCCCAACTTGAATGGCAGGCGACACCGCCAACTTCGTCTTATCTCCCATTATCATTCTCCCTCTTCGAGACCTTTGTTTCACTTGAAATTTGAGGAGCGCACCTTGACACGCTGCAGCCGCAGCGCATTAAGGACGACGGATACCGAACTGAGCGCCATAGCTGCGCCCGCAACCCAAGGAGCCAGCAATCCAATTGCGGCAATCGGAATGCCAAGCGTGTTGTAGCCGAGTGCCCAGAACAAATTTTGACGGATATTGCTCATCGTCTTGCGGCTCATGTAGATCGCATCCGGAATGCTCGTTAGATCGCCGCGCATCAAGGTGACGTCCGCCGCTTCCATAGCTACATCCGTCCCCGTGCCGATCGCCATGCCGATATCTGCCATAGCCAGCGCGGGGGCGTCATTGATGCCATCGCCAACCATCGCTACCTTCTTGCCTTGCGCCTGCAGCTTCTTCACTTCATCCGCTTTGCCTTCAGGAAGTACTTCGGCGCGGACATGATCAATGCCGACTTGGCTCGCAATCGCCCGTGCGGTACGTTCATTGTCACCCGTTATCATGATGACCTCGATGCCCATTTCCTTCAGTCGTGTTACAGCTTCTTTCGATGTTTCTTTAATGGTATCGGCGACCGCGACGAGACCTGCATACGTTCCGTCAACCGCAATTAGCATCGCGGTTTTCCCGTCTTCCTCCAAGCGAGTCATGCACTCAAGTGCCAGTTCGACAGACACGTCATATTTCGCCATCAGCTTGCGTGTACCGGCCAGAACCTCTTTACCTTCCACCATGGCGCGGATACCAAATCCCGGAATCGCTTCGAATTGTTCCGTTGCCGGCAGCTCAATGCCTTTAGCCCGAATCCCTGCAACGATCGCCTCCGCAAGCGGATGCTCGGAATCCTTCTCAGCAGCGCCCACCAAACGAAGAAAAGCATCTTCGTCCATATGAGAGACGGCAACATCCGTAAGTTCTGGTTTACCTTTCGTTACTGTGCCGGTTTTGTCAAGAATGATCGCATCGATCTTGTGCGTGGATTCCAGATGTTCTCCGCCTTTGAACAGCACGCCAAGCTCCGCGGCGCGGCCGGAGCCCGCCATAATCGATGTCGGTGTAGCAAGCCCCAATGCGCAAGGGCAGGCGATGACCAGAATTGCAATCCCCTTCTCCAGTGCATTGGCGAAATCCCCGGGTGTAACCCAGAAATACCAGACTAGAAATGCGGCAACCGCAATTCCTACGACGATCGGCACGAAGATGCCGGAGATGACATCCGCTACTCGTTGAATCGGTGCTTTTGAGCCTTGTGCTTCTTCCACAACCTTAATGATTTGGGCAAGGGCAGTTTCCTTGCCGACTTTAGTCGCCTTCACTTTCAATCTGCCGTTTTTGTTAACGGTAGCGCCAATGACGCTATCGCCGGCTTTCTTTTCGACGGGAATGCTTTCGCCGGTCAGCATCGATTCATCGACCGACGAGCTTCCTTCCAGTACTTCTCCATCTACCGGGATCTTCTCACCAGGTTTCACGACCACAATATCATTGACAAGTACTTCTTCAACCGGAATTGTCAGTTCTTGCCCATCCCGAACGACAAGAGCCGTTTTCGCTTGAAGGCCCATCAGGGTTTTGATGGCTTCAGAAGTGCGCCCTTTCGCCAGCGATTCGAACAACTTCCCGAGAATAACGAGGGTGATAAGAACCGCGCTCGTTTCGTAGTACATCGCGGGACCGTGATGTGCCATGCTGCCCATCGAAGCCCATTCAATCGTTAAGTACAAGCTGTAAAAATAAGCAGCCGACGTTCCGAGCGCGACGAGTACGTCCATATTCGCACTTTTATTGCGAAGGGCTTTGAACGCGCCCACATAGAACTGCTTGCCGATGTAGAATTGAACCGGTGTAGCTAACGCCAATTGAAACCATGGATTCATGAACAAATCTGGCATCCAGATCCAGGACGTGAACGAAAAGTGGCTGACCATGGACCAAAGCAGTGGCAACGAAAGAATAGCTGAGAGGAGCAATTTACGCTTTTGCTGCGAAATGGCTTTCTCGCGATGCTCCGCTGGATCGGCTTCCTCTTGCTTCGGTATCGCTTTATATCCGAGCTTCGCCACGCGCTGCTGCATATCGACAATAGATATATCCGCAGAATTGTATTCAACCCGTGCCGTTTCCATTGCGAAGTTAACGGAGGCGCTTTTGACGCCGGGCAATTTACTGAGTCCCTTTTCGATCTTATTGGCGCAGGCTGCGCATGTCATACCTTCCAGAGAGAAATCGGCGTATTCTTTTACCGTGTCATAACCTAATTTCTTAATGGTTTGTTCCAACTGCTGGACATCAACCTTCGCCGGGTCGTATGACACGCTTGCCTTTTCCAAGGCGAAGTTTACATTCGCGTTTGTCACACCTTCAAGTTTGCCAAGACCCTTCTCGATTTTATTCGCACAGGCGGCACACGTCATGCCGGTGAGCTGTAAGGTAGTTTGACTATTCTGATTGGTTGTGCTTGCTGCTTCCATTGGTATTCGCTCCTTCAAGTTCATTTCCAACGATCTCCTTGTTTTTAATATACCCCTATACCGTATAATAAGTCAACAACTTTTTACATTACCCCTGTACCCTATATATAAAGGGGTTATAAAAGCAGCATTGCTGCTGCTCTTAAGCGATTTTTTCTTATTTCATTAACTTGTTCATGGTCGTCATAAGCTCCGTCAATACTTCCGTATCCCCTTCTTGAATCCGTTCGATGACACAACTCTTCATATGATATTCCAGCAGCAGCTTCCCGACACTGTTTAAAGAAGCTTGGACCGAGGCGATCTGATTCAAAACGTCATCACAGTAAGCATCTCTCTCGATCATGCCTTTAATGCCGCGAACCTGTCCCTCGATGCGGTTCAATCGGTTGGCCAGACCACTCTTCGCTTTATCGGTATGATGACTCTTGCGCTCCCCATCTTCATGAGAGCAACAACCCGGCTCATGCTCCATCCGTTGATCCAAGAGGATTGTCTCTTCGTTCATCGGAATCCCTCCTTTGATCGAATTATAACATACCCCCCACCCCTATGCAAATCAAGTTCATTTTTTATCTATTGCTTTCTATCTATTCGAAGCTTCAATAATCGTTCGTGCAATATCAACAGCTTCGATTTTGTTGCTTGCCGGTCCAGCTATATAACCTTCCTTCAACTTATATCGTTCATTAATCTCATCTAACTGAATCCATATTTTATCTAGACTGCTTGAAGCCATTATTGAACCTATTGAAAGTATGCTCTTTATCGTTCTGGCATTAATTCCAAAACCTGAGGTGCTATTTTTGGATGAGCTGACGACTGGACTTGATGCGAGAGCAAGGCGGGATGTGTGGCGCAGCCTTTCTGTATTGAAGAAACGAGGGCTGTCGATACTATTAACTTCTCACTTTATGGACGAGGTAGAAGCGCTTTGCGATCATATTCTGATTTTGAAGAGGGGAAGCAGCGTTTTTTACGGAACGGTACATGAAGCCATTGCGGCAAGTCCATATGATAAGTTGGAAGAAGCTTATCTTTGGTTTACGGATGAGGAGGTACATGAGATTGAGAGCATTTAAAGCACTATTCAAAATAGAGTCCAGACTTTCTCTACGTGGATTGGATATGTTCATTTTTGCAATAGGCATGCCTATCGTCGTAGTCATTATTATAGGCGCGATCTTCGGTAATAAGCCAGCATACGATGGAGCTACACACACCTTTCTGGAACAATCCTTTGGTGCCATTTCAACTATTGCCATTTGTGCCGGTGGGGTTATGGGATTTCCGTTAGTCATAGCCGATTACCGGACCAGGAAAATACTGAAACGATTCAAGGTCACGCCGATTAGCCCCACTCTCATCTTAACTGTACAATTGACCATCTATGCGCTTTATGCAATCGTTTCGCTCCTCCTTGTGTATGCAACGGCCTCTATTTTCTATGGTTACCAGTTTCAGGGATCTTGGATTGTCTTCATAGGTGCGTATTTCCTGGTCATGGCGTCTATGTTTAGCATGGGACTCTTGGTAGGCGGACTGGCACCCCATATGAAGATAGCAGGTGTTATAGCCAGCTTGCTTTATTTTCCAATGCTGATCTTCTCAGGCGCTACCTTGCCCTATGAAGTTATGCCAGCTACGCTACAAAAAGCGGCTGATCTGCTGCCATTGACTCAGGGAATCAAAATGCTTAAGGGCGCTTCCCTTGGACTTGGAATGTCTGCAGAAAGTACCATTGTTCCTGTTATAGTCATGCTTGCACTTGCAGTTGCATGTGTAAGCTTGTCGCTTCGTTATTTCAAGTGGGAATAGTCTTTGACAATCCGAAGAGGGGGCTTCCAATGCCCCCCCTCATATTTTGGGATGTATTCACCTACATGTTTTCAATGTTAAACTGGCTTAGCTTTACTAAAGGCATCTTTCCTCGATTGCCTTTCGTTACTTCCATTTCCCCTTCTTCATTTCGTTTCTTCACGATATAATCTCCTGTTAGCAAGTTGAAGTCTTCTTCATCCGCTTGGTCTATGGAAGCATCTCCTGAGAAATAACTCCCTCTTGTAGCTCCAATCATATACCAGTCCTGATCTTGGTATCTAAATCTGTATCGATTGTACCAGCGCCAGTTGCTGCCGCCGTAATCGCTTACGATAATGGAGCCTCGATCTATCGATATACTTTCGAAAGGATCTCCCCAGACTCCTCCTTCGTTCTCCTTTAGGATTACGTTTTCCGCTATAATTGACAGCGCGAGATTTCCCTCATTATTTTTAAAAGCAATAAGCAATGCTCGATTTGGAGCCGCATTACTTTCTATTACCTCCTCAATGACAATAGCTACATCGTCAATGCCATCTTTGTTTAAATCCCCTTCAGCCTTTACTAGGTCTTCATCGAATGAATCCATTAATACCCAACCATCCGGAATTAACGAAAGGATATCCTTATTTTGAGCTGACTCTTCTTCGACTTCGGGAACTTGTTGCTGCACAGACGCATCACTAATTTCATTGTCAGTTTGTGCAACGTTTGGAATAGGTGTACTCGTTGATGCCGGAGTCTGATTCGGATGACTCCCACAGCCAAGAAGTACACTGAATATTGATATAACGAATAGATGACGGACTAATTTCATTGTCGAACTCCCTATTTCAGTTTCATTTCTAACTAATGTCCAGAATGTGGTATCCAAATGCATTAATTATTTTAGTATTAACATACTGATGTATTCTCTGGTTCCTCCCATAATTCAAATGCTGATGTCCATGAAGCAAGTATGTAGGCTGATACCGGTCCATAACTGCAACAAAGCACTCGAAGCCTCTATGACAAAGGTTATAGCGATGGCTTCCTCCTAGACCTAATATACGAAGTCCCTTAAAGTGGATCAATTTTCCATCAATGCATTCGCAGCCTTCAGGCGGATGAACTTTATAACTGATATCATGATTGCCGTGTACGTAGAATAATGGAGCGTTAATCATCGTCACCAGAAAGGATAAGTACTCTGCTTTGAGATCACCGCAGGATATAATTAATTCAACACCTTTGAACCTATCCGGCTCATAATGATCCCAAATATACTTCGACTCTTCATCGGAGACAATTAGTACTCTCATTAGCTCCCTCCACTAATCCTTCTCTTACAATCCTCAACAAGTCATCTCTATGATTAGGATGACAAGCGATCAGATAGGGCTCTTCACACATGCCGCTAAAAGAACGGCCTTCGAAGTCTACGACAATTCCTCCAGCTTCCTTCACCATTAATATCCCTGAGTACAGATCATCGCCTTCAGAATTATAAAGAACTATGCCATCGATATCTCCCTTGGCCAGCATGCACCATTGTATTGTCGGTGCCCAAAGCCTCATCATCCTTTTGAAACGAATATCCAAAAAATGTCTAAGCTTGACTGCCCTGCTGTCGTTCTGCACCTTATGACCTTGAATCCAGCCTATATTTCCCCTGGATAAGTCTGAATGATATTTCATATGGTGCGGACGATTGTTACAGAATGTGCCTTCACCTAGAACGGATACGAATAATCGATCCGTCATCGGTTCGTATACGACTCCTAATACCGGCTCTCTTCTGTACATTAACGTTATGGAAGTTGTAAATACGGCTAACCCAATTGCAAAGTTATTCGTGCCATCCAAAGGATCAACTAACCATAGCCAATCGCTCTCAGAACCTACTGTACCTGCCTCTTCACTGTGGATCTGATGACTTGGGAATACCTCCCTAATTGCATGAATAATAATCTTTTCCGCTAGAAGATCCACCTCTGTAATGACATCCCCATACTCATCTTTCGTTTTCAAATCTACGAATCGATCAAATTTCGACTTTGCAATTTGTCCTGCTTCGCGAATAACTTGTACAGATAACTCTTTTGCTTTTTGGATAGTAGATTGATCCATTGCACACCTCGTTAATGTCATTAATTATTGATTTGCACTGAGAATGATCGAACCGCTTATTGTCCACATCATTAGGGCAAATGCTATCCCACATACGTATTCAATTCCATTTAGCTCCTGACCAGTTTTAATTCTTCTCATTGCCGAAAGCAATGTCACGATAAAAACGAGTGCAAATATCGGCATAAATAAAATTGCAGAAAATGAAATGAGGAGCTCCATGAGTACCTCCCGCTAACCATTCTATACGCGTTCCGCAAATCAATCCAAGCGTATTATAATTAGCCACATTAATTATTAACATTGTAAATTATCCTGCTGGCTATTAGAAGCCATAATTGGTTTGGTTCCACAGCCCATTATGAAGTTCATCATGGCATATGACTCTTGAGAAGTTTGCAACTCCTCGGATATCCGATGCAGTTGTTCATATTCTTCCGAATCCAATATCCCTTTTTCATACAATCGTCTAAACCGTTGCACATCAAATTGCTCCCTGAATCCTTCTAAGCCTAACAGATCGCTATGCTGAAGGGTTGCATCGATATCGATATCTACATAGCTTGCTGCGCCTAACAATCTGGGGAGTGAACGCCCTAAGTAACGGTTTCCCCCATGAGCTTCCTGATACTTCGCAATCTACCTAACTCTATAATATTCATACCGTTCTGGAGTCCATACCATTGCAAGTTGCGATATTCCTTTTCCCATCCCATTTGTACTTGTATTTTTAATCGCTCTATTTCGCGTTCTACTCCAAGACTGGATTTTTGAATACGATACGTCGAATTTCTATTTTGCACAACATCTCACCTCTCGCATGGAATTCCCCTCGGTTCAGACGCTTAATCCTTTCGACAACTTATCAAAGATCGTTCCTCACAATCCATTTTGCCGCGTCTAAGAAATTCTTTGCAACATAGTCCGGCGTTGCTTGCTCATACCACTTCTGACGGTATTTGCCCAGGGAATCCTTGCCCCATCCTGTCTCTACAAGAATTCTTCTTGCTCCAACTGCGGCAGCTGCAAGCATATCCGTGGAACCCACATCGCCAATGACCACACATTGAGTCAGATCTAACTCATGCTCTTCTGCAGCTCGAAGCAGCATACCGGGAAGCGGCTTGCGACAGTTACAGCCATCCTCTGGTTCATGAGGACATATATAAGCGGCATCGAATCCATAATTGTCGAACTCATGAATAAAATCCAACTCTGTAGCCTTCCCTTTAGAAATATTGTGTTGATTTGTAAGTGCGAACAATTTGATTCCTGCGTTTCTTAATAGCTGCAATGCTTCTAAGCTTGAAGGATATAACTCAAAATCTCGTGGATGAATAAAATGACCATGTCCGCCCAAAGTACCGTCTCGATCTATAAAGGCGGCTTGTATTTTTGGCATGCTCGTTCCCCCAATCTATCCTTTAATCTTCCAATTCCAGAACCGATTCGCCGCTAATCATCGTCCCGTTATTTTCCCCTTCACAGATATCTCTCATCGACCCTGGCCGATCGAAGTTAAATACATGCATAGGCAGATGATAATCCCTGGCCAGAATGAAGGCGGACTGATCCATAATTTTCAGGTTATGCTTCAAGACGTCGTCATAGTGAAGGGATTTGAACATTCGTGCCTCTGCATCAAGTTTTGGGTCAGCACTAAGAACACCGTTAACTCCTTGTTTGGCCACTAACAAAGCGTCACAGTGAACCTCGATTGCTCTCTGAACAGAAGGATAATCGGTTGTCACATAAGGCTGACCATTCCCCCCTGCAAAAATGACGATATATCCCTTTTCCAAATGATGAATAGCTCTAAGTCTAATGTAGGGCTCTGCGACTGAGGTAATCGGAATTGCGGTCATGACGCGAACTTCTTTGTTCGTTTTCGCTTTGAGCACGCCTCGCAGCATCAAGCTATTGATCACCGTCGCCAACGTTCCAATGTTATCGGCTTCAGCTCGTTCTATGCCCCAGCTCTCCGCCATCTGCCCTCTGAATATATTGCCGCCCCCGATGACTAGTGACACCTCCACTCCCAAGTTCACAACAGACATAATTTCATTCGCAATGTGCTCCAGGCTGGCCGGTTCGAAGCCGAATTCCGATTGTCCTGCTACCGCACCGCCACTAAGCTTAATGAGAACTCTTCTGTACCTTGACATCTGATACACCTCCATCAAATAAAAAAACACTAAAGCAATGATTGCTCTAGTGTCTCTAGAAAAGTGGAATATGAAAATGGATAGGTTGCCTGATAAGCCTTCCGCTTCCGCCTCATATCTCCACTCCTTCCATAATGTGTCGTCCATTTATTCTATATGCTCTTTACACATATTGCAAGTAAAATGCTCTGAATCTAGCGCTTATCAAGCAGCGCTTCCAAGCTCGTTGCGAGCCTTTCTTTGCTCTTCAGACCCGACCAATACAGTTTCAGCTCGCGCAGCACATCGTCATGTTGCGATAATTTCAAGTGCGTTTCCTTGAACGAACTGAAGCTCGGTATGATCTCCTTATGCATCTGAAAGCGGCTCGGACGCTTCAACTCAGACGTCCCGGCAATCTGGGCAGCATGCTTGTGAGCCGGCAAGGTGAACGTCCTCTGCGCGATGACCTTCTGGACATCGAACGAAATCAGGAAATCGATAAGCTGTTTCGCAGCAGCTTTCACTTTCGACTTGCTATTCATGCTCAGCCCAACGGTGACTAGCATCGTCTGGTTGAAATCGCGAAGATGCGGCAATGGCGCCACATCGAATTCGAAGGAAATATCCTTCAATTCGTTCATAGCGAAGTAAGACGTCATGATGACGGACACCTGTCCGTCCCGGAACAATCGCTCCGCATCGGCATTGCTTGCAGACAGCATGATCGGATACAGCTGTGGCGTATAGATCATATCCCATACTTTCTCTATGCCATCCAGCATTCCGGAATCTATGAAGTGATATTGTCCCTCTTCCTGAGGCAGGAACTTAGCTCCACTCTGAATGAGGAAGATGAACCATCGATTGGGATTGGTGAGATGGAAGTATAGTCCGAATCGTTCATTTTTCACCGAAAGCCTTGCAGCTTGCGCTAGCAAATCATCCCAAGACCAGCTGCTGTCAGGCTCCGGTATGTTCAGCTCAGAGAAGTGTTCTCGATTATAGCACAGGATAACAGGAGAGTAAGTGAACGGCTGCGCATACAGACTGTCGCCATGTCGGTACGAATCACTCAGGAAGGGATACAGTTCCGGATTCGCCTCCTGCGCTTCCAGCGCGTCCAATCCTTCTTTTTCCACAAACTCTTCATAGAGGAAATGGTTCACGGTGAACACATCGATCATCCCGTTATCCAATTGCTCACGTATGTATTCATAATTGCTATTTTTGGGGATTTGCACTGTTTGCACCCGGATATGCGGATACTTCCGGTGAAATTCCGATAGTAAATAGGTCAGCTCCGTCTGGTCGTTCAATCGTTGATGACAACCCAATCGAATAATCGTATGCGCTTCTTGCTCGGGAGCTTTGACGCGATTTCCAACTCTGGGAATTTTCTCGATTAGGCCTTCATCAACCAGAACGTCCAGTCCTTTGCGTACTGAATTATTGCTGATTTGAAATCTGCTGCTCAAATCCAGTTCAGACGGCAAGTAATCCCCTGCCGCATAATCACCGGACAATATTTCTTCCCGCAGCTTCCTGATCATGCGATCCAATCTTAGCCGAAAGGTCTTCCTGCTCTGCTTATCGGACACGTTACCGCCCCCCTCCTCTTGCTATTTGCATCATACACAAACTTTATATTCGTTTCAACACTGTCCTCCAGTTTCCTTCATGATGGAGAAACAAGGAAGAGCCGTCTTCGTCAAGACGACCCTCCACGTCCATTACGCTTCATATGCGATGAGCGCGCCTAATATATTTTGCGGCTCATTGGCATAGTCTGCGTATAATTCATGCGCCCGAGACAGCGGTACCTGCTTCGAAAGCAAAGATTCTACCTCGATACGACGTTCCGATAATAGTCGGATGTACTCTCCAATATTGCGCCCCTCTGTCCACCTTACATAGCCGACGGGGTAATCCACGCAATCTTGCTCATATTGCTGATCATAACGGCCAGGTCCTCCGGCGCGGGAAATGAGTACTCTCGCCTCCTTGCCGAACATCTTCGCCCGCGTATACTCCACAGTCATATCTCCGACAATAACGACCGTTCCCCGGTCCCGCAGCCAATCGAAGCTGCTGTCGAACAATTCCATCTGCCGGCCCGCTGCACAGTGGAGCACCGCATCGGCGCCTATCCCTCCGGTAGCTTGCCGCACGGCATCCGGCACTTCTTCGATACACTTGCAGATCGTGATTCCTTCCACATCTTGCAGCAGCTCACGTCTAGACTCCAGCAGATCAATCGCGACGACCTTGAGCGCCGCTGCATGTGCGATGCGGGCGATCAACTGTCCGATAATGCCCAAGCCAACGACGACAGCACACTCACCGAACTTTAATTCCGACTGCCGCAAGGCATGGATCGCAATGGCACCCAGTCCCGCAGAAGCAGCCGAGCGCAGCTCGACATGCTCCGGAACAGGTACGATCAGATGCTTCGGCACAAGCAAGTACTCGGAGTGATTCACATATGGCGCGCCATAACAGGCTACAGCCTGACCTTCTTTCAACACAGGAACGTCTTCGCCTACTTCAACCGCAATGCCCGCTGCGCTGTATCCGAGAGGATGAGGCTGCTCTGCTTGTCTACGGATCGCCGTCATCTCCGTACCTGGACTAACCATGGAATAACGGGTTTTTACCAATACACAGTTAGGCTTCACATAAGGTTGCTCTTTCTCCAGGATAATGACTTCGCCATGTTGTGTTGCAATGGATTTCATCAATACGGTTTCCTCCATTAGATTATCTCGATTACTTGCGTATATATACTTCTCCATTCTCCAAAACGACCCAAGGATGTTGATGGCCGTCACTAACAGGTATGCCGACAATTCCCGCACGGAACCTGACCGATTCCATTAGCTCTCCAGATGATTGAATCATGTATAATACGCCTTGATCATCCGCTGCGATATAATTCGCCAGTCCCTGACCATCCCGATCCCACCCGTTGACATGAAGGACTCTGCCTCCCAACGTTCTTCGAAATTGGACTGTTCCATCATCGCGGATCACATACAGTTGATAACCATCCGTTCCTGCGAGCAGCTCAAGCGTACCGTCTCGGTCATAATCTCCGTGCATCAGATCATTGACCTCCCCGCCGACATTCAACCGCCACAGCTGCTGCAATCCCGAATCTGCTCGGACTACCCAATGTACTTGATTCTGCTTCGTTCCAAGGAAGAACGCTGCCCGGCCTTCATCTGCCCAATCCGGTATAGCATCGATGACCTTCCAGCCAGGTCCGTCCGCTCCTCCAGCCCGACCGGAGCTTCCTTCGTTCCAGTACACGTAGCTGTTGTATTCCATCCCGATTATGCCTTCTTCTCTCCCATCCCCATCCGCATCGGCGAACGCCATATCGTCAATGCCGTAATGGGATAGCACCGACTCGCTCACCACTTCGCCGGAGGCATTCAGCCCGTACAGATACCGGTATTGTGTACCGACCATGATAAGCGGTTCGGAATCGTCACCGTTCACATGCGCCACTCTGACATTCGTAATTCCCAGCAAGTTCCCTTTCCGTTCAGCATGGGCGGGATCGCTTGGGAACTCCCGGTTCCACAGCTCCTCGCCATTCGCATCTATCGCATGAAGATGCCAGTTCTCTGTCGCTGCAAAAACAATTGGCACTCCGTCCACAATCTGAATGCTAACTTCGTTAATCCTTCCTGCTGCAGGGAAGGACCATAATTGGACGCCTTGCCGGTTAATTGCCGTAACGGTGCCATCTTGATGGCCGACGATCAGATCATCCATGCCGTCGCCGTCCACATCCCCGCTGGAGCTATGCGTTATTCCCTCCCCAAGATCGGCGATGTTTCTCCAATTCTTGTACGGCATAGCGGCGGGCTTTCTCTCCTTGCGCCAATCGGAAGGTCTGTCCGGCCTCGTCACATCGCGAATAAGCTTGCTCTGCTCTCTACTTCCCCAATCCGCCGTTCCTTCCTGAACAGGTGTCTCACGCACCGGCTCGCCGGATGCGTCGTAACGCAGAATTTCCTTCTTCGCCCGGTAAGCCGTCCATTGTCCGTTGGCAGCGTTCAATCGGAATATGACAGGCTCAGAGAAAGTCAGCAACTCGCCATTCACACTCAATTCGGTAACACCTGCAGCGAATAAGCTGTCGTTATCCATCCAATGGAACTTGGCATTGCTGGCCAGATTGTCAGCAGCTACAGTTCCCATAACGGCCCATGATGATGCTGAGCCTTCCGAACGAAGTTGCACCGTCTGCTCATTAACTCTTCTGGCATTCACCGCTTGCTCGCCATTGTTATGACTGGATAACACATTAATGAATCGGGACGTATCCCCTGGCGCATAAGTTCTTTCCTCATTCACTTCCGTTAACACCGTTTCCGTATCGGCATAAGGATACGGATAATCGGACTTCCAATACTTCAGGAAGTGGCCGTACCTTTCGTGTGTGCGCAGATCTGAATAATCCAAGCTTTGCAACATCATGTTGACGCCGTCTTGCTCGATCTCGAAGCGATTGCTGACGATACTCGCGGAGCCGAGCGCTTGCCAGGTATTTTGTAGCAGATAATCGCCTGCTTCTTCTGCTGTCAGATCATCCACGATCAGATAATATTTTCCGTCCGGGCTGAAGACGGTCCGATCCCAGTCCATTCCGTTATAGGCGGGAACCTTGCTGCGACTTAACGATTGTCCATCAACATCGGCTGCCCACTCCAATTCCGCGAACGGCGGCTTGTCGAGCTGGACGCCGTCCTTCACGATGACGATACCGCTATGATGCTGCGGCGTCTTCTCGATATAATCACGATCTGTCAGGAATATGCGGCCATTGGCGCTGTATTCCAGAATGGCGTTGCCGTCTTGATGGCCATGCGCACCGGCAGAGAATCCATCGAGCACCAGATAACTGTCATCCGTGTCGAAGCCGGAGCGGAACGCCAGCTTATGGAAAGCATCCTCGAGAGATACGCCCACCTCCCCGTTTTCCAGAACGTGATCATATATGCCTTGATCCATCGGATATGCGCTTATTTTAGGCATTTCCTCCTCGGAAGGCTCCTCAGCTATTGTCGGGTACGCCATATAGCGGTGAATCGGATAGTCGAGATCGCCCATTTTTTGTCCGGGAAATGCACCTGTATTCGTCTTCTCCAGCAAGTACTGATACAGGGGATTGCCATAAAACCAGGCCGCCGCATTCATTACTTGCGAATGCCCCCACGAATAGGCATTGCTATAACCGAACGGATACGTATCCCCGCCTCCGGCCATGGTGCCAAGATTGTTCATCATCATGGCGTTCAGATCGGCGCTCGGACGCAAAGTCCTCGTTAAGTAGGTCAAATCGCCGATCGCCATTCCATAATCGATATTCGTCATCGGGACATGCATCAGGTAATCGGAGCCTTCATCCAGGCCGATTAGCGTCGTATTGTTCATGAAGATACGATCTCCAATCGCTCTCCATTCCTCAGCTTCGGGCAAGTGATGATACCGCTGGAAGTAATCCGCAGCGACGACAATCGATAGCGCAGGGAATACTTCATGATTGTAACGCGCCCCCGTTTCTTCAGCTGCCGTCAAGTAATGAGTAACCGAATTGGCTTCAAATGTCAGGTAGAGCGCGGATATGATCTGCTTGCGATCCAGTGTTGAGAATATCGGCGAAGCCTCCAGCACAGTCCAGTTATTGATTAACGCATCGGATGATGTCCACATATTCCGCCAGAAATTCAGCTGATCTTGCGCCTGCGCCGGATACGCGTTCACGAAGTTGGCATAACCCTTCAGTGTCTTCCGATACACCTCTCCCATGCCCGGGTCGGCTGAAAGCAAGTAATACTCGCCATAAGCCGCTATCGATTTGAACAGCTCGTACAGCGCGTTCGCATCCTCTTCATTGCCAGTCGTCGGAGTTAGGCGCGACAGCAAGACGTCTGCTTCTGCCAGCAGGGCATCCTTATCTTCTTCACTTAGCTCAACGCCGAACTCGAAATACTGCTGCGCCTGTTGAGATAGCCGAGCTTCCGCGAGCCATGGAATGGCCGTATCGGCGCCTTCCGACACGCGCGCAAGCAGACGATCGACCGCAGCTTCGGCACCGTTCAGATCACTTGCCGTAACAAGCAGTGTATTGCCACCCATCCCGAACGGGTCGACAATCGTCTGAAGTCGATATCCGCCTGCGCCGGGATAGACGGCATCGGCGTACGACATCTGCATGCCGTATAATCTGGAGATTTGCCAGTTGTTCCCGAGACTGCCGAGTAGAAGCGTATTGCCTGACCAGCCATGCTCGAACTTGGTCTCGTCAGGCGCCACCACCTCGATATCCGCCCCGCCCAGTGATGTCAGTCCGTCCGCCAATCGGCTTCCAAGCTCCGTCCATGCTGTATCTTCTGGAGCAACGATGGTCAATCCTTCCAGCGGTATCGGCCGGGTCAGTGTTCTCGGCGTTATAGTCTTATGGGGCGGCACGTCATTGTCATCGTATATGATGACATCCGCTTGACCGTAAGCTCCCTCATATGTGGTGGAGATGACGGTTTCTCCTGCTGACACGCCGATAATCTGATTATTCTCGATCGAAGCAATCGCGGAATCATGCGATATAAGGACAGGCTGTACATCCAACGCTTTCAAGCCGCTGTAGGCATATTCCCCAAGCACATTCACCTCGACGCTCTGACTGACTGGCAGTTGAATAGTGGAAGGATAGATGTGCAAGGCTTGAAGCGGCCCTGTTCCTGATGATGCCTCATCACGAATTCGCACATTATCGACATAGAACGTCCCTGTGCGATTGCTCATCGTGACGAATCGTAGGCGATTGGCCGAAGCAATCTCTGTTTGCTTGAATGCGGTATCTTTCTTAAGCAGCAGCAGATCTTGATCGTCGAATATATAGATCGTCTTCTTTTGCTCCGCCGCATTGAAGTCGATGCGGAAGCGGTACCATTGATTCAATGAATAACTCATTTCCGTATATATGCGCTCAGTACCGTCGAAGTATTCGAAGTTGCCATAATTGGTGAAGCCGAACCATTCCAGCTGCTTCACATCGCCTGCATTTTGCTCAAGCAGCATGACCATTCGGTTTGTCGTCTCCGCCTTAGCCCACCACTCTACGAATCCCGCTTCAATCGGAGCGAACTCGTACGCTGCAGCTTCTGCAGTCGTTGTACTTGCGTCGACGATTTTGACACTTTTTGTTCCACTGACCGTGTATACAGCATCCGTCACGGTTACCCCTGACGATGCCTGCCAGCCGAACTGTCCATCCATCGCGCCGACATCGAAATTCTCGAAGCTGGCAGTATACTCCCCGGCTGTCGCTCCTTCCTGAACTTCAAATGCAGTCAAGACTGGCGTCATCAGCAGGGCAATGAGTGCCCAGCATATGACTCGTTGCCAATGCTTCCTTTTGACACTGCGATAATTCATCATCATATCCTCCCCATCGTTTTAATAGACTTTCACCTCTTAACAGGAAATTCAATTCTGCATATTATCTAATTTACATCACTATTATATTTTCAAGTTGCAAGCGCTGTCAATCTCTCAATTTCGAGAATTGTGCATATCATCTAATTCATTAAATCATAAATCGACAGGCTCTGACAGCCATTGCTGATGAGAGTGCTCCGCTATATAAATTGCTGCACCGGAATTATACGTTCTCATGAATAGGTGCGGCATCAATTAGTCCACTAAAATAAAGGAGCTTCTGGACTACCTGTCCAGCCCGCCCGGCGCCAAATTCCCGTGCTGCTCATCTATCCCTTTGCGCAGAAGTACTTTGCCAAGGGAGTAACGTTAGACTCCGAGAAGGAATAATGCATTGTATAGCAAGAAGGAGAAGAGTCCTCATATAAGGGGCTCTTCTCCTTCTTGTCGGCTGCTGGTCAAATCACTGCAGCTCTATTCTTTCCCCTACGATGTGCAGGGCTTTCACTTTGGATAGCTCAATCGGCAACGAGGATAGAAATTTCACTTTTATGCTGTCTTGATCGCTATAGCTCATAACCGTATCGTAACGCGAATGTGTACCGTCGGCCATTTCAGCCATTACCTCTATCCGCTTAGCTTCATCAAATACCCCCTGGCCGTACATCGTGACGCCTAATGGTGAGACAGCGATACTGTCGGAGCTCCACGACTCGAAGTCCTTCTTCCACTCCTTCCGAATCTCGTCTTGAGCTGACTTCATACGGAAGGTTGTTCTCCAGTTGCCCGTCGTGTAATTCCCATTCGACACAAAATACCCCTGTGCGCTTCGCTTCAGCAACTCCTCTGGATCAGCATCGAAGATGTATTCCGTGAATTCATTACCATATTCGCTCTTCCCGGATTCATCGACGCCGAAGCTTAATGAGGATGACGTGATCTTCTCCCCCCGCTCATCAACAAAGTAAAAATAGCCGTGATCATCGATATTGTCTCCGTTCCATTGAACCTGAATATGAAGACGCTCGTTAACGATACCTATATTGGAAATGCTCATGAATCCGACCTCAGGAACCTCAATTGTCGCATCGTTCGGCCTCAGCACCTTTATGATCCCTTGCTCTTGCAGTTCCAGATACAGCTGCCCGCCGCCGCCGCTAATGCCCGTCATATCGAGCTGTACGGTATTTGGCTGTTGGGCCTTTACCTTCGTGGAATCCCAATCCAGTTCGAATTCATGGATTTCCTTATCGCTGAGAAAAGAGCTCACGCTTACGGCGACTTTACTGTTGCGCAAGCTGTCCCCTCCATTTCCTTGTATGCGAAACGTAGCCGTATTTGTATCCTCGTCATAATCTACTAGTTGACTATTGAACATACGTGCGCCGCTGATATTATATTCGTACAGATCAACCGTTTCATCGATGCGGTTGCCCATTAAATCCTGTAAGGTTACATAGACAACGGCCATGTCATCGTCATGCATAGCGGCGACGACTTCCATCTTTATCCCATTATCCTCTATGCCAGTTTGAACAGGCTCAAGCATGAGCGCGACTTCCGGACTCACATTGGCTAGCAAGTGGTTAAAGCTTGGTATAGCGGCTGCTCCCACTCCTGCCGAGAAAACAAGCAGCGCAGAGGCCGCCAAGGAGATGAACAGCCTCTTCCCCTTTCGCTTCGGCTGCTCCAAAGCCGCCTTTTGCACGCCCAGCTTTACTCGCTCGTGCAGTTCTTGGGGGATATCGATTCGCTCCATTTGCTGCTTAAGGCTAGATCTCATAACGCTTGTCCTCCTTGAGTTCATTGCGAAGTTTGGCTAAAGCACGATACAGGATAGATTTTGCCGTCCCTAGCGGAATGTTCAATAGGTCGGCGATTTCCTTAAACGTATAGCTTTCATAGAATCGTAAGACAACGATACTTTTCTCCTCGTCTTGCAACACGTTCATCATATGCTGCAAGGATATCGATAGCGTGATATCTTTCTCCTCCGAGACTAGCAGATCTTCTTGCCGATCCTTGAGAGGAACAACCTTTTTGTTCTTGTTATGCGTATTAATCGCACAGTTGATCGCAATTCGCATTAACCACGTTTTGACATACTCCGGCTTCTGCAACGTATGAATCTGTTTGAATGACTGATAGGCGACCTCCTGAACAACATCCAGCGCATCTTCTTTATTTTTCACATAGACGTATGCCATGCGATAAATATCTTTCTCATATTGACGAAAAATGTTCAAGAAAGCTTTTTCATGCCCTTTTTGAGCTTTTTTCACTAAGCGTTTAATCTTTCATTCCCCTTTCCTGATGCTTCCTATATCTATTAGACAAACAACCCCTCTTTTTGGCTTAACTTTTCCCAAATTTCGTCCGCCCATGTAACCTTCATGCACGATTGACGTCAACATTGTTAGTCCCCATAGAACCATGAAAAAAATCGTCCTCGTAAAAAGACGATTTTTCTCATCATATAAGCTTCGGTTAGTCATTTCATTGACCGCAGCGTACCTCCCATGATGTTAAACAGATAATTCACTTTATCCATACACTGAGAGGTTGTTGCCGACGTCTTCGTAATGACACATGCATACATGAACATTCCCTGTACCGGAAACTGATCCGTTTTAATCTCGTATATGCCTTCATCGTCCACTCCGAAGGTAGGCGTATCCTTTATCGCATAATTCCACGGCTCTCCTTCCGGCATCGCAATCTTAACAAGCTTATAATCGTCGGTTGCAGGCGTTAGCTTCATTAACTGCAACCGCTCCAGCGTATGGAAGAAGTCGTCAGCTCTTATTTGCCTCGGATACTGCACCCAAGTATCGGATGAACTCCGGCTGAGCGCGATCGATTCCTGAACAGCGTTGTACTCCGCATGGTATAGAATATAACGTCCCCGTTCATCCCGATCTACGAGTTGGAACATGAGCGACTTCACTTCTCCGTCATGCGTTACATCCGTCTCGAAGCTCTCCATATTCGCCTGGTCGCTAATCGGCACACGTGCCGCCAACATCTTCATCAGCTCGTGATGCCCCAGTTGTTCGAGCGACACGTCACGTATAACCATGTTCTTAGGGGTGAAATCCAGTGCTCCTACTGCCGTTTGCGGGATTAGCTGCACCGCATACAAGAGAAGACCGAGCATCGCAGCCTTAAGCTTCATGTCGCTATTCGACTTCGCATCTCGGAAGAATAACAGATAGGCCACGAAGCCTAGCGGCAGATGAATGCCATTCAGCGAGAATGTAAACCCGCCTAAAAGCAGGTAACCGACAAGCTTCCACGCTAATCCCTTTTCCGGTTCCTTATGCTTATGGTATATCACAGTCAAGACAACGATGAGCAGAATGATAAGGAATCCAGGAAAGACATAAGGCGCCAACTCCCCCGTTTCACTGCGATAACCGTACAAATAATAGCCGGAGTAACGTATATGACCCCCTTGTCTCAGTTTTTCGATTTCGACATTTTTAACGGTAACGGAGACGTAGTTCCCTGGTCCGCTGCCAGCACTAAATCTTCCCTTGAGCAGATCGTTTCCCTCATGGTCGGTAACCACCCATTTCTCTCTACTTCTAGTACTGATAAAAGATTCTGGGACAATTTGGTAGATTGAGAGGAACTGCCCGGAGTTCCGATCAGGATCGGGTATTGTATTTAGTTCAATCGAGATATTATTCCCTCGCCTTAACACTCGTTCTAATACGATTTCCGTATCAAACTTCTCATCGACAACGAGATGCAATTTGTTCTCGCCTTCGGATTTCTCCGGAATCCATTCCGGCTTCAGGAAGAATTCCGTTTCAACTCCTTCCTTTACCAACCCTAACGTATAGCCGTCTTGCTGGACAATTCGTTGATATACCGCTTCATCGCGATTGTGATAGGTCCAGATCGCCGCCATTATGACGACAGCCAATCCTATACTTATGAGCAGCCTCCATTTCAAATCGTTATTGCCCCTCTCCAAACTTGTATTTATCAAGCATCCACAGTCTTTCAAGCGTGCAGCGTGAATCAAGTCAATCTGGGAAATTATTCTATCGTTTTATCTTAACGCAAGATGACGAGGATTGAAAAGGGCATTCCACGTGCTGATTATCCAATGTGGCGTTGTACCAATCCTTCGCTAACGGATCTAATCGGCCTTATTTGCTGTTCCTGACCATTATTGAAACTGTAACGGATCTCAATAAGCTTATTTCACTGTATCCGTTCCAAAATAGTGAAAAGAACCGAAATAAGCGCTGTAAGATCCGTTAGCTCGGCATTTCGCCTGATTTTTGCTAGTTAGGCGCTTTGACGCCCGTTAGCCTGTAAACAGAAAGAAGAGCATGGTGCGTGTGATGCGAAGTGCGGATGCGAAGTTCGGATACGGAGCTCGGAGCGCAGAATACATAGTGCGAAGGAAGAGCCAGGGGGGCGCGAAATGACAAAATGCCGATGGGGAGTGTTGGATGAATAGTGCAATACGAAGCATAGAGCGCGGTGCATGAAGTGCAGAATGCAAAGTACTCGGAGCTCGGAGCGGCTACAGTCCCGAACACGAAGAAAGGACGCCCGGAGGCGCCCGGAGGTTGTTCATCAGACAGACCATCACATTCAATTCACACCCAACATGGATGCAATCAGTCTGTTAATGGGTGTCTGACTATGTGAATCTATGTGAATCTATGCGAATCAATTCATGCGGCTAACGAGAAATTCGACCTTGAACGTCCATCGCATCCAGCTCGCATATAGATAGCTTGGCTCCAATGGACCGATAGCTGCCAATGACATCCTCGTAACCGCGCTCGATGTGCTCGACGCCCGTCACATAGGTGATGCCCTCTGCCGCCAGTCCAGCCATAATAAGACTGATCCCCGCTCTTACATCCGTCGCATGCACCCAACCGCCCCGCAGCGGCAGTCCTCCGCGTACGAATGCGCTCTCTCGCCGAAGCTCAATCTCGGCGCCGAGACGTCTCAGCTGCGGGACGTGCGCATAGCGCTTCGGGAAGACGCGGTCCGTCACGATGCTCTTGCCAGGAGCTTGCAGCAGCAACGCGGTCATCGGCTGCTGCAGGTCGGTCGCGAATCCGGGATACATGCCTGTGCGAATGCGAGTCGCTTTGAGCGAGCCCGTACCGTAAGCGGTTATGTCGTTCTCTCCGCATGCCACATGCAGCCCCACTTCCTCCAGCTTGGCATTACAGGAGCCAAGATGCTCAGGGATAACATCCTTGACGGTCACTTGTCCCCCATGCAGTCCTGCGGCCATGAGGAACGATCCCGCTATAAGCCGGTCAGGGATGACCGTATGTCTTCCTCCATTCAGATACGGAACGCCTTCGATTCGAATAGTAGATGTGCCTGCTCCATATATTTTCGCGCCTAATTGATTCAGGAATGCCGCTGTGTCGACGACCTCCGGGTCAACAGCGGCGTTATACAGTTGCGTTCGGCCATTCGCCCGCACGGCAGCCAGCATCGCATTAATTGTCGCGCCGCAAGTGACCATGTCGAAATATATGTTCGCGCCCTCCAGCCTCGCGGCTTCTACAATATAATGATCTCTATGCATTTCAATTCGGGCGCCAAGCGCACGCAAGACTTTCATATGCTGGTCGATCGGTCTGGATACGAAGTCGTCTCCCCCCGGGAAGCCGATCGTCACTCTGCCGAACTTGGGCAGCAGCGCGCCGGCAAAGTAATAAGACGCTCTGTAGCTCGACGCTTTGCGCGAATCGATCTCGGCGCTATGTATCCATCGCGGGTCCAGGACGACCGCATCCCCCTCACGCTTCAACTCCATTCCAATATCTCCACAGATCGCCGATACCGTGCGAACGTCTTCGATGTCGGGGATACCTTCCAGCGTCACGATGTCGTCAGCCAGACAAGCGGCGGCGAGCAGAGCCAAGGAGCTATTCTTCGCACCCGGTATTCGTACAGTGCCGTGCAATGGACCTGAATACTCTATTTGTATAACCTTCATGCAGTCATCCTCGCTTTCTTCACTATGACGATTTCAGCTCCAATTCAAGCAAGTAGCCACTGCCTCGTACGGCGCTGATCGGGAACGTATCCTTGCCGAATTTTTTGCGAACGCGGTAGATGAGCGCATTCAATTCATCAAGCGTCACATCGGGTACGCCACCTGCTCCGGGCGAACGCTCCGGCCATACGGTGGATTTGATATCATCGAGCAAGACGAGTCTGTTCGCTTGTTCATGCAGCAAGCGCAGCAGCAGATATTCTTTCTCGGACATCATAATTCGCTTGCCTTCCACGATACATTCCCGCCGCTCCCAATTGATCGTTAATGGCAGCTTAGGAATATCCAACTGCCGGGTAATGCTGAGTGGTTCAATCTCCAGCGTCTGATCGGCATACAAATATGTGAAGTGGAGCACGGTCATTCCCTTGGCAAGCTTAATGATGTCGAAATCGTTCAGAACATACGGCGTATGCGGCGTCACACGTACGCCGTTAATTTCCGTACCGTGACGACTGCCCATGTCGTACAGCACCGCCTGCTCCCGCTCCTTCCGGATCACGAAATGCTGTCGGGATATGAATGCGTTCGTAAAGGACAAATCAGGCACTAACTGCTGCGATACTCGTCCGACCAGCGTTTCATTTGCACTTAAATTGACGCAGGTGCCCGCTCGATAGGGCTCGCCACGTACAATATATAAGCATGCAAATCTGTCCACAATTGTCCCCTCCACTCGCGATGGCATGGGAGCCATCCCTATTGAGCATTATCTATCTCATTTATCGTAACCCAAACGAAGAGTAATGAAAAGCCGAGTACACTGACGCTACGATCACTTTTTAATGACGCCGTACAAGACAACGTTCTCCACCAATAAAAAAAAGATGGAGAGACTATTCTCCATCCTCGACAAACCGCTCCATGCGGCTCTTAATCGCATCGCGAACGGTGCGGAATTGGTGCAAAATCTCATCCTCCGTGCCAGTCGCCTTGGCTGGATCATCGAATCCCCAATGCCACTTCGCGGTGCGAGTATTCGTAACGACCGGACAATGCTCATCGGCATGCCCGCATAATGTAATCACATAATCGGCTCTGTTCAACAATTCCGGATCAATGACATCGGAGGTGTTTCCGCTAATATCGACTCCCGCCTCCTTCATCACTTGAACCGCCCGCGGATTCAAGCCATGCGCCTCCAATCCGGCGCTCTTCACTTCATATTTCTCCCCTCCCAGCTCTTTCAGGAACCCGTCTGCCATCTGGCTCCTGCATGAATTTCCGGTGCACAAGAAATAGACGAGCGGTTTCGTATTCAACATGATGGATTCTCCTTTATATACCGTAAATTAACTCATTTATAATGCATGGAGGACAAGCAGCCACAGATAGAGACCGATCAGCGTAATGAACAGAGTAGGAACGGTCAGCAAGAGGCCAACTTTAAAATAATAACCCCAGCTAATCTTCACCTTCTTCGCAGACAGCACATGCAGCCAAAGCAATGTAGCAAGCGATCCGATCGGCGTAATCTTCGGTCCCAAGTCGGATCCGATGACATTGGCATAAATTAACGCTTCCCGGATTACACCTTCCGTCTGCGTGCTTTGAATAGCCAGCGCATCTATCATGACCGTGGGCATGTTATTCATGATCGATGACAAGATCGCTGCGATAAAGCCCATCCCGATCGTAGCGGCAAGCAATCCTTGGTCCGCGACCGATTGGATGTACCGCCCCAGCGTATCCGTCAGTCCAGCATTGCGAAGCCCGTATACGACAACATACATGCCGATGGAGAAAATGACGACGGCCCAAGGGGCCTCCTTCACCAGCTTCCATGTCTGTATCGCGGCGCTATTTCTCGAGGCAAGCAGGAATACGATGGCAGCTGCGCCTGCAATCAGCGATACGGGAATGGCGAGCCAGCCGCTGACGAAGTAAGCCAGCAACAGGGCGGCCAAAATAACCCAAGCCAGCTTGAATAAACGCATATCTTTGATAGCTTCCCTCGGCTGCTTCAGATGTGCATAGTCGTAGCTTGCAGGAATGCCCTTCCTGAAGAACAGATATAATACAGTCAGACTCGCTATAATGGAGAATAAGTTCGGTACAATCATACGGCTAGCGTACTCAGCAAAGCCGATGTCGAAGAAATCCGCGGATACAATATTGACCAGATTGCTGACGACAAGCGGCAATGAAGCCGTATCGGCAATGAAGCCGCACGCCATAACGAAGGGCAGAATCATCTTGTTCTCGAATTTTAACGCGCGTACCATCGCTAGCACTATGGGCGTCATAATTAAAGCTGCCCCATCGTTAGCGAACAGCGCCGCGACCGCAGCGCCAAGCAAAATAATGAATACAAACATGAGCAACCCGCGCCCGCGCGCTAATCGTGCCATATGCAGCGCAGACCATTCAAAAAAGCCAATGGCATCCAGTATGAGCGAAATCATAATGATCGCTACAAATGCAAGCGTCGCGTTCCAAACGATGCCGGCAACAGTCGCCACATCGCCGAAGTTCACTACGCCGAACAGTAGCGCCAGCAGCGCCCCTGCACTTGCAGACCATCCAATGCCAAGTCCCCTCGGCTGCCATATGACAAAAGTTAAAGTAACCAGAAAGAGTATCGTTGCGATAATAGCCATGTTGTCCCCCACATTAATTGCAATCCTTTTGAATCAAATCGACTTTTTCCTTCAACGATGGAAGTCCGTCCAATATCGCCTGGATGTAGGGTTTATCTTCCACGTTAAGCGAGTAATAAATCCATTGTCCTCTCCTGTCTTCATTCACAAGTAGCGCAGCTCTCAGCTTGCGCAGATGCTGGCTCGCGTTAGGCTGTGAAGTCTCCAGCAAGTCTGCGATATCGCACACGCACAAGGCGCGTTCCTTCAACATCACCATCATGGTCAGTCTTGTCTTGTCTCCAAGCAACTTTAATTGCTCCGCAACCGTGTGAAGTTGTTCCATGCTCATTCTCCCCTTTGTCAGCTGTATTCCGTTACTATATAATAATTTAATTATATAATCAAGTGATTATATAGAGATATGCCGATATTGCCGACTCGGTCACCAATAAGAACTACATTACCGATACTCCTTGTTTTCGCATGACGATTCACTCTTCTCGAACAATGAGTCGATGATAATCTCAAGGGCAGACCTTAGGTCAAGCAAAAGGTCGATGCGAGTTAATTTCGACCATTTACGCACAACGCTAATAAGCAGGCAACGGAAAGTTGCCGCTGCCTTCTTGCTGCCAATTTGCGTTATGTTTTTTTCATTTCCCTATTCACCCAAGTCTTCCGAATCAACTGATGAAGCACCTCGGAGAGTACAAGCCCCATGGCGATTGAGCCCGACACCATGAGCGCTTTGACCCCTTGCTGCACAGCTGTCGTATACTCGCTCTCCACCAGATGCCTCATCGCATCGTAAGCGAGTCCGCCGGGGACGAGAGGAATAATGCCCGATACGCCGAAGACAGTAATCGGCATGCGTTTCCACCTGGCGAGCACATGGCTGAACATCGCCACGCCCACCGCAGCGATCAACGTCGCAACAATCGCATTCAACTCCTGCAGCGCCAGCAGGTAGTATAGCATCCAGCCCAGCAAGCCGACGAGTCCGCACAGCAGCAGCGCCCGCTTGGGAACGTTGAATATAATGCCGAACGCCGTAGAAGCAACGAAGCTTGTTATCATCTGTTCAATCATCTATTGTCCCTCCATTGCATGAACAGCTTCCTCATCCTATAGCTGAAATACGGACAGTACGACCGCAATGCCTGCTCCGATCGCGGATGCCGTCAGGAACGCATCGGCTCCCTTCGACAGGCCCGACAGCAGATGTCCCGCCATCAGATCGCGAACGGCATTCGTAAGCAGCAGTCCCGGCACAAGCGGCATAACGGAGCCGATAATCATCAGATCAAGATGATGACCGAACCCTGCTTTCACCATGAGCACCGAGACGATCCCTATCGCCATTGAAGCCAGAAATTCCGCGAAAAACCGAATGGGTATAATGAGATGAAGCCAGATCAGCAATGCAAGCCCGATGCCGCCAGCGATAGCGACCGGTATAAAATCCGCCCATATCCCTTGCAGCATAATCATAAAGCAGCCGCTGGCAATCGCAGCAGCCGCAATTTGCAGCCAGGCGGGAAATGCATTCCTCGCTGCTTCAATCCCCTTCAATGCTTCCAGAGCTTCGTCCAGATTAATCGTTCCGTTCGCAATCTGCCGCGACAGATCGTTCACTTGCGTTACCTTCTGCAGATCGGTCGTTCGGTCCGTAATGCGAACGAGTCTGGTGGCGGGATAAGCGCCCTGGATACCGAATATAATGCCCGTCGGCATGACGAAGCTCTGCGATTCAGGAATGCCGAATGCCGCGGCAATGCGCATCATGGTATCTTCGACGCGATACGTCTCGCCGCCGCTCTGCAGCATGATTTTTCCTGCCAGCAAGCAGAGCTCGGTCACTTCCTCCACGCGATAAGGAATAGTCTGGTTCATCACATCTGTCTCTCCTACTTCATGTTGCTTCTATAAGTATAACCGTATTTCGATATACATCTATCACATTTCCGCTGTCTCCCCTGCCTCTACACTCTCCTGCGCCGCCATCTCCCTCACAAGAGCGGGCAGCCATTCATGCAGCTGCGTGAACGTGTAGCCAGCAGCAGAAGCTTTGCTCGTATCCAGCCCCCAATCAGCCGGAACGCCATACGGAGATTGATGCGCTTCATCTGTCTCTTGCACGAGCTTCCCTGACTTGCCGGTTGCCTCCGATATCAGTTCAATTAACTCTTCATTGGAAATATGTCCGCTCGCACAGGCGTTAACGGGACCGGCAAGCTCCGATTTTCCCAGCCAATAGAGGAAGTCCGCCGCTTCATCGGCATGGATATAGCTCATCCTGGCTTGCGGATTAGGCATTCCGATGGGATTGCCGCTCTGTACATGTCGAATATGAAAGTTCAACCGATCTGTATAATCGTCAAGTCCCATAACGATAGGAAACCGTACTGCAGCTACCGGGAAAGCAGCCTTCCGAAACATAACCGCTTCGACAAGCCGCTTGCCTTCCGCATAGCCCGGTTCTCCTTGCCCCCCGTTCCTCTTCAGCGGATGCGTGAAAGGATCGAAGTCCTGCTCGCGCCAGCTCCGATTGCCGAATGCGTAGACGGCCATCGAAGATGTGACGATATATTTGCCTGTACGCTCATTGAACACCTCTGCCGCTTGCTCGGCTTGCTGCGGAAGATAGCATATATTATCGTATACGAGGTCATATCGCTCCGCTCCGATTGCTGCAGCCAACGTCTCGGAGTGTTGCCGATCCACCTTCAGTCGCTTAACTGCATCTCCGAATGGATCTGTCGTATTCCCCCTCGTTACAATTGTTATATCGGCTTGCTCGGCGATCCATTGCTGCACCAGTCTCTTGCCGAAAAATCGGGTTCCGCCAATGACTAACACTTTGGTCATCGCTTATCGTCCACCTTCCCATACGATTCATCTCTTCCTCCTATCATACGATATTGCCGTACGGATACCAAGACTCTTAATCATTCCAAAAAGAATCGGAGAGCTCCTTTTTGGTTGGAACTCTCCGCGTATGAACCGGCTGTATGTAAGGATGACGCAAGGAGTGACGCAATACAATCAATTGTATGCTCAACTCCTGGCAGCTAAGCTTAATGTTCTGAATGGCGCCACTTGTCAAGCGGCAGTGGATGCCATTGCGGCTGCAGATGCCTTCTTGTCCGGCAGCGCTGTACCTGATCAGCCTGTAATCGCTGCCGCACTTGCCATGACGCTGGAGATGTTCAACTCAGGGCAACTGACGGATTGTCCTCCGGAATGCAATGATAACTGTCCGAATTAATAATGAATCTTCATGATCATCGAAAAAAAAGCTGGCATCGGGATGTCCCAATGCCAGCATTCTTATTAATTGCGAATAAGATAATCGAAGGCGCCCAGCGCGGCCGTCGCACCCGATCCCATGGAGATGATGATCTGCTTATACGGGCTGTTCGTGCAGTCGCCTGCAGCGAATACGCCCGGCAAGCTTGTTGCGCCGTGGCTGTTCACCACGATCTCCCCCATGCGCGTGCGCTCTACCGTATCGCCCAGCCAGTCCGTGTTCGGCACCAGACCGATCTGAACGAAGACCCCTTGCAATTCGATATGCCTGGTCTCTTCCGTCTCACGATCCATATAGGCGATGCCGTTCACTTTATCCTCGCCTGTAATTAACTTCGTCTGCGCGTTCGTAACGACAGTAACGTTCGGCAGACTGTGCAATCGGTCTTGCAGCACGGCGTCCGCCTTCAGCTCAGCCGCGAACTCCAATACCGTGACATGATTGACGATACCCGCAAGATCGATAGCTGCTTCGATGCCGGAGTTGCCTCCGCCGATGACCGCCACGTCCTTGCCCGTGAAGAGCGGACCGTCACAATGCGGGCAGTACGCTACCCCTTTGTTCTTGAACTCCGCTTCGCCCGGCACGCCCAGATTGCGCCAGCGTGCGCCAGTCGAGATGATCATTGATTTGCTCTTCAAGACGGCGCCGTTCTCCAGTTCAAGCTCGATCAGCTCTTTCTTCTCGAGACGCTTTGCGCGCTGTGTCTTCATGACATCAATATTGTAGTCCTTCACTTGCTGCTCGACACTGGCTACAAGTTGAGGCCCTTCAATATACTTTACGCTAATGAAGTTCTCGATACCCAGTGTATCGTTCACCTGACCGCCGAAGCGTTCGGCTACAATACCTGTGCGGATGCCTTTGCGCGCCGCATAGATGGCTGCGCTAGCACCCGCAGGACCGCCGCCGACGACCAGTACATCGAACGGCTCCTTACCCTCCAGCTCCGCTGCGTCCGGTCCGGTTCCCATCTTGGCGAGAATGTCTTCAATCGTCATCCGGCCGCCGCCGAACATTTCCCCATTCAGGAAGACGGTTGGCACGGACATAATGTCCTTGCTTTCCACCTCTTCCTTGAACACGGCGCCGTCAATCATCGTATGGGTAATGCCCGGATTGAGCACGCTCATCAGATTCAGCGCTTGCACGACGTCAGGACAGTTATGACAGCTCAGGCTGATATAAGACTCGAAGCGATATTCGCCGCGAATGCCCTTGATCTGATCGATGACGCTCTGCTCCACCTTCGGCGCGCGTCCGCTCACTTGGAGCAGCGCAAGCACCAGGGAGGTAAATTCGTGCCCGAGAGGGGTACCGGCGAACGTAATGCCGGTATCCTCCCCTACACGATTGACGCTAAAGCTAGGCGCTCTGTCCAGCACTGCCTGCTCGAGAGAGATGCGTGGAGACATGCTGGCCAATTCATCGACAAGAGCCAGCATTTCCTCTGTTGCAGCGCCTTCGCCAGCGTTGACTTTCAGCACAATATCGCCTTCCAGCAGTTGAAGATATTGCCACAGCTGCGCTTTAATTTCCTGATCTAGTTTCATAAGGAACAGCTCCTTAGATTTTACCTACAAGGTCAAGGCTAGGCTTAAGCGTTTCGCCGCCTTCTTGCCATTTCGCAGGACATACTTCGCCTGGATTGTTGCGAACATATTGAGCGGCTTTCAGCTTGTTCACCAGCGCGCTTGCGTCGCGGCCGATGCCGCCAGCCGTAATTTCCACCGTTTGGATCACGCCGTCAGGGTCAACGATGAATGTACCGCGGTCAGCAAGTCCTGCTTCTTCGATCAGAACGTCGAAGTTGCGGGATACTGTATGGGAAGGATCGCCGATCATAATGTATTCCACTTTGCCGATAGCAGGCGAAGTCTCATGCCATGCTTTGTGCGTGAAGTGAGTGTCAGTCGATACGGAGTACACCTCGCAGCCAAGCTGCTTCAATGTAGCATATTGGTTTTGCAGATCTTCCAGCTCAGTCGGGCATACGAATGTGAAGTCAGCAGGATAGAAGCATACTACGCTCCATTGACCTTTGAAGCTTTGCTCGGTAACCTCGACGAATTGACCTTTGTGGAAAGCCTGTGCTTTGAACGGTTGTACTTCAGTTCCGATTAGTGACATGTGTGTATATCTCCTTTATCAGTGGATTGGATTGACAAGCTTGTACAAGGTGAATCTGAACGATGTCTTGGACAAACTTTATAATCATTATTATTTACGATAGGATATAAAGTGTCAAGACAAAATTTATATTTATTCTTAACTGAGAATACATTTCACACAATCTTCATCTTTATCCTATCGGCCAACTTTACCATTGTCCCAATCTGCGGAACAGTCTATTCATCGGATGCCGGAATTCCTTCTTTCCGCGCCGCCTTCATCCATGGTGCAACGTTTTCCGACTCTTGAGCGTCATAGATAGCAAAGAATGGAAAGTGGTGTCATTTATGTTCTTTTATATGCGTGTCTTCGCTTGCATGCTGGCTTGTGCGCTCCTTCTTTCCTCTACTTCTCTTGCTCCTTCGGCAAGCGCATGCGATCCCGCACCTTGGTCTTTCGGACTGCTTGGTGAACAAGCTGATGGGATTCAGACACCTGATCGTCACTCGCTCATTTGGGATTCGGAGGCTCCGCCTCGGTGGCTTTACGCGACCGCGTTAATACTAGTGGCTTTAATGGCTATCTCGCTTTCGTTCAATTCCTGTGCGCGCACCTGTAAAGAATCTAATCCACACTAATCGGGAAGTCAGCAAAAAAAGGACAGCGGAGCAAATGGGGGCCGCATCCCCGCTTGTCCCAGCTGTCCTGATCCCTCTTTACAGTTAGCATTCCCTTACGCAATATCAGCTATTTGGCCGCTTCCTTCTCAACCAGCTCTATAAAATGCTTCGCAGCAAGACGAACAGCCACGATGCTCGCCGAGTTCAGTGAGTTGTCGAATATCAGTACGCTATCGTTTTTAACGGCCTTCAGGTTATTCCAAACGTCTAACGTTGCATTGGTTTTCACAGCCTCAGCGGCTATTTTCTTATCATGCTGAATGATAAGGTAGTCAGAATCCAGTTCATGCAGCCCTTCCAGCGATAACGGATCGTTGCTCTCGGGATACTCCTCAGGCGCCTTTAGTCCGAATCCGGTATCCGAATTGTAGTACATCGTATTTTTCTTGCCTTGCGCAATAAACTGACCTTTGTTGCCGACGCGGAGAAGTGTGAATGTTTTGTCTTGCAGGCTGGCCAGCTTCTCCTTCGCTTTCGTAATCATCTCATGCGTTTCCTCTATTAATTGTTCTGCCAGCTGCTCTTGTCCGACAATCTGGGCGACCAGCCGCGTCGTCTCATCCCATGGCTTCGTATAATCGAAGACAACGACGGGTGCGATCTTGCTTAGTTCTTCATTGAAGTTATCTGTAGCGCCCATGAACGTGACGATCACATCGGGATCGGCCTCAAGCAGCACTTCGAGATTGGAGGCCTCCACTCTGCCCAGATCGACGACCTCGGCCGTATCGGCATATGGCTCCAGCGTTTCATACTCCTCCAGCGCTTTCGCAGCGAAGGTCGAAGCGTATGCAGGCGACTCCAGTGCGAAGAAATAATCCAAATATAGAGGATGCAATACTGCAACGCGCTCTGGTTTTTCCGAAAGAACAACCTCCTTGCCCGTATTGTCGATGATCTTCCTAGGCCATACGCCTTCTTCTTCCTTTTCACCTTCACCTGCGTTATCTGCCGGCGTAGATTCAGATTGTTTCGTTGCATCTTCAGCCGTACCAGCAGGCTCGCCTGCATTGTTGCCTTTATCCCCTTCACCGCAACCTGCCAATATGCTTGTCAGCATCAAGATGGCGACTAATATAGCTACTGTCTTTTTCATCTCCTGTTACCTTCCCCTCATCTTGTCTTATGTTCTTCTATGCCATATCCATATGTTCGCGCAACGTCGTTCCAGAGTATTCGCTTCGGTACAAGCCTCTCTCAACCAGCTTCGGCATCAGTTCGTCGAAGAACAAATGCAATGACAGCTCCGAGCCGCCCGGCAGCGCGATGAACCCGTCCATGGCTCCTGCCTCGAACCAGGTGACAATGTCATCGATCGCATCGTCAACCGTTCCGATTACGACCCAATGCGAAGACCCCACTACCTCAGGTCTGGATAGCAATTGCTCCACAGTAGGCTTGTTGTCGGCGATGTATCTGCGCAGTAAATCGGCATGTGTCCGGCTGCGGACAGGTTGCGCTGCATCCGGAAGAGAGTCCCTCGTAAGCTTGTAATCCAGCGGCAGCTGCCTAAGATCAATGCCCAATATCATCTCTACGGACGCGTACCTGCGCTCCACGCTAATGGCAGCATGCGTCTCTTCGTGCATCCGATGGGCTTCTTCACGCGTATGGCCCAGGAAGAAATACATACCCGGAAGCACCCGAACGGCTTCTGGTTCACGGCCGTTCTGCACCGCTCTTCTGCGAAGGTCCTGACATAGTTCAATGCCCGCCTCCATATCGGGGATCGAAGCGAATATCGCATTCGCAATCGATGCGGCGAAGTTCCGTCCTGTATCCGAGGCGCCAGCTTGGAACAAGGGAACGGAACCCGAATAATGAGCAGCCGTATTAAGCGGTCCTTTCACATGGAAGTACGGTCCTTCGTGATCAATCGGCGCAATCTGCACGCCGCTGCCAGCCGAATCCGGGCTCGATGCGCCGGCAAGCGCTTCGTACGGATAGCTCTCCCACAGCTTGCTTACGACATCCGTGAATTCTCTCGCTATCGCATACTTCTCCTCTGCAGACGGCATAGGTGCGTTCGAGAAGTTCTCAGCGCCGTCCAGCGAGGTCACAATGTTCCATCCCGCTCGTCCGCCGCTGACCCAATGCAGCGATTGCAGTTGTCTGGCAACGACATATGGCGGATTGAACGTCGTAGAGATCGTCGTGACGAGTCCGATTCTCTCCGTCTCCCGTGCGATCGCCGTCATCATTATGGTGGGATCGATACTGCCGAATTGCGGCGCGCGGCCCTGCTGTACCCGAAGAAACAGCGTATCCGGGCGGAATACGAAGTCCAGCTTCGCCCTCTCCGCCATCTTTGCCAGACCGACATAGAATTCAATCATATCAATCGGCTTTCCACCTTCTTCTTCATGAGAGCTCTTGCCTCTCAACCAGGTCGGTGTCAAGGATAGGCCAATATAAAGCCTTCTTCTTCCTTTCATATCTGCGGTGTGCCTCCCCAAAGGATATCGATAATCATTATCAGTTAACAGTATACCAACTATCCTCGTTGATGAGAATACACAAATGACAAAAGAGGGATGCACCATTATCCAAACAGGCATCCCGACAAAGATATTTATTTGTCATTCCTATATTCAGAGGGAGAGACGCCAAACCTCTTGCGAAACAATCTGCTGAAGTACAGCGAATTGGCATAACCGACGCTGAAAGCAACATCGCGTATCGGATAGGTTCCTCCTCTCAGCAGTTCGCCGGCTCTTTCCATTCGATGCTGAATGACGTAATCGATCGGTCTCACGCCAATATACTTGTGGAAGAAATAGGAGAATTGCTTCACATTCATGCCGTGCAGCTCCGCTAGCTCGTCAAGTGTCAACGGCTTCATATAATGTCCATGTATGTAGGCTACCGCATCCTCTATGCTGCTTCTATGGGACGCGCCTGATGCGCTGTCTCGCTGCCGACTGCGCAGGAGAACCTGATAAAGCAACTGAAGCAATAGACTCTTCACCTGCAGTGTGGTTATTCCTTCAGTTGCCCTGTATTGCTGGTGCAGCACACTCAGCATCTCCGCTTCCTCTGGCCTCACTCCCGGCTCCAGCTTGAAGTGTACGTCAAGCTCACACGCACTATCAGCTCCTGGAGGCTCCTTCCGATCATCCATGGTATAAAAAACGGTATAATACTCGAACTCGGAGCCGCCAATCACTTGAGCGTCAAGCGTCATGCCTGGAGCAGCATGGAAGACGGAGCCCGCATGCAGCATGTACATCGCCGACTCATTCACGCAGAAGCGGGCTTCTCCCCGCACGACGAAGAGAAAGCCATAATTTTTGGTCTTGAAATCGCTCAATAGGCTGCTCGGTTGAATGGTTATTCGGAATACATCCGTAATGGTGAACGAGCAGCGGGCGAAAAGCAACGCCAGCTTGTCGATGTCCGTCACGCTGTCCCACCCTCTCTCCAACTACTAACTACTCTATGGCTTTTCGAATGTCGTAATCGTTCATATCAATATCGGGAACCTCACCCAGCGCAAGCTTGGCAAGCTGTTCGCCCAGCAATGGCCCTACTGTCAGTCCCGAAGCGCCCAGACCGTTGGCCGTTAATAAGCCTTCCCAATCCGGAACAGCTCCGATAACGGGAAGAAAGCCAGGGGTGAACGGGCGAAAGCCGACCCGCATCTCTTGAAATGTGCCATCTGCCAGGCCAGGCGCTGCCGTGAGCCCTTTCTGCAATATTTCTTGCATACCGCCTGCAGTGGCTCTTGTGTCATAACCTTCGACATGATCTTCATGCGTAGCGCCAATGACGATCTTACCCTCGTCGAATGCGAGCAAGTATTGATCGGACGGCGGCATCACGACGGGCCATATGCCCGTATCGCCTTCCTCTCTCACTTGCACATGCATAATTTGCGCCTTCTGATAACTCACTAGAAAGGTTATGCCGAGTGGCTCCAGAAGCTGTCGTGCCCATGCGCCGGCACAGACAATGACCTGGTCCGCTTCATGACATTCTCCGTCGACTGTGAAGCCGGTGATGCGGTTAGAACGGCTTACCAGCTTCGCATCTCCCTCCATGAACGCCGCACCGTAACGCTTCGCTGAACGAATCAGAGCATCGCGCAGCGCTCGGCCGTCGACGCGGGCTGCTCCGCTGACATGAACGGCTTGATAGCCCTCGGCAAGCAAGGGGAATCGCAAGCGAACTTCATCCTCCCCGCACTTTGTAATGTCCCCGATCTCAGGCGTGTCTTCTTTGCGCATATGCGCTCTCTCCGCCATTTTGTCCATTTTACCGGAATCGTGATGGAGATGCAGGGAACCGACTCTGCTGTAGCCTGTCTCGGTCTCTCCTTCTCTTCGCAGCTCGGCAATCAGCTCCGGGTAGAAGCGCGCCCCGGCCTTGGCCAGACGATACCATGCCTGATTGCGCCGCTGTGACAGCCAAGGACAGATGATGCCCGCTGCGGCATCCGTCGCTTGTCCCCTATCCTTGCGGTCGACGAGCACGACCTCCGCACCTCGCTTGGCGAGCTGATAAGCTGTCGATGCGCCTAATATGCCTGCTCCGATGACTGCAACTTTCATATCGGCTGCATTCCTTCCTCTTCTAACATAGCGGCAATTCTTATCCTGCACGTATCCGCCGTCCATATTCCGTCGCTCTCCAGCTGCGGCTTCAGCATTGTCTCTATCGTATTGTACATTTGCTCCTTGTCCGCTTGAGGAACGTCATGGAAGAAGAAGTGATCGAACGACGATAGCCAGTTCCGCAGCCAGCTATCCCCCCGATGCGGCGAAGGGCTGTCGAAGTGGCGTGCGGCCAATACGCGAAAGCCGTTTTGCTCCAGCAAGTTGGTATACTCGCTAAGCGTAGGGTGATACCACGGATTCCGTCCTTCCCATGCATAGCCATTCGATTTCAGGGTCTGACGGATGGCGTTGATTATGATCGCCGTATTCTCGCTGCCAGCGAATTCCGCCACGAAGCGGCCGCCGGCACGCAACGCCAGCCGAATCGATTGCACGACAGCTTCAGCCTCTTTCATCCAATGCAAGGATGCATGCGAGAATACCGCATCGAAGGGCTGGTCCGTCCGGAATTGACTGGCGTCTGCAACTACGATGTCCCATTCAGGATACTTGGCTCTGGCCCGGCTCACCATTTCCTCGGATAGATCAATACCGTGCGGTATCGCACCTGCCTCAGCCATTCGAGCCAAGAAGCTGCCTTGGCCGCAACCCAAATCCAGAATGCGTTCACCCGGCTGCGGCTCCAGCCAAGTGAAGACATCCTCCTCCGGCTTCAACGTCAATGTCCATTTATGATTAGGCATTTCACGCCCCCTTAATTAAAGACTTCAGGTATCTATAATAACGATTATAGAGCAAAGCTGTCAATGCCTGTTCCATTAGCGCCCTTATGGAGCTAACGGTAACAGCCCTAACGCTGTTAAAAGCAAGCGCCAATTTTTCTGCCCGGCCTGTAATGGTATCTGTGTGCCATGACATATACTGCCCGATAAGTACAGCATTTGGCGTCCTTCATCCTTGTTCCCAAGTTCCAACCGAGGTCACATTGCCTACAGCTCACTATTCGCCCACTTTCCTGTCTCCAACCGAGGTCACATTGCCTACAGCTCACTATTCGTCCACTTTCCTGTCTCCAACCGAGGTTACATCGCTTATTACTCCATAATAACGGAATCATCTTACCATATTTGTCCGGCACCCTCACTTTGTGCTTGTACTGCTTACACAGAACAAAAAACTCCCATCCCAAAAGGGACGAGAGTCTATGCTCATGTGGAACCACCCAAATTCATCATTGCCTTGCGGCAATCACCTCTTCAAGTGCGTCGCAAATAGTGGTTAGTGTTAGCCCGCAGAATAATTATGATTCTAAAGACTGAGCGATCCGCAGCGCTTCTTCGGCCGTAACGGGACCGGTAATGGAATAATGAATCCCGTCTACCACCCAATATAGTTCCGTCATATTAGGCTGTTCGAACACATAGCCTTCCGCATCGCCCACTTGCACCTTCGTGAACATATCCAGAGGGTATCCAGCCTGCATCCGGCTTGCGAGAAACGTCAATGCTTGCTCTCCGGAAGCATAGGTGAGCACTGCATCTCTCAGCGGTTCGCCTGACATCCCTGCCGTCGTAATCTCTGCTAAAGTGAACCGTTCCGGCATGAAGCCGGGAACGTGCAACTCGGGACCGAATGCCTCTCTCGCTTCATCAATAGAGCTGTACTTCGTCGTCAACAGCTGCGACAGATCCGATCCGGACACTCCTCCGTTCGATGGTGGCAGCGTTGCTGCCGGATTTCCATTTGGCGCCTTTGCAGTCTGTTGAAGCAAGGGATACGCCGCGAAGATCATAACAGCCGCAGCCAGCAACGCCAATCCCGCTTTCCATCGTTTCATGATCGTCATGTTACGTCCTCCTTTAATTTCGGCGGCTTTCCGCCGTATAGCCGACTTCGTGTCACTGCTAAGCTCCATTCGGGAGAACAGGATATCGTCTGCCTCCTTCCGAAGCTGCTCGCGTAAGATGCGATCCATATCCGTCATCGCTCTTCCCCCTCCTTATCCATCTCCCGGGACAACGCCAATCGTGCCCGATGCAATCTGTTCCGCACCGTACCTTCAGGCGTATCCGTTATCCCGGCAATGTCCTTCGTGCCCAGATCCAAATAATAATACAAGTAGAGCGCTTCCTTATACACTGGCGGCAGTGCCAGTACAAACTGCAGTACTTCGCTACGCTCCAGCTTCTTCAGCGCCTCAGTCTCCGTATCCCATGTCCTGCCGCGCTCCAGCTTGATAGGATCGGTTGGCCGCTCCGAGAACATGCGAACGCCCATCTTGTCCCGGCAGACGTTGATGGCAATTGTCGTCAGCCAAGTCTTGACGCTGCTGTCCCCGCGGAATGACGACCAACCCCGATAGGCGCGCAGGAATACTTCCTGACTAATGTCTTCGGCAAGATGACGATCACCTGTATAGAAGTAAGCGGTACGCATAACAATTGCGCCATATGCCTCCATCAGCTGCTCCAGGGCCTCTGCTGACTGCTTGGAAAATTCATTCTTCTTCATGCCGGCCGGCAACACTTGATCACCACCTCCACCCTATTAGACGACATGAACAGCAATTCCGCTGCATGGAACTGCAAAAAAATGAGGAAATCTCTATCGTCATATGGCATTATTAATCTCCGAGTATCCGGAAACATATCAATTGCAATTCCAGCTCAGGAAAGCGCTAAATGATAAACCGACCGCAACACCAATCTTCTATAAAGTCCGTATGATCTGCCAGATTCAATTGTATTGCACGATTCTTTTCAGCTTCCTGCAACTATCTTAACTGTATTTCATGTCATTATTTTTAATGGAATGCTCCTGATTGTCACAAATAACTGGATTTTATGCTGCTCCTTCAGCTCATTATGACGATATTGCCCTATCTAGTCTGATTCAACTGTACTTATTCCATTTGCGGCTATTGAGAAAGACAATTTACCTACAATAATGACACAAAATCCAGTTAACCGATTCCTACACCGGAGGGCGCTCGAATGCGGTTCCGTTAATTTAGTGTTGGCTGCATACACTTGAAGTGCTGCGCTAACACGCTATTCCGCCACCCCAGTAGGTTGCCTATACTATTCTAGTGCTCACGAATCGATCCTCTAGCTTTAGTTAGTCAACTCGAAATTTACACGTTAAAACACTAAAAAACCGGCTGCAACAGCCGGTTTTTTAGTGTAAATGTGCGCGGGTATATCGGATGCTACAGATGCGAGCATAGCTCCTTAACGAACTTCTCCATATAATGCTGATCGATCTCATCGAACCGGTTTAGACTTGGGCTGTCAATATCCAGTACGCCGAACAGCTCGCCGTTCAGCAAGATCGGAACGACGAGCTCCGAACGAGAAGCCGCATCGCAGGCGATATGACCGGGGAACTCGTGCACATCCGCAACCCGTACCGTCGACCGCTCCCTCGCCGCTTTGCCGCATACGCCCTTGTGATACGGAATGCGCACGCACGCAGGTAACCCCTGGAATGGTCCAAGCACCAGCTCATCGCCTTTGCTCAAATAAAACCCGACCCAGTTCGTGTCGTCCAAAAACTGGTTCAACAGCGACGAAGCGTTGGACAAATTCGCGATGCGATCGTCCTCGCCTTGCAGCAATGCCCGAAGCTGGGATAATAACAGCTCGTAATTCTGTTCACGCGTGCCATTGAATTGCTCGGTATGAAACATTGGCCATCCCTCCTATTCCTTCATAGCCTGCAGCACATCCTGCAGAAAAGCCCACGTGCGTTCTACGGATGAGATGGACAGATGTTCATCTGGCGTATGGATGTCATACAGATTCGGACCGCATGATACGGCATCCAGCTCGGGAAGCTTCTCGATCAGAACCCCACATTCCAATCCGGCATGAATCGCCTTCACTTCGAGCGGCTTGCCGTAACGGCGCTCATACACTTCTTCGAAGAGCGGGCGAAGCCCGGAGTCTGGACGATACGGCCAACCCGGGAAGAAGCTGTCATGACGGCACCCGCAGCCGATGGCTTGCGCGAGCGTCTCCATCGTGCGCAAGACGTCATCCAACTGCGAACGATGAGAGCTTCTTGCCAGACTCTGCACGACGAACGCTTCGCTGTCGGTCGTCATCACCCCGGGATTGGTGGAGGTGCGTACGAGATTGTCGATCGCCTTGTCCATGCTGAGCACGCCGCTTGGCATTAGCGCGAGCAGACGGATGACGGACGTTTTCGTCGCATCGTCGAATACTTTGCCGGACGAGGAGCCTGCTCTTCCGTCTGGGTGCGATGACGCATCGGCTTGCAGCGTGATCTCAACGCCCTCGTCCGTCTGCAGGTACTCTTCACTCAGAATCCGGTTCATCTCCTGCACGCGAGCTTCCGCTGCTTCGATCTCCGACTCGTGCAAGTACAGGCTTGCTTCCGCTTCCCGCGGAATTGCATTAACCTTCATGCCGCCATGAACACCTGCCAGCTGAAATACGGTATGACGACGCAAATCATCCAGCATTCTTCCCAGCAGCTTGTTGGCGTTGCCCCGCTCATGAATGATATCGTCGCCGGAATGCCCCCCTTTCAAGCCATGCACGGATAGTTTGTAAGGCTGCCCCGCTTCCCCCTCTTGCTTCGTCCATTGGATAGGAACCGAATGATAGATGTTAACGCCTCCGGCGCTGCTGACGAACAGTATGCCTTCACGATCAGAGTCGAAATTGATCATTCTGCGCCCTTTCAGGGTAGAGGCATCAAGGTGAAATGCGCCTCCCATCGTCGTCTCTTCTTCCGTCGTCAAGATCATCTCCAGCTCGGGATGCGCCATATCCGGCATGTCGATGATCGCCAACGCCGTTGCCACCGCGATACCGTTGTCCGCCCCAAGCGTCGTCCCACGTGCATAGATCATATCGCCGTCAATGCGAAGAGAGATCGGATCGTTTGCAAAATCGTGCGTCGTTCCTTTATTCATCTCGCACACCATGTCCAAATGGCCTTGGAAGATGACGGGTTCAACTTCCTCATAACCTTTAGCCGCAGGCTTGCGGATAATTAAGTTGAACCGCTCGTCTTGCTCTGCGGTGCAGCCCCTTTGCATTGCGAATTCTGCGACATAATCGCTAATCCCCTTCTCATTGCCGGAAGCCCGCGGAATTTTCGACAGCTCCTCGAAGTGTCGCAAGACAAGGCACTCGCCATTATATACTTTTGTTTCGTTGTTACTTTTCACACTCATCCCTCCATCCTGCTTACTAGAGTATCAGGTTTTGCTCCCATGTGCCAATGGAGCTTGAGGGAGAAGCGTCCATTACGCGACAGTATGGTCTATTCATACGCCAGAACGGAATCCTCTGCGTCTTCACCCAGCATCGCGATCAAGGCTTTATACAGATTCGGCGGATGCTCGGCGATGCGGTGGCATAAGTACAAATACCATTCGTGACCGTAGGTCAAATAGATGCGTACAGGATAGCCGTCGTCCCTCCATTTCATACTCAGCTCGGGCCGGATACCGTACAGCATCTCGATCTCCACATTGTCGGCCGACAGCAGACCCGCTTCCATGAGCTGATCCAATAGACCTTCATCGTGCGTAGCAACCGAGACACGGTGACCCGAACGAACCGCTTGCCGAACTAGCGACTTATAGCGTTCATTAAGCGCCATCGAGCGAGGAAGCGCGATCTCCTCCGCTTCCTGATAAGCGCCTTTCACAATCCGCAGCAGCGCATTGACCGGAAGCTTCGTGCATACGTCTTCCGATGTACGATGCAATTGCGCTTGCAACGTGATGCCGATATTGGCATATTGCTTGCATGCCTTCGAGTATACTTCCAGAATGCGGTCGGTCTTCGCCGATTCCTCCATGCTGATGAACAGCTCGATCCCGTATGCTTGTGCCGCTTCGGCGAGCCTGCACAGCTGTGCAACGGTATAAGACGGATCAATCATCAAGCCGATATGGGACAGATCGAAGGACACACGCGAAGGAATCCGCTTCTCTCCCAGCCCCTCCACAAGCGTCAGCAGCTCTGTAGCTGCCGCTTCGCAATGCTCGTGAAGTGTCGTGTTCTCGCCTATGTATTCAAGAGATACCGCATATCCCCGTTCGACAAGCCGCTCCGCGACAGCAACGCCGTCTTCCCGCAACCCGCCGGTTACATACTGCTTCGCCGAGCGCCAGAGCAAGCTCTGCAGCAGAGGATTGCTCTCGATGTACGATTTGATGTCCTGGCGGCGTGCGACGGATTTCAGCGCGTCTGCGAACTCCCTCTCCAGCTGTGTATAAGTATGCATAGCAACAACCTCTCTTTCGTTAAGTACCCCCAGTGTACTTGGAAGAGAGGCTGCCGTATTGAATGAAATTGATCTTCACTTGCATCATCTATCCGCGATTCATCAACGACTCGGCGAAGGCCGCTTGTGCTAACAGTCCCTCCCACTCTTCGGGAGGCGCATCGCTTTCGATGTTCCAGCAGACGGCCATTGACGTCTCGACATAGAGACACTTTCGAATCGCTTCATCAGGGAGCTTCAGCTCGCTGGCCAGCTTCTCAATAATCGCATTGATTTTCTCCTCAAGTCCGGGTGTGATATCATCCTCGAATTCATTCAATATAAAACGCGGGATATCGAACAAGGGATCGCCCACTACGCCTTTCGGATCGATAATCCGATATTCGCCGTCTACCCCGAGCAAGATGTTATCGTGATGCAAATCGCCATGCAGCAGCATGTTGCGATTATACGTCTCGCTTAGGGACTTACAGATGTCATTGGCCCGCATCATATGCGCATACAAGTCCGGGCAATCCTGCCGGGTACTCATATACCCCGTTATTTTGCTCACCCACCCGGAATAAGTCGGGTAGATATCGACTCTGGCCGGTTCCCGGTGCATGTCCCGATACAGGGAGCAGAATACTTCCAGCCTCCGTTCCAAGGATGGCTCGCCGCGCAATGGAGTGCCGGGCGACACATACTGCAGCAAGATGACACCGTGCTCAAAATCGCCTTCCAACGCTTTGCAATAGCGGCTGCCCTCATATTCCTGCAGGGCGTAATACTCCGAGTAAAACTCCTTTGAAGCAGCCCGTCCGATCTTCAATACCGTCTTGCCATAGAGCGCCGAGCGGCAAGTCAATACCAGATTGGCAGAATAGGACGGAATGAGCCGTAGCGACGATAGTCCCCATCTATACGCATACCGCTCAATATTTCGTATTGCCTTCTGATAAAAAGCGGCGCCGAACGCTTCCACAATCCGTTCCTTCTCCTCCTGCGAGAAGGAGAACGCCTTCTTCCCTCCTGCGCGAATCCCCTTCTGAACCGCATTCGCCACCCGAAAACACAACATAACGAAGAACAGCTCTGCGATAAAGCCTGCGATGCTCAATACCATTAGCGGGATTGCAGCACTGTCATCGATGTTCAGCAGAAACGGCATAACAAACAATATAATGGCCTGAACAGTAACATAGCCGTTCCTGCGCCCGATTACAACAGCGTGCAAGCCCGATTGCCCGGTTCCTGCGGCGATAGTGGCCAGTCCTTGGAATAGGAGATAGACCATCACGACATGTACGATATGTATGGACTGGGCAACTATCAATTCATCTACCGATAACGCATTCGATAGAGATGGATTACGACCGACGGTTATCAAAAAGTGGATTACAGGCGTTGCCGCCAGCAGCAGCGCTAACCACTTCACTGTTCGAAATTGCTGGTGATGATGATTCAGCCCGAACATCCCGGAAGCCATTAGCAGATAGCCGATCGTATCGGGCAGCAGATCGAAGCCGCCAATCCGGAAATCGATTAATACGAGAAGCCCCCCGTAGCCGAGACTTCTTAGCCCCTTCCTTATTGCTTCTGTCATTGTAAGTTGCCTCCAGACTGTACCAGACGCTTAACCTGCTCGTCGCTCAAATGCTTGTTCATATTAATGGGCAAATACTCCACGATCCTGCTCCCGTCCTCGAGCGTAAAGTGAAGTATAATCCTCGCTTGGAATTGGGCGAAGGCAGCTTCAGCATCGTCGGGAGGAGACCAGTTATGCGAGAAGGACAGCCCCTCCCCCTCCGCCATCCGAACCGGATAATCCAGCTTATCAACCGGAACGCCCGATTCCATCAGCTCGTACCAAGGCTCCAACAGCTCGCGATACGAGTAGTCTATTCCTTCAAGCGTCGCGGACTTGTTAAGAGTCACTTTATATTCGCCGTTGGAGCTGGCAAAGTTGAAGTCCAATAGGCCATCATCCTCTCGAGCCACAATTTGAATCTCGCCTATCGGCACCTCCATAGATCTCCCGCTATCGAAGAACACCGTTGCGTCGCGAATGACAAGCGGCAGTGGCAGATCTGCAGGTATCATTTCCGGCCGAATGGTAGCGCTTGCTTCCATCAGCTTTTGATGCGAATAGCTTGTTTTCTCCCACCTTTGAAAGTTGAGATACGGCAATCCTGCCAATTGAATGCCGGCGATTTTATCTTTGGCATGGCTGTTCTCCAGATAATGTATCCCTATCATTTCTCCGCCAACGTTGCCAGCCGTTATATAATGCTTGAGGAATAACGGTTCTTTCAATTGCATGCTCTTATAGTACATCAAATTTCCTATCCAGCTTCCTGCAATCAACAGTGCTATAACGATTAGCACTTTTTTCTCTTTCAGCTTATCTTGCATGCTCAATTTGCCCTCTCGCTTTCTATTGTTCCGATCACTCGATAATCGTTCACGGGTTCCCCCAATACGTATACTTCAATCTTGCCGGGCAGCTTATCCAGATCAATCTCGATAAGGATGTCTTCGTTCGTGAGCGCTCTCTTCGGATTGCTGTCAATTTGTACGGACAATACATCTCCCCGTTTCTTGACGGTCGCAACCGGGTGCGTATAGAGACCGGATTTCCCCATATTGCAATACATGATCACATTCCCGTCCATCACCGCGAAGTAGACATTTGGCTCCGATGCGAACAGCTTGCTCCAATTCTGCAATCCAACCGCTGACATATCCGAATTCGAATCAACGATAATCTGCCTATACGGTACCGCTTTCGGAAATAACGAATACGCATAGGAAATGCCCGATACGATAACAGCCAATAGTAGTGCATAAAAACCTATATTTCTCAGGAAGTTCATCCGCTCACCTTTCGCCTCGGCCACTCTCTTACTCCTCCCTTTTTCACCAATTGGGATTTGCGATGAGTATACCATATTAATTGCCCTTGAAGACAAAAAACCGCATACGACTGCAACTCATCTTGCTCGTCGTACACGGCATTTTAGTCTGCTCAGACATACATATGCGATTGATCCGGCTTATTCAACCGTGAACATGCCCGTTCCCTGCATCGACCATTCCAGCTCGAATGTCATACTCTTATCCGGATTGCCCTTCATATAACCTTCCGTCTCGTTCTCCAATATGGAGAAGAAGTAATCTCCCTTAGGCACCTTGTTGCCGAGCTCATCCTTCAAATCCCATATTAGCTCGGTCTGCATCATGCCATGTCTCCACTGCACTTCGCCCTTGAACGGCTTAGTGGCAAGCGTTCGAATAACCTTCCCTTCGCTATCCGTAATCTCGACAACCAGCTGAAGCGGCTTGGTCGTCACAACCGTATCTTCCTCACTACGGTTAAGCAAGGTGACAATGAACGGGATCGACTCTCCGGGCTTGAACGGCGAGAAGCCGAGAGCCGCATTCAGCGGGAAGCCGTTGAACCCGCCCGCACCTGTGACGCTGCCCACATACCCTTGATCATAGTACCAATCCTCTTTGTCCACTAGCTTTACCTGCAGCTTATAATCTTCGGGTGTTGCCATGTATGGGAAGTAGTTTCTGAATTGAATCATCTCTCCTGGCTGCAGCTGTGAGAGCGGCACATGCAAAGGCTTATTAGGCTTTAGGGCACTGCTCACGCCCAACGTTTCGCCGCTGTCATCTAGTATGGCGATGACGACATCTTTATTTTTCGGGATGATTTTCTCAACCTTGATCGTTCCGCTTATGACCGGCATATCATCATCCAATGCGAACTGGACGTCCAGATTGCCGAGCTTAACATATCCATCCTCATCTTGAAGCGTCAGATCCCGATCATCCTCATAATAAATATCTACCTTCGCTCTATCTCCGGAAGTCGGGGGCGTATAGTAGACGGAGCCGCCCATCTCATTCGCGAAGGAACGCAGCGGGACATATAGTGATCCATTGTGATTCAGAATTTTAGTCTCATCGGAGCTGATCGCATGGCTCTCGCCGCCTAGATGGAAGTTGACATAGACTGGCGTCAGACGCGCCCGCACTTCTTCCGACACGGCTGCCGCTGTTAACACCATAATAGCCATTCCGCAGAATAAACCGCCAATAAACTTCTTCAACTCATCCGCCTCCAGCAATTTCAATTTAATGCCATCTTCCATATAGACGATATATCCCATTGAAAGTTGCTGCACTTCCGAAAACATTAGCTTCCCGTCTCTTTAATGACGGCGGTTAACCGCTTCTCTACTCAAAATGGAGAAAATGACTGCATCGACAAATTGCCCCTTCTCGAAGAAGCAATCTCTTAAGAGCCCTTCCTCTGCCAAACCTGCCTTCAAAAGCAGCTTCCTGGAGCTAATGTTGGCGGGATCAATGAATGCCTCAATACGATTAAGCTGGAGCGATTGGAATCCATACTGAAGGATCGCTGCAATAGCCTCCGTCATGATCCCCTGCCGCCAATATTCCGGCGTTAACTCGTATCCGATCTCAGCCTTGCTGTGCTCCTTCGCCCAATTATGGTAGCCACAAGTGCCGATGACCCGTTCCTCGTTCTTCAGCGATATAGCCCAGCGTATGCCCTGCTCCGTCTCATAACGTTTATTCCAGCTATCAATCAGGTCAGTAGCTTGCTTAATCGATGTGAAACTCTCCAAATCGTAGAATTCTGTTACTTCATCTCTTGAGAAATAATGGAACAGATCCATGCTGTCCTCTGGTCTTAATTGTCTTAGCGTAAGCCGTTCAGTATATATAACGGGAAATGTATTCATCATTTCACAACCAACTTTCTTTTCATGAATAAGAAGTCAATAGATAGTTTTCGATCCGACTCATGTTTTACCACTCGATATTTTTCATTCGCTGTATAACTCATCTCTCCCAACTGATGTCAATAGTGAAGCTTGATAATAATTCGATCTTTACGCCCGTCATCATTGACTCCTTTCACAACTCCAAGCATATCGTTTAACCCCATTAATTAGTCCGATTCCCTATACCACATTTCCGTAGCGTTCAGCACCTTATCGTTCTCTTGGTCCCACATCGTGCTGTATTCGAATACGCCGGGCTTGAAAAATAACGGTATGCGTTCACGGAACCAGTCCTGCATAGGCAGCTCTTCCAGACTGTCCAGGTCTGCCCACAACAATTCGCCTTCCGGCGGATGCTGTAGCAATTCCCCCCGGAATGAAGTGACCAGATAGTTGAACACCATATAGCGAAGTCCCGTATTTATATTGCAGAACTCATGAAGTCCCTTGAAAGTAATTTCCGTCACTTCGAGTCCGGTCTCTTCCTTCACTTCCCGTATAGCGCCATCCACAATACTTTCAGGAAAATCCACTTTCCCTCCAGGTGAAATATAACCGGGGAACCCCATCTCATTCGGTCGATTGATGAGCAATATGCGATTGCCGTCCCGGATCATACTCATGGTCAGAAGTTGGTGCTGCACATTAGCTGTCATACGAGTCCTCCGTTTTTATCCAAAATGCATCCTGTACGCTAACGGCGATAAGGCGGATCAGCCCCTTCGGAACCTTCCGCTCCCATACTGCCTCTCGTTACTTTATATTTCATGCTATGCGCTCCTGCTTCTTCACCCTTGCGCCATCGCTCAATGAAATAGATATAATAGGTTTCCTTCCCGCTTCCCGTCTCTACCTTCGTCTCTCTTTCAATGGCATAGCCCTGATGGGTCAGCTTGCTTATGCCGACTTCTTTCGGAAATAAATCCGTTACACTGCCGTCTCCTTGCGTTGCGAATGCGACCGCATCATCGGTTGTAAAAGGCGGCAAAGGCGGTGCAGTTAATTGTACGATACCAACGAACACGAGCAGAAGTATAAGCGGGGCCGCCAACGCAGCTGCTTTATTTCTTTGTCTCAGACGTGGGAATAGGGACTGCACCGACTTGTCCATCACGAAGAAGATTAAAGCAGCGAAGGCGCCGAATATGCTAAAGAGAGTACCTTGCAGGAATAAGCCGAAAAGGATACCCATAATGACATGCAAAGTCCCGGATACAAGCCATTCTACCGGACCTTGAAGCTTCGTGCGCCCGATCAGATGCTCTATGACAATAGAGGCGAAGATGCCATAAATAAAAACGGCCGGTACTGTGAATATTGCAATTACCAACATCGATGATAGATAATTGTCAGCCGTCTGCCATAAGCTTCCGCCCATTGATGTGAATCCGAACGTCAGCCCGAAAACGACCACCATTACCGTAAAATAGGCGGCCACACACTTTCTCCCTATCATTCGCTCAACCCTCCCTTAGCTACTGGATTGTCAGCGTCTGTCCGATCTCCATTACTTCCGCTTGCAGTCCTTGATCACGTGCTTTCTTCAGCCAGACCTGCGGGTCCTGCTCAATCTGAGGGAATGTATTGTAGTGCATCGGGATATTCAGTCCTGCATCTAACCACTGTGCCGCGATGATTGCATCATCGATGCCCATCGTGAAGCGATCGCCGATGGGAAGCGCAGCTGCGTGGATATCATTCAATTCTCCGATTAGCTTTATATCGCTGAATAACGCCGTATCTCCCGCATGATAGAAGGTGCGGTCCCCCATCGTAACCAGATATCCGCCCGGAAGGCCGCCATCGACAAACTCTCCTTCCCCGATTTCCAATGCCGAACCGTGCAGAGCAGGCGTCATCTTCACCTTCCCCCATGGCAGTTGGATAGCTCCGCCTATATGCATAGGTTTTACTTTAAGTTGCTTTTTGTAAGCGAAATACATGGAAATTTCATAGTTCGCGATAACGGGACATTTCAGCCGCCTGGCAATGGCCACCGTATCGCCAACATGGTCTTGATGTCCGTGCGTGACGAGAATGGCATCCACTTGAACATCATCCGGGCTTAATGTCGCCATTTTGTTGCCGGATAGATAGGGGTCGATCAGAATGGCATGATCGCCAGAGCGCACTTCAAAGCATGAATGTCCGTGATAGGTCAGCTTCATCGACATCTTATCCAACCTTTCTTCTATTATGTAGTTAGTTATTGCTTCATTTGGGAGTCCCACCCTATTATATCACGATTGCTTCTTCTTGAATAAGATACACCGGGACCTTTCTACGACGGAATACCTCGCTCCTATCTAGCCAAACGGTCGGCGAAGTGCCTACCCCCCCCTTTACATACATACAGTCTGTATGTTAAAGTGAAGCTATCTTACATAAATAAGGAGCTGCTCCCATGAAGCTATCCAGTTTTTACCCTGTCATTATGACCGAAAAAGTTGCCGATACCGCCAAGTTTTACTGCGACTACTTCGGCTTCCACATCGTCTTTGAAGCCGATTGGTATGTTAGTCTGAAGCAGGAGCAGCAAGATCAAGCCTACGAACTGGCGATATTGAATGCTGTCCATCCTACTGTGCCGGAGGCATTCCGTCATTCCGTGAAAGGAATGATCCTCAATTTCGAGGTTGACGATGTCGATACCGTCTACGAGAGTCTGATAACCGTGGCCAGGCTGCCGCTTCACCTGGACATCCGAAGCGAAGAGTTCGGTCAGCGGCATTTCATTACTGCTGATCCCTCTGGTGTACTCATCGATGTCATAACGGTCATCCCTCCTGTCGGCGCATACAGCGAGCAATACTCGGAAAACGTATGGGACGGCAAACAAAGCCAGGATCGGAACATGGAGTAAATGAGCAACTACGTTCCGCTAAAAACCCACTTTGGCTCCGGATTGGCCGAGCGGCTTGCACAGCTTATTACGCCGTTGTATCCCCAATTTCCTGCGGAGTCGTTCATTTCTTCGATATCGAAGCAGACGGAAGCATTGGAGCTGAAAGCAAGAGTCGCCATGTTCAGCCGTCAGTTGAGGAGCTCGTTGCCGGCGGATTATCGCGAAGCGCTAGCCATTCTCCTTCAAGTGCTCCCCTTATGTGCGCAAGTCCGTGGCGAATCATGTGAATGACATGACCAAGATTCATAAAGAGGCTGCATTGGAATGGCTGTGGGATCGGATGAAGAATCCGGACGAACACAGCTGCAAGATGGTGCGTCATTCTCTTAGAACGCTGATAAAAGCCGAAGATGCCGATGGCTTGCGTCTATTAACAAGCTGCACGCCGACAGAATCAACCTGAGCAAGAATAAGCGAGGAGCCATACCATATGAGAAGATCGAAAGCGGAGCAAAAACAAGAGACAATACAAACGCTGATTCAAACGGCAAGAACGCAATTCTCCGAACTGGGGTATGCGGCAACGCCGCTTGAAAAGCTGGTCAGCGATGCCGGAATGACCCGGGGAGCGCTGTACCATCATTTCGGCAATAAAGAAGGCTTGTTCCTGGCTGTGCTGCAATCCGTTCAGCAGGAGATTGCAGTGCGCATCGAGTCGGAAGCTTCTGGCAGCGATGATCTTTGGGAACAGCTCATTCTGGGATGCCGGGCATTCATGGCTGCAGCGGTGGCGGATAATAATCGGCGCATATTGCTCATTGACGGTCCCTCTGTATTGGGCTGGGATGTGTGGCGGCGAACGGACGAGCAGCATGCCATGATGACACTCCGGGATCAGCTACAGATTATGCAGACTCAAGGTATTCTGAAGCATGCAAGCGTAGATGCGCTAACCCATCTGTTATCCGGCGCGATGAACGAAGCCGTGCTCTGGATAGCCGAATCGTCCGAACGACAGCAAGCGCTGGAGGAAAGCGTTGCAGCCATTACGCTCTTATGCGAAGGATTCAGAGCCGACTAATTGCTCACACCCTTTCCCCGTTTTCGTCCATGTTTCAATCTTTTTACTGCATGCATGTTTCTAGAAGCATTTACCAATGCTAACAGAGATACTGGATGTGGAAAGGATTGGAGAATAAACGATGGATACGGTGACACTTGCCAGAGCGCTGTTCGGCTCTTCAATGGCCTTTCATATTATTTTCGCAACGCTTGGCGTAGGCATACCTCTTATGATTGTCGTTGCAGAAATCCTATATCATGTCAAGAAGGACCCCGACTATTCCACGATGGCCAAGCGCTGGACGAGAGGATTCGCTATTATTCTCGGCGTCGCAATTCCGTCCGGCACCATCGTAGGCGCTATGCTGGCGCTGCTGTGGCCCGGCTTCATGGAATATGTGGGACAAGTGATCGCATTGCCTTTCCAGGTGGAGATATGGGCATTTTTCCTGGAAGCTTTATTTATGTCTATCTATGTCTACGCTGCAGACAGACTCCCTCCCCTTGCCCGGATCGTAAGCGTCATCTTCGTTGCGATCGGAGCCAGTGCTTCTGCTGTGCTTATTACCGATGCCCATGCCTGGATGAACACGCCGACGGGATTTGAGATCGTAAATGGGGAAATTGTGAATGTCGATCCGTGGGCGGCCGTGCTCAATCCCAGCATATGGACGACGGCGGGTCACGTACTGCTGTCCGCGTATATGACAGGCGCTTTCGCAGTCGCCTCAGTCGCTGCATACAAGCTGTTAAGAAGGAATCGAAGCGCTGTGGAGTATGCCTATCATGGAAAAGCTCTATTTATCGCGCTTCTTATTGGGGGCATTATGTCGGTTGGAACGGCGGTGAACGGACACGCCACCGCGCAGATGCTGCATCATTACCAGCCGGAGAAGCTGGCTGCCGCTGAGGGATTGTTCGAGACGCAAAGCCGCGCCCCGCTTGCAATTGGCGGAACGGCCGACGCCGAATCCCGAACGTTGAATGGCTCTATCGAGATACCGTGGCTGCTCAGCTTTCTGGCGACCAACTCCTTTGATGGCGTCGTGCGAGGACTGAACGACTTCCCGATGGAGAACTGGCCGCCTCTGCAAGTGCATACGTTATTCAACCTGATGGTAGGAATCGGGACGCTGCTCATCTTGATGGCCTTCGCTCCTATTGCCTACCGGCTGCTGCTGAAGCGGACTTATCCTCGCTGGACATTGCTGGCGCTGGTCGCGACCGGACCTCTTGCGATGATCGGCATCGAGACCGGGTGGATATTCAGCTGCACAGGCAGGCAGCCGTGGACGATTTACCATGTGCAGCGCACCAGCGAAGCCGCAACGCAATCGGAGAGCCTTGGCTTGCTGTTTGTCCTGTTCATCGGGATATATGTCTTTCTGCTAATCGTCACTGTTTTTGCTATGCGGTTTTACTTCAAAAGGCATCCTGTGCTTCCCGAGCTTGCCGGCAGGGAGGCGACACCAACATGAGCGATGTAACTTTGGCGATTTTTATACTGTGGGTGTTCATATTCATATACTCCATATTGGGTTCGATCGACTTCGGCACCGGCTTCTGGGCGATGCTGTTCGACCGGAGAGGCTCCAGGACCAATGCAGGTGCTATTGCGAACCGCTTCCTGTCGCCAACGTGGAAAGTGACGAACGTATTTCTCGTATTGCTAGTCGTCGCGCTGGTTGGCTTCTTCCCGCGCTCCATGTACACGCTGGCTGCCGTACTCGTGCTTCCGGTAGGTCTTGCGCTGCTGCTTCTTACCATTCGGAGCACGTTTATGGTATTCGCATTCGCCTTTCGCAAGTGGAGCCGCCTTCTGATTGTCGTCTCGGGCGTGACGGGTCTGCTTATCCCCGGCTTGCTCATTAGTGTATTGCCGGTTACACTTGGCGGCTTTGTGACGATCGACGGCGGTGTGCCGCATCTGGAGCTGGCTAAGCTATTCAGCTCGCCTACAGAATATGCGCATCTGGGCTTCGGGTTGTCGACCGAGCTGTTCTTGTCCGCCATCTTCCTCGCCGACTACTCACGTGAGGCGGAGGATGAACAAGCCTACCGGATATACCGCAAGCTGGGCATCGTGCTTGGTCCTCTCACGCTGATTATGGCGCTCTTGACGACCTTCACAATGGCGCCCGAAGCGGCTTGGATCGTCGAAGGCTTCCGGGAGCAGGCGCTGTGGTTCGGCTATTCCGTCATCGCGTTCCTATTGGGATACGGCGCATTATTCTGGAAGCGGAATAGCGGCTTTATCGGCTTCCCACGCTGGACAGTCGCCGCAGTCGTCGTACAATACGCGCTTGCCAGCTATGCGTATGGCGTATCCCATATGCCTTACCTCATCTATCCGATTCTGACCGTAGAGCAAGGGTTCACGAACCATACGATGTTCCGTTCACTGTTAATCGGCTATATCGTCAGCTCTGTTGTGCTCGCTCCCGTCTTCTATTGGTTCTGGCGGTTGTTTCTGAAGGACAAGCGTTATTTGAAGCAAAAACCGGAAGGGTCATCGTAAGATGCTCCTTCCGGTTTTTGTTTGGTTCGACTTCTATCCGTTTCGACATATACTTTACATAAATATTTTTATGGCAATATTTTTATTAATGCCATTAAACAAACATAACTATTATTATGTTAACTTTGGTCCAGGAACTGTGATGAGATTCTTTTACGTCATGTGCAAATAATGTTATACTATGCAAGATTTCGACCTGATTATCACCGAGAAAGGAGAAGAATCTTCATGAATACAATCCACAACTCCAAGGTCGCCAATATTTTTGAAAGCTATCCCGTACAGATTCGCACAAAACTGCTGTTCCTTCGCCAGTTGGTATTCCAAACCGCTTCAGAAACAGATGAAATCGAAATAGTCGAAGAAACTCTAAAGTGGAGTGAACCAAGCTATGTTACAAAATTCGGAAGTACACTCCGAATAGGCTGGCAAAAGAACAATCCCCACCACTATGCGATGTACTTCCATTGTCAAACGAAACTCGTCGAAACATTTAAGGAGATTTTTGGAGATCTTTTTCGCTATGAAGGCAATCGTGCCATCCTATTCCACGAAAATGATCCCTTGCCTGTCGATGAATTGAAACAGTGCATTTTATTAACGCTTACCTATCATAAACGTAAACATCTTCCCCTGCTGGGCGCATAACCTTCGCATTTACTTTAGGACAGGGATATTTGGGCGCAGTTTACTCATCGCGTATTGTTTGGATTCATCCAGCACATGCGTATAGATTTGTGTCGTCGAAATATCCTCATGACCGAGCAGCTCTTGCACGACCCGCAAGTCCGCCCCATTGCGCAGGAGATCCGTTGCAAAGGAATGCCGCAGCTTGTGCGCGGACAACTTGATACCGTGAAGCTCCTCATGCTCTCCTTGCAGCGCGATGAACATCTTCTCTGCTATCGTCTGCACCATCCGCTTGCTTATCCTGCGGCCGAACTGCGAGATGAACATTGCCTGCTCGTCCTTCTTGTTGCGCGGCAGAATGCGTACATGCCCATAATGGAGCAATAAGGCGTTCAGCTCGGTTGGCAGCGGAATATACCGCCACTTCTCCCCTTTGCCCAGCACCGCAAGTGACCCACGACCGGATTCATAGTCGTTCACGTTCAGACGAACGATTTCACTGACGCGAAGTCCCGCATAGGCCATCAAGGCCACAATAACGACGTCTCTTGCCATATGCTTGCTGTTCACCGCATGCAAGCATTTGTCCAGCCATTTTCGTTCCAGGAAGACAGGCCGGCGGTTCTTCTCCACCTTCGCTTTCTCAATCTCAAGCGTAGGGTTATGGCCGGCCAGTTGGAATCGCATCATCACTTTGAAGAACAGGCGTATCGCCGACTGGCATCTGTTCCGATACTTCGCCCCCGCACCGCGCTTCCTCACATTCGTCAGGTGCTTCATCACATCCAGCTCACTCACTTCGTGAAGCGGTTTCCCGTCCAATTCCATCAGGAATTGCTTCAGATCGTTCGCATAAGCCGTCTGAGTCTCCTTCGCATATTCCCTGTCTTGCATATAGACGACGAATGTCTCTATTTCTTGTTCATAGGTCTCCATTTCTATCGCACATCCCTATCATCTCTATCGGAAAATCATCTTAGAAACTAAATTGCGTGAAATATAGATTTCATGCAATTTATTATAGCAGGTTGCCCCTTGAAAATCACGGCCATGCTAGGAGTATAATTGGAAACTTCAGCTAAAACTACACGTAGTAAGGAGAGGAAATAAACATACAGGAGGAATCGGCATGATTATAACCACAACTCCCGCAATTGAAGGACATCCCGTCAAGCGATACCTTGGCATTACAACTGGCGAAGTCATAATGGGGGCGAATGTCGTAAAAGACTTTCTTGCCTCCATTACCGATATTGTGGGCGGACGTTCCGGAGCGTACGAAGGCAAGCTTCAAGAAGCAAGAGATGCCGCGATGCATGAAATGCAGCAAAAAGCTGCTCATATGGGGGCCAATGCGATAATTGGCGTCGACATCGACTACGAAGTGATCCGCGAAGGCATGCTCATGGTCGCAGTAAGCGGAACGGCTGTTAGCATCTAAACAAGAAGAAAAGAGGTAATTCCGGTACGATGAATCGATACTGAAATTACCTCTTTTCTATAAAGCCTTCTCCCAATAGACCACTGAAGAAAAACTGGATGAAACGTTCCTCCGAAAGCATCACGCGGTTGGACCGTTCCGTCTCGTAAAATGAGCTCATCGCCTGCTGATACATGCTGAAATAAAAAAGAAGCTCGTCTTGCTTCAAGTCCGCAGCCATATACCCTTCTTCCCCACCGCGATTGATCAGCTTCATCAGAAATGGAATAAATCGCTCCTCCAGAAATCCATACACTCTTTCTTGTATCTCCCCTGCATCCGAAGCCTGCTTCAAACAATCATTAATGACCTTAATAAATTTTGATTCTTCGTTCATTACGGCATACATAAGCTTGGGATAAGGCAATTGCTGCTCCAACAATCCCTCATACTGCTTCAATTGTTCCTCCATCATGACAGATATCGCCTCGTATAGCAGCTCGTCTTTGCTTCCGAAATAATTGTATATCGACACTTGAGATACTCCGGCATCGCTGGCGATCTCTTTAATCGTTGCGGTTTGATAGCTGCCCTGTTGCAGCTTAGCCTGTGCAACCTTTAATATTTGTTGCTTTTTATGCTCCGTTCTTCGCTTGAATCCATCCATGTCCTCACCTCATCTCCACTATAATTTTAAAATATATCCGTGTCAAATTTCAAAAGTTATTGACAAGTCAAATTCACTGCGTCATACTTTAATTATGAAATATGTTTTATATATATTTCAAAACTATTCGGAGGTGCATCATGAAAACATTGTATAGTCAACATAACAGCTATTGGTATCCACGACTCACTCTCATGACGCTGGAATTGATCATTATGGCGATTGCCGCCTGGCTATTGTTTTTTGACGGGCATGAAGTGTTGAATAATTTGTTCCATTGGAAGCTGACAAGCGGAAACCCTGGACGAAATACGTTGCTTTTTATTATGATTGTCATCGTTTTCGTACGTATGAAATTTACAATGTTTTATTTATTGAGAAGGCCGATGCCTTGGCAAGAAGCATTAACAGTACCTGCCGCTTTCTCGCTTTATTACGTCGTCATTCCCGTACTGAGTTTAATGCATGACAAGCCGCTGGGCGGCTGGGATATCGGATTTGCCATCCTTTTCATCATCGGTTCGCTCTTCAATTCACATGCCGAATGGCTTCGTCACGTCTGGAAGCAAGATCCTGCCAACAGGGGCAAGCTGTATACGGGCGGGTACTTCCGCTACTCCATGCATATTAACTATTTCGGCGACGTATTGTGGGTGCTGGCTATGGCGCTAGTCGCCTGGAACGGCTGGGCATTGCTCATTCCGCTATGGCTGTTCTGCTTCTTCGCCTTCTTCAATATCCCCATGCTCGACAAGCATCTGGCACAGAAATACGGCGAGCCCTTCGAGCAATACCGGAAGCGGACGAAGACATTCGTGCCTTTTCTCTATTAATTCACCCCTCGCACAGCAAAAAGAGCGGTTAGTCCAGGCATGTCCAATGCGAATCTGCCGGCATAACCGCTCTTATCAAAAGGGATTTCCCACTACATCTTATACTTCTATCGCAAGCTGCTCTCTTGCCAGTTGCGTTGCCTCCACCATATTGCGAAGCGCCGCCACCGTCTCTTCCCGTCCTCTCGTCTTCAAGCCGCAGTCCGGATTGATCCAGAACAAGCCGGGCTCCAGCACGCGGAGCGCACGATCGATCATATTCGTCATTTCTTCTACGCGCGGAACACGCGGGCTATGGATATCATAGACGCCAAGGCCGATGCCCAGCTTGTAAGTATTTTCTTCAAAGCTGTGAATCAGCTCGCCATGGCTTCGCGAAGTCTCGATGGAGATAACGTCCGCATCCATCGCTTCGATGGAATCGATCATGTCGTGGAATTCGCAATAGCACATATGCGTATGAATTTGCGTCTCTTCTTGCACTGAGCAAGTCGTCATGCGGAACGCCTTCACGGACCATGCCAGATAGTCCGCTTGATCCTTCTCCTTCAGCGGCAAGCCTTCGCGAACAGCCGGTTCATCCACCTGAATCATGCCGATGCCCGCAGCTTCCAGCGCTTCTACTTCTTGACGCAATGCATAGGCCAGCTGATAAGCGATCCCTTCTCGGGAAATATCATCTCGCACGAATGACCAGTTCATGATCGTAATCGGCCCCGTCAACATGCCTTTCACGGGACGCATTGTCTTGGACTGCGCATACTTCGACTCCTCGACCGTCATCGCTTCCGCGAAGGCCACATCACCGTAGATGATCGGCGGCTTCACGCAACGCGAACCGTATGACTGCACCCATCCGAATTGCGTGAACGCGAATCCGTCCAGCTTCTCACCGAAGAATTCCACCATATCGGTCCGTTCAAATTCCCCGTGTACGAGCACATCCAGGCCGATTTCTTCCTGCAGCCCGATCCAGATATCGATCTGCTCACGGATAAATGCTTCATATTGTACGTTGCTCCATTCTCCCTTGCGCCACAGCTGACGTGCCTTCCGCACTTCCGCCGATTGCGGGAAGCTGCCAATCGTCGTCGTTGGAAGCAGCGGCAGCCGCCACTTGTTCCGCTGTGCGATATGCCGCTCCGCGAACGGCTTGCTGCGCTTCGGCTCCTGAGCGCTGACGGCGGCTACAGCCTGCTGAATATCCGTACGATTGCGCGCCGCCGACTGCTGAAGCGCCGCCAGCTCTTGCTCATTGCTGCGAAGCTGCTCCGCAATCGCCGTCTCGCCGGCTTGCAGCGCTCTCGTCAGCAGCACCAGCTCGCTCAGCTTCTCGTCCGCGAATGCAAGCGCACCGCGCAGTTCCGGCTGCAGCTTCTCTTCCTTGCCTACCGTCACCGGCACGTGGAGCAGACTGCAGGAGGATTGTACGACAAGACGGCCCGATGGAACTACCGTAGTCAGCTCGCTAAGCAATTCCAGCTTTTCACGCAGCGAAGCCTTCCATATGCCGCGTCCATCTACGACTCCCGCACCCAGCACCTTATCGATCGGGAAGCCGTATCGCTTCAGCTCCGCCAGATTCCCTTCGCGTCCATGTACGAAGTCAAGCCCAATACCTTGTACAGGCAGCTGTACGATTTCGCTGTACGCTTCAACCGACTCGAAGTAGGTTTGCAGCATAATTTTCAGTCCAGGTGCTTCAGAGGCGAAGACGCTGTATATGTTGTTCAACCGCTCAATATCTGTTCGGCTAACGCTCGTTGCCAGCACCGGCTCATCCACTTGCACCCATGCCGCGCCTTCCTGCTCCAGCTCCTGCAGCACTTGCACATACAGCGGTATCAGCTTTTCGAGCCAGAGATCGAATTCCTCTTCCTTATAACCCTTGGACAGCTTCAGGAATGTAAGCGGCCCAATGATGACCGGCCGTCCTTCGATTCCCAGCTTCTCTTTCGCTTCCCGATAGGCAATCAACGGCTTGTTCTCCGTCAGCGCCGGCGATGCGCCATCCAGTTCAGGCACGATATAATGATAGTTCGTATTGAACCATTTCGTCATCTCGCATGCTGTTGCATCCTTCGTCCCGCGCGCCATGCCGTAATAGAGCGATAGAGGAACTGGGCCACCGGAATAAGCGAAGCGCTTCGGCACAATTCCGAACATGGCGGCCGTATCCAGCACCTGATCGTAATAACTGAAGTCGTTAACCGGTATATAATCAACGCCTTCTTCTTGCTGCTTGCGCCAATGCTTCAGCCGAAGCTCTTGCAATTCAGCCTCGAACGCCTCTTCCTCCAGCTTGCCGGCCCAGAATGCTTCAAGCGCCTTCTTCCATTCCCGATTCTCGCCAATTCGCGGATACCCCAATACACTGCTCTTTGCCATCCTTGCCACACTCCAATACAAATTGTTACAAGAAAGATAGCATGGAATGATAGATATAGGGTAACTGCAATAATCTATATCCAGTTATAGCTAAAATCTATATCAATCACTTTTCATTGCCCTACGGCACGTTTTAACGCTTCCACATATGCTGTTCCCAGTATAGATAACGAAGCATTTCGCTGGGCAATCCAGCCGACGTTTATCGTCTCTTCAATAGCGAGCGGCACAGGGATGATTTCGTTGCCGTTCAGATCGGAGCTGAGCACCCCTGTCGAGATCGTGTAGCCGTTCAATCCGATCAGCAAGTTGAAGAGCGTCGCCCGATCGTTGACGAGAATGCTCTTTTTGCGCGACAGCGTACTCAGTATTTCCTCCGAGAAGTGAAAGGAATTATATTCTCCTTGATCGAAGGACAGATAAGGATAATCCTGCAGCTCCTCAATCGTAACCATCTTCTGCTTGGCCAGCGGATTATTAATGCTGATGAATACGTGGGGTTTCGCCGTAAAAAGGCTTGTAAACTGCAGGTTGGCCGACTTGAGCAGCTTGTTGATCACCTTTCCGTTGAACTCATTCACATACAGGATGCCGATCTCGCTTCGCATCGACTTGACATCCTCGATGATTTCATATGTCTTCGTCTCGCGCAGGCTCATCTCGTATTCCTCGTGGCCATGCTCCTGCACCAGACTGACGAAAGCGTTGACCGCGAACGCATAATGTTGTGTCGACACAGAGAAGTGCTGCGGGGACGGCTTCGCGTTCATGTAGCGTCCCTCCAGCAACTCCGCTTGCTCCACGACCTGTCTGGCGTAACCCAGAAATTCAACGCCTTCCTTTGTCAGCGATATCCCCTTGTTCGTCCTTTCGAATATGGTGACTCCCATCGCCACTTCCAGATCCTTGATAGCGCCGGACAAGCTGGGCTGCGATATGAATAACCGCTTCGCGGCTTCGTTAATGGACCCTCGATTGGCCACTTCGATTACATACTTCAATTGCTGTAAAGTCAACGCATCATTCCCCCTCTCCCTCTTCTATATGACTATACCTGTCCGAACCGTTCAATCTGCTCCCCACTCTTATCTATCAGTATAGCACCACATCGCTGACAGCTTGCAAGTCACCAATCTCTCAAGTCATTTATAAATGATCGGTTAGGCATACACCGTGATCTCCGCGTACACACACACATAGACTATTGCAGCTGATGCATTCACACAGACTACAACAAGTATTGGAGGATGATCCACTTGCCATATCGGGACCCTCAGACAGGAATGCCGCAAATCGTAGGTGTTCTTCATCATTGTACCGTTACCTGCGAGCATATGATCACCCACATATTAATGTCGGGCAATCTGCATGGCAGATCGAATCAGCTCAAGCTGCTCCGTGACTGTGCCGACATATGCGCCAAGACGGCGCGCTTCGTCGCGCGTTCCAGCCCGTTCTCCAAAGCGATGCTCATGATGTGCGCACATGTATGCGAAGCATGCGCTGCGGAATGCATGAAATTCAACGATCCCGCTTCCCGCCATTGCGCACAGACCTGTATGCATTGCGCCAGAGAATGCCGCGCCGCCGCTATGGCCATGTCTGCCTAGCAGCTGCACGGCACATACGAAAGCCCGGAGCATGCTCCGGGCTTTCCATCCTATATCTTCCGGACTCCCATCATCGTTGTACTTCGCTTGTATCGATCGTCTCGCCCTTCAGCTTTACGAAGAACGTTAGCGTGTACGATATGGCGAGCAAGACGAACGGTACGCCGGAGATAAGCACCCGGAACGTCAGCTCCGGATTATCGCCGGGTTCGTCTCCGCTCTTATAGCCTAACAGGGCGCCGACGATTAGGAATGCAAGTGCGGCGATCAACCCGCTGGAACGGATGATGAATCCGCTTACTGCCGTGTAGACGCCTTCCCGTCTGTGTCCGGTCGCGGCATAGTCCAGATCGATAATGAGACTGTTCACGACCGGAGGCGTAACTAGGAAGCCCGCCAGTCCGAAGCCGACGATCACCCCGGCTGTAATTCCGCTCGCCAAGCTGCTGCCGAACCAGAGCGGAATGACAGACAGGGCATAAGCCAATATCGACAGCTGCCACGCTTTCACCGGTTTCATCCGTTTTATTATCCAGTACCATACTCCAACAAGCGGGATAACCGAGACGAATATAGAGGCCAGCAGCACAGTTACCAATCCTTCATCCACCTTCAGCACGTATTTCGCATAGAAGGGTATCATGGAGCTGAGCAAGCCGTTGACCGTCTGGGCGAATGAATTGGAAATATTGAATATCCAGAACGGCTTATTCGACAAAGTGGCGGTGAATGCTTCCTTCATACCGATACGAGGCGTCTGGCGCGCTTCTTCGGACTCCTCAGTGAAGCGTAGGAACAGCAGCATGAAGACGACGAATACCGCTCCAAGTACGAGTGCCATGGCTCCGAAGCCCAGATTCGTGTACAGCATTGGGGCGGCCACCGAAGCAATTAGAATGGCAACAATTTGATAGCCTTGCTGAATGGCGGATGCCTTCTTGCGCACTTTATCCTGTCGGTACAGCTCCGGGAACAATGCCCCATAGTTGACCCAGATGATGGTCATGACCGCCTCTAACAAGATGAGAGCAACCAGAAACCATAGAAATAGCATCGTCTCCGATAATCCGTTCGGTACAGCAAACAACATAAAATAAGTAAGCACGAATAGCGGAACCGAAATATAAAGCCATGGTTTTCTTCTACCGAATCTCGTATTGGTGCGATCCGAATAATAGCCCGCCAACGGCTGGTTGACCGCATCCCAGATCAGATACACCGTTCTCGCTGCCGTGAAGAGCACTATTGATAATCCTAACTTCTCCGTGTAGAAAAACGTGTAAAATGTGCTGAATGCCTGCACCGGAATCATCATTGCCAGCATCCCGAATGCGTACATCCACGGTGAATTGACTGCCTTGCCTCTTTCCATCCCTATTCCCCCGCCATATGAATTGTAAGACTCTTCCTCAAGCATACTGGGAATAGATAACAGTTTCAATCATTAATTCTCGATTAGCCTCACATTAGCTTAATAGCTTCAGTCCGACCGCTCCGAACAGAATGCAGCTTAAAAATAGCAATCTGCGCCAATCGGCGGATTCCTTGAACAGGACGATCCCGATCAGGGCGCTACCCGCCGTTCCGATCCCCGTCCAGATCGCGTAAGCCGTTCCCATGGGCAGATCCTTCATCGCCAACGACAAGAAGTAGAAGCTGACCGCAAAATTGGCTATCAATAGTAGTCTGGGGCCCCAGGTTTTTTTTTCTGTTGCGAGCTTCATAAAGATAACGCCGGCCACTTCGCAAATGCCTGCGATAATGAGAAATGTCCACGCCATGTTATGCGGCCTCCTTCTCTGTCTTCTCGCCTGAAATTCGCTTAAGCCCGATTACACCGACAAAGATTAGCCCGATTAAAGCAATTTTCACAATCGAGAACGGTTCACCGAAAAACAATATTTCCGACAAGACGATCCCGCCTGCTCCCAGTCCGGTAAAGACAGCGTATACGGTGCCGACGGGCAATGACTTAAAAGCTTTAAATAAAAGAAAAAAACTAATGACAATTGCTGCGGCAACCGCTGCCCACTCCAAGAGGCTGGACGCTTTCTTCAATCCGATTACCCAAAATACTTCAATAATGCCTGCTAATATGACATAAACCCAAGCCATCCTTCCGCACCCTTCCTACCAGTCGTTAGTTTGATTGTATAAAAAAACGTCCTGCCATGGAGCAGTCCGTCGGCATGAAGGTATAATGCTACCTGCTCTGCTCAGAAACACCATGCCAGTATACCTTCCACGAAGCGGCAAGCCGCCTCTCGAACCGTTCGAAGCCTTCGAACAATAGCTCGACCATCAATCCGTCGAATAGACACATGTATGCATCTAACGCATCCCTTGGTTCAATTTCCCGCAAGACGCCTTGATCGCTTGCTTTCTGGAAAAATGGACGAAGAACGACTCTTATATTCTCTATGTGCTGATTGGCTCTCCGGACAATTTGGTCCCGGAATGCGGCCGGCGGAAAATAGGAGGACCGTATACAAAACATGGCTTCTTCATTTTCCTGGAACCGGTTCGCATATCCCGTCAGCAATTGATGCAACATATCCTTGAATGAAGTTGACTCGCTTGCATGTGCATGACTCCGGAAATACTCAATGTCCTTTCCGAGCGCCTCTTCCAAGCAGATAAAAAATAGTTCTTCCTTGCCCTTAAAGTGTGCGTATATCGACGGTTTCTTAATCCCGACTTCTTGAGAAATATTTTCCAGTGACGCTCCTTCATAGCCGAATCTCGCAAAATGAGACAATGCGATAGCTTTAATTCGATTAGCTGTCATATTCTCCCCTCCCCTCTACCTACCGTTCGTTAGTCAAATATTATTCGATAAGATTATGGATGTCAAGCGTTTTTTGGCATATATTATGATAAATACAAGGATGAGACTTGAGGCATGCTCTACTTCATACTAGAAATAGAACACGCCCGTTTTACAGTTTTTACACCTTACTTCGCCGATAATTGTTCTCGCTTAACCAAAACAAATGTATCACAGCTGCAAGTGGGACAGCCTTCATTTTTCAATTGTTCGATCGTCTCGATCTCTTCGCGTAATCCCACTTTCACTTGCTGCGAGCAGTGCTTGCATTGGTAAGTGCGCAGTGTCTGCCTAACTTCCCCCGTATACAGGGCATCCTGGAATGCCTCGCGATACTCCGGAACCGTCTGATCCGTCGTGCGAAGAATGAACAGTTGACTGCGATTGGCAATCATTTCAGCTCCTTCATAAGCATTGAAGCGAGGGAAATTGGCATGAACGGTCAGCCCCATGCGAAGAAATTCCCGTTGCACGGCCAGCATGAACGGAGGCGCCTTATGGGCGAATGACAGAAATATAGGCAATCCTCTCTCGCACTTAAGCGCCGTAATACCTCTGGAGAGAAACAAGCTCATCCCTTGCAGCGTGTATGGCGGGTCCGTGAAGATGCAATCGAATTGCCCCATAAGCGCATGAGGCAGAGGGTGCCGCAAATCCTTGCGATGGCATGCGATCGGAAATTCGCTCTTCTCAGCAAGATTGGCAATGAAGTGCAAAAACCGCTCGTCGATGTCTACAACATCCACTTTGGTTGCGGTATGCTTTCGGTTCGGAAACAAGCGCTGGAGCAAAAGTCCGATGGATACGCTAACCAGATCATCATCTCCGACGCATAAAATGCGCTTGCCAATCAAGGCGTGCTGCCTCAGACATAAAATGGCCCGCCTCAGGCTGGTCTCCGGTGTACATTGGGATTGGTCAATCGTTACATCGACTTGAGGACGATTATGGAATAGGATGTCCAACTCGTCCGCCAGCTCCCGGATAATGGCTTCCGCTCGTCGTTCACTGAGCAACGCCGCATGAACTTCTATGTCCAGACCATCGAATCCCCATTCCCGCTCTATCCAGCTGATGCATTCAATCGTACACTTTACGCCACGGTCTTGCACGAGAGCTCCCGCTTTCATCAGCTCCCGCTTGATGGCAGCTGTAACCGGAATAGGCAGCAGCAGCTTTCTCGCCAGTTCCTTAGTTGATATGCCGGGACTCAGATAGCATTCAATCAGCAATTGTTCGATCGCCCCCGTCCCTTCCTGCAGATTCATATGCCGACTCGCCACAGTAATATATGAACTCATCGTAAGCCTCCCTCTCAAATTTTCATCTTTCCGACAACGCAAAAAAGGCAGAGATGAACATACGTCATCCCTGCCCCATAGCAGAGCTTGGCATATTGCGCCAGAAAAATAAAAAATCCGCGCTGAACACAGCACGGATAAAGGCGCAATAAACAAGCATCACCTTAGGATTGATGTTATCCGTTGTTCTTAACTAATTCCAAAGCATCCGAAAGCCCGTCAAAAAATAAACCATGCATTTTCAGCTACTGGCTTGGCCTGTGATTCGAAAGCTTCAATATGGAATTTGATTAGTTAAGAACGACCCCAGACATCAACATCTCTCCTTGGTTGAAATTGGATATATCTTATCAAATTTCACCCTGTTTTGTCAATCCAAAACGTTATTTTACACACCTTAAGTCTTCTTACCAACCAAGATGTAGCCTTATCGGCAGCTTCTATTACAAGGTTTTCTTTTATTCTAACTTGCCCACACTATCTCCTTCATCAGCAATTAGCTCCCAATTCTCTCCACCGTCTCCGGTACGAAAAATATTGTTGCGTTCAGACGTTATCGCAATATTATTCCGATTCTGCGGGTTCCGGGCGATATAGAGGATCGATTCATCGGATGCAAGGGGCGGGGTCTTAACAGACACAATCTCCCCTTGATTCAGCAAGTACAGCCCATCGCTTCCTATCCACAGCTCTCCATCTATGCCATAGGCAAGAGCGGTTGCACCTGGCCTATTATCCAGTCTCGTGAATGAATCGCCATAGTCTGACGATACATATATGCCTTTATTTGTACTTATCGCGACTTGTTCTTCCAGACTCGGATGAGCGGTCATCGCTAGCAAATTCCCTTCGATTCCTTCCAATCGGCTGAACCTCCATGTCCTGGCGTCGTCAGTGGACACATAGAGCCCCGCACTTTCCATTCGATCGTTGGCCTTCGGGTTATACGCATAGACGGCATGAGATTCGTATCCGACGGCCAGGCCATGAAAGTCTTCTACGCCGTGCAGATCCAGAATGCCCAACGATTTCCCATCATCCGTGCTTCTTACAATTCCCAATGGATTGGCCAATGCGGATGTTAAGGAGGGATGACCGCTGCTGTAGAACCCGTCATCAACGACATTGAAGCCCATATAATCATGTCTGTCTCCTTCGCCGGATCGCCACTCCCCAGCCGTATACACCTTAATGCCATCATGCGCCGCAAGCATCAGCTCAGTTCCATCGCTTTTATATCCCATACCATGAATATGCGTGATGAATATCTGCTCCTGTTTTTCTTCAGTTTCGTTGGTTATCAAGGCATAGATTCCGATCGATAGTCCAATAACTAGAGCTCCTCCCCACCATAATGCCCCGGACAGCTTTCTCTTCTTTTTCATCGCTTGCTTCCCTCTTTCCCCTGATTAGGTATATCCCGATCCATATTACACCAAGCTTATGTAGATAATATGTAGCTTCGCCTCTACACCGTATCTTCACAATTAAGCGATACGATGGGAATGACGAAAAGATATTGGAGGGAATCCGATGAACAATAATAAAATGAAACTAGCCGCTGCCGTAACCGCCTTCTCCATTGTACTGTCAGCTTGTACCAATAGCGCAATCGAAGATGTGCCCGCACAGTCTGAAGCTGAGAGCTCAAGCGGCGGCAATTCCACTGCTGAATCAGAGAAGCAAAAGTTGCAGGATTCCAGCATCCGCAACTTCGCATTAACCGCAGCCCCGTCTCGACTGGATACGGGTCACGGCGACGTCTTGGACGTATGGAGCTATAACGGTACGGTTCCGGGACCTCCTATCGAAGTTGTCAAGGGAGAGACGGTCAACATCACTTTGCAAAACCGGCTGGAGGTACCCACATCTCTTCACTGGCACGGCGTTCCCGTTCCCAACGACATGGACGGTATTCCGGGCGTAACTCAAAATGCCGTTCAGCCGGGGGAATCATTCACCTATGAATTCGTTGCGGATACGCCAGGTACATATTGGTACCATTCCCATCAGGATAGTGTCAATCAGCTTGATCTGGGACTTTACGGCACGTTCGTAGTAAAAGATCCCGCTGAGCAGTACGACAGAGATTATACCATTGTGCTGGACGAATGGATGAGCTCGGGAACGATGGCACTGATGGATATGGCCATGTCCGGCGTCTCGGAAATGCTAGATGATATGCCGGGAATGAATCATGACAACGGGCATATGAACCACCAGCAGGATAATGACAAAATGATGGACAATAACATGCATGGAGAACACGACATGCAGGAACATGATATGAGCATGTACGATTTATATACGATGAACGGTAAGTCGGGATACGACATCGAGCCTCTTCGTGTCAAGGAAGGCGATACTGTACGTCTCCGCTTGATCAATGCGGGATATCTCTCTCACAGCCTTCATCTGCATGGCCACGACTTCAAGCTGATCACGACAGACGGGCAGCCGCTGAATAATCCGGCAATCGTAAGCGATCAACTCATTCATATAGCTCCGGGAGAGCGTTATGATATCGTCTTCGAAGCGGATAATCCCGGGGAGTGGTACCTGGAGGAGCATGGCCCGGAGGAACGGATGGCAAATATGAGATTGAAGATGATTTATGAGAATGTCTCCGGAAGTCAAGATAAGAGCAACTGGAATGATGAGCTTCCCGTGCTTGATCTGACCAAGTATGGCGAAGCCTCCGACATGCGCTTCAGCTTGGATCAATCCTATGACGTGGCCTATACGATGGATCTCGGCACCATGACACAGGAGGACGGCACGACCTACACCATTAATGACAAAGTATTTCCGGATACCGCGCCTCTATCGGTAAAGGAAGGAGATCAGGTGCTGGTGACCCTTCGGAATACCTCAGCCAAGGACGATCATCCGATGCATTTGCACGGCCACTTCTTTCAAGTGTTAAGCAAAAACGGGAAAGCGATAGAAGGCTCCCCGATTATGAAGGATACGATTAACCTGAAGCCGGGAGAGGAGCTTGTCGTCGCCTTTGAGGCCGACAATCCCGGCAACTGGATGTTCCATTGCCACGATCTTCATCACGCATCTGCCGGCATGGTCACCAAGGTGCAGTATTCGGACTTTAAGAGCACCTTTGTGAACGACCCGGCAGCCGGCAACAAACCAGAGTAAGTTAGAAGAGGCGCTCCTAATCGGGAGCGCCTTCTCTGTTGATAGGCAGCAGTACATGCAACTGGGTGACATTGCCGCTCTCCGCCCACACTTGACCGTCATGATTCTCTACAATGGATTTTGTAATGGCCAGTCCCAGTCCTCCCCCGCCTTTCTTGCGGTTTCGCGATTTGTCCACACGATAGAATCGTTCAAATATATGAGGCAAATCTTCGCTTGGAATGCCTATTCCGTTGTCAGAGACCGTAATCCGCACATCATGGCCCTGCAGACTTCCTTCGATTGTCACTTTGCCGCCTGCGGGCGTAAATTTCAACGCATTGTGGAGCAAGTTCGTCCATACTTGCGCAAGCCGATTTTCATCGGCGACAATCGTAATGGCCGGTATATCCCCTTCCTCAAGCGTGACCCCCTTTTCGCTGAATGAGGGTTGCAGGAAATGAACGATTGGGCTTATGGATTCCGACAATAATAGCTCCTTCCGCATCAGTACGGTTTCGCTGGACGAATGGCGATGCAGCTCTTCCAGCTGCTGCACCAATCCGATCAGACGATCAATCTCTTCTCTGCTGGAAGCGATCCTCTCGGCAGTAGGCTCCCAGACGCCATCTTGAATCGCCGCGAACTGGCTGTTCAACGTCGTTAGCGGTGTCCGAAGCTCATGGGCGATATTCTCCGACATGCTTACCCGGAGCCGTTCCTGCTGCTGAAGCTGTTCGGCAAGATGATTAATGGATGCCGCCAGCTCATCGATTTCCCCCTTGGGCACGCCTATCAGGGGCATTCGCACATGATGCTTGCCGCGAGCCATCACAAGCGCTATATTCTTCATGCGGACGAGCGGGCTGGATATTTTTTTTGCGATATATACGCTTAGAATGATGGACACGAGCAAGGCCCCGCCGATCGTCAATCCGATGGATTGCATAATGGCTTGCTCCAGGTGAGCATATAATAGCTCTGAGGCATGATGACCGCCGGTTTCGCGCCCATACATTTGAAAGTGATAATGCGTCAATTGAATGATAGCAATAGAAGCAATGACAAGCACCGCGCCGATAAAAGCAATTAACAGAGCGCTGATTCGAAAAGTTAACGATCGTTTCATCAGCTTCTGCTCCGGAATCGGTAGCCTGTGCCGAATACCGTCATAATGAGCTTCGGATTTCTGGGATCTTCTTCAATCTTGTGACGCAGGTTCTTCACATGCTGGTCGATCGTTCGCAGATCGCCTTCAAAGTCCAGCCCCATAATCAAATCGATCAGCTCCTCGCGCGAAAAGGAACGACCGGGATTGCGCGCCATGACGACAAGCAGCTTGTATTCATACGGCGTCAATCCGATCGCTTGCCCATGCACATACACCTTCTTGGATCGGCTGTCGATCGTTAATCTCCCGTTATCATAGGACAAGCGGTCGGCGAGAAGCTCGCTTGCATCCGTCCTGCGCAGCACCGAACGGACTCTGGCAAGCAGCTCATGCGGATCGAACGGCTTTACAATATAATCGTCCGCACCTGCTGACAGCCCCCGTATCCGACTGTCGATCGAAGCTTTCGCGGTCAACATGATGACCGGCGCAGGATTCACTGCTCTGATTCGCCCGCACAAGCTCTCGCCGGGCTCATCAGGCAGCATTAAGTCCAGCAAAATCAGATCATAGGATTCCGATGCCAGCTTATGCATGGCTGCTGCGGCGTCACCGGCTTCATCAGTCGTATAACCCGCTTTGTTCAAATAGGCGCAGATTACTTCTCTAATCTTGTCTTCGTCTTCTACTACCAATAGCTTGCTCATCGACTTCACCCTTCCTTGGCACCTTCATCATACCCCCTAGGAGTATTCAGGTCAAGGAACTCCATTATCTCAAAAACAGCAGTCGATGAGCTAGTCAGACTCTTTACTCAAGCTGTAAATCCACGTGCTGAGCTGCATAACGCCGTCAGGATCGTCCACACTCAGAATGATAAGCAACGCATCGTTTCGCAGCCATGATACAGTTGTTACATTTGCTGAAGAAGGGACGTTTTCCGGGAAGGTACGAATATCGATTATCTCATTCGTGTCCAGATCGACAACTTTCACTTCACGCTTGGAGCTCTTATCGTCCGGAGCATACAGAATGGAAAAATACTTATGATCGGGGCTGAATCCTTCCGGACCTTGCTGACGATACCCGCCTTCCAATGGTATAGACGTTATCTCTTGCGATTGGCCAACTTCGTTTAACTTGGCAATATGGAACGTCACACCGTTGCCCTCATGCGTTGCGTAAGCTATATGTCCGTCACGTGTATCATACAATTGCTTGGCATCGCCTTCCAGCTTGACGTCGAACTCTTCTCCATCCATCGTAACAATGACCGTAGTCAAGCGGGAACCGTCTATCACTTTCGTACAGATCATGCTGCCCGCTGCCGTCCATCCTTTGATCATGTAATCTGCGCCTGGCGTATACTCGATCAGCTCTTCTGTGCCCGATTCGATATCGTACGCGAACAGTGCCATTCCATTGGTGTCGTTAGGATTATGCTTGTTCGAATGATAGATCAGCTTTGTGTAATCCTGATTCCATATAATCCCGGCATTCCAGACTAATCCACTGTGAGGAGATTGCTTCAAGGACAGCTCATTCAATTGCTCATAAGTTTTTCCATTATAAGTATCGGATGATAGTCGCCTAAGCTGTTTATCGTCGGAATTAATGGTATATAACGCATTGTCCACAGCCAGATAGGATTGCATCCCGTCAGGAGAAATGATGAATTCGCCAGGGAGTTGATTCGGATTTTGAGGAATAATCATTAATCCCCCGTCAATCTCTATCTCCTGCAGCTTGATGACTGCATCTCTGTTCCCCGTCGCAACTGTTCTTTCGAAGCGGCGACCTATCAGGGGATTGCCAATTGATGTTCCTTCCGTTGTTCGGATTGCGATTGTAGCCTCCACCATCTTATTTTGCAGCTCCACCCAATTGTCTTGCAGATAGCGTCCATCCGGCAGTACATTGTCCACCATACTGGCGTTTGGGTCAGCTTTGATCTTCTCGATTTCTTCCTTCGACATCGGCGCAGCCGAATCGTCTACCAGCGCTTCCAGCGCAGCTGCATAATCCCGATCTTGCGGTTCATTTACTAGCAGCGGCATTGCCATATACGGCCAATGTATTTGGAGATGCTCTTCACTTGCAAAGATCCAGCGCTCGTTCCCCGCTGTTTGTTCGTTCCCCATGGCTGAAACGGAGTCTTCTACCGATTCGGTTTCAGCAACTGTTTCAACCTTTTCTTCAGGATCGGAAGAACCGCTGGTAGTCATGGAGCATGCTCCTAACAGGACGATCATCAGCATCAGGATGAAATTAACGATGCATTCTCGATTCATTATTTCCAGCTCCCTTACAACTTTGATTTCAAAGTGTGGCGCATGCTTTAATCGTGCACATTCCTTACAACATTTGACCGCAAATACTTGGAAAAAGTTGCATATACACCTGCATATAATGGTTATACAAGTTCATTTCTCCTCCAATATATCGGTTGAAAGCAATGAAATCGCTTGAAGGGACGGTGTGAGCATGAACCGGAAGATAGGGATCGTCATTCTTCATGGATTAGGCAGGCAAAAGGAGGATTACGCTGCATCGTTCGTGGCTTTGCTGCAAGAGAAGTATTGGAAGGCTTCTGGACGTAAGTCTTCTGATCTAGTCATTGAGCCTGTCTATTGGGCGGATATATTCGAGGAACGCGAGCAGCAGTTGTACGAACGGCTGGTCATAGCCAACAAGCTGCGCTATAGAGAGCTTCGCCGATTCGTCATCCACTACTTGGCCGATGCCGTCGCTTATCAGCCCGTTGATTCGAAGGAACAAAACTACGAGGCGGTCCACCGGACGATCAGCGAGGCGCTGAATCGGCTATCGCAACGAGCAGGTACGACGGCCCCCCTCTATGTGATAGCCCACAGCCTAGGGGCGGTTATTGCCAGCAATTACTTCTACGATCTGCAGCGGACAGCGAGAAGAGATGCGGTGATGATAGATCGCGATTCAGCGCTGGAAAGAGGGGAGACACTGACGCGCTTCCTAAGCCTCGGCACGACGCTGCCCTTATGGAGCTTGCGCTACCGGGATTTCAATCAGCCGATCGTCGTCCCTTCCCCTCTGCTCCATCGCCATCACCCCGGTATACAGGGCGGCTGGATCAACTATTACGACAAGGACGATATACTCGCTTATCCGTTAAGAGACATCGACCCCATGTATGCCCGAGCTGTAAAGAAGGATGTGCAGGTATCCGTCGGCAATTGGCTGACAAGCTGGAATCCCTTCTGTCATAGCGGTTACTATAAGAGCAAACCCTTAGCCGAAGCCATTGCAAGGATGATGGTTGACACGTGGAAGAGCATGTCATAATTCATTCTGGATGCACCTGCCCCATCACTTGTCGCACCAGGCAAGCATCATCCTTTTGCACTACTTTGACCACATTTCCCTTGCAAATCGTCCTTCTTCTTCCAACTCTTGAAGTCACTGACACACTTCTTCCTTTCTGATCAGTTGCTGCGATTCCAGCCGTCCTTAAGCGAGACGATCCGATGGAATAACAGCCGATCACCCGCTGCATACTCTCGATCCACGCAAAAATAGCCATGTCTAATCAATTGGAATTTTTGCTCTGGTGCCACATGTGCTGCCGATGGCTCCAACATGACGCCCTTCAGCTGAATCAGCGACTCCGGATTAATTCTGTCGAGCCAATCATCACCTTCTAATCGTCCGTTTCCCCCTTTCAGCAACAACTCATGATACAAGTTGACATCGGCATAGACGGCATGCTGACCAGATACCCAATGAATTGTCCCCTTTACTTTGCGACCGGTGAATCCTGTTCCGCTCTTCGTTTCGGGATCATAAGTACAGCGAAGCTCAATCACTTCGTCTGTCACATTATCTTTAACCGCTTCATCGCATTTGACATAATAAGCTCCTTTGAGCCGAACCTCGCTATCGGGACTAAGACGGTGAAAGCCCTTCTCCGGCTGCTCTTGGAAGTCCCCGCGTTCAATATATATCGTTCTGGAGAAAGGGACCTCCCGTTTCCCAAGCGCTTCATTTTGGCTATTGTTCTCAATCGATAACAGCTCTGTCTCGCCTACTGGATAATTGGTAATGACGACTTTCAGAGGCCGTAAAACGGCCATCACGCTCGTTGTCTTCAGTCTCAAATCCTGCCTCAAGCAATGATCTAATAACGAAATATCTGCTGTGCTGTGAGTACGAATGCTCCCTATCGCTTCTATAAAGTTCCGAATGCTCTCAGGAGTGTAGCCTCTTCTCCTTAAGCCTTGGAGCGTCGGCAATCTGGGATCGTCCCAGCCAGCCACATCTCCTCTCTCCACCAGTTGCCGCAGATACCTCTTGCTCGTCACGACTCCTGTCAAGCTCAAGCGCCCGAACTCTCGTTGCCGCGGAGGAACAGGAATACTCAGCTTTCTTAATACCCACTCATACAGCGGGCGATGATCCTTGAACTCGATAGAACATAAGGAGTACGTTATGCCTTCTATGGCGTCTTGAATCGGATGGGCGAAGTCATAAAGGGGGTACACGCACCAATCCGTTCCCGTACGGTAATGCGGTTCGTATACAATGCGATAAATAACGGGATCGCGCATATTCATATTGGGCGAACTCATGTCGATTTTCGCGCGAAGGACTTTGGAAGCAGCGGGATATCGTCCATTCTTCATCTCTTCGAAAAGCTTCAAATTCTCTTCTACTGTACGTTCGCGATAAGGACTGTCCTTGCCGGGCTCCGTCAAGGTACCGCGATATGCCGATACTTCCTCCGGCGTCAAATCGCACACATAAGCTTTCCCTTTCCTGATTAATGACACTGCTGCATCATATATTTGTTCGAAATAGTCCGATCCGAAATATATGTGCTCCCCGGGATCATAACCCAGCCACTTCATGTCCTCCTGAATAGCCTTTACATAGGACATATCCTCCTTCAAAGGATTGGTATCATCAAAGCGCAGATGAAACGCCCCGTTAAATTGTTCCGCCATCCTATAGTTCGTGTGGATTGCATAGGCACTCCCGATATGAAGGTATCCGTTCGGTTCAGGCGGGAATCTTGTGCACATATCTCTGTCGAATGGGGCTTTCTTGAGTTCTTCTGCAATTACCCGGTATACATAATCTTCGTTATGTTTCTTGTTCTCCATCTCCATGCTTGGCGCCTCCTAAATGAAAGTGGTTGTGGACAAAATAAAAAAACTTCACCTCCAAGACTTTGTCGTCTTGGGGACGAAGTTATCGCGGTGCCACCCCAGATTCATTGATATGTCGCCACATCAACCTCTTCAAGTACGCCATAGTCAGAATGGTTATACTCTAGCTCTATAACGGGAGCTCCCGTCATGCCATCCCAGTCAGGAGTTCCGGCATGCTGCTCAGAGGCTTGGTTCAAGGAGACGCTTCTGGCCCCTTCTCAGCTTCCGGAGCTCTCTGTTCAGCAGCGTATTCCCCTACTCTTCTCGTCGTTGCGTTTTAATATTTTGAATATTGTAACAAATGATTGGCCATCGCGCAATTCATATTGCACTTATGTTCGCCAATTCAGTTATCATGAATTGTAAATTGTGTTAGGATGAGAGGAACGGAGTTGAATGAAGAGTTCAACAAGTCGGATGCATATAGGAGGGAGAACCGGCATGAGCACAAAAACCGCTTTGCTTGCAGGAGCGACCGGATTAGTCGGAGGACACTTGCTTCATCGCTTGTTGAACATTGGCGTCTACGGACAAGTGACGATACTGGTCAGGAAGCCATTGAAGCTTCAGCACCCCAAGCTGCGTCAAGTCGCAGTCGATTATGATCAGCTAGATCAATACCGCGAAGATATTGAAGTCGACGATATTTACTGTTGCTTGGGAACAACGATCAAGAAAGCGGGTTCACAGGCGGCATTTCGCAAGGTGGATTACGAATACCCGCTCCATATCGCCAAGCTGGCGCATAGCAAAAGCGTGAAGAAGCTGGTCATGGTAACGTCCATCGGCGCCAATGCCCAATCCGCTTTCTTCTACACTCGGGTTAAAGGAGAGGTCGAAGCTGCGATCCTCCGGGTCGGACTGCCATCGGTCCATTTCCTCCATCCCTCGCAATTGCTGGGTGCCCGACAGGAGAAGCGGCCGGCCGAAAAGGCCGCTATCGCCCTCAGTCCCCTTCTGAAGCTGTTCACTAAAGGCAAGCTGAGCAAGTATACGCCGATTCAAGCCCAGGACGTCGCACTTGCCATGATCGGAATCGGTCAATCCGCTCCTCAGGGCAATCATGTATATGAGTATGAGCAAATCATGAGATTTGCTCATGGGAAAAACGAATCCGTCACATAAAGGAGCTATTATCGCAATAGCTCCTTTTCCCCCTATCCTCTTGTCCACCGCTCGTCACACAAGACGACAGATGTGTCGATCTGCCGAGTGGACACTGTCCAGTATTGGCGAAGCAATTGTTCCTTCTCCTGGAAGTTCGTTACCCGGAAGCCGTGCTTCTCGTAGAATCGGATCGCCCATTCCGCCGCTTGCCATGTCCCGATGAGAATCGGCTTGTCCGTCATACCGATCAGATGCCCCAGCAGCTTGCCGCCGATTCCGCCATTTCGCTGATTCGTGCGAACATAAGCATGGCGGATCAAGGCCACATCGCCTTTGTCCTGAATACCCATTACACCGAGCAACTGGCCGTCGTCATCAGAATAACCCCAGAATTCGACGCCATTTCCAATCTCCTGCTCCAGTTCATCCAACGGCATGTAGGGAGAATGATACATATCAGCCGGAATAACGTCCTCGTACGCTGTAGCCGCATCGTTAATAATGTCATAAATATCTTCCTTATGCTTCGCCTCGCATATCGCGATCATCGTTTCACCTTCCCTTGTCTATGTCGCCCAGCATGCTCTTCACCTGCAACAACGCATCCTCCATCGTGTCCGTATTCACCTTGTCCGCCGCCTGCTCCCCATATTGGCTGGAGGAGTGAATATAACGAGGATCGTAATAATGTACGAGCAACTGTTCAATTCCTGCTTCATACTGTTCAGCTTGCAACAACTGCTCGATTTCCGCCGCGATCGGCGTATGGATTCTGGAACGGATTCGCCTGAATGCTTCTAAGCATTCATCCGCATGCTCCTGCGGGCGATAATCCTCCATAATTTGCCGAACCCGCTCTTGAAGCGGCAGCTCGATAACGATTTGTCGCCCCGTCTCCCTCTTCCTCATCAGCACATCGGGAAGGGCTATTTTTCCGATTCTTCTGTTCTCGGCTTCTATAAGGATATAAGGTGAATGTTGAAGCAACTTCAGTTCCTCCACCAGCCATGCGTCGAATGTTTTCTGATTGCTCGCCGCAAGGCCAATGCCGCCGAAGATGGAGCCACGATGGCCGGCCATGCCTTCCAGATCAAGAACGGGATATCCCTCTTGCTTCAGCTTGCGCAATATGGCGGTCTTTCCGGTTCCGGTCAGTCCATTCACGACGATCACTTCGGCCTGGATGTCAGCGTTCCTCAATTCCTCTAATACCCATTGGCGATAAGCTCTGTATCCCCCCTGAAGTCGATAGGCATGTATGTCCATCAGCGACAATAAGGTAGCCGAAGTCTTGCTTCTCATCCCACCGCGCCAGCAGAATACGGCCTTTGGATCGGACAGCTCTTGGAACTGCTTCACGAAGGAGGGCAGTTTGGCCGACACGATTTCCAGTCCTTTTTCCTTGGCGGCTTGAATGCTGACCTGCTTGTATAATGTCCCGATCTCTGCACGCTCGCTGTCATCGAATATGGGAATGTTAATCGCGCCCGGAATGGTGGCATTTCTGAATTCGGAGGGCGAGCGAACATCGATCATCGTTACGTGCTTCCTGTCCCGCAGCTCTCTCCACTCATCAATTGTCAAATTTTGCAGCATCTTGCGTACAATCCTCTCGCTTGGTAGTGGTATGCTTTATACGATTACAATTGTTCCAGCTTGCTGATCGGTCGCTTCGCCTATGATGCTGGCTTCGACGCCCGATTGCACCAGCTCCTGTAGCAGTTCCTCAGCTTGGGCAGGATGAACGGCAATCAACAATCCACCTGAAGTAACCGCATCGCAGAGCAGCCATTGATCTATCTGATCCATATTCTCCGGGAAGGCAACGGCACCCTTGACGTGAAGATAATTGTTCTTCGTCCCGCCAGGAACAAAGCCCTTCTCCGCCAGCTCTCGCACGCGCGGCAGCATCGGAACGGACGCGCATGCAATGGTAATGCCAACATTGCTGCCCTTCGCCATCTCCAGTGCATGTCCCATTAAGCCGAAGCCCGTCACATCCGTACAACCGTGCACCTCATATTTCTCCATCACTTCAGCCGCCGTCTTATTCAGCGTGGCCATGACGGTAGTGACCCGCTCGATCTCCTCGCTGCTGAGCTGATCTTTCTTAATCGAGGTCGTAAGTACGCCGACGCCTATCGGCTTCGTCAGAATCAGCTTGTCACCCGGTCTGGCCCCCGCATTCGTCCTGACCCGGTCGGGGTGCACCACCCCCGTCACGGCCAGCCCGAACTTCGGTTCCTTGTCGTCAATGGAGTGACCGCCGACAAGCGTTGCGCCGGCTTCGCTTACTTTATCGGCAGCGCCGCGAAGAATGTCGGCCAAGATCGATTTATCCAATGTAGAGATGGGGAAAGCCACGATGTTAAGTACCGTAAGCGGCTTTCCTCCCATCGCATAGACATCGCTGATCGCATTGGCGGCGGCTATTTGACCGAAAGAATAGGGATCGTCCACAATCGGCGTAAAGAAGTCGACCGTCTGCACCAATGCCGTCTCTTCATTGATCCGGTATACGCCTGCATCGTCGCTTGTATCAATGCCTACCAGCAGATTCGGATTCTCGCCTTTTGCAGCGAGATGGCTTAACACACCTTTCAGATCGGCCGGACCGATTTTACACCCGCAGCCGCCTTTGCTGGATAAACTCGTTAGCTTAATTCCTTCTTGCTCACTCATCGTCCTTCTTCCTTTCTGCTCATCGTATTCCTATATTGAATCGTACTAGATTTCATGAGTCCTATGCAACTGTATCCGTTGCAGCAGAAGTTCCAATGCCTTCTCGACATGAACAACTTCCTTCGTCTCGCTGCTGCGCTCCGAATACTCCACACGGTGTTCATCCGCGTGCTTGCCTACCACGATGCGAATCGGAATACCGATTAATTCGGCATCGTGCAGCTTCACTCCCGCCCGCTCATCCCGATCGTCCAGCAGCGTCTCAATGCCCGCTTCCACAAGCCTTTCATAGAGCTCATGCGCCAGCTTCATCTGCGCTTCGTTCTTCACTGCGATTATCGTCATATGGACTTGATAAGGCGCCACGGCTGACGGCCAGACAATCCCCCGTTGATCGTGATGCTGCTCCACGATTGTAGCCAGAAGGCGGGAGAGGCCGATGCCGTAGCAGCCCATGATCAGCTCCCTCTCGCTGCCATGTGCATCGGGAACCGTAGCCCCCAGGCTGCTGGAATACTTGTCGCCCAGTTGGAACGTATGTCCCACTTCAATCCCCTTGCAATATTCCAGCTTCCCCTGTTCGCAAGAAGGACAAGCCTCATGCTGTTCAGCAGTTCCTTCGTCCAGTCCCTCCTGAAGCTTCTCCACATTGGCAGCGAACTGGCAGCTGTTGCATACTGCAATCGTATCCTCCCCAATATCGGCCAGAGCAATAAATTCATGGTTGTCGCCGTCCCCTCCCATCGCACCGGCATCCGCCTCTACCGCCCGATAATTGAGTCCGCAACGGTTGAATATCCGGCAATACGATTCGTACATCCCGGCATAGGTACGCTTGAGCCCATCCCAGTCACTGTGAAAGGAGTAAGCATCCTTCATGAGAAATTCTCTTCCTCGCAGCAGGCCAGAGCGCGGCCGCATCTCATCCCTGAATTTGACCTGAATCTGAAAGACGGTGACAGGCAACTGGCGATAGGAGTCGATTACACCATTCATAACAGAGGTGATCGCCTCCTCATGAGTTGGCCCCAATACGAAGAACCGGTTATGGCGATCCGCCATCATCATCAGCTCAGGACCGTATACATCGTATCGCCCCGACTGCCGCCATAGCTCTGCCGGCTGCAAGGCGGGCATAAGCAGCTCTTGAGCACCCGCCCGTTCCATCTCTTCCCTCACAATCGCTTCCAGCTTGCGCAGCGCCCGCAGACCAAGCGGCATATACGCATAAATTCCGGCTGCAGTCTGCCGGATCAAGCCCGCTCTCAGCATGAGCTGGTGACCTGCTGTTTCCGCATCCGCGGGCACTTCCCTTAACGTTCGCAATAACCAAGCGCTTTGCATTGACATTCTCTTTCCCTCCTATTTTTTCGCATACAACAAAAAAACACATCCGTCTTCAGGGACGAATGTGTCGTGGTACCACCCTAATTTGACCGCGGCATAGCAAATAAGCTGCGATCCTTCCTTGTCATAACGGTCCATTCCGTCAGCGGTTGTCAACCCCGCTGCAGCTCGCAAGGCGGGAGAAACGGGGCAACGCCAGGAAATCTTTCAGCCGGTGGATTTCCTCTCTGATATCGGTCAGCGCCCATTTCATTCCTTGGTCCAAGCCTTTATTTGTGGAATTTTGAACTAATGTACACGATTTTTCGTCCGTTGTCAACGAATCGCTACACTGCTTTCTTCGAGCATCTTTTGCAGACGGTCAGCTTCGTTCCGTCCGACTTGACGAGCGGGTACAGCAGCTTGATCCTTGTCGCTTGACAGATCGGACATGTACCTCTGCCTCTTGCGGGCAGCCTCCACAGCGCCCTTCCTCTCTTCGCCTTGGCCACGCTTCAATCACTCCATTCCGGATAGGATAGGTTGAAGAGTATTGTCCTCTTGATTCATCCTATGCACGGAATGCGCAATATACTATACTCTTGTGTTATCATCATTGCCCGAACCCGCAGTCAACACATCCATCACCATTTTGGACAACGTATTGGGATGGAATGGCTTGATCAGATAACCACTGATGCCAAGCTCCTGAGCCCGCTTCTTCTCCTCGTATGCGCTGGAGATAAGAATAGGAACGTTATTCAAGGAGTCTTCCGCGCGCATGCTGCTAATGACGCCCCAGCCGTCATCGCCATCACTAAGAATAAGATCGATGATGACCAGATCCGGGCGGAAAGCGCGCATAGCGCGCATGGCTTCCTCGCTATTGCTGTATAAATATACGTTGAATCCTCTCTCCTGCAGCTCATCTCTCATCAACGCGGAAATATTCGTGTCGTCTTCGATAATGTATATATTGCCGCACATCTTCATCCCGTCATGGAACTTTTCCTGGACGCCCATTCGCTCTGGCTCCCGCATTTCGGGCACAGGCGCTTCGGACAACGGAAGTCGAATCGTGAATGTGCTGCCTTGTCCAAAGGTCGAATTCACGAACACTTCGCCATTATGAACGGTGACAATTTCTTTCACGATGGCAAGGCCAAGTCCGGTGCCGCCAATCTCTCTGCGATCGGAATTATCCACCCGGTAGAACTTCGTGAACAGCCTGGGCAATGCTTCCTCCGGAATGCCGAGACCTTCATCGGAGATGGACAGAAGCAGTGACTGCCGCTCCCGCTTCAGGGAGATCACAATCTTCCCTCCGCCCGGCGAATACTTCACGGCGTTGCTAAGCAGATTGATCAGCACCTGCTTCAGTTTGTCATGGTCGCCAATAACGGATAATCGCTCCCCGCTTCCGTTCATGACAACCTCATGATGAATGAACTCTGTCCGATAGACGTCCAGCGTTTCCTTCAGCAGGCTTGCCGCATCGATCGTCACGAAGTGATAAGATTGTCTGCCCGACTCCATTCTCTGCAGATCCAGGAAGTCGTTGATCAGCGTCGTCAGCCGTTTCGCCTCCTGATGAATCGTCGACAGATACTTCCGTTGCCGCTCCGGCTTCAGTTCCTTGCTGAGCAGCAGCTCGGTGAAGCCTAGCACGCTGGCAAGCGGCGTGCGCAGTTCATGGCTGACCGTACTGACGAATTCCGACTTGATCTGATCGACTTCATGCTCTCTTGTAATGTCCCGATGGACAAGGAGCGTCCCGATTCTCTCCTCCTTGCGGAACAGCGGCTCGTAATAGACGAGAATATGTCTCGTGTACGGCTCAGTCATAGTGTATATGAAGCTCTTGGTATCCATCGTGGCATTGTTGACGGTATTGCGGACAAAGCTTTCAAGCTGATCTCCCGCTTCCACTCTTCCTATCAGTCTGTCCAGAAACTGATCCAACGACAAGCCGGACATCTCCTCGTAGGTTGAATAGCCCATCATCTCAAACAGCATATTGTTGACTTGCAGTGTCCGCCCTTCGAGATTAAGCAGTTGCACGCCTTCCTGAATCGTATTCAGCATATCCCGCGTCATCTGCCGCTGACGTTCCTTCTCTTCGAACATGGCAAGCCTGTCCAGCGACAGCGACAGCTGAGTAGCCATCCCTTTCAGCTCCGCCAGCTCCTGTGAGGATACTTCACGGCCGATTCTGGACAAGACCATATAGGCCGCCACTTCTTCGGAAGCATCAAGGACAGGGACGTACACATCGTATGTATACAGTTGCTCAGTGTTGAATCCCTTCTCCTCCGAAGCCGCCTCTCTCTTCAAGATATAAGGCTCCTTCGTTTCCTTCATTCGCAAGATGAGCCCGCCGCGGAACGACTCCAGCAATTGGCTCACCCCGCTGTCGGACACGCCGAACGATGCATGATCTTGCTCTTCATTCATAAGCAGAATCATGCCCTTGTCTGCATCGGACAGCTCTACCGTATGGCGGATGACGCTTTCAAGCAAAGGCCCTTTATCCGTCGTGTTGGACAGCGATTGAATAAGCTGATTTCGCTTCTCCAGATACACCTCATTGGCAGCCATCTTCCCAAGCGCTTCCTGAAGCGTTTCTTGCTGCATCTGCAATTCATCCTGCTGCGCAATCAGCTCTTCATTCTGGGCCATTAATTCCGATTCCTTCGCCGTAATCTGCACCATCATTTGATCCAGTGACTGGGACAGCTTGCCGATCTCGTCCACTCTATCTGTGTAGGCCAGATGAACAGGCTTGCCCAGAGCGAAATTCTCGGCTTCCTTCGTCAATCCCCCTAGCGGCTTCCCAATATCCATCGCCGTCCGGGTCGCTATCCATACCGAGAGAAGCAATATGCCTAGTACGTATGTCGCGAAGAGTAATCCTTCCTTGAATATATCGTGGACCATCTCTTCATTTTTTCGTTCCAGATACACTTCATTATCCCGGGCGAATTGATCCGCATAACGGACAAGCGAATTGACCGCATCGTTAATGCCGCTGGACGATAATGCGCGAAGCTCGGCATACCGATCGTTCTGCACTAAGCTCGATGCTTTCGGGAATACATCCTGGATGAAGTCGTCCATGAACTTGTCGATGTCTTCTATCAGCTTGTCTTCCAAGTCATTATGCGGCATATTCCTGAATGTATCCAAGGCGACCTTCAACAGCTCGTATTCCTCGTATACTTTATCGTATTCCATCTCGTTCAAGAAGGCATAATACCCTCTTGCCCGGAAGAACACTTGTGAAGTGTGCTCGGCAATGTCGGAGATGATCGCTTCTTTCTCGCTTAGTTCCTTCTGGGTGTTCTGATAAGATGTCAGCGTATCGTACGCGCGCCATAATACCGTTCCCGCTCCCGCCAGAATGAGGAATAGAGCCAGGAGCATCATGGCAACGAACCGACGTGTAATACTCTTTCGCAAATAACCCATTAGTTTATTCATGCAGCATCTCGCCCACGATGCGCACAAGTTCAATCGGACTGAACGGCTTCGACAGGAACACGTCGGCTCCAGCCGCCATCGCTTTCTCTCGGTCCGTAACCTGGCTCTTCGCTGACAGCATCATAATTTGCAGCTGCTCCCGGCCCGGCAAATCTTTAACGGCATTAATTAGCTCCAAGCCCGTCATCCGCGGCATCATATGGTCGACGATTAGAAGATCGTATTGCCCGGCTTCCATCATATCGAACGCTTCCCTGCCGTCGACGGCGCTGTCAATTTCATATCCTTCGTCTTCTAACGAATCTGTAATCAGCATGCGCAGCACCGCCTCATCTTCGGCTACCAATATTCTGCTCATTGTTTCTTCCCTCCCCTATCCGTCTGTTAATGCACTCTATTCACCAATCTCTTCAATCTAGCCTTGAGTTCTCCGATGCGGAACGGCTTCGTCACATAATCGTCAGCGCCCAATTGCAGCGCCTGAACGGTGTCCTGCTCCGATTTCCGTCCTGTCAGCATGACGACGGTGAATTTCTCCTCATTCGGCAAGTTTCTGATCCGGCGCAATACGGAGAAGCCGTCCATCTGAGGCATCATCACGTCCAGAATAACGAGATAGGGGGCCGAGTCGCTCAAGTCCATCTCTCGGAAAAACTGTTCACCGCTGCTGAACGCATGCAGAACCGGTTCCAGTCGATCGTGAAAATCCTCCCCAAGCTCATCCGACAACAGCTTACGAATCATATGATCGTCATCTACAATGACAATATGAAGCTTCCGCTTCACCGGCTCGAAGCTGTTGCTGTCGGTTGTTGCCACAATTCGTCTTCTTCCTGCCGCCTTCGCCTGATACAAAGCGGCATCCGCTGCTTCGATCCAGGCATGCGAGCTGTTTCCGGGGTCATCTACAAGCGTAACGCCACCCGAGAAGCTGCAATGGAAGACCGTATCTTGAGAACGGAAGTCCACCTTGGAGAAGCCTTCAATGAATTCCGTAAGCAGCTGCTTCGCATGCCCGACCTCCAATCGCGGCATAACAATTACGAATTCTTCTCCACCGTACCTGATGATGCTGTCCGTGCTTCGAAGCTTGGTCTTCAGGTACGATACGAAGCCTCTTAGCACCTCGTCGCCAATCAGATGTCCGTATGTATCGTTCACCGATTTGAAGTGGTCCAGATCAAGCACTGCCAGGGAGAATACCTCCCCGGTCCTTTTCATTTCAGTGAACAGCTTGTTGAACAGATCATGCATATATTTCCGGTTATACGCCCCGGTCAATTCATCAATGAACAGCAGCTGCTCCAGACGCCGCTTATTTCTGAGCTGCCGATCCAGTCTGGCAAGCATTTCTTCCATATCGATCGGCTTAACCAGCATGTCGTCAATCCCCATTCGGTAAGCCTTCAGCTTCGCTTGCCTGGACGTATCATGGCTGATCATCATCGTCGGAACATATTGTCGTTTCAGCTTCTCACTTAACGTCTCGATCACCTGAAAGCCATCGGAATCGGAGAAATGCAGATCCAGAATGAGACTGTCAGGCGGCATGGCGTGGAAATACTCAATGACTTTATACGGCGAAGCCGTTGCCACTACCGACCAGCCAGCTCCCTCCAGCTCATCTTTCAAATAGGTTAATAGAGCGACATCGTCGTCCAAAATAAGCGCTAGCGGCTTATCCATTCTATCGTCAACGGCTGCAGACGTGGATTGGGCATCGGGATCAGACTCTGAAGCCTGATTGGTCTCCGCAATTAAATCCACTAGGAATTGCTTTAATTGCTTTGTCGACCATTGTCGAGGCTCCATATCAAGAAAGGCGTCATGCAGCGCAGTCACTCTAGCATGAAGCTCATGCAGGCCAATCGTACCCGAAGTGCCCTTCAAGGAATGCAAGAAGAACGCGACCTCTTCATGCGGAATTCCTGCAGGCTCATTAAACCATAAATCCAGCTGATTGCGTATATTATGAAAGAACAAGTCTTTATACTTATTCAGTAGGGTCCCCTCCTTGCAATGCCCGACAATTATCGAGAAGTGTCGACAAAAAATGCACTATTTCCTATTGTATTCTACCATTCACTACCGGGCAATGCCATATTCCAAGCAAAAAAGCTTCCATTCGCTAGAATGGAAGCTTCTTCGGCCGAAATAGAAATCCGAGCAGACCGAACAAGAGAAAAGCGCCCCCCAAAAAGAGGAAAATACTATGCTCGCTGACATATTGAATGCCGTAACCGCCCAGCGTTGGCCCCGTCATGCTGCCGATGCTGAAATGAATCGAGGCGATGACATTGACAACGGGCAGAATCGGTACGGGCATAATATCCGCCGCATAGGCGAGTCCAAGCGAGTAAAACGAGCCTACCACGCCGCCGGCCATCATAAATAGCACAATGAGGGTCAGCACATGGTCTCCCGCGAGCGGAACGGCGAGAAAGGCCGATGCCCCTACGATACCGCAGCCGATTAAGATCGGCTTGCGGCCGATGCGGTCGCTCCATATGCCGAGCGGAAGCTGCAGGAGAAGTCCTCCTATGCCGAAGGATAACAGCAGCAAGGAAATTACATGCTCTTCCAGCTGAATGCGCATCCCGTACAAGGGGAAGCTGCTGTTCATCGACGCCTCCATAAGTCCATAGAGGAAGCTGGGAATAAGCGCGAACCACGCTAATCGGTAAGCGGCCCTGAAGCGGTTCCTCTCCCCCGCCTCCCTCTTATACGCAGGCGGCCGTTCATTGCGCACGCGAAGCATAAGCAGCATCACGCTCAAGTAGAATGCGCTGGAAACATAAAATGGAACGTGATCCCCGAACGTCAGCAAATTAATGCCCAGCGGACCCAGGCTGAAGCCCAGCCCGTAGGACATGCCGTACAATGAAATATACCTGCCTCTGCGTTCGGCGGGACTGGAGCTTACAATCCACAACTGCGTGGAATAGTGCAGCGCACTGTCCCCTACTCCCACTAACAATCGCAGCAGAAACCACACCGAGAGCGAGCTTGTCGCAGGAAATAGCAGGCATGCAGTTGTAATCAACGCAATGCCTGCCAGAATAACCGGCTTGTAGCCGAATCGGCGGACCGGCTTCTCGATGAATAACATGGTGCCGAAGATGCCGATATACATGGCCGCAGAGTTCATCCCGTTCTGCTCGGGCGGTACTCCTGCCTGTTCAAGCAAGATCGAAAGCAGTGGCAGAAGCAATCCCTGACTCATGCCTGCGACGATGATGACCAGCAATAATAAAATAAATCGTTGCCGGAACGCTGATGTCGATGTCTGAGATGTCAACTGGTGCACGCTCCCAGTTTACCGGTTAGCCAATATACGATCTATACTTGTCATACCGACGCAAATGCATAAGATGTCAATCGCCTTGTCCAGCTCAGCCAGCGACGGGAATGTAGGAGCAATCCGGATGTTGCGGTCTCTCGGATCTCTTCCGTACGGGAAGGTAGCGCCCGCACCTGTAAGTGTAACGCCGCATTCCGACGCCAATCGCACAACCTCCCTGGCACAGCCGTCCATCGTATTCAAGCTAATGAAATAGCCGCCGCTCGGCTTGTTCCAGGACGCGATACCCCTGCCCCCAAGCTCGCTCTCCAGCCTATCCAGCACTAAGGAGAACTTGGGGGCTATCAATGCCGCATGCCGAGCCATATGACGCTCCAGTTGTGCCATGTCGCCCAGGAAGCGGGCATGCCGCTGCTGATTCATTTTGTCCGGGCCGATCGTCTGGAATGACAGCTGCTTGCGAATAAGATCCGCATTCGCCTTGCTCGTCGCCATAGCCGCTACACCAGCGCCGGGGAACGTAATTTTGGACGTTGAAGCGAACAGGTATACACGGTCGGGATGGCCGGCCGCTTTGCAAGCCTCCAATATATTCTTCAGCTTGTCATGTTGATCGCTCAGATGATGCACTGCGTAGGCATTGTCCCAGAATATGCGGAAGTCCTCTGCCTTCGTCTCCAAGGCGGCCAAGCGGTCTACCGTGTCGTCGGAGTAAGTCGTTCCCTCCGGATTGCTGTATTTCGGCACGCACCATATGCCCTTAATCGTATCGTCCTCACGCACCAGCCGCTCGATCGCGTCCATGTCCGGTCCGCTCTCCAGCATCTCCACGGTTATCATTTCGATGTTGAGATGCTCACAGATTGCGAAGTGGCGATCGTATCCCGGACTGGGACATATAAATTTCACGCTCGGCAGATTGCTCCACGGAGTTCCTTCGCCACCTTTATTATTAACCCCGTTAATTAAAGCTCTGACAATAGTGTCGTACATCATATTCAAGCTGGAATTGCCGCCTATGATGACTTCCTCGTCGCTCGCTTCCAAGATGTCTGCGAACAGCTTCTTGGCTGCCGGGATACCGTCTATGCCGCCGTAATTGCGATAATCCGTTCCGCCAATGAAATCATCGGCGTCCGTTGCGCGAAGCATGTCCATGGACAGCTCCAATTGCTCTTTGCACGGTTTGCCTCTCGACATATCCAGCTTCAAGCCTTCCCGCTTGAAGGCATCATATCTCTCCTTCAATAAGGCATACCGTGCCCGCAGTTGCTCTGAATTACAGCTGTTATAATCCGATTGCAGATCCATCCCTCTATCCACTCTCCCAAATCATGTCATTCTATCATCGTACAATCACAGTATATCATCTTGTCGTACCTTTATCATCTCATATTAAGGGCACTCGCTTCAATTGAAACGAGTGCCCTGATGAACATGCATTAAGGAGCAAGACTATTGATTTGACCCAGCAGTTCATTAACCCGGTTAATCACATCCGGTATCCCCGTTGAAGCGAATATGTCCTTCCCTTGTTCGATATTGGTCAATGCGGAATCCAGCCCCTGCTTCAGCGTCTCGTTATGCTGTACGATTGACTGATACAGCTCCTGAGCGTATTCGGGAACTTGAATTCCTTCATAATTGGCAATCTGCTTTTTCAAGTCTGCAATCTGCTGCTTCAGGTCGGCCTTGGCCTCCAAGTCCGTCATTGCCTGCTGCGCCTTCTCATTCATACTCTGGCCGAATTCGGTCAGCTCATTCATATAGGCCGTCGTCTCCGAAGCGAAATTCACGGTGCTGCCCACTTGCTCGAAGATTCCGCAGCCGGATGCCGCGATCAAAGCCGCGGCGAGCATGAGCATCAATCCTAATCTTGTCCTGCTCATTCTATCTCCTCCTCTTACTGCTTCTACAATTACGATAATGGCCATCTTTCGTTTCACTTTATGGACATGTGATCTTCACCCGATTATTGGAATGCAGTTCTGGCAAGCACAGAAAAGAAGCCGTGCAGTTACAGTGCGTTCACGGCTTCCAGTCTGATAAACAGATGAATCTGATGCTCTGTCATCAAGCGTTAAGAATGAGCTTTATCCCATCGATTTTCAGCTTGTCCATTGCAATTACCCACTCTCGCATCGACTCGTAAGTCTCATCGGAAAATCCGAACAGATCCTTCAGATCCGTCACGATTTCCTTCTCTTCGTCATTATAGTCACCGTCGGTATAGAGAAGCATCAAAATTTCGATTAGAAATATTTTTTGGACGCTTTTGTCCTGTACGGCAGATGCAATTTCTGCAAGGCTTCTAGGATTCGACAGGTCGATATCCACATCGAGCAGCCCCATCTCTTCTATATAGGAACGGAGCTTTCCCCTCTCCTTCCAATTCACATTGCCATCCGCTTTCGCTGCGAGATGCGCAATCTCCAAAAATGCCAGCTTATGTACTTGCTGTTCCAGAAAGTGTAGAAACAATTGTTCCAGCTCCTCTATGTCGTTGTCATTATCGTTCTATGATCTATACGTCCTGACCGAAACTCAGGTTGCACACGCTATACTTGCAAACACCGCCGCAGAAACGTGGAATCTCGCAGCTGGACAAACTTGCCAGTGTAACTGGACGGCTGATGCTCCGCCATGGTCGTAATAGCCTCCTGGGGATTCAGCCACAGCAGGCGATCATGCTCCGTATTGTCCTTATGCGACAGAAGTCCGGCACGCTGCATCTCTGCTGTGTTCTTCGTCTGAACCGCAAAACCGTAGCAAAAATGCATCAGCTCTTGTTCATCGCGATATTCGATAATGAGTCCAAGCTCACCGACCAGTTGAATCTGCGAGCCGAGCTCCTCCATAATTCCCCGCTTCAAGGCGCTTATGGCATCTTCACCTTCAAGAATGCCGCCTCCCGGCAGCGTATAGCAATCATCTTGCTTCCTATGAATAATGGCGGTCTTGCCTTCATGATTGCGAATCACTGCCCGGCTATCGCGGCATAGCCAATATCGGCTTCCATGCCTGCGATGGCTGTTATCCTTCTGACTTAACTGCAATTCGCGTTCATAAATCTCCTTTAATATCTTCATGCTGCCTAATCCCTTCCCCTGCCGAATCCAAATCACGCTTCCTCCTCGTCACGAATCGTATAGAAGTGCAGCCGGTTGCCGAACGGATCGGTTACCGTCACTTCATTCCAATCGGATTGATAGCCGGGACGAGCGTAGCGGTATTGCTTCTGCAGCAGCTCCGTATGCAGCGACTTGGCGTCTTCCACCCCTATTCGAACGGCCGCTCCCGGGCAGCAGTCGCCATGATGCTCGGTCAGATGAAGAATGCATCCATTCCTAGCTATTTGCATATACAGAGGCAAATCATCTTGGAACCGATGCTCCCATTCTATCTGAAAAGACAAAAAATCCAAATAAAATTGTTTGGCCTTCTCCAGATCGAATATGCGAAGTATAGGTACCGTCTGTCGCCATCTCAATATGATCCCCCCTCATCCATGACAGAAGAAACTTCTTGTCTTCCATTCGACGTCAGGGCTTCAATTCCTGCCTGAAAGAAAAACTGCCTCTTCGCCGATTGGAAGAGACAGTTTATCGCAGTACTAGCTTTCCTTATGCTTCGAATTGGCCTTCGCAAACAGAGGACACAATGAAAGGTTGATGAGTTCCATTAATTCATCTCGTTGCTGTAACGCACAACATCATGATAAGACAGCTTGCCCCCGAAAATATCGAGTGCGCTGCCGATTGTCAGGTCCAGCTTCCCTTGGGACAGTTCCCGGAATCGCTCCATATCTTCTAGCGACCTGGCGCCGCCGGCATATGTTGTGGGAATGCTCACCCAATCCGCAAGGGCCGTGACAAGACTTTCCTGCACGCCGCTTTGCTTTCCTTCCACATCCACCGCATGGACAAGAAATTCGTCGCAAGACTGCTCCAGATAACGGATATTGTCAGCATTGACTTCGAAGTCGCTATACTGCTTCCACTGATTCGTCACGACGAACCACTTCCCGTCCCTGGCCTTGCAGCTCAAGTCGATGACGAGGCGTTCCTTGCCCGCTACCTCGACCATTCTTTGCAAGTTGCGTTCATTCAGCTCTCCGTTCTGAAAAATGTATGATGTGACGATCACATGCGTCGCGCCTTCATCCAAATAACGCCCGGCATTGTCATCGCGTATGCCTCCCCCAATTTGCAACCCGTTCGGATAAGCGCGCAGTGCGCGAAGCGCAGCTTCTTCATTGCCTGGACCGAGCATGATGACGTGACCGCCTGTCAGCCCGTCCTTGCGGAATAGCTCGGCATAATAAGCGGAATCGTGCTCCGAGACGAAATTTTCGATTAACGAGGCATTCAGCGTTTCTCCGACGATCTGTTTCACCTTTCCGTCGTGCAGATCAATACATGGTCTGAATTTCAATTGTATTCCCCGATTCTTGTCATATTGGTTGGACCGCTTTTACTTATCAGTAACTATAACATACGAAGAAAGTATCCTCTACCGCTATGGCAAAGGATACTTTCGTTCACTCATCGTAAAATGTCATATGCCGTTTATCCGCTTTGTAATAATCAAGCCGATCCAGCAAGGAGCCTGTATGGAATTCAAACATATGGCCGTCAGGGTCGAGAAAATAAATTGACTTCTTATCTCGCTCGTCCCTTGGCCGTCCCGCGAACAACTCAACCTTCAATTCTTCCAGTCTCCTCCATAACGCTTCATAATCTTCTTCCGAAATCGTGAATGCGATATGCGTATACGTCGGAACGGCATGGCTTCTATCTATGTTTTCCTGGTTCAGTGCAATCCACAAGCCATTGAGGTCGAAATAGGCCAGCTTTCTTCCTTTCACTAACAGCTTCGCTTCAAAAACGCTTTCATAGAAGGTGATTGACGTTTCCAAATCCGTAACAGAGAAACATAAATGATTAATGCCGGCAATTTGCATCGCTACCTGATCTCCAATCTTCATTTACAACGATACTGGTCTTCATTAACCTTCCATGATTATACATCTGTTACAGGAAACATAAAAGACCTATTCTATGGATTTTCGATTAGGTCGTCTTACCTACCGAACTGCGCATTCATATTGTCGAAGCGCTGCGCCCAGCCTTTCAATCCCCGTCCAAATATCGCTCTCGCTGGATACCGAATAATTCAGCCTGAGCGTATTCTCGTGACCGCCTGCGGGAAAGAAAGCCTCGCCCGGCACGAACGCGACCCCTCTATTCAGGCATTCCTTCAGCAATGCTCTCGCATTCGCGCCTTCAGGCAGCTCGACCCAGATGAACAAGCCGCCGGAAGGTTCATGGTAGCGTGCTTCCTCGGGCAAGTGCTGACGCATAGCCTGAAGCATGGCATCCCGGCGCTTGCGGTATACGTCTCTCAATTTGTCGATATGACGATCCAGATCGTTATTTGTCAGATAAGCGTGGATCTCCCTCTGACTGATCGACGAGGAGTGCAGATCGCTTGATTGCTTGGCAAGCACATACTTCTCCATCCAGAGTGTTGAAGCGGTTAGCCACCCGATGCGATACCCTGGACAGTATACCTTGGAGAAGCTGCCCAAATGGATAACCTGTCCTCTTGCATCCATGCTCAGAAGCGATGGGCGCTCCGCTGGCCGGAACCACAGCTCACCGTACGGATCGTCTTCGATGATGACCGCGTCGTACTCCGCCGCGCATGCCATGAACTGCTTCCTGCGCTCCGCAGACCAGCTGCGTCCCGTTGGATTCTGGAAGTTGGGAATGACATAGATCATCTTAACGGGATGTGTCTCCAGTTGCTTGCGCAACTGCTCGATCAACATGCCTTCTTCATCGCAACCCGCCTCAACGAAGCGCGGTTCGTAAGCCCGAAGTGCATTCAACGCTCCCAGATAAGTTGGACTCTCGCATAGCACGACGTCTCCCTTGTTCAGGAACAGCTTGCCGGAGAGATCCAGGCCCTGCTGTGATCCGTTCGTGATGAGCACATGCTCCCTGTCCATTGCCGTGCCATGCTTCCGGTTCATTCGATCCGCAATCCAATCTCTCAGCGGCGCATAACCTTCCGTTACGGAATACTGCAGCGCTTCCTTCGCTTGCTGGCTTAGAACGGCATCTCTTGCCTTGGCTATTTCCGCAAGCGGGAATAACGCGCTGTCCGGCAGACCTCCAGCGAAGGAGATCATGCCCGGCTGCTCGGTAAGCTTGAGCAGCTCCCGGATTTCTGATGCTTTCATGCCTTCCATACGATCTGCCAATATATGCAGCATCTGCACTTCCTCCAATTCGATTCGATAATTGTCTACTATACGAACGGTAAATGATAAGATCTTCCCGGCCTTGCGCTCCCTCTCTGTTCCTCCAGCATGCCGCTTGATAGGGCATGAAGCCTGGCCAGCCCTTCCTCCATCTGCGAGCGGAGAGGCCAGGAGAAGTTCAACCGGATGCATGAGCGGTACTCTTGCCTTCCGTCGAACGAGAAGTAGGCGCCGGGTGCGAAGGAAACCTCCTTCTCCATAGCCCGAAGCAGCAGCACAGTGGCAGACAGCTCCTCCGGAAGTCTCAGCCATAAGAAGAAGCCTCCCTCCGGCAGTCTGAACGACCAGCCGTAGCGCTCATAAGCTTGCAGGAATACCGCCATATCATCGCGATTCCGCTTGTAATATTGGCGGCACATCGCCAGATGCCGCTCCATATCGCCTGAGCGTATAAAGGAATCGATCAGTGCCTGATTAATCGGGCTGGAATGCAGATCCATATACTGCTTCCATCGGGCCATCGCATCCGTTATTTCCGCAGGCGCGTACACCCATCCGACACGTAGCCCGGGAGACAGCAGCTTGGAATAGCTGCCGATATAGATGACCTGACCCGCTGCATCCATCGATTTCAGCGCCGGAATCGTCTCCCCGCTGTAACGAAGCTCATAGTATGGATCTTCCTCTACGATATAAGTGCCGTACCGCTCTGCCAGCTCCATCAGCCCCTTACGCTGCTGGAAGGACAACACGCGACCGGTCGGATTCTGGAAGGTCGGCTGTACATAGATGAATTTCGGCGCATGCTTCATCAGCATCGCTTCCAGGAAGTCAAGCTGAAGCCCGCCCCTGCCATCGGATGGCATCGTCATAATTCGTGCCCCGTATAACCGGAACAGCTGAACGGCGGAGAAGTAAGTAGGCTCCTCCACGAACACGATGTCCCCCTGCTCGATCATCACCCTCGCTACAAGGTCGAGCCCTTGCTGCGCTCCGGATACGATCAATACCTCTTCCACAGCTGCATCAGCAGCTCCTCTTCCCTGCATCCACTTCGATACTGTCTCCCTGAGCGGTGCGTACCCATGTGTCGGACAATGCTGGAATAAGCGATGCCCTTGCTCCGTCGTGATGCCAGCGAGATGCGATTGAAGCCGTTCTACAGGCATGCAGGCCGCTGCGGGCTTGCCCAGCGCGAATGAATAATGATCAGGACCGGCAGGCATGCTTAGCAGCTCCTTGATCAGATCCCTCTCGAGCGGCGGATTGCGCAGGAATGCTTGCGGGACGACCGAAGCCGAATGCAGCCTGGAGCGCTGCAGCGCTTTGCTCCATTCCGAGCGCTCTTCCACGATCGTTCCTCTTCCGACTACAGCGTTCACCCAGCCTTCCGCCTTTAATTCCTGATACGCGCGCAGTACCGTTGAACGGTTAACGCCGAGCTGCTCGGCCAGTTTTCGCTCAGGGGGCAGCTTGGAGCCCGCTTGCAGCGATCCGTTCCATATTTGCGATTGAATCTGCATCTTTATTTGTTGATAGATCGGGACCGATAACTCCCGGTTCATACTAATATTCATCGCCTGCCACATCCTGTCCGAACGAAAGTACGCACCTTCAGTGCTTGCATATGCTTTACTATTATTGTAGCTATATTCTACTGCAGCCGAACGCCGTATGAAACAGCCAATTCGCGGCTGTCAACCAGCCAATGCGAACAACCGCAGCAGCGATTGTCTCGTCTGATACGGTTGTTCGTCTGTTGCTTCTATATGAAAGCAGGCACGATATGCTCGAAGATGACCTTGCGGGAATAGACGGCATCATTCCGCCTCGTCACCTTCTTCCTCACGACGACGACCAGCTCCTGATCGGGCATAACCATAATATATTGGCCGCCATGACCGAATGCGAAGTATGCATCGGCGAATCCGTTGCTCGCAGACGGCGAGCACCACCAATGGTAGCCATAACCGCCGTATATGGGAGGCTTGTAATGCAGCAATCCCTTGTGCCGCATTGTAGTGGAAGCCTCAATCCACCGCTCGGACAGAAGCCGCCTCCCGCCCCACTGCCCCTTGTTCATATATAAAGCGCCGAACAAGGCCATATCTCGGCTCCGCAGCGACATCCCGGTTCCGCCTTCACTGATCCCGTTCTTCTCGCTCCATACTAAAGCGCTGAACCCTAGCGGTTCGAAGAGCCTTGCCTTCCCGTACAGCATCGCGGTAGTTCCCGTCACCTCGCTGATCAAGGCGGACAACAGATGCGAAGCACCCGAATTGTAGGTGAACGCTTCACCGGGAACATGAGCAAGTGGTTGCTCCAGCACGAAGCGTACGGGATCGGCGGCAGCCCTAAGCGCCCGGTAAGGCTTGTCGAAGTCCGGCCATCGGAATCCGGGCGTCATCGTTAACAGATGCTCGATGGTTACCTTGCCGCTCCAGGAGGCGTTCCCGCTGTCCGCCAGTCGGAAGTCGCTGAGTGGCTGCGTGACGCTTCCGATTAATCCTTCATCGATTGCGATACCGATAAGCGCAGACAGTACGCTCTTCGTGCAGGAATAGATGGGATGCAGCGCCTCTTCTTCCTCAGCATGCCATTCCTCCATCGATGCATTGGCTTTCATCACGATAACGCTGGTTATCCCCCACTCTCTCCAGAGAGTGTGTCTGATTGCTTGTATATTGTTCATTGCGTTAGTGTGCCTTGCCCGTCCCCGCCGCATTCTCGCCGATCGGACGCTCGTTCTCATGGGTGTCATTATGCTCGTCGCGCCGGATGTTGGGCATCAGCGTCGCAAGCAGCATAATCGCCACCGATAATCCCGCTACCCAGAGGAAAATGCCGTGCAGACTCTCTTCCAACACTTGAGGCTCGATACGGTTAGCCTGGCCGGTATGCAGCAGCAGGCCGAACAAGGTAATGCCTATCGTCTGACCAAGCGTTCGAACGAAGTTATGTCCGGCGGTCGCGGCTCCGCGCATCTCCCATCCGACTGCAGAGGTTACGGCAACTGTCAACGAAGTGAAGATAAGCCCGAAGGACAGTCCTACGACGGCAGTGCAGAGCACGATTACCAGGATCGGGGAAGAAGCGTGTATGAAGGTGAACCCGATCGTACCAAGAAGGAGCAGGCATGCGGCAGCCAGACAAATTCGCTTCAGTCCGAGCCGGGATATGTAATTGCCCGCCAATATCGACCCCAGCGGCCAAGTAATTGACAACGGTATCATGGCAATGCCGGAATATGTCGCGCTCTTCCCTCCTACACCTTGTATCCACAGCGGAACGTAGAATACGATAACGACCATGATGACACAGAGCACGAACCCGCTGGCATTCGCCATATTGATGACGGAATGACGGAACAGTTGGATTGGAATGATCGGCTCCGGCGAACGTCGTTCAATCCATGCGAACAACACGAGAGATAAGGCAGAGCCGGCAAACCACAACCCGATCTCGACAACGGAAGCCGCTCCCCCCTCTTCGCCCCTCAGAAGAGACATAGCGTATAAAAATGCGTACATCCCGATTGTGAACGCAATAATGCCGGGATAATCGATATATCGCTTCTTCCTCTCCGTTACGCTCTTCATGGATACAGATAGCAAATACAGCGCAACGATGCCGAACGGCAAGTTCATATAAAATATAGCCCGCCACGACACAAAATCGACGAGCAAGCCGCCAAATAACGGACCTGTAATGCCGGCAATCCCCCATATGCTTGCCAGCCATCCTTGCACCTTGGCACGCTGCTCAAAGTCATACATATCCCCGATTATCGTATAGGGCAACGTCGTCAAAGCGCCGGCTCCCAGTCCCTGCAATGCCCGGAACCAAATGAGCTGATCCATGGAGCCGGCAATGCCCGACAGCATCGAGCCCAATAAAAAAATGACCGCACCGGCGATTAAAATCTTTTTGCGGCCATACAGATCGGCTAACTTGCCGTATATCGGTGTTGTAATAACGACCGCCAGCAAATAGATGGAAATAATCCAGCTGTACTGCTGAACGCCTTGCAGCTCCTTCGTAATGCTGGGCATAGCCGTACCTACGATAGTGCCTTCGATTGCGGCGAGAAAAGTGACAACGAATAGCGCAATCGTAATGTTTCTTCTGGAATGAAAGTTTTGCATAGCTATCTCCTTTAGGCATAGGCAAACGCTTCAGGAAACGGCTAAGCTAGCTGCGGTTCCTTGCACATTTGCTGTGAAATCAATTGAAAGCACTTCTTCAAAATATAGCGTTGACGTTCTCCGTCATTCATTCGCCAGAACTCGCAGTCCTGGAACAAATGGCATAACACCTTCTGGGCAGCAGCAGCTGCTGTCGGCTCCTCCGCCAACAGTCTCAAGCAGTATGTATAAGTGATCGATTCTATATCGCGCAATAGTTGAACTTTATCTTGGAAAACTGCCATCTCGCTCCACACCTCCGATATTCCTTTAGCAGCACTCATTATATCGGAACGGATTGCGAAAATAGTTACGAATTGGTTAAAAATATGAAACCTTTATTCGAACGGTTCGTAGTATCCGTCATGGCTCGCAGAGTGTTCAAATTACCAATATGAATGGGATGGAACTAATAATGGCTTATGACCTCTTGATGGAAATTATCGAGCGCGTCGGCTATGCTGCGCTTTTCTTGGTCCTATGTCTCGGTCTAATCGGTCTGCCGATTCCGAATGAAGCGGTTGTCATGACTGGAGGCGCTCTTGCCGCATCCGGCATTCTAGCGCCGATCCCCGCTTTTACCATGACCTGCCTCGGAATTTGTTCCGCCATGACCTTCAGTTACAGCGTTGGACGATTCGCCGGAAGCAAGCTGTCAGATTGGTTTCGAAGCAAGAACAACATCGGCAAAGTTGTCGTGAAGTCGGAGGAGTTGGGCGAACGATTCGGAAGCTATGCGATATGCATGAGCATCTGGCTGCCTTTCTTGCGCCACGCGACGCCATATGTCATGGGAATGAACCGCATGAAGTTCGGACGTTTCATCCTGTTCGCTTATCCGACGGCGTTCGTATGGACACTGCTCTATTTTATTATCGGTACATTCGTCGGAGATTCCGTCGAGAAGATTGCCGATATGATCTATCAATACGGGCTGTGGATTGTAATCGGGCTCTCCGTGGCAGCAGTCGGCTACGGCGCATACCGCATCTTGCAGCATCGGAAGAAGGTCGAAGCGATTGAGGAAGAGTTGTAGCTTGTAAGACGAAGCACATTCCGCCACTATGGTGGAATGTGCTTATTCGTGTTCACAGCGATCTATGCGGGACTCATCTCCTTGACCGCGCCAACGAGACGGTAGAACAAATCATCGTTCTCCTCGATCTCATCCTCCAAAGCCAGCAGCTGCTCTTCATCGCCGGAACCTTCCCGGAAGAACAAGCCGTACCCCCAGTCCCGTCCCTTCTTGCTATGCAGCGTCATCTCATAATCCTGGCTGTGTCCCTCTACGGCAAGAATCAGCTTGCCGATATATCCGTCTTCTTCGCTATGGCGCAATGATGCTTCTACGATTTCTATTTTCATGCGCGTCACTCCTTCTTGCTCCATCTTCTGTACTTAAGTATAACGGGAGCCTTTGGGCAATACAAGCAATGCTGCCACTAAGCGGCCCTTCGCCCCCCCCCCCCGTATCCGCTCCTGCCGAACCCATGCCCGCACAGCTGCATAGACTGCAATACGGCCATGATGCGTGACAGCCGTCTATGCTGTGAGAGGAGTATTTGTATGACACTGGAATTGACAGCTTTGCACTGGGTCTATTTATCCTTTATTTTATTGATTATCGGTTTTATGATTATGCGCCGCGATACGACGCTTATCTGTATCGCAGGGATATTTGGCATCGGCCTGCTCGCCACGACATCCATAGAAGGGTCCGTCAGCGGCATATTCGATAGCTTTATCTATGCGATTAAGGAGCTGATCAGCACGATTCTGATCATTTCCATCATTGTTGCATTAAGCCGGATATTGATCCGTACGGGCATTAACGAGATTATGATCAGCCCCTTCACCCGATTTTTGAGAACGCCTTCATTGGCTTTTTGGGGAATCGGCATCATCATGATGATCGTTTCCTGGTTTTTCTGGCCTTCTCCTGCCGTCGCGCTCATTGGCGCGGTGCTTCTGCCGGTTGCGGTAAGGGTCGGACTACCGGCTCTGGGAGCGGCAGTAGCCATGAACCTGTTCGGCCATGGCATTGCGCTTTCCAGCGATTTCATTATTCAAGGGGCACCCAAGCTTACTGCGGACGCCGCCGGCATCGCAGTCAGCGATGTCATGACGGCAAGCATACCGCTTGTCATCGTTATGGGAGTCGTCACGACCATCGCAGCTTACTGGATGATGAAGCGGGATCAACGGCTGGGACGATGGCGGGACGGACTCGTGGAAGATACCCGTCCGCTCACTGGCGCTGCGTCCAGCCAAGGCAGTGACGATGATGCGGCCGATCATCTGTCTCTCGCTACGAAGCGTCTGCTCGCCGTCCTCATTCCCATCCTGTTCGCAGCCGATGTCGCGCTCATGCTTGCGCTGAATCTGCAAGGCGGAGACGCTACCGCCCTCATCGGGGGAACGGCAATTATCATCATGCTGCTTGTCACGATGCTGACCCACCGCGGTCGTGGCTTGGAGCGAACGACCGCGTATCTGATCGAAGGCTTCCTGTTCGGATTCCGGGTATTCGGTCCGGTCATTCCGATCGCCGCCTTCTTCTATCTGGGCGATGCCGGCTTCTTCTCGCTCTTCGGAGAGCAGCTTCCCCAGTCATCCGGCGGCATCGTGAACGACCTGGGCGTCGGTCTTGCCCATGCCGTACCTGTCAACGATGTTGTCAGCGCCGTAACGTTGACAGTGGTCGGCGCCATTACGGGGCTCGACGGCTCCGGCTTCTCTGGCATCTCGCTTGCCGGCTCCATCGCTCAGCTGTTCGGCCATGCGATCGGCTCCGGTATCGACACGCTCACGGCGCTAGGCCAAGTAGCCGCTATATGGGTAGGCGGCGGCACGATTATCCCATGGGCGCTCATACCGGCAGCTGCCATATGCGGGGTCAGTCCGTTCGAACTGGCCAGACGCAATCTGAAGCCGGTCATTATCGGTCTTGCAGTTACGACGATTGTGGCCATCTTCCTCATCTGATCTTTCTTCTGCGAATCGTCATTACAAGCAAGAAGAATATTGCTGCTGCCAGAAGCGTGATGGCGGCGATCCACCACAGACTTGATTTGCCCGAAGCTTCTCCGGCCTGTGGCACCGGCGGAACGGAGCTGTGACCCAACTGCTCCAGCTCGCCAATGACGGCGGAAGCGTCACTCGCTTTCGCCGTTCTGCTGCACAAGCTGACTTCCAGTTGATCGCCGGTCGTATAAGCGAACACCACATATTTAAGGCCGTCTTCGAACTGAAATCCGCATGAAGCCTCGTCGGCGCTGGATACGACCTTAATTGAAGAAGCTACTTTTCCCTTCCATACCCGATGGACCCGGAACCTATATTCCACAGGATCGGCCGAAGACTTGGTGAACAGTCCGCCTTTTTCCTTCCTTTCCGTTACGGTCCCTTCGAACACCGCATGGCTTTTGTTTTTGGCTTTCTCCACGCTTTCCGGCATAGCGCAGCTGCATGCATACGCGCGATCCGAGCGGAAGGCGAAGCTCCCGGTCAACAGCACGATAGCCAACAGCACCGGTAACCAACGCAATTTTCTCATATTCACTGCATCCCCCATTACGCTTTGTTACGATATGTCTCACTGCATCTTATTAACGATGCGCAATGGGATAATGTTGCAGTTTATCGCTCCGCTGCTTCAGCCCTTGCCGCAGAATCCACTTTCTTCTCCTTCGCCGGCCAGAACGCCCATCTGCCCAGCACGGCGGTAATTGCAGGAACAAGGAATGGCCTTACGATGAATGTATCCATCAGCACGCCAATCGCAGTAATGAGTCCGAACTGCACCAGCACCTGCAGCGGAAGCGTCGCAAGCACAGCGAAGGTGGCGGCAAGAATCAGCCCGGCGGAAGTGATAACCCCGCCTGTATCGCTAACTCCTTCCTTGATGGCTTGCAGCAGCGGCATCCGCTTCCTCTTCTGCCATATGCTTGAGATCATGAAGATGTTGTAATCCTCGCCCAGCGCTATAAGAAATACGAAGGCATACAGCGGAATCGATCCTTGAATGCTGTCGAAGCCCATTAGATGATGGAGAATAATCCAGCCAAGTCCGAGTGCGGCCGCATAAGACAACAGCACCGTCGCTACCAAGTACAGCGTTGCTGTCACAGAGCGTAAGTACAGAAGCAGCAACAGCATGATGAGTCCGATGACGAGCGGAATGATTACTGCATTATCCCGATCCTGGAGCGCCTTGTCGTCGTATTGCTGCGCGGTAGCGCCTGCGATCCACACCAGGTCGGCAGCGTCTTCCGCACCGCCTTGTCCCAACGCTTCGGAGGCTGCCGCTCTAAGCTTCGGAATCGTCTCCATCGCTTCCAGAGAATAAGGATTGGTGTCCAGAATGACGCGATAGGATGCGTAAGCTTCATCCACACCGCTCTGAACCGCATCATCCGCTTCAGCCACAAGCGGCATGCCACGCAACGCATCAGCCACTTTCTCTCTACTGGCTTCCGACTTCACCATTACCGTTACAGGCGCTAACTCGCCTTGCGGGAAGGCTTCTCCTATCGTAGCGAATCCTTGTCGTGAAGGCATATCCTCCGGGAAACCAGACAACAAGTCGTAGGAATATTTGATGCCCGGTACGAACCCGGCCAAGATGCCCAGCAGCACGACAGTCGCAGCGATGACAGCCCATGGCCTCGTCACGACGAGCTTGCCTATCTTCGTCCCCAGCTTCTTCTCCGGATCGGGCCGGCGATACGATTGGCCCCGCTGCGCCGCTCTCCGTCCGGCTTCCGCTTCCGTGCGCGGAATGAACGGGAAGAAAGAAGCGCGGCCGATTATGGCCAATAGCGCCGGTACAAGCGTCAAGCTTGCAATGCCCATGATGAGAATGGACAAGCTGAACGGTACCGCGAACCGGTCATAGGCACCGTAATGGGCGGCTAGCAATGCAAGCAAGGATAACACAACCGTGAAGCCGCTCATCGCAATCGCTCCGGAGGCCCCTTTGAAGGAACGGCGCAGCGCCTCTCTGCGGCTCTCCACCAAAGTCAGCTCCTGCCTGAATCTGGTAATGAAGAAGAGACAGTAATCGGTACCGGCGCCGAATAACAGCACTGTCATGATCGCTATCGCTTGCGAATCGACGATAATCCAACCTTCGCTCGCCATCGCGCCAAGCAGCGGGCTCGTTACCATATAGGCGAATCCGACACCGATCAGCGGGATGATCGCCAGAATGGGAGATCGGTAGATGAGGAGCAGCAACACGAGCACAAGGATAACGGTTGCCATAAGAAGAACAAAATCGGCATTTTTGAACAGATCGGTCGCATCGACGAAGATGCCGACAGGTCCGCTAATTCTGATGCTTAATTGGCTGCCGTCCCCAATGTCCTGCGCGAACGGATCGTGCCCCGCAATTTCCCTCACCATATTCTGGAGTTTCTCTAAATTATGCTTTAAGATCTCGGTATCCGTTCCTTCGCGGAAGGCGATCGGCTGCACAAAGGTGGTCCCGTCCTCGGAAGCAAGCGAGATGAGCGCCGGCAACGGCATTCGATCAAGCGGAATCAACTCTCCTTGCGCTTCCAGCGGCTCATTCGCCAGCCTTGCCGTCAACTGCTGCATATCGCTGTAATCTTTCTCCGTCAAGCCATCGGCGCGATGCCAGACGAGCAGTGCCGGAACACCTGATGCATCCGGGAAATAACGGTTCATCAATTCGTCCGCGACGACGGAAGGACTGTCAGGCAACAGGTTTGGAGCGTTGTTCTTCTCCTCATCCCCCACTGCGGGCAAAGTCAGCGTTAACAGAACTGCCGCTGCAATCCATACGAGAAAGGTAACCCATCGCCCCTTCGGTCCGGTTATCCATCCGCCTATGCGTTCCAACATCATGATCATCCTCCATTTCACATCATTAACATTTTCCTATACAATAACTACATGAGACAGTTTAATTATATATACCGGAAGGTTAATTAATCAACTGCGAATTTGTGTCCTTTTAATGAATGGAGGTTCAATTGATGCAACAAGAGCAACACAAGCGAAAACCGGGACGCCCCAAAGCTTCGGGCTCGTCGCATACGATGACCCAAATATTGCGTACCGCATCCTATCTGTTCATGGAGCACGGCTATGAGAAGGTGTCGCTGGTCGCAGTCGCCAAAGCTTGCGGCCTGACGAAAGCGAGCGTCTACTATTACTTCAATAATAAAGCTGTATTGTTCACGGAATGCCTGCTGCTCGTACTGAAGATCGCCCATGATCAGACGGCCGCGATTATGAGCGGTCCGGGCTCGCTTCAGGATCGGCTTCTTACGGTTGCGCAGCGCTTCATGTCCAATGCACATATCGAATTCGAGTCTATGATGAGAGAAGCTTCAACGGAATTGACGGAGGAGCAAGTGTGCAACATTCGTGCTGCCGAACAATCGCTCCATACCCTGTTGGAGGAGGTATTCCGGCGGGCGATCGATGAAGGCGAGATAGCGCCTTGCGACCCCAAGTTGCTGTCACATGTCTATACTGCCTTGCTGACTGTCCGCAACCGCAAGGAAGTGATCAACGAACGGAAATCAGTGGATCAATCCGCTGAAGAAATCGTACAATTATTATGGCGTGGACTCGCTCCTCGCCAATAATTCATACCATTATAAGTACCAGGAGGAACATTCATGTTGAAATCACCGCTGGCAAGACTTCGTTTTATCGGTTTTTTTGAGGGACTGTCTTTTCTTGTTCTGTTATTAATTGCAATGCCACTGAAGTATTGGGCCCATATTCACGAAGCCGTAACGGTGGTAGGTGCTCTGCACGGCGTTCTTTTCATCTTGTATATGCTGGCAGTCGCTCATGTGACCATCGTGCATCGCTGGTCCCTTAGCAAAATTTCCCTCGCGATCATTGCGGCCTTCCTGCCCTTCGGCCCTTTCGTACTGGACAAGAAGCTTCTGTCGCATGAAGTGTAAATCGCAAAAGGCATTTCCCGTGTGAAAATTCGTCCTGAACAAGCCGGGGAATGCCTTTACAGGTGTTGCTCGCGTCGCGCATCGTACAGCGTCACATCATGAGGAAGAAGAACAGGAGCGCAAGGCCGAAGCGGTAATAAGCAAAATACGATAAGCGAAGCCGCTTCATCAGGTTGATGAACGTGACGACGGCAATCATGGCTACGATGAAAGCGGCGAGCAGTCCAATCAGAAAGAGAAGCACATCTTCCTTCACCAAATATTCCTTGCTGCCTAGCAAATCGACCATGCTGGCTCCTGCCATAATCGGAACAGATACGATAAACGTAAATTCGGCGGCTGCCTTCTGGCTCGTGCCCGCCAGTATGCCCCCCGATATGGTCGAGCCGGAACGCGAGAAACCGGGCCACAGCGCCAGCATCTGGAAGCAGCCGATGACGAATGCCTGCGCATACGTGATATCGTCCAGTTCTTCCGCGACAATCTTCCGCTTGCTTCGATCCGCAGCAATCATAAGCAAGCCGCCTGCTACAAGTCCTATTAGTACAGTCTGCGGTCCGAACAGAAATTCCTTGATGATGCGATGCAACAGGACGGCTACCGCACTTGCCGGCAGCATCGCCAGCGCCACATGCAAAGCATTCAGCCCGCTTCCCTTGCCGATTCTGAAGTTCAACAGCTTCAGGAATCTTCGCCAATACAGGACGAGAACGGCAAGCACCGCTCCGAATTGAATGACGACCTCGAACGTCTTGGCGCGTTCGCCCTGGAACCCAAGCAGCTCTCCCGTCAGAATAAGATGTCCGGTTGACGATACCGGTAAAAACTCCGTTAGTCCCTCCACAATTCCCATCACAATGGCATGAATCAAATCTTGCATCGGCATACACTCCTTCGCCCGTACAGCCAAGTCTCTATACAAGCTTATGCATGTCCGTATTCACTCATTTCAGTTTCTGCAGAATCGGTGAAAATTTCGATTCGGCGAATGCGGTGCGCGTCACGGTCCAATATGGTAAACCGGGCTCCATCATAACGCCATGTGCCGCCTTCCGGCAACTCGGGCTGTTGATGGTACAGCCAGCCGCCGATCGTATCCGCTTCATCATTGGGAAGATGCAAGCCGGACACCTCGTTCACGTCGGCGATCAACGCTTTCCCGTTCACAATATATTGCTGCTGTTGAACACGCTGGATTTCCCGCTCCTCGTCTTCGTCGAATTCGTCTCTTATTTCCCCTACAATTTCTTCAATAATATCCTCCAGCGTCAACAAGCCTGACGTCCCCCCGTATTCGTCCAGCAGAATGACCATATGCAGACCTTCCTGTTGCATATGCTTCAGAAGCTTGTTGATCGGCATCACCTCCGGCATTGACAAGGCGGGCTGCAGCAGTTCGCGTACATCGTGGTCCAATTCTCCGTCGTACAAGAAGAATCGCTTCGTATTCAGTATCCCGACGATGTTGTCCTTGTCGCCTCTGGCAACCGGGAATCGCGTATATTGCTCCTCCCTCATAATCGCGATATTCTGCTCCCGCGTATGCTCCACGTAGAGGCAGACCATATCCGTGCGGGGTACCATCACTTCCCTTGCCAGACGCTCATCGAATGCGAAGATGCGATTGACGTATCCGTATTCGCTGCGGTTGATTTGACCGCTCTCATAGCTCTCGGACAAGATCGTCCGAATCTCCTCCTCGGTATGCGCCTCATGCTCGGATACCCGCTGGAAGCCAGCCAGCCGGACAAGCCGGTTCGCAGAGCCGTTCAACAGCCAGATGAATGGATACATCACCCGATAAAAAAATATGATCGGCTTGGCCGTCAGCTTGGACACCCATTCCGGACGGATGATGGCTATCGTCTTCGGAGCCAGTTCTCCCAGCACAACATGCAAATAGGTAACGAGCAGGAAAGAAACGAGAAAGGTAAATATCTTCTCCGTCTCCTGTCCCAGCTGAAGATGCTGCAGCAACGGATGCAGCATCTGCTCCACCGTCGGCTCGCCCAGCCAGCCCAACCCCAGCGCCGTAATTGTAATACCCAGCTGGCACGCAGACAAATAGCCGTCTAGATGGCTTGTAACCTTCTCGACGGCTCGGGCATTGCGAGCGCCTTCCGCGACCAGCTGCTGGACGCGGCTTGCGCGCATACGAATAATTGCGAATTCGGTCGCTACGAAAAATGCTGTAAGAGCAAGCAGAACAATGAACAATAACAACTTGATCGCCATAAGCGCGAATAGCTCCCTTCAGAGACGGATCATATCTTCTCCTGTCCCCTTAGTTCAGCCTATCCCTCTAGCCCTCAAGTCATACTCGCCAATCCGCAACCAATTACCAAGGCACATCGTCTGCATTGGCAGTTGGAGCATCCGCTGCGTCTGCAGCCGGTTCCCGATCCGGCGTCGAAGTGCCGATCACGGGAAGAATATCCGCCAGCTCCTGCGGCTGCAGCAGCTCTACCGGCGACATGCCCTTCTCGAACTGGAACGCTCCCCCTTCAATTACAACGACATAGCGGCCGTTATGGCGGGCGATGTGGATCGAGGAGCCGAAGTGGGAGAGCAGTCCCTTCACCGTCACCTCGTCCAGCTTGAACGTGAACGGAAGATCCGGCTTCTGCTCCACCAGTGCGGACGCCGCGATCTGCACCTGCTCCTGCGGCCACCACTCCTGCAGCTCCCGCTTCTCGCTTGCCGCCCATACTTCCACCGCATTCTCCGCCTCGCTGCGCTCGGTGCTCGCTTCCTCTTGCCACCTGTCTGCGATGAATTGATGGGCCATCTCCACAACCTGCTCGCCCATCACCTCGGGCAGCGGCTTTTCATAAGATACGAATTTCAGGAAGTCCTCGAAGTAGCGGGCGTGAGACGCCTGATGAATTTTCAGCTCCCATGGCTCCAGCACGCCTTCCTCGGGCATGTGCGGATATTGAATCGACTTCATTCCCCTAGCGCTGATCGCCATCTCGACATGTGAGATAAGACTTCTCTCATCCGCTATGCGCGCTATCTTCGGCTCGAAGTCGCATTTCAGCAGGAACAGGAACGGCTCGTCGAAGAATGTATTCAGCTTCGATCTCGCGATGATGAACGCGCCGCCTCGAACGGCGCTCGTATCCAGATAGATGTGCACAAGCTCGTCAGCAATGCCCAGGTAACGCTCCTTGCTGTCGGCCTCTCTCAATCTCTGGAACAGGCTGTAGTTGCCATTGCTGCCCAGCTCGTACCCCGGCTCCACCATGAAGCGCCCTACCTTCGTCGGCGGATTGGCGGTATTGGGGTTCCGCTCCGCCTTGCGCTTCACAATACGCGAGAATTCACCGTCGAGGAAGGACTTCAGCTCGCTATCCTCGTATTCGTCCCCATCCAGAGTCGCGAAGTGTTTGAATCGCTTGACCGCGGAAGGGGAATCCTCGGCGCCGTCAGTCTGTATGACAAAAAAAGATAAGTACTCCATCATAAATTCCAAAGCCAGAACAATCTCCAACCTTCCGTTTAAGTCTCCCTAGCATCATATCACAGGTTCGGCGCGGCAGGATACCGCCGCTTCGGCCATCCTGCCGTATTCCGCCCTAGTCCTGCGCAGCCGCTTCAATCCGATCAGCCTCTCGAAGCAGCGGTGAAAGCTCGCCTCGATACAACAGCTTCAGCTTATGCAGCGCCCGGGTGCAGCCGACATAAAGCAGCTTGGCGTCCTGCTGACTGTATGCCTGATCGCCCGCGTCCGCAATCAGGACGGCGTCGAATTCCAGCCCTTTCGACAGGTAGACGGGTACAACGGACAGCCCCCCGCCGTAGCTCGGCTGCTTGCTCTCCACGAGCGAAGCGGACAATCCTGTCTGCATGAAGTAACGATGAATGGAATCGCACTCTGCCGCGGTGCGGCCGATAACGGCAATCGTATCGTAATCGCTTCGCTCTTGCCACCGGCTTGCCGTCGCAGCAAGCTCGCTCAGCCACTCAGCTTCGCTTGCCGGCAGCAGCTCGACGGGATCGCCGCTGCGGAAGACGGGAACGGCCGCCTTCACTTCCCCTTCCATCTCGCCCAGAATGTAATTGGCGAAGCCGATAATCTCCATCGTGGAGCGATAGCTTCGATTCAGTTCGAAGAAGCTTGCAGCATCTTCCGGGAATAAGTCGGTCAGCTCCTTCCAGCTATGAATGCCTGAATAGCCGTGAATACCCTGCTGCAAATCGCCCAATATCGTCATGGACGTCGTCCTCTGACACATGCGCAGCGTCTCAAGCTGCAACGGCGAGTAATCCTGCGCTTCGTCGATGACGATGTGATCGAGCGGAGGAGACTTCAGTCCGTACAGCCTTAAGTGGATATAGACGAGCGCCGCCATATCCTCTGCCGCGGCATAGCCGTCCCTCAGCCTTGCCGCCGTTTCCTTCGCGGCAGCTTGAGGAACGTCGTTCAGCGCTTCCTTGCCTCTGAACATGGCCAGGTAGAGCTGCTTCGCCGAATAGGAAGGAAGCTTCTTAAGATAAGCATTCAGCCTTGTTTTGGCTTTCGCCATCACCTTCTTGTCCTGCACGCCCCTGTACTTCAGCTCCGACTGGAACCAACGCCGAATCCGGCTTTCCAGCCGGTCGCGCTTCACCATTAGCGGCTCGTCGCCGTAATCGATCTCATACCACTGCTGAAGCTGAGCTGGCGGCAGTTCCAAGCCATCTACAGGGAAGAAGGACACCTCCGGCACGACGCTTTCCTCCAGCTTGCCGATTGCCGCATCCAGCGATTCTTTGAACGAAAGGCTTCCTTTCCATCTTCCTGTTGCTTGAAGCCAATCCTCCGCCCCGCGCTTCTGTTCGAACCAGTAAGCAAGCGTCTCCGACGGATCAGTCAACTTCACATCGTGCTCTAACAGCTCTATCGCCCATTCGTGGTAGGTCGTCTGCCCGATGTCCCCTACACCGAGCTCCGGAAGCACTCCGGAGATATAGTCCAGGAACATCCGGCTCGGAGCGAAGATAATCATGCGCTCCGCCTTAATCCGCTCCGCATATTGATAGAGCAGGAATGCCAGACGATGCAGCGCGACTGTCGTCTTGCCGCTTCCCGCCACGCCCTGGATGAACAGTGCGCCGTTCCTGTCTCCGCGAATAATGCGGTCCTGTTCGCTCTGAATCGTCGATACGATATCCCGCAGCTTATTGTCTTTGTTCTCCCCAAGCCGATACAGCAGGAATTCATCCGTTACCGATTCGCCTTCCTCCTGCCCTCGCACATAGCTGTCCACATAACGGATCAGCTCGCCTTGCCGGATGACGAAATTCCTCTTCAAGTACATATCGCCGCTGATCTCCCCGTCGGGCGATACGTAGGAAGCGGGTTCCGTCCCGCCCGTGAAGGAATAGAACATGCTTGCCACAGGCGCCCGCCAATCGATGACAAGGGGATCTCCGCCGGCCTTATCCCGCGCCACGCCCGCCTTGCCGATATACAGCGGAACAACGGGACGCTCTCCAGCGCTGCCGATGCCGAACTCCTGGAAGTCCATACGCCCGAAGTAAGGCTCGCGCCGGGCGATTTCCAGTCTTCGCTTGCGTTCTTCGCGTTGCAGGTCCAGCATCTGCTCCGTGAAGTCGTCGCCCGTGTAGCGGGGACCGATCTCTTGCAGCTGGTTGTTGATTGACTCCAGCGCTCTCTTCAGGTGAAGCTCCTCATCCTGTTGTACACTCGTACTTGCAACCTTCGAACCCACTGTCATCCCTCCAAGCGAAAAAGGGCTGAGTCTCCGAACCGAGACTCAGCTTATATTCGCAATCATGATAAAAAAACGGAAAGTTACTATATCACAACAAGAAAACTTTTGCAAGATCAAAATTTCATGAGCTTCCTTTTTCAGTGTTTCCTTCTTCCAGAATTTTCATCTTCCAGAGTTTTCATCTTCCAGCGCTTCCAGCTTTCAGTCCTTCCTTCTTTCAGAACTTCCTTCTTTCAGAACTTCCATCTTTCAGAACTTCCTTCTTTCAGAACTTCCTTCTTTCAGAACTTCCTTCTTTCAGTGCTTCCTTCTTTCAGAACTTCCTTCTTTCAGAACTTCCTTCTTTCAGTCCTTCCATCTTTCAGAACTTCCTTCTTTCAGTCCTTCCATCTTTCAGAACTTCCTTCTTTCAGTGCTTTCTACTTCAAAAACTCCCCTTTTCCATACTTTCACATTGCCATCCCAACTCCGCCATTGTATCTCCAATGTTCGCAGATATCGCCTTGTCTATTGCTGCAGTGCTCCCGAGCTCATCACCCAATAGCCTGTTATCAAAATAACCACGATCAAATGCAGCGCGAGGAGGAACGGAATGCCCACGGTAAATGAGCGATGCTGCGTCTTATGTCGCCACACCTTCATCCCCCACAGCGTCCCTGCCGCACCGCCGACTGCGCTAAGAAGAAATAGTCGTTTCTCTGGGGTGCGCCTTCGCTTGAGTTTTGCGCTCTTCTTATCCCAGCCCATTAACAGAAAGGTATATACGTTCAATATAACTATTGCGCCTATAATAACATAATAGATCAAGTCCTCACCGCCATTCTCATCATCGCATGTATCGACATTTTGTACGATTTTTCATACAAACGCCGCACATCCGCCCCACCAATCCAGCGCTTTGTACGATTTTTCATACAAACGCAGCACATCTACTCCACTTACCCAGCACTTTGTACGATTTTTCATACAAACGCCGCACATCCGCCCCACCAATCCAGCACTTTGTACGATTTTTCATACAAACGCAGCACATCTACTCCACTTACCCAGCACTTTGTACGATTTTTCATACAAACGCCGCACATCCGCCCCGCCAACCCAATACTTTGTACGATTTTTCATACAAACGCAGCACATCCGCCCCGCCAACCCAGCACTTTGTACGATTTTTCATACAAACGCAGCACATCCGCCCCGCCAACCCAGGACTTTGTACGATTTTTCATACAAACGCCACACATCCGCCCCGCCAACCCAGCACTTTGTACGATTTTTCATACAAACGCAGCACATCTACTCCACTTACCCAGCACTTTTTACGATTTTTCATACAAACGCCGCACATCCGCCCCACCAATCCAGCGCTTTGTACGATTTTTCATACAAACGCCACACATCCGCCCCGCCAATCCAGCACTTTGTACGATTTTTCATACAAACGCCGCACATCCGCCCCACCAATCCAGCACTTTGTACGAATTTTCATACAAACGCAGCACATCTACTCCACTTACCCAGCACTTTGTACGATTTTTCATACAAACGCCACACATCCGCCCCGCCAATCCAGCACTTTGTACGATTTTTCATACAAACGCATCTGATTTGTTGTTTTAATCAACTCGACCGTTACTTCCGGGGCTTGGCGCGATTGGTTGCAATAGCCGTTAAAGGATTGTCCGGCCAGTAATGCTTCGGATAACGTCCCTTCAAATCCTTCTTGACTTCGAAATAAGCGTCCGACCAAAAACTCTTCAAATCGCTCGTCACCTGCACAGGCCGCTGAGCAGGCGACAGCAGATGGATTGTCAGAGGAATTGTTCCTCCCGCCAGCCTCGGAGTTTCCGTCATCCCGAACAATTCCTGCAGCCGAACAGCGACAACCGGCTGATCAGGATTGCTGTAGTCGATCGGGATACGCGAGCCGCTTGGCGCTGTCAGATGAGTGGGTGCTTGTTCATCCAGCATTTTGCGATGTTCCCATGTCAGCAATCCGCTCAGCAGATCCGCCATTCTGAGCTGCTGCAGATCCGCCCTGCTCTTCAGTCCGTACAGATGAGGCTTTAACCATTCGTCTGCCGAAGCCAGCAGCGCCTCGCGTGTCATGCGCGACCATTCCGTTCGTCCGCTGCGAGCCATGAGCTGCATGCGCTCCAGCAGCGATTGCGCTTTCCCCTTCATCGGCAGGAAGCCCCAGCCCTTCTGACGGACGATATGAAGCAACACCTCCGAGATTCGATCCCGGTCGGGCTGATTCAGCGGATGCTCGGATAGAACGATTGCGCCGAGCATCCGCTTTCTGCTAGCGCGAACGGCCGCAGCTTGCTCGTCCCAATACATATGTTCTGAATCCCGAATATAAGCCGTCAGCTCCGCATCGATCTCCTCTTGCGACAATGCCGCTGCCAGCAGCACACGCCCTTCCGCTCCAGCATCATCCAATTCGCAAGCAACAACATACGGCGACGCGGACAAGGGCTGTTCGACCGGCATCACGGCTCCGCGTCCGACAGCCAGGAGCAGCCGTCCGTCGCTTCGCCGCTGCGCAATGCGATCGGGATACGCTGCAGCCAGCAGCACTCCGATGGAACGAAGACCGTCCCGTTCCTTCTTCATGCGCTCCGCTTCCAGCACGATTCGTTCCAGGTGCCCGGCGGCAGCCGTTATCCGCTGCAAGGCGGGATCGCGATTGCTGTCGCGACGAAGCTTGTCCAGCCTGAGCTCCATATCGACGTTGCGCTCGTGCGGCAAGATATCTCTGTCGCTTAACAACGCTGCAAGCTCGCAAGCGCTGCGAAGATCGTCAATCGACTTGGCCGACAGCAGCATCGCACCTAGCCGAGGATGGACCCCCAGCCGCGCGATAAGTCTCCCTTCAGCCGTCGGCTGACCGGACGTTTTCATCGCACCTAGCCGCTGCAGGAGATCTGCCGCTTGCCCATAGGCCGCCATGGGAGGCGGGGTCACCCAATCCAGCTCCGCGGGATTGGCAATTCCCCATATGCTCAGCTCCAGCGCAAGAGATGACAGGTCAGCGGACAACATCTCGGGAGCATTCTGATCCGCCAGATAGCGATGTTCTTCTTCGCGCCATAACCTGTAGCACGTACCCGGCATGAGCCTGCCGGCTCTGCCCCGACGCTGATCGGCTGACGCTTTGGAGACGGACACCGTCTCCAGCCCGCTCATGCCGGACTTCGGCGAGAAGCGGGACACCCGCATCAGACCGCTGTCGATGACGACAGTGACTCCGTCAACCGTGATGCTGGACTCTGCAATAGATGTAGTGAGCACTACTTTTCGGCGGCCGTCCATGCATACAGCTACCGCCTCCGCCTGCTGCTGAAGCGGCATGCTGCCATACAGCTCCCTGATTTGAACATTTGCCGGCAGTCCGGCAGATGCCAGCCAGCGCGAGGTTTGACGGATTTCTCTCACTCCGGGCAGAAAGGCCAATACATCGCCTTCGTGACTGTTTAACGCGCTTTGAATGCAGCGGCCCATCCGGGATGCCAGAGGCGTTTTTTTGTCCCCTTCAACATAATGCGTCTTCACCGGGAACAATCGTCCTTCGCATCGGATAACTGGCGCATGCTGCAATAAGGCTGCGATGGGCTCGGCCTCCAGTGTCGCCGACATCACGACCAGGCGCAGATCCTCGCGCAGCAGCTGCTGGGACTGCAAGGCCAAGGCCAGACCCAGATCGCCGTGAAGATGCCGCTCATGGAATTCATCGAACAAGATGACCCCTACACCGTCCAACGCTTGATCCTCTTGCAGCATTCTGGTCAGCACACCTTCGGTTACCACTTCGATGACAGTGCGAGGGCCTACCTTCGTATCCAGTCTAACCCGGTATCCGACCCGTTCTCCTACCGTCTCTCCCAGCTCTCTTGCCATATATTGCGCTGCCGCCCTCGCTGCAAGCCGTCTTGGCTCCAGCATCATAATCCGTTGTCCTCTCAACCAAGACGCTTGCAGCAGCGCAAGCGGCACGCGCGTCGTCTTGCCGGCCCCGGGTTCTGCCAGCAGCACGGCGTTGTTGCTGCTCGACAACGCTGCCAACAGCTCCGGCAGCACATGATCGATAGGCAGCTGCTTCTTCATCGTCAGTACAGTCCTTTCCTAGGCACAGTAAGCTCTATTTTACCACAATTGGCTTGATTATTTATCGGTCCGCCGAAACTGGCTACACTCTCCGTCCATACGCAAGAAGGCATCATCTCCAGTGCAGCAGCTGCAGGAGCGATGCCTTCGGCAATAATCTGGTAATCTTAACTACTCGACACGATCATCCAGCGGATAGAAGATCAAGTTGATCGGGAACGCGGAACCTGCCGGTGGACTGAACGAGATATCCAGACTCTCCTCGCGGCCCGTCGTTTTCGCCAGCATAATCATGCCGTCGAACGCCGTCAGTACGCCGGACGCCGGAACCTTGACCATCTCCCCATTCACCTTGAACGGACCTTTGAACGCGCCGCCCTTGGCCAGCACCATAATCGCCATCTTGCGCGGATTGTCGGCGTGAATGCGATAGACCGTTCCGTAATTGCCGGATAAGACGGCCTCAGTGCCGCGAATGGGATCGTACCCCATCTGGAACGGATCTTCCTTGCCGTCCCCTATGACAAGCTTATGAGGCTTCTTCAGTCCGGCATCCGTAAGATCCATCTCCCAATTAAAGCCGGCGATCTGGAAGGTACCTCGCACATGACCGTTGAAGGGAAGCTTGCGCATATCCAGCATCTTCGTCGATACGGAATCCGCTGCGGCGAACGTGAATTGCACCTCGCCATCCGTCTCCACATCGTACAGCAGATTGACCCCTTGACCGGGATAGAAGTCGGGGAACTGCTTGTAGATGAACGTCTGGCCTGCGGGTATGGCAATCGTCTCGTCCGCCTTGTCCTCCATCAGGAAGTCGACAGTCGCTTCACTGCCGATCAGATGGGCGTAGATGGAGGGATATACTTCTCCCTTGTTGGTCGTGCGAACTTTAACGGGCTTGTCCGATTGATTCGTGGCCAGTATGGCGAATCCGACCTTCTCCTTCGTTCCGTTCAGATGATCGGCGTAGAGCCTTCCCTTGCCATTGATGACATCCTGGTACAGAATGCCCGTCTCCGTGAATGTCTCCGGACTGTCGCTCATAAGCATCGTGCGGGATCTGTCCAGCTCGATCTCCTTCTCCAGACTAGGCAGGTTGAAGTAATGGCTGTACAGCGTGCTCCAATCCATCGGCAAATAGCCGCCGACCGGCTTCGTATAGATGGGATACTCCTCTTCGGTCATATACACTTCATCCTCGATCACAAGATTTCGCGTATACGGCGCACTCTCATGACCATGCTTGTCCTTCACCTTCAGCGTAATAGGGTAAGTGCCGGCTTTGAAAAACACCTCTTCCTTCCCTTCCCATTCCTGCTGATGCCCTTCCGCATCGGGATCGTAGCTCAGGTTAATATACTTGATCGGTTCGCCGATCCGGTAGCTGCTCTTGCCGAAGGTGAACTTGGCGACAGGCTTGGAATTGTTCTTGTCGGGATCGTACAGGCCGTCCGGCTTCTTCGCATAGACAACATCAACCCTTCTAAGCTCGTTGTTGTATGTATAGGTTGCGCCCATATAGTCGGACAGCCATCTCAACTGGATCAGCAGCCTGCCCTTCGACAGCATCGCGACATCATCGAAATTATGCAGCAGCCCGTTCACCCATACTTCCTTATTCTCGGTGTCCAGCGTAATGATGTGGCTGGGCGTCTCCATGAGAATAGTGCGTGTCTCTTCGTCCCATTCCACCTTCATGCCGAAGGTGTCGCCCAGAAATTTGGCAGGAACGTACGTGCGTCCCTTCTTGATCACGGCTGGCGAATCCAGCATCACTTGCTCTCCGTTCAAAAAAGCTTCCGGTTGATCGACATAAAATACAACGTATGAAGTTCCTGAAGTAATGGCCTGTTCCTGCTCGGCTGCCGCCTGGAGAGGTGCGGTCAACAGCATGAGCGACAGCATGGCTGCTGCCGCTTTCGTCTTATTGCGGCGATTCGTGGAAATCATTCATCTGGCCCCTTTTCATCGTTTACAATATCAATCCGGCATCATCATTATGCTCAAAAAGACAATAAGAAACCGGTCAACCTATAAACGTCACACATTCAGAAAAGTTGCACCGATTCCCAACATGCCTGATTGGCTACCAGTACTCAATCTTCGTCCTGGGTCTTGCAGGCCACGTACACAGACCTGTAGACAGCCTCGGCAAGCGTGCAGCCCAACGAGGTGGCTGAGCCGGCATACACGTGCTTGACTCCCCAGCTCATATTCTGTGTAACGGCAATCGCAATGGCGTCCGTCGTCGTTCCAGTCGCGGATTCCCCGTTCGCCCGCTCGACGATTCCCAGCTTCTGGAGGGCGGCCGTCTTCGCTTCCGTCGCAGTAATGACCGCGTTCACCATTGCAGACTCGGACAACTCCCCATCAATAACAATCATCGTATTGATGGTACCGGGCATATACGATGGGAACGTCTTTCTCGGCAAGCCCGCCCTTGCCGCATTCTTCGTTCCCGAGGTCGTGCAGCAGAGCAGCTTGAAGCCATCCCCTTCAGATTCCTGCACGGCAGCATGTGTCAGCTTGGCCGCCGTAATGAAGCCGACCGTCCGCTCGGAATTGTATCCCCATTGCACGCACTGTTCGCGTATATCCCGTACGGGATCGTCGCATTGATACGTCAGCGGCACCTTCCAGTTCACCATCGCATCCGCCTCCGAGAATCCTCCCGGCCATACGGCGCTGCTAAGCGCATATAACGGCTCCTGGCTCTGAAGCTCGATCCTGTCTTCCTTCAATAATAGTTGAACGCCTGGGCATAGCCGAGACACATATTCGTTACCAATGCGAAATGGTTGCATTAATGGCTCGACTCCTTCCTCAATCCGGCTATATCGTATATGAGCGGAACGTTCAGACACATCCTTGCATGTTCGGCCAACCGGTCGAATGCCGTTTCCCTGCGCCGCCGGAACGGAATGCCGATGGCCTCTCCCTCCAGAGCAGCCCACCCTTTGCTTGTCCGGATATCGTTCAGCCATTGCCGTCTGAAGGCATCGTTCTGAAAGATGCCGTGCAGAAACGTGCCCCATGTGCGACCATCCGGCGAGGCGGCACCTTCCGGTCGCTCATTCTGCTTGCCGCACGCTATACGAAACGGCTGATGTTCCGGAGGCTTCATCCATTCCACGGCTCCCATATGAATTTCGTATCCTTCGATATCTGTCTCTTCATGTAAGGAAGTTATGCGGGCGCGTCCTCGCACTTGAAGCGTCGTTTTCTCTTCTCCGAACAGGATGCGGAACGGGAACAGCCCCATTCCTGTCATGGAGCCTTCGGAAGACTCTACCCCTTGCGGGTCAGATAGCTCCAATCCCATCATTTCATAGCCGCCACATATGCCGACAGTCCATCCTCCCCGTTCCTTATGGTTCAGCAGCAGCGATTCCAGACCTTGCTCACGAAGCCAAGCAAGATCCTCCAGCGTATTTTTGCTGCCCGGTACGATGACAGCGTCCGGATTCCCCCACTGCTCGGGAGAGCTGACATAGCGCAATGACACATCCGCCTCGAAGCGCAGCGGGTCCATGTCGGTGAAGTTGGAGATGCGGGGCAGCCTCAGCACGACAACATCCAGACGCTCCTGTTGCATCCCTTCAAAATACTTGGAAGATGACGGCGATTGGCTGCCGATCGCCAAGGAGTCCTCGTCCTCCAGAGCCAGATCCGGCAAGTGGGACAGCACCCCCAGCACCGGCTTGCCTGTCCGCTCCTCCAACCAGGAAAGCCCAGGCTGCAACAGCGACAGATCGCCCCTGAACTTGTTGATAATGAAGCCGCATACCCGGTCGCGCTCCTTCTTCTCCAGCAGCTCCAACGTGCCGACGATAGCGGCGAACACGCCGCCCCGGTCAATATCCGCCACCAATATGACTGATGCCTCCGCCCATTCGGCCATCTGCATATTAACGATATCTCTGTCCTTCAGATTGATCTCAGCCGGGCTGCCCGCTCCCTCCAACACGACAATATCGTGTCGGGAACGGAGCCGCTGCAGCGCTTCCCGGACAATTCCGCCCGCTACGGGCAAGTACTGGCTCCGGTATTCCGCCGCCTCGTAATCCCGAAGCGGCTTGCCGTGCACAACGACCTGCGAGCGCATGTCTCCTGACGGCTTCAGCAGAATCGGATTCATATCGGTAGTAGCCGTTATGCCGCAAGCGTCAGCCTGCATGGCTTGCGCCCGACCAATCTCCTTGCCGTCTGCCGTCACATAGGAGTTAAGCGACATATTTTGCGATTTGAACGGTGCGGGACGATATCCATCCTGCTTGAATATGCGGCAGAGAGCGGCGGTGACGACGCTCTTGCCGACATCGGAAGCCGTTCCCTGAATCATCAGCGTACGACCCGCCGCCATGCCGCTCTCCGCTTGCCATTCCTTTGCCCTCATGCGAGTTCCCCCTCCTTGCCTTCCGCCATCATCTCCGTCAATCTCTCCAGCAGACTCGCATTCTGCTCGCGCAGCTTCACTGCCACTCGAATATATCGTTCGTCCAGGCCAGGAAATAAGGAAGCATCGCGGATGAGCACGCCCGTTCTCCCCATCGCTTCCTGCAAGCCGGAAGCATTCAGCTTCATCCTCTCCGGCAGCCGCAGCAGCAAATAGTTCGCATCGCTTGGCGTTACGATAAACCCGAGCTTGGTCAATTTCTTCGCAAGCCAAGTCCGCTCCTCGCCAAGCCATGCCAGCGTACGGCTAACGAACGGCATGTCTCCGATCACAGCTTCACCAATCGATTGGGCCAGTGAATTCACGCTCCATGGCACTTGCAGGCTTCTCATGCCAGCGATTAACTCAGGAGCAGCTGCTGCGTAACCGAGCCGAATGCCGGGAACGGCATAGAACTTCGTCATGGAGCGAATGACGATCAGACGAGAGTGGCGCGCAGCTTCCGCTACCATAGTCAGCGTCTCCGAGCCCGGTACGAAATCAAGAAAAGCTTCATCCAGCACCACATATGCTCCGCTGTCCAGCAGCTGTTCGATTAGCTTCCGGTCCATTAATCGCCCAGTGGGATTGTTCGGGCTTCCCAGCATATACAGTCCTACACCCGACTGCGCCGCCTGCTGGAGCTGATCTTGCCCCAGCTCGAAGCCGGACTGCGCCGACAACGGGATGCGGTGAAGCCGGCCTCCCACCTTGCATACCGCATCGGCATATTCCGAGAAGCAAGGCGACACGACGGCTGCCGCTTCCGGAGCAATGGCTCTAACCGCCAGATCGATCAGTTCCGCCGCTCCATTGCCGATCAGCAGACATTTCTCGTCAATGCCGTACAGATTCGACAATAGTTCCTTAAGCATGCGGGATGCAGGATCGGGGTAAGCCTGTATCCGCTGTATGTATTGCTGCACGATATCCCCGACGTACTCCGGCGGGCCAAGCGGATTCATATTGGAGCTGAAGTCCAGGAAGTGAGCGGATTCTCTTCCGAACGCTTCCGTTGCAGTCGTCAAGTCTCCCCCATGTCCAAATCGTTCCAGCATATCGACATCGTCCTTTCTACCTTCTTCTTATCCTATATGTCGCCATATGACAACGGCGAGCAGCAGCAGTGTCTCCAGCGCTTCGTTCATCGCACCGTACGTATCTCCGGTCAGACCGCCAAGCTTTCGGTTCAATGAAGCGGCCGATGCCGTCCCCGCTAAAACTGTCAAGATCAAGGCCGAAGCGGCAATCATCAAAGCGTTCATATAGTTAACTTCATTAATCATTAATGCTGCAAATGAAATCAAGAGCGACAAAATCGCTGAAAAACCAATGTTTTTATTGTTAACACCATTAAATAAATTGGCCATTCCTTCACCTTGCCGTGCAGTCTTCCACCAGGCAATCGCTGCTCCCATCCAGGAGCGGCTCCAGCAGCAAGCCAAGATCCATACGGCAGCCAATGGTATTGCCCCCGCTTCACTGCCGGCGTCACCAGCCGTCAACAGCTCTGCAATGAGAGAAGCTTTCAGCATAAGCAACAGCACAGCGGCAAGTACGCCCATCGCTCCGACGCGGCTGTCCTTCATGATGTCAAGCATCCGCTCGCGTGAGCGGTGGCTGAGCACACCGTCAGCCGTGTCCATCCATCCGTCCAGATGCAGACCGCCCGTCAGCGCCGCCCATAACGCCACGAGCAGAACAGCGGAAGGCCATGGCGGAAGCAAGTGAGACAGCAGCCACGAAGCAGCCGCAAGCAGCGTCCCAATGGCCAATCCGGCAACCGGGAAGTAAGCAATGCTTCTGGTCAGAACAGGAGGCGTGAATGGCACATTCAGCGGAACCGGAATCCGCGTCAGGAATTGGACGGCAGCCGCTATCGCATAACCATGCTCTCTCAAGCGCATATGAGCCATGTGAGCATCACTCCTATCCATATGATTATGCTGACCGCGTACAGCAGCCTCACGCTCTGCCTGATATGGCAACGCTGCAGTGATTGCAGCGGCCAGCCCATGCGCGCCCGTTCGCTCATGACGCCAAAGTAGCGGTTGCTGCCGCCAAGCTGTACGCCAAGGGCACCCGCGGCGGCGGATTCCGGTATGCCGCTGTTCGGGCTTGGGTGGCTGCCGGCGAATGTCCGCATAGCACGCCAGCTGCGTCTTCCGTCCAGCCCGGGCAGCAGATAAGCCGCGACAACCATCATAAGGCCGGTCAATCTGGCGGGTATGTAATTCAAAACATCATCGGTGCGGGCCGAGCACCAGCCGAAGTCGGAGTACTTGTCGTTGCGGTAGCCGACCATGGAATCCAGTGTATTCGCTGCCCTGTACAACATGGCCAGCGGCGCTCCGCCAAGCAAGGCGAACAGTATCGGCGAGACGAAAGCGTCTACGGTATTCTCCGCTACAGTCTCCACCGTAGCGCGGACAGCTTCAGACTCATCGAGACTGTCCGTGTCTCGCCCCACGATATAACCGACATATTTCCTTGCTTCGCCAAGATTGCCCTCGATCAGCGGTCGATAGACGGACATCGCCGCTTCCTTCAAGCCCTTCACGGCAATCGTCGTGGAGATGAACCAGGCGCTCACCGCGTAGCCCAGCCATGTGTGAACCATATCGGCAAGCTTCACGATCCCCCACATCGTCCCCCAGCTTGCGGCCAATACAATGACAGTCAACAGAATCCCGTACATTCGCTTCTCACCGCTGCGCTGACAGCCGTCCTGACGCAGCCATGCCCGCTCCAAACGTCCGATCAGCCGGCCGATCCATATGACGGGATGAGTAGGCCATCTGGGATCGCCTATAAGCCAATCGATTGCAATCGCAGCCATCGCCAGCAGCAGCAGCTCCTGCAGACTGTACTGCATTACATATCCTCCCAGCGGAAGGCCGCCGCCCGCAGATCGATCGGAATGCCCGCTGTCACCAGAAATACCCGTTCGCAGACGGCGGCTATCCTTTGATTCAGCCTGCCCGCCTCGTCACGGAATTGTCTGCCGAGCGGATATTCCGGCACGATGCCGTCTCCTACTTCATTCGTGACGATCAGAAGGGGATACGGGTAACGAACGATCGCTTCCACAAGACGATCCGCCTCTCCGTCGCATTGCCTGCTCTCCGCAGCTTCCTCCTGCAGCAGCACATTGGTGAGCCATAACGTGAGGCAGTCCAGAAGCACGACCGGAGCCTTCCCACCCCCGGCGGCGAGCGAGTCGCCTTGCCGGCGAAGCTCCTCCAGCAGCTCCGCGACCCGAAGCGGCTCTTCTCTCGTCACCCAACGGAAGCCCGCAATCTCCCGATCCTGCCGATGTCTGCGGACGCGCTCTCTCATCTCATCGTCGTAAGGCTGGCAGGTGGCGATGTAGACGCCGCTGCTTGCAATCCGCTGCGCATATTGCTCCGCGAAGCCGCTCTTGCCGCTTCTGGCTCCGCCCGTGATCAATATTGCCAATGCCATCCCCTCCCGCTAACTGTTCTCAAGTCCGATATCCTCGAATGTGGCCATTTCCTGCATCAGGCGAAGCGCCGCTTCCACATAATGAAAAGCCAGCACCGCGCCGGTGCCTTCGCCGAGCCGCATGCCAAGCTGCACCATCGGCTGCAGTCCCAGCTTCTCCAGCAGCAGGCGATGACCTTGCTCATGCGACAAGTGCGAGGCGATCAGATACGGTCTCACGCCTTCCGCCAGCTTCAGAGCGACAAGCGCCGCCGCAGAGGAGATGAAGCCGTCTACCACGACAGGACAGCCCCTCATCGCCGCACCGATATAGACGCCGGCGAGACCTGCGATTTCCAGTCCTCCCACCTTCGCCACCACATCGACAGGGTCATTCCTATCCGGATCATTAACGGCAATGGCGCGCTGTACCACTTTCACCTTGTGCGCCAGCGCTTCGTCGGAGATGCCGGTGCCTCTGCCGACAGCCTGCTCCGGCGACAGCTCAGCAAGCACGGAGGCGATAGCGGCGCTTGCCGTCGTATTGCCGATCCCCATCTCGCCTGTCGCGAACAGTCTCACCCCTTGCTCTGCTTGTGAGCTGACGACTTCGATTCCTGTCAGTATCGCTTGCAGCGCTTGCTCGCGGTTCATCGCCGCACCTTTTGCCATATTGTGCGTGCCCATCATGACTTTGCGGCTCAGCAGCATGGGATGCTCAAGCTCTGCTGCTACTCCTACGTCGACGCAGACGACCTCTGCACCCGCTTGACGGGCAAGCACATTGACAGCGGCTCCTCCCGCCAGGAAATTATGCACCATCAGAGGCGTTACGCTTGATGGGAAGGCGCTTACCCCCTCCTCGCACACACCATGATCCGCGGCCATGACGATGACCGCCTTGCGCGACAGCTCCGGCCACAATTCGCCGGTAATGCCGGCCAGCTGTGCAGCCAGATCCTCCAGTCTGCCCAGACTTCCCGGGGGCTTGGTCAAGCCGTCGGAATGCTGTCTGGCCCGCCTCGCATATGCCTTATTGAACGGACGTATGCCGTCTATCGCTGCCTGCAGTTGTTCTTCATATCGCTTCTCCGTTGTCATTGCGATTCATCCTCCCGCTCAAGTTGCTATCATCCTTATGTCCCTCTCTTCCGCCAGCCGGCGCCTCCCCTACTTCCCCGGCTGCAGCATCATCTGCGGTACACCGCATGACGGATGAGGAACGATGGTCGCTCCAGTGCCATACATGAACCGGATCAGCTCCTCCGTCAAGACTTCTGCGGGCGTCCCGTACGCCGCGATAGTTCCGCCGTGCAAGGCTGCCAGCTTATCGCAATACAGAGAAGCCAGATTCAGATCATGAAGCACGGCGACGACGAGCAAGCCTTCCTTCCGCTGCCACTCCTTAACTGTGTCCATCAAGCCGGACTGATACCCGATGTCCAGATACGTCGTCGGCTCGTCGAGCAGCAGCACCTTCGGTTTCTGCACCATCAGCTTTGCAAGCGCCACGCGTTGCCGCTCCCCGCCGCTGAGCTGATGCATTCTGCGACGCTTCAGCTTCTCCAGTCCCATTGCATGCAAGGCGTCTTCAATGATCGGTTCCGGATCGTCTCCTTCCCCTCCAAGCCAGCTCTGATGCGGGTATCTGCCCATTGCGACCACTTCATGCACCGTAAATCCGACCGGAGGTATTCCGCCTTGCTGCAGGACGGCCATACGACGCGCGAGCTGCTTGCGCTCCATCCGTGCAATGGACTGCCCGTCCAGATGCACCGTTCCCTCATCCGGCTTGATCGTACCCGCCATAATGCCTAGCAGTGTGGACTTGCCTACCCCGTTCGGGCCAATAATGCCGTATATTTCTCCGGAACGAAGGTCCAGCGCAATATCCTCAAGCAAGGAAATTCCGCCAATCTGTTTCTTAATGCCTTCCGTCTGCAGCTTCACAACTCGCCGCCTCCTTCCCTCTTCTTGCGTCTGTATAGCAAATAAGCGAAGAATGGCGCACCGATCAAGGCAGTCACGACGCCAAGCGGAAGTTCCCTCGGGCTAAGCAGCGTTCTGGCCAGCGTATCCGCCCATAACATAAAGATGCCGCCGCCAATGGCAGCCAGGGGCGTAATAAGGCGGTAGTCGGGCCCGACAGCCAGCCGGATCAGATGAGGTACGACCAGTCCGACAAAGCCGATAACGCCGGAGACGGATACCGCCGCTGCGGTAAGCAGTGTCGAAGTAATGAGTACGACCAGCTTCGTACGTTCCGTCCGAACACCCAGATGGGCGGCATGTCGCTCGCCAAGTGCGAACAGGTTAAGCGCTCCGCCATAGTAGAGAAGCACTGGCAAGCCTGCTGCAAGGAACGGAATGACCATATAGAGATGGTCCCAGCTGCGCATCGCAAGCGAACCCATAATCCAGAACAGAATTTGATTCACGACGCCTTCCGAGAGAGAGACCATTAAAGAGACGAAAGCTCCAAGGAACGCTTGGATGACGACGCCGGACAATATGAGCGTCTCGATGCCCATCCTTCCGTCATAGCGCGACAACCAGATCACAGCAAGCAGCGTCACAACGCCAGTACCGAACGCGACTAGCGGTATCGTCCACAATCCGATCGCATATTGCATGCCGAACAAGATAATAAAAGCCGCGCCTACCGAGCTGCCGGAAGCTACCCCGAGCGTATAGGGATCGGCGAGCGGATTGCGCAGCACCCCTTGAAAGCCCGTGCCGGCTAGCGCAAGACATGCGCCGACCAGCACCGCAAGACAAACCCGGCTAAGACGCACCTGTGTAACGATGGCGATCTCTCCGTCGCTCCAGCCCCCCTCTCCCTTCGCCCAGGGCAGCTGATGCCACAGGATGCCCCACACATCGAGGAACGAAAGTCCCGCGGAGCCGATCGACATGCAGGCAATCATAGAAACAACAAGAAGGAGCATGGCTGCTCCCCCGTATAAATATCCCTTCATCTTCTATTTCATCAGCTCGGGATGAATGGCATCCGCAAGCTCTTGCAATCCCTCCGCCAGTCTTGGGCCGACTCGGACAAGCGGATCATTCGTCACCATGACCATTTTCCCGTTCTTCACGGCGTCTATCGCTTCCCAGCCCGGACGCTCCTCGATCGCTGTCAGTATGGAGCTTTTCTCTTCACCGAAGTCCGGATAAATGATCACTTCCGGATTTTGCGCTATGACGTCCTCGGCGTTCACCTGATACCAGCCTGCCTGTCCCCCGGCAATGTTGCTGCCGCCCGCAATAGTCAGCAGCTCGTCCAGGAACTCTCCCGATCCGACCGTATAGCCCGGAGAGAACTCCAGGTATACCCGTTTCTTCTCGGCATCTTGAACGGCCGTTTCCACCTTCTCCCTCACTTCGCGCATATGCCCTGCCACTTTGGCAGCTTCTTCGTTCTCATTCACGATTCGACCGATTTCCTCGATCTTCGCTATGACCTCATCGTAAGTTTTGGGCTCGGAAGCGTACACGTTAACATTCAGCTCGCGCAGCTTGGCGATCGCATCGCCGTTCATGGAGGCCGACGCCAGCACCAGATCCGGGTTCAGCGCCAGCACCGCTTCGATGTTAGTCGTCATATCGCCGATCTTGGCCATGTCGGCCGCTTCCGGCGGATAATTGCTCCACTCGTCCACTCCGACCACTCGATCGCCGGCACCGATTGCGAACACTGTCTCCGTCTCGCTTGGCACCAGCGTGACGATCGCGGACGGCTGCTGCTGGAATGTCACCTCTGTTCCGGTTGCATCGGTTACCGAGTAAGGATATGTCGTATTGCCGGTTGAAGCCGGTTCTTCCGTCGGTTCTGGCGATGGCGATTGTACGGCAGGCGTTGCCGTCGCTCCACCTGCGTTCGCGCCGTTACCTTCCGTCCCCCCGTTCGCTCCGCATGCTGCAAGCAATAACATGAGCATGACAAGCAGCATGCTCGCAATTGCATTCTTGTTCCATAGTACTTTCATAATGATCATTCGCTCCCCTATTGTAGGTTTCTCTCTTGTCACCTTTCTCCTGCTCCAACGCCAAATAAGCGTGCCCGGGCCATGTGCCGGATACGCCTACTAAGCTGCAGCAATAGCTGCAACCGCTCTACCCAACACCTCCTAAATCCACGTAGGACTGCGTGTCGCTTACAGGCAGGTCTCCTGACTTGGATCTTGCAACCGCGGCGTCTTCCCAAGCTTGCGCTCAGTGACATCGTGCCGGGCACACGAAGAACGATTTATCCATCATTCTGCGATCCTTACAGTGGCGGGTCCGTGCCGGAATTGCACCGGCTTCCCTATTAAGTCTCATTCAAGCGATCTCTTGCAGCACGTCTATTCCGTCGCGCACAGCCTTTTTCCCCTTGAATTCGACACCTGTAGCCATCTATTCACTTTAACACATAGTTACTATACTCCTGTTCCTCTTATTTGTCCATGACAATACTCACTTCTGCTCGTCCGCACGCGCCAGGTGCTTTTTCATAAAGGCCATTCCTGCTTTCAACTGATGCGAGCCTACCGTATGTCCGGAGAACGGGTAGATTTCCATCTCTTTATGAGACGCGATGCGATTGTACATCGGAAAAATCGTCTCGGGCATGCATACCAGGTCCTTCAAGCATACGCTGACGAAAACAGGAATTCGGATGCGGTCCGCCAAGTTGTGCATATCGAAATAACTGACCGTCTCCAGCACCTGCTCCAACCGATCCGGATAAACCTCGCAATATTGGGACAACTCCGTAGCCGAGCCGGTGGAATAAAGCATCGAATAATCGATGCAGCACATATTGGGCACATGAGCGACTGCAACGGAGGGAACGTCGCTTAGAGCAGCCGTAAGCAGCGCTAAGCCGCCGCCTTGGCTGCTGCCGACTGTCGCCACTCTCTCCTTGTCCACTTCCGGCTGCTGCGCCGCCCACTCCAGCCCTTTCAGGCAGTCCACCAGGATTGCACGGTAGTAGCAACTATACTTGTCCGTAATATTTTGCGAGACGAACCCCTTGATAACACCGCTATCGAATGCCAGCTCACTGCCGGTTCCGCCCTTCTGGCCGCGAACGTCGATCGCGAGAATGGCATAACCTGCACACGCCCACATGGCCAGACTTTCCGGTTCGAAATAAGTGCCCTGATAACCGGGATAAGTCACGATGCAAGGCCATTGTCGTTCGCCCTTGCCCGCCGGGTGCACATACGTTCCCCTTATCGGTGTACCGTCGAAGCCTTCAAAGCGCACCTCATACGCTTCCATTCCCTCCAAATGACTGTCCACTCTCGTTCTGCTGCTGTTCAACGGCTTGTCCTTGAAGGATTGAAGCGTCTCCTCCCAATACTGCTGTAGATCTTCTCGTGCCGTAAGATCCGGCCGTAAGTTGTTCAAATCCCTTATTCTTCGCTCAATTGCGTTCATGCTCCGCTCATTCCCCTCTCCACTGGGCACCTGTCTGTACCTTAACCTCCATGCCTGCATAATGCCAAGTACAGCGTTTGCATCGAGGCTGCTTCTGGCACCACTGGCTTGTCTAGGACATTATAGCCACAATTCTCCAAGCTGTCCAACGATGAATGAGCCCGCCTTTATGGCTATTCAACCTATCGTAGTAAATTCGCCGCATTGCGCATACGTAATTAATAGCACACGCGGTCGATAGGCCGAGTGGAAATTGGAGGTGGCCATTCCATGCTTAGAACACGCTTCTTCGTTGCCTCAAGCATAATGTTGACGATCGGCGCCGCTCTCATCTTCCTGCTTGTGAAATCCGATCATTCCACGGCTTATCCGTTCATGCCCGAACAAGCTATCCCGCAAGGCGAAGCCATCTGGGAGATAGACAACTCCCCTGCCAAAGCGCTGGAGCTGAATACGTTCAGAATTTCCTTGCGCGATCTGGCCGGAGAGCCTATTACGGATGCGAGCTTACGGATGCAGCTGGATATGATCGGCATGGTATGCGGCGATTACAGCTTTGCCTTAACGGAATCATCCCCCGGCGTCTATGAAGGCGAAGGGATGCCCCTTATGGCCGGAAGGTGGAAAGCAGACTTGACCATTGCGCATCCCGCATTTGAAACGATTGAGTTAAGCAATGCCTTTAAGGCCGTCTACGATTAGGTCGCTCACCATAGCCATGGCGTTATCGATGGGATCAGCCCGTTGACGGCCAGTCCGCGAAGAATGGATTGCACGCCTACGATACAAGCGCATATCGTACCCACCCTTCTCACCCATCTGCGCCAGCGCTTGTCTGTCAGAGCGGCGACGGCGGCGGCGAACGCCAAGGCGGGGAACGTAGCTGCTCCGAAGAGAAGCATGATGAACGCTCCGCCCAGCACGCTTCCCGAAGCGGCCGCATTCATTCCCATTGCATAAGTCAATCCGCATGGCAGGAAGCCGAAGGCGAACCCCGCAGCAAGCACCTGCGCTCGGCGGCCGCCTCTGGAAGACGATGTTTGCGCCGCCTTGACGACAAGTCTGCTGTGCAGCAGCGAAGACAAGCGGTGCATGAAGGGGAGCTGGAATCTGCGCCATAGCCATAGCAGCACGAAGCAGCCGCCCAGGATAGAAGCGACACCTTTCACTCCCGCGAATCCGCCGGCGACATCGATGAAGGAGCCGGTGGCTCCTAACGCCGCACCGAACATACTGTAAGAGAGAAGGCGACCGCCATTGTACAGAAGAGACGATTCCGTCGCGGATACCGGCGACTGAAGCGTGACACTCGTGACGATCCCCCCGCACATGCCGATGCAGTGCGGCGCGCTGAACAAGCCCGTCAGCAGAATTAGTCCTACGCTATGCAGCCCGATCATCGACGGCTCGCCTCACGGCTGTCGGCATTCAACCGCCGCCCCAGCAGCAGCGCATTGGCAACGACGGATACGGAGCTGAGCGCCATTGCCGTCCCCGCCATCCAGGGCGCCAGCCAGCCAATGGCTGCGAACGGAATAATAAGCACATTATATAGGAAGGCGAACAGCAAGTTCTGGCGAATGTTCCTCAGCGTCCTTCTGCTGATCGCAATTGCTTCAGGAATGCTCTTCAATCGCGAGAACATCAGCGTCACATGTCCTGCTCCTAGCGCCCCTTCCGTACCGCTGCCCATCGCGATTCCGACATCGGCGGCAGCCAATGCCGGCGCGTCATTCCATCCGTCTCCGACCATGGCAATCTTGCCGCCCTCCTGTCGCAATTGCTCGATCATACGCTGCTTATGCTCCGGCAACATGCCGGCCCGCACCTCGACTATGCCGGCATTCGCAGCGATAGTCGCCGCTGGAGCGGCATGATCGCCTGTCGCCATGACGGGACGTACTGACAGCTTCTTCAGCGCTTCAACTACTCGCGGAGCCTCTGCTCGAATGCTGTCCGCGAAGCCGATAATACCGATGCATTCCTCCCCTCTAATGGCATACAGCACAGTAGCCCCCGATCGTTCCCATTGCTCCGCCGACCGTTCAGCTTCCTTCCCAATCTTCCACCCCTTCTCCCGCAGCAACCTCAAGTTGCCCAATGCGATGCGTTCCCCTTGCAGCGTACCCTCCGCGCCATATCCAGACCTGTATGTCAACGATTCCGCTTCTGGGACGACGATTCCCTTCTTCATCGCAGCTTCGCGAACGGCGACGGCAAGCGGATGCTCCGACTTCGCCTCAACCGCTGCGGCAAGCCGCAGCACCGACATGGTACTGTCCGCACATGCGTACAGCTCGCTGACGGACGATCGGCCTTCCGTTAATGTACCAGTCTTGTCGAATACGATCGTATCGATCCCCGCAAGCCGCTCAATCGCTGCCGCATCCTTGACGATGACGCCGCTCTTCGCCAGTCGTCCCGAGGCGATGACAAGCGAGATCGGAGCAGCAAGCCCCAGTGCGCAAGGACAAGCGGTGAGCACGACAGCGATTGCGCACATCATCGCATGGCTCCATCCGCCGGGTTGAAGCAGCAGCCCCCACAGCAGGAACGTGGCGGCAGCGAAGCATAGCATCATGGGGACGAACCAGCCGGCCACCGCATCGACTTGTCCCTGCAGCGTTGACTTGGAGCGCTGACCTTCCATGACTAGCTCGCGAATTCTGTTGAGCAGCGTCGCGTGTCCGGCGGATGTCGTTCTTATCTTCAACCGGCCGCTGTCCAGTGTCGTTCCTGCCCAGAGCGAATCGCCGGGGCTTTTGTGCACCGGGCGGCTTTCGCCAGTAAGCATGGATTCGTTCACCAGAGCGTCTCCTTGCAGTACTGTGCCGTCGACAGGAATCATTTCCATATCGCCGACCCATACCGTATCGCCCGTCCGCACATATTCCGTACGTATTCGATTCCTCTCTCCAGCCCGCTCCACGGTTGCATATGTTGACTGCAAGCTGCCGAAGCCGTCCGATTGCACTTGCGAACGAAGCGATGCGGTCGTCTCCAGATATTTCCCCAGCAGAACCGCAGTAATGACTACAGCCGAAGTTTCGAAGTAATAAGGACCTCCCAGACCATTCAACACGGCATAATGGCTATACAAATAAGCCGCAGACGTGCCAATGACGACAAGCACGTCCATATTGGCACTTCGTTGCTTGACGGCATGGTACGCCCCAATATAGAAAGGAAGGCCGATTCCGAATTGAATTACAGTAGCAAGCGTCAACTGTACGTATGGGTCGGCTATCCAGGATGGAAGCATGGCGGCTATCCGTTCCAGCCCCGCCATATGATGAAGCATGCCCGCCAGCAGCGGCAGAGAGAGGAGGATGGCGGGAAGCAAGCGCAGCAGCATCAGCTTACGTTCTTGCTGCAGGCTAATATAGGGCGACTGGTTCATCGTCGCAGTGAAGCCCAGCTTAGCGACAGCGTCCTTCATTGCCTGCAGGCTCACCTTGTCCGTCTCCACCTGAGCCCATGCCGTCCGCAGCGGAAAGCTGACGGCAACCTCGCTTACGCCGTCCATACGGGACAGTGACTTCTCGACCCTTGACGCGCATGCGGAGCAATGCATGCCTTGCAGATGAAATTCCAGCTCCGCAATCTCGCCCATCATCATGTTTGGATTGACTGTCATTGGCCTCGCGCCTCCTTTCACTCCTACTATATGACGGGTTGTCAGCCCCTCATGACAAGCCGGGGAAAAATGAAAACGCAAAATAACCCCACAAAGTGAGACTTTCCTTCAATGCTCACTGGGTACTTGGCAGGTTCCCCGAAACATATAAATGCAATTAACGCCAAAAAAGCACTCTCATCAAGAGTGCTTTCCGTCCAGCAACACTGCTTATTCGCCGCTTGCCCACGCCTTTAGCGCTTCTTCTATTTTACGAATCAAGTTTTCTTTCTCCGGCGGCAGCAAGAAGGCAGCTTGCGCTCCGTTGCGAACTAGTTGACATAATTCTTCTTCTGTGAACTTGAAATGTGCAACTAACGCGGCGTACTCCTTCGTTATTGTCGTGTCCGACACGGTCAGATTATCGGTGTTGACCGTAATCGGGATGCCTTGTTCGAAATAGTCCCGAACGGGATACTGATCCCAGCCGCTCACAGCTTTCGTCTGAATATTGCTGATGGGGCAAAACTCCAGAGGAATTCTCCTGTCCCGAACTAGCCGGAAAACGTTCATATCCTCCTTAAGCCGAACGCCGTGGCCAATCCGGCTGGCGCCAAGGACATTAATTGCAGTCTCCACATTATCCGCGCCTCCCGCCTCTCCTGCATGAATCGTCACAGGCATGTGCAGCTGCCGTGCAAGGTGGAACTCCTCCTCATACAGTCCCGGCGGATAAGCCGCCTCTGCGCCTGCCAAGTCAACTGCAACGACTCCTTGCCCATAAAACTCGGCAGCCTCCCTGATCACTTCCATATTCCGTACTTTATCGTGGCCCCGCAGGCAGATTGCAATGCAGCGCGCCTTCACTTTGAAAGCTACTTCCCCTCGCCTTAGCCCTTCAACGACATGACGGATCGCATCTCTGACGGATAAGCCGCGTTCCCGATGCAGCTGCGGCGCGAAACGCACCTCGATATAATAGCAGTTGTGAGCTGCCGATTGCTCCACCAGTTCATAGGCGACTCTCTCCAGCGCATAAGCCGTATGAAGAAATGCTCCGACGAAATGAAATTTGTCCAAATACTGCGCGAGACTGGCGCAATCTCCCTCGACCTTCATATAAGGGGCCAGTCCGGCCGCATCCCATGCAGGCAGTTCCTGGCCGTCCCGTTTTGCAAGGTCGATAATGGTCTCCGGCTTTACGCTTCCGTCCAGATGGACATGCAGATCCACCTTGGGCATTGCCCGCAGTTTTGCTTCCGCTTCCGTATGTTCAATCATGATAGCAGGCCTCCTGATCGCTTCCGCTAATATTCCTTATAGTTATTGCCAGCTGCATCTCGGCCGATAACCTGAGTGCAACAGATAGTTGCCTGCAAGCTGTAATTGCTGCATTAATGCCAAAATCGCGTTCATGATTCAGCTGCTACTTTCTTGTTCCTTTCCTCTTCACATCCCCAGGCATAGCCCGAAGCCGTCAGCACTTGCTCGAAGTAATCTGCGTCGCCGAATTCGCCTCCCTTTAATGCCAGCTCCAATCCCTCCAGTTCCTTCGGCTCAGCATATACTGCACACATCGGAGCGCCAGGGCAGATCGGCAGCAGCATCCGCAGAGCATAGATATTCATCGCATCAGCCACATAACCTGACGTATCTCCGCCTGCAATGACAATTCTTCTCAGAGGTGTTCGCCTTACGATCTCGAACGTCCACTCTCCCAGCTTCCGTCCGATACATGCAGCTATCTCTGTAGTTCGAACGCCTTGCGCTAGCAACAGTTCCCTTGTCTCTGCAATGTGGGGATCATGCGGACCGAGAGCGGTGAACAAGATGACACTTCTTCCTGCCTCCAGCAGAGCAATTGCCGCATCCAGAAGTTGCATCGGCAATCCCTCGCTGTCGAGGAAAGCGATCGGCGGAATCCGTATCGGCTGGAATCCCTTGGCAGAAGCCGCCTCAATCTGGCGATGCGTTATGGCGGAAGTGCTGCCAGACACGACAAGCACTTGTTCAGCTCTTGCAACCTCAATACCGGAGAAAGGCTCTGCATCTCTGGATGAGGCAATTCCGCTTTCCCTCCAATTTCGTTCCAAGCTGTACTCGCCCTCCGGCGAACCGGGGACGAGAAGATCACGGCTTTTCCTGGCAGACTCCCCTATCTGCCCGGCGGAGACCGTCACTCTTCGCTCGTCCAATCTATCCGTGGTGAGCAGCAACTCATTATCCAACCTGTATCCCTCCCGGAATTAAAATGAACGGGACAGCAGCTTCTCTGCTCAAGTCCCGTTCATGATGCATGCATTGCAATTCCATTATTGGCCTGTCACGACGGTTCCTGGCCATGCCAGCATCCCATCGCATACATTGACAACATCGAACCCCTTCAAGCGCATATATTCGCACACTTTGCCGCTGCGTCCTCCGCTACGGCAAATAATGACGACATCGCCTTCCTCCAGATGCACTTCGCCCTCTCTCGCCTGAAATTCCGACAGAGGAATGCTTCTCGCTTGCGATATATGTCCTTCTTCCCATTCGTCGGGCTCGCGGACATCGATGAGATTGATTCCAGCACCTTGCTCCAGCTTGCTGTGCAGCTCGGCAGCTGTGATTTCGCGTATCATGTTGTCACGGCAACTCCTTTCCAGCTCATATTGCATTGCTGTTAGCATTGTAACGTGTCATGCGCGCAAAGTCCATAGCGATATGGACAACGGTTTTCATCATGCTCTATTCAGGATGAAGAACGCTATCGTCTGTTTTTCTTTTTGGCAGCGAGCAGCCGACTGACCGTAGCGGATTGCGCATTCTCTTGCTCGACACTCGCTCTACCGCCCTTATTGTCTAATTGATCGCCGATCAGCCCCCCCGATGGAATCGGTGCGTCCTTCACCCCGTCTCGCAGCCGCACATGACCCTCATCTCCTTCATGGCCGCCGGATAAAAACGAGCTCCTCTTGCCCTTCCTCTCCTGCAACCTAGACAGTACATGCTGCGAATCGACAGTGGTTTGCCGTACTGTCATCCTGTTCTCCTTGCGGAACATTGCTCGGTGCAGCAAGCTGGCCCATCCAGTCCAAGGAATGGATAAACGGCGCAGTGCGATATCCAGCAGCCATAGCAGCAATACAGCAATCAGCATCTCTCTTGTCCAGTCATACGGCTTCCTTATCGCGGGAGGCTGGAATCGGAACACTTCTTCCGCCGACTGTATGACTCTGCCGCCCGTTAACGAAGCGACAGCGTGCAGAAGTCCTTCTCCCTCGTCATCGCCAATTCGGTATTCCGGGGAATATGGAATGACGAATCCCGCGGTCGTGCCGCCAGTGAACGCTTCGCCATTGACGCTGCCGATGCCGGCTAAGTATGCACCCGGTTCAGCGGACGGCAACTCGCCCCGGAATTGACCGAGCCCCGCTGGAGACAATCCGATTGTACGCTCATTCCCGGAATGCTCCCGGATGCGGACGGCTAACGTACCGTTCATAGAAGGAGAATGACCGGTGGTGCTGGTGACTGTCAATTCCGCCGCTTCGCCTCTTAGCCTCGTCTCGATCTGGTACGGCGCATGCTGGAATTGCGGGAACGTCCATTTCACCCATTCCGTCAGCACATCGGGGTAAGATGACCACAGTACCCAATCCCGCGACCACTTGCCGGCTGAATCACTCGTCCAGGCTACCGTCTTGCCTGCGCCATACGACCATCTTGCCAGCAGAGGGTCCTCCTCTGAGGACCAGAGGGCAACCTCGGCAAGCTCCTTCGGCGTTGTGGCGATATAGGCTTGCAGCTGCGGAACGCCATCTTTCCATAGCCGTCCCCAGTCGCCGGCCGAACCGGCAATCGGCGCAATCGCTCCTTCCACGACATAGGTACGGGAGATGAGTACGGTCTCTCGGCTGAAAATGGCAGGGATCGTGCTCTGGTCCTCTGTATAGTAATACCGGCCGGCTCCGGCAGACGCCAGCTCCTCTAGCAGACGCTTGTCCGCTCCTTGGCCGACAGCGACAGTTGACAATGTTACCCCATTTTCCTTCATGCCGTTCGTGATCGTGGAATAGGGCGTCGACGTCGCAGACTGTCCATCAGTCAGCAGAATCATATGTCTGCGCTGCGCTTCGACCTTAAGCAGCCCTTCGAATCCGCTCTGAAGCGCCTTGTAAATATCTGTGCCGCCGTCTGCGCCAATTCCTTGTATCGCCGATAGGACGGATTCCTTGTCTTGCAGACGAGTCGGCTCCACCACCCACCATGGAGAGGAATCGAAGGCGATAACCCCGACCGTATCCTCCTCGCGCATCAGCTCCACCGTCCGCATCGCCGCTTCCTTAGCCAGTTCCAGGCTGGTGCCGGACATGCTGCCGGAGCGGTCGATAATAAGCGTCAGACCAAGTGTCGGCATCTGCTTCCTCCCCTGCAGATCCATATATACGGGCAATGCGCGCTCAATCGGCGTGTCGAAGTAACCGCCCAATCCGAAGCTGCTGTCTCCACCCAGCATGACCATTCCAATTCCGAAGTCTGCAACAGCGCTGTCCAGCCATCTCATCGGCTTCTCCGAAATACGCGTGGCGGGAACGTTATTCAGCACAATGCTGTCATAAGCGGCATAATCGGTCAGCTCTAGAGGAAGCTGCTCTGGCGAAATAGTCTCCGTTCGGATGAAAGAAGCGGCAAGCGCTGCTTCCACATTGCCCGACGAGCCGGGCTCTCCCTCTACAATTAGGACGGTCCCGGGTCCTGTAATGCGGCTGAACGCATGCGCTGTATTGTTGGCGGCTTGCCCGTCCGCCTCCGCATACAGTTCAGCTCTGTAGGTATGAAATCCCGCTTCCGAAGCGACGCCTCGCAGGGAGAACAGATTATCCCCCCTCTCCAGTTGTACCCCGGATACTCCGACTTCCTTGTTTCCCTCGTACAACTTCAGCTCCGCCATGCCGCTGAAGGTGCTGCGGATAGAGATCTGGAATGAGAACGACTCGCCCTCCTTCATGACGGCTGGCAGCTTCAACGCTTCAATCGCTGCATCGCTCCCTCCCCCCGACGGCCAATGATAGACGTCCACGGGAATCCCGGCATCCTTCAACAATCTGGCTTCCCGGCGCGCATCTCCGCTATTCTCTTTCCCATCGGTCACCAGAACGATTCGACCTCCGCCATAACCCTGCAGCAGAGCGGCGGCATGACGCATGCCTGCTGCCATATCCGTAAAGGAAGGATTCGGCTTGGCGATGAATTCGTACCGCCCGTGATCCGCTTCGGATTGCGCAGACTGAATGGAATCGATAATCGCATTGGCCCCGAATGCGACCACCGCTCCGACGTCCTCCTCCTCCTTGCTGCTCCATGCCTCCGCAATCCACTGTTCCAGCCCGGCTTCATCCTCCATGCTGGCTGACCGGTCCGCGACGATGACGACTTGGCGGTGTTGCAGCAGCTTGTAGGGATGGATGCCTGCCGCCATCGCTACGAGCAGGCCAAGTATGATCGATCTCGTTGCGATGACCGCGATCTTGCGACTGCCTCGCAATCGAAGCGTGCCCCTCAGCATCCACCATATCAGCAATAGACATGGCAGAAGCAGCAACATCGCCGGCGGTGATGACAGTTCAATACCCACGACGATACACCTCCCATTCCGCCGCAAGAAGCAGTATGAGGAGCAAGGCAATCCAGGCGTATATATATGAATTCGGAAGCATTCCGTCTTCTTGCGTCCGTATCGGATCACCTTTTCTGGAAAAATCCGCCTGCTCCGTTCCCGAACTGCCGGATGTCTCTTCAAGGAATGTCCAGTCAGCTCGATTCGTCCGCTCCATGAGCTCTTTATCATCTGCCTTCACATGCAAATATCGCTGTGCCAGCACCCGGCCTTGCTCTCCAAGCTCGGTCAGCCTGTACAATCCGGGAAGCTGCGGAGCGATATGAGTCGACCGGTCCAGCGGCAAATAAGCCGCTTCTCCCCGAATGGCTTCCAGTTCCTGCCTCGCATACTCATCCGCGGAAGCCACTAGCTCCCACTTCGCCTGCAGCGTTCCTCCTGACATGGCGAACTCCATCGTATCGCCTGCGACGACCGTTCCCAGATGCGGATGAAGTCCGCCGTTCATCCAGCTTGCGGCTTGCAGGACGAACACAGGGAATTCCTGCCGGAGAGGCCAGTCGGTATCCTGGAGACGGAACGACTGCCACAGGCGCGGCAATCCGTCGACAGTCCCGGCATACAAGGCCGGAATTCCTCCATATGTGATAATCGCTTCTCCCCAAGCCATCTCACGTTGCTCATAGCTGCCCAGCGCTCCAATATGCATATCTGCCAGTTGAAGATGCTCGGTTACGGGATGCTCCCCGATAACGGTATGGCTGGAAGACGGTCTGATCAGACCTTGTGGAGCCTCGGGATGGTCGATCATCCATAACGGCAATTGCGCAAGGAGCGCCGACCATTCCGCTTCCTCAAGCAGAGCATCGGCATTCGTATCCAGCACGGCCCAATCTGCCGATGCCGCCGTCTCTCCTGACGGGGCAGCGCCATCGGGAGTAGCCTTCATGACGGTCAATCCCGACAGCTGCAGCGCTTTCTCCAGGAACAGATTCACCTCTGTCACAAGCAGTACTTTGCCGGCAGCGGTGTCGCCGGGAAATTGATAGAGGACATTATCGATCGTTACTGCATCGCTCTGCAGCTGAGCCCGATAATAATCAGCGGGAGGTAGATGCCGAATCTCGGCGCTTTGCCAAGAGTCGGGGGCCGCATGCAACATCAGCTCTCCCACCATCTCGGGCGGCCTGTCGGCGTAATGGGCATACAGCGCGACGACGCTTGTCACGGACTCGATGCCATTGTTCCGGATTGCCGCCATGCCATAGTAACCCGGTACTTCGCCGGATTTGCCCGCAATATCGAAAGAGACCAGTGCGACATTATCGCCCGTCAAACTCTCGTTCACATCCATGAAGCGCAAAGGCGCTCGAAGCTGGATCGATGACAACTCCTCGATACTCCCCCATTGCCCGTCTGAGAACAAGACGGTCAGGCCGCCAGGCTGACCCGCATGCAAGGAATCGGCCAGAGACAACGCCGCCGTATAATCGGTTGTTCCATAATAAGGGGTGATAGATGACAGCAATTCTTGCGCTTTATTGCGGTCCCGCAAACCCGCAGCGATGAGCTTCGGCTGCTTGCCGGTGACGACAATTGATACGGGCAGCTTCTCCGGCTGTTCGTTCAGCCAGCGCTTCGCTTCGACTATGGCCTTATTCAGTATAGTCGTACGGCCATTCGTTCCGTCGCCCGGCTCCGCGGAAGCTTTCTTCGTCATACTGCCAGAGCGATCGATGAGCAGCACGGCATGATGGGTCGATCGGGACGGCTGTTCCCAATATGGCTCCATAAGCGCCAGTACGATGAGTACGGCTATGATCAATTGCAGAAGCAGCAGCCAGCGGCTCTGCAGCTTCTGCCACGGAGCGTTCGCCTCCTGCTCCTTCAATACCCGCTTCCATAGCAAGTGGCTTGCAATCTCGGTTCGTTCATATTTCCGCTTGAGCAAGTACATGAGAATGATTGCCGGCAAAGCCGCAGCAAACCATGCAGACGCCGCAGATAAAAACTGCATCGCGCTCCTCCTTCCGCAATTCATCTTCGCCTATTGCCGGCTCAACGCTCCCGGTATGCGACTCCATTCCGCAATCGCGTTCTCCACTGGCTTCCCTGTATCCGCGAACAAGTACACGGTTCCTAGCTCCGAGCAAAGCGCGGCAAGCTCTTGCTTGTAGCTCGCCAGCGCTGCTTCGTAGTCGTGAAGCAGCCGTCTGGAGACAGCCGCTTCCTTGCCGCTCCGCAGTTCGCTGTCGATCAGCAGCAGTTCACCGTCCAATCGGGGATGCTGCTCCTTCGGGCTGAGCAGATGCACCAGCACCGTATGCTGCCGCTTCCCGGCCAGCATCAGCAACGTTTCCTTTATTCCGCTTTCGAACCAAGCGTCCGTGAACAGCCATGTCGCTCCGGGACGCATGAAGCCGCATTGGGCTCGGAACATGCTCAACATATCCAATTCGACCTGTTCATGGGGTTCTTTCCCTACCTCTTGCTGCCCTTCGGACTCGGCAAGCTCGCCTTGCAGGCCTGTCCGCTTGCCGCCGACCAGCCCTTCTGATCGAACACGCTCCCAGTCGGAACGCCAGAAGTCCGACAAGAACGACATCAGCTTCGCAGCACCCGCCCGGCCGTGAAGGAACGGCAAGCTTGCACCGCTTTGGCCTGGCTGCAGCATCTTGACAGCTACCCGGTCATCGGCGCCGAGTGCCGTATATCCGACGCTTGCCGCGAGACGGAGAGCGTAATGCCACTTATTGCTGTCGCCGTCTCCGAAGTGTGTCATCGAACGGGAGGCGTCCAGCACAAGCTGAAGCGATAACTCCTGTTCATCCCAATACTGCCTGATATATGCCTTGTCCGTGCGCCCGTATACATTCCAGTCCAGACGCCGTATATCGTCACCCGGTACATACGCGCGATAATCGGCGAATTCCATCGAGCTGCCAAGCGTAGCCGAACGTCGCCTTCCCGCCAGCATGCCTCTCGTCCGGACTGAAGATGCCACACGCAGCCGACGAAGCTGAAGCAGCAGCTCCTGCCGGGGAAATAGCAGCTGCAACGCCTCGTCAGGCGTATGCCGTACTGCGTTCGCATGAAGATCGCTCATCATGTCGGTCATCTGGAAGCCTCGATGGAAGCAACGATTGCATCCGTTATCTCGTCGGCAGAATGTCCTGTCGCTTCCGCCTCGTAGGTCAGTATGACACGATGTCTTAAGACGGGCTTCGCCGCTTCCCTTATGTCCTGCCACGACACCTGCAGCCTGCCCGCCTGCAGCGCCCTGACCTTCCCTAGCGCCACAAGCGCCTGAACGGCTCTCGGCCCTGCCCCGTATTGGACATAGCGCTTAACCGTCTCCGGTGAGTCAGACTGTGCCGGATGCGTCATCATGACCAGTCTCGCTGCCAGATCCAGCACTTCTTCCCCGATCAGAAGTCCTCTTGCCATCGCTTGAATGGCGGCCACATCATGACCGTCCATCACCTCTTCCGCTCTTGGAATGGCCGTTGCCGTCGTGCGCCGGACAATCTCCTTCAGCTCTTCGCGCGTGGGATATTGGATGCGAATCTTGATCAGGAACCGGTCGAGCTGGGCTTCCGGAAGCGGATACGTGCCTTCCTGCTCGATCGGATTCTGGGTGGCCAAGACGAAGAATGGCTTCTGCAGCTGATGGGTCGCCCCTCCTGCCGTCACCGAGCCTTCTCCCATCGCCTCCAGCAGCGCGCTCTGCGTCTTGGGCGTTGCCCGGTTGATCTCATCGGCCAATACCATATTCGCGAACACCGGACCTTGCTGGAAAAATCTCTCTTGCCGTCCGCCGCTGCCGAATTCGATCACCGTCGTCCCCGTAATATCCGACGGCATCAAGTCGGGCGTGAATTGAATACGTGAAAATTGCAAGCTGACCGCATCGGCCACCGTTCGGACGAGCATCGTCTTGCCCAATCCCGGAACGCCTTCCAGCAGCGCATGTCCTCCGGCGAACAGACACCAAAGCAGCTGTTCGATCACTTCCTCCTGACCCACAATGACTCGGCCGATCTCCACTTTCAGCCGCGTCATTCGCGTCGACGCTTCATGAATCTGCTCTCGCGATTCCAGCATGACGACTCCTCCCCAGCATCATATTCGTTATCCAATTGACGATCAGACTGTACAAGCTGTTATCGGTTAGCTGTTTTTTTGCTAACTGTTGCTTCCTCTGTCGGTTGCAGTCAAAATAGTCGATCAGCATCTTGTTTGTCGAGTAAATCACACACAAGCCACCCTCTCATACTGCCGGCCAATGTCATATAAATTGCACGCCTAATTCAACTATCGTGACGATTTTGTACGAAATTTCATACAACGCGCACCTCTAATCCAACTATCGTGACGATTTTATACGAAATTTCATACAAATTGCACGCCTGATACCACTATCATGATGATTTTGTACGAAATTTCATACAACGCGCACCTCTAATCCAACTATCGTGATGATTTTGTACGAAATTTCATACAACGCGCACCTCTAATGCAACTATTGTGATGATTTTGTACGAAATTTCATACAACACGCACCTCTAATGCAACTATCGTGACGATTTTGTACGAAATTTCATACAACGCGCACCTCTACTGCAACTATTGTGATGATTTTGTACGAAATTTCATACAACACGCACCTCTAATCCAACTATCGTGATGATTTTGTACGAAATTTCATACAACGCGCACCTCTAATCCAACTATCGTGACGATTTTGTACGAAATTTCATACAACACGCACCCCTAATTCAACTATCTTGACGATCGACTTGTAATAATGCCCCGATCAAGTGATCATTATTTGTAAATGTGACAGTTAAATCGCATCATTTGTCAGGCGACAAGGCAAGATGGGCTTGGCGGGGCTATGTGACCAAAATGGGCGATAGCGCATACTTTCCTCTTCTTTTCCGAGTCTATGTGACCATTTTGAGCGATAGCTCCTACTTTTCGGCGGTACGAGGCACACTTGGAGGGCCTATGTGACCAAAATGAGCGATAGCGCACACTTTCCTCTTCTTTTCCGAGTCTATGTGACCATTTTGAGCGATAGCTCCTACTTTTCGGCGGTACGAGGCACACTTGGAGGGCCTGTGTGACTAAAATGAGCGATAGCGCACACTTTCCTCTTCTTTTCCGAGTCTATGTGACCATTTTGAGCGATAGCTCCTACTTTTCGGCGGTACGAGGCACACTTGGAGGGCCTATGTGACTAAAATGAGCGATAGCGCACACTTTCCTCTTCTTTTCCGAGTCTATGTGACCATTTTGAGCGATAGCTCCTACTTTTCGGCGGTATGAGGCACACTTGGAGGGCCTATGTGACCAAAATGAGCGATAGCGCACACCTTCCTCTTCTTTTCCGAGTCTATGTGACCATTTTGAGCGATAGCTCCTACTTGCTTTAGTGCCTAAGTAATAACGAATTTTCGTACAACGTACACAAACATTCCTGATGTACAGTCATACAGCGAGTTCTTCACTCCGGCTGAATCGCCTCAAAGTAGCGCTTTATCTTCTCCTGCATGCTGGACGGCAAGCTGCTGTGGCTAAGCGACTCTCTAGCCTGACGAGCATACTCGCCAAACACCTCTTCATACGGCCTCGATACGCCCTCATTCCCTATGGATGGTCCACTGTTGCTGATATCTCCGCCCGAAGACGGCCCGCCATCCGAATGATCTTCACCTTCCCCTGCCATCGTACGAGGCGTCGTTACCATCGTTCTGCTTCCGCTGGACGTGCCTGCACCACCGCCGGATGATGCACCTCCAGATCCTGTACCGGTACCAGTTCCGGCGCCGGTATCAGCTCCTGCTCCATTGCCAGTTCCTGTACCGGTACCAGCTCCTGTTCCATTGCCAGATCCAGCGTCGGTACCAGATTCCGCACCGTTACCAGTTCCGGCGCCGGTACCAGCTCCTGCTCCATTGCCAGATTCGCTCACGCCTTCAGCGCCTGCTCCATCACCGTCCCGGGAGACGCCCCCGTCGCCGGCTCCCGGCTGCATGCTGCCGTCGTTGCCGGGCGCGACGCCATCACCGCCACCGGACTGTCCCGGCGGCGGCGATTCACCCGCAGCGGGCACCTGCCCACCGCTGCGGCTAAGCTGGCCCGACACACTACGGGCCAGCCTCTCCAGCTCGCCCTGGCTCATGCCATGGGCGAGCGCTTGCTCCAGCGCGGCGAGGCCGTCGTCCGCGCCGCTCCCCGGGGCGGCTTCGCCCGTCGCCGCCCCGCCGCTTCCGGCGGCGCGCGCCTGCTGCGCCGCCGCCGGAAGCGCCGACGACAGCGCATCGTCGGCGCCTTCCTGGAGCGGCTGCTCGGCAGCGAGCCGCTCCAATGCTTGCGCCAGCGCTTCGCGCTCCGCTGGCTCGAGGGCATGCAGCTCCGATCGAAGCGCTTCGATCGCCCGCTGCATGCCTGTCATGTCTCGGTCTTGCAGAGCCTGACCGAGATCGGAGAGCTGCGGCTCATCGCGCATTGACTCCGCTGCCGCTTCCAGTCGCTTCACTGCGGTTTCCGCTTCGCTGCGGAGCTGCTCCAGCTCCTCTATCGCCTCCCGGAGCTCTTCTTCCAGCTTACCTTCAGCGTTCATATCCTGCAGCTGACTTCTCAGCTCTTCCAGCGGCTGCAGCAGCTCCGCCTCCATCTCGTCCGGCAGCGTCTCTTCATCTACTTCAGCGATCAGCTCATCAAGCTCTTCCTCCAGCTGTGCAGCTCTTTCCCGAAGGGCAAGCATCGCCGTCGCCCGCTCATCCATCGGATTCGGCAGGAGGAACAGCACCAATAGGAGCATATACAGCGCCGAGACGCTGTATACGCCCAGCCGCCACGTGCTCCACGCCGGCCATGGCACGCGCTGCGGCAGATTGGCGACGAATCGCTCGACCGCCCGAATAGCATCCTGCCGTTGCCATAGCAGCATCCGCGCTTCTTCTTCGCTGCAAGCCCTCTCTTCTCTCATATTGTCCATCGCCGTCAATACGGCGTCTTCCGCCTCCCCTTTGTCGATCACCCTCGCCGCTTCACGCAGAGACACTCCCCTTCGCACAGCTGCGATGAAGGCCGCCAGAAGTCCCGTTACCAGCAGCGCGCAAGCGATAAGCTTCGCATAAGGAAGAGGCCATAGCCGGCTCGCCGCCAGCACGAACGCCGCCGCTCCGCTGCCGAGGCTCAACCCGATAAGACACCATCGCAGCCAGCGGAAGAACAACAGTCTCCTGCGCAGGGGCCGAATCAGCTTCTGCAATGCCAATCGATCCTCTTCCATCGTTATACCACCTCCGCCTTCGATAATTGGGCATTACCTTCTTCTCCGTTTCAGGCTGGGACGCAGCTTGCGAATGGCAGTCCATAATGCCAGCGCGATAAGAACAGAGTAGACGATCAGGAACAGCTGCCACAGCTGAAGCGGTGCAGACTGGACGCTGCCACCGCCCCATCTGATGGAACGATAGATACTGTCTGAGAAGGTTGAGTCGAACAGACTGTACAGGGCGGCTGCGGGATTCAAGGCCATCACATGACCCATCCAGAAGCTGACTGCACCATACTGCACGGACGATTGCTGCAAGAACGCCTGAAGGAGTAAATAAATGACGATCGTGCCCGCGAACAGGAACAACGTCACCCCGTAGGTCACAATGACCGACAGCATCGTCCGCTTGAACAGCGTGGAGAACATGATGCCGAACGAGCCGAGCACCAGCATGAGAAAGAGATAATACAGAAACACGAATACAAGCTGCTTCGGAGACACTCCGCCGTACAGAAACACAATGCTGTACATCGGAATCGTACTTAGCACCACGAGCACCATGAAGCTTAATGAAGCCGCCAGCTTGCTGATAATAATCGTCGCCGAGCTCTGCTGCGTCGTAAGCAGCAGATTGAGTGTCTGCTTCTCGCGCTCGCCGCTGATGATGCCTGCCGTCAGCCCTGGAGCCATGAAAGCGATCAGACCCATCTGGGCCATACTCAAAAAGATGAACAACAATCTTCCGCTATCCGGATTGAAGGTGTTGGATCTGCCGGATATGACCTGCGTCAAAAAAACGGCGGTAAACGTAAGAAGACCGATGGCGAACAAATAGAAAAACAGCGTCCACATCGCCCGCGGCGAGCGCATGCGAAGCCGAAATTCCTTGTTCAGTACGGGATTGATCAGCAAGTGGCGCAAGTTCACGTCGCTTTTCTTCAGCCCATGTTGATGATCATGCATGCTCCACATCGCCTCCTCTCGTAATCTCCAAAAATACGTCTTCCAGGTTCGTCTGCGCCTCGCTGAACGACACGACGCGAAACCCTTCGGCCATCAATTGGTTCAGCAACTTGGCCTGTTCTTCGTCGCCGCCGCCGAAATAAATGCGAATACCGCGTTCATCGCGCAATACCCGGTTCACATGCTCACATGCCAGCAGCAGCTTCTCCGCTTCTTCCAGCCGTTCCAGAAGACGGATATGAAGAAAACGCTTTGTGCGCAGCCGGTTTTGGATATCTCCCACATGGCCGACCGCCACCAGCTGTCCGTGCTCAATTACGCCGATCTCATCCACCATTTCCGCGAGCTCAGGCAAAATATGCGAAGAAATGAGAATCGTTTTGCCCATTGCCTTCAATTCTTTCAAAATCTCCCTCATCTCAATCCGTGCCCTCGGATCGAGTCCGGATGCCGGCTCGTCGAGGATGAGCAGCGCCGGATCATGCACGAGGCAGCGGGCCAGACACAGCCTCTGCTTCATGCCGCGGGACAGAGAGTCCACGTAGGCGTCACGCTTGTCGCTCAAATTGACAAGCTCCAGCAGCTGAGGAATCAGCTGTTCGCGCTCAGCCCTCGGAATGCCATAGCTGGCCCCGTAGAAATGCAAATATTCCACGGTTTTGAACTGGTCGTATACGCCGAAGAAATCCGGCATATAACCGATTCTTTTGCGCACCTCGTGCGGATGCTCCGTCACATCCAGTCCATCGACCCGTGCAACCCCCTCGTCAGGGGCAAGCAGCGTAGCCAGGATCGACATCGTGGTCGATTTTCCGGCCCCGTTGGGACCGACGAATCCGAACACTGTGCCTCTATCAATCTTCAGATGTATTCCTTTCAACGCCTGGAAAGCACCAAAGCTCTTTCTCAAGCCGGTTATCTCGATCATCGGACGTGCTGCAGCATGCTCCTGTCCTTCATTCATTGCCCATCGCCCCCTTAATCGCAATCTGAGGAAGCGTCGTCTCCTGATGGACTGTCGATTCCAGCTTTACTCGGATGGTATGACCCTCAATGATATATTGCCTTGGCTCGGGCAGTTCTCCTTCCTGAAGCTCCACCCACTCCGCGCCTGCTTCATGCCAGATCGTAAATTGAACGCCGGGCTGCTTGAGCGTTGTTGGATACTTAATATGAACGGCCTCTAAATCCGCCGTATCGTCAGGCACCAAGTATTCCATGATCAACTCGCCCTTTCCTACAATAAGCGCGCCCTTCCGCATTTGCTCCATGCTTTCCAGCGAGCTGGATACGATAACAGGCTCTAATGTCTCTTCAGGGTTCAAGCCGCTGGCTGACGTCTCCATTTCGTCAAGCTCGTACAGCCATAAGCGCAAATTGTCAGACTTGACCGCCTTGCCGTTCATCGTGAACGGGCTTGCTTCAACTTCACTGATCGCGACGATCGTCGGTTCGTTCGGCATGAGTCCGCCGGAATAATCGTTCATCAAATAATTGATCATATCTCGCTGCCTATAGTTTTCGTCAACTTGCGCGCCATTCGGATAAGGGAACATAGTATCGCCGTATTGAAAATATTGATAATTGCCTGCTGAAGCAGCCGTTCCGGATAAGGTGACTTCTCCGCTTTCACCGCGCAGCAAGCTGCCGATCGGCAGAACGGAACCGTTCATCAGCAGCGCCACATCGTGCAAGTCGTCGATTGTACGATTCGTTACCTTCAGCTTCAGGCCTCCGCTGCCCGGCGCGAATTCCGCCTGCAAGCTTCCTGATTGCTCCGGAGACATAAGCTTAAGCTCCATCCATACCTTCCGCGTCGACCAGTAAGGCACGTTATGCCATCTGGCGCTGACGGCATGACTCCCCTGCAGTACTTGATGATTGCCGCTTCCAGACAGGCCTCCGCCGAAGGAGTTATCGTTGCCGTATAAGCGGAGCATCCGCTCATCTGCGAACTGCATCGTAACGGTTCCTCCGGTTGGCGAGAAGACGCCGGCACCGCCATAGCTGACGGCATGACCGTCGTTCGACAGCCGGATGACCTCAATGGAATGGGCGGACGGCACGCGTTTGTCTCCCGCCCCGACATACAATACAGCCGCTCCCATGACAACTGCCAGCGAAGGAATAATCCACCAAGCCCATTCCCGCCTGTCGAGCCGCGATAGCAGCACATACAACAGCGGAGCGGCGATAAGAATATAGATGCAGAACAGCAGCAGCAGCAGAGAGAAGCTCGGCGGCTTAATCGTAGGGAACGTGTCTATCCACTGATTCATGGAATAGAGCATATTGTCTCCACTCTTCGTAGAAACGTTCAACTGCAGCACCGATGACGAGCCTTGCAGCAGCTTCGCCCATAGCATCGCGCTGCCCGGCCAGGAAGCCATCGGCTCCAGGGAAGCATCGAATGCGGCATAGATGACGCTACCGAAGCCGTATTGATGATGAACAGCGATCGGGATACCACCTTCTGTCAATTTAACGGAGCCGCTCTTCTGTTCGCCGACGGACACGGTTATCGGAGCCGACAGCTTCGTCTCCGTACCGCCTGCCGCAGCAATTGCCGACGGGTTCTCAATGACAATGGTACCGCTTCCCGTAACAGGAGCCATCTCCTGGAATGCCTCTGCAGTCTTCGCATAACCCGAACCGCCCGACAACACTAATGTGCCCCCCATCGCCACCCATTCCTTGACAGCGGCTACATGCGATGAGTCCCAATTGCCGGTAGCGACATCGTTAAGTACGATTGTATCGAACATGGCCAGCATCGTCGCCTCGTCAGGCAGCTCCTCCGTCTGCATGGGAATGACGGCTATGGAATAACCGCGCTGATTGAGCGCAGGCATGAAGTTGAATGTATCAGGATCGCGCGATACAACGCCAATCACATAATTGCCGGTTACGGAACGACCCGTCGCATAGGTATCCCCGTTGATCGGAATTGACTTGCCTTCCTTGTAGGAATGCTCGAAGAAGCGAATGGTATTATTCTCTTTGTCCAGGTTCATGCCAGGAACGCCAATGACGACTTCAACCTCCGATTCCATCGGCAGTTCCGTCTCCACCACATAATCCGATGCGCCGTATTCCGTCGAATACGTAGAGAATACAAGCTCGCCTTGCAAGTGCCGATCGGATCTGTTCGTCAAGCTAATACGAACGGGATACCACTGACCGAGCTCATACATCCCTTGATATCCTGCGGCAACCTTCGATTCTATCCCGATACTGCTCTTATCCGCATGAGTTGTACCTTGCAGCAGGATGAGGCAGCCCATGGCTGCGACGAGCGCGATGAGAATGGCTGTAATTCGACTTTGGCTTCTTGTTCGCATCTTACTTCTTTCCCCCCTTCTCCTCTCATCTCTATCTGTATACTATTAACGCCGTAAAGGAACGAATTGTTTCCGCATTCATACGAAAACAGCCAGCACCCGCTGCGCAATCTGGCAAACATTCGGAGTGCTGGCATATGTTGATTCAATCGTAGTCATTCACCCCTGGACGTTAGCTGCTCAAGCTTGACATTTACCAAACGGTCCCTAGATGTCTCTACCGTTACGGTTACCCGTACGGCAAATTCCCGTTCGTCTTGGCGCAGCCATAATCGGAACACTTCCTTGGCTTCGCCTGACGCGCCCGTCTGCCGCCCCTCATATTTGTAGTCGACAATAGAGGCGCCTTGATAAGCTTTGGCCGTTTCCTCCATCGCTACTCTCCCCCACTCGGCATAGGACGGCTGGGCGAACAGAACAGCTGTATCATCGGGATGACCGCCTTGCATGGACAAGCTGATGTATAACATGATCGCTTTCAAGACGACTTGCTTGATCATATGGAACGACCTCCTGTATAACGGCATTGCTGCTCTTTGCTGATCGTCCCCTAGTTTGCCTCTCTCATCCGTCTCTTATTCCGCTTGCCGCCGTACGTCATTCTCTCCCAGCATAGGCGAATACATCATCAACGCCTCGTTCCTCGTGACATATTCGTCCCCGATCAACTCATTGTCCGAATTCCATATTCTCCGCGCGATCACATTGCAGCGCATATAACCTCCCCATGGCTGCGACAGGATGCGATGCTCCCTTTCATAGATTTCGTAACGATAAGACGGTGGCTGAGCAGAACGCCACTCTCCCTTAAGCGTATGTTCCGCCGCGGTTAAGCAGAGCTGATAGACATGGGGCGAATCGTTGCGGATTTGCAGATCGAGATAGTTGTAGGCGCAAGTCGCTCCGCTGCCGAACGGCTGGGTTCTGCCCGCATCGGGAAACACATCATAGCTGTGCCTGTGCCTCTCCGTAACGGTAAGCGGAGTGTGGAGCGTCATCCAATAGATCAGATTGGAGAGCTGGCACAAGCCGCCTCCTATTCCCGTTTTGTATCCGCCATAGAAGAGGATCATACCTTCTACATAACCTTTGCGGCGAGTCGGCTTGCCGATCGTACGCCAGTAAGAGAACGTTTCGCCGGGCTGCAGCAGCAAGCCGTCCAATCGCTCCGCCGCCAATCGCAAGTTTATGATTTTATTCGTATGAATCCATCGCTCCACCTGACGCAGCTGGCGCACGTACGGCGTCTCGTGCCGAATATGGCTGTATGGCAATCTAGTCTGCTCCTTCCTTCTTGCTGTCACAGAGCGATCGCTAAGCCAATGCCAATATCGCCGACCGGTATACCACCACTTTCCCGCCCATAATCGCAGCCTTGACCGTCGGATCGGACGATGCCTGGACGTGTTACGCAATGTCGCTCCCCCATCCCGATTGCTATTTGTTCATCTCCCACAATTTATACAACGCATGTGTGCCTTCATCCCCGAACCCCGCATCCGCCAACTCGCCATACAGCTTCCTCGCAAGTTCGAGACCCGGGAGACGAATAGCCATTTCTTCAGCAGACTGCAAGGCGATTCCCATATCCTTGATGAAATGCTTGACGAAGAAGCCCGGTTCGAACCTGCCCGCAATTATACGCGGAGCAAGATGCTGCAGCGACCAGCTTCCCGCCGCCCCCGTCTCTATGCTCTTCAGCACCGATGCCGGATCGAGACCGGCCGACTTGGCATAGACCAGCGCCTCGCACACGCCAATCATATTGGATGCAATCGCAATCTGGTTCACCATCTTCGTATGCTGCCCGGCGCCGGCTTCGCCTTGCCGTATAATATTGCTGCCCATTAGCCGCAGAATCGGCTCCGCTTGCCGGAACGCCTCGGCGTCGCCCCCTACCATGATGGACAGCGCAGCGTTTCTTGCACCTACATCTCCACCGGATACCGGCGCATCCAGTGCATGCATGCCCTTCTCTGCCGCTGCCTTGTAGATTCGCTTGGCGAGCAAGGGACTGGACGTTGTCATATCAATAAGAACGCAACCAGGCGATGCATGATTCAGCAAGCCATCCTCCCCCAGATAGACCTCTTCAACATCCCGAGGATAACCGACGATCGTCACGATGCATTGACATTGCTTCGCTAATTCGCTCGGGGAATCAGCCCAGTGCATTCCTTTCTCCAGCAAGGGCTGAGCTTTTGCTTTTGTACGCGTATAGAGATGCACCTCATAACCCGCATGATGAAGATGAGTAGCCATACTGGTCCCCATGACACCGATGCCTATGAAACCTATTGTTGTTTGATCCGGACTGAACATCATTATCCACTTCCTTTTCACTCATCATACGATTTTCCAGCTTATCCAACAGTATAACAGCTATACCGGTATAAAAGCGCCTGCCTTGGCAAAATTGTTCGCATCAGCTGCGACGACGCATTCCGCTTCCGCATCATCAACAAATACGAAAGCAAGCCCCACAGATTAAAATCCGTGGGACTTGCCTCATTGTTAAGCACGCTTATTGCATGCTTCGGCTTATTAAGCTTGCTGCCCGGCAGCCAGCGCTCTCTTCTTGTCCTTCTTCCGGTTCAGGAATTCGTACACAATCGGAACAATAATGAGCGTAAGAAGCGTCGAGCTGGTCAGACCGCCAATTACCGTTACCGCCATTCCCTTGGAGATAAGGCCGCCGGATTCGAAGCCGAGTGCGAGCGGCAGCAAAGCGCCGACCGTCGCGATTGCCGTCATCAGAATCGGACGAAGCCTTGTTACGCCGGCCTCCAGCAACGCTTCCCTTACAGTCAATCCCTCATTCTCCTTGTGAATAACGCGGTCGATCAGCACGATCGCATTCGTCACTACAATGCCGATCAACATCAGTCCGCCGATCATCGCTGTCGCGCTAATTGTTTCGCCAGCGATAAGCAAGCCCAGCATGGCTCCTATGACGGTGAATGGCAGCGAGAACAGGATGGTCAATGGCGTCAGACCGCCGCCGAATGTCAATACGAGCACCAGATAGACGATGGCGATCGCTGCCAGCATCGCAAGCCCAAGCTGGCTGAATGTTTCCTGCATTTGCTCGGTTACACCGCCTTGCTTGACTTCAATATGGCTTGGCAGCTCCATTGCATCAATGCGATCTTGCACGGTTTTTGACACGGCTGCGACATTGGTCGAGGTCACATCGGCCGTAATTTCGGCATAGATGCGATCGTCGCGCCGCGTAATCGTGTTCGGCGTCTCGCCTTCCTCAATCGAAGCCACTTCCTTCAGCGCTACCGCAGTGCCCATTGGCGAAGGGATCATAACATTTTCCAGATCCGTACGGCTGCTATACGATCGTTCCTCCACTTTCAAATACACATTCACTTCTTCTCCGTCCTTCTCCACTGTTGCAAGGACGGGACGATCGCGCACCGGACTGAGCGTCATCGCTATATTGCCAGCCGTCAATCCATACTGGCTCAGCTTGTCGCGATTGGCGACTATGCGATATTGCTCATACGTCTCGCTCAGACTGGAATCCACTTTCTCCAGGTCCTCTACGCCTTCCAGCTCTGCCATGATGTCCTTCACGACAGGCTGCAGCGAATCCATATCCGGACCGAACACGAGAAGTGAGAGTCCCGAGCCGCCCATCGCTCCGCCGGAGAAGTCCTGCTGCTTCCATTCGCCTTTCCCACCTAGCTCTTGCAAGACGGGAACAACGGCCTCCTTCTCCTCCGAGAATCCTTTGAATTCCTTGTCATAGCTCAGGTTGAACAGCGCTTGCTTGGAAGCGCCCGGGCTGAACGGATTTTGTCCACCGACGGAATATTGTACGACGCGAACGCCATCGCGCTCCAGAAGCACCTTCTCCGCTTGAAGCGCCATCTCTTCCACTTGCTCTCTTGTCTCGCCTGGCGCCGGGTTATACGTGACGAGCAGCTGCTTCTGCTCGTCTTCCGGAAGGAAGCTGGCTCCGACCAGCGGGAACAGCATAATGCTCCCGATGAGCAGCAGCGTAGCAAGACCGAATGTGACCAGCTTATGGTTCAGCGTCCATTCCAGTACGCGCTTATAAGACATGGCCAGCTTGCCCGGCTTGTCGTCATGCAACTTGCCCTTAAGACCGTTGCGGAACATCATATGCGCCATCATCGGCACGACGGTTATTGCCACAAGCAAGGAAGCCGCCAGCGCGAACACGATTGTAAGCGCGAATGGCAGGAAGATCTCGCCGATCATTCCGGATACCAGTCCCATCGGCAGGAACACGGCAACGGTGACAATCGTGGAAGCCATAATGGGAACGAACATCTCTTTCGTCGCTTCCAGGATCAGTTCCTTGCCCTTCAACTTCTCGCCGGAGAGCGACATTCGGCGATAGATATTCTCGATGACGACGATGGAATCGTCGATTACGCGTCCGATCGCCACCGTAATGGCACCTAACGTCATAATGTTAAGCGTAATATCCATCTGCTTAAGCAGATAAAGCGCGATAACAATCGACAGCGGAATGGATACGACGGAGATAATGGTAGACCTGATATTTCTCAGGAACAGCATGATGATAATAATTGCCGCGATGGCGCCAATAATAGCTTTGCTCAACATCGTGTGGACAGACTCTTCAATTGGTTCCCCTTGGTCAAGCGATATCGTGAAGAGCATATCCGGATTGGCCGCTTCCATATCCGCGATTTCTTCTTTCACCAAGTTGACGACATCGACGGTATTCGCATCCGCCGACTTCACGATATTAATACCGATGGCATCCTTGCCATTCGTGCGCGAGACGGACTCCGCCTTGCCTTCGATCGTCAGCTCGGCTACATCGCTGAGCTTGACTCCAGGAACTAGAACGAGATTGTTCAGATCCTCTTCCGTCGCGATGTTGCCGTCTACGACAACTGCGCGTTCGCTTTCGCCGAATTCGAAGATGCCCATCGGCACCTTCAGCGTCGAAGCGCTAATAATGCCTTTCACCATATCCTCGGTTAATCCGATTTCCTCCAGCACATCGGGTTTGAAGGTCAATATGCCTTCCATAACATTCTGGCCGGACACCTGAACGTCCGCTACGCCTTCAATGCCCTGTAGCCTTGGCAGAATGCTCTCCGCGACTTCCTTCGTCAAGGCCGCCAGGTCCAAGCTGTCATTGGACAAGCTGATGGATACGACCGGGAATGCGTTGAAGCTGATGCGCGAGATATCGGGAGTCTGTACGCCCTCCGGAAGCGGAATATCGGCAAGAATCTCCTTCACTTCCGTAGCCGCTTTCTCCATATCCGTATCGTAGTCATACTCAAGTACGATATTGGAGGCATTCTCGTAAGAAGTGGACATGACCATATTGACGCCTTTCAAGTTGCGTGTGCGCTGCTCGATCGGCTTGGTCACCTTTTCCATCACTTCATCGGGTGCTGCACCGGGGTAGACGGTCGTAACGCTCACGATCGGAATGGTAATGTCCGGAATCGTCTCCATCTTCATGCTCATACCGGCTGTCAGACCTGCGAACATAACGATTGCCGTCATGATCCATAATGCGAATTTGTTGTTCAACGAGAAATTAATAATACTTTTCAACTGGCTACACTCCTCTTACAAGTTTATACTTTCAACCGGTAACCGACACCCCATATCGTCTCGATGAACTGGGGATTGGAAGGGTCATGCTCGATTTTCTCGCGCAGCCTTCTAATATGAACGGTTACCGTTGCAACATCCCCATTGGAATCCAGCCCCCATATTCGCTCGAACAGCTCCTCCTTCTGGAAGACGCGGTTGGGATGCGAGGACAGCAGCAGCAAGAGATCGTATTCCTTCGAGGTCAGCATCACTTCTTGCTCATGGATCGTCACTCTTCGCGACAGCTTGTCGATGACAAGCCCTCTAATCTGAATAAATTGTCCCCGCTCCGACTGTCCCGAAGTGAGCCTATCGTATCTGGATAAGTGGGCCTTAACCCTTGCAACTAGTTCACTGGGACTGAATGGCTTCGTTATATAGTCGTCGGCGCCAAGTCCAAGTCCGCGAATTTTGTCAATATCTTCTTTCTTCGACGTCACCATTAAGACGGGCAATTCCAGTGCGTTCCGCACCACCCGACATATTTCGAAGCCGTCCAGCTTGGGCAGCATCACATCCAGGATGAGCAGATCGTACTTGCCCGTCAGCGCCAGTTCCAGTCCTTTGTCGCCTCTGCCTTCTATACGGACGCTGTACCCGTGGCTTTCCAAATAATCTCGCTGCAATTCTGCGATAGCCAGCTCGTCTTCAATAATCAAGATGTTCTTCATTCCCATTCACCACCTCGGAGAGATTGGACAAGAGGAAGCTTCAGGCAGAAGCGCGCGCCGCCTTCATCCCCGTTCTCTGCCCATACTTCGCCGTTATGGCCATCCACAATCTGCTTGACAATGGCAAGTCCAAGACCGCTGCCGCCCGTCTCCGAATTACGCGACTGCTCGGCACGATAGAACCGGTCGAATATATAAGGAAGATCATCCGGTTCTATACCTGGCCCTGTGTCCTGAATAGCAATCATGGCATACTGTCCCGCTCTCCATATGTCGACCTCAATCGCGGATGCGCCTTTCTCATCCTGCTGTGCCATGTATTTCACACTATTGTCCAATATGTTCGCCAATACGCGATTCAGCTTGTCCGGATCGGCTGCAATCGGCAGCTCTCCGCTTTCCCTTCTATGGAATTGCAGCTTCACGCCCGACTTCTCCAGATGGAACCGCTGCTCTTCCATGAAGTCCTCCAGATAAAGTCCGATATCCACGACCTTAAAGTCGTAAGCAACCTTCTGCAGATCCAGCTTGGAGAAGAGGAACAGCTCGTCGATCAATCGATCCATCTCGGAGGCTTTCCGGTAAATCGTCAGCATGTAGCGCTCCCGCTTCTCGTCCGTATTGGCAATGCCGTCGCGAATGCCTTCAACGTATCCTTTAATAGCCGCGATCGGCGTCTTTAAATCATGGGAGATATGAGAAAGCAGCTGCTTCCTGTTCTCTTCATATTGCAAGCTCTGGTCGATGGATTGCTTCAAGCGATCCCGCATCTCTTCGAATGCCGTTCCGAGCTGAACAATCTCGTCGCGGCAACTCTTCTTCGACGGTTTCTTGCGCCCCAGCGCAACCTTCTCCGACAGATCCCCATCTTTCATGCGGATTGCGGCCGTTCTTAGCGATTGCAGCGGCTTAATGATGCTTCGCGACACCAGATAGGTCAGTATAAGACTTGTAAGACCTACGAACAGCAGCATAATAATCATCACCAGAGGGTCCCAGAATATCGGGATCGTCTCCATGCGATTCAACAGGACGATACGTCCTGCACTGCCGTCGGGGTATTGAAATTCAATTTGATGGGTGCTGAACCGGTACAGATGAAAGCTGGTTTTCTCCGGCGGCTCCCGATAGAATTCGGCCCAATCTTCCTCGGGCGACAATTCCATCAGAAATGGCGATACATTCGTAAGCACACCGTCTTGCCCGACCAGAAGTCCCGCCCATTGTTCTCTCAACCTCGTCTGCAGTTCATGGAGAAATGCCTTATCTTCCAGTCTGCCCGTATCGTCGTCGATCACATACTTTAACTCGCCATAGATTAACGCCTGGTTAAAGTACTCCTCCCGTCTTTCTTCCGAGAGCTTGCGCAAATCTTCCTTGCCGCTCAAGTGATAGAGCAGAATGAAAAAGCTGCTCATGAGAATGACGGGAACGAAAGCCATAGCCAAATAGGAGAGATACAGCCGTAATCTTATGGACATTGCATCACGTCCTTCATGGAGCAGCCCCTTTCCTTCCCTCGTCTAGAATACCGCGCAATTCTAAACGATATAGAAATGGAATCTTACAAAATTATTACGAATTCATTTTTTATCCAAAAGACCAAAATCATGCACAGGCCAAATACGAAACACAATCTTCCCCTCTATAGCGCTCTTCGGCACGGTGCCGAAGGAGCGGCTGTCCAGGCTGCGCTCGCGATTGTCCCCCAGTACGAAGAATTCATCCTCCGGCACGACCAACGGCATTTGCAGCGAACCTTCGAACGATTCGCCTTTTGCATACGGCTCCTTCAGAGGCTCCTCGTCAATATAGACCGTCCCGTTCCTCATTGCGATCGTCTCACCCGGCAAGCCGATAACCCGCTTCACTAGCCGTGTATCGAATTGGTCGCCGTAAATGATGACGATATCTCCTCTTTCGGGTGCATGGAAGCGGTATGACCATTTATCTTCGATCAGCCGTTGACCTTCGACCAGCGTGTTCTGCATCGATACATTATGTACTTTGGTTTGCGCGTAGGCATAGTTTTGAATGAGCAGCGATGCACAGACGGCGATACCAAGCGAAAAGATCCACTCCCTCGCTTCCTTCAACCGCTTCCTTCTTTTTAAGTAGCGTTCGTTGCTTTCCGTAATACGATCGTTTTGATTCATCTCCATCCCTCTTTCCGGGTCCAATGCGACCTTTGATTTATCTCTTTCATTATAACGGCCTTGGACGACCAACTGTACTCCACTACGTTAACGACTGGCGGAAGTTTCCTATAATCTTGTGAACATGGGATGACAAATTGGGTGCGATTGCGATACAGTGATTGAGGAGAGGAGCTGTCGATGAAAATGAAAGCGTCGCGAGGGCAAAGATTGCTGTTTACCGGCGTCACGCTGTTATATTGGATATCCATGTACATTTATGTGCCGATCTTTACTCCATATTTGAGCGACCGTGGATACTCCATCGCATTTATTGGCATTGTGCTCGGCAGTTATGGCTTTATGCAGCTTGCTGTCCGCTTCCCGCTCGGCATCTGGTCGGATGCGCTTCGCAAGCGCAAACTGTTCATTCTGATCGGCATGATGGCGGCCTGCTTAAGCTGTTTATTGTTCCTGCTGCCCGGATTGTGGATCTGGCCGCTTGCGGGAAGGCTCATGGCCGGGCTCTGCGCTTCCACTTGGGTAGCCTTTACAGTGATGTATGCCGGGTACTTCGAACCGCATGACACTTCAAGAGCAATGGGCAATATAAGCGTCATGACGGTATCCGGCCAAATGATCGGCATGCTGCTTAGCGGCTGGCTAAGCGAGCAGCTTGCTCCTGCCGCGCCATTTTGGGCAGGCGCCTTCGTAGCGGGGATGGGCTTGCTGCTTGCGCTTTCACTGAAAGAATCCGAGGAGACCGGACAGCAGCGCTCCGGTATGTCGCTGACGGAGGCGGGCGATGTCGTACGCACCCCTTTGCTGCTGCGCGTCTCCACGCTTTCCATCCTTGGTCATGGCGTATTATTCATCACCATGTTCGGCTTTACGCCGCTGAAAGCGGATCAGCTCGGAGCGAGCGGCTTTCAGCTCACCTGGCTAGTGTTCGCTTTTATGCTGCCGCATGCCGCAGCATCTTATCTGACCGCGACATGGTTCGTTCCCCGGTTGGGCAATTGGGGAACGATCGGCTTAGGCTTCGCGACCGGCGGCCTTTGTACCGCTTCGCTGGCTATCGTCCAGTCGCTGGAATGGCTCTATGCCACGCAGGCAGTGAACGGTTTTGCCCAAGGGTTGTATTTGCCGCTTCTGCTCGGGCTTGCCATACGTGACGTCCAGCCGCACCAGCGGGCAACCGCTATGGGCTTATACCAAGCCATCTATGCCTTCGGCATGTTCTCAGGACCGTTCGCGGCAGGATACTTGAATGAGAACTGGGGGCTGGCCGGCGGATTTCTGTTCGGTGCCATGCTGGCCGGAGCGGCATTGCTGCTCGTATGGCGCTGGGCATCGCCGCACAAGGCAAGCAGCACAACTGCCGACAATCGCAGTGATGCGATGATGGAAGAAGGAAGGTGATGTTTTTGGATGAAGTGATAACGGCCACCCATCCCCGTTTGCAGCTCGTTTTGGATGTCGGAGGCGTGCTTGCCAGCAACCTGTCACCCGTATTTTGGGAGTTAGTATCGCAGGCTGCGGGTATTCCCTCTGATCGTAATGAGATATACAAGCTGTACAGAAGGGAAGTTAGCGAGAAGCTGTGGATCGGAGAAATAACGGAACAGCAGTTCTGGGAGTGGCTTGAGGCGCAATCGCCGTCGCTCGACAAGGAGCTTTGCGAATCCTTCCTCTATAGGTGCTTGCAGCCGCTGCCGGCCATGGGCAAGCTGGAAGCATGGAGCCGGTCGGCGGATATTCATATTCTCAGCAATCATATCGAGATATGGCTTCAACCGATGCTGAATCGGATTCGCCCATTTATCGGACATACCGTCATCTCCAGTCAAGTAGCGATGAAGAAGCCGGACGCAGCCATCTTCCATCATATGGCGACGCTGCTGCCATCCGCATCGCCAATATTGTTCGTCGACGACAAGCCAGGCAATCTGGAGATTGCCCGCTCTGTCGGCTGGCAGAGTATGCTGGCCGATCCCGAAGGCGATTGGCTGCGGTTAATGGATGAGCGATTGGCTTCCGGCGGTCAGGCGTGACGAAGAGGGCAAGCCATTGTGCTTGCCCTCCCGCACCAGTGTATGCCGTATACTATCTCGCCTCATATCTACCTTTTCCACGCACCAGTGTATGCCGCATACGCTATCTCGCCTCATATCTACCTTTTATGCACTCCAGTGTATGCCGTATACGCTATCTCGCCTCATATCCGCCTTTTCCGCACTCCAGTGTATGCCGCATACGCTATCTCGCCTCATATCCACCTTTTCCGCACTCCAGTGTATGCCGCATACGCTATCTCCGCTCATATCCGCCTTTTCCGCACTCCAGTGTATGCCGCATACGCTATCTCGCCTCATATCCACCTTTTCCGCACTCCAGCGTATGCCGCATACGCTATCTCCGCTCATATCCACCTTTTCCGCACTCCAGCGTATGCCGCATACGCTATCTCCGCTCATATCCGCCTTTTCCGCACTCCAGTGTATGCCGCATACGTGATCATAGGCTTCTCATGTCAACGGCGCTATAACAATTGGCTCGTAATGTACATGACCGACAATCCGAGCAATGCGATCGCAACAATAAGCGCGTCCCAACAACCCGGCACAAGACGGAAGCCGTATGCAGGAGCGGTCTTCACATGTCCATACCCGCGAGCTTCCATAGCGTCAGCCATTTCCTCTGCGAGACGCAGAATCGATCGCAGAAACGGCAGCATGACCGACCTTAGCATCCGCAGCGGAATCGAGCCGACTGTCGTTGTCGCCTTCCCTCTGGCATGTGCCAGCTTGGCGAACCTGCCCCATTCCCCGATTAATAGCGGGATAAAGCGGAAGATCAACGTTACGAGCAGAGCAAATGTATGTACGGGAACACGGAATCTGCTCAGCCAACCGAAAGTCTGCTCAATGGCGCGCTGCAGACGGAGAGGCGTCATTAGCTTCAATAATGGCATGCCGAGCACCATCATAAGGAGCATGCCGCCAAGACGAATGAAGGCTGGCTCTGCATCCTTCCAGCTGAACCCAAGAGGCTGCAGCGATAAGCCGGCAATAAAAGTGAGCGTGACAATGAACACAAAAAAACCTCGAATGATGCCGTTCCAAGAAGCAATAAGCCGCCAAAGGGGCATTACGGACAATATAACGACTCCAGCAGCAAAAAATAAATTCGGCAATTCATTGGCCATCAACACTCCAGCAACCAACATCATGTTGGCGATAAGCAGTGCGCGAGGGTCAAACGTATCGGGCCGCAGCCACATCGGCTTGCGATCCGAGGCCTCTTCAGTACTCCGCACATCTTCAGTACTCCGCATCGTACCATTATTCTGCTTGACCGCATAACTGACGCTCCCCTTCTCCAGGACCGTATCCGCCTCTACTGTGCTGGCTCCCGCATCTCTGCCATCGGCTCCCGTTTCAAAACCCGTCTTACGTTCCATCAGCATCGGCGCGAGCGACTCCGCCAACTCTGCTGACGATAAGGACTGTACAGCGGAACTGCCGCTCCAAGACAAGTCCCTTGACGGCGGCAATAATTCCGCCTCGCGAAGCAGCGCTTCTGTTCGCCATGCTTGCGGAATCCACGCCGATGCCAAATTCCCGGCGATGTCGGCAGGAGCCGCTTGACGAACCTTTCCGTCAGCGACTATAACGACGGAATCCGCAAGCGGCAGCAGTGCTTCCAGATCGTGCGTCACGACGACCGCGCTTTTCCCCGCCTCTCTGTGTGCCGCCAGTAAGCCGCACAGACGGTCAATACCATCAGCATCAAGTCCCGCCGTCGGCTCATCAAGAAGCAGCCATTCCGTCCTGCACGCCAGCAGGCAGGCCAATGACAGCCTTCGCTGCTGTCCGCCGCTAAGCGACCACGGATCGCGCGACATCAGTTCCATTGACAGCCCCAGCTGCAGCATTGCGTCTGCAATCCGCTGCTCTTCTTCCATCCGTTGCAGCTTGTAGGGACGAAGTGAGTAAAACAACTCTTCCTTAACGGTAGAAGCGAACCATTGCGCTTCGGAATGCTGGAGCGCGATACCCAGAGACATAATTACATCGCGTTCCAGCCGCTTCCTCCACTTTCCTTCCTGCCACAACATCTTGCCGTTAAGTGCAATTGAACCGTCTGCCAATGGGCGAAGCCCGGCTAGCGCCTCTAGAAGCGTCGATTTCCCGGCACCGTTTTGTCCGGTAATGAGCGTGATGTCCCCAGCCTTTATCGTTAGATCGATGCGACTAAGAATGACATCCCGATCATCTCCTCCCGCTACCGATACTTGTCGCAGTGACCAATCACCCATATCGCTTCACCGCCTTCAACAGCTGCTGAGGGGTGAACGGGAACGGCTCCAGCTCGATTCCCCGCTTCTGAAGCTCCCATGCCGCTTGGGCCGCGAACGGCGCAGTCAAGCCCAGCTGATTCACCAACCACTCATAACCGCTTGAGCCCGATTCGCGGAACAGCATTCCGGCCATCCCGTCATAGCGAATGACGCCATCTGCCAATACGATTACACGATCGTCGGAGAGCAGCTCCTCCGTCTTCTGCGTCACCCATATCACAGTTGTGCCCGCTTCATGCAGTTCTCTCACACGCCGCAGTACGTAGTCGGAAGCTTCCGTATCCAGCATGGAAGTCACCTCATCCAGTAGAAGCAGGGAAGCATCCACCGCGAGACATCCGGCAATAGCGGCAAGCTGCTTCTGCCCTCCCGACAACGTGTGTACCGGCTCTTTCATAACCGCGCCGAGGCCAAGCTGCATTAGAGCGCGCTCTGCCCGCGGGATGATCTCTTCCTGCGGAGCGCCGAATTGCTCCAGTAGCAGTACGACATCCTCCCAGGCAGTGCCTCCGATGATGCCCGCATCGGGCTGCTGCATCACAATGGGGACGAATCCATCCTGTAACCAGCCTAGCTCCCTCTCTCCTGTAATCCCCTTCTTCAATCGCCCTGCTATTGCTCCAGCAAGCGTGCTCTTCCCGCTGCCGTTCAAGCCGAGCAGTGCTACCCATTCTCCAGTTCTGATCGCAAGGTTAATATCCCTTAACAATTGCGGTCCCGCTTCATTCGTGTAGGTTTCCGGGACATAACTTAAGTTTTTCAAACGCACAGCATCCATCACTATTTTTTTCTCCTCAACTCTTCCCATAATCGCAAGTCTATGCTACAATCCACTTTGTTAACTTATTTTTAATATTAATAGGTTAACAATTATTATGCAATACATAAAGGAGACGAAATCAGAAATGAAGAGCACCAATATCCGTTCACTGGTCTACACCGCATTATTCGCTGCCTTGTTTATCTTGTTCAGCATGCAGCAGATGAAACTCAACTTTACCCAAATTCCGATTACGCTGCAGACACTCGCAGTCATATTGGCCGGTTTATTTCTCCGTCCCCGCGACGCGTTCGCCAGCATATTTGTCGTCATCATTCTTTGCGCTATGGGACTTAACGTTTTTGGCGGCAAGGGCGGAATCTCGCATTTATTGGGGTATACTGGAGGTTTTATCGCCGCTTTCCCAATCTGTGCAATGTTGATCAGCATCGGTGTCGGCAAATGGCTGAACAATGACAAGCTGCGCGCTAACAAACTGCTATCATTTCTCGCATTGTTCCTCTTGTTCGAGGTGTTCGGCTCCTTGCTCGCTTACGTTCCAGGAGTGCCTTGGATGATGCATGTGCTGGATTTTCCGCTCTCGAAAGGACTTGCTGCAGGCTTCTATCCGTTCCTGCCCGGAGATGCGATCAAATCGGTTGTCGCGGTCATCATTGCATTATCTCTGACACCGCAGATCATGAAAATCCGCTCCTCCGCGAAACCGTCAAATTGAGAAATCCACTACCGAAGTCCCTTCAAAGATAGGCGGCCAAGGTAAACAAAAGCCGCTTGCCTTATCGGGATAACCCCGATAGGAGCAAGCGGCTTCTCTGTGCTGCACGCATGCGAGATTAATCGCTGCAAGTTTCCGGATCGGGAGCGACAGCATTTTCAACATTGATTTTTTCCGATACCGTATCTCGGATGATGGATACGACCAATTGGAGCAAATAGTTGATATCTGCCTGACTTTGCTGGAATTGCGTTACGATCGGAATACCGTCCAACTCATCCTGCAGCGCCTCCATCTCGCCCTCTATCTTTTTGACCATGTCCGGATTTTTGAACGTCTTTTCGAAGGCGACAGCTTCTTTTTGCTTCTTCTTTATTTGCGCAATTAATCCCTGTATGCGCGTATTGCCGTTAATCTGGGCTTCCGCAAGCCGATACTGCTGCACTTCCTCCGAGCGGAATATCGCTTCCGACAGTTCTTTGGCTTTCGCCATAATATCTTCCTTCACGATCACGTCGCGGGAATGAATGGAGGGCATATCGGACTTGCCGCCGCCATGACTGCATACTGCGCCATCTTCATGTCCTGCCTTCAACTGTTGCTCTGCCATCTGTCATCTCTCCTATATATGCCGTTAGCTTACGGCTTCATCTTGAGCTAATTGCGTTGGTTCTGCTTTAATATACCAAGTCTGCGCATCCGTCACCCGGGCCTGAATGAACTGGCCAATCCATTCCTTCGGTCCCGGCAGATGCACCAGCTTGTTGCTGCGGGTACGACCGGACAGCATCTCGGAATTGTTCTTGCTCTCGCCTTCAATCAGCACTTCCACGATCTGTCCGCACATCTCTTCATTCTTCTCGCGCGCGATGGCAGCCAGCAGGCTGTTCAGCCTGCGAAGACGCTGCTTCTTCTCTTCCTCGGGAACATTGTCTTCCATCCCTGCGGCAGGCGTGCCTTCTCGAGGCGAGTAGATAAAGGTGTAGGCAGAGTCGAAGCCGACTTCCTCGACGAGCGATAACGTATCCTGGAATTGCTCCTCAGTCTCTCCCGGGAATCCGACGATAATATCCGTTGTCAGCACTGCATTGGGGATGGCCGCTTTAATTTTGCTTACCAGCTCCAAGAACAGCTCACGGGAATATTTCCGACTCATTCGCTTCAATATATCTGAGTTGCCGGATTGCACCGGCAGATGAATATGCTCCACCAGATTGCCTCCGGTAGACAGCACTTCGATCAAGTGATCATCGAAGTCACGCGGATGGCTCGTCATGAACCGAACACGTGGAATGTTGATTTTGGACATATCGTTCATCAGATCTCCGAACCGGTACTGGATATCTTCGAAATCCTTGCCGTAAGCGTTGACGTTCTGGCCCAGAAGCGTAATCTCCTTATAGCCTTGCCGCGCAAGCTCGCGCACTTCGGCAATAACGTCCTCGGGACGCCTGCTGCGCTCCTTGCCGCGCGTATACGGCACGATGCAATACGTGCAGAACTTGTCGCAGCCGTACATGATGTTGACCCAGGCGCGCATTCCTTCCCGCTTCTTCGGCATATTCTCGATGATGTCGCCTTCCTTCGACCATACCTCGACGACCATTTCCTTGCCGAAGTAAGCTTCCTGAAGCAGAGCAGGCAGCCGGTGAATATTGTGCGTGCCGAATATGATGTCTACGAAAGCATGCTTCTGCAGAATGCGGCCAACGACGGATTCCTCCTGCGACATGCAGCCGCATACGCCCAACAGCAGATCAGGTTTCTCCGTCTTAAGCCCCTTTAAATGTCCCAACTCGCCGAACACTTTGTCTTCCGCATTTTCGCGAATCGCACAGGTATTCAACAAAATGACATCCGCCTGATGACGATCTTCCGTCGCCGTATAGCCCATCTCCTCGAACATGCCCTTCATCACTTCGGTATCATGCTCGTTCATCTGGCATCCGTACGTATAGATCAAGTAATAGCGGCCTTCTCCGAAACGTCGAAGCTGTTCAGGAATGGAGAAGTCGTAATGCACCTGTACTTCTTCCTTGCCCCTCTTCTTCTCTTCTCTATAGGAAGGAGCGGAGTTGACCGTAATCTCGCGTCCGCTAATCCGGTATGTCGTCTTTCCTTCCTCTTCACGAACGACCTTCGCACTGGAGAAGTCGAAATACTTGGAGTAGTCCTTGCCGGACTTCGAAGATTCCGTTCCCGCTAATGCAGCCGTTTTCTTGTTCACCAGTTTCACGCCCCTCTTTTTATAGCCGAAATTCTCAACTTGTAAACAGACATTATTGATTATACCATTTTGGCAACTTGTAATCCATGCATGCCTACGAAAAAGCCGCCTCTTCATTAGGCAATTTGCTAGCCTCCCCGGAACTTGCGCTTTATGTATACAAGAAGGCTGCGACAAGTTGCCGCAGCCCCGATCCCTACCTTGTTAGTCAACAATATCGGCCAGATCGCCGTTATTGACGCCGGCAGCGTTCGCCTCATCCGTATCGATATGCATATCCAGCGCGTACTGGTCCGATACGCGGGCGATCACATTCTCGAATATGACGCCTCGGTCGCCGCCTACGCGAACTCTAAGCCTCTGCTTGTCCTGTACGCCCATGCGCGCTGCATCTTCGGTATGAAAGTGAATATGACGAGCAGCTACGATGACACCTTCTTCAATGGCCACTTCTCCCGCAGGTCCTTGTATCGTTATGCCCGCAGATCCCGCGATATCGCCCGATTCTCGCACTGGCGGCTTGACGCCAAGCGCGAATGCATCTGTACGGGATACCTCCAGCTGTGTCGCCTTGCGGGTTGGACCCAGTATTCTCACTTTATTGAACGATCCCTTCGGACCGACAACCGCTACAGTTTCATTTGCTGCGTATTGGCCGGGTTGAGACAACGGCTTCATCTCCGTAAGTTTATAGCCCTCGCCAAACAATAACGCGACATGCTCCTCAGACAGATGAATGTGTCTTGCTGATACGCCTACCGGCACTTTTTTTTCCATGATGCTGCACGCTCCAATTCCTGTTCTGATGGCTTCATCGTTCCTTTTATATAGCAAAAAGGCATACGACCTCATGCTGAGCCATATGCCTATCATATCATTTATTTGAATTCTGCGACAAGCTGATTGAACTCTTCCTCTGTAATTGCCGCATTCTGCTTGGCAAGCGCCTGCTCCTTGAACCCAGGAATAAGATTCTCGTACGATCTGCGCGACTTATCCTGATAGATGAGTCCTGTCAGCATACCTTCCGTCTCCATAATTTTGTTCATGGCTTGCATCCGGTTGGCCGGGTCGTATTCCGGGAAGTCTTCCAGCTTGACAATGTTCTCCTTGAACCAATCGTACGTATTGATTTTGTTGAACGTCACGCACGGGCTGAACACATTGATTAGCGAGAACCCATCATGCTGAATGCCCTGCTCAATCAAGCTAGTCAAGCCTTTCAAGTCGCTGGAGAACGATTGTGCCACGAATGTGGCTCCCGCCGACATAGCAATTTCGAGCGGAGACAGCGTAGACTCGATCGAGCCCTGCGGCGTTGATTTGGTCTTAAAACCTTCACCGCTGCGCGGCGATGTCTGTCCCTTCGTCAGACCGTATATTTGATTGTCCATGACAATATAAGTGAGGTTGAGATTGCGCCGAATCGCATGCACCGTATGGCCCATGCCGATCGCGAATCCGTCGCCGTCGCCTCCGGAAGCGATTACGGTCAGTTCGCGGTTGGCAAGCTTCACGCCTTGTGCAATAGGCAGCGCCCTGCCGTGAATGCCATGGAAGCCGTACGCATGAATATACCCGGATATCCGACCCGAGCAGCCGATGCCAGAGATGACCGCTACATCCTCCGGCTCCAGACCGACATTGGCAGCCGCACGCTGTATGGCGGCTTGTATGGAGAAATCTCCGCAGCCCGGACACCAATTCGGCTTCACATTGTTCCGGAATTCCTTAAAAGTAGCCATCTTTAGATCAGCTCCTTGCATGCTTGGTATACTTCCTGCGGCAAGAACGGATTGCCGTCGTATTTCAACAAGCTTTTGATTTTGTCCCCGTAACCGACGTGCATCTTGATCTGACCTGCGAGCTGACCGGTTGCATTGTTCTCTATGACGACCACTTGCTTCGCTGCATTAACATATGGCTTCAATTGTTCGCTCGGGAATGGATGAATTTGACGTACTGTTATATGATTGTTTGTTACCCCGTCATTGTTCAGTCGCTCTCTCGCGGCATCAATCGTTCCACCTGTAGAGCCCATTCCGATGATAAGCAAGTCGGGAGAGGCATGCGGCGCATCCGTGCGCAGCCCTTCCCTAATATAGAGACCATCCAGCTTGCCAAGCCGCTTATCCATCATCCGACGACGGTTATCCGCATTCTCGGACGGACGTCCCGTCTCATCATGCTCGACGCCTGTCACATGGTGAAGGCCGCCCTTCTCGCCAGGCAATACACGCGGCGACACGCCGTCTTCGGTAATCGCATAGCGCTTGAACAGCTCCTTGTCCTCCAGTTCCGGTACGTCCTGCACAAGTTTGCCACGATTGATCTGAATACGATTGTAATCCAGCGGTTCACAGGACTGCTTGCCTAGTGACAGCTGGAGATCCGTCATCAATATGACCGGCACTTGATATTGGTCGGCCAAGTTGAACGCTTCGATTGTATCGTAGAAGCAATCCTCGATCGAAGCGGGTGCGATGACCACCTTGGGAATTTCACCGTGTGTGCCGTATACCATGGCAAGCAGATCGGATTGCTCCTGCTTCGTTGGCAACCCTGTCGAAGGGCCGCCGCGCTGCGTATCCACGATAACAAGCGGCGTCTCCGTCATCCCCGCGAGCCCAATTGCCTCCATCATCAAGGACAAGCCGGGGCCAGCTGAAGCCGTCATCGTACGCACGCCGGCGTAATTGGCACCGATCGCCATCGTTGCCGCAGCGATTTCGTCCTCCGTCTGTATCACTGTGCCGCCGAACTTCGGCAGCTTCTTAATAAGATATTCCATAATCTCGGAAGCAGGCGTGATCGGATAAGCCGACATAAGCCTGCATCCTGCTGCAATAGCGCCAAGCCCGATCGCTTCGTTGCCGATCATGAACAGCTTCTGCTTGCCGTCCGCCTCCTGCAGCTTAAAGTCGTCCAGCGGGCCGCCCGCCAGGTCCAGTACATAGTCGGCCCCAAGCTTCACCGCTTCAATATTTTTATCTACAATCGCTCTGCCCTTTCGGCCGAACTCCTCTTCTACCGCTCCGTTGAACACTTCAAGCGGCAAGCCGAGCAGCGCCCAGGAAGCGCCGGAAGCGACCATATTTTTCATTAATGAAGTGCCGAGCTCCTCAGCCAACTTCGTAATGGGTACCGGGAACAGTCTGGCATCGATGCCTTCCGGCACGACGGGATTGAATTTTGCGTCGGCTACAATGACTCCTCCCGCCCGAAGCTCGCCGACATTCAGGTCGATGCTCTCTTGATCGAACGCCACCAGAATATCGAGGTCGTCCGAGATGGCCCTGATCGGTTCAGTGCTAATACGAATTTTATTGTTAGTATGTCCGCCCTTGATCCGAGACGAGAAATGACGATATCCATATAAATAATAGCCTAGACGGTTTAACGCCGTGGAAAAAATCCGGTCGGTACTCTCAACGCCTTCGCCTTGCTGACCGCCGATCTTCCAAGACAATTGACTAATCAAAGTGCCCATCTCCTCTTTTTTCATGAAATCTCAACAAATCGACATTTCAACCCATTATATAATAGAAGCGAGAATAGTCACAACAATTTTATGTCTCCACAGCGCAGATTGCAAGGGGTCTGCGAGGTTTTAAAGCATAGTTTGTTGCGATCATTCCCATACCCTTATGAGATGGGACGAGCCTGCTACTTTGGCGGCAATTGTTGAAGCAAGTATCGCAGGGCATTGCCTGACAGGAAGCCTTCCGTCTGGGCAGAAGAGTAGGTATTCAGCAGCGCTTCCCGCAGTGCCGGGAGATCGCCCGGATGAGCCAGTCCATTTATGTAGCTGTCGATGCCGTCAAAGTCCGAGCCCAGCATAATATGCCGCTCTCCTCCAAGCTCGCATATATGATCGATATGAAGCAGAAGCTGCTGGATCGTCACCCCGTCACCTTCCGCTGTAAACCATGGTACATAAGTGACGCCAATCATGCCGCCGGATTCGATGACGGCTCGAATCTGCGAGTCCGTCAAGTTGCGGGGATGATTGCATATGGTGCGCGCATTGGAATGGGAAGCTACGACCGGTCGATCGGATTCCGCGAGCACATCCCAGAATGCGCGTTCAGACAGATGAGAGACATCAACGATAATTTTCAGCTCATTGCACGTCTGTACGAATTGTCTTCCCGCTTCCGTCAGTCCGCCGCCTCTTCTCTCCATTATGCCGTCGGCTGCCCAATTGGCATTGTTCCAGGTTAAGCCTGCCGCCCGTACTCCAAGCTCATACAGCAACGGCAGCAGCCAGACATGACCCTGAAGACCGTCAACGCCTTCCAGCGACAGCAAGGCGCCAATCTTCCCCGTGTCCTGACAATGCTTCAGATCCGCCGCGCTCCGAACCTCGTGTAACCCTTCGACAGCCAGCACCTTCGTTCGGAACAACGATATGGATTCCAATATCGGCTCTATACGTCCGCCAAGCTTTGGCGAGATAAAGACTGCGAACGTCTGCAGCAAGGCATCCGACTGCTTCAGGCGCTCGTAAGTTACATCAAGCCCGACACTGCCCTCTCCTTGAAATTCCTTATCCGGATGATTCAACAACTTGCTCAATACATCGCAATGAAAATCGATGCTCCGCATTTCCATCCCCTCCTCATTATGCGCATAGCAAAAAACCTGTCTACAGTGTAAACAGGTGAAGGCTTTCATTCTCTTCGAGTTCCAATAACGAAATGGTACATTCTCGCAACCGGTCTCTCTTCATGTTGTTATCTCGGCTCGACAATTAACTTGATTGCCGTTCTGTCTTCACCGTCAATGACGATATCGGTGAAAGCCGGTATGCAAATCAGATCCACGCCGCTTGGAGCGACAAATCCTCTCGCAATCGCAACGGCTTTTATCGCCTGATTAAGGGCGCCTGCCCCGATTGCCTGCAATTCGGCGCCGCCGCGTTCGCGAAGAACTCCGGCCAATGCGCCTGCTACGGAGTTGGGATTGGACTTTGCTGATACCTTTAATACATCCATGAAAAGTACCTCCCCTGGAATGTTGGATGGACTCCACTTCTAAAATACTATTCGAGAGAGGTAGAAAAATTCCTTCTTTCTTGCTACAGCAACAACCAATCTTCTTCCGTCATGCGGATTTTCTCCAGGCGTTCGGCCCTTCCGGTCGCATCGTCGATTTGCACAAAAGCGCCATGCAAGTGCCACTTGCCCTCGTCCACAACAAAGCGTGCAGGCAATCCGGTTTTAAATTTATACAAAACGGAATCGCGCTGCATGCCCAGCACGCCTTCTTTGGAACCAACCATGCCGGAATCCGTCAAATATGCTGTGCCTCCTGGAAGGATCGTATCGTCATTCGTCTGCACATGCGTATGCGTACCGACGACGAATGAAGCGCGGCCGTCCAGATGCCAGCCCATCGCTATTTTCTCCGATGTCGCTTCCGCATGGAAGTCGACGAGTATCGCTTTCGTCTTCTCCCGCGCTTGCTCCACTAGCTCATCCGCCTTGCGGAACGGACAATCGTTGGGCGGCAAGAACGCTCTCCCCTGCAAATTGATGATCGCCAACTGCTTGCCGCCGGCCTTTATCATTGCCATACCTTGTCCCGGAGCTTCCGGCGCGAAGTTGGCCGGACGGACGAGTCGTGGTTCATCGTCAATCCACTCGAACAAGTCTCTATTGTCCCATGTATGATTGCCCATCGTTATGCCATGGATTCCCCATTCAAAAAACTCGTTGGCAATTTTTCGTGTAATGCCTCGGCCTGCCGCAGCATTCTCCCCGTTGGCTATAATAATGTGGGGATTGTACTTCTCACGCAATGACGGCAGCACACGCTTGACCGCATCCCGTCCCGCATTGCCGACAATATCGCCAATAAACAGCACCTTCATTCCTTACACTTCCTTACATCATTATTAATACGAAAGAAGTGGCTGTTACCAGCCACTTCTCTCGGCAATTACTTCGCATATTCGACAGCACGCGTCTCGCGAATAACGGTGACCTTAATATGTCCCGGATAATCCAGTTCACTTTCGATCTTCTTCGTAATGTCGCGAGCAAGACGGAACGCTTCCGTGTCGTCAATCTTCTCCGGTTGAACCATGACGCGAACCTCGCGTCCGGCCTGAATGGCATAAGATTTCTCCACACCTTCGAACGATTCCGTAATACCTTCAAGCTTCTCCAGACGCTTAATATAAGTTTCCAGCGTCTCGCGGCGAGCGCCTGGTCTTGCGGCTGACAGTGCGTCTGCTGCGCCGACCAGCATAGCGATAACGGAAGTAGCCTCCGTATCGCCGTGATGTGAGGCGATACTGTTGATGACAACGGGATGCTCCTTGTACTTCTTCGCCAGTTCAACGCCGATCTCCACATGAGAGCCTTCCACCTCATGGTCAAGCGCCTTGCCTATATCGTGCATCAAGCCTGCACGCTTGGCCAGCGTTACATCCTCGCCAAGCTCGGCAGCCATCAGACCAGTTAAATAGGCAACCTCCATGGAATGCTTCAGCACATTCTGACCGTAGCTTGTCCGGTACTTCAAGCGGCCCAATATTTTGATCAGATCAGGATGCAAGCCGTGCACGCCGACCTCGAACGTCGCTTGTTCACCATACTCGCGGATACGTTCATCGATCTCCTTGCGCGACTTCTCCACCATCTCTTCAATTCGGGCGGGATGAATGCGGCCGTCAGCGACCAGCTTCTCCAGAGACGTACGGGCAATTTCGCGTCTAATAGGATCGAATCCGGACAATATGACCGCTTCCGGCGTATCGTCGATAATCAGATCGATACCGGTCAATGTTTCCAGTGCACGAATATTCCGGCCCTCGCGTCCAATAATGCGCCCCTTCATCTCTTCATTCGGCAAGGTGACCACCGATACGGTCGTCTCCGCCACATGATCCGCGGCGCAGCGCTGAATGGCAAGCGAGATAATATCACGTGCCTTCTTGTCCGCTTCTTCCTTCGCATTCTGTTCAATTTCTTTGATCATCTGAGCAGTTTCATGACGAACTTCCTGCTCAACATTGGTAAGAATGATGTTCTTCGCTTCTTCCATTGTCAAGTTGGAAATCCGCTCCAGCTCGCTAAGCTGCTGCTTATAGATGGAATCAATCTGCTCTTGCGTTTCTTCGATTCTTTTCTCCTTGCTGGCTACAGTTTCTTCTTTGCGTTCTAGCGCATCTAATTTCTTATCCAGCGACTCTTCTTTCTGAAGCAGACGTCTTTCAAGACGTTGCACTTCGTTGCGTCGCTCACGAATGTCCTTTTCAGCTTCAGAACGTAGTCTGTGGACTTCGTCTTTCGCCTCAAGTACGGTTTCTTTTTTCTGTGCCTCCGCTTCCTTCTTCGCGTTCTCTATAATTTGAACTGCGGCTTGCTCGGCACTTGAAATTTTCGCCTCGGCAATGGACTTTCGAATAAAATAACCAATCCCAAAGAAAATTGCGCCAACAAGGACTGAAACCAAGAGTACGATCCACAAGTCGACCATCTTGTTCACCTCCTTGCTGCATACACCAAGGCATTGCTTGGGATGATATTAGGTTTTAACCGGTTCCATACCGTTTCATCTTACGCCATTTGACGAAATAATCCGATTTGAATCAACTTTTGGAAGAAAAATCGATTCAAATATAGAAGGAATACATCATCATTTTATCTTTTCATAAAATCAATTGTCAAGCAAAAACGGCTGCCGGCTTATCCCGGAAGGATGAAGAACAAGTGCATTTCTTCTTAAATGTCCTCCTCCCATTCCTCATCATCTCCCAGTTTGACCGACTTTAACGCCTCTTTTACAACATGGCCCGGAAACCCGCGGCGCAGCAAAAATCCCATCAGCTTGCGGCGCCGCTCCGCTTCATCGCCCTTCAAGCTTCTCGCTTTCTTCTCTGCCAGCTTCTTCGCCGCCGCTAATTCCTCTTCATCCGAGATCGCGGATACCGCTTCCGATGCAGCTGACTTGGACACTCCGCGCACACCCAGCTCCTGTCGGATCATCAGCCTTCCCTTCAGACTGTTGCGCATTCTGGTCTCAGCGAATTGCTGCGCATATTGTACATCATCGACAAGTCCTTCCCGTTCCAAACGGTCCAATGCAAACTCAATATGCTCGATTGCCAGCTCTTTGCGTTCCAAATACTGATGAAGCTGCTTTCTAGTGCGCGGCTTAGCCCCCAAGTAGGAGAGGGCCTTGCGATAAGCTTCGAATCGTTCGTCTTCCCGCTTGATCTCCGCTATTAACGCTTCCTGTAATACTCCGCCTTTCATCAAGCGGTAGCGGATAAGAATATCCTCATGAACGGTTAATACCGGTTCTTCTTCGCCAATATAAATTTCGTACCGCTTCTTGTCCTTCTTCTGCTGGCGAACACTGACAATGATCCAATCCTCCAGCCTTCCGCCTTCCCTCAATGCTCACCAGCTCCATCTCCTATAAAATGAAAGCCGCCCCCAAGCAGCGGGAGCGGCGATCTATTACAGCAAATCTCCGAGTACCTCTTCTTCGTCAGCATCTTCAGAGAGCTTCGCTCCCGGAGCGATTACGCCCAAATTGCTGGCTTCCCTAATCTTCGTCTCAATCTGCGAAGTAACTTCGGGATGATCCTTCAAGTATTGCTTCGCGTTCTCCCGGCCTTGTCCCAGCCGTTCTCCTTCGTAAGAGAACCAGGCACCGCTCTTCTGCACGAGATCCATCTCCACGCCGATGTCGATGATGCTGCCTTCCTTGGAGATGCCTTCACCGTACATAATGTCAATCTCCGCTTGCTTGAATGGAGGAGCCACCTTGTTTTTCACGACTTTGATACGCGTACGATTGCCCACCATATCGTTGCCTTGCTTCAAGGTCTCGATTCTGCGAACATCCAGCCTGACGCTGGCATAGAATTTCAATGCGCGTCCGCCAGGCGTCGTCTCCGGATTGCCGAACATGACGCCGACCTTCTCGCGCAGCTGGTTAATGAAGATGGCGATCGTCTTGGACTTGGCAATTGCGCCGGACAGCTTCCGCAGCGCCTGGGACATAAGCCGAGCCTGCAAGCCGACATGGGAATCTCCCATATCCCCTTCGATCTCCGCCTTCGGCACAAGCGCCGCGACGGAGTCCACGACGACAATGTCCACAGCGCCGCTGCGAACGAGCGCCTCCGCAATCTCAAGCGCCTGCTCGCCCGTGTCCGGCTGAGAGAGCAGCAGTTCGTCAATGTTGACGCCTAGCTTGCTGGCGTACAGCGGATCTAGCGCATGCTCCGCGTCTATGAAGGCAGCTTGTCCGCCTGCACGCTGTACCTCTGCAATCGCGTGAAGAGCAACCGTCGTCTTACCGGAAGACTCCGGCCCGTATACCTCAATCACTCTTCCCCGCGGAAATCCCCCTATGCCGAGGGCAATATCTAAAGCAAGTGAGCCGCTAGGCACGGTTTCCACTTGCATATGTCCCGATTCACCTAATTTCATAATAGAGCCTTTGCCGAATTGCTTCTCAATTTGACGAAGAGCATTGTCTAACGCAGCGCGACGATCACTCAATCCATTCACATCCTTCATGATTTATATTAGTATGATACCTCTTTTCGAAGCCGTTGCCAATAGTTTTTTCGAACAAACATTCGTAAATTTTATCATCCTTCCAGCTCCGAAAAGAAAATAAAAAAACCGCAGCAAAGTAATCTTCGCCACGGTTCTTCCGATAACTACCTATAAGTATAGCGCCATCCATCCCGCAAGGCAACCCGAAAATTTGACATTTTTTTGTACATCGCACGCCTCATACTATGAACCGGACCGTTCGCCATCAGCGTTATCGCTGCTCTCCTTAAGCGATTGCCACAGCCGATAAAGCACTGCCTTGACGGCACGCAGCCGGATAGAGCTGCGATCTCCACTGAGATGGGTCGTGTGAACGATCGTATCCTTCCCCCGCTCCGCGATGGCGAAGTAGACAAGTCCCACAGGCTTTCCTTCCGACGGTGCCGGACCCGCGACTCCCGTCAGCGAGATACCGTAATCCGCGCCGGCTATGTCCATCACGCGCTCTGCCATCATCGCTGCCGTAGTCTCGCTAACCGCCCCTGGCGCTCCTTCACCCTCCAGTTGCTCCATTGGGATGCCAAGCAGCTTGTGCTTCATCTCGTTCGTATAGGTTACAACGCCGCCTACGAACTCGCCACTGCTTCCAGGAACGCTTGTAACAAGCTCGGCGAACAATCCGCCGCTGCAGCTCTCCGCGCTTGCCAGACGCCGTCTGGAGGCTCTGAGAAGGCGAACGATAACTTCCTCGATTGGCACATCCTCTTCCGCATACAGGTGGTCCCCCAGTCTTCTGCGAATCTCGCCGACAGCTTCATCAAGCTTTCCGTCAGCTGCGACAGGATCTGAAGCCTTCGTGGATATGCGGATGGCCACCTCGCCTTCCTTGGCATAAGGTGCGAGAGTGGGATCGCTCTGTCTCTCGATGAGATCGATCAGCCGCTCCTCCAGACTGGATTCGCCGATTCCGGCGAATTTCAGTAAGCGGGAGTACAGCGGCCGCGACTCCCCAAGCATCGCCGTCAGCCATTCCGATGCCGCTCCTTCCAGCATCGCCTTCATCTCTCTTGGCGGACCGGGCAGCAGCACATACTTGGTGCCGTCCGCCTCCAGCGCATTGCCGACAGCCAAGCCCACCGTATTCTCAAGGGGATGGCTGTCATCCAGCATCAAGGCTTGACGGCGGTTGCTCTCCACCATCGCGATTCCGCGGGATGCGAACATTTCTTCAATGACCGCCATGGAAGGCTCATGAACGACAAGCTTGCGATTCAAGTACTCCCCCAGCACATCTTTGGTCAGATCGTCTTGGGTCGGTCCGAGCCCGCCCGTGAACAACAACAGATCCGCTCTGCTTCGCGCGATCTCGATCGCCTGACGAAGACGCTCCTTGTTGTCGCCCACTACCGTTTGGAAATAGACGTCAATGCCCAGCTCGGCCAGCTTGCGCGATATATCTCTGGCATTCGTGTTTACAATTTGCCCCAACAATAATTCCGTACCTACTGCAATCATTTCCGCTTTCATCTTACCCCTCCATCCAAACTGCGAATCGTATGACAAGCTTATTCTAATCAGACAGACAAGAAGCACTTCTATTGCTAAGATCAGCAGAAGTGCTTCCGGTGATTACTCGACAGGTATGAGATGCTTGTTCTTGACGAAGTAGTCAATGCCCGAATAGACCGTTATAATCGCGGCGACCCAGCTTGCAATAATGTCGAACGGGAAGTGGATCAGCGCGAACGGGAAGTTGTTCAGCAGCAATGCGACTATCATCGTAATTTGGATGGCCGTCTTCCATTTTCCCCATTTGCTCGCTGCCATCACGGAGCCTTCCAGCAAAGCGATCTGCCGCAGGCCCGTCACAGCGAACTCGCGGCTGATAATTACAATCGCAATCAGCGCATTCAGCTTATCCATCTCTACAAGCGAGATCAATACCGCCGCGACCAACAGCTTGTCCGCCAGCGGATCAAGCAGCTTGCCCAGATTGGTAACCAGCTTGTTCTTGCGCGCAATATATCCGTCCAGCCCGTCAGTACTGGCTGCAATGATAAAAATAAGGGCCGCTACTATCTGATTGTAAGTGATCGCAAAGTCGGAAATGCGCAGTGTACCCAAGTCAAATTGCACAAGCAAGAAGAACATAATGACCGGAACGAGAAAAATTCTGGCCAGTGTTATTCGATTCGGCAAATTCACGCAATTCCCTCCCCGGAAAGGTCAAACTCGTAGGCGTGCGTGACCCGAACTTTGCCAATGGAGCCGATCTCGGTCCGGCAGTTCGAAATGTATACTTCCCCGTCAATTTCCGGCGCATCGTACATGGAACGTCCGATATACACATCGCTTCGGCCGTCGTAGCGCTCGACAAGCACATCTAATTCCTTGCCGACGAAGCGGCTGCTGTTGTCTCTGGAGACGACGCGCTGAAGCTCCATTAACGTATTGACGCGCCATTCCTTCACGTCATCAGGCACATGATCCGGCAGTCTGACAGCCGGCGTATCTTCTTCGCTTGAATAAGCGAAAACGCCAAGTCGGTCGAATTTCATTTCCTTCACGAATTCACACAACGCATTGAAGTCTTCCTCCGTCTCGCCTGGAAATCCTACAATGAGGCTTGTCCGAATGGCTACGTCGGGAATGGCGCTGCGGATTTTGGCAATCAGCTCGCGTGCATCCTTTTCCCTGCCTGGCCTGCGCATGCGCTTCAGTATGCGATCCACGCTGTGCTGAAGCGGTATATCTATGTATTTGCATATTTTCGAATTGGATGCAATCGTCTCGATCAGCTCGTCGGTGAAAAATCCGGGATAGGCGTAATGAAGACGCACCCATTCGATCCCTTCCACCTCGCTCACGCGCTGCAGCAGCTGCGGAAGCATGAACGTATCGTACAAGTCCGTTCCGTAATTCGTGGAGTCCTGAGCAATCAGACTGATCTCCTTTACCCCTTGCGATGCAAGCTGTCGCGCTTCCTCCACAATGGATTCCATCGATCTGCTGCGGAATTTGCCCCGCATGATCGGAATGCTGCAGAAGGTGCACGCGTTATCGCAGCCTTCGGCTATTTTCACGTAAGCGGTATAACGAGGCGTCGTCACGACCCGCGGCATGCTTTCCTCGTAGTTGAATACGGGATTGCCCACCATTATCGGTTTCTTGCCGCGAAGCGCTTCATCGACGATTTCATTGATATGATGGAAGTCTCCCGTTCCGACGATACCGTCGATTTCCGGCATCTCCTCCATCAGCTGCTGCTTGTACCGTTGTGTTAGGCAACCTGACACAATCAATGCTTTTAGCCGTGCCGTTTCCTTCAAGTCAGCCATGTTCAATATCGTATTGACGGACTCTTCCTTGGCCGCGTCGATGAAGCCGCACGTGTTCACGATAATGACTGTCGCTTCCTCCGGCTCTTCGACAAGCTTGAAGCCTCGTCCATGAATTAGACCAGACATGATCTCAGAGTCGACCAAGTTTTTCTCGCACCCTAACGTGACTACCTTTACTCGTTCTGTCATTTCCCTTTGTTCCAATCCCTTCTGAAATTCCTATTCTTCCCCGATTGCCTCTGTCAGGGGACGCAACAACAGTGACTTAGTGCCTCCATTATCGCCATCGGGAACAATCACGCCATTAACCGTGATTTCGGTATAATCGGCGCGGCCGGTTCGAATGTAGATGTTCCCGGTCAATTCGTAAGTGAGCACATCGTCCTTGCTCGCATTGGCATAATAGAGCCTCTTCCCGCTCTTGTTGCTGCCTTCATACACTTCCAGCCATGTACGGCCGGCCAGCTTCAGCTCCACTTTACGAGCAATGCCTGCAGGACCGATATCGTATGTATCAACGGAGCCTGAATTGCCGCTCAATGTAACGGTAGCCGGCGCAGTTGACGGCTCTGGCGTCGGTTCAGCAGTCGCTGTTGGCGTCTCCTCTCCGGCAGTCGCATTATCAGTAACCCCTCCCCCAGACTGAGGCGAATCCGTCTCGTCGGTGAAGGGCTCGTTCCCTACTTTTTGCGGAGAATCAGTATTGTTGTTTAAAGCATAATACCACACGACAGCGACGATTAAAATGAGAAAGCTCCACATTAATAAATTAAACCCGACTTTCCCCAGTTTCTCGGAAGCGGGCGATTTCATTCGCTGGGGTTTTCTGGCAGGAAGGGGCTCATTGGACTGTTCGGCTTGCGCGACTGAGGGAACCTCATGCTGATAATAACGAAGCACTTCATCCGCATCCAACCCTACTGCCTCCGAGTAATTTTTCACAAATGCACGCACGTAAAAATTACCCGGCAGCACACGATAATCTCCGGATTCGATTGCTTCAAGGTAACGTTTTCTAATTTTGGTCAATTCCTGTATATCATCAAGCGTATAGCCCCGCTCTTCTCTCGCTTTGCGAAGCAGCGCGCCGAGTTCTGACATGGATAGGCCTCCTTCCGATGAGATGGGTGTTAAAATTCGTCTGAATAGTTGGCTGTAAAGGTCTCATAGGTGATCTCTTCTTCAGGCGTGTTCCGAAGCTCGACGATGATGTCGAAGTGACTGTAATCGTAATGGGACTCCTTCACAAATATGTCGGGATGCTCGATAACTTTCGTCGACGGCATCGTCATAATTTCCTGCAGCAAGCCGTGATGCCTCTCGTTGGATCGGATCGTGCTGACAATCCCGTCAATGATGAAGATGTTGTTGGGGTCCATCTCCTCCTCCGACAGTTGGCTTCTGACCGTCTGGCGCAGCAGCGTGGAGGATACGAATGTCCATCGCTTGTTCGAGCACACGCTTCCCGCGATGATGGACTCTGTCTTCCCGACGCGCGGCATCCCCCGCAGACCGATCACGTGGTTTCCTTCGCGCTTGAACACCTCGCCTAGGAAGTCGACAAGCAAGCCAAGCTCGTCCCGTGTGAACCGGAATGTTTTGCGGTCATCGGAATCGCGTTCTATGTACCGGCCATGACGAACAGCCAGAATGTCAACAATCGTCGGCGTCCGAAGCTTGTTGACCGTTATATTGTCCACCTTCTTCAACATCTTCCCGAGCAGCTCAATTTTCTCGTCGTCATTGGTTTGCAGCAGCATGCCTCTCGTCCGGTCTTCGACGCCGTTGATGGTCATAATGTTGACCTCAAGCATCCCCAGCAATGAGGCGATATCGCCAAGCAAGCCTGGGCGGTTTTTATGTATTTTGTACTCCATGTACCACATTTTTTGTTCCAATCTGCTTCACCGCCTATCGCTTTTTCATATTTTATTATAAAGGAAAATAAGTGCATTGTGCAGCATTCATTTGCATACTGCTTACTTGTCTATTCTACAAATTTCGGCACAATCCTGCAAACGATAGTAATCATGGCAGAAAAGCCTCCATGAGGGAGGCTTTTCTCATTTTACACCATTTAGTTGCGTACGGACGCGTCCAACAAGCATGATCGATATTAGAGCTACGATTTCTCGACGAGCTTGACCATCAGCCCTGCCATCGTTTTGCGTTCCGCTTCATCGCCTACATCCCAAAGCTGTTTCAGGACACGTTCTTCATTGTTTTGGGGATCGACCTTCTCATCGAGAAATGAGCCGATTTCGAATGCCAGGTTAGCGATCGTCTCGTCCGTTAAGCCGATTTTTTTGCCCTGCGCAACCCGATCCTTCAAAAAATGCTTCCATGTCTCGAACTTGGAAAGGACAGTTGACATGTCTCTTCGCCTCCTATAGTGGTGTTGGAAAAGAATCATCAACAGTCTTAGTATGTACGGATGGCGAAACGAATATGCGGGAGAATGACCGAAGCATCATTGTATTTAAGTAAGCCACCCGCCGTTCGGACTTATTATCTGTCCGGTAATATAAGAGGATTCCGGAAGCGACAGAAAGTAAACGAGCGAGGCGATTTCTTCGGTTGAAGCAAATCGCCCTGCTGGAATTTCCTGCTCCAGCGCAGCGCGTTCTGCCGCATCAAAGCTCTCCATCATCTGAGTATCCACAGCTCCGGGAGCGACCGCATTCACTGTTACGCCGGACGGAGCCAATTCCTTGGCAAGCGCTTTGGTGAATGCGTTCATGCCCCCTTTCGTCGTGGAGTACAATACCTCGCATGACGCTCCGGACAGCCCCCATACGGAAGAGACGTTAATAATCCGACCGTATCGCTGGCTGGTCATATGTGGCATGAATAGTTGAGAAGCCAGGAACATTCCCTTCAGATTAACAGCCATGACGTCATCCCATTCCTGCTCCGTTACATCCGCCAGCAGGCCGTAATGGGAGATGCCCCCGTTATTGACCAGCACATCCGGTCTAACGCCATGCGAAGCCAGCTTGTCGCGCATGCGAAGCAACTGATCATAGGAACGCAAATCCGCTGAGATGGTCATGACATTGGCGCCCAGCGCCATGCATTTGCGGGCCGTTTCATTCGCTTTCTCATGTGAGTTCAAATAATGAATGACAATATTGACCCCCTCCGCGGCGAATCGCTTCGCTATAGCAGCGCCGATGCCGCGGCTTCCCCCGGTAATCAATACCGTCGTTTCCTTTAATGTCTTCAATTCGCAGGCTGCTCTACAATGGATACAGCCATCTGATCGAAGTCGAACAGCTCTTGCAAGCGTGCGTTCACTTCGTTCAGCGTACAGTTCTCGTAACAGGCCAGCACATCGAACATATCGTTATCCCTGAAGCGGTATCTGGTGAACTCGCCTGCTATAGACTCAGGGGAATTGAGCATACGCAAATAACTTCCGATCTTCTTCTTCTTCGCCCGTTCGAACACCGCTTCTGGCACTCCAGACGACTTCGCTTCCTGTATTGCCGCACGTATCGCTTCAATCAACTGATCCGGATCTTGTGTATCGCCGCCCATAACGGAGAAGGCATAGCCCTTGCCGGCGTTATATTCGTGCCCGAAGGAATCAGAGATAAGACTCTGTTCGTACAGATTCTGATATAGCGCAGAGCTTGGTCCGATCAACGTCTCAAGCATTAGTTTCGTTGCGATTTCCCGGCGAAGCTGCTCCTTGCCGCCCCCGGCAGGCGCATGCTTCTCCTTGAATCCGATCATGCATTTGGGCAGTGAGACGGGAAGCTGAGACACTTTACGCGGAATTTTCACGCTGGTCGGCTCTTCCTGGAAGTAACGATTAATTTCTCCTTGCGGCTTGAAGGATTTGGCGGCTTGATTGCTCTTCACAAGCCGGAACACTTCTTCCGCCTCAACGCCGCCAACTACGAATAGCAACATGTTGGACGGATGATAGAACGTCTCATAGCAGTGGTACAGCGTCTCCTTGTCGATCTGGTAAATGGAGTCCACCGTACCCGCTATATCGATGTGAACGGGATGATGATGGTACAGCGCGTCAATTAACCCGAAGTATACGCGCCAGTCCGCATTGTCCCGATACATGTTGATCTCTTGCTCGATGATACCCTTTTCTTTATCTACATTTTCGTCCGTGAAATAGGGATTTTGTACAAAATTGATCAGTGTCTCAAGGTTTTCGTATATTTTCTCTGTTGCTGAGAACAGATAAACCGTTCGGTCGAACGTGGTATACGCATTGGCAGAAGCGCCCTGCGAAGCGAACACCGCAAATATGTCCCCTTCCGGTTCTTCAAACATCTTGTGCTCAAGGAAATGAGCAATTCCGTCCGGGACGCGTTCAACCTGCTGTTCCTCCACCGCGAACTCATTGTCGATTGATCCGTATTTCGTCGAGAAGGTGGCATAGGTTTTGTGAAAGCCTTCCTTGGGAAGAACGATAACTTCCAATCCATTGTCAAGCACTTCACGGTACAACGTTTCTTCTACATGCTTATAGGATAAAGTTTCCATTCGTTTACCCCTCCTTCCGATCGCGAAGGAAGTAGATCGTATCCAGCTGGACGCGACTGGCTACTTCCATAATATCCTTCGGCGTTACCGCTTCAATGCCTTGCAGCAGCTCATCGGCGCTTCTGAAGTTGCCTGTCAGGACGCCGTTGAAATCATAGGCGAGCATCTCGTAAGCGGAATCCTGCATTTCACGAAGATGATTGGAGATCATTGCCTTCGTCTGGTTCATCTCCAGCTCGGACAGCTTGCCGTCCCGCATGCTCTGCAGCTGCTCCTTGATGATCTCGACAGCTCGCCCGTAGTTGGCGAATTCAATACCCGATTGAATCGTGCACAATCCCTTATGCCCGTCAAGGCGCGATGAAGCGTAATATGCAAGGCTCGCCTTCTCGCGGACATTGATGAACAGCTTGGAATGAGGGAAGCCCCCCAATATGCCGTTATACATAAGAGCGGCCGGATATAGCGGATCGGAGTAGCCGATATTCGTACGCAAGCCCATATTCAGCTTGCCCTGACTAATATCCATCTGGTCAACGACCTGCTTTACTTGCTGCACATCATGCATGACGTGCGGAATGCCGTAAGCGGCCGGTTGGCGGTTCGAGAGCTTGAAGTGCCGGGCAACCAAGGACTGAACCTCTTCAAGCGTCGTATCTCCCACAACATACAAGTCCAATGCGGCTTGCTCCGTCCAATCCCGATATTGTTTATACAGGGAAGAAGGCGTAATCGCCTCAATATCCCCTCTTTGTCCCAGCGGATGGAGCCGATAAGGTTCGCCGGCGCACATTTCTTCCATACATCGTTCGGCTGCATAGCGAATTTTATCGTTGACGATAGCTTCAAGCCGCTTGCGAAGCGTCGTCTTCTCCGCTTCGATATAGCTGGATCGGAATGCGCCGTTATCCAGCAACGGATTGCTGATTACATCTCCCAGGAAAGCAATGGAAGACGCAAGCAAAGACGTATCGGTGGACACGAAGCGGTCATTAATAACATCCATTCGGAATTGCAAGATCTGAGACTCACCGCGCTTGAATACGTCGAAGCCGAATCCCGCGCCATACAGATCGTCAAGCTTCTCGCGGAATTGTATCGTCTCGGGCGTACTCGCCGTTCCTCTGCGCAGCACGAACGGAATGAGAGCTACTGGCGTCACCGTATCTTCTTGAAGCGGCACGCCCGCGAACAAGGAAATGGCAAACGTTTTGAATCTTTTCGTCGGCAGCACATGAAGACGTATGGCATGCTGCTGCCCTCTTTGAAATGAGGTCACGCGGTTTGCTCCTTTCAACATTGCCGTTTTCATTATTTTACCCCATCGGAAATGGAAGAAGCAACCACATCCGCTTATCGCGAATGCAGCTGCTCCCCTTCCTTGTACCGCCAATATTACATGCAAAAGATATGTTTACCGATCGTTTTCACCTGCGGTCTGGTCCATATCCATTTGGAAGTGGCTGTAACAGGATTGAAGTAGTAGAGACACCCACCTGACGGGTCCCAACCGTTAATCGCGTCCATGACCGCGTCTCGCGCTTTCTCATTGGGTGTCAAATAGATCTGTCCGTCAGCGACAGCCGTAAACGCACGCGGCTGAAAGATAACTCCGTATACCGTATTGGGAAAACTCTGCGATTTCACCCGGTTCAAGATGACTGCGGCAACCGCTACCTGACCTTCGTAGGGTTCGCCTCTAGCTTCGCCATATACGGCGTTCGCCATAATTTGAATGTCGTTGCTTGTCAAGCCAAGCCGATTGGAAGGGGCGAGATTGCTTCCTGATGATGTACCGCCGCCGGTACCGCCTGTACTTGGCTTGTTCGTCGCACCAGGTTTCCAGTTTTTCGTAGCGTTGACAAGCTTCTGCTTCGTCTTCGCCCCTACTAATCCGTCCGATTTCAACCCGAACTTCCATTGGAACCATGTAACGGCTCCTTTCGTCTTGGAACCGAACACACCGTCGATCTTGCCGTCGTAGTAACCCAAAAACGTTAGACGTCCTTGCAGCTCGTACACGTCCTGACCGGTTGAGCCAACCTTAAGTACCGCATTGCTGAACGTTTCCGCCGTGTTGCTGTTCCCCTTGAGCAGAGGATAAGAGCCTATCACAAGCAGGGCAACGAAGAGGATTGCGACAATTCTATATGTTTTCATTGGGATCTGCCTTTCTCTAGCTAGTTAGTCCGCCTTGGGAAGCGTTGCATGACACTAGTATGAGAAAGTAATCCATCTTCTATTCGTCTTCTTTGCTGTTATGAACTCACCCGCGATGCCTGATATTGCTCCGCCGTCATAAGCACCTCGCGCGGCTTGCTCCCTTCATACGGTCCAATTATCGACTTGGCCTCCAATTGATCGATTAACCGGGCAGCCCTTGTATAGCCGACACGAAGCCTGCGTTGAAGCAGCGATACGGAGGCTTGCTTGGCTTCCACTACGATAGTCGCCGCCTGGTCGAACAGCTCATCTTGCATAATCTCTTCTTCCGTCGATTCCTCGTCGATCTCGGGGACGAGATCTTCCTTGTATTCCGCTTCCTCTCCCTGATCCCTTACGAAGGAGACAAGCGATTCCACCTCCTGATCGGAGAGGAACGCACCTTGCACCCGGATTGGCTTGGACATTCCGACGGGCAAGAACAGCATGTCCCCTCGGCCGAGCAGCTTCTCCGCTCCGGCCATATCCAATATCGTTCTGGAGTCGACCTGTGAGGAGACGCCAAAAGCGATGCGCGACGGAATATTGGCTTTAATTACTCCGGTGATGACGTCGACAGACGGCCTTTGAGTAGCAATGATGAGATGAATGCCGGCGGCGCGGGCCATCTGCGCCAGTCTGGCTATAGCATCCTCTACATCGTTGGCGGCTACCATCATCAGATCGGCCAGCTCGTCCACGATAACGACAATATAGGGCAGCAAGGCAGCGGGATTATCGGCCATCAGTGTATTATACCCTTCAATGTTGCGCGTTGACGATTTGGAGAATAGCTCATAGCGCTTCTCCATCTCCACGACAATCTTCTTCAAGGCAAGCGAAGCCCGCCTCGGATTGGTGACGACGGGAGCGAGCAGATGAGGAATGCCGTTATATACATTCAGTTCCACCATCTTGGGGTCAATCATGAGAAACTTGACTTCATCCGGCTTGGCTTTATAAAGAATGCTCGTTATAATGCCGTTAATACAGACGGATTTGCCGGAGCCTGTAGCTCCCGCAACAAGCAGATGGGGCATCCGCGCCAGATTGCCAACGATCGACTGACCGGCGATGTCTCGGCCGAATACGATCGACAGTTTCGCCGTTGAGTTCTGAAAGGCCGGCGTCTCCATCACCTCACGCATCGTGACGACGGACACTTCCGTGTTGGGCACTTCTATTCCTATTGCAGATTTGCCCGGGATAGGCGCTTCCATTCGAATATCCTTCGCCGCCAACGCCAACGCTATATCGTCGGTCAGACCGACGATCCGGCTGACCTTTACTCCCGTAGCCGGCTGAACCTCGTAGCGGGTTACGGCAGGACCGCTGACCACATCCAGCACTTTCGCGCGTACTCCGAAGCTTTCAAGCGTTGCTTCCAGCTTCCTTCTTGATTCGTATGTATCAGTGGCATTGCCGCCCTTACCCAACCCGCTAGGCTTGTGCAGAAGCGTGTAAGGGGGCAACTGATAAGGCTTCGACTTGTTTTCCGGTACGCTTGACATCGCATCTTGTGCTGCTTCCCCTGCTTCATCCGACAGCAGCGCTTCGCTGCTTTCTGCAGTTCCGCCCTTATCGTACGAAGGGAAATCATCCTCTTCACCGCCAGATGCTTCCTTGGTCTCCCCTAATGCATTCGCCGTCTCATTGGAGTCTGCCATCTCGCTTACGCTGCTGGTACGTTGCTCACTGCCGTGCTGATCTTCCGGCTGTTCATGGTTAGATAGCTCCGGCATTGGAGCCTCAGGCTGCTTTGGTGTTAGCTCATCATCGGCCCACGGCGGATTCTCATCCGACGAAGAGGGTGCATTGGGGCTATAGTTGTCACCGGTCTTCTCCCATGCGGGATCTTGTTCCGTCTGCCATGATGGCAAGTTGTCTTGATCCGCTCCATTGGGATGCAACCACTCATCCGCATGCACCTCCGCTGCTTTGTTCTCCTTCTCCTCATCGTTGTGCCAAGAGAAGAACAGTGATTTTCGCTTCTTTGCAGTAGGCTGAACATAGAGATGCTCATCTTCGTCGTCATCGATCTTATCTTCATGAGCCGGGATTGTCTTTGCCGCCGTTACAGCCGCCTTTCTTCGCGCCGCCAGCTGATCACGCTTTGCCCTCAACAGCTTGAACATCGTCGCCGCGTGCGTTTTGACGGTTTTCAAGAGCTCTACGTAAGATTTCCCGGTTATCAGCATTAACGCAATAGCATACATCACAAAGTTAACAATAAGCGAGGCATAATAACCGAACAATGTGAACAGGATGGAATATTGCAACGCTCCGGCATACCCGCCGCTTATCGATTTATCCCGAATGGATACTTCATGCTCGGGCAAAGTGTAGATCAGTTGATCCTTCAGACTGCGGTCAAGTGTGACGAGTATCGCCTTCCCGCTTAGCGCTTCGCGATCCAGCCCTTCATACCTCGCGTTGATCTCGGAGATCGAGCTGCTCAGCGTAAGGGCAAGCACGAAGATAAGCAATCCCGTTCTTCGTTGCGTCCAGCCCTTCGGCCAAGCGCGCTTGACCATCACGGCAAGTCCGACAAATACGCCGACCAGCGCCAGCACAAAGTAAAATTTGCCTAGCAAAAGGCCGAAGAGCTTCGATAATGCACGGCCGACCGTAGCTTCTCCCGACAACGCAATGATGGAAATGGTAATGAGCAATATTCCGTATACTTCGTATTTTAGTGCTGCGCCAATTGATTTTTTGCGTCTCTTTTTTTTCGCCACTGCCTTCACCTCTGGATTCCCATTATAGCATAGGTAAGAGGTGTCGGCTATTGAAGGAAGGGAGATCGTGCCAATGAGATCAACTTGGCTAGCTGTAGTGAATGTAGCTTCCCGGAGTCAGCTCCGGATTCAAATAATCGTTCAGGGAGCAGTCCAGCAGCCGAACGATTTTCCCGATTCCCGGTGCTACAGGTGTTATCTGCATTCGAATGCCCTGAACAGTTACTTCCTGAAAATGTTCCTGTGCATCTTCTAATCCCTGAAGCACCATTTCAAGCGGCATCGTCGTATGAAGCATCATTGTACGACTCCTCCGATCGCATTTCCTCTTCGCTGCTCGATCATTTCGTTCAACGTTTTCAGCGCATCTCCCAATCCCCCTACTGCATCAATCAACCCATGCTTAACGGCATCGATTCCGATAACGGTCGTGCCGATATCCCGCGTCAGCTCACCTGTTTTGAACAGCAGCTCCTTGAACGTTCCCTCGGTGACATTGGAATGCGAGATCACGAATTTGACTACCCGCTCCTGCATTTTGTCCAAATATTCGAATGTTTGCGGCACTCCGATGACAAGCCCGGTCAGTCTGATGGGATGTATCGTCATCGTCGCGGTTTCCGCAATGAACGACTTGTCGCCCGCCACAGCGATCGGCACCCCGATCGAATGGCCGCCTCCCAACACCAGTGTCACGGTAGGTTTGGACAGCGAGGTAATCATCTCAGCAATGGCAAGTCCCGCTTCCACATCTCCCCCCACAGTATTCAGAACGATCAGTACCCCTTCAATTTTCGGATTCTGCTCGGCCGCCACCAATTGTGGAATAATATGCTCGTATTTCGTCGTCTTGTTCTGAGGAGGCAAGATGAGATGCCCCTCCACCTGTCCAATGATTGTCATGCAGAAAAGATTGGATTCCAGCGGGCTGGGAGGAGCGGCCGTTCCAAGTTGCTGTATATTGTCGGCAACCGTTCCCTTTCCTTTATCTTCTCCTGGCGGTACAGTTGATGGCGCTGGCCCCGGCTGATCCGAGCGATACGGCGTGTCGTAATTGGTCATGACGGTTCATTGTCCCCTTTGCTTCATAATGACAACTTGACACAGCATAGTATAAGAACATACGGAAATTTTATGCCCGGCCAAAATAACCCCACAAAGTGAGGCTTCGCGACCCCGAAAATTATAATTTCTAATAAAGGAATAAAGAACCGCTCTCCCTCTTCGTCAAGGGAAAGCGGTTCTTATGAGTGATGGGTCGGGATGATTAAACTTCCATGATGATCGGCAGAATCATTGGGCGGCGTCTTGTCTGCTCATACAGGAAGCGGCCAAGCGCATCTTTGACATTTGTTTTGAGTGAAGCCCACTCGTTCACTTTGTCATTCATGAGCTTGTTCAGCGTTGATGTGACGATGCGGTTGGCCTCATCCAGCAAGCCTTCGGATTCACGGACGTAGACAAATCCGCGAGAAATAATGTCCGGTCCGGACAAGATGGTCCCGTCTTGCTTGCTTAATGTAACCACGACAACAAGTATGCCGTCTTGGGACAACAGCTTGCGATCACGCAATACAATATTGCCTACGTCGCCGACGCCCAGACCGTCAATCAATACGTTGCCTGCTTGAACCTTGGAGCCTTTGCGTGCAATGCCGCCTTGAAATTCCACAGTATCCCCGTTATCCACGATGAAGATATTGTCGGGATCGATGCCGATGGCTTCGCCCAGCCTGCCATGATGGCGGAGCATGCGGTATTCGCCGTGAATCGGGATGAAATACTTCGGCTTGATCAGATTCAGCATGAGCTTCAGCTCTTCCTGGCTGCCGTGACCGGAGACGTGTACGCCCGATACGGAGCCGGGACCGTAGATCACGTTGGCGCCGAGTCTGAACAATTCGTCTACGGTACGACCCACATAGCGCTCATTGCCAGGGATCGGCGTCGCGGCAATAATAACCGTATCCCCAGGCAATATATCCACTTTGCGGTGTGTGGAACGCGCCATGCGCGTCAATGCGGACATCGGCTCGCCCTGGCTGCCTGTACACAATATGACCACTCGGTCCGCAGCCATTTTGTTCACTTCTTCCGGCTCGATAATCATGCCATCCGGAATGTCCAGGTAACCCAGCTCGGAAGCGATTCCGACGACATTGACCATACTGCGGCCGACGACTGCAATTTTGCGTCTTGTCGTAATCGCTGCGTTAATAATTTGTTGAATACGATGCACATTGGAAGCGAATGTCGCGACGACTACGCGCTGCGTAGCCTTCCGGAATATATCCTCCAGCTCGTTGCCCACATTGCTTTCCGAAGGCGTATAGCCAGGGCGCTCAGCATTGGTGCTGTCTGACAGCAAGGCCAGAACGCCTTTGCTCCCGATCTCGGCAATGCGCTGCAGATCGGCGAATTGGTCGTTCACCGGCGTGTGGTCGAATTTGAAGTCGCCGGTATGGACGACGTTGCCTTCCGGAGTCTCCAGGCATACGCCTACGGAATCCGGGATACTGTGATTCGTCTTGAAGAAGCTGGCCGTAATGGTTCCCATCTTGACTTCGGAAGTCTCGTTGATGAGAATACGCTTCGTCTCCCCAAGCAGCCCTGCTTCCTTCAGCTTGGCTTCGATCAGCCCTAACGTCAGCTTCGTACCGTACACCGGCACATTGAGATGTCTTAACACATATGGCAGTCCGCCAATATGGTCTTCGTGACCGTGTGTAATGAGAATGCCGCGAACCTTGTCGCGATTATCCGTCAAGTACGTAATATCCGGGATGACGATATCAATGCCAAGCATGTCCTCCTCCGGGAATTTCAGTCCGGCATCCACGACAACGATATCGTTGTTGTACTGGATGACATACATGTTCTTTCCGATTTCGCCTGCTCCACCTAGTGCGAATATAAGCAATTTATCCTGGTTGTTCTTCTTTGACAAGTGTATCTGTCCCTCCTAATTGTTACTAATAAAATAATTCTGTATCCAAAAAGCCATAGCTGACTTAGCCGTCAGATGCCGCTCTAACGGTTATGTTCAATGGATATTTCATTTGCCGCACCCATACACTTGCATTCATTATACATGATGAAAAAGCTGGAATACAAGTCGAAGCCGATAATCTCTTTTCAATTTACGTTGCCCCAAGCTCAAATGCCTTACACAATGCTAAAATATCCCTACAAAGTGGGGCTCTACTTCGAAGCTTACTGGGGTACTTTGCGGGGACCCCGGAACTTATAAATTCTAAATAATGCAAAAAAAGACGGCCAAAAGCCGGAAATGGCGGCGCCGGGAATCCGGCACCGCCATTTCCGTAACAGCGCTGACTGAAAATTCATGTTAATGAATAAGAGCCCTTATAAATTCCGCTTCCGCTTCATTCACTGTAACCAGCGGCAGCCTTACATCGCCCACCGGAAGCCCCTTCAATCCCAGCGCATATTTCACGGCAACGGGGTTAGGAACAGGATGCGGACATTGGAACAACCCCTTGAAGACAGGGAACAGCTTGCCGTTCAATCTGGCCGCTTCCTGCACATTGCCCTGCAGGTACGTCTCGATCAGCCGCTTCATCTCTGCACCAACGATATGGCTCGCTACGCTGACTATACCGTATCCGCCCACAGACAAGACAGGCAGCGTAGCGCTGTCTTCCCCGCTGTATACTTTGAAGCCGCTAGGCGCAGCGCTGACAATCTGAATCAGCTGATCGACAGATGCGCAATCCTTCGTCGCCACCACATTCTCGATCAGGGCAAGCCTCAGCGTCGTGTCAACGGATATGTTGACACCAGTGCGTCCTTCGACATTATACAACATAATCGGCAAGGAAGTGCTCTCGGCTACCGCTTTAAAGTGCTGGTATAATCCTTCCTGCGACGGTTTGTTGTAATAAGGAGCGACGAGCAATATACCGTCGACGCCGCAAGCTTCTGCAGCTTTCGTCAAGTGGATGGAATGTGCTGTATTGTTGCTGCCCGTCCCTGCGATGACTTTGCAGCGGCCCGCCGCATGCTTGACGACAAACTGGAATAACTCCAGCTTCTCCTCCTCGGATAGCGTTGGAGACTCGCCCGTTGTGCCGGCAACGACCAGGCTGTCGCTCTGCTGCTCCTCAATCAAGTAATCAATCAGCTTGCCTGCCGTGGGCCAATCAATTGCGCCTGACGCATCGAAAGGGGTCACCATTGCTGTTATCAATCTTCCGAAATCCATCTCGACTCCTCCTATAATAGTGGTGAATCAATCCATCTTGCTTATTGGAACTAGCGGTGAAGATCGAATTTGGCGTGCAGCGCCCGAAGTGCTTTCGCCATATCCGCCTCCCGTACCAGCACCCAGATCGTCGTATTGGAATCAGCCGATTGCATAATGGTAATGCCTTGCTCCGTCAAAGCTTCGACAATTTGCGCCATTACGCCCGGCTGTCCGTTCATGCCGCCTCCGATGACGGATATTTTGGCGCAGCCCGGTATACTCTTCGGGTGAAATCCCGCATCAGCCAACAGTTCTACCGCTTTGGCAGCCTGCTCATCGAATACGGTATAAAGCGCTCCGTTCGGGGTGACATTAATAAAATCCACACTAATGCCGTGCTTCGCCATCGTTCGAAAAACCTGCAGCTGCATGTCGTTGCGATTGTCCAAAGCCTCCACTGCAATCTGAGTAACGCCGCTTACCTGCGCTATGCCGGTTACATGGCGATCTGATACGAATGCCGCATGGATACCCGTCTGATCGGATACCAGCGTACCGGTCCCGCTTGCAAAAGTAGAGCGGACGCGAACGGGGATACGCGATTGCTGGGCAATCTCCACAGCCCGGGGATGAATCACCTTCGCGCCTTGCCGTGCCATATTGCATATTTCGGCATAACTGACGGACGGCAGCGGCTTGGCTTCATTCACATATTTGGGATCAGCTGTCAATATGCCGTCTACATCCGTATAGATATCCACCATCTCGGCGCCAAGCGCCGCTCCAAGTGCAGTTGCAGTCGTGTCGCTGCCTCCGCGCCCAAGCGTCGTCAGATCGCCGAGCGAATTCACGCCTTGGAATCCGGTCACGATGACAACCTCTCCCTCCTGAAGCAGCTTCAGGATACGATCGGGCTGTATCCGCTTGATCCTTGCGGAGCCGTGCTGGTCGTCCGTATAGATGCCTGCACCTGCACCAGTCAGCACTGATGCGGATATGCCGTGCTTTCTTAGCAAGCTGCATAATACAGCGGCAGATATGATCTCGCCGCAGCCAAGCAGCAAGTCCAGCTCTCGAGGCGGCAAGCTGTCGCCATTGTCGCGGATATATTGGATGAATGTATCCGTCGCATAAGGCAAGCCCCTCCGGCCCATCGCGGACACCACAACGACTGTAGCATAACTGGCTTCCCGTTCCCTGGCGATGTGCTGAATAACACATTCCCTTGCCTGCTCGTTAGACAGCGAGGTGCCTCCGAATTTCTGAATGAGGATGCGCATGTCAGAATCCTCCATCATCGATCAGAATAATGGGACAATTCCGATTAGACGTCATGTGCCATGACGCCTCTCGACGAGCAGAGGCTGCAGCTGCTTGCCTTGCAGCGCCGCTTCGCAAGCTTCCATCGCCAGATCCATGCGGGCAACCAGGGAATTAGGCTTCTCCAGCGGATTATCTTGGCCGAACGGCACAAAGTAAATATGTTTAGCTACCAGCAGCTTAGCGATGTTGGCAGCATTTAAACCTAGTCCGTCATTCGTCGATATAGCGAGCACGATCGGCCTGCCGTTGCGCATCTGCGCTTTGGCCGCCATCAGTACGGCGCTATCTGTAATTGCGTTGGCCAGCCGGCTTGTCGTATTGCCTGTGCACGGCGCGATGACCAACACATCAAGCAGCTTGGATGGCCCAAGCGGCTCTGCCTGAACGATTGTCGATATAATTTCATTGCCCGTAATCCCCTTCAACTGCTCCTGCCATTGCTTGGCAGTGCCGAATCGGGTATCCGTTGTGACAAGCGTTTGGGACACGATGGGCACAACGTTCGCGCCAGCATCGACGAACCGTTTAATCTCCGGCATCACTTCTGCGAATGTGCAATGCGAGCCTGACAGCGCATAACCTACAGTTAATCCATCCCAGTTCATTGTCCATTCCCCCGCTTGATGGTATCGTCCATAATCAACTGACTTAAGCATTCCGCCATAATTCGTCCAGCTGTTTTGGGAGCTACGATACCCGGAAGACCGGGGGAGAGCATAGCCTTTATGCCACGCTTCTCGGCAAAGCGGAAATCTGTCCCGCCCGGCTTCGAAGCGAGGTCGATAATGACCGCTCTGGATGGTAAATTCGCTATAATTTGCGCTGTGACTATCATAGTCGGAATTGTATTAAAAAGCAAGTCAATATTGCTGACATGCTTCAATAAATCACGGATGTATATTGGCTCAAATCCCATCTCCTCCGCTCTTGCATATAGCTCGGATCGCCGAACGCCGACCTTCACCTTCGCTCCCAATCCTTGCAAAGTGCGCGCCATTGTAAATCCGGTTCGACCAAATCCCAGAACCATGGACGACGATCCATGTATCGTAATGTCTGTATGCTGAATGGCCATCATCAGGGCGCCTTCCGCCGTAGGAATCGAATTGTAGATGGCTACGTCGTCACGGTCGAACAATTCCACAATTGCAAGCTGCCTCTTATTGCATAACTGGCGCAAATAAGGCTTCGCCATACCTGTATATACCGTGCAATGCTTGGGCAGCCGGGACAAATGATCTTCTGTCAATATCATCTCGCAATCGCTGAATACAGCATGGATGCGGCCTGAGTCATCCGTTCCCACTGCCGGGAGCAGCAGGGCGTCAACCTCCTCGAACAACGCTTCGTCATAGTCAGCCTGAAGAGCCCCGTGAAGTGACGTCGTCAGACCGTCGAACCCGCAAACGATCACCGTTGCATCCAGCTCGCATAGCTTCCGAATCACCTCCAGCTGTCTGGCATCGCCGCCGAGCAGCAATACACGAACGCCTGTAAGCACTGGCTTCACTCCTTTCCGGCAATTAGGTATAGACCATCCTATGCTTGCGCCCAGCTTGAGGTGAATTAAGACAGAAACAGCAACAGGCGTGCGCGATGATCGCTCATCGTGCACGCCTGTATTTATAATGACATCCTGCAGCAGGAATGCCGCTTGCCGTTATACGCCGGTATGTCCGAAACCTCCGGCGCCGCGTACGGTGTCGGGCAGCTCCCCGGCTTCCTCAATCGAGACTGCGGGTACAACCTGGAACACCATCTGGGCGATTCTTTCCCCTCGGATTATATTGAAAGGCTCTTGTCCCAAATTGACAAGCAGCACCTTCACCTCTCCTCTGTAATCCGCATCGATCGTTCCCGGTGTATTCAAGCAAGTAATGCCATGCTTGTAGGCCAATCCGCTGCGCGGCCTGATCTGCGCTTCCAGCTCCATCGGCATAGCCATAGCGAATCCGGTAGGAATGAGCTTGCGCTCCCCCGGCTGCAGCGTAACCGGCTCCTGTACAGCCGCCTGCAGATCGAAGCCTGCCGCCCAATCCGACATTTTCTTCGGTATGGCAATATCTTCATTTCCTTCCAATCTCTTAAACAGTACCTTATACAAGCTGATCCCTCCTTATGCCGATAGCATCCTTGTCGCTGCTTCCAACCATCGCTACCGCGAACGGAGCAGACAGGATCGATTTTATCACTTCCCGAATATCTTCTTCCGTAATCCCGTCAATGCGCTTCAGCAGTTGATCCATCGTGATGTGGCGGCCCAGCATCAGCTCATTTTTGCCGATCCGGTTCATTCTGCTGCTGGTGCTCTCCAGTCCGAGGATAAGCGATCCCTTCAACTGCTCCTTGCCGCGACTCAGCTCTTCGGAGTGCAAGCCGTTCAGGGACAGATCGTGAAGCTGCTCCATCGTCAGATCCAGCACGTCTTTCGTCTGCTTCGGAGCCGTCCCCGCATAGATCGTGAACAACCCGGAATCCGCGTACGAAGTGTGATAGGAATAGACGGAATAAGCAAGTCCGCGCTTCTCGCGGATTTCCTGGAACAGTCTTGAGCTCATTCCTCCGCCAAGCGCATTGTTCAGCAGCACCATGGCATAAAGCTGTGAATCGCCGATAGGACGCCCTTGGAACGACAGGCAGATGTGATTTTGTTCCGTCTTCTTCTTGAAGAAGATGTAATCTCCCTTGAATGAAGGCGCAAGCACTTTCGCTTCCGATGCGGAATGAAGCGAGAAGCTGCCGAAGTGCCGCTCCAGCAGCTCCAGCAACGATTTCTCTTCCACATTGCCCGCCACGCTCACTACCGTGTTCTCAATCGTATAACGCTCCGACATATATTGACGCAATTCTTCCGATCCCATGGCAGTCAGCCGTTCCTCCAGCCCCAATATGGAGTAAGCAAGCGGATGATCGCCGAATGCAGCTCGGGCAGCTTCATCGTGAACCTTGTCGTCCGGCGTATCCTCATACATCGCAATCTCTTCCAGAATAACGTTCTTCTCCTTGGCCAGCTCTTCCGCATCCAACTGAGAGTTGAAGAACATATCCGACAAGGTGTCAACTGCGATAGGCAAATGCTCGTCAAGCACCTTGGCGAAATAACATGTGTATTCCTTCGATGTGAACGCATTGACATTGCCTCCGATTCCGTCGAACTGGTCCGCAATGTCTTTCGCCGTGCGTTTACTCGTTCCTTTAAACATCATATGCTCAATAAAATGCGAGATCCCGTTATTGTCCAATGATTCATTACGCGAGCCCGTCTTCACCCATATCCCGAAAGATACGGAACGGACCGACGGGATATATTCCACCACAACACGCAATCCGTTGCTAAGCGTATACTTGTTCACATGCGTCCTCCTACTAATGCGAGTTCAATTTAAAACATCCTTATAAGATGAATGATTTCACTATATCAGATAACGTTCTGCTGCTCAACCGCGGGTTGCGTTCGCTTGGATGATAACGTCTCGCTCACCGTTCCGATTGCAAGACCTTTCTCCCTCGCGATGTCAATCATCCCTGCCAATGAGTCTCTCGTTGTTGCAGTGGGATGCATAAGAATTAACGCTCCGGGCTCCAGCTTGCTCCTCACTTTCCGGAGTACGGCTTCTGCGGGCGGTTTTCTCCAATCAATCGTATCGATTGTCCATAACACCGTCATAAGCCCTTGCTCTCTCGCTATCTGAACGGTGGCGTCATTGTAGGAGCCGGACGGCGGCGCGAACCACTTGTTGTCAACGCCCAATCGCTCTTTAAGCAGTCGTTCCGTCTTCACAATCTGCCCTCTTTGCTCTTCCCTGCCGAGCGCTCGCATGTCGGGATGGGAGTATGCATGATTGGACAGCTCATGGCCATCTTCTTGTATCTGCTTGGCAAGCTCCACATTGTTCTTCAACCAGCTGCCATCCAGAAAGAAAGTCGCTTTCACGCCTTCCTGGCGAAGCGTATGCAGAATGGGTTCCAAATATTCGTTGCCCCATGCGACGTTAATCATGAACGAAATCATCTTCTTCTCGCTGTTGCCGCGATAGATGGGAACCGAACCAAGCTGTCCCAGGCCGATCTCGGGCTCGATCTCCTTATAACGATAAGGGATCGCGCTGCCAAGGGGCATTTTCAAAGCCGCCTCGTACGTGCGATCGATATCTACAGCAAGACCATTGTAACCCGGTATCGCTTTCCATACCCGGTCAATCGTTGCATTAATCGGTGGCTCGTAATGGGTTTCCGCCTCTGTAACGATCGTGTTGTACAGCTCCTGTTTCTCCTCTTCGCTGAAGCCCCGGAACGTTCCGAATGCGAGTGCGGCTTCTCCGTGCTTCACCGCATTAATATATCGTCCCACGCTTCCGTTCATTTGGACGAACACCATAAGCATAAGCATCGTTGCCGCTACCGTTGCCGCTTTCCGAATCCGCATCTCCATCTCACTCCCGATTCATAGCCTGTTAACAGAAGCAGTGCGCATGAACATCATGAACACTCTTACTGTCATTTGTATGTGAATAGGGACAAGGTTATTCGGCGAGTGGCACAATAAAGTAATCCCGAAACTTATTTATAATGTAAAAAAAGAGACAGATGTAATCTGACTCTTCGGTGTTTGCTATTGGGGCTCGAAGCTTACGACTTCGGAGCCTCTTGGGCGACTAATACCGCTTTGCGTGACAAGTTGATCCGTCCTTGTCCATCGATCTCCGTCACTTTCACAGTAATCTGATCTCCGATCTTGACGACATCCTCACATTTCGCTACGCGCTCCGTCGATAGCTGGGAGATGTGCACGAGTCCATCCTTGCCGGGCAAAATTTCCGCGAATACGCCGAATTTCTCAATCCGTTTAACGGTTCCTACGTAGATTTCACCGACAACCACTTCCTTGACGATGCCTTCTATGATGGATTTCGCTTTCTGATTCATCTCTTCGTTCGAAGAAGCGATGAACACCATGCCATCCTGCTCGATATCGATTTTCACGCCGGTTTCTTCAATAATTTTGTTGATGATTTTTCCGCCGGCGCCGATAACATCACGGATTTTATCCGGATTAATACGCATCGTGACGATTTTCGGAGCATATGGCGACAGGTTCGTACGGGACTGGGAGAGCACCTCGAGCATTTTGCCCAGAATGTGCATCCGTCCTTCTCTGGCCTGCTCTAGCGCTTCCTTCAAGATGCTGCGGTCGATGCCGTCAATTTTGATGTCCATTTGAATAGCCGTCACGCCGGCGCTTGTGCCTGCGACCTTGAAGTCCATATCGCCGAGATGATCCTCCATGCCCTGAATATCGGACAGAATGGAGACGTGCTCTTCATTTTTGACCAGCCCCATCGCGATGCCGGCAACCGGCGCTTTAAGCGGTACGCCTGCATCCATCATGGCCAGAGTGCTTGCGCAAATACTCGCTTGCGATGTGGAGCCGTTGGACTCCAGCACCTCGGACACCAGACGAATCGTATACGGGAACTCTTCTTCCGAAGGGATAACCTTCGACAACGCCCGCTCACCTAATGCGCCGTGGCCGATTTCCCTGCGTCCCGGCGGACGCAACGGGCGCGCTTCGCCTACACTGAACGGCGGGAAGTTGTAGTGATGCATGAACCGCTTCTCTTCTTCCGGAGAAATGCCGTCCAGAATCTGCACATCGCCCATCGCCCCGAGCGTACATACGCTGAGCGCTTGCGTCTGTCCGCGTGTGAACAGTCCTGAGCCGTGCGTGCGCGGCAGCAGCGCAACATCGCACTCGATCGGACGAATTTCATTCAGTGCTCGTCCATCCGGACGAATTTTGTCATGAGTGATGAGCCTGCGCACTTCCTCTTTGACAATATCGTACAGCACTTCCTTGACGTCCGCCATCAGTTCCGGCGTATCCGCGTATACATCCCCGAAGTGCTCCACCGTCTCGCCGTTGACAGCATCGATCGCTTCCTGACGGGCATGCTTCTCTGGAATTCTTATCGCTTCCACAAGCTTGTCGGAGGCATATGCGCGCACTTCGCTGTTCACTTGATCGTTCACAGTATGTAATGCGACTGCCATCTTCGGCTTGCCTGCAATAGATTGAAGCTCCTCGATCTTCGCCACGATGGACTTGATCTCCTCATGTCCGAACATGATCGCTTCCAGCATCACGTCCTCCGGCACTTCATTGGCTTCCGCCTCAACCATCATGATGGCGTCCTTCGTACCAGCGACGACAACGAATATGTCCGTCTCCTGTTCCTGCTCAACCGTCGGGTTGATCAGGAACTCGCCGTTGATCCGGCCTACGACAACGCCGCCAATCGGTCCGTTGAACGGTACATCCGATATGGACAACGAAGCGGACGTTCCGATCATCGCTGCAATTTCCGGCGAGCAATTCTGATCCACGCTCATGACGATGTTGGCGATTTGCACATCGTTCCGGAATCCGTCCGGGAATAGCGGACGGATCGGTCTGTCCGTCAAGCGGCTGGACAGAATCGCTTTCTCGCTCGGTCTTCCCTCCCGCTTAATGAATCCTCCCGGGATTTTGCCTACGGCATAAAGACGTTCTTCATAGTTGACTGTCAGCGGGAAGAAATCCAGATCTTTCGGCTCCGATGAAGCCGTTACAGTACAGAGAACGACGGTGTCACCGTATTTGACAGTGACAGCCGCATTTGCCTGCTTGGCAAGTCGGCCTGTTTCCAATATGAGCGGCCTGCCGCCCAGCATCATTTCTACTCGATGCATCATTAACCCTCCTTCTCACATTCCAACATCTATTACAAAAAGCAACCCGAATCCCCCAAAACCCGTATACCGGATGGCAGGACAGCAGGTTGCTTTTCTTCTCGCAGGTTTTAACGGCGAAGGCCGAGTTTTTCGATCAATGCGCTGTAACGTTTGACATCCTTGTTCTTCAGGTAAGCAAGCAGCTTACGGCGCTGACCTACCATCTTGAGCAAACCGCGACGGGAATGATGATCCTTCTTATGTTCCCGAAGATGCTCCGTCAAGTTCACGATGTTCTCCGTCAGGATAGCGACTTGAACCTCAGGGGACCCTGTATCGCTTGCATGGGTTTTGTGAGTTTCAATCAGTTCTTGTTTACGCTCTTGTGTAATTGCCATCCTTGTCCACCTCCTTGTCGTAATCGCCTTGAGCCTCGCTGCCGTCGGTGAGATCGGATAGCCAAGCCCAGGTTTAGTATATGCGTGCGATCCACCCATACGGGATGGTCACAACCACAACATTCAACATTATAGCATACACCATGGACGCTTGTCGAGAAATTGCTTCTACTCCATTTCAAGAAGCTCTTCCGCCACTTTAGAATCGGAACGTATCTGGCCTATCAGCTCGTCAATTGAGCTGAACTTCTGTTCCGAACGGATAAACGCTATGAATTGGACTGTAATCGACTTGCCGTAAATGTCATTGTCGAACTGGAATACATGCGCCTCCATGACGGGAACAATCTCGTCTTTATTGAAGGTAGGCTTCATGCCGTGATTCAGAACGCCGTTGTAAGAAGCGCCGTCGATCCAGACCTTCACGGCATAGACGCCCAGCCGGGGAGCGACATAAGGATGATGCAGTTGCAGATTGGCTGTAGGGAATCCGATCGTGCGGCCTCTGCCATCTCCGTGCACAACTGTGCCAGTCACTTCATAAGGTCTTCCCAGCAAGGCGTTCGCTGTAGCGATATCGCCGTTCTCCAGCGATTCCCTCGTATACGTGCTGCTGACCTTCAACCCCTGCTTGACAAGCAGCGGCTCCACAATATGCACATCAATGTTGGGCGCACCAAGCTCGGCAAGCAGCTCTGCAGTGCCCGCTCCCTTGTGGCCGAATGTGAAATCGAAGCCGACCGCCGCATGGCTGACGCCGAGACCTCTCAAAATATCGTCCACGAACATGGCTGGGGATACAGCTGCAAAACGGTCATCGAAATTCATCACGAATACGATATCTACGCCCAGATTTCGAAATAGCTCCGTCTTCCTCTCGAGCGGCGTAAGACATTGATAGTAATGCTCCCCACGACCCAGCACTTCGCGCGGATGAGGGTGGAACGTCATCACCGCCGATTGCAAACCATGTCTTCTCGCTTGCTTAACGGCTTCCGAGATCACATTCTGATGGCCTCTGTGTACGCCGTCGAAATGTCCGATCGCAATTGAAACGCCTGCGTTCAGCCCCAACTCCGCCGCATTATTCATTGGATAGGTTAGATGAATGATTTCCATCGCTGACACACTTCCTGTTTACATTCTTATGAGAATATCTTGGCCGGACTGATCCTGCCGTTGACCCGATCGTTCTGGAACAGACCGACGAATCGCCGTCCCTGATCGTATACGCGAATGATATCCCCATCTTGCACATGCTCCGGTATGACGATATCCCTTGCAGCGATCTTAATTCCGCGCAATGCCTTCTCCGCCAATTGTGAAGACAGTGTCACTTCAGCCAGGTGGGACACAGCTTGATCAGGAGCGATCAGATGCTTGTCCAGCTCCCCGCTGCCGTGTAAAGCCTCAATCTGCTCGATGGTCAGGCAGTCAGCTTGCGTTAGCCCGCCGGACATCGTCCGCACCAGCTTCACCATGGCGGCAGGTACGCCCAGCGCTTTGCCGATATCTACACATAGTGTTCGGATATAAGTTCCCTTAGAGCAAGTAACCGCGAAGGCAATCTCGGGATAATTCTTGTCCAGTTCCGTCTTCAACAAGCTAATGTCGTGAATACGTACAATTCTAGCTTTGCGTTCAACCGTCTGTCCCGCCCGGGCAAGCTCGTACAGCCGTTTCCCGTCCACCTTAACAGCGGAATACATCGGCGGCACCTGCTCCACTTCGCCGAGGAACCGTTGAAGGACTTCCCGGACTGTGTACTCAGATAAGCCGGTCACCGGTTGCTCCTCCAACACCGTACCCGTCATATCCTCCGTATCCGTAGCGACGCCCAGCTTCAATACCGCTTCGTACGATTTGGGTCTCTCTTGCATATATTCCACCACTCGGGTGGCACGTCCCAGACAGAGAGGAAGTACGCCGGTCACCATCGGATCGAGCGTACCGGTATGCCCGATTCGCTTCATCCGAACAATTCTGCGAACTTTGGCAACCACATCGTGTGACGTCCAGCCCTCGGGCTTCCATACCGCCAGTACACCGTCCATCTCTTACATCAACGCCTTTCTTGCCGCTTCTACCAATTCCGCCATCGCATCCTCTAGCGGCTGCTCTATTCTGCAGCCTGAAGCGCGCACATGTCCGCCACCGCCGAACTGCTTGGCTATGACGGCGACATCCGCCTTGCCCGCGGAACGCAAGCTGGCCTTCACTCCACCGTCATCCGTCTCCTTGAACAGAATGCCAATCTCTACGCCATCGACGTTGAGCGCATAATTCACGATGCCTTCCATATCTTCCGAGACGGCGCCGCACTGCTTCAGATCGTCCTTCCGGATGTACAGCCAGCCGATCTCGCCATTGTCGCTGAACATCAAGCGGGATAGCGACAACTGAAGCAGCTTGAGACCCGCCATCGTCATCTTCTCCAGCAAGTGGTCGGCGAGCTCGCTTCCGGAGACGCCGACGGCCAGCAGCTTGGCAGCAATCTCCATTACCTTGGGACTCGTATTGGAATAGCGGAAGCCTCCCGTATCCGTCAGCAATCCCGTATAGATCGCATTGGCGCAATCCAGGTCGGGTGAATAGCCGGCTTGGAGGAGCAAGTCGTACAGAATCTCCACTGTCGCGGCGGCATCCGGCTTGACGATGTTGACGGTACCGTAATCGTTATTCGTCGGATGATGGTCGATATTGAGGAGCGGGCATCCTTCCGGAAAGAGTCGGGAAGGCAGTCCGATACGTCTGAAATCTGCACAATCAAGCGCGATGACGGCATCGAATGCGGGCCACTCCACCTGTTCGTCGCGATAGACACGAATAAGGTCATAATGGTACAGATAGCTTAGCCGGCCGGGCAGTTCACTTTCGTTCACCAGCACCGCGCGCTTGCCCATCTGCTGGAGCAGCCAGCTCATAACCGACGTGGAACTGATGGCATCGCCATCCGGCTGAACATGCGATACAACAAGGAATGAAGCATTGTCCTTGATAAAGTCCAATGCCTCATCCAACTGCTTACTATAGCTCAATGCCCCACTCATTCAGGCTCATTCCCGGCATTGATTTCCTCCAGCAGCGATTCAATCCGGCTGCCATACTCAATGCTGCTGTCGAATTTGAACAGCAGCTCTGGCGTATGCCGCAATTTTATCCGCTTGCCCAGCTCGGAGCGAAGGAAGCCTGTCGCTTTCGCAAGCGCTTGAAGCGTCGCTTCCTTCTGCTCGTCGCTGCCCAGCACGCTCAGGTACACTTTGGCTTGAGACAAGTCATTCGTCGTTTCCACGCCGGTAACTGTTATAAAGCCAATGCGAGGGTCCTTGAGCTCCTTTTGAATAATCATGCTGAGCTCTTTTTTAATTTGTTCGCTAACACGTCCTACACGGACTTTTGCCATGACTTACTCACCTCTCTACCGATTCCATGACGAACGCTTCGATTACGTCTCCTACATTAATATCGCTAAACCTCTCTAGCGTTATACCACATTCGAAGCCTTGCGTAACTTCCTTCGCGTCGTCCTTGAACCGTTTCAGAGAATCCACCTTGCCGTTGTACACGATAATGCCGTCGCGGATGATACGCGCTTCAGCAGCCCGTGTAATTTTGCCGTCGAGCACCATACAGCCAGCGATGGAACCGATTTTGGATACTTTAAATACGTTTCTGACCTCGGCATGACCAATCACGCGCTCACGATAGATCGGATCAAGCATGCCTTTCATCGCTTGCTCAATCTCATCGATCGCCTTGTAGATGACCTGATGCATCCGAACGTCCACTTTCTCCTGGTCGATCGTCCGCTCGGCTTGCGGATCAGGTCGCACATTGAAGCCGATTACGATCGCATTGGAAGCGGAGGCCAGAATAACGTCGGATTCCGTAATGGCGCCTACGCCTTTATGAATAATTTTCACCCGAACGCCTTCCACGTCAATTTTGGCCAGTGACCCCTTAAGTGCTTCTGCGGAGCCTTGTACGTCAGCTTTAATAATGACGTTCAGATCCTTCATTTCGCCTTCCTTGATCTGATTGTACAGATCATCCAGCGTTACGCGGGTATTGGCGCCCATCTCCGACTGGCGATGCTTGACCGCCCTGCGGTCGGCAATTGCGCGGGCTTTGCGCTCGTCCTCGAACGCCATGAACGGATCGCCCGCAAGCGGTACCTCCGTCAAGCCAGTAATCTCTACAGGAGTGGATGGTCCTGCTTCCTTCATGCGGCGTCCGCGATCGTTCACCATCGCTCTTACGCGTCCGAAGCAATTGCCCGCTACGAATGCGTCGCCGATCTTCAGTGTGCCGTGCTGCACGAGAATGCGCGCCACAGGACCTTTCCCTTTGTCCAGCTCAGCCTCGATCACTGTCGCTCTTGCACGTTTGTTCGGATTGGCTTTATAATCGTTCACTTCCGCTACCAGCAAGATCATCTCAAGCAAGTTCTCCAGACCGATGCGCTGCTTCGCGGACACTTCCACGAATATCGTATCTCCGCCCCACTCCTCGGGAACCAGCTCATATTCCGTCATTTCTTGCTTGATCTTATCGCTGTTCGCTTCCGGCTTGTCAATCTTGTTCACCGCTACGATAATCGGCACACCTGCAGCCTTCGCGTGGTTAATTGCTTCCACGGTCTGAGGCATAATCCCGTCATCGGCCGCTACGACGATAATCGTAATGTCCGTCACCTCCGCGCCGCGTGCGCGCATGAGAGTGAACGCTTCGTGGCCAGGTGTATCCAGGAACGTAATTTTCTTGTTGTTGATTTCCACCTGATAGGCGCCGATGTGCTGCGTAATGCCTCCCGCCTCGCCGCCTGTCACGTTCGTTTTGCGGATGGCGTCGAGCAGCGTTGTCTTACCATGGTCGACGTGTCCCATAATGGTTACGACAGGCGGACGCTCTTTCAGATTCGATTCCTCGTCTGTTTCTTCGATCGTTTCGAAATCGTCTTCCTCGACCGGAATTTTCACTTCTACTTCCACGCCGTATTCAGCGGAGATAAGCAGAATGGTGTCCAAATCGATCTCCTGATTGATAGTCGCCATTACACCCAAGAACATCAGCTTCTTAATGACTTCGGAAGCGTCCTTATGCAGCAGTTTGGCCAGATCGCCGACCGTCATCGTGCCGCGTACAATAATCTTCTTCGGTGTATTGTCGATCTTCTCGCGCGGCGGCTGCTGCGACTGACCTCTTCCGCCACGGCCTCTTCCGCCGCGTTGATTGGATTTGTAGTTCGGTCTGCCGTCGTCGAATCGCTTGCCGTTGCTGCCGTTTCGCGACTTGTTGTTCTTGGAGCCCTTGTCGGAGGATGGGCTGTTGCCGCGCGACTGCTCGAATCTGGATTCGAACGCGCGGGGTTGTCCGCCGCCTTGTCCTCCTTGCGCGCCTTGTCCGCCGCCTGCAGGTCGGCTGCCTCCTCTTGCTTCTTGACCGCCGGCATTGCCTCCGCGGCTCGCGTTGCCGCCGCCGCTTGCATTTTGCCTGACTTGTCCTTGTCCTGTTCCGCTCCCTTGCCTATTGCCCGGATTGCCGCCAGGGCGGCCTGCGCCGTTGCCTGCCGGCCGCTTGTTGCCTCCGCCGGCGGGACGGTTGCCTTGCTGCTGACTTCTTTGATCACGTTGTTGGTTGCCGTTTTGGTTTTTCGTTGTCGTATTAATAGAGTTCATAGTCCCCTGTCTATCGTGTGATGTATGGTTATTTTGCTGCTGCCGATTGGCAGGAGCCGTTGTCGTAGACACCGTTGCACCGCCGCTTTCTTGCGCGCGCTTCGCCGCAGCATTTGCTTTGATATCGCGGAAGAAGCCTTCCACTTTGCTTACCATCTCGTTCTCCATGACGCTCATGTGATTGTTGACGGGCAGGTTCAAGCGCTTAAGGATCGTAATGATTTCCTTGCTGCTCATATTAAGCGATTTCGCGTACTCGTATACGCGCAGTTTGTCTTTATTATCTTTGTTCTCCTGTTTGCTCAAGTAGGATCCACCTCCGTATTTGGGCTCAGATGATTGGCAATCATTTTTCCGAATTGCATATCCGTCACCGCCAGAACGACGCGTTCCGGTTTTCCGATGGCTCTCCCCAGTTGTTCACGGTCGCTTGCTTCGGTGAGTGGAATACCGTAGGTACTGCATTTATCCCGAAATTTTTTTTTCGTATTGTCGGAGGCATCGCCGGCAAGGACGACCAGATGGGCTTTCCCCGTCCGAACCGCCTTCAGCACGGTCTCATCCCCCGTCACCAGCTTGCCCGCCCGCATCGCCATGCCGAGCTGCGACAGCAACTTGTCCGGCTTCATTCCCCCGCCATCTCCTTGCTTGCCAAGAATTGCTCTTCCACCGCGATGAATTCCTTCTCCAGCTCATCGTAGATCGGCTCGCCTACGGGCTGCTTCAAGGCGCGATCCAGCGCCTTCGACCGCTTGGCCAGCCGGAAGCACTCCACCTTGCCGCACAGATAAGCTCCGCGACCGGCCTTCTTGCCGGTGAGATCGATGCTGATCTCTTCCGACGGTGTCCGTACTACGCGGATGAGCTCCTTCTTGGGCATCATTTCCTGACAAGCGACGCATTTGCGGAGCGGTATTTTTCTCGTTCTCATTGTACACCCTCCTTTAGCTTGACGGAGCTTAGTCGAAGGAGACGGAATCCTGATGCATCATCGTTGCGCTCGTGGATTTCGGTCGGCCATATTCCTGCTCAGCTTGCGTCTCGCTCTTAATATCGATCTTCCAGCCTGTCAGCTTGGCAGCCAGCCGGGCATTCTGACCTTTAATGCCGATCGCAAGCGATAGCTGATAGTCCGGTACGATGACTCTGGCCATCTTCTCCTGCTCGAATACGATAACCTCCAGCACCTTGGAAGGACTCAGTGCATTGGCTACATACTCCTCCACATTCTCGGACCAGCGGACGATATCAATCTTCTCGCCCTTCAGCTCGCTCACGATCGTCTGCACTCGAATGCCCTTCTGTCCGACGCAAGAACCTACCGGATCGACTTCTTCGTTGCGGGAATGAACGGCGATCTTGGAGCGGAAGCCGGCTTCCCGTGCAACCGAGCGAATTTCTACGACACCATCGTAAATTTCAGGTACTTCCAGCTCGAATAAGCGCTTCAGAAGACCAGGATGAGTACGCGAGAGGATAATTTGAGGGCCTTTCGTCGTGTTCTCTACTTTGGTAATATAGGATTTCACGCGGTCCAAATGCTTGAATTTGTCTGTCGGCATCAGTTCCGTCAGCGGCAGCACCGCTTCAACCTTGCCCAGATCGACGAACAGGTTGCGTGTATCCTGACGTTGAACGATACCGTTGACGATATCCTCTTCCTTGTCAATGAAAGCATGATAGATCAGTCCGCGCTCCGCTTCCCGAATCCGCTGGGTCACGACCTGCTTCGCCGTCTGAGCGGCGATTCGTCCGAAGTCTCTTGGCGTCACTTCAATCTCCGCCACGTCATCCAATTGATAATGCGGGTTGATTTCGCGCGCCGCTTCCACAGAGATTTCCAGACGCGGGTCCAGCACCTCGTCGACGACGGTTTTTCTCGCGTATACTTTAATGACTCCGTTATGGCGGTTCATATCCACTCTTACATTTTGCGCCGTATTGAAATTGCGTTTGTAGCTTGAGATAAGTGCAGCTTCAATCGCTTCCAGGAGCACATCCTTGGAAATGCCTTTATCTCTCTCGATCTCGTGCAAGGCCTCAATAAAATCCATACTCATTGGAACGGAGTTCCCCCTTTCAACTTATCCATTCAAATTAGAAAACAATCGCCAGTCTGGCGCTTGCGACCTTGCCGTACGGAAGACTATGTTCCTTCTTGCCGATGCGAACAGTAGCGGTATCGCCGTCAAAAGCGACCAGCTCACCCTCAAATTCCTTCAGTCCGTCAATTGGCTCATACGTCGTCATAAATACATGCTTGCCAACGGCCTTGCGGACATCTTCCGGCTTCTTGAGCGGCCGCTCCGCTCCGGGAGAGGACACCTCAAGGAAATATGCGCCGGTAATGGGATCGTTCTTGTCCAACTGTTCGCTGACATATTCGCTAATGCGCCCGCATTCGTCAATGTCTATACCGCCATCCTTGTCGACGAAGATACGTAAAAACCAGCTGCTGCCTTCTTTTATATATTCAATATCGACAAGTTCGAATCCATGCTCATTGAGATAGGGCAACACCATAGCCTCAACGGCGGCTTTGATTTTGGATGTGCTCACAGTGTGTAAACCTCCTGATTCTTTCGCGCAATGTAAATTTCCCGGATACAAAACGTAAAGAGTGGGTTTCCCCACTCTTTAAGCATCCCAGTCTTATCAACATCATTGCCACAAAAATTATATCATAATCCCCTATTAGTGACAAGAAATGATTTCTAGTTGGCAGGGCTTCATCCCGTGCGTGGCAATAGGTTTTGCGACTGCTAGAAAAGAGATAACTGGTTGGATTCCGGCAGACCTCGGAAGCAGCCCAGCGCCCCCAACAGCTCTACGATTGTTTTCGTCGCTTTGGATCTCATCTGGAAATCCTCGATGGACAAATATTCGCCGTCTTCCCGCGACGCCGCGATATTGCGTGCCGCGTTCGCTCCGATTCCCGCTACCGCCGCGAACGGAGGAATGAGAGAATTGCCGTCTACCAAAAACTGGACAGCATCGGAACGATACAGATCGATCGGCTTGAATGAATAGCCGCGGGAGGTCATTTCAAGCGACATCTCCAGCTGCGACACCATATTTTTCTCCTTCGGCGTCGCATTGAAGCCTTTCGCCTCAATCTCCACAAGCTTGCGAAGGATGGCGTCATAGCCTTGGCACAACAGCCCAAGGTCGAAGTCGTCGGCGCGTACGGTAAAGTATGTTGCATAGAATTCGATCGGGTAATACAGCTTGAAGAAGGCGGTCCGGACAGCCGATATGACGTATGCCGCGGCATGGGCCTTCGGGAACATATACTCGATGCGCAGACAGGAATCGATGTACCATTTCGGCACTTTGCAATCCTTCATTTCCTGTATCCACTCCGGTGTCAGGCCTCTGCCCTTCCGAACGCTCTCCGTAATTTTGAAGGCGAGCGAAGCGTCCATGCCGGCCTTGTAGATCAAGTAAAGCATAATATCGTCACGACAGCCGATAACCGTCTTGATCGTACATGTTCCGTTCTTGATCAGCTCCTGCGCATTGCCCAGCCATACGCCCGTCCCGTGCGACAAGCCCGAGATCTGCAGCAGATCGGCGAAGCTTGACGGCTGAGTCTCCTGCAGCATTTGCCGAACGAACTTCGTCCCCATCTCCGGAATGCCGTACGTGGCGACCGGAGAACGAACTTGCTCCGCGCTTACACCAAGAGCTTCTGTGGAATTGAAGAGACTCATCACCTTGGGATCGTTCATCGGGATCGTGGTGGGATCGACTTCCGTCAAATCCTGAAGCATCCGCATCATGGTGGGATCGTCGTGTCCCAGAATATCGAGCTTCAGCAAGTTCTCGTCGAAAGCATGATAATCGAAGTGCGTCGTCTTCCATTCCGCCTTCACATCGTCGGCAGGATACTGGACAGGCGTGACGTCTTCTACTTCCATGTAATCGGGCACGACGACGATGCCGCCGGGATGCTGTCCCGTGCTTCGCTTCACGCCGGTACAGCCGCTGGCCAGCCTGGACAGCTCCGCTCCTCGCCACTTCTTATGATGCTCCTCCTCATATTTCTTGGCGAAGCCGTAGGCGGTTTTCTCCGCCACCGTTCCGATCGTGCCGGCGCGGAAGACGCACTTCTCTCCGAACATCACTTTGGTGTAATTGTGCGCGACCGGTTGATATTCGCCGGAGAAGTTCAAGTCGATATCGGGAACCTTGTCGCCTTTGAATCCCAGGAACGTCTCGAACGGTATGTCCTGGCCTTCTCCCTTCATCGGCCGACCGCACTTGGGACAGTTCTTCGGGGGCAGGTCGAATCCGCTCGGCACGCTGCCGTCCAGAATCCAATCGCTGTGGCGGCAGTCGGAATTGCGGCACAGATAATGCGCCGGCAGAGGATTGACCTCCGATATGCCGAGGAACGTCGCGACGACGGAAGATCCTACCGATCCCCTGGACCCGACCAGATAACCGTCTTCATTCGACTTCTTCACCAGCTTGGCGGAAATCAGATAGTTCGCGGAGAATTTGTACTTGATAATCGGTACAAGCTCCTTCTCCAGACGGTCGATCACAACTTGAGGCAGTTCCTCGCCGTACATGGATTTGGCCGTATCGTAGCACGTATCGCGAATTTCCTCGTCCGCCCCTTCAATGTCGGGCGTGAACAGTTCCTTCGGGAACATGTCGTATTGTTCGAACCGGTCTGCCAGCTCGGAAGTGTTCGTCACAACGACCTGCTTCGCTCTGGCATCGCCCAGGAAGCGGAATTCCTCCAGCATTTCGTCCGTTGTGCGGAAGTGGGCTTCCGGCTTGCGCATGCCTTTCAGCGGACTGAAGCCCGTTATCCCGTGAATGGTTATGTCGCGGTAGAGCTTGTCCTCCGGATTCAAGTAATGAACGTTGCCCGTTGCAATGACGGGCTTTCCCAGCTCGTCGCCAATAGCGCATACGCGCCGCATCGCATCCTCAATCTCCGCTCGACTGCCGACAAGGCCTTTCTCCACCAGATGCATGTAGAAGTCCAGAGGCTGGATTTCAAGCACATCGTAGAAGCGGGCGACCTCCGTCGCTTCCTCCATCGACTTGTTCAGCACCGTTTCGAAGAACTCGCCCTTCTCGCAGCCGGATATGACGAGCAAGCCATCCCGCATCTCTACGAGCTTGCTTTTTGGAATGGTGGCCACCTTCTTGAAATATTCCGTGTGAGACAGAGAGATGAGCTTGAACAGATTTTTCTTGCCTGCGGCATTAAGTGCATAAATATTGCAGTGAAACGGACGGGCATTGCTGAGATCCAGTCCCACGTAATCGTTCAACTGATGCAGCCCCGTCACATTGCGCTCCGCTGCGTCGCCAATAAGGCCGAACAGCACGCCGCCAAGCGCAATGGAGTCGTCAATTGCCCTATGGTGATTGTCCAGGCTGATCTTGTATTTGTCGGCAAGCGTGTTCAGACGGTGATTCTTCATCGTCGGATGCAGGAAGCGGGCAAGCTCCAGCGTGTCGAGCACGGGATTTTGCACTTCTGGCAAGCCCAGCTCCTTGCAATTCGCTTGCAAGAACCCGATATCGAAGCGGGCGTTATGAGCAACCAGAATATCATCTTCTATAAATGCGATAAATTCCTTCAGCTTGGGCTCAAGCTCCGGCGCTCCGCGCACCATGTCGTCAGTAATATTGGTTAATTGCTGAATATGATAAGGAATCGGCTCATGCGGATCAATGAAGGTCGAGAAGCGGGCAATTTCTTTCCCGTCCCGCATCTTGACGCCGGCCAGCTCTATAATTTTGTTGTTGACGACGGACAAGCCCGTCGTCTCGATATCGAAGACGGTATATTGCGCTGTCGCCATTGCCTCTTCCCGGGGATTCAGCACCATCGGGATCGCATCGTTGACGACGTTCGCCTCTACACCGAACAGCACTTTCAGGTCATTCTTCTTGGCGGCCTTGACAGCGTCAGGATAGCACTGCACATTGCTGTGATCCGTAACGGCAATCGCCTTATGTCCCCACTTCGCCGCCGTCTTCACATAATCGCCGATGGAGGTGACCGCATCCATCGTGCTCATCGTCGTATGCAGATGGAACTCTACCCGTTTCTCCTCCGCTCCGTCCTTCCGGCTCGGCGGGGCATTGACTTCATGAAGATCGTTCGGCATCATGACGAGCTCCGGCTCCTGCATGAAGCGGTCATATTCCACACGCCCGCGTGCCTTCACCCATTTGCCGTTGGACAGCTGGGAGAGGATCTTCACATCCTCCTTCGTCTTGGCGAACATCTTCATCGCGATGGAATCGGTGAAGTCCGTCAGATTGAATATGAATAGTGTGCTGCCGTTGCGCAGCTCCTTCACGTCCAGTCCGAATACGGCGCCTTGCACTGCAATTCGCTTCTCTTCGTCTAGCACGTTCATGATCGGCACCGGTTCTTCCTTAATATCGTAACCGACTGCCAGACGAACGGCGTCCTCATCGCCTTCAGCCGCTTCATCTTCCTCGGATTCCGCCATAATCTGCTCTACCGCTTGCCGTTCCTCTTCCACAAGCCTCATCATGAACTCGTCATAGACTTCCTGGCTTGGCTGGCCGAGCAACATCTTAACGGACAACTGACGTGCAAAATTGTCGTTGTAGAAGGCAGAGATCAGTTCATCGATCCGCTTCTTCCGCGCCAGCTCGAGACCGGTGGAATCCAGCAGCGACAACGTGATCTGATCCCCTTGAGCTTCCATCCCCGCCTTCTGCAGCCAGCCGTTGACGGAAGCGATATTGGTCTTGGCCCACTCCAGGAAGAGCGGCCAATACTGGAGGACGATGTTCTCGCTCTCTACGATGTCATCGTAGAGAATCTTGAACGACGTATCGGCAATATGCGAGAATTTCATCTTCACCGCTTGCAGCAATGCGGTATAGGCCCCTAAAGGAACCATGGACGTCTTGCGAATGCAAAACGTCCATTCTCTATTATTTCTGCTTACAATGACTTTATCGATATACCCGTCCCGGAAATGGGCTTCTATCAAATCGCGCGGCAGCTCGGCTTGCTGCAGCAACAGCTCGAAACGATGCCGCTTGTCGCCGGTTTGGTTCATCATTTCTTCACTCCTCATCCCGAACTAAAAGGGAGGCTCCTAGTAAGCGCGGGCAAATACGACTGTATGCTTGGAAGCATCGCCGCAAACAAGACAAGTCGCCTTCGTCGTCGCTGGCTGAAACGGAATATTCCGGCTCGTCGCTCCCGTCTCTTCCTTCACCTGCTTCTCGCATGCAGCTGAGCCGCACCAGCCGGCCTCCACGAAGCCGCGCTTCTCTTCCATGAAGCTCTTCATCTCGTCCAACGTGTCCACAGTGGCAGAATTGTGCTGTCTGAACTGCATGGCCCGCTCGTACATGGCCGCTTGCGTCTCTTCCAGCATCTTGCTCACTTCGCCTGCTAGTTCATCCTGCTTCACGATGCGCTTCTCGCCCGTAATGCGCGAGACAAGCACAACGACACCGTTGTCCATGTCGCGAGGTCCCAGCTCAAGGCGCAATGGCACACCGCGCATCTCGTATTCGTTGAACTTCCAGCCAGGACTGACATCGGCACGGTCATCTACGCGAACGCGGATGCCGGCAGCTTTCAGCTCGGCGTACAGCTCGTCCACGCGGCCAACGACGGCTTCGCGCATCTTCGCCGGACCGATTGGTATCATGATGACCTGGGTAGGAGCGACCTTAGGCGGCAGTGCCAGACCGCGATCGTCTCCGTGCACCATAATTAACGCTCCGATGAGTCGGGTGCTGACACCCCAGGAAGTCGTATGCGCGAATTGCAGCTCGTTCTGACGGTCAAGGAACTTGATATCGAACGCTTCCGCGAACTTTGTGCCCATGTAGTGGGATGTACCTGCTTGCACGGCGCGGCCGTCCTTCATCATCGCTTCGATGGAATACGTATCCACCGCTCCGGCGAATCGCTCCGATGGCGTTTTCTCGCCTTTAACGACCGGAATCGCAAGGAAGTTCTCCACGAAGTCCGTATATACATCCAGCATCGTCAGCGTTTCCTTGCGTGCGTCCGCTTCGTCCTCATGCGCCGTATGGCCTTCCTGCCACAGGAATTCGCTCGTGCGCAGGAACGGCAGCGTCCGCTTCTCCCAGCGGACGACGTTGGCCCACTGATTGATCAATACCGGCAAGTCGCGATACGATTGAATCCACTTCGCATACATATGCCCGATCATCGTCTCCGAGGTGGGACGGATCGCAAGTCTCTCCTCCAGCTTCTCACCGGCCGCTTCCGTTACCCATGGAAGCTCGGGATTGAAGCCTTCCACATGCTCCTTCTCCTTCTGGAAGAAGCTCTCCGGAATAAACAACGGGAAATAGGCGTTGCGGTGTCCCGTATCCTTGAAGCGCTGATCCAGCTCTCGTTGCATGTTCTCCCAAAGCTCGTAGCCATCGGGACGAAACACGATGCAGCCGCGAACCGGCGAATAGTCCATCAGTTCCGCTTTCTTGATTACATCGATATACCATCTCGAGAAATCTTCGCTTTGCGGCGTAATTTCCGTAACAAACCCTTTATCCTTGGACATGAGCGACAGACTACTCCCCTCTCACTAAACGTAAAATATCATTATAGGTAACCACGACCATAAGCAGCATCAGCATGGCAAAGCCGATAAAATGAACCATGCTCTCCTTGTTGGGATCAATCGGCCGTCTGCGGACGGCTTCCAGACCCAGGAAGATCAGTCTGCTTCCATCGAGCGCCGGAATCGGCAGCAAATTGAAAATACCCAAATACAGACTGAGCAGCGCCGTCCAGCTTGTCAGCTGATCGATGCCTTGCCTTGCAATCTGGCTTGTCATCTCCGCCGTTCGAACCGGTCCGCCCAGATCATCCAGCTTGAACTGGCCAGTCACCAGCATTTTGAAGCCGTCAAATATGAGCACCGTCATATCTTTCATCAGCGTAGCCGACTTCGTGACGGTCTCCCCGATCGTGGCTGACCTCGTCTCATACATCGGAGCAATGCCGATCTTGCCTACGCCATGATCATCCGCCACCGGCGTAACTGTCACCGTGAAAGACTTGCCGCCCCGTACAATGTCGAGTTTGACCGGCTTGCCGACGGATTCGCCGATCAGGTCAATCATTCGCTCGAAATCGGTGCCAATCGGTTCACCGTTGATAGCGTAAATAACGTCGCCTTGCTGCAGCTTGGCTGCATGCGCCGGCATCCCTTTCGTAGCTTCTCCGATCATAAGTTTCTCCGGAACACCTGCCAACTGCACGTATACGCCGAACAAGACGAACGCCAGTATGAAGTTCATCATAGGACCGGCGAATATCGCCATTGCCCGCTTGCGTACCGGCTTGCTGCCGAACTGTCGATCATACGGCGCGATCTGCGTCTCTTGACCGCGAGTGATGATCAGCGCTTGCGGATGTACGGAGAACTCCTCGACGTCTCCTTCGATATCGAGCCTGATAACAAGCTTGTGCTCCAAGTCCAGTGACACGACTTCACCGCGAACAGTGTTGCTTCTGTCATCCAGTCGGTCGAGATACATTCGCGTGACGGCTCCATCCTTCATACGAACCGCAATCGTCTGACCGGGCTGAACCTCGACAAGCTCCGGGTCTTCTCCAGCCATTCTGACGAATCCGCCGGCCGGAATGAGACGGAGCGTATACCGGGTTTCCCCCTTCTTGACGGAGAATAGCTTAGGTCCGAAGCCGATAGCGAACTCCCTCACCAATATGCCTGCCCGCTTCGCGAAATAGAAATGACCCCACTCATGTATGGTGACGATCACAAAAAAGACGAGCACCGTGAAAAATATGACCCCCAACGTTCCCATTGCCCTGTAGCCTCCTGTTCGTTACGGCCTGTACATAGATTATCATTATTCTCCCGTCCGATACAAGAGAACCACTTTTTCCGGTTCTACACCTTTGCCGCCACGCTTCTGGCCCATCGATCGATCTCGTCTATCGCGTCAATATAATCGACGGCGCACACCTGATGGCGGTCGACGACTTCCTGCAGTATGCGTTCAATATCCAGAAACGCAATCTCCCCGTTCAAGAAGCGGGATACCGCAATCTCGTTGGCTGCGTTATATACAGTCGGAGCGGATTGTCCGAGCCGTCCGCATTGGAAGGCTAGCCGAAGCGCCGGATAGCGATCGTAGTCCATCTCTCGAAAGTGCAGCTTGCCGATCGCGGCCAAATCCAGTGGTTCCGTAGGTGTTGGTTGCCGATCGGGATAGGTAAGCGCGTATTGGATGGGAACCCGCATGTCGGGCAAGCCCAATTGCGCAACGACGCTGTTGTCCACGAATTCGACGTAAGAATGGATAATGCTTTCGGGGTGAATAAGTACTTTGATTTGGTCGTAATCGACATCGTACAGCCACTTGGCCTCAATGACTTCCAGCCCCTTGTTGACCATTGTGGCGGAATCTATCGTAATTTTGGCACCCATCGACCAATTCGGATGATTCAACGCTTGTTCCACCGTCACACTGGCCAGCTCGTCTCTCGTCCGGTCACGGAACGACCCGCCCGAGGCCGTAAGCGTAATGGTCTTGACCGTCTGAGCCCTCTCGCCGTTCAGGCATTGGAATATCGCAGAATGCTCGCTGTCGACCGGCAGAATGGAGACGCCGCGCTCCTTGGCTCGCTTCATGACGAGATGTCCTGCCGTTACCAGCGTCTCCTTATTCGCCAATGCAATCGTCTTGCCCGCATCGATCGCAGCCATCGTCGCGGGAAGTCCTCTGCTCCCCATGATGGCCGTCACTACAATGTCGGCGTCTGTACTTGCGGCGACTTCAATGAGACCTTGCTCACCGTAAGCCACTCGGGTGCCCGGCGGCAGATGCGGCGCTGCACGATCCGCCAATTCCTTCGTTGCCAGACTGACAAGCGCAGGTCTATATTTGTTCGCCTGCTCCACCAGCTCATCCACTCTCGAGCCGGCCGACAATGCGACAACTCGGTATAGATCGGGGTGATGGTCCACAATGTCCAGCGTCTGCGTGCCGATCGACCCCGTCGAACCTAACAAAGCAATTTTTTTCAACGTATTTGAACCTCCAATAATAGCTGTGTTAGGAAGCCCTTAATCTTATGCCGGTATAAGCGAACATAGCAACAGCAAAGGAAATACGATAATCCAGCTGTCGCAGCGATCCAGCACGCCGCCGTGGCCCGGCAATAAAGCGCCGGTATCCTTAATCCCCCGCACGCGCTTGTAAGCCGATTGGATCAAATCGCCGAATTGGCCTGCTATAGCCGCAAGCAATCCGATGAGAACGGCATGGCCCAGCGAGAGCGTCTCTGGAGCGAACAAGGCGAAGCAGACCGCGACGAGCAGGGATAGCAGCACCCCGCCCAGCGCTCCTTCTACCGTCTTGTTGGGGCTTATAGACGGCCATAGCTTGCGCTTGCCGATAGCTCGTCCGACGAAATAAGCGCCTATATCAGAGGCCCATATGCAGCCAAAGGACAGGAACGTCCAGAACATTCCGTCCAGCGACATGCCCCGAACCTCTATCATGGCGGAGAAGCCTACTCCTACATAAATTGCACCAAGCAGCATAAGAGCAGCGCCGTCAATCGTCATTGCATTCTTCGTTACAACGGTAACGGCCAGCAAGAAGAACGCAAGCAGCCAGATCATCGTAAGAAACGACGGCAGCTCCACTCCCCAGCCGGCCCACGGAGGCACAATATATATAACGCCGGCAAATCCAAGCAACGATGCGGGATGCAGCAGGGGGACGCCGTTCATCTTCGCATATTCGCTGAAACCGATCATAGCTAATAGAATAAGCAGAGCATCGAAATACGGGCCGCCTGCAATCGTTATGGCCAAGAAGAAGGCTCCTGCAAGGATGCCGGTAATTAGTCTTTGTTTCACTTAACAGTCACACTCCGTGTCTTGAAGCTACAAACCGCCGTACCTGCGCGCTCTTCTCTGGTACTCGTGAATGGCTTCATGAAAATGCTCTTCCGTAAATTCCGGCCAGTACACATCCGTAAACCATAGCTCGCTGTAAGCCAGCTGCCATAGCATGAAATTGCTTATTCGCAGCTCACCGCTCGTACGAATCAGCAGATCGGGGTCCGGGATATCGCTTGTCAACAATCGCGAATCCATCAGCCGATCGTCTATCGCCTCAGGCTCAAGCTCTCCCCGCTTGACATCCACGGCTATTTGTTTAATGGCTTCCAGCATTTCTTTCCGACTGCCGTAATTAAGGGCAAAATTAAGTACGAGTCCTGTGTTCCCTGCCGTTCGTGAAATGGCTTCTTCGACGGCCTTCAAGGTATGGGACGGAAGTTCCTCCTTGTAGCCCATCATGCGAACTTGGACATTGTTGGCCATTAAGTCCTTCAGCTCGACCTCAAGAAATTGCTCAGGCAGCTTCATAAGAAAGTCGACTTCCGCTCTTGGACGCTTCCAGTTTTCCGTTGAGAAGGCATACAGCGTTAAATATTTGACTCCTATTCGTTCCGCTGCGATCGTGATGCGCTTTACCGTCTTCATACCGGAGTGATGACCAGCCATTCGAGGCAATCCGCGATTTTTCGCCCATCGCCCGTTCCCGTCCATGATGATGGCAACGTGCCGTGGCACGTTATCGAACGCTTCCGAGTCAGCAGACGGCAAGGACGGCCTTCCCAGCTTGGCCCAAAGTCGCTTGATCATCTAACTTCCTCCCAACCAAACAAGTTTAAACGGCTAGCACCCGCCAATAAGTATAAAGGAACCCCACCTGTCGGAGGGGTCGCCTATCGTTTCCATTGCGAAAACCGCAATTAAACTTCCAGAATTTCTTTCTCCTTGGCAGAGATAACCTTCTCTACCTCGGCAATAAATTTATCGGTAGCCTTCTGAATATCGTCCTGATGACGGCGTGATTCATCCTCGGAAATATCCGTCTTCTCCAGCTTCTTCACATCGTCGTTGGCGTCGCGGCGAATATTGCGGATCGCCACCTTCGCATCCTCTCCGAACTTCTTGGAAGATTTCACTAGCTCGTTGCGACGCTCTTCCGTCAGCATTGGTACCGAGATGCGAATGACGTCGCCATCATTGGAAGGCGTAAGTCCGACATCCGACTTCAGAATCGCTTTCTCGATCGCGCCCAACGACGATTTGTCCCAAGGCTGGATGAACAGCGTACGCGCATCCGGTGTATTAATGTTGGCAAGCTGATTAAGCGGTGTCATCGCTCCATAGTACTCCACTTGAATCCGATCCAGTAAGGAGGGGCTTGCTTTGCCCGCTCTCAAAGTGGCTAAATCACGCTTCAGCGCGGATATCGCCTTCTCCATACGCTCTTCGGCATTTTTCTTAATCGCTTGTGGCATTACTTAGCACTTCCTCTCACTATCGTTCCGATTTTTTCGCCTTGCACAACTCGTTTTATATTGCCTTGCTCCGTAATTGCGAATACGATTAGCGGAATATTATTGTCCATGCACAATGAAGATGCGGTGGAATCCATCACACCCAGATTGCGGTTCAGCACATCCAGATACGTCAATTCCTCGTACTTCTCCGCCGTGCTGTCCTTGAACGGATCCGCGGAATAAACGCCGTCCACCTTGTTCTTCGCCATCAGGATCACTTCAGCTTCGATCTCGGCTGCCCTGAGAGCGGCAGTCGTATCCGTCGAGAAGTAAGGATTGCCTGTGCCTGCAGCGAAGATTACGACACGGCCTTTCTCCAGGTGGCGTATAGCGCGGCGCCGGATATACGGCTCTGCGATTTGCTGCATGGCAATTGAAGTTTGTACGCGAGTTGGCACATCAATTTGCTCAAGCGCGTCTTGAAGCGCGAGCGAGTTCATTACGGTTGCAAGCATCCCCATATAATCTGCGGTTGCCCGGTCGATGCCCTTCGCCGTTCCGGCAATGCCGCGCCATATGTTGCCGCCGCCGACGACGATAGCGACCTCTACGCCCAGTTGAACGACTTCTTTCACTTGCTCCGCAATGGAGGAGATTACTGAAGCCTCGATTCCATAACCTTCCTGTCCGGACAATGACTCGCCGCTGACCTTCAGTACGATGCGTTTAAATACAGGATGTTCCAACGTTTATACCTCCATCTTTCACCTCGCGCACGAGGTCAATCAATTATGTTGCCGTACACAGACGAGGCGGGGCGGACGCCCCGCCCCGCCGCTAGCGTTCGGATTAAAGTTTCGCTTGAGCCATAACCTCTTCAACGAAATTATCTTCTTTTTTCTCCAGACCTTCGCCAAGTTCATAACGAACGAAGCGGCGGATGGAGATGTTCTCGCCGATTTTGCTGATTTTCTCGTTCAGCATTTCGGAGATCGTTTTGTCCGGATCTTTAATGAAGGATTGCTCCATCAGACAGAACTCTTCATAGTATTTGGAGATGCGGCCGTCAACCATTTTCTCAACGATTTTTTCAGGCTTGCCTTCGTTCAGCGCTTGCGCCTTCAGAATTTCGCGCTCTTTCTCCAATTCGTCAGAAGGTACTTCTTCACGACGCACGAATTTCGGGTTTGCCGCTGCAATCTGCATCGCAATATCCTTTGCAAAATCACGGAATTGATCTGTTTTTGCCACGAAGTCCGTCTCACAGTTGATTTCCACAATTACGCCGATGCGGCCGCCCGCATGGATGTAAGATTCAACAACGCCTTCAGTTGCGATACGGCCGGCTTTCTTTGCTGCAGCCGCAAGCCCTTTCTCCCGAAGGACGCCAATCGCTTTCTCGATATCGCCGTTTGTCTCCTCCAGCGCTTTTTTGCAATCCAGCATGCCTGCACCTGTTTTTTCACGTAGTTCCTTTACCGCGCTTGCATTTACCGCCATATTAAACCCTCCTAATTGTTCAGTTCAAGTTATGTTCTATTGGAAAAACCTTTGCTCAAAAAAAGGGCAGCGAGAGGCTTTCACCATCTGACCACCCTTTGTTTTCATAAACAAATATGCAATTTAAAATTACGCAGTTGTTTGCTCGCCTTGGTTCGCTTCCACAATCGCATCCGCCATTTTGGAAGTGAGCAGCTTAACCGCACGGATCGCATCGTCATTGCCAGGAATAACGTAGTCGATTTCGTCCGGATCGCAGTTCGTGTCAACGATGCCTACGATTGGGATACCCAGCTTGCGAGCTTCAGCAACAGCAATGCGCTCTTTGCGAGGATCGATAACGAACAACGCGCTTGGCAGACCGTTCATGCCTTTAATGCCGCCCAGGAATTTCTCCAGACGATCTTTTTCCTTGCGCAGGATGATTACTTCTTTCTTAGGCAGAACCTCGAAAGTACCGTCTTCTTCCCACTTCTCCAGCGTTTTCAGACGATCGATACGCTTTTGGATCGTTTGGAAGTTGGTCAGCGTGCCGCCGAGCCAACGCTGGTTGATGTAGAAGTTTCCGCAACGCTCTGCTTCTTCTTTAACAGAATCTTGAGCTTGCTTCTTTGTTCCTACGAACAATACAGTACCGCCTTCTTCAGCGATGGATTTTACGAAGTTATAAGCCTCGTCAACCTTTTTCACTGTTTTTTGCAAGTCGATAATGTAGATTCCGTTTCTTTCTGTGAAGATATAACGATCCATCTTCGGGTTCCAACGACGAGTCTGATGACCGAAGTGTACCCCAGCTTCCAGAAGCTGTTTCATGGAAATAACCGCCATTCTTCAACACCTCCCGATTGGTTTTTGTGTGCTCCTCCGCCCGTCGCATCTTTCCCCAAAACTTTCGCCTGGCGAAAGCACCCTTGAGAAAATTGACCAGCGTGCGTTTTTAACACCGTCAATTAATATATCATATCTGTCTCCCGGAAGCAACTGTTGCGTTGCAAATCCGCTGGTTTGTTTACGAGTCGGAATCTAGCAGAAGCTGTTGCGCCATTTTGGGGGAGAGCGGCTCGCTTGTCACGATTTTGACGGCGTCCTTAATGCCGGTGCCCTCGGAAAACAAAAAATAGCCCGCGCGAACCATTTTATTTTGCTTTTTCATTTCTTTTATAAAGGCGGCGGCATTATCGATGGCCCCCGATGAAGCGAGCAGATTCGCTGTCTCCGTCAGATTGAATCCAGGCTCAATGCGGATGACGCGCTCGTCGGCCGTTATCGCCGTTACGCTGTCGGCCGTCGCTTCCTCCGCCTTATCCGCTTCAATCATGTTCTCGACATTCGCCGTCTCGTTTGCCGGTTGCTTCTCGGTTGGCAGCTCTTCATCCGCAGGCTCGTCCTGATTAGAGGGGGCTGCGCCGGATGCCTCAGACGGCATATTCCCATCTTGCGGCTCCGGCGACGGAATGCCTTCCTCCGCAGGCTGTTCGATCCCGACTCTGTCAAGCTGTTCCTGATTGCTCTGGCCGATAGAGAACAATTGAAAAAGCGTTGCGCCGATTATTATGCCTGCACCGAGTCCGATGAGCAAGGATCGCTTGTCAAGCACGTGCGGCCTCCTCCTGCTTGGCCAGCTGCAAGATGAGCTGAACCTCGCCTTTATTCATCTCCATACGCCTCGCGATCGCTTCGATGGATTTGCCATTGCGATGCAGTTCCAATAACGATGCATAGCGGGATTGAATCGTTGAGGATACGGCAACTTCCGATGGTTCGGCCCCATCTTCTACTAAAGCGGGCGGCACGCTGTCGGGTTGGGGCTGCGTCTCTACCTGCATCCCGACAGCAGCGGACGCTTGCGCCCTCGGATTGGAGGAACGCAGCGATTGAAGCTGCAACTCCAGCCGCGAGCAAGTTTGCTCCAGCCGGGCGATGCGCGTTTCATACAGCTTTTCCCTTTCGGCAGCGGCTTTGCCGGAGTCGGCCAGAAGCTCCATGAGCTCGCCGTTGTCCTTCTCCATGTTTTCCATGAATTGCTCCAAGGCGATCTCCATGTTTTGAAGCGATCCCCCCTGTTCGCCATTCCGTCCTTTGTTGCGGGGGATCAGGAAGGCGGCAACCAGGATAACCGCTCCGAGAAGTACAATAATTTGCCATGGCCCCATAGTCCAGCCGCCTTTCTTTCATTATAAGGTAATATCAAGATGATGACCCTTGTAGGGATGTACAGGCGCTTCGCTTTCCTCTTCTTCTTTTTCTCCCTGACGCTTGGTCTCCTTGCCGGCATACTGCTGCTTTGGCCCTTCGCCATCGGCGTGGACCATCGCTTTGGAAGCACCCTCCACCGCCGTATTTTGGGCTCTCAGCTCTTCGGTTTTCTTTGCAGCCTGATTCTCAAGCAACGACTGCTCCGCGACCGGTCGCTGCATCGCCTGCTGCTGCATGTTGCCCATCTCCTGTGTCCGCGGGATAGACATCTGCAGATCCAGTGATTTGAATGTCATACGGCCTAATCACCCCTTCGCTACGGCGAGTAAGGCACGATCGCAATGTCGCCTTCCATGTATTGAAAGGAAACCCTTTGCGTCGCATCCTTCACGAACTTCGTGTATCGCCCGATGACAATTTTGGTGCCTCCGAATACCGTCCCGCTGATGTCCACTTTCGAGCGCCCTGTGTCCTCCAGCGTTTTTTCGATTTCCAGCATCCGCTCTTTCGACTCGCCAAGTTCGGCATTCGCTTGCCGCTTCGTGGCATTCAGCTTCACTCTCATCGCCAGCCGATCCGGCGTCAGTTGACCGGAAGCCGCCATCGTATCCAGAATAACGAGCGCCTTCTCGGTTTTGTCCAGGTTATCATAAGTATTCTTGATGAGCTGGCGCAGCTCCTGGAGTTCATCCCGAAGCTCCGGATTGACACCAACCTCCACGAAGGTGGCGGTGGACATCGAATTGCCGATCATACGAGCCTGGACGCTAGTTCCGGCCTGGATGACTCCGCCAACGATCAATCCTTTGGCTCCGGAGCAGATAACGCTTCCGCCGGCTTTCACATTCGCGTGCATAATGCTCTGGCTTACGACAACATCGCCGCTCGCGTGCACATTGCCTTCCTGAATGAAGGAGCAACGCACATTGCCCGCAGCCTTGACGCTGCCCTTGCCTCCCGCCATGATGCCCCCGGTAATTTCAATGGAGCCGCTGGACTCAAGCTCCGCTCCCTCCACTCCGCCGACGACACGGATATCCCCGGTAGCATGAACCTTGAAGCCGCTGAGCACATTGCCGCGGATGACGACTGTCCCTACGAAATCGATGTTTCCGACGCTATAGTCGACGTCCCCGTTCACTTCATAGACCGGGAACACATTGATCTTCCCTTTATCCGTAATCGCGACAAGGCCGTCGATTGCCGCATACAACGCCGTTCCTTCCCCGTTCATGACGACGTTTTTGCCGATTTTAAAATGCGCCGGCTTTCCCGTAACTGGCTGAAGCTCCTCGCCTGTTACGGTTCGTCCTGCGGGTCCTGCAGTTGGCGCCATCAGCTCTGCAAGGAGTTGTCCCCGGTTGACGTTGTTCAGCCGGGTAACCTGTTTCAAGTCCACTTTACCGTGCTCATCCTGGGCAGGAGCGCTGCTCCCCGTATGCTTGTCGTACACATAAGATATTGAGCCGTTCCTACCCGGCATGGGGCTGTGTCCTTGAGCAACCAATGTCTGTTCCTTGCAATAGGCAAGCGGGTTAACGCATATTTGCTCCAGAACCTCGGTAAGAAGACCATGGACAATCCCCTTGCTGCGCAGGAAACGCCCCAGTTCTTCCGGTGTGCATGCGAATTCGTCGGTCATTCGGGCAAATGTTAAAAAGGCAGACAGCTTATCCGTTGATGTCTGTACACGCAGGTATGAGTCCAATGGGAAATTGTCCATCCTTCTCCTCCTTTCTAGTGCTGCAGTAATTGTTCTTTATGTTTAGCCAATACACCCCTGAGCCTTAGAATTGCCTTGGAGTGCAATTGGGAAATTCTCGACGGGGAAAGTGACATGACTTCAGCGATCTCGCTAAGAGAAAGCTCTTCATAATAAAAGAGAGACACGACAATTCGTTCTTTCTCGGTCAATCGTTCGATGCCCTTCACAAGCGATTCCTTCAAATAATACTCATGAACCTTATAGTCCGGATTTTTGGCCTTGTCATCAATAAGCAGCGACATGCGCGTCTCCGACTCTTCTTCTCGAATGGGGTCCTCCAGCGAGCATATCGTCGCGACGGATATATCTTGAAGCATCGTTGCAAATTCACGTTCGCTAACGCCCAGATACTGACTTATTTCCGTATCTGTTACCGTCCGCATATATTGCTGCTCCAACAGCTGATAAGCATCCTCCACACGTTTGGCCTTCTCCCTTACCGAGCGGGGGACCCAGTCTCCCTGGCGCAAGCCGTCGATAATGGCGCCGCGGATACGCCATGAAGCATAGGTCTCGAACTGCAGACCGCGCATATAATCGAATTTTTCGATCGCATCGATCAGTCCCATTACGCCGTTGCTGGCCAGATCGTCCCGCAGGACGTTTTTGGGCAGACCGATCGCCATCCGGTTCGTCACATAATCCACCAGAGGCAAGTAATGCTCAATTAGCCCTTTCTTGGCTTCGATATCACCGTGTTCCTTCCATGCCTGCCACATCTGGATGTTTGTCAAATGAGGCGTTTTTAGCTCTGCCATCGACTCACTCTCCTGTTAGATGACGTAGTGCTTTCGCCAAATGTTCTGGCTGTTTATCATCGGCGGATACGAACTGCGGCGGATTCAGCGGCTTGAAATCGGTCGCTTGAGCATCCTGCGCGTTAGCCTTGCCGGGCTTGTCCGCATCGCCTTGAAGCTGAGCCTTAAGCATATCGTTCAAATCTCCGGATTCGTCCGGAGTTACCAGATCAAGCTGCGAGCCGCCGTCGTCTTGACGATCCTCCGCATCGTCCGCAATGGCAGGCGGCTTCAATATAGCCGCCAGCGCAGCGCGAGCGGCGAACGCCAAGACAAAAAAAGAAACGAAGGCATACAAGCTGCGAAGCAGCACAACGGACATCGGATTGCTGTTCATCGAGAATACGATGATTAGCAGCGCTCCCAGCAGCCCAAAACCGATATTCCATCGCCACGATCCCAGCATTTTTTAAATCTCCTTTACTCCATATTGCATGCTCTTAATCCGCAGCACGCCGTTGTTGCTGTCCAATTCTATCGTTCTTCCAAAATTCCCGCCCGTATCTTGCGATAAGATCGGAATATGGTAGGCGTTCAGTATAGCCGTACAGGATTCTACATTGCGTGGTCCGATCCTCAGCGTGTCCGATTGGCTCGAGAGCGCGAACATTTGCGCGCCGCCGGCCATCTTCGCCTTGAGCCGCTCTCTCTTCGCACCGGCGGCAAACATGCGTTCCAATAATTCAGGGATGGCGGTATCGGCATACTTGGCAATGTTCACTTTCGCCTCCCGGGCAATGTCGGAAGAAGGAAGCATCACATGCGCCATCCCGCCTATTCGCTCAAGCGGATCGAACAACGTAAGTCCCACGCAGGAGCCGAGCCCTGTCGTCTTCAGCTGTGCACCATCACAAGCGATATTCAAATCAGCCATTCCCACCTTTACGAGCAGTTGTTCAATCATCGGAACTGACTCCCAGAGATTGGAATATTTTCCGGAAGGAATCGGGGTCCGGTATGAGGAAGAAATGGCCCTTCAAGGAATGGCAATCCTCTTGAAACTGTGTTTCTATCAATAGCGCCGAATCTCCCATCTCCCCGTATTGCATCAGGCCGTAGCTGAGAATGGCGCCTGCCATATCATGAGCGACAGCCGGCACGGAAGGGAACATGGGCAGCCGGGTGAAATCCGCAAGTGAAGACAAGTAGGAGCCTGCAAGAATATTGCCGATCTCGCAGAGGGCGGAAAGCTCCATCTCGGAGTAACCTTCCCCCTCTTGATGATCGATGGACAACAGCTGGTTCAGCATCCGGTTAACGGACTGCTCTTGAATAATGTAGAACATATTGCCCGGCGCTTCGCCTTCCACGCGAAGGAAGATCGCGATGACGATCTGCTCGGAGCCACCGACCAGCTCAGCCACTTCCTCGAAAGGCAGCAAGCTGACCTTCGGAACCGCCATGTCGACCGGCTTGTCGAGCAGCTTGGACAATGCCGTGGCGGCATTGCCCGCACCGATATTCCCCACTTCCTTCAATACATCCAGTTCAAATGCCTGAAGTCGATGAAATTGCGTCACGGTCTATACCTCCAGCCCCTCTAGCTGGATTATCTCATCCTTGTTCAGCACCTCGGACAGATTCAGCATGATTAGCAGCCTGTCTTCGTCCAGCTTGGCAATGCCGCGCAAGTACTTCGCCTTGATGCCTCCCACGATTTCCGGCGGGGAATCAATCTCATCGGCATCGATATCTGTCACATCGTTCGCCGAATCGACGATAAATCCGACTTCCATCTCGGCAACGGCAACGACGATAATGCGGGAATTGTCGGTAAGCTCCGTCTCGGCCAGATTGAATCTTCCGCGAAGATCGATGACCGGAACGACGACGCCTCTGAGATTGATAACCCCTTTAATAAAGGACGGCGTTTTCGGCACGCGCGTAATCGGGCACATCCTCTCGATCGTGCGCACCTTGTCCACTTCAATGCCGTACTCCTCATTGCCCAAGCCGAATACGATAACCTTCAATTCTTCTCCCATGTTGCAACCCCCCTATTTAATTAACGCATTAGGATCAACTATTAACGCAACTTGCCCGTCGCCCAATATGGTTGCCCCGGATATGGCATGCGTATTGGTCAAATACTTGCCAAGCGACTTCAGAACGATCTCGCTTTGTCCGATGAAGTCGTCGACCGTAACGGCAGCCCACTTATCGCCCTTCTGAATGACGACAATCTCCGTCTCCTCTTCCCCGCCTTCGTCGTAGTCGGGAGACTCCAGCACCCGGCTCAAGGAAACAAGCGGAATAATAGCGTCCCGGAAGCGAATCATGTGATTCCCGTGCACGTTCAGAATGGAAGAGCGCTTAATGATTCCCGTCTCCACGATCGAGGAGAGCGGGATCGCATACTTCTCGGAGCCAAGTTTGATCAGCATCGCGGAAATGATGGACAGGGTCAATGGAAGCTGAACCGAGAACTTCGTTCCTTTGCCCATCGCAGAGGTCACTGTCACATTCCCGCCCAGTGATGTAATCTTCGTTCGGACGACGTCCAATCCTACGCCGCGTCCCGATATATCCGACACTTTATCCGCCGTACTGAAGCCGGGAGCGAAGATGAGCATATTCACTTCATCCTGCGTCAGCTTCTTGCCTTCCTCCTCCGTCAGAACGCCGTTCTTGACGGCAATGCCAAGCACCTTCTCTCCATTGATGCCCTTACCGTCTTCTTCCACTTCAATGAACACATGATTGCCGCTATGGAACGCCCGAAGATGAACCGTGCCCGTCTCCGGCTTGCCCGCTGCAACCCGTTCCTGAACGGTCTCGATCCCGTGGTCGACCGAATTGCGGAGCAAGTGAACGAGCGGATCGCCGATTTCATCAATAACCGTTCTGTCCAACTCCGTGTCCGCGCCTGTAATGACGAGTTCGATCTTCTTGTCCAACGATTTCGCAAGATCCCGAACCATACGGGGAAAGCGATTGAATACGGCGTCAACGGGAACCATGCGCAGCTTCAGGACAATGTTCTGCAAGTCGGAGCTGACTCTGGACATATGCTCGACCGTCTCCGTCAGTTCCGTACGCTTGACTTCGCTTGCCAGCTGCTCCAGACGCACTCTGTCGATCAGCAGCTCGCTGAACAGATTCATAAGCGTGTCCAGCCTTTCGATATCGACACGAATCGTTCTGGAAGCCACTGCGGCCGTGCTCTTCTTGGCGGTGTCCGCTCCGCGTCCACTCTCAGTCGGCGCTGCCGCTTGCGCCTTCGGTGCCGCCTCTGCAGCGGCTGCCGCCGGAACTGCAGACAACGAGGCCAGCGACTCCGCATCCAGCAGCGTAAGCTGGGCGGATTCGATTTCGGAGATAGCCATAATTTTGCCCGTCAGTTCCTCCTCGGAAGCTGTCGTGACGATGAACACCGTGAATGACTGGTCGAACTTCTCCTGCTCCAAATCCTGGACGGAAGGCTCCGACTTGATCACCTCGCCGCTTCGCTCCAGCACATCGAACACCATATATGCTCTTGCCGCTTTCAACACGCAATTCTCGCTGACCGTCACTTTTATGTAATAGGCTTGATGCCCGCTTTCCATGGATTGCTGCAGGACGGAAGCCTGGAATTGATCCAGCATGGCCGCTTCGCCGGAAGCGCCCTTGTCGGAGGCGGATGTTGCGCTCCCGCCGTCGGTCTTGTAGTCTCCCTTCAGAATCGATTGAAGAGACTGTACAATAGCCGTCACATCAGACTTCCCGGTACCGCCGTTAATAATGTCCTGCACCATGGCTTCCAGCGCATCCAGCCCTTTGAACAACGTATCGAAAATAAAGCTGTCCATGCTGAGCTTACTATTGCGAACCAGATCCAGCACATTCTCCATCTCATGGGTGAGAGAGGCCAAATCCTCGAACCCCATCGTTGCTGACATTCCCTTCAGCGTGTGGGCGGATCGAAAGATGGATTGTACGATGGAGAGATCCTCCGGATCGCTCTCCAGCTTGAGCATATTCTCATTCAGCGCTTGCAGATGATCGTTTGATTCGTCGATAAACATGGACAAGTAAGCATTCATATCCATTCGCTTGCACCTCCTGTTGGAATAATTGCGTCTCCTGCTTAGGCTTTCATCACCGCCTGGACGATTCTCGAGGCGATCTCATGCAGAGGAACGATCTGCTGGACAGAGCCGTTCTCCACTGCCGACCTCGGCATGCCGTATACGATGCAAGTCTCTTCCGACTCGGCAATTGTCGTTACGGCTCCTTCATCCGCCAAGAGCTTCATCCCTTTCGCTCCGTCGCTTCCCATACCCGTCATAATGACCGCATGCCTTGCCAGCTCACCGTAAGGCGCTATAGATTCGAACATGACATCGACGGAGGGACGATGTCCATTGCGCGCCGGCTCGTCCGACAGCTGAACGACGTAGTCGCCCCCATGCCTGCTCAGCTTCAGATGTCGCCCGCCGGGAGCGATATAGACGGTACCGCGGCAAAGCTTCATCCCGTCCTCCGCTTCGATAACGCGCAGCGCGCTGAAGCTGTCCAGCCGCTGTGCCAGCGATCTCGTGAATTTGGGTGGCATATGCTGTACCACGAGAACAGGCGAAGGCAAGTCTGCCGGCAAGGAACTGACTACTTCGTGAAGCGCCCTCGGCCCCCCTGTCGAAGTCCCGATGGCAACGATATGATGGAACGCTTTCCCCGTCGATTGCGATGCATTTGCCCCCGCCGCAGCTCTGTCGCTTTCCGGCCGGGCCGTCTTGCTCGGTGTCGGTGCCGCGGAAGGCGCCGTGTTTTTCCTGGGCGGTGCGGGCTTCGCCGGAGCTGCCGCTGCCGGCGGCTTCCGTCCCTTGCTGCCGGTGGCCGGGCTCTGCGGCGCAGCGGCACGCTCATGTCGCGTAGGCGCTTCTGCCGCTATTCGCGGCGCGAGCGGCTTCTGCGGCAGTGTCGGACGCTGTATCTCTGTAGCTGAAGCCGGAGGCTCCTTCTTCACGGATACAGCTGCCCGGAGCTTGTCGAGCAGCACCTCTCCAACTTGCCTGATATCTCCCGATGCGGCGCTGGTGGGCTTGCGGATGAAGTCGAACGCTCCGTATTGAAGCGCCTTGATCGTCTCCCTTGTGTTTGCCTCGCTTATGCCGGACAGCATAATGATCGGCGTCGGCGTCCGCCTCATAATTAGCCCCAATGCCTCAATACCGTTCATAATCGGCATTTCCAAGTCCATCGTAATAATATCCGGCCTGTACTTCGCAGCTGCCGATACGGCTTCCGCTCCGTTGACTGCAGTTGCTACAATGGTGAATTCGCTGTCCTGGCTGATGAGATCGCTAATAATTTTCCGCATGAATGCGGAATCGTCTACCACTAATACGCGATGGGGTGCCATTAGCCTCCCTCCTTCCTCTCAAAGGACTATCTTGAACGACTGAATAATTTATGCAGGAATCCTTTGACGCCGCCGGCGGAAGCCGCGGTCTGCGGAACTTCTAGAAATGCTTTGGCAATGCTCATAATGGATGCGGAGGCGGCGCAGTCGGGATACAGCAGCGTGAACGGCTTCTGCCGCTTTACCGCTTTCGATACCGATGAATCGTCTGGAATGATGCCCAGAGCGGGCAGATCGCACTGCAGGAATCGTCTCGCTACAAGCTCGATCTTCTCTGCCGTCTCCGTCCCTTCTCTCCTGCTGGAAGCCCGGTTAACAATTAATCGGAAGGTAACCTGAGGCTCCATTCCCTTTACCATCTTGATCAGAGCGTATGCGTCCGTAATGGATGTCGGCTCCGGCGTTGTTACGACGATAGTCTGCTGGGCCGACATGATGAACTTGACCGTCTCCTTCGAGAGACCTGCTCCCGTATCGAACAGGATGACATCGTATTCGCCATGCAGCTTGCCAATTTCCGTCCCGAACCGCTCCAGCTCGCGATCGGACAGCTGCAGCAATTCGGTTACGCCCGAACCTCCGGCTATGTAGTGCAGTCCTTGCGGGCCAAGCTGAATGATATCCCATATCGTTTTATCCTGCTTCAGCAAGTGATACAGGTTGTAGCTGGAGGTGACGCCCATCAGCACGTCAATGTTGGCCATGCCGATGTCCGCATCGAAGACTAGCACCTTGCAGCCGAGCTTCTGCAAGGATAAGGCGAAGTTCAAGCTGAAATTGGATTTGCCCACCCCTCCCTTGCCGCTGGTAATCGTGACCACTCGCGTCGTTCTTTGATTGCGAATATTCTCCTGTTGTCTGACGAGATGACGCAGTGCTTCAGCCTGATCATTCATGGTCAGCCTCTCCCAGCAGCATCTCGACGTAACTCTTGCTATGGAAAGGCGCGATGTCGTCCGGAACAGTCTGTCCGCTTGCAATATGCGTCGGAAGCAACTCATATTCCATCACGAGATTGAATATCGCGCCGTATACAACTGTCTCGTCACACTTGGTAAAAATGGCTTTTCGTATGCCGTATTTTTTGAATCGGTCAGCCAGAAGCGTCATATCCTTGAACTTGCCCGTCAAGCTGAGCACCAGAATGATCTCGCTCTGTTCGCTGCTGTGCAGCAGACTGTTCACTTCCGACACATGCAGCTCGCTGCGGTAGTTGCGTCCCGCCGTATCCATCAATATGAGGTCACGATCCTCCAAAGCCTTGTAAGCCTTGGTTAAATCCGCCGGAGAGAACACAACTTCCATCGGAGCATCCAATATATTCGCATAAGTGCGCAACTGCTCCACGGCGGCAATCCGATATGTATCCGAAGTAATAAATCCGATCTTGCGCCCATGCTTGATGGACTGCTCTGCCGCAAGCTTGGCGATCGATGTCGTCTTGCCGACTCCGGTCGGTCCCACGAATTGAATAACGCGCGTATCCTCGCGGATTCCCTCGTTCGTAAAGGGCTTCAGCTTCGCTGAGAACCAATCGTAAGCTAGCGCCCAAGCTTCCCTCTGAGTCAGGATCTCGCCACGGGACTGCTCTTCCTGCTGCAGCGCTTCTGCCAATTCGTCTATCCAGCGCTGCTCCACCTCCTGCTCCAATAGCCGATTCTGCAGAGCAGCTATAGACTCGGAGTATGTCTGTGCGAACGCTCCGCTTTTGGACAGCTTCTTCATATAGTCGCGAAGCTCCCTGATTTCGTTAATAATGAATTGCTCCTTCTCTTCCTTGAGCGAAGCCGGCTTCGCGGGAGACGACTCTGTCGGTCGAGAGACGTTATGAGCAACCGGTGCGGACTCTGCTTCAGAAGCGGCCGCAGGGGAAACGGCAGCGGCTGTGCCCTTAGAGGATTGCAGCAGCAATTGCTGCAGAGCGGCCCCCACTTCCGGAGCGGGAACCTGCTTCGGCTTGGCAGGCGCCTTCCCGGCGCCTCCTTCGACTGCCGCAATGACTTCCATCTTTTTTTTGCGGAACATGCCCATGAAGCCGCCGACATGAATTTGCTTCGTTTCCAATATGACAGCGTCATGGCCAAGATCGGTGCGAATCATGGCCACGGCTTCAGGCAGTGCATTCACGATATATCGCTTCATTCTCATAGATTGACCACCCCGACGCTTTGTACTTCAATACTCGGCTCCAGCTCGCTGTAAGACAATACCGGCACATCCTGCATCGTTCTCTCAATGATTTGCCTCAGATACATGCGTATCGTCGGCGATGTCAGCACGATAGGCTGCCCGCCCGACTGAATCTGCCGGCTCACCTGATCGCTTAGCCGTTGATACACCTGCTGGGTTGAGACAGGGTCCAATGCGATGTAGCTGCCCTGATCCGACTGCTGAACCGACTCTGCAATCTTCTTCTCCAGTGCTGGTCCGATTGTAATAACCCTAAGCGTATCCCCCTCGGAGGAGTATTGCTGGGTAATCTGACGGGAGAGCGCTTGCCGCACATATTCCGTCAGTATGTCCGGGTCTTTCGTGTAGCTGCCGTGATCGGCCAGCGCTTCGAATATCGTAACCAGATCGCGTATGGAAATTTTCTCCTTCAACAGCTTCGCCAGCACCTTCTGCACATCGCCTACGGTCAAGATGGCAGGGATCAGCTCTTCGACAAGCGCCGGATAGGATTCCTTCACATTCTCGATCAGCATCTTCGCTTCCTGACGGCCAATCAGTTCATGCGCATGACGCTTGACGATCTCCGTCAAGTGTGTGGCGACTACCGAAGGCGGGTCGACCACTGTATAACCCGACAGCTCCGCTCTCTCCTTCATCTGTTCATCGATCCATATGGCAGGCAGCCCGAATGCGGGCTCCATCGTCTCGATGCCTACGATCGAATCGTCCTCGAAGCCCGGACTCATCGCCAGATAATGATTCAGCAGCAGATCGCCGCGCGCAACCGTATTGCCCTTGATCTTGATCACATATTCGTTCGGCTTCAATTGGATATTGTCCCTGATCCGAATGACCGGTACGACAAGTCCGAGCTCCAGCGCGCATTGCCGGCGGATCATAATGATCCGGTCCAGCAAGTCTCCGCCTTGCGAAGTGTCCGCGAGCGGAATCAAGCCGTAGCCGAATTCGAACTCAATGGGATCGACCTGCAGCAGGCTGACGACACTTTCCGGACTGCGCACTTCCTCGATCTCCTGTTCCTCTACAAGCAACTCTTCTTGCTCCTGCTTCTTCTCGAATGTGCGCTGCATGAACCATGCGCCGACGGCGAACAGAATCGCGAATGGCCATGTTCGCAGAATGCCGATCGGCGTCAAGCCGAGCATGGCGATCGCGCCAGCTGCAACGTACAGCATTTTCGGGAACTTGAGCATCTGCCCCGTCAAGTCCTCTGCCAGATTGCCCGTCGACGCTGATCGCGTCACGATCAGACCTGCTGAGGTGGAGATGAGCAATGCAGGGATCTGCGCGACAAGGCCGTCGCCGATCGTCAGAATCGAGAATCTTTCCATCGCTTCCTGGAAGCCCATGCCGTGAATGGCCATACCGACGATGAATCCACCGATCAGGTTAATGATCAGAATAATGATCGTCGCAATGGCATCGCCTTTGACGAATTTGCTGGCGCCGTCCATCGCTCCATAGAAGTCCGCTTCTCTCTCGATCTTGGAGCGGCGCTCCTTCGCCTGCGCTTCATTGATCAGCCCCGAATTCAGATCGGCATCTATGCTCATCTGCTTGCCCGGCATCGCATCCAGTGTGAATCTGGCCGCAACCTCCGCTACCCGCTCCGAGCCTTTCGTAATGACGATGAACTGCACGAGAACGAGAATGAGGAAGACGATAAATCCGATAATGACTTCACCGCCGCCCACCCATTTCCCGAAAGTGTCAATGACATCGCCAGCCTCTGCATGTTTCAGAATGCTTCTGGTTGTCGATACGCTGAGCGCCAGCCGGAATAACGTAGTGATTAGCAATATGGCGGGAAATATGGAGAAGTCCAGCGCTTCCCTTGTATTCATCGCTACCAACAGGATCGTCAGTGCGAGCGAGATATTCAGTATAAGAAGAATATCGATGAGAAGGGTCGGGATGGGAATAATCATCATAAGTACGATGCCAATGATTCCGACGATTACTATTAAATCCCTTACTTTCATGAGAGTGCCTCCTCCCGCACGTTGATGTAGACTTACACTCGACCCTTCATTTTATATACGTATGCCAGCACTTCAGCCACAGCCTGGAACAGATCGCCCGGTATCGCATCACCGATTTCGGCCCGTTCGTACAACGCTCTGGCCAGCGGCTTGTTTTCCATCGTTATGATGCCATACTCCTTGGCTACTTCCTTTATCCGCAAGGCGACGTGGTCCATCCCCTTCGCTACAATCGTCGGCGCATCCATCTTCTCTGCATCATACTTTAGCGCAATGGCGAAGTGGGTCGGGTTCGTAATGACGACATCGGCTTTGGGCACTTCCTGCATCATGCGCTGAAGCGCCATCTTCCGCTGCCGCTCGCGAATTCGGCTTTTGATCAGCGGATCGCCTTCGGATTTTTTGTACTCGTCCTTAATATCCTGCTTGGACATCTTGATACTCTTCTCATGCTCGTATCGCTGATACATAAAGTCGAAGTAAGCCAGCACCGCAAGCACGGCTCCAATCAATATGCCAAGCTTCACGGTCAATCCTGCGGCAAAGGAGAATATCCGCTCGATCGGCTGCATGGAGAGCACCAGCAAGTTGTCCCATTCGTTCATTATCGTGATATAGACCAAAATAGCGATAATTGAAACTTTCAAGATGCTCTTCAAAAACTCGACAAGGCTCCTCATGGAAAAAATCCGCTTAAAGCCCTCTATCGGATTCAGCTTCTTCAGCTGCATCTTCAACGGCTCTCCTGTGAACAGAAAGCCGAATTGTACAACGTTGCCTACTACGCCTATAACCATAACGATGGCGAATATGGGAAGGAGCATGAGCAGGCACTTCATCAATACGTTCATTAACAAGTCCATGACATTCTGCGGCGTTACTTGCAGCAGGAGCCAATCTTCGAACAAGCTGTGAAACAAACCGTATATATGCTGGCGGTAATAACTTCCTAGCATAAGGAATGAAGCAAATACGAACAGAAGAATAAATGCGCCCGGCAAATCAGCAGACTTGGCAACTTGTCCTTTCTTCCTGGACTCCTGCCTCTTCTTCGGGGTAGCCTTCTCCGTCTTCTCTTGGTTGAACAGCTGCAGATCCAGCCGAAATCTGTATGCTTGCATAATACCAGCCTCCTATTAAGCGCCAGGCGGCCCTTGTACAATTCCCATCAGCTGCTCTAGAGACTGGAACAGGATTGAAAACAGCTTCTCGAACAATATTGCCATCCCGGGCATTAGCAGGAAGAGCAAAAACAAGCCTACAATGATCTTGAGCGGAATGCCGATTACAAATACGTTGAATTGCGGCGCCGTCTTGGTCAGGAAGCCGAGCCCCACGTCCGTCAGAAACATGGCGACGACAAGAGGAGCCGCGACCTGCACAGCCAGCAGAAACGTATTGCCGAACACTCTTACCAAATAATCGGAAATGCTGCCGCTCATCATCCTCTGGAACAGCTCATTGGACAAGGGCATCCATTCGTAGCTGTCCATCAGGCCCGCCAGCAAGTAGTGGTGGCCGTTCATCATCAGAAAGACGAGCAACATCAGCATATACTTGAAGTAACCCAAGAGCGGAGCGGAAGCTCCGGTATGGGGATCGACCACATTCGCCATTGCGAATCCGATCTGCAGATCCATGAATGCACCGGCAGTCTGGACAACAGCAAAAAACAAGTAAACGACAAAGCCGAGCAGCAGGCCGATTAGTATTTCGCGTATCAGCACAAGCACATATTCCGCATTCGGCACCATTGTCTGGTCGAAGCCATAGGTCAAAAAAACAATAAGTGCGATAAAAAAACTCAAGCCAATCTTGAATACGTTGGGCACTCCTCTGGAGGAGAACACGGGAACAACGACGAAAAACGCTGTAATTCGACAAAAGATTAACAAAAAAATAGGAAAGCCTTGTACGATTGCATTCATTCATCCACGACCTAACCGATGTAATTATGAAGATTGTTCAGCAATTGGTAGGTGAAATCGACAACCGTATTCAGTATCCATGGACCGAATATAATGATGGAAATAAAGACAGCCACAATTTTCGGAACGAACGCAAGCGTCTGCTCCTGGATTTGGGTTGTCGCTTGAAACACGCTGACGAGCAGACCAACAACCAGAGCAAGCACTAGCATGGGAGCACTGGCTTTCAGTACCGTAAATACAGCCTCACCGGCCAGGCCGATGATGAAGTCGGCACTCATTCCTCTTCCTCCTCTTCAGGTTCCTCATGTGTTAAAGCTTAGCAGCAGGGATTTGACGATCAGATACCACCCATCGACGAGTATGAACAGCAGCAGCTTGAACGGCAGCGAGATCATAATGGGCGGAAGCATCATCATCCCCATCGCCATGAGCGTACTGGATACGATCATATCGATGACAAGGAACGGTATGAATATCATAAAGCCCATCTGGAAAGCCGTCTTCAATTCGCTAATGGCATAAGCCGGAATAAGAACCGTCAAGGGAATGTCCTCGTAAGATGCCGGCTTCTCCGTCTTGGTGTAGTTCATGAACAGCAGCAAATCCTTCTCCCTTGTATGGGAGAACATGAACTTCTTCATCGGTACGGCTGCTTGCTCGAAAGCTTCTGTCTGTGTAATCTCTCCCTTCAAATAAGGCTGCAATGCCACTTCGTTCACTTGGCCGAATGTAGGCGCCATAATGAAAAAGGTCAGAAACATGGCGAGCCCAATCAACACCTGATTCGGAGGCATCTGCTGCGTACCGAGAGACGTCCTGACAAAGCCAAGTACAATGACGATACGCGTAAAGCTGGTCATCAGCACCATAATGGCAGGCGCAATGCTCAATACCGTAATCAGCAGAAGAATCGATAATGCGCTAGTCCCCGGCGATTCGCCGCTGCTATCGCCGATATTAATTTGAACGTCGGGCAGAGAAGTAGCGAATGCTCCGCTCGGCATCATCAAACATAACAGAGCGACTATAGCAAGAGACAGCAACCTCTTATTTCTCATCATCCATCAACCGTTCATCTCTAGTTTTGTCTTGCAGCATGCTCTCGAGCTGCTGCTTGCGGTCGGCTTGCTTCAATAGCTTCTTCTGCAGCATCTGCTGGAAGGAGTCGGCATCATTCCGCTCCCTATGGTCCAAGGCCGATTGCTGCTCATCCTTCCCTTGCACTCCCGAACGCCACTTCTTCAGCTTGTCGCCCCAATCGGCGGACATCCATCCGCCCTCGCTCTGCTGCTCCATTGCAGCGACGACCGCGGCTGCCTGCTCCGGATCGTCCAGCTTGTCCAGCAAAGTGACATCTTCTCCCACACCTACGATGTAGACGCGACCTGCCAGCTCTACGACTTGCAGAGAATGACTCTGACCGAGCGATATTCCGCCGAGAGAACGAAGGGAGCGATTCGCCCCCCAAATTCTGTTGCGTCTGGAGAGCCACTTCATAGCGAATACGACAAGCACAATAACGATGGCCAGACTGACCATAACCCATACCAAGCTCCCCAGCAACTCCCCAGGCTCGCTTATCGGCTTCAGCTGATCATCCTCGGTTGTGCCGCCGCCGAAACCTCCTGCCCATGTACGGACAGGCAGGAACGGCAGCAATGCGCAGGATGCGGCTGCGACACGCGCGGCATATGTAAAGCGGCGCATCATTATCCCAACGTTTTCTTGATCGCTTCGATAACGCGATCGGATTGGAACGGCTTGACGATAAAGTCTTTGGCGCCTGCTTGAATCGCATCGATAACCATAGCCTGCTGTCCCATCGCAGAGCACATAATGACTTTCGCGCCGGCATCCAGTTGTTTAATTTCTTTCAAGGCCGTAATGCCGTCCATCTCCGGCATCGTGATGTCCATCGTCACCAGATCCGGCTTCAGCTCCTTGAATTTTTCAACCGCTTGTGAGCCGTCCTGCGCTTCTCCAACGACCTCGTAGCCGTTCTTAGTTAAAATGTCGCGAATCATCATACGCATAAATGCTGCGTCGTCTACGATAAGAATGCGGTTTGCCATCTTCATTTCCTCCCAGGGTGTTATTGTAATTTTTGAATTCGGTCCCATTGGCTGACGATATCTGTTACGCGCACGCCAAAGTTCTCATCGATGACGACAACCTCGCCCTTGGCAATCAGCTTGCTGTTAACCAGAATATCCACCGGTTCGCCGGCCAGCTTGTCCAATTCGATGATCGAGCCTTGCGACAGTTCCAGAATATCTTTGATCTGCTTCTGGGTCCTTCCTAATTCTACAGTGACTTTGAGCGGGATGTCGAGCAATAAATTCAGATTTGTCCCGTCTCCTTGCGCGTATGACGAAGAATTGAAATTCGCGAATTGTACAGGCTGCACATTCACATTTCGATTCATTCCTTGCGGCCCGCCTGCAGCGGAATTGAGCATCGACATATCGTAATGCTGAGGCGGCATCTGTCCCATCGGCATCGATGGCGGCACGTTCATTGATGCTGCGGCTGCCTGTTCGGCTGCAGCTTGCTGCATATAGGCTTGCTGTTCGGCAGCAGGTTGCGGCGGAGCAGACTGGGACTGCGGCGGCGCAACCTGCTGTGGAGCGGGTTGTGCTGGCGCCTGCTCTTGTACAACATCTTGGGACGCAGGCAGCGCATCGGATGTATCCTCGCCCATCAGCGTAGCGACCATCTGCTTGGCGAACGAGACCGGAAGCAACTGCATAATCGTAGAATCGATCAAATCGCCGATCGTCAGATGGAACGATACTTTAATGAAGACATCCACCGGCGGCAAATCATTCACACCGTCTCCGCTGCTGACATCCAGTATGTTGATGCCCGGCGGAGAAATGTTGACAAACCGGTTGAATATCGTCGACATCGATGTTGCCGAGGAGCCCATCATCTGGTTCATGGCTTCCTGAACGGCGCTAATATGTATCTCGTTCAATTCCTCAACGGTAATATCGCCTTCGCCGCCCAGCATCAAGTCCGCAATAACTTGCGCATCCTTCGTGCGAATGACCAGAGAATTGATGCCTTCGAACCCGTCCACATATTGTACAGTTACAGCTACATGAGGCTTGGGAAAGACATCTCCCAGCTCCTCCCTGCGAATCAGCGAAACTTGAGGTGTCGTAATGTCGACCTTCTTGCCCAGCAAGGTGGACAATGCGGTCGCCGCACTACCGAATGTAATGTTGCCGATTTCACCCAGCGCATCTTGTTCGATCGATGACAAATAATCCGAAAGCTGCACTTCGTTGGCAGGAGCCGGCACTTCATCAGGCTCATTGGAGGATTGACGAAGCAATGCGTCGATTTCCTCTTGTGACAAATAGTCTTTACTCGTCATAGTCTTCTTCCGCTCCTTCGCTTACAATCTGTTCCACTTGAATTGCCAGCCTATCTTTAACCGAGCCGGGGCTGCCGATAAATTTCAGCTTCTCTCCAACCTTTATTTTCAATCCTTCTTCAACAGGTTTGTCCAATACGAGAACATCGCCGGCAGTCAGCCCAAGAAACTCGCTAATGGTAATGGCAGTCTCTCCAAGCTCTGCAATAATAGGAAGCTTCGCTTTATGAACGCGCTGCTCCAGCATTTCCACTTCTTCCGGTATGCGATCTTTCTTCTGCGATACAAACCAATGATGAACGGACAGTTTTGGCATAATCGGCTCCAGCACGACATGCGGGATACACAGATTGATCATTCCCGTCGTATCGCCGATTTTGGTGCTGAAGGAAATCAATGCAATCGTTTCATTGGGCGATACGATTTGCATGAACTGCGGATTCGTCTCAAGCGCTTCAAGCCGAGGCGAAATGTCGATGACCGTCTTCCATGCTTCTTGCAGGCTGTCGAATGTTCGGGCGAAGATACGCTCCATGACGATCGTCTCGATTTCCGTCAAGCTGTTTATTTTTGAAGGCGCAGAGCCCGGACCTCCCAGCATCCGGTCCAGCATCGCGTAAGCGATGTTAGGATGCACTTCCAGCACCATCCGGCCTTCGAGCGGCTCGGCTTCGAATATGTTCAAGATCGTCATCTTCGGTATTGAGCGAATAAATTCGTCATAAGGCAGTTGTTCTACATCGACAACGTTGATCTGAACGAACGTTCGAAGCTGTGCAGAGAAATAGGTTGTCAAATATCGCGCGAAGTTCTCGTGAATACGAGTAAGACTTCGAATATGATCTTTCGAGAAACGAACTGCGCGCTTGAAGTCGTATACACTTACTTTGCGCGAGATCTCTTCCTTCTTCAAATCCTCGGCGTCCATCTCACCGGAAGACAACGCAGCGAGCAGAGCGTCTATTTCATTCTGCGATAGTACATCAACCACATCTCTCACCTCCTAGTGAGGGTATTCGCGTTACATTATGTCTTTTAAATTTCTGAGAGCAGGAAATTCGTAATTTCGACCTTGATCAGCTTTCCTTTTGGCAGCATAGGATTGATCAAGTTCAGCAGCTTGGCCTCCAGCGCGTCTTCGCCAGCCGATCCGTTAAGCTCGTCGACCGACAGGTCGGCGACCGTCCTGCTGATAACAGGTCTAATCTCGATCTCAAGCAGCTTGTCGAATTCTTCTTTCGTCTTTTTGCTATCCAGTTGAAACGCAAAATCCAGCATGACCAAATAGTCCTGATCCTTCAGATTTCTGCGAAAGTCCTTCAGCTCCGAAGTCACTTCCACCCGCTCTTTCGCAGAAAGCTCCTGTACCTTGACCGTCTTTGGCTTATTGGCGTCTGCGGTGTCCGAGAACATGGATTTGAACAGAATAATGCCTACAATTGCAATAAGCGTAATGGACAGTAATATCGTTATTAACCATGGCAGCATCTTTTTCATTATGCAGGATCCTCCGTTTGTACACTCTTGTCAACCGCGGCAACGAGCCCGATGGATTGAAGAAACTGTTGATTGAGCAGGATCAGCTCCGAAGCTCTCTCCTTAACTACAAGCTTGTTGCCGGTCGAAAGTGTAATGACCGTATCGGCCGCCTCTTCGATCATCTCGATCAGAAGCGCGTTGATGACCAGTTTCTTTCCGTTCAGACGCGTTACGGTAATCATCAGCTACCCCCTCCAATTGCGGGGGACGAAAATCGCCCCCCAATATCAGACCGCTAATTCATTATCGCTTCAAATTCACGACTTCTTGCAATATTTCATCAGAGGTGGTAATAATTCTGGAGTTGGCCTGGAAGCCGCGCTGAGCGACGATCATCTCCGTGAATTCGCCTGTCAAGTCCACATTGGACATCTCCAGCTGTCCGGCAATGATCTTGCCAGTGCCCACTTCCGGATCATTCGGAGCTACCAGCTCGAATTCGCCATCCGGGTTGGCATTGACGGTCATCCGGTACAGATTGCCGCCCATCTTCTCCAATCCTCCCGGATTGACCACTCTCGCCATTCCGATCTGTGCGACCTCCACTTGCCCATCAGCCGTCACGCCCAGAATCATGCCGTCTTGACCGATAGAGAATGCCGTCACCTCTTCATCCAGCACGATCGGCTCCCCGTCCACACTCAGGACGAACAAGCCGTCGCCATTCACAAGTTGACGGTTCGCATCCAGCGTGAAGTTGCCGGCACGCGTAAGCATCATCTCCGCATCACCTCCGGCGGATACGACGAAGAATCCGTCTCCGTCGATGCGCAGATCAGTCGCTTGATTCGTATTCATAGAGCTGCCTGGCGTATGTACCGTATCGATCGAGCTGATAGCAACGCCCAAGCCGATCTGCTTGGCATTGACGCCGCCGCGCTCTCCCTCTTCCGGTGCAGTTACGCCGGCGACGGTCTGGCTGAGAATGTCCTGGAACATAACGCGCCCGGCCTTGAAGCCAATCGTATTGACATTGGCGATATTGTTGCCGATCACGTCCAGTTTCGTTTGAAATCCTCTCATTCCGGAAACACCCGAGTACATCGATCTCAACATGGATAATATGCCTCCTATACTTTAGTCATGCATTGCTTGAGCTGCTTCAGTCGGTCCGCAGCCCGTGGCCCCCATTGCGGTCCGGCCTGTATCAAGATAAGATAATCGCACTATCGATCTGCGTGAACACATTGCTCTTCATCGCTTGGCCATCCAAGGCGGTCACGACGGTTCTCGTCGGCACATTTACGATCATGGCGATGTCGCGATAGACGATCAGGGAATCCTTAGCGCCCTTTAGCGCCGCTTCATCGACAGCCTTCATGATCTGCGTCAGCGATTCCGGCTTCAGCCTGATCCCCCGCTGTTCCATGCGAAGCTCGGCGTGATGGCTGAACTTAAGCAGCTCCGACTGGAGCATATTCCGGAATTCGGATGGAGCGGCGGTTTGCTCCTTCCCCTGCACTGCCCTTCTGTCAAGCGATAAGGGCGTTCCTTTTACCGGGAAGAAATGTCCAATTTTCACACTGTCGCTCATGCGCCTTCCCCCTCACCAGGGGTTCCGCCGTTATCGCCCGAATTGCCAGTACCACTGCTGTCCCCAGGATTCTCGGGATCAACTTCTCCAGGCTCTTCAGTGCCCGGCTCCTCCGGCTCAGGCTCTCCAGGCTCTTCGGTATCCAGCGGATCATCAGAGATCGAGATGACGTAATCCATGGCAACTTCCTCGTCCCCGACCTTCGCGTACAATAATCCGTCCTTCGATAGTACGGCATCCACTGTCCCGCTTAACGTAACCACTTCGCCTTGACCATCGTACTCGTGCCACTGTATCGACTTGCCGATAATACTGGACGCTGATCCGATGCTTTGGCGCAGCAGCGCCAGCTCGTTGGCCATGTTCATCTGTTGCTCAACAGCGGTGAATTGCGCCATCTGGGCGATAAAGTCCCGGTCCTGCATCGGCTGCATCGGATCCTGATTGCGCAGCTGAGCGACGAGAATCGAGAGAAACTGGTCTTTGCCCAATGCATCTGAAGGCTTCCGCTTATCCGCTTGCATAATATTATCTTTACTGTAATGTGGCCATACGACGCGAGGTCCAACTACGCTATCTGCCAATTCTGTTCACCTCCATTCTCAAGAAGCGGAAATGTCCACACACTAGATTGTTTCGTTGATGGCGCGTCCATAGCCAAGTCCTTGTATGGCTTCCTGCTGGGACAATTCCGATTGAAAGGCGGACTCGTTATCCCCGTCGGCATTGTGGAAGCCCTGCTCGCGGGATGGAGAGCCTTCCCCTTGTCCTCTGCCGTCATGGCCGGAGAACAAGTCGGCTGCTTCGCCTTGCGTCACTTCAAGCTTGTCGACGTTCAATCCTTGCATCTGTAAAGCGTGCCTCAGATGAGCCAGCTGATTTTCCAGCATTTCTTTCGCTATCGCATTGTCTGCCTGGAACAATGCCGTCAGCAGACCGTTCTGAACGGTGATCTTCACATCCACTTGACCTAGCTGTTCAGGGAACAGCATCAATTTGGCTTCGGATACTCCGCCATGAGCGGACAGCTGAAGCTTGGATACCAGTAGACCTGTCATCGTCTCCGCGAACTCGTCGGCCAACACATAGGCAGTCGGCGAGGATGCTTTGACCAGAAGCGGCATCATCTCTCTCGCATTATCGGGCCGCATGAACGGAATCGGCATGGTAGCCTCCCCTTCCGGCGTGTTGCGAATCGTATCCATCATGCCGGCTGTGCCCTCAGCCGTGTCCGTCACGACCGGTTGCATAACGGAAGGATGAAGCGACTGCTGATTAAGACGTTGCAAAAGCGCAGCGGCATCCTTCGTCTGTGGCAGCACCGCATCAGTCTTCAGCCAGTTCGGGAGCGTCTGCTGATCATTGTTGCTTCGCTGAACCTGCGGCTGTGCCTGATCATCCAATACAGCTTGCAAGGCTTGCAATTGATGAGCAATCAGCGTTAGAGGCTGAGCGCCTTGCATCGTCATTGGCCGATTGCCTTGCTGCAGCACCATCTGCATACGCAGCAGCGCGTCCTGAAGCATGTTCTTCACCTGCTCCGGCGCAGCATCCTGCAGTTGCTGTCCGGCTTCTGTCCCATCCGCTTGACCAGCGGCAGCCAGCGAAGCATTGGACAGCATCGGCGCCCCCATCCAAGCCAGCAGCTCTTCCATCTGCTGCAGCAAATCCCGCAGCTCATCAAGCTGCTCCTCGGTTAATGGCTTGCCGCCTTCTCCAAGCTCCTCCAGCTTATCGGTCAACAGCTCGATCATGGCCATTAATTGCTCAACCATAGAAGCGTCTCCCTCTGTCGCCTTTACCGTCACTCCCGCGAGCAAAGCTGCAACTTGCTGCATAGGCGCGGCTTCCATCATCTCGCCTTGCCCTGCTACATTCCCCGTACCGCTAATTTGCTGCACGAGCATATGCTGAAATGCCGGGGACGATCCTCTCCCGCCCGCAGCTCCGCCAATCTGGCCTGCAGGCTGAACGGGAGCAACACCTGGAAACATCATTTCCATTTTTTTCACCTCCTTTCCATGAGGAGTAGCCTCGAACCTTCATCACTACGCATCTGCCATTAATGCAGACACGATTTGAGCGGTCACTTTCTCATCCTGATCCGACATGGCCGACAATATCGCCGACCGCGCCCCGTCGTTGACAGAACGGAGCACCCGCAGCACTTTCGTTGCATTGATCTCGCGCATTTTCAGAAGCAGTTCGGCCGCGCTCACCGGGTCCATCGCCGCGAAGGTTGCGCCTAGCTGCTCTTCATCCAGCTTGGTGGCGGAGGCTCCGTTGTCGCCTTCTCCGTCCTTGTCCAGCCTTGCCTGCAGTGCCGCAATCTGCAGATCTTTTACCGGCACATTGTCCTTCAGCATCACTGTCGCATCAGCCGCTACTTTTGGACTCATCTTCTCCATGATCCGAACGCGGTCGTCCGCGCGCATATACGAGAACATGAGAACCATTTCTTCCAGCTGCATATTTTGGATGATAGGAGCTGCTTTGCTTGGCGTCATCTTGGTGAACATGCTCGCAAGCTCGCCAATTTTTGCGCCATATTGCTCGTCCTCCAGCTGCTCCGTTTCCACCATCCGTTTTAATTGTGCATTTTCTCCTTGCAGTTGCGCCACGATGTCTTCTTGCGTTTTTTTGTCTTCGTTGGCTTTAGCCAGATCGGCTGTCAGACTGGCTTGTTCTGTCTCCAGCTCCTCAATTCTTTCGGTCATCTTAATCGTTCGGATGCTTTCATCATCCATGGCATTGCCTGCAACCTTTGGTTCAGGCAGCACGTTATTAAGGACAGGAACCGATTGGCCGAATTGCAGCGCGCGATTGCGGAAGTCGACATCGAATATGGTCAACAGCACAAGGAGCAGCACAGCGACGAACAACAGCGGAATTGTGAAAAACATGAATCGTTCAAAGCCGCTAGTTCCTTTTTCAACACCTGTATCCGCCAATTTCATCACTCCCTCTTGCAGGCGTTCAACTTTCTCTTATGGGGTCGGTACCATGAAACGGACGGTTGCCAGCTCATCCAGCTCGTTCTGTTCCTTCAGCTGCAGCGCTTGACGAAAGCGGGATAACGCATGGTCCTTGGCTTTCAGCCAAACCTTCTCATCCTTCATCCGGTCGGCAAGCCGGTCGCGCTGCTGGGATACATGCCGCTCCGCCTGCTGCACGTCCTTCTGCTTATTGGCGATGCAGGAATCAAGATGGTCCAGATATTGGCCGATTGTCTGAAGCTCGGACAACGGGATGGCATTTTGAGCCGCGCTGTGAAGCCGCTCCTCCCATTCCTGCTTCGCTATAAGCAATTGCTGGAGGGACTGCTCTTCTGCGGCCAATGAGCTTAGGGCACTCGACAGGAGCCATTCCGCTTGCATTTTCTCGCTGCTCTTCAGATCGACAATTTTTTGGAACGAATATTGAAAGGTAGCCACTGATGCACTCAACTCCTATAAAATTCGTTGATCAAACGTTCTTGAGCTTCATGAAGCGTGGTCTTTTCCGACGTTTTTTGCTTAGTAAATGCCTGTATTGCATCAATATATTGCAAGGCCGCATCAATTTCTTTGTTGGAACCTTGTTGATACGCCCCTATATTGATGAGGTCTTCCGAATCTCTATAAATAGAGAGCAGACGCTTTAGCTCGTTAGCCGCATCAAGCTGCTGTTCCGACACGATTTCCTTCATGACGCGACTTACGGAGGCCATCACATCAATCGCCGGGAATTGGCCTTTGTGGGCCAGATGCCTGCTGAGTACGATATGGCCGTCCAGAATGCCCCTAACGGCATCCGCGATCGGCTCATTCATATCGTCGCCATCCACCAGCACAGTGTAGAAGGCTGTAATGGAACCGCTCTTGCCGGTACCGGCGCGCTCCAGCAGCTTCGGCAGCGCGGCGAATACGGACGGGGTGTAGCCGCGGGTAGCGGGCGGCTCGCCGATGGCAAGCCCTACTTCGCGAAGTGCCATCGCATAGCGTGTGACGGAATCCATCATAAGCATGACATTCAAGCCGCGATCGCGGAAATATTCGGCGATCGTCGTCGCGATTAGAGCGCCTTTCATCCGGATGAGCGCCGGCTGGTCCGAAGTGGCCACAATGACGACAGATCTGGCCAAGCCTTCCGGCCCGAGATCCTTCTCGATGAACTCCAGCACCTCTCTGCCGCGCTCGCCGATCAAGGCGATGACATTGACATCGGCAGAAGTGTTGCGAGCGATCATGCCGAGCAGCGTGCTCTTGCCGACGCCCGAACCGGCGAATATACCGACACGCTGTCCTTCGCCTACCGTAAGCAGTCCATCGATCGATCTGACGCCGATGCTGAGCGGATCTACTACTCTGGGCCTGTCGAGCGGATTGGCCGGCTCATTATGCGTCGAGTAGTGCGGCATTCGGCTAGGCAGCCGCGATCCGTCAAGCGGATGACCTAGACCGTCGAGCACTTTCCCCAGCAGCTCGGAGCCAACCTGGACGGTCAGCGGCTTGCCGGTGCCGACAACATCGCATCCGGGACTGATCGCATGCAGCTCGCCAAGCGGCATCAGAATGACCCGGTTATCTCGGAATCCGACGACTTCCGCTTTCAGCGGCTTTACCCCCTTGGCGGGATAGATCAGACAGACGTCGCCGATGCTGGCGTCGGGTCCTTCCGACTCTACCGTCAACCCGATGACTTGCGTTACCTTGCCGTTGACGCGCACGGGATCGATGGTTCGGATATGCTCGGTGTACTTGCGAATGTCAAGATTAACGCTGCTCATCGCTCAGTCCTCTCTCCTCGGCGCTATGATGGGCGATGCTGATCAGCTCGCGTTTGATCTCGGACAATTGCGTATCGATGCGGGCATCGATGCTGCCGAATACGGAACGGATGACGCAACCCTTGTCAGTTACCGACGCGTCGGGAAGAATATGAAGCTCGGCCTGCGAATCGATCGCGGCGTGCAGTTCTTCTCTTGCAGCCTGTACAAAGGCCAGCTCCGAAGGTGCGACACATAACGTAATGACGCCTGTCTCCCGTCTTCTGGAGAGCGACTTGCGTATCAGCTCAATTGCGACGTCAGGCGATAAGCTGAGCTGTTGTCCGATAATTTTCTCTGCGATCGTACAACTTAACTCAACGAGAAACGGCTCCGCTTCCTGAATGATTTGCTCGCGCATCGCATAAGCCTGCTTCAACACATCGGCCGACTCGCTCAGCCTATCTTGCCATTGCTGCTGCAGCTGCGATTTCACCTCTGATTCGCCTTGTGCGAATCCTTGCTCGTAACCAGACTGTCTGGCTGCTTCAGCCGCGGCTTCGTCATCTGCCCGCTTCTGTTGCCACCAGCCGTCGATTTCTTCCCGGGCGGATGTCAGCATCGCCTCGCATTCCTGAGCAGCCTCTTGAAGCCTGTTCCCAGCGAATGCCTGCGCATCCTCCAGAATCTGATCCCGAAGAGAGATCGTCTCTTCGTCCGGCTCCGGTTCCCGTTCGGGCTCCTGCACTTCTTCTTCTTCAGTCGCTGCAGGATAACGGTTCAGCCATTGCAGCTTTTTGAATTCATCGATCGGAATAACGCTGGAAGACTTGATCAATCTAGACAATGATGTCATCTCCTCCGCCGCGAGCTATGATGATCTCACCGGATTCCTCCAGTCTGCGTATCGTAGCGACAATGCGCGTCTGCGCTTCTTCGACATCACGCAACCTGACAGGACCCATGAATTCCATCTCTTCCTGGAACGTCTCGGCCATGCGCTTCGACATGTTGCGGAATATAGCCTCGCGCACTTCTTCGCTTGCCACCTTGAGCGCCAGCTGAAGATCTGCATTCTCGACATCGCGGATAATGCGCTGAATGGAACGATTGTCGATGTTGACAATATCTTCGAAGACGAACATCCGTTTCTTGATCTCTTCCGCCAGCTCAGGGTCTTGAATTTCCAAAGCGTCGAGTATGGTGCGCTCCGTGCCGCGGTCAACTCCGTTAAGCACTTGGACGATCGCATCGATTCCGCCTGCGTTCGTATAGTCCTGAGTAACTGTTGCGGAAAGCTTCTGTTCCAGCACTCTCTCCACTTGAGAGATGACTTCCGGCGATGTGCTGTCCATCAGAGCGATTCTTCGCGCCACATCAGCTTGCTTGTCTTGAGGCAGTGAAGACAGAATTTGCGACGCTTGCTCCGATTGCAAGTAAGACAATACAAGCGCAATTGTTTGCGAGTTCTCGTTCTGAATAAAGTTCAATATTTGAGCGGGGTCCGCCTTGCGGGCGAAATCGAACGGCCGTACTTGCAGTGTGGCCGTAAGCCTGGTGATGACTTCCATCGCTCTCGATTCGCCAAGCGCCTTCTCCAATATTTCTTTCGCATAGGAGATACCGCCTTGCGAGATGTACTCCTGCGCCAAACAGATTTGATGGAATTCGCTTAAGATGCTTTCTCGCGCTTCGCTGTCGACCTTGCGTACATTGGCGATCTCCAGCGTCAGCTGTTCAATCTCCTCGTCTCGCAAATGCTTGAATATTTGTGCGGACACTTCTGGTCCAAGTGTAATTAGCAAAATTGCGGCCTTCTGGCGACCCGTTAAACCTTGTGCAGCTTTAGACAATTTCAGCACCTCTATTCATCCACAAGCCAGGTGCGTAGAAGGTTGACGAATTCGTCAGGTTTGCGTTTGGCGAGTGTCTCAAGATTTTTGCGAGCTTGACTGTCGTTGTTGACACTTTCCAGATCAAGCGTCGGATATTCGACTTGGGAAGGCGTCTCCATCTCATACTCTTCCGGCTCTTCCTTCTTCCGCCTGCGTACGAGCATGATTCCGAGTCCACCGATCAGAGCAAGCGCGGCTGCGCCGATTCCGATTGCCCATGGTAGCGATATGCCTCCCGCTGTTGACGATTCGCCGCTATCCGCGAAGTCCCGAGCAATCAGGGATACCTTCTTGTTGATGAGCAGGTCGTCGTTTACTTCCTGACCGGAATCCGCCAACTGGGAACGAACCAGCGTCGTCAGGTAGTTCATGATTGATTCTCTGTCTGCTTCGTCCGCAAGCTGCTCAGCTTGAATGCCGACGCTGATGGACAAGTCCTTCAGCAAATAAGGAGACGACTCGATACTATTGTTGATGCGGTTCACTTCATAGTTCCGAATCTGCGAATTCGATTCGGATGTAGATTGATCCTGCCCTCCAGCTTGGTAGCTTGGAATATCCGTCTCTCCGGTACCCGCCACTCCGCCTACCGCTCCACTGGAACCTGTCGATGACGAGGATTGAATTTCTTCGCTAATGACAATACCGTTGTTGTTGTTGTTATCGAGCGGCTTCACCAGATTCTCCTCGCTGCGCTTCTTGTCGAAGTTCATGCTGCTGGAGACGCTGACGACGAGATTGTCCGGTCCGACGAGCGGACCAAGGAATTGCATAATATTGCTCTTCAGGTCTGTTTCGAATTTGCGTTGGATTTGAAACTGCATTTCTACTATTTCCGAACTTCCCTTGATCGTGTTGCCTTCGTGGGAAGGCACGAGCACGTTCTGTCTGCTGGAGATGGTAATGTCATCAATCGCCAGATCCGCTACTGTAGCGCTGACCAGATTATAATAACCATCTATTTCCATCTGGGATGGCCGATAGCCCGGCTTGAACTGCATGACGATGGCAGCCGATGCCTTCTTCGCATCCTCCGGCGTGAGAAACACGCTTTCTTCAGGAGAATTGATGAGTACCTTTGAACTCTCCACGCCTTCCAGACTGTTCAGAAGCTTCTGGACTTCGCCATTCAGCGCATTTTGATAGATGACGTTGAACTCGTTCTCCGTTGTCCCAAGCTGTGACGTCTTGGCGTTGAAGATGTCGAATCCGATGGAGCCATTTTGCACCAGTCCCTGTGAACCGGCTTCCACCTTAACTCGGGCAGCGTCCTTGCTAGGTACAGATATGCTTGTCCCTGCTGCGCTTAGCTCGTAGGGGATGCCGCTTGCATCCAAGTAACCCATCACAGCGGCTGAATCAGTAGCATCCAGATTTTGAAATGCGATTTCATATTCAGTTCGAGTAAATACGATCGTCAATAAAATAATCGCTATTAATATTCCGCCTACTGATGCCCCCAACCAATTTTTTTGTTTTTTGCCCATCTGACCCCAAAATTGCTTGAGCCTTTCGCGATATTGGGCGATTTTCTCGTTCACGTTGTCACCTCACCCAAATTCTGTGCTGGAAAAAGAAGTAGATTTAGATTTGCATCCGCATCATTTCCTGATAAGCCTCTACGACTTTGTTGCGGACTTGTGAGGTTAGCTGCAAACTGAGTTGTGCTTTTTCTGCGGCAATCATCACCTGTGTGACATCAACTTGCCCCGTTAAATACAAATCGTTCATTTTGTGAACATTTTTCTCTTGGGCGCTTACCCCATCCAGAGCTTTCTGCAGATATTGACCGAATGTTTCTGTCAATTCCGCTGGTGTCGCTTGTTGAATCAGTTTATTCTCGCTTGGCTTGACAAGCAAGCTGGAGCCTAACGACATCGCTTCGATCACTAATTATCCCTCCGAACGGTTATGTATTACCCTCGGCCTATCTCAAGGGCTTTGACGAACATCGCTTTCGTCGCGTTTAACGCAGTCACATTGGATTCATACGATCGCATGGCAGAGATCATATCGACCATTTCCTTGGCCATATCCACATTCGGCATATGTACGTACCCGTTGCCGTCTGCATCGGGATGGGTTGGATTATAGACCAGCTTGCTTGGCGTTTGGTCTTCTTGAATTTTAGTAACCTTGACGCCGCGCGCAGTTCCCTTGTTCCCCATTTCATTGGCCAACATGCTGGAGAATGACTGCTGCATAGGCTCCATTACAACCATTTTCCGCTTATACGGCTCGAATTTGCCATTGACGAAGCTCCCTCTTGTCGTCTCCGCATTCGCTATGTTGGAGGAGATAACATCCATTCGCATACGTTGAGCTGTAAGCGCCGAGGCGCTAATGTCGAATCCCGTCGTCAATTTCACCCGTTAAGCCCTCCCGTCGATTGCTGTTCTCATCATCTTGATCTCATGGCTGATTTGCTTCGTGTACAGGTTGTAGTTCAACTGATTTTTGGCCAACAGCGCCATTTCGCGGTCCAAATCGACATTGTTCTCGTTGATATTCATCGTTGTTGAATCGTCGGTTACGACCTTGGCAGCAGGCATGTTCGATTTTTGGGAGCCGATTGCGATATGTCTGGCATCCGTCCTGTAGCCCGATACGCTACTCGGCTTGTTCCCCATGCTCTGCTCCAGTAGCTGTTCGAATAATACTTCCTGCCGCTTGAAATGTGGCGTTTCAGCGTTGGCAATATTATCCGTCATTACTCTTTGTCTTAATTCGGAGGCATAGGCCGCGTTTTCCAATCGAGCGAACGCTGCACTGTTCAATACGTTCATGTCGTTCTCACCACTTTCGCTTTGAAAATCATCACTAAACCTATTCAACAGAATGACCCGCATTCCTCCTTTATTCGACATAAAATTATTAAAAAAATGAGATCATCCTGTCGAGATTTGCCACAAAAATATCTTCGACAATTCCCCAAATTATTACAATAAGAAAAAAGCCCTATCTTTTATTTCAGATAGGACCTTCGTGGTAATAAGGAACTAGGTTCAGTTCTTGATTTTCTCCAGCTCCAGCAACAGCTGATGGTTCAATATTTTGATATAGGTTCCCTTCATGCCTAGCGATCTAGTCTCAATGACTCCGGCGCTTTCAAGCTTCCGCAGCGCATTCACGATGACGGAGCGCGTAATGCCGACGCGATCCGCAATCTTGGAAGCGACCAACAGCCCTTCCTTACCTTCCAGCTCCTCGAAAATATGCTCGACTGCCTCCAGCTCGCTGAAGGAAAGCGAACCGATCGCTACGGAAACAACCGCTCGGCTGCGCACTTCCTGTTCAATCTCATCCGCGCGCTCACGCAATATCTCCATGCCCACAATGGTAGAGCCATATTCCGCCAGCACAAGATCGTCTTCGTCGAATTCACCCAATGTGCGGGTAAGCACCAGGGTGCCCAAGCGATCGCCGCCACCGATTATCGGAACCACCGTCATGACGTCTCCGCCGCCAAGTCTAGGGAACGTCTCATAGATGCCGCGGTCCGGCTCCACATTCGTCACCGACTCCTGCATGTCCATAAATCGGGCATTACTATCCGCAGGAAAGCGCAATTCTGCACCGGATTGCGAACGAATAAACTCGTGATCGTACACATCCACCGCTGCGCATCCCAGTATTTTGCCTCTGCGGCTTACGACGAATACATTGCTCTGAATGGTGGTGCAAAGAACTTCAGCCATTTCCCTGAAGTTTACCGCTTTTCCGGCTGCTTTTTGCAGCAGCCGGTTCAGCGTTCTCGTTTTATTCAATAAACTCATTCTAATTGCCTCCCAAAAAACTCATCGCCATTACAATATATATTGACTTAAATCCCGATCTTTCGCAATGCCGCCCAGCTTCTCCTTAACATATTGCGGCGTAATGACCATCTTCTCCAGAGAAAGCTCAGGCGCTTCGAAGCTCAAATCCTCAAGCAGCTTCTCCAGAATAGTATGCAACCTTCTCGCGCCAATATTCTCCATATTCCGATTCACATCCGCTGCGATGGAAGCCAGCTCCGCAATGGCGTCCTCCGAGAATTCGATCTCTATGCCTTCTGTCTCAAGCAGTGCGGTATATTGCTTGGTCAGCGCATTCTTCGGCTCCGTCAATATGCTGATGAAATCCTCAAGGCTGAGACTGGTCAACTCGACACGAATCGGGAACCGCCCCTGCAGCTCGGGAATCAGGTCTGAAGGCTTAGCGATATGGAAGGCGCCGGCAGCAATGAACAGGATATAGTCCGTCTTGACGGAACCGTATTTGGTCATCACCGTAGAGCCCTCCACGATAGGAAGAATATCCCGTTGCACCCCTTCTCTGGAAACATCAGGACCTGAGCCTCTTGACGGACTGGCAACCTTGTCGATTTCATCGATAAAAATAATTCCGCCCTGCTCTGCACGAGCAATGGATTCCGCAATGACGTCGTCCATTTCGATCAGACCGTTCGCTTCCTCTTGAATAAGCGCTTTGCGCGCTTCCTTGACGGGCAGCTTGCGGCGCTTGGGCTTCTTCGGCATCAGTTGGCCGAACAGTTCGCTCATGTTCATACCCATGCCTTCCGGGCCCTGGCCGGATGACAGCATATCCATCATGCTTGGCGTCGTATCTTCCACTTCAATTTCGATGACTTCATTTTCAAGCCTGCCCTCAGCAAGCTGCTCTCGAATCGAGGCGCGCTTTTGCTCCAACGCCTGATCCACTTCTGTGTTTTTCTGCTCTTCTTTCTCGTCCGATCCGCCTCCGAACAGCATTTCGAACGGATTTTTGGCCGATTTCGCTTTCGCTGCGGACGGCGCGAGCAATGTAACGATACGCTCGTTGGCCAGCTTCTCCGCCTGTTCTTTCACTTCTTCGGTCTTCTCGGACTTCACCATCCGGATCGCCGTCTCCACCAGATCTCGCACCATGGATTCAACGTCTCTTCCCACATAGCCGACTTCTGTGAATTTGGTCGCTTCCACCTTTACGAACGGGGCTCTCACCAGCCTTGCCAGCCGTCTAGCGATTTCCGTCTTGCCAACACCGGTAGGACCGATCATGAGTATATTCTTCGGCATGATCTCATCCCGCAGCGCCTCGTCCAGCTTACTTCTGCGGTACCGATTGCGCAGCGCCACTGCGACCGATCGCTTCGCGTCCTTTTGGCCAACGATGTACTTATCCAGCTCCGCCACAATTTGCCGCGGCGTCAATGTGTCATTACCCATCCTATCATCGCCTCCGCTATCTATACGATCTCTTCTACAATAATATTATGATTCGTGTACACACATATTTCCGCTGCAATGCCGAGAGCCGATTGCGCCATCTCTTTCGCGCTCATAGCGGGAGCGTGACGCTTCAGCGCTCTTGCAGCCGACAACGCGAACGTGCCCCCGGAGCCGATAGCCAGAATGCCGTCGTCCGGCTCGATAATTTCTCCGTTGCCGGATATGAGCAACAGACCGCTTTTGTCCATCACGATCATCATCGCCTCCAGCTTGCGCAGCACCCGGTCGGAACGCCAGTCCTTGGCCATCTCGACGGCGGCTCGCTGCAAGTTGCCATGATGCTCCTCCAGCTTCGCTTCGAATTTCTCGAATAGCGTTATCGCATCGGCAACCGAGCCTGCGAAGCCCGCCACTACCTGATTGCGGTATAATCTCCTTACTTTCTTCGCATGTTGCTTCATCACCATGCTGTTGCCGAATGTGACTTGACCGTCTCCGGCAATGGCGCCTTTGCCTTCGTGACGAACCGCACAAATCGTCGTGGCATGAAACTGCATTTCCATTACAATGCCTCCCTAACAAATCGTAGTTTGAAAGCTGGCTTATAGTTTACTGTACGGCAATACGGGGCAAATGTTGCTGCTTAAATTTCTCAAGCTCGTCCAATGCGCGATGCGCGATCGCCTCATTCTTCTCCTTCTTGCCCTTTATCCGCTCCTCCAATGGAGGAAATAAGCCGAAATTCGCATTCATCGGCTGGAAATGCTTGAAGTCGGCTGTCGTAATATAGTTGGCCATGCTGCCAAGCGTTGTCTTTATTGGCAATACCAGCGGCTCTTCGCCTTTCGCCGCCCTGGCGGCGTTCATTCCCGCAATAAGACCGGAAGCGGCGGATTCCACATATCCTTCCACCCCTGTCATCTGTCCGGCGAAGAACAATGTATCGCGATTATGAGCCTGATACGTCGGCTTCAGAAGCTTCGGCGAATTAATAAAAGTATTTCGGTGCATGACGCCGTACCGGACGAACTCCGCGTTCTCAAGACCCGGAATAAGATTGAAGACGCGCTTCTGCTCCCCCCACTTCAAATGCGTCTGAAAACCGACAATATTGTAGAGGGTGCCTGCAGCGTTGTCCTGACGCAGTTGAATGACCGCGTGCGGCAGTTTTCCCGTATGAGGGTTAACCAGTCCTACCGGCTTCATCGGCCCGAATAGAAGCGTCTTGGCGCCTCTGCGAGCCAGCACCTCGATCGGCATGCAGCCTTCAAAGTAGATTTCCTTCTCGAATTCCTTCAATTGAGCTGTCTCCGCGGTTATCAACGCTTCGTAGAAGCGCTGGAACTCCTCTTCGGTCATTGGACAGTTCAAATAAGCGGCTTCGCCTTTATCGTAACGCGAGGCCAAATAAACCTTGTCCATATCGATGGAATCCTTATCTACGATCGGTGCAGCTGCATCATAGAAATAGAAGTATTCCTCGCCAAGCAGTTCCGCGATCTCCTTCGACAGCGAAGGGGCGGTAAGCGGACCCGTCGCAATGACGACAATGCCATCGGATGGAATTCCCGCCACTTCCTCGTTGCGGACTTCAATAAGCGGATGCTCGCGCAGTCTGCTCGTCACTTCGCCGGAGAAGCCCTCTCTATCAACCGCAAGCGCTCCGCCGGCCGGCACGGCATGCTTGTCCGCACAGCTCAATATAAGCGAATCCAGACGGCGCATCTCTTCCTTCAACACACCGACTGCATTGCTCAGTCCGTTGGCACGCAAGCTGTTGCTGCATACCAGCTCGGCGAATGAGTCCGTATGATGAGCGGGCGTCTTCCTTACCGGCCGCATCTCATACAGGATGACCGGTACGCCTTGTGAAGCGATCTGCCAAGCCGCTTCACTTCCCGCCAGTCCCGCTCCTACAACTGTTACCTTCTGGCTTGACATGAATATTCATTCCTCTCGTTTCATTGCGATAGAACAACATCATCCCCCCTGGTGAGGGAGGACGGAGTTGTGTGTATTAGTTATACGGATCGATTCCGCAGCATTAAGCTTGTTCTTCTTCTTCAATCAATTCTTCCGTGTAGTCGCAGGAGACGCATTGCAGTCTTGCGCCAGAGCGATTGCGTTTCTCGACCAGCATGCTGTCGCAACTAGGACAGGTTTTGTTCGTCGGCTTATCCCAAGAGACGAAGTCGCAGCCCGGATACTGGTCGCAGCCGTAGAAGATTCTCCCTTTCTTGCTGCGCCGCTCGATGATTTTGCCCTCTCGGCATTTCGGACATTCGACGCCGACATCCTTCACGATCGGCTTCGTGTTGCGGCAATCCGGGAAGCCCGAGCAAGCCAGGAACTTGCCGAATCTGCCCATCTTGTATACTAGCGGCATTCCGCACTTCTCGCATATCTCGTCGGATACTTCATCCTGAATTTCGATTTCCTTCATTTCCTCTTCGGCTACTTCCAGCCGTTGCTCGAAGGACTCATAGAAGTTCGCAAGCACCTTGACCCAATCCTCCGTGCCTTCTTCCACATGGTCGAGATCCCCTTCCATGTTGGCCGTGAACTCGACGTCCAGAATTTCCGGGAAGAACTCCTCCATCAGTTGAATCACCAATTCGCCCAGCTCGGTCGGGAAAAACTTCTTCTCTTCCATGGCGATGTATCCGCGCTTCTGGATCGTCTCCAGCGTCGGAGCATAGGTGCTCGGCCTGCCGATGCCCAGCTCCTCCAACGTGCGAACGAGTCTCGCTTCGGAGTATCGCGGAGGCGGCTGCGTAAAGTGCTGCTTCGGTTCAATTTCCTCGGCCTTTACCACATCGTCTTGCGCAAGCGGCGGAAGCAGCTTATGCTCCTCCACCGTACCGTCATCATTGCCCTCCACATACACCTTCATAAAGCCCGCGAATTTGATCTTGGAGCCGGTAGCGCGGAAAGTTGAATCGCCGCATTGCAAATCTACCGTCATCGTATCCAGTACGGCTGAAGCCATCTGGCTAGAAGCAAATCGCTCCCAGATGAGCTTGTAGAGCCTTATCTGGTCTCGCGACAAGAATGGCTTCATCGTATCGGGATCGCGCATAATGGACGTCGGACGAATCGCTTCGTGCGCATCCTGCGCGTTGCTGTTCTTCTTCGTATAGACGCGTGGCTGCTCCGGCACATAATCCGCACCATACTTCTCGGAAATATACGTCTTGGCCTCTTCTTGGGCCACTGGTGATATCCGGGTAGAATCGGTTCTCATATACGTAATAAGACCGACCGTTCCTTCTTTGCCCAGCTCCACTCCTTCATAGAGCTGCTGTGCGACCGACATCGTCTTGGACGCGCGGAAGCCGATCTTGCGCGCGGCTTCCTGCTGCAAGGAGCTGGTAATGAACGGCGGCGCCGGATTGCGCAGACGCTCCTTCTCCTTCACATTGGCTACGACGAAGTCCTTGCCCTCGATTCCCTTCAGAATCTCCTGTACTTCGGCCTGGTTGCCAAGCTCCTTCTTCGACCCGTTCAAGCTATGGAATTTCGCTTCGAACGGTTTTCCTCCATGCTGCAGCTTGGCCGTAATCGACCAGTACTCTTCAGGAATGAACGCGTCGATCTCGTTCTCCCGGTCAATAATCAGCTTGACGGCTACGGATTGCACGCGGCCTGCCGATAAGCCTTTCTTCACTTTCTTCCACAGCAGCGGACTAATCTTGTAGCCGACCAGCCGATCCAGTATCCGTCTCGCTTGCTGCGCGTTAACGAGATCCATATTAATTTTGCGAGGCGTCTTGAACGCCTCCTTAACGGCTTGCTTCGTTATTTCATTAAACACTACACGACAGGTATCCGTTTCGTTAAGCTCCAGATAATGAGCAAGATGCCACGCGATCGCCTCGCCTTCGCGATCGGGGTCAGCCGCCAGATACACATGCTTCACTTTCTTCCGCGCATCCTTCAGCTCTTTCAATACGTTGCCCTTGCCTCTAATTGTAATATATTTAGGCTTAAATTCGTTCTCGACCTCAACGCCGATCTGGCTCTTAGGCAAATCCCGAATATGACCCATAGACGCTTTCACGATATATTTGCTTCCCAAATATTTGCCGATCGTTTTGGCTTTAGCAGGTGATTCCACGATAACCAATGAATCTGCCATGTGAGGTGCCTCCTCTCTCTACGACAAGTTACAATACCATGTATAAGGATCCCGCTTGCTGCTCGATCCTTCGTTTTATACATAAATTTAGCAGAATGGAGCTCAAATGTCCAAATGGAAACGCCGTTAGCTCCTGAAGCTCATCGAGGCTCATAGGGCGCTCGCACAGCAGCGCCAATACCTTCCGTTCCTCCGAAGTCGCCGGCTCCGCCTCCTTCGCTGCGGATGCTGCGCTGTCATGCTGCCCCTCCGCCCTGTCGCAAGCCTCCACCATTCCGCGCAGCCACAGCAATTCCTGGAACACTTGCTCTGCAGAATGCATAAGGATGGCCATCCCCTTCGCAATCAGTTCATTAGGGCCTTCGCTCCTGGGCGAGTTGATCGGCCCCGGAACCGCGAACAGCTCCCGATCCATGTCGCGCGCGTGAGCAGCCGTAATAAGTGAACCGCTTCGACTGGCTCCTTCTACGACGATCGCCGCTCTGGAAAGTCCCGCAATGACACGATTGCGCTGGTGGAATTGACCGGGATGCAGCCCGGAGCCCAGCGGAGTCTCCGATAGAAGCAGTCCGCGCTCCGCGATGCGCCGATACAGCGATTCGTTCTGAGGGGGATAGCAATCGTCGATCGGTGTAGGCAATACGGCAATCGTCCCGCCCCTCTCCTCCAGAGCCGCCTCGTGCGCCCGACTGTCGATGCCTCTGGCCAGTCCGCTAACGATGGTCAATCCTGCTGCAGACAGCTTCCTTGCCATTACTGTTGCTACATGCCTGCCATATGCTGTCGGCACCCTTGTGCCAACAATCGCAACTGCAGGTCTCTCCAGCAGCTCCAACCTTCCAATCGCATACAGTACCCATGGGGGCTGCGGGCATTCCTTCAGCAGCGTTGGATACTGAGCGTCATAAGGTGTCAGAATGGAAGCACCGCAATGCTTCATCTTCAATGATCCTGAAGTTGTGCTGCGCCATGCATGCTCCCGGAAGTAGTCCGCAGCCTTCTGAGCTTGACCGGGACGAAGGCCGATATCCAGCAGATCGTCTCGCGTCCAATTCTCTTTGCGCCATAACTGATGCTTGACCGCCTTCTTAATGGCGTGCCAGCCAATTCCGGGAATCTCATGAAAGGCTAGCACCATTTCTTTCTCTTGCTGCTGCCATGTATCCATGTCCACCAACCCTCTCTCCTGAATAGGTTCATTAGGGCTGGCTTGCATACTTTTCTATTGTGTCTTACACGGCTGCAGAATGCAAGTCAACCTTTTCATTTCTTTCATGCAATTTCAACATTTTTTCCAGTACATGTATGACAAAACGAAAAAAACAGCCCTCCGGACGTCCTTGACGCCGAAAGGCTGCTTGCCTCATAAATTACATCTCTTCGATTAAGAAGATTTGACTGTCGTGCACTTCTCCAGAAGTCCTTGCTCCTCCAGGACGCTTACGAGCGTGGAGCCCATGTCGGAAGGCGTTGGAGCCACTTTAATGCCGCATGCTTCCAAAGTTGCAATTTTCTCGGCTGCTGTTCCTTTACCGCCGGAAATGATGGCGCCCGCATGGCCCATGCGCTTCCCTGGAGGCGCTGTAGCGCCGCCGATAAAGCCGACAACCGGCTTCTTCATGTTCGCTTTAATCCACTCAGCTGCTTCTTCCTCGGCCGTACCGCCGATTTCACCGATCATGATCACGGCATACGTATCGGGATCGTCATTGAAGCGACTCAATATGTCGATAAACTCGGAGCCTTTCACCGGGTCGCCGCCAATACCTACAGCGGACGATTGTCCAATGCCGCGAGTGGTAAGCTGATGAACGGCTTCGTATGTGAGCGTTCCGGATCTGGATACGACGCCTACATGGCCTATCGTATGGATATAGCCAGGCATAATGCCGATCTTGCATTCGCCAGGTGTAATAACGCCAGGGCAGTTAGGTCCGATCAGAACGGTCTTGCTGCCTTCCATATAACGCTTCACTTTCACCATGTCCAGCACCGGAATACCTTCTGTGATGCAGATGACGAGATCGAGCTCCGCGTCAACTGCCTCCATAATGGCGTCCGCCGCGAATGCCGGCGGTACGTATATAACGGAAGCGTTAGCACCGGTAGCCGTAACGGCCTCCTGTACCGTATTGAACACTGGAAGAGAGACGGTGGAGCCGCTCTCCAGCGTAATGTCCACATTGGTTCCGCCTTTACCCGGTGTTACGCCGCCCACCATTTGAGTACCGTAGTCCAGCGCACCTTTCGCGTGAAACTTGCCAGTCTCGCCCGTGATGCCTTGTGTGATCACCTTTGTATCTTTGTTTACCAGTATACTCAACTTAACTCACATCCCCTGAATGAATTCTATACGCGATAGAGGTAGTCTTATTAGTAGAGCCGCAATCAAGCTTATTTCACGAGGGCAACGATCTTCTGCGCACCGTCGGACATGGAGTCAGCTGCTACGATATTCAAGCCGGATTCGTTCAGAATGTTCTTGCCCAATTCCACGTTCGTGCCTTCGAGGCGTACGACGAGCGGGCGGTCAAGGCCAAGCTCTTTCGCGGCAGCCACGACGCCTTCGGCAATAATATCGCATTTCATAATGCCGCCGAAGATGTTGACGAAGATGCCTTTTACTTTTTCGTCGGACAGAATGATTTTGAAAGCTTCCGTTACTTTCTCTTTCGTCGCGCCGCCCCCTACGTCCAGGAAGTTCGCAGGGTCGCCGCCGTAATATTTGATAATGTCCATCGTAGCCATCGCAAGGCCTGCGCCGTTAACCATGCAGCCGATGTTGCCGTCAAGCGCGATGTAGCTCAGGTCGTACTTGGACGCTTCGATTTCCTTCGGATCCTCTTCGTCCAGATCGCGCAACTCCAGAATGTCCTTGTGACGGTACAGCGCATTGGAGTCGAAGTTCAGCTTGGCGTCAAGCGCCATCACGTTGCCGTCGCCGGTTACAACGAGCGGATTGATCTCCGCAATGGAGCAGTCCTTCTCGACGAAAGCCGTGTACAGAGCAAGCATGAACTTCACAGCCTTGTTCACAAGCTCCTTCGGAATGTTGATGGCATACGCCAGCTTGCGCGCCTGGAATGCTTGCATGCCGACGGCGGGATCGATGACTTCCTTGAAAATCTTCTCTGGAGTCGCTTCCGCCACTTCCTCGATTTCCGTGCCGCCCTCTTCGGAGGCCATCATCGTTACGCGGCCTGTTGCGCGATCAAGCACCACGCCGATGTAATATTCTTTCTTTATATCGCATCCTTGTTCAATAAGAAGGCGCTTAACTTCCTTGCCTTCAGGACCTGTTTGATGTGTAACAAGCGTCTTGCCCAGAATCTCGCTTGCGTATGCACGAACCTCGTCCAGATTTTTTGCAACCTTGACACCGCCTGCTTTGCCGCGGCCGCCCGCATGAATTTGCGCTTTTACGACCACAACGGAAGTGCCGAGCTCCTTGGCCGCTTCAACCGCCTCGTCGACGGTGAATGCCACCTTGCCCTCCGGCACGACTACACCATACTGCTTCAGTACCGCTTTCCCTTGATACTCATGGATGTTCATGTTGAAATCCTCCATTTCACAGACTCTTATCAGTCATATGTACACACAAACTTTTCTTATTGTAGCATCTTTCGACGACTTGCACCTTATTTTTCTGACAGAATCCATAGGCTTTTTTGATATGGATATCATCTCAAAATGAGATGAAATAAAGCCACGACAACTAGTATGGCCTAAAGCTTGCCAAATAATCGCTCCGCACAGATTGACATCCGAACATGTTTTGAGATATTCTGTCGATAAACGTTAAATGTGAGGAAGCACCTTCATTCGTAAACAATGGAGGTGCTTTTTTTGTGTACAATGCCATACACAGTGCCAGTGTATTCGGAGTAGAAGGTAAAAATATCTGTGTGGAAGTGGACATCAGCAACGGATTGCCCCAGGTGCATATCGTCGGCTTGCCCGACCCCGCCGTGCGGGAATCGGTAGAACGGGTTCGCGCTGCGCTGAAGAACAGCGGCTTCAACTTTCCGATGGAACGGATCACGGTGAACCTTGCACCGGCGGATCTGCGCAAGGAGGGCACTGCCTTCGATGTGGCAATCGCCGCTGGCATCCTGACCGCAAGCGGACAATTGGGCGGCGCTCCCTTCAAGGACACGCTTCTTATCGGCGAGCTGTCGCTTAGCGGTTCCATCGGCCCGGTGCCGGGCGTACTTGCCATGCTGGAGCGGGCGAAGCGAAGCGGTATCAGCCGCGTGCTCCTTCCGGCAGGCAACGTGCAAGAGGCGGCATGGATATCCGGTATGGAGCTGTATGGCTTGACGCATCTGCATGAACTGGCGGGCGGAGGCGCGGAGCGGGGCTGGGAGCGGCTTCGTCATGCCGCAGCGGACAGCGGCAAGCGTCGCCTTCCCGACTCTCCCCCGCAGGACGGACTCGACTTTCATGATGTGATCGGGCAGCAGCAAGCGAAGCGGGCCATGCTCATTGCCGCGAGCGGCAAGCATAACATTCTACTGTGCGGACCGCCCGGAACGGGCAAAACAATGATGATCCGCCGATTGCCCGGCATTCTGCCGCCTCTCGTCGAAGAAGAAGCGCTTGAGGTGACGAAGATCTACAGCGTTGCGGGCAAGCTGTCGGATGGGGCGAGAGGGCTTATGGCGAGCCCTCCCTTCCGTGCCCCGCACCATTCCATATCGGCCGGAGGCATGATCGGCGGAGGCTCCATCCCCAAGCCCGGAGAAGTGACGCTGGCGCATCGCGGCATCCTGTTCCTGGATGAGCTGCCCGAATTCCCTCGCGCCGTTCTTGAGCTGCTCCGGCAGCCGCTGGAGGACCGCATCGTCACCATCTCCCGCTCCCGGGCGACTGTGCAGTTCCCGGCCAATCTGATGCTGGCCGTATCTTACAACCCCTGCCCATGCGGCTACTTCGGCTATGAGCATGGCGAGAAGATATGCACATGCAGTCCGACTTCGATCGCCCGTTACCGCTCCAAGCTGTCGGGACCGCTCCTGGATCGGATCGATCTGCAGCTGGAGGTGCCCCGCCCCCGCTTCGATCAGCATCGGGCCGGAGAGCGCGGGCTCACGACTGTCGAGCTGCAGCGGCAGGTCGTTGCCGCACGCACGAGGCAGCTGGAGCGCAACCGGACATACGGAGTCCGCTTCAACAGCGAGCTTACAGGGAGCGGACTTCTGCGCGCCGCCGCATTGCATGCCGACGCCCGCATGCTGCTGGACAACGCTTTCGAAGCGCTGGGCATCAGCATGCGGGCTTATGACCGGATATTGAAGCTGGCGAGGACGATTGCCGATCTTGAAGATTGCGACTCCGTTCGTTCGGAGCATGTTGCCGAAGCGATATCTTATCGGAGAGTTGAGCCTTGATTGAATCTAGAATGCGTATTCGTAATGCTTATATCTCTCCATCTTCCCGTCATCTCCGATATAGATGGCGATGACGTCGAACCGAAGGCGCTGGGCCGGCTGCTTCAGCGTCTTCACATAGGCCTGGGCCAGACTTCTCAGCTTCATCTTCTTGCGGAAGCCGACGGACTCCTCCGCCATTCCGTATCGTCCCAATGTAGCGGTTCGCCTCGTCCTCACCTCCACGATAACAAGCACATCGCCTTGACGAGCGACAATATCCAGCTCACCAAGCTTGCAGCGCCAATTCCGTTCCACAATGGCGTAACCCGCCGATTCCAGCAGACGGCATGCTGCCTCCTCCCCTATTCTTCCGACGGCCCCTCTGTCAAAGCTCATGCTGCATCTCCCTCGCCCTCCGGTCGGACCGGTACACGAAGCTTAAAATCTCCGCGACCAGCGTATATAGCTCAGGAGGAATTTCCTGATCGACATCCAGCTTGGACAATACTTCCACAAGCGAAGCATCCTCTTGCAACGGGACTCCGCTCTCCCTTGCTTTCTCCACGATGCGATCTGCGAGCTCGCCGCTTCCCTTCGCAACGAGTACTGGCACAGTCTTCTCGCCGGGCTCGTACTTCAATGCAACCGCCTTGCGGATGGCAGGACGCGCCGACTGTTCGCTCCCCTCTTGCTCCTTCGTCATACTTTCAGATCAACTCCTCGGTAACGGGTCGATGTGAACTGGGCCAAGTCCGGCGGCTGCTGAAGCTTCTTCTTCGCCGGAGCTTCAGCAGCAATATCCCCTTCCTTCGGCAATGGTGTCGTTCGCAGCGACAACAGCTGGTAGCCCGCCGCTCCAATCCGCTCTCCCATATCGTCCCTGAACTCCTCCAGCATTCCTTCCATGTACGGGTGGTCGTTCCATATGTTCAAGCTGACAATTTTGTCCATGACATGAACATCCACCAGCATATTGCCCAGCGTGCGCATGGACAGATCGAACAGCAGACGGCAGTTGTCGGCATCAAGCTCGCCTCGCCGCCCCCGCCTTGTCTGGATATGTACGGAAGCTGTCTCCCTGCCATCTCCGTCATGGATCGGAATGAACATCGTTACATGCGACAACACGGAGCTGTTCCGCTCCGGCGTCATAAGCAGCTGCTGACCGGTAATCTGATTCAGCAGTTGCTGGGCCGTCTCCTTGACAGTAGCAGGGATGTCGGTCGCATGAATCAACTGGAGCAGCGCACTCTTCATCGTATCCGGAACTTGCGCTTCCTGCGCAGCCATTCCCGACGTTGCAGCTCCTCCGGCAGCAGGCTGCGGGACAGCTTCCGTCAACGGCCGCTCACCAGCGACTGCATGCTGCATCGGCGCGCTTCCCGGTGTCTGGGCAGGCGCCGGTCTGCCACCCGCCTCTTGCGAGGGCGCTTCCGCACCTGCCGCCTGAGCCGCTATCGTTCCGGCAGACGCACTCGAAGCCGCTGAAGCTGCACCTGCAGCAGCTTGCGCTCTAGTACCGGCTTGCTGCGCCTCCGCCGCTCCGCCGTTCGCTCCCTCTTGTCTGGTTACCTGGCCGTTCCCGGCAGACATCTGGTTCTCGGCCCCCGCTATGCCGGCCCTTGCTGCCGAGCCTGCAGCCGCTCCATCGGCCGTTCTTGGCGATGAGGCGCCAGCTTGGTCCATCGCTACGGATTTGGCGAGCAGGTGTTCATGGTCGACGCCGAGCCATTTCATCATGCTTCCCAGCCAGTTGCCCGAAGGATTCGGCTTGCTTGACGACAAACCGCCCCCTTCGTCGGCCATCATCGCGTTAAGCGCTGCCGCAGGAGCCTGTACTGCCGCCTCTCGCATGCCCCCTCCCGGCGGTTGCATCTGCAGGGCTGCTCCTTGCCCCTTGGCAGCGACAGAGCCCTCCCCGGGCGCCGCAGAACTCCCCAGGGCGCGCAGAAGCTGCTCTCCCCCCTCCAGCAGCGTAAGCAGTCGTGTTACTGCAGCCTGCCCTGTCTCTGCACCTGCGGCCGGCAGAGCCGCTTGCAGAGTGCCTTGCGCTTGCTGCTGCGATAAGCCGAGCAACTGGCCGCGCATCGTATCCAGCAGCGTATGGAGCTGCTGTCCGAACATAAGCTGATGCATGGCGGCTATCGAGCCAGCCGTCATCGGCAATCCCCTCTTGAACGCGGCGGCGGCAGCCTCAATCCACTGCTCATGCTGCATGCCTCCCGGCATGACAGTCACCGCTTGACGGAATGCGCGGCCTGTCTCCCTGTCGAACGGAATGCCTTCGCTTCGCAGCCCCTTGACCAACTCCTCCGCCCATCTGCCGTCCGGCAGACCGAGCAGCTTTACCAGATCTCGCAGCGCGCCGTCCGCCAGCCCAAGCGCGCCGGGGTCGACCCCCTTCAGCACGACCATAGAGCCTCTGGATTCCGGTTGTACCTGCAAGTAAGCCGACTGTCCCGCTTGCAGCGGCATCTCCAGCTTCGCCCGTATCGTGACCCCGTTGATCTGTACAATCGCTTCATTATTATCCAGCAACTTCATGACGACGCCCCTCACGACCTGACCTACCTTCAGCTCCATGGCGCGGGTCTCGCCGCTCACCGCATCCCCCAGTAATCCTCTCATCATTTGACTGATATTCATTGGCCCAACTCCTCCGAACGCTAACACGCTTGCTTCATACTTAGTACTTATTATATCGGCTTCGGTCCCCTTCGCCTGTAGGGATACCGAAAAATCGCCCGTTCAAGGCTAGCGGCGGGAATCCGCACTGCCTCAAAGGGGCGATTGGTACGATCGTATTCAAACATCTCCAAGCAGCTTCTTCAAGAACGTGCGGCGATGCAGCGAGCTGGGGCCATGCTGCAGCAGCATCTCCCGGTGCTGCTTGGTAGCGTAGCCTTTATGTACGGCAATGCCATATTGCGGGAACTGCTCTTCCCATTCCTGCAGGCATAGTCTGTCTCTTGTCACTTTCGCCACGATAGACGCCGCGGCGATGGATTGGCTGTTCGCGTCGCCCTTCACGATGCCTTGCTGCGGCACATCCAGATCAACCTGCTCCGCATCCACCAACAAGTATTCCGCCGGAACGGCGAGTGATTGCACCGCTAGCTTCATGGCGAGCCGAGCGGCCTGCTTAATGTTGATCTCATCGATCGTTCGCGCGTCGACGCGTGCGACAGACCAAGCAACGCATTGCTCCGTTATGATGGCGAACAACTCTTCCCGCTTCTTCTCACTAAGCTTCTTGGAATCGTTGATGCCGTCGATTACGAGATGCGGAGGCAGGATAACCGCGCCTGCAACAACATCACCGAACAGACAACCTCGGCCTACCTCGTCGACCCCTGCGACAGAGGCATGCCCGTCATCCCATAATATTTCTTCGTATTGCAGCACTTGACATCTACTCCCTTGCTCCCTCGCTCCCATGAGGAATACACTCTATTGCTCCCGTGCAGGCATATCGTCATAAGGCATCTCCAGCGTAATCCGTCCCAGCTTGCCTGCCCGAAGATCGCGCAGTATAATGCCGGACGCTTTCTCCAGATCGACATGGCCGCCACTGACGAGACAACCGCGCTTGCGGCCTATTCCTTCCATTACCGATACGATCGCTTCATTATCTTCAGGATCGTCAGGTCTATCCAGCTCCAGGCCGTATCTAGCCTTCAGTTCCGCCCAGTAGCGACCCAGCAATTCCCGTATGGCATAGAAGGCAATGTCGTCGATATGCAGCACCTGCTCCTTGATCGCTCCGGTCATCGCAAGCCGATACCCAACCTGCTGATCCTCGAACTTCGGCCACAATATGCCCGGCGTATCCAGCAGCTCCATCTCGCTACCGACCTTGATCCACTGCTGCCCTTTCGTCACGCCTGGCTTATCGCCAGTCGCCGCAATATTCCGTCCTGCGAGACGGTTGATCAGCGTAGACTTGCCAACATTGGGAATGCCGACAATCAGCCCTCTTACGGCTCTTGGATTCATCCCTTTGGCCTGCTGCTTCGCAATCATCTCATGCAGAATTTCTCTGGCCTTATGGGGAATTTCGCCGACATGGCTGCCGGTAGAGGAATCGACCGCCAGACAGACGTGGCCTTCATGCTGGAAGTAAGCCTTCCACTGTTCCGTAGCCGTGGCGTCGGCAAGATCGCTTTTATTCAAGACGATCAGCCTTGGTTTTCCTTGCAGCACCTCGTCAATCATGGGATTGCGGCTGGATAGCGGAACGCGGGCGTCAAGCAGCTCGATTACGATATCGATCAGCTTCAGCTTGTCCTGTATTTGTCTTCTCGCCCGGGTCATATGGCCCGGGAACCATTGTATGGTCATGGCTTGCTTCACCCTAACTAATAATTGTGCTTAATGAATTCGATTTTGTTAAGCGGCCAGAAGATGACGTCGGCTCGACCTACAATTTCATCCTCCGACACGAAGCCGATCGCCCGGCTGTCTGTGCTGTTGCCTCTGTTATCGCCGAGAGCGAATATCATGCCTTCCGGCACAGTCGTTTCCTTGAAGGAATCGTTAGGGAAGTTGTATCGGGTACCGATCCCGTTATATAGTTCCCCATTTGCCCGGCTTTTCTCAATCGCTTCTTTAATATACGGCTCTTCCATTTTTTGATCGTTAATGTACAGATCGTCGCCCTCGACGCGAATCCGGTCGCCCGGCACGCCGATGACCCGTTTAATGAACTTTCTGTTCTGCTCCGGCACGTCGAATACAACGACTTCTCCGAACTCCGGCTCTCTGAATCTGTATAATATTTTGTTGACGATCAAGCGTTCGCCCGTCTCAAAGTTAGGCTGCATGGATGGTCCATCTACAATAAAAGGAGAGAATAGGAATTGACGAATGATAAATACCAGCACGACTGCTATGGCCAGCGCTTTAATCCACTCCACAATTTCCTTGTAGGCGGAATTGCTCTTGCGCGAAGCTTTCCCTTCGGGCGATGCGTCATCAGCATGCTGAGGATTTAACGGTTCAGTCAAAGGTTGATCACGCTTCGTTTCCTGTTCGTCGTTTGGATGCTGCGAATCCATATGCATGCCCTCTCTTCTTGTACGTAATTTGCATAAAAAACGAAAAGGAGCTTGTCTTTGCAAGCCCCTCTTGACGTTTCATCTTAACGAATCTCTTTAATTCTTGCCGCCTTGCCACGCAGGCTGCGCAGATAGTACAGCTTAGCGCGACGCACTTTACCGCGGCGAGCCACTTCGATCTTGTCGATCTTCGGCGAGTGAAGCGGGAATGTTCTCTCCACGCCAACACCGTAAGAAATTTTGCGAACAGTAAAAGTCTCGCTAATACCGCCGCCACGACGTTTGATTACAACGCCTTCGAACAGCTGGATACGCTCGCGGGATCCCTCGATAACCTTTACGTGCACTTTCAACGTGTCGCCAGGGCGAAACGCGGGAATGTCTTGGCGAATCTGTTCTTTCGTAATTTCTTGTACAATGCTCATTCGGGTTCACTCCTTCCACCATAGACGTTCTTATAAGCTCCAGCAATCCCCATTGATTCCATCATCACTTATAGCGGACCGTCCGACTATACAAACAACATTAGAAATATTACCATAAGACGGGCATGAAATCAATATTTATTTATTTGTTGCGGCACTTCTCTCCGCAAGCCACTTTCGTTCCTTGTCCGTCAGCTCCGCATCGCCCAGCAGATCGGGACGCCGCGACAGCGTGCGCATCAGCGATTGCTCCCGTCTCCACCGCTCAATGTTCTCATGATGACCCGACAGCAGCACCTCCGGCACGCTCCAGCCCCTGAATTCAGGGGGGCGTGTATAATGAGGATGCTCCAGCAGTCCGGTGCTGTAAGAATCCGTAACGGCCGACGATTCATTGCCCAGCACACCGGGCAACAAGCGGACTACGCTGTCGATGACCGCCATAGCGGGAATCTCCCCTCCAGTGAGCACGTAATCGCCGATAGACAGCTCGTCCGTCACGAGATGCTCCCGAATGCGCTCATCGTAGCCTTCGTAGTGACCGCATATGAGCACCAAGTGTTGTTCACCGGCCAGCTCCTCCGCTTTTCGCTGTGTGAAGGGCTCGCCTTGCGGGCACATCAACACTACCCTCGGCGCAGTCTTCGACTTCTCCTGCAAGTCTTCTACCGCGGAGAATACAGGCTCCGGCTTCAGCACCATGCCCCCGCCGCCCCCATAGGGATAGTCGTCTACCGTTTTATGCTTGCTCTCGGAATACTCCCTGAAGTTAACCGCCTCCAGAGCTACAATGCCCTTCTGACGCGCTTTTCCCAATATGCTGGCGTTTAACACTCCTTCGAACATCTCCGGGAACAAAGTGAGGACGTCGATTCTCATTGCTAGACCAGCCCTTCCATTAGAGAGACCGTCACAACCTTCTCCTTCACATCCACCGACTTCACGACCTCATCGATGACAGGCAGCAGGATCGGCTTGCCGGCTCCTTTGGGGCGCTCCACCACCCATACGTCATTGGCGCCTGGACTCAATATTTCGGATATAGCTCCGAGTTGCTCTCCAGCTTCCGTTACGACGCGGCAGCCGATGATCTCATGGTAATAATACTGGCCTTCATCCAGATCCCCTTGCTGCTCCTCCGACACCTTCAATATCCAGCCTTTATATGTCTCGACTTCATTAATGTTGCCGTAGCCTTCCAGCTTGACGATGTACATGCTCTTATGGGCGCGGGAAGAAGCGATCGTGACGGGCACGGACTGCTTCTCATCATCCGACACCATCATAAGGGAGCTGCCCGGCGCGAATCTCTCCTCGGGGAAGTCCGTCTTGGAGACAACCTTCAGATCGCCTCGTATGCCATGCGTATTGACAATGATGCCGACCGTATACCAGTTTCCGTTCATGCCATTCATCCCTCTAATTATGTAGTCTGTTCATTATAACATGCAGAAGAGGGCCAGGACATATACATCCCGACCCTCATGGCATATGCGCTTATGAGTTAATGTCTACGATTACCCGCTTGCCCGATTTCACAGATGCCGAGGTTACAACGGTCCGCATCGCCTTGGCAATGCGCCCTCCCTTGCCGATAATCTTGCCGACATCGCGAGGGTGAACCGTCAGCTCGTAAACCGTACTGCGGTCGTCGTCCCTTACCTCCACGCGCACTTCATCCGGATGATCCACCAAAGCCTTCGCAATGACAAGAATTAATTCTTTCATAACAAAGCCCTCCGCTACTCAACAGTTATTTCTGTTGCTTAAGCTCATGGAACTTCTTCAGAACACCAGCTTTGGAAAGAAGATCGCGAACGGTATCAGAAGCTTGCGCTCCTGTTTGAAGCCACTTCAGAGCCTTCTCTTCGTTAATGGAAACTTGAGCTGGCTGAGCGACTGGATTATAAGTACCGATCTCTTCAATAAAACGTCCATCGCGCGGGGAACGGGAATCCGATACAACAACGCGGTAGAATGGCGCTTTGTGCGCACCCATACGTTTCAAGCGAATACGTACTGCCATTATCATTCACCTCCTTCAATTAGTCGGCAGCGGTCAAGCTGCCGTCAAAACGGAAATTTCATATTTTTGCCCATGAGGCCTTTCAGCCCTTTGCGACCGCCCTTCATGCCTTTCGGTCCTTTCGGCCCCATCATGGAGGAGAATTGCTTCATCATGCGGCGCATGTCGTCGAATTGCTTGATCAAGCGGTTCACTTCTACGATCGTGGCGCCGCTTCCGGCGGCAATCCGCTTGCGCCTGCTATGGTTGAGCAATTCCGGCTTGCTCTTCTCTTCCTTCGTCATGGAACGGACGATCGCTTCCACCCGGCCAAGCTGCTTCTCGTCCACCTTCATATCCTTCATGCTGCCCTTCATCTTGCCCATGCCGGGAAGCATATCCATAATCTGATCCAGCGGTCCCAGCTTGCGGACCTGCTCCATCTGATCCAGAAAATCGTCGAATGTGAACTCAGCCGTACGCATCTTCCGTTCCATCTCTGCCGCCTTCTCGGCATCGATGCCGGCCTGCGCCTTCTCGATCAGTGACAGCATATCCCCCATGCCAAGAATTCGCGAAGCCATCCGCTCGGGATGGAACGGCTCCAGGGAGTCGATCTTCTCGCCCATCGCGGCGAATTTAATGGGACATCCAGTAACGGATTTGACGGACAGCGCGGCACCGCCCCTTGTATCGCCGTCCAGCTTCGTCAGCACGACGCCGGTCAGCTCCAATTGCTCATGGAAGCTCTTGGCCACGTTCACCGCATCCTGGCCCGTCATCGCATCCACTACGAGCAGCACTTCATCGGGCTTCACCACGGCATGGATCTGCTTCAGCTCCTCCATAAGCGCTTCGTCAATATGAAGGCGGCCCGCCGTATCGATGATGACATAGTCGTTGCCGTTCTCCTTGGCATGGCGCAAGCCCTCTTCGGCGATCTGCACCGGAGAGACTTGGTCTCCCATGGAGAAGACGGGAGCGGCAATGCTGTCTCCCAGCACCTGCAGCTGCTTGATCGCAGCGGGACGATAGATGTCGCACGCGACGAGAAGCGGCTTGTGATTGCCCTTCTGCAGGAGCTTCGCAAGCTTGCCTGTCGTCGTCGTCTTGCCCGCGCCCTGCAGACCCGCCATCATAATAATGGTGGGCGGCTTGTTCGCCTTCGCCAGCTTGGCTTGCGTACCACCCATTAACTCCGTCAATTCTTTATTGACAATGTCAACGACGACCATGCCTGGAGTGAAGCTCTTCGACACTTCCAGTCCGACGGCCTGCTCCTTCACCTTGGCTATGAATTCCTTCACGACCTTGAAGTTGACGTCGGCTTCCAGAAGCGCCAGACGCACCTCGCGCATTGCATCATTAACGTCGCTTTCCGATACTTTGCCTTTGCCCTTCAGCTTGCTGAATACGCTCTGCAGTCGGCTGCTCAAGCTTTCAAATGCTGCCATGATCTGTCGCCACCTCCTATTGCCGATTCCTCATCGTTGCGAAATTGTGCGATAGCCTCCTTCAGGGATTGCTTATCCGATTCCTCCATCGCTATCGCATCAAGCCGTTCCTCCAGCAGCTCCGTCAGCCGAAGCAGCCGCTCATGCCTGATCAACAGACCCAGCTTGCTCTCGTAACCTTCCAGCGCGCCTTCCGCGCGCTTTATATTATCATACACTGCCTGACGGCTAATATCGAATTCCAGCGCGATCTCGCCTAGCGAGAAGTCGTCGCGGTAATAATAAGTAAGTATGGTGCGCTGCTTCTCCGTCAATAAGCTGTCATAGAAGTCCAGCAGCAAGTTCATTCTTGTCGTCTTCGCCAGGGCATCCGGTTCCTGCATGGTCATCCTTCATTGCCCCCTATTCCATTGCTATGATCAGGCCGTCAAGGTCATTCCCTTGACAGTGATGCAACGCTACTTATCATACACGAAGGCCTATACCGCTGTCAAGTATATTTCCTTGTCAGACATTACTGCTCGGAATAGCGCTCCTTCGTGACGAGGCTCACGGTTCTTGAGTCCGCATCCCACCCCACTTGGAAGTCTATCGCCCTTGCGATGTCCCTCAGCTTATAATAGTTGCTTCCTTCAATGTTGTAAGCGGCCGCCAGCACTTGCACGCCATCCAGATACAGCGATGCCGAAGCCGGCTTCCCTCGCTTCGCCGCCACATCGGCCCCCGCCTTCAGTTCATTCCCGACAGGCTGATAAGCGTCTCCCGGCAACAGGTCGATCGAAGCGGAATCCGCGTCCCACGCCACAGCGAATCGCTTGGCGCTTCCGTTCAGCGCCATCGCAACGTCCCGCAGCTTGAAGTAATTGTTCCCGCCAATCGTATAGGCTTCGAATACGACCGTCTTGCCGTCAACCAGTACCCGGGACGATGCCGGCTTAGCCTTAACCGGAGCATCGCCGATCGCCCCTACGGCGTTGTCTGCGAACCGGAAGTGGATGTCGTGAGCTTCGAAGATGACCTCCCCTTGCTGGTCGAGAACCGAGAACTGCAACGATATCAAGCGATTTCCGATCATCGCCAATGTCGCTTTGTCCAGCTTGTAGGCCATTTCCCCGTCTTTAAGCTCGCTTTCGACGTAATCAATCTTCCCGTAGCTGTACAGGCTGACATAGAGCGCAACTCTATCCGCTTCCGGATTTTGCGCCAGCAGTTGGAACAAGACGGTCTCGCCATGCTCGTCCCACTCCGGAGCGTGCAGCTCCACCGCTTCCACCTGCAAGGGATGACGGCTGGAGTCTTCCGACTCCACTTCCACCATTCCCGCATATGCCGGCATCTTCAATCGATACCCGGATTCCTCTCGGAGCACGTCGATTACCTCTGCATCGTCCACCTTCGCCAACACGTCAGGTATGGCAGCGCCAATCAGACACACTGCAAGCGTCATCCACACCGTTATCCTTGCCAGTTTTTCAAAACGCAACATGAATTCCCTCCGCTCCTTCTTCTTTTTCAAAAAATTGGGCTGTAACATGACGAATGACGCAGGGAGCAGTGCGTTGCACTGCTTCTGCGTCATTATGTCTGCCATTCACACGCTATTCGATTGTGCGTACGTACCAGTTCTCGGAGACAGCGCTGAATTCCTGCTTCTTTTTTATCTTTTTCACAAAATAATTGCTCTACTGCTCGAAGATAGCGGCGACGACAAACGCAATTACTGGACATCATTCCCATTGACATATTCATGACCATTGTCAATTCATGCCCAGCCTTCGAAAGTTGATCATTTTCCATATGCTTGTCTAATTTCAATATCGGCCCACA